>NZ_CP147916.1:1258205-2516410 GCF_039645955.1 Thiomicrolovo immobilis
AGTCTCGGCCCGTGCTTCATATATAAATATATCACCTTATCTCTCCTGCTGTTTTTCATGCTGATGATTATAGCGAATCGGGGTAACTCCTAGACACATTAAATGAACGTATGTTAATTTACCTGCTCGAGTAAAAGAACAACTGTTCACTTTAGATTAAGAATAAATTAACGAATGTTCATATACACTTTCCAAAACATGAACAATCGTTAATAAGGAGTCGTAAATGCCCGAAAACAGGGAGTTTAAAAAGGGTGGGGATACAAAGAAGCTGATTGAGGAAGCGGCGATGGATCTCTTTGCCGAGTATGGGTACAAAGGTGCTTCCGTGCGTAAAATCGCCGCGAAAGTCGGGATCAGGGAGAGTGCCCTCTACAACCATTACGCCAATAAAGAGGCGATCTTTCTTGCGGTAGCCGGCAGGGTTTTTGCCTCCCCTTTTGCTCATCAGAAAACGGATGATTTCGTGCAGCAGAATGCCAAAAAAGGCAAGTCGTTTTTACATAAATTTATGACCGAATTTAAGCTGATGACCTTCGACAAGAAGTACGAAAAACTCTTCCGTTTCATGCTCATCGAACTGATGCAGAACGATGTGCTTCGCAGCGGTTTCAGACAGGAGTTTCATGAGGCGAACGTCAAGCTGCTTTCATCGGGTTTTTTCATTATGATGCAAGAAGGCCTCATTCGCTCCAATGACCCTATGACGCTTGCCAACGCCTTTTTGGGCCAGCTCTTCTATCTGAGGCTGCAGGTGAGCCTGCTTAAAGCGGACGGTGCCCCGACAACCGCCCTCTCGACGGCATTTGAAAAACAGCTTGACCTCTTCTGGTCGTCGATCTGCGAATAAACGGGATATGGGGAAGTAAAAGCGGTAAGGAAAAAGGAAAGCGGTACAACGGTAAGCCGGGTTCTGTTGATACGATAATTTATCTACTGCATCCGTTACCGGATGCCTCCAGCGAAACAAAAGCATTGTAAGACGCTTACCATCTGTTTCTTGCTGCCAGGCTGGGTTTACATAGCTTCCGCCATTGCTGGCGGAACTGGTGGGCTCTTACCCCACCGTTTCACCCTTACCGCTTGCGCGGCGGTCTGCTCTCTGTTGCACTGTCCCTCGGCTTGCGCCGGCCATCCGTTAGATGGAGCCCTGTCTTACGGCAGCCCGGACTTTCCTCTTGAAAATCAAGCTATCGCACGTTGTACCGGTGATATTATAGCATATGGAAGAAGCGCTGAGTATTTAATATATTATATAATATGTCATTGGGTCTCAAACTGCCGTCATTCCGCCCTGCTCTTATTTGTATACATTTGGGGAGATGCCAATGGTGCGCATTCCCTATCAACGTCGTCCTATTCTCTTAACACGCATGATTGACTATATAACATATTATATAATATTAGAAAAAGGTTCAAAAAAAAGCGGCATAATGCCGCCCTTTTACTTACGCCGCCAGAGTGACGCCGGATTCGATAGCGTACTTGACGCCGAGTTCCCAGGCTTTGAGGTTTGCTTCGTGTACTTTTTTCGGTACCTTGGAGAGCATGACCTCTTTGAGGGCTTCCGGTTCGAGAACGCTTGTGATCTGGTTCGCAATCGCCATCGCTACGACAGATTGCGTAATGACGTTACCGACCTCTTCCTTTGCGATCGTGATAATGGGGATCTCAACGATCTTCCATGTTTGACGGTCTTCGTCTGTCGGGTGCACCAGGTTCGGGTCGACAACGATGACGCCGCCCGGCTTTACACCCTTTTTGAAAGACTGGTAGCTGACGTCCGCAACGGAAAGCATGAAGTCGATCTCACCTTCGTTCGCGTACGGATAGCGGATTTCATCGTCGTCAAGCGTAATGTCGACAACGGTCGGGCCGCCACGGACCTGCGACGTATAGGTCGCCGTTTTCAGACCGAAACCGCCAAGTTTGATCTTACAGGCCGCCATGATCTCGCCGGCGAGGAGAACCCCCTGCCCGCCTACACCGGTAAAACGTAATGTATTTCTCATTTCATGCCTCCTTAGATCTTTTTCTCGAAGTCGTCTTGCGTCAGTTTCGCGCGTTTGCCCTGTGCTGCCGCTTTGATCTGATCGTAAGATTCACAGTACTCAGGGTCATCAACTTCTTTGAGGACGCCCGTCGGGAAAACGTTTTTCTTCTCTTCGTCGGAGAGGGCTTCCCATTTGCGCAGCGGCATGGTGATGCTGTCGATCCACTCGAGGTTTTGCATTGCATTCGCCATTTTGTTTTTACGGCCAAGGTTGATATGGCAGTTGGACATAATGTCGAAGAATGAGAAACCTTTGTGGCTGAAGCCTTTGACAAGGATCTTCTCGAGTTTTTTCGGGTCAAGCATCGTCTCACGCGCAACGAAAGAGGCACCGGCACCGATCGCGAGTGCACAGGCGTCGAAGGTCGGGTCGATGTTACCGTTCTTCTGGCTAACCGTCCACATCCCCTGCGGTGTCGTCGGGGATGTCTGGGAGTTGGTCAGACCATAGATGAAGTTGTTGATCAGGATAAAGTTCAGGTCGATGTTACGGCGGCAACCGTGGATCGTGTGGTTACCACCGATCGCCAGTCCGTCACCGTCACCGGCAACAACGATCACGTTTGCTTCCGGTTTCGCAAGCTTCACGCCGGTGGCGTACGCAACGGTACGGCCGTGTGTCGTGTGGATCGTATTACAGTTAATGTAAGAGCTGAAACGTCCGGAACAACCGATACCGGAAACAACACAGACTTTGTCCATGTCCCAACCCATCTTCTCGATCGCACGGATCGTCGCTTTGAGGATGACACCGTCACCGCAGCCCCAACACCAGAGTGTCGGCATCTTGTCTACACGAAGGTATTTGTCGTAGTTAAAAGCCATTACATCATCTCCTTAACTTTTGCGACCATCTCAGCCGGCGCGATAGGACGGCCGTTTGCTTTGAGCAGGCGAGTGAAGTCGTTACGGCGAACGATACGTTCGATTTCCGTAGAGTACTGACCCATGTTCAGCTCGGTTACCATGATCTTGTCGCCGAAGCGTTCACCGATCTTGCGGATCTCGGCTTCCGGGCTCGGCCACATCATGATCGGGCGGAAGAGACCGGCTTTGATCCCTTCTGCGCGCAGTTTCTGAACCGCTTCGAAGGCACCCAGCGCGATGGAACCGTATGCGATAATACATACTTCCGCGTCGTCCATCAGGACCTCTTCGTAATCAGGGAGGTCATCAAGGCCATCATTTTCGGCAGCGACCGTGTTGATCTTGCCGGTAAGACGTTCGATGTTGAATTCGCACTGTTCCGCGTCTTCCGTCGGGAAGCCGGTCGGACCGTGGTGCAGACCTGTGACGTGGTAGCGGTACCCTTCGAACATCGGGTTGAGGACCGCCGGCTCGTTCATCGGAACGTCATACGGACGGTAGTCTTCCGGCGCACCGTCGAATTTCGCACGGTCGACGATGCTCGCCTGGATCTCTTCGAGGTCCGGAAGCTCCGCTTTACCGTGCATGTGACCGATCGTCTCATCCAGGAGCATGAAGACTGGCGTCATATATTTTTCCGCGAGGTTGAAGGCGCGGACCGTCTGCGTATAACACTCTGTCAGGGAACCTGCACAAAGCGTAATAGAGGCATAGTCACCGTGTGTCGGGTACTTAGCCTGGCCGATATCCGCCTGGGAAACACGTGTCGGAAGCCCCGTGGACGGACCGCCGCGCATAACGTTGATGATAACGAGCGGGATCTCGGCGATGAAACCGAGACCGATCTGCTCTGCTTTGAGGGAGATCCCCGGGCCGGAAGTCGCCGTAAACGACTTCGTACCTGTCATGGAAGCACCGAGGGCTGCGGAGATACCGCCGATCTCGTCTTCCATCTGGATTGCCACACCGCCGACAGCCGGCAGCAGGTCAGATGACTCATGCATAACTTCCGACGACGGTGTAATCGGATAACCGCCGAAGAAACGCGCGCCGGCATCAACGGCCGCTTTGGCAGCCAGCTCGTTACCTGTTGAAATTACAATTCTTGACATTCCTGCTCCTTACTGCTCAAGTGACATATAGTTGTTAGCAACGATCGCCGCCTGGCGAGCTTTTGCTTCGTCTGTCAGCTTCGCAAATTTGTACTCTTTCTTATCTGCAACATAAATCGCAAAGTCCGGACATGTGAGTTCGCACTCGTTACAGCCGATACATGACTCCGGGTGGTCGATGGAGATCATCGCACCCAGTGTAGATGTCGGTTCATAACGCATCCCCAGAACGCCCGAAGGGCAGACGGAAACACAGATATCACATGCTTTACAGTTGTTGGTGTTGACCCAGACAGGGGCATCACCCGGATTTTCAGTCTGAAACATTAATACTCCTCCATTTATTTGCGAGATAAGGGATCTCATAAAAGGCTCCGAAAAACCCTTTATGAGAATCCCTACTCTTCACTTTTGGTTGAAAACTTTCCGATGGCACAGGAGACGAAGCTCTTCGCTTTCAGTCCCGCTGCGTCCAGACCGCTGACCTGCTCTTCTGCAAGAGGATAACCCAGCCTTCGTAAAATCGTTTTGAATAGTGCTGATCGCGCGTCGTCCGCAACATCTACTGTTACGATACGAGGCTCACACGTCAAATCGACCGCTACGGATGTAAACCCTTCGGCTTCGAGTGCCTGCGTGATCGTCGCTGCGCAGCCGCTGCAGCGGACATTGGCGACGGCGACACTCTCTTTCATTATTTGGAAAGAACCTCTGCGACCGCTTTGCCGATCTCTGCCGGCGAAACGACGACTTTGACGCCTGCCGCTTCGAGGGCTGCCATTTTCTCGGCCGCCGTACCGGCAGCGCCGGAGACGATCGCACCGGCATGGCCCATACGTTTGCCCTTCGGCGCTGTCTGGCCCGCGATAAAAGCTACAACCGGTTTGGTGATATTTTCCTTAATAAATGCAGCTGCCTGGATTTCCAAGTCTCCGCCGATCTCACCGATCATGACGATCGCTTCCGTTTCCGGGTCCGCTTCGAAGAGCGGGAGCAGCTGCTTGTAAGAAAGACCGATGATCGGGTCACCGCCGATACCGACGGCCGTCGTGATGCCGAAGCCCTCTCTGACAACCTGGTTCGCACCTTCGTATGTCAGCGTACCAGACTTGGAGATCAGACCGACATTCCCTTTTTTGAAGATCATGCCCGGCATGATCCCGATCTTACACTCTTCGGCAGTGATGATGCCCGGGCAGTTCGGCCCGATTGTCTTCATACCCTTTTTCGAAGCGTACATTTTCGCGTACATCATATCGCGGACCGGCGCGCCTTCAGTAATGATGACCGCCAGTTCGATACCCGCATCCGCCGCTTCCATCACCGCGTCACCGACGAATGCCGGCGGAACGAAGATCATGGAAACCGTGGCGGCCGTTGTATCTACCGCTTCTTTGACGGTGTTGAACACCGGTTTGCCCAGGTGCTCCTGGCCGCCTTTGTTCGGCGTCACGCCGCCGACGATCTGCGTACCGTAGGCGATACACTGCTCAGCATGGAAAGTACCCTCTTTCCCTGTGAAACCCTGAACGATAACTTTGGTATCTTTGTTTACAAGAATTGACATTAATTACTCTCCTTTCGCTGCTGCGACGGCTTTGGCTGCACCGTCTGCAAGGTCTTCCGCCGCGATGACGTTCGCGATGTTGGCGTTTCTGAGGATCTCAGCCGCTTCCGGGGCGTTCGTACCGTCGAGGCGGACGATGACCGGCACGTGGACGTCGACCAGTTTCGTCGCTTCGAGGATCCCGTTGGCAATACGGTCACAGCGGACGATACCGCCAAAGATATTGACGAAGATCGCTTTGACGTTGGGGTTTTTGAGGATGATCTCAAAGCCCTTTGCCACCGTTTCCGCGTTCGCTTTACCGCCGACGTCGAGGAAGTTCGCCGGGGTACCGCCCATGTAGTTGATGGTATCCATCGTCCCCATCGCGAGGCCCGCGCCGTTGACCATACAGCCGATCTCGCCGTCGAGGGAGACATAGGAGAGGCCGAAACGGCTGGCTTCGCGCTCGTCCGCGTCCTCTTCGGAGATGTCGCGCATGTCTTCAATGTCCGGGTGGCGTCCCAGTGCGGAATCGTCAAAGCCCATCTTGCCGTCAAGTGCGAGGAAATCGCCCGCACCCGTCTTGATCAACGGGTTGATCTCGATCATCTCCGCATCGTTTTCCATATAGACGTTGTAGAGCGCTGCTGCAAATTTGATGAATTTGCCCTGCTCCTCTTTCGGCAGTCCGAGGCCGAAAGCGAGTTCGCGGCCGTGGAAGCCCTGGAAACCGATCGTCGGGTCGATCGCCACTTTGACGATCTTCTCCGGCGTCTCTTCGGCGACCTTCTCGATCTCCATACCACCTTCGGTGGAGGCCATGATAACAGGCATCTCTCTCGCACGGTCAAGGACCACGCCGAGGTAGAGTTCGTCTTTGATGTCCGCACCCTCTTCGATATAGACCTTCTGAACCAGTTTGCCTTCCGGACCCGTCTGGTGTGTCACCAGTGTCATACCGAGGATCTGCGTCGCCAGTTCACCAACTTCATCCAGGGAGCGTGCCAGTTTGACACCGCCGCCGAGGCCGCGGCCCCCTGCGTGGATCTGTGCTTTGACGACCCAGACGTCACCGCCCAGTTCTGCAGCGTTTCTCACCGCCTGATCGGCCGTGTTGGCAACAATCCCGCGCGGGGTCGGTACGCCGTATTTGGCAAAAATCTGCTTCGCCTGATATTCATGGATATTCATATTTTCTTCTCCTCCTTTATTGGGTTACGCTTTCGGGGCGATCATGTCGCCTGGAACCACGTATTTATCGAACTCTTCGGCACTCAGCAGGCCGAGATTGACCGCTTCTTCCTTGAGGGTCGTGCCGTTCTTGTGCGCCGTCTTCGCGATCTTGGCCGCATTCTCGTAACCGATATGCGGGTTGAGCGCCGTGACGAGCATCAGAGAATC
Organism: Thiomicrolovo immobilis; assembly: GCF_039645955.1. Taxonomy (GTDB): domain Bacteria; phylum Campylobacterota; class Campylobacteria; order Campylobacterales; family Sulfurimonadaceae; genus Thiomicrolovo; species Thiomicrolovo diazotrophicus. The sequence continues at coordinate 1,265,188 of NZ_CP147916.1, forward strand.
GTTCAGGAAGTGCTCGATGTTCTCTTCGTTTGCTTTGATGCCGACGGCGGCATTGTCATTGAAAGAGACGATGCTGTCGGCAAGCAGGCGGACGGACTGCAGGAAGTTATAGGCGATCACCGGCTTGAACACGTTCAGCTCGAAGTTCCCCTGGGACGCCGCGAAACCGATTGTCGCGTCGTTCCCCATCACCTGGCAGGCGACCATCGTCACCGCTTCGCTCTGCGTCGGGTTGACTTTACCCGGCATGATCGAGGAGCCCGGCTCGTTTTCCGGGATCGAGATCTCGCCGATGCCGCAGCGCGGGCCGGAAGCCAGCCAGCGGACGTCGTTGGCAATCTTCATCATATCTGCCGCCAGCGCTTTGAGCGCACCGTGGGCAAAGACGAGGGCGTCGTGGGACGTCAGCGCGTGGAATTTGTTCGGTGCCGTCACGAAGTCGTGCCCCGTCAGTTCCGTCAGTTTCGCTGCAACACGTGCACCCAGCTCCGGGTGGGCGTTGAGGCCCGTACCGACCGCCGTACCGCCGAGGGCAAGCTCGCGGACAGCGTCAAGGGAGTCCTTTGCCATTTTTTCGGACTTGGCAAGCATCTCGACCCAGCCGCTGATCTCCTGACCGAGGGTGAGCGGCGTCGCATCTTGCAGGTGCGTACGGCCGATCTTGACGATGTGCGCGAACTCTTCGCTTTTCGCCTGGAGCGTCGCCTTGAGTTTGGCGATCGCCGGGAGCAGACGCTCTTCGACGGCGATAACGGACGCGACATGCAGGGCCGTCGGGTAGGTGTCGTTAGAGCTCTGGGACTTGTTGACGTCGTCGTTCGGGTGGACGAGCTTCTCCGTGCGGAAGTCACCGCCGAGGATCTCCGTCGCACGGTTGGCGAGCACTTCGTTGTTGTTCATGTTCGACTGTGTGCCCGAACCGGTCTGCCATACGACGAGCGGGTAGTTGCCGTCAAGCTTGCCCGCGAGCATCTCGTCCGCCGCCTGGGCAATCGCATCCGCTTTTTTCGCATCAAGCTTGCCCAGGTCTTTGTTGACCAGGGCAACCGCTTTTTTCAGATAGGAAAACGCGCGGGTGATCTCGTAGGGCATCGTCTCTTCGCCGATGCGGAAATTCTGGATAGAGCGCTGCGTCTGGGCAGCCCAGTACGCATCTTTGGGGACCTGCATCTCCCCCATCGTATCCTTTTCGATTCTGTAGTCCAAATTAGGCCTCCTCAAAGAATTTGTTTTCGTTCAGGGTGTCGATCAGGGTCTGAACAGAGCTGCACGAACGCGCGAACATCTCTTTCTCTTTCTCGTTGAGCGTTACTTCGATGATCTTTTCCGCGCCGTTGGCGCCGATCATGACCGGGACGCCGGAGACGACGTCATCGTAGCCGTACTCGCCCTCAAGGTAGACGGCGCACGGGTGGATCTGTTTCGTGTCTTTCAGGATCGCTTCGACCATGATAGCCGTGGATTTCGCCGGGGCGTAGTACGCCGAACCGGTCTTGAGGTAGCCGACGATCTCGGCGCCGCCGTGGCGGGTACGGTCGACGATCTCGTCGATTTCATCCTCGGTGAGGAGGTCGAAGAGCGGGACGCCCGCAACGGTGGAGTAGCGCGGAAGCGGTACCATATCGTCACCGTGGCCGCCCATGACGGAAGCGCGGATCTGTCCGCCGCCGTAGCCCAGTTTCTCCTGGATGAACGCCGCCATGCGGGAGCTGTCGAGGATCCCGGCCATGCCCAGGACGCGGCTGCGGTCGAAGCCGCTCTCTTTGAGCGCGACATAAGTCATCGCGTCCAGCGGGTTGGAGACCATAATGATAATCGCGTTCGGAGAGTATTTTGCAATGCCGCGCACGACCTCTTTGGTGATTTTGGCGTTGATCATCAGCAGGTCATCGCGGCTCATACCCGGCAGACGCGGGCTTCCGGCAGTGACAACGACGACGTCGCAGTCCGTGAGCTCTTCCATGCTCTCGGCAACGCTGACGACCGTGTGGCTGCGGACCGCTGCCGCCGCCTGTGACATATCGAGGGCCTTGCCCTTTGCGACTTCGATTTTATTGTCGCGGAGAATGATCTCATGGCATGACCCGAGCATTGCCAGTGAATACGCGACAGTGGCACCTACGTTTCCGGCGCCGACGATTCCAACACGTTTACCCTGATTCATTGTTGAAGTCCTTTTCGATTTTAGTGGCTCTTCTGCACCGATATACACATAAGCAATATGTGCGAACACACACCATTATGCATACATGGCAGAAGATTGTACATTATAAGTAAAATAAGGTTAAGTCCACTTCGTGAACCCAATAGAATGGTAGAAAGGTAACACTCACCTTTCTACCGTGTTCCGAAACGGAACACAAAATGTCGACTTAGAGCGCGTCGATAATCGCGTTGAGCGTGGCAGACGGGCGCATTGCCGCTTCCGCTTTCGCATCGTCCGGGTGGTAGTACCCGCCGATATCCTGTGCTTTGCCTTCCGCAGCCATCAGCTCTTCCATGATCTTCGCTTCGTTCTCTTTGAGCGCTTTCGCGACCGGCGTGAATTTTGCCTGCAGCTCTTTGTCTGCAGAATCCGCCAGCGCCGTTGCCCAGTACTGGGCGACATAGAAGTGGGACGCTTTGTTGTCCGGCTCGCCCGCTTTACGGCCAGGAGCCTTGTTGTTGTCAAGGTACTCCTGGTTCGCAACGTCAAGGGCAGCAGTCACTTCAGCCAGTTTGGCGTTCGGGTACTTCTGCTCGATCATGCGCAGAGACTCGGCCAGGGCGAGGAATTCACCCAGGGAGTCCCAACGGAGGTGACCCTCTGCCAGGAACTGGTCGACGTGCTTCGGCGCCGAACCGCCCGCACCGGTCTCGAACAGCCCGCCGCCCGCGAGCAGCGGAACGATGGAGAGCATTTTCGCCGACGTACCGAGCTCGAGGATCGGGTACATGTCGGTGAGGTGGTCACGCAGAACGTTACCGGTAACGGCGATCGTGTCTTTACCCGCACGGATACGCTCGTTCGTGAAGCGTGTCGCAGCGGCGATGTCCATAAAGTGAATCTCCAGACCGTCCGTATTGAACTCCGGCATATATTTTTTGACTTTGGCGATCATCTGCGCATCGTGCGCACGGTTTTCGTCCAGCCAGAAAACGACCGGGATCTGCTCGATCTGACCGCGTTCGAACGCGAGGCGGATCCAGTCTTTGATCGGGATGTCTTTCGCGCGGGACATACGCCAGATGTCGCCCGCTTCACACTCAAAGCTCATCAGAAGCGTGCCGTCTTCCGCCGTGACCGTGACCGTACCCGCTTCCGCGAGCTCGAACGTTGTCGGGTGGGAGCCGTACTCTTCCGCCTTCTGTGCCATCAGGCCGACGTTCTGCATCGTTCCCATTGTCGTGACGTCGTACTGTCCGTTTTTGACACAGTCAGCGACCATCTCTTCGTGGAACATACCGTACGTGGAGTCCGGGATAACCGCGACACACTCGAGCGCGTCACCGTTACGATCCCACTGCTTGCCGCCTTCACGGACGACAACCGGCATAGAGGCATCGATGATGATATCGTTCGGCGCGTTGAAGTTCGTCGTACCCTTGTCAGAGTCGACCATCGCGATTTTCGGGCTGTCCGCTTCGACAACCGCCTGGAATGCCGCTTTGATTTCCGCCTCTTTCGCGTGACCCTTGATCTTCTTCTCAAGGTCGGACATACCGAGGTTCGGGTTGACGCCGACCTCTTTGAAGGTGTCCGCGTATTTCGCGAAGACGTCTTCGAAGAAGATTTCGAAACCGTGACCGAACATGATCGGGTCGGAGATCTTCATCATCGTCGCTTTGAGGTGGACCGACCAGATGACGCCTTTCGCTTTCGCGTCCTCGATCGTCTGCTTGTAGAACGCGCGGAGTGCTTTGACGGACATGAAAGTACCGTCGAGCACTTCGCCGTCAAGCGCATCGATTGTTTTGAGTTCGTTGCCGTTGAGGGCGATCGTGACTTTCTGGCCTTTTTCCATTGTGATGGACTTCTCGTTGCCGTAGAAGTCACCGTTGCCGTTCATGTGCGCGACATAGGATTTTGAGTTATCGGAGTACGCTTTGAGGCGGTGCGGGTTCTTCTGCGCATAGTTCTTGACGGCTTTCGCCGCACGGCGGTCGGAGTTGCCTTCGCGAAGAACCGGGTTTACCGCGGAACCGAGGCAGGTGCTGTACGTCGCCTGGAGCGCTTTCTCTTCTTCGTTCGCCGGATTTTCAGGGTAGTTCGGGATATCGTAACCCTGTTCCTGGAGCTCGGCGATACAGTCTTTGAGCTGACCAACGGATGCAGAGATGTTCGGCAGCTTAATAATGTTACCTTCAGGCTTCAGAACAAGCTCGCCCAGTTTTGAGAGTTCATCTTCACCTTTACCCATCGCGGCAAGGACACGACCGGCAAGTGAGATATCGCTTTGTTCCAGTTCAACGCCGCCCTCAGCGCAGAATTTGGAAGCAATCGGAAAGAACGAGTATGTAGCCAAAGCCGGAGCTTCGTCAATTTTCGACCAGATGATTTTAGACATTCTATATCCTCGAAGTGTGAAGTTGATCGGCATTACTAAATATAATTTAGAACCGCCGATTGAAAATTACACGGTCATCATATCACTTCAATCGTCTTTCATGCCAAATCAAGAATGAACGGGGGAGAATATTTAAATTGGTGTATCATTTAGTAACACGGTTAATATTGCGTAAGTGTGTAGAATAGTAACGCGCAAAGCGGTGCTTTCCGTCGGCGCCTTTCGTAAAATAGAGGTATTCCGTTTTGGCCGGAAAGATCGCCGCACGGATCGCATCGAAGCCGACGTTGCAGACCGGCGCGGCCGGCAGACCGCCATGCAGATAGGTGTTGTAGCCGCTCTTGTCCGATCGGATGCGTGCGGCGGTGATCTTTTCGTGGGAGTACGGACCGTAGTTGAGCGTCCCGTCCATCTGCAGCTTCATCCCCTTGGCGAGACGGTTGGCGATGACGGAGGAGACCAGCGGCATCTCCGCATTGTCCGCCGCCTCTTTCTGGATCACCGAGGCGATGATTATATAGTGGTACCATTTGCGTTCGTTGTAGAGGCCGAAGATCTTCTCCGACCAGGCCCGCTGTTTCGCCTCGGCGTAACGCAGCAGCATCTGCACCGCGTCGGATTCGGTAATGCCGATGGGAAGCTGATAGGTATCGGGGACGAACGCCCCCTCCTCATAGGGGCTCTGTTCCCGGAACACTTCCATCAGCCGCGCCGGGTCAAGCCCGTGGCTCTCGGCGAGCTGCGTGAAGAAGACCTGGGTCGTCTCCCCGGGGACCAGGGTGACCGGTTTCATCGCCGCTTTGGAGGTCGTAATTCGGTAGAGGAAATCACCGTGGGTCATGGCCGTGCTTCCCAGGTCGATCCAGCCGTGCTGCGGCCGGCCGACGAAACGCAGCAAAAAGGCGTCCAGGCGGTTAAGCTGAGGGTTGGCGTGCTCAAGGTGTGTTATAATCTTGCGAATTGATCCCTGGGGAATATAAAGCACCTTCGATGTCGTGAGCCCCATATTCAGGTAATAGATGAACGACAACGCCATCAACAGAGCGATTGCACATACCCATTTTATGATCGTCGCGGTCATTGTTCTCTGTCTGGCCCTCATCACTGTCCTCTACCTTACCCTCTCAAGCGGTGTCCATCTGGGCAAGCTCAAACTCGGCCGCCTTTATGCGGAGAAATTATACCTGAAGTGGGACGATGCACTTCAGGTCGAGATCGGCACGATCGCCCTCGCCCCCTCCGATGCTCCCCAGGAACCCACCGACCTCCTTAGCCTCCAACAGCGCGTCTCCGCGGCGCTGCAGCACCTGGACGACCGCTGGATCGGCAGCCTCCGCATCGACCGCATCCGGCTCGGAAACGATCTTAACGCATCGCTCTTCTTCGACCCGCGCCGCCGCAGTAACCTGCACGTCGCCTCCCGCGCCCAGGGGCACATCTCCATCACCCTTCTGCCGGTGCATAACGCGGACGCCTACAAACTGGAACTGTACGGCGACAGCAGCACGTTTGGCGGCACCTTCCGTTTCGAAGGCGTTCTGCAGCCCAAACTGAGCGAACTCTACCTGGGCGGCAGCATCGATGTCGCCGAGGATATCCACCTGCGCCTGGGCGTGCACGCCACCCGCGACGCCGTCACGCTGAACACCTTCTCGACCGAACCCTTTGCGAGCGTCGCGCCGATCGTGAAACCCCTGCACCTCTCGGACAAGGTCGAGCCGTGGATCGTCGCACGGGCCCAGGGGGGACCGGTGATGCTGGACACCCTGCAGACGACCCTCCCCTTCGCCGCACCGGCGAAAGCCTTCGACAATCTTTTCGGCCAACTCACCTTCCATAACGCCCGCTACCGTTTTGCCAATGATCCCGGGGCGTTTGAACCGGCCCTGGCGGAGGAAGTAACCGTCCTTTTTGAGCAAAAGGTCCTGAAGATCCTGCCGCACAATGCCACTTTTTACGGGGAACCGGGCGGCGACACCCATCTTGCCATCGATTTCAGCGGCAAAGAGCCGCTGCTGAAGCTTTCCATCCTGACCTCCGCACGCTTTACGCCGCCGCTGCAGCGTCTGACCGCTTCATACGGTGTCGACCTCCCCTTTACCCAGACCCGCGGCCTGACCGACACCAACCTGAGTCTGACCGTCAACCTCGCCCATACGCAGACAACCGCCAAAGGCTCCTTCAAAACGGCAAAAAGCCGTATCGACCTCTCCGGACTCTCCATCGACGTCTCCCGTGGCGCCGTCGATCTAAAAGATTCGGATGTGACCCTGCGCTCCGTGGAAGCTTCGCTCTTTGATGGCAACGTCACGGGCAGCGTCACCGGTGCATTCAACCCGACCAAACATCGCGGGACAATCCGTTTCAATCTCGGCAACGTGCGCTACCCCGTCGGCAGTGCGCCCATCACCCTCTCTCCGGTGTCCGTCCCGCTGCATTTCGAATACCGCCTGGACCGGGGCGGCGACACCATACGGTTTGACGCTTCCCAGTGGCACTATATGGAGCACAACCTCACGTGTGATGCCTTTACGGCCCCCTTTGACCTCAAAAAAGCGCGTTTGAACGTCCCCAAAACCGTTCTCGCGCTCGACCAGACGGCGCGGGCCACCGTGGAGGGCGAAATCACCCTTGCCCACCCCGCCGCCAGCCTGCTGCTGGACCTGACGTCACTGCATGCCGGCACCTTCGCCACCGGCCAGGCGCACACCCTCTTCAATATTCGGGCCGACGAAAACCTCTCTGTCGTCAGCAACGCCACCACACACTGGTCCATGGACAAAACACCCCTCTCCGTCTCACCCTTTACCGTTTCGAAGCATAACGGCATTTTCCGCCTCTCCCCCGCCGTCGTTTCGATCGAGCACCAGCTGACCGGCTCCGTCGAAGGCGTCTTTGAACCGGCGACGATGGCCACCGAGCTCAATGTCACCAACTTCCGCCTCGAGGACGAGGGGCTCGGCAGGCTGTTCCAGAATATGGATCGGTTCAGCGTCTATATCGTCCCCATCGACGACGAATACGATATCGTCATCCCTTCGATCAATATGGTCTACTCCACGCTGGGCAGGGGATGGCGGCTGCACTTCTTCTCCCTGGACGCCCTGACGAAACACTCCCCGCTGCTGCGCGATTACAACCTTACCGAGAGCACCATCTCCGTCTGGTCGGAAAACGGGAACTATCCCGTCGCCTTTAACGGGATCGTCGATTATCCCTACGCATTGACCGCCGTCAACGGCACACCGGTCAACACCTACCGTTTTCAGGGGAGTATCGAACAAAACGGCACCCTGGAGTGTTCAATCAACGACCGCATCAAAGTCCACAGCGGCGACACGATCCGCATCAGGACGAACGGGGTTGACTTCAGCCAGCCCGAACTGACCCGCTTCTACCGCGATCACCATTTCGATGCGGACAGCAATGCGAGCGAATCGAATACGTCGGTCTCCATCGATGCGAACGATACCGCCATTCTTTTCCCGGGCAAGCGTCAGGCCAAAGCCGACCGCATTACCATAGACTACAGTCCCAACCGCATTCTCGGGCAGCTCTATAAAGGGGGCGGCGGCGCCAAGCTCGATGTCAAAGGAGAGACCTTCTACCTCTTCGGCTACCGACTCGATGACGACTTTATGAACCATTTCTTCAACCTCTCAAAAGTCAAGGGCGGGACGCTGGACTTTTACATGATCGGAGAAAAAGACGATTTTAAAGGGCTGGCAAAGATCAACGATACGACCGTCTACGATTATGTGCTCTTCAACAATCTGTTCGCGTTTATCAATACCGTCCCCGCCCTGGTCACCTTCTCGCTGCCCTCCTATGAGACCAAAGGGATCAAAGTGCAATCCGCGTATACCGAACTCGCTTATCACAAGGGGGTGCTGACGGCATCCAACATCAAAATAGACAGCAAAGAGCTTGATTTCGCCGGCCAGGGGACCATCGACTACAACAAAGACCGCATCAAGATGCAGCTTACCGTCAAGACGCGGGCCGCGGAGAACATCCGCAAGATTCCGCTGGTCGGCTATATTCTTGTCGGCGACGACAAATCCGTCCTGACGACACTGAACATCAACGGTCCGCTGAACGATCCCAAGGTGGAGAACACGATCGCCAAAGACATCATCGTCAGCCCCTTCAATATCCTCAAGCGCACCCTCGACTTCCCCCTGCACTATCTCAAAAAACTGGACAGCGGCGCCGACGACGATGCCGATAAAGGAAAAGAGCCCCAGGAAGTCACCTCCGGCGTCCCTCCCGTTAATTGATACTCACTCTCAAAAAGTTACCATACGTGACAAAAATGTCCTTTCTCCTTCATTTTTGATAATGATTGTCATATCTATTGACTTTTTTGGGCGACATTCCCTATACTTCACCCATAATTTTGGGAATGATTCTTGAAATCGTAAAAACAGAAAACACAACAAAAGGATAGGTGATGAAGCACATTGCACTTTCACTGGGAGCCGCCCTACTGGCCGGTACGACACTCTGCGCGGACGAACTGAGCGATCTGAAAGCCCAGATCGCCGAACTGCAGGAAAAAACGGATGCCCTGATCGACGAAACGTCGGACCTGAAAACGGGATTCAACTATACGACGGTCGATGCAAACGCCTCTGTCAACGGTATGGGCCCTGCAGCCTCAAAGGTCTACTACTCCAAGTCCCCGCTCTCCATCGGCGGCTACGGTGAAATGTACTGGTCTTCTCCGGACAGCGACGGCGCTGCCGGGGATGCCTATACGGACGTCTACCGTTTCGTGCCCTATATCGGGTACAAGTTCAGCGATAACATCGTCCTCAATACCGAACTGGAATTCGAACACGGCGGCGAAGAGGTTGCCATTGAATTTATGTACATCGATTTCCTGCTGCATGAGGCCTTCAACCTCCAAGTCGGTAATCTCCTGGTGCCGATGGGACTGATCAACAAGCGCCACGAGCCGACGCTCTTCAACACGGTGCAGCGCCCGGACGTCGAAAAATACCTGATCCCTTCGACCTGGCACGAGACCGGGATTCTCGCCTACGGCAGTTTCAGCGACATCGGTCTTAGCTACACGGCCGGGATCATCAATGCCCTGGCGCTCAACAACGACAACAACATGCCCGGTTCCGTCAACAAGAAATGGATCCGCAGCGGCCGTATCGGCTCGGAAGAGAACGGCCCGATGCAGCGCGTCGGCTTCGTCGGACGCCTCGACTACCGCGGCATCAGCGGCCTGCTCCTGGGGACCTCCGCCTATTACGGCGCCGCGACACAGGGGCGCCCGAGCGGTGTAAACGCCTTTATGTACGACTTCTACGGCCAGTACGAAAAAGCGGGCTTCAAGCTCAAAGGGCTCTATACGGCCATGACCGTCTCCGATGCCGAGAAGATCTTCGCCGAAGCGGCGGACGGTGCGGAGGGGTACTACGTCAACGCGGAGTATGACCTGCTGGCGACACTGCCGACACGCTACCGCCTGCCGATCTTCGCACAGTATGAGAGCTATGACCCCGTCTCCTCCGTCGCCGGCGGTACCCGCCCGGACCTCGAGCAGACCAACACGACCGTGGGCATGAACTTCTTCCCCCACGAACAGGTCGTCCTGAAGGCGGACTACGTCATGACCGACTTCCACGACAGCGCGCTTGAAGACTACAACGTCTTCAGCCTCGGGATGGGCTTCGTCTTCTAAGACGCCTCCCGCACGCGCCCGGCGGGCGTTCCTTCTCCTTCCCGCTCCGCCGCCGTGTGTTATAATTTTTATACAAAACCGATCCTCAAGTCCCCGCAGCCGCGGGGATTTGATAATCCGTTTTGAAGAGAGATCCATGCTGAAAAAGTTGATAGTGACCCTGATTTTACTGAGTGTCGGCGCGGCAGCCGCCCCGCTGATCTCGCCGATTGATGCGATGCAGCACGCCTTCGGGGCGCAGAGCGAAGTGACGAAGAAAAACACGCTGCTCAGCAGCAAGCAGGCCGCTGCCGTCACCAAACGCGCCAAACTCAAGCTCGAGACGAAAATCTACCGCTTCTATACCGCCGTCCTTGACGGCAAGACCGTCGGATACGGTGTCCTGGTGACGCGCCAGGTCCGCCAGAAAGATGCCACGGTGCTCTACATGATCACGCCGGAGGGCACGATCCGGGCCATCGAAATCATCGCCTTCAACGAACCGCCGGAGTATATGCCGCAGCACCCCTACCTCGAACAGTTCCGGGGCAAGGACGCCAACGCGACCCTGCGTGTCGGCAAAGACATCCCCACCGTCAGCGGGGCGACGCTCAGCGCGCGCAACGTCACCGACGGCGCCCGCCTCGCCCTGGCACTCTTCGAAACCGCGATCAGGAAACACTGATGCGCTTCACTCTCGTCAAAGACCTGCGCAGCGACGCGCTGATGCGTCCGCTGCTCAACGGACTGCTCCTGTTCGCAGGTACCTTTCTCGTCGCAGACGCCTTTCTCAAACGCGACCATATCGGACTCGACCGTGACACCCTCTCTGCGACCCTTTACGGTAACGAAGCGGAGTTCATCGACCCCGTCAGCGAGCACTTCGTGCTTGAACTCCTGCACAGCGACATCTTCTTTATGATGATGACCCTGCTGACCCTCTCTGCCGTCTACGCGCGCCTCTGCCCGTTCAAACGCATCGCAGCGGTCATGATCAATATCGCCATGATCGCCGCCGCCGCCGACATCGTCCTCTTTGCCCTCGCCTATTACAAAGGCGGAGCCTATCTCCTGCCCTGGCTGGGCGCCTTCTGGCTCTGGCACGGCACAGCGCTTTTCATGGCCTCCGCCTCGCTGCTCTACCTGAACGTCCTCAAGAAGCCCTGATGCAGCGCGCCTACCGTTTCGCCGTCGTCTATTTCGCCCTCTTCGGGCTGCTGCTGCTCGCATCGGCCGCCGCCCTCTTTGCGAGCAAAATCGGCTTCTCCTTCCAGGGCATCGAGCTCTACTATCTCGGCAGCGACACGCTCCCGGGCAAAAGTGCTTACGGGCTGCTGGAGACCGCCGTGCCGCATCTGGGCGCCATGGGGCTTTTTATCATGGTGGGGTCGCACTTCCTGCTTTTCGCGACCGCTACCGCCAAACGGCGTACGATCCGGCTCGCGCTCGCGCTCTTTGCCGCAGCGCTCCTCGACATCGTCAGCGGTTACTTTATCGCCTCCGGAGCCACCCTCTGGGTCTGGGTCAAACTGGCGTCATACCTGCTGCTGAGCCTGCTGGGGACGCTGCTCATGCTTCAGTTGATCTACTACGCTTTTTGGCATAACTTGTCGCGGCAACGACATCCCCGATGATGGCACGGTGATACGCAAAGGGGGCCTTGATATGGCTGATGACATAGCGCCCCCCGGAGGTCGTCAGGACCTCCAGCGTTCCAACATCAATATGGTTTTTGAACCGTTCGCTGTAGGGCTTGATATAGATCGTCCGGATCTCCTCGAGGTTGATCGGGATGATCTCCCGGTTTTTGAACCCCTTGTGGATGATGAGGCGTTCGGGTGTCAGCACGCAGTGGTAATACTTCTTCTCTCTGATCTCCTGCAGATGCATATAGAAGGTGCGGATGATGAGCACCAGGCCGATCACCCCGATCTCGTACTCGTAACCGATAAACAGCAGCAGGGCGCCCAGTCCGTAGAGGGAGAGGATGCCGTTGTAGAACGTCTTTGATATCTCGGCGGCAACGAGGATCGTCTCCTCCGGGTGCAGCATCTTTTCAATCATCTTCACGGTTCCCCTCCCATACTTCAAGGTAGCGCGGAAGGTTCGCGCTTTTGACGATGCTGCCGTCGCTGTAGATGAGTACATAGCCCACCGGCAGGGTCCGCAAAAACGCGACGGCCTTTGGGGGCGGCATCACGGCCGCCGCCGTCGTCCAGGCATCGAGATCGCTGCTGCGTACCGTACCGACGAGGGTGATCGAGGCAAATGCGCGCTCCGATGCCCGCGTTTTCGGATCGATCAGGTGGTTATGGGTTTTGTCCCCGACAAACCGCCGGTAGTCGCCGCTCGTACTCATTCCCGTTTGCGGGGCCAGACTTTTGAAGGTCATGAGGGTCCCTTCCGAAAAGGGGTCCTGGATCGCCAGGAGGCAGCGGCCGAGGCAGCGAATGTCGCCGCTGAGTGCCACGGTGCCCTCCGTAACCCCGCAGTGACGGAGCACGGCGGCGGCAGCGTCGAGACCCACCCCTTTGCCGAAGCCGCCGAAGTCGAGCATCGCGCCGGGTGCGAGCCGCGCGGCTGTCGCATTGAATTCCAGCAGGTTCAGGCCGATCGGGAGGCCGGCGATTTCCGCCCTGCCCGGCACTCTTTCCGCTTCGCCGAAATGGTAGGCCCCGCGGCTGAGGGCACCGATGGTGATGTCGAAGTAGCCGTCGCTCTGCACGTAGTACCGCACCGCGCTCTGCAGGGCGTCATAGAGCGTCGGCGAGATCGCCAGCGCCCCCGCATGATTGAGGCGGTAGACCTCCGCGGCGGGGTCGTACGACGAAAGCGCCTTCTCGACCGAGGTCATGGCGGCGAAGGCCCCGTCGATGCAGCCTGCGGCGGTGTCCGGGACCGACACGGTGGCGAAGGTCCCCATCATCACACGGGTCCGTTCCGTCGCCTGCAACGACGCAAGCAGACACAGCAGGGAGAGCAGAAGCTTCATTTCAGACAATGTCCAGCAGTGCGGCAGGGTGCCCGATGACGATATCGCCCTCCCCCTCGGCGCTGAAGCCCCAGGTGGAGAAGATGCCCGTAATGCCGGCCAGGCGCGCGGCGTCGATATCTTTGCTGTTGTCGCCCACCATCCAGGCCCGGTGCTCCTGCGGCCGAAACCCCAGGGCGTCGAGGATCAGGCGGAGCATCGCCGGATCCGGCTTTGACGCCCCGGCGATGTCGGGGCCGATGATATGGTCGAAATAGTCCGCGATGCCGAGATGCCTGATCATCCTTGCGGCAAAGGTGCTCGGGGCATTCGTCGCAACGGCAAGCCTGACGCCCGCAGCGTGAAGCGTCTCGACCGTCTCGCGGATACCCGGGTAGAGTACGGGATTCTGGATGCACTGCTCATGGTAGTGCGATTCGAAGAGCTCGCGGTCGCGCGTCTCGTAATGCTCCGTCCCGTAAAAAAGTTTGGGCAGATTGCGCACGGGCCTGTTGATCCATGCGACGACGGTGCCGCTGTCGATGGGCGGCAGGGCATGATTCGCCGCCCTGACGTGGTTGATCGAGCAGGTGATGTCGTGCTGCGAATCGATCAGCGTTCCGTCCATGTCAAAGATCACAATACGCATGGTTTTCTTCCCCGCAGGCAGTTTCGCGCTATTATAGCAAAGCGCCATGAGATGCGTCATATTGTGATTTTCCTGTGACAATTTGCAGTGAAATATTTAAACATTTTTGGTACAATCCTGACATTCATGAAGAGACTCATTCTGACAATCGCATTCGGGTTTACGCTGCTTCACGCCCAGTCGGGAGACGTGCCCGCACCCTCTGAAACGGAAAAAGTCGGTCCGCTCGCCCACCTCTCCGGTCCCGAAGACGAGATTTTTGACGACAGCGGCTTCGACGATGCCGGTTTCGAGGAGGAGTTTACGGACGACGCCAAACCGGCCTATGACCCTTTTGAAGGGTATAACCGCTGGATGACCGGTTTTAACAATACCCTCTTCGATTACATCCTCAACCCCGTGTTCAGCGCCTATGACTTTATCCTGCCCGAACCGATCCGGGTCTCGATCAACAATATTTTCAACAACCTCTACTACCCCGTCAGCCTTGTCAACAACCTGCTCCAGCTCAAATTCGACCACGCGCTGACCGAGACGGGGCGCTTTATTATCAACTCCACTTTCGGGTTCGCCGGGATGTTCGACACCGCCATGCAAATAGGGGTGGAGCCCCATGTGGAGGATTTCGGGCAGACCCTGGGGCACTACGGCGTCGGGAACGGTTTCCCGATCGTCCTGCCCTTTTTCGGCCCCAGCAACCTGCGCGACATCACGGGGGATCTGATCGATTTCTATGTCAACCCAATCTATTATGTTGACCCAAGAAAGTATAATATCCCCCGCGATACGTATGAAGGGTGGGGATTGGTAGGCTACAAGCGCTTCAACAAGTTCTCCCTCTACCGGAAGGAGTACCTGCAGATCCGCGAGGAGGCCCTGGACTTCTACCCATTTATGCGCGATGCCTACGAGCAAAACCGCAACAAACTGATATCGGAGTAATGTCATGAAAAAACTGTTCTATCTTGCCCTGCTTTCCCTGCTGCTGCCCCTCTCGGCCGCGGCGCTCGAAGCGAACGAGATCGGCAGCGTGATGCGCCAGAAGGTCGATGCGGTCCTGGAGATCCTCAACGATCACAACAAAAGCAAAACGGACCGCAATGCGGCCATCGAGCAGGAGATGGACCCCTATTTCGATTTTGTGCTGATGGCGAAGCTCAGTCTCGGCAAAACCGGCTGGCAGGAGGCGACCCCTCCCCAGCGCAAAGAGTATGTCGTTTTGTTCGAGCGCCGGATCAAGGACTTCTATATGAGCAAACTCGACCTCTACAAGGACGAAGCCATCACCCTTGAAGCGCCGCGGCAGGTCAAGAACCGTATCTATCTCAACAGCTACATCGTCGAAAAGGGCGAGAAGAAAGAGGTGCTCTACAAGTTCTACCATGCCAAAGAGGGGTGGCTGATCTACGACGTCGACGTGCTGGGCGTGAGCATCATCCAGTCCTACCGCAGCCAGTTCGCCGGCGAGCTCGAAAAGGGCTCGATAGAACAGCTTCTCATCAAACTGCGTCAACCACAGCCTGATGCTTAAACGCTTCTATACCGGCTTCGTTTTCCGGTACCCCCGCACGGTCATCGCCCTAGTGCTGCTCACAGCGGCGCTGCTGGGCACCCAGGCGGTGAAGCTCAGCGTCGACGCCTCCGCCGAGACCCTGCTGCTTGAAAATGACAAGGACCTCGCCTACACCCGCCTCGTCGCCAAACGCTACCGCGGCCAGGACTTCCTCGTCGTCACCTACACCCCCGACGCCGACCTCCTCGCCCCGCAGACCCTCGACAATATCCGGACCCTCAGCGCGGCGCTGCTGAAGATCGACGGGATCGACTCCGTCAACTCCATTCTCAACGTCCCGCTCCTGGAGAGTCCTCCGAAACCCGTCAAGGAGCTGCTGGAGAAGATCCCCTCCATCGAAGCGGGCGACGCGAACCTGACCCTGGCCCGCGAAGAGTTCAAACACAATCCCCTCTACGTCTCCAACCTTGTCAGTCCGGACCTCAAAACGACGGCTCTGCAGGTCAACCTCGTCCGCGACGACCACTACTACGAGCTGCTTGACCGCCTCAACGCCCTGCGCGCGGCCGACGACAACGGCACGCTCACCGCAGAGGGCAGGACCGAGCTTGCCGACGCGACGGCCGTCTTCAAAGCGTACCGCGACGTTGCCCGCGAACGCGACCACCGCATGATCCTCGCTGTACGCGATACGCTGCGCACCCATCAGGCGGCGGGGCAGCTCTTCCTCGGCGGCGTGACGATGATCGCCGACGACATGGTCACCTTCGTCAAACGCGACCTCAAAACCTACGGCGTGGCCGTCCTGGCCCTGCTGATCCTCGTGCTTTGGACGGTCTTCCGCCAGAAGCGCTGGGTCGCCCTGCCGGTGCTGATCTCCGCCCTTTCCATCGGCATTACGGTCGGGCTGCTGGGGATGCTTGGTTTCGAGATCACCGTCATCTCGTCCAATTTCATCTCCTTGCAGCTGATCATCACGATCTCCATCATCATCCACCTGATCGTGCGCTACCGCGAACTCGCGCTGACCAACCCCGCAGCCTCCGAAAAAGAGCTGGTACTGGAGAGCACCCTCTCCATGTCCAAACCGACCTTCTTCGCCATCATCACGACGATCGCGGGCTTCGCGTCGCTGATGCTCTCGGGGATCAAGCCGGTCATCGCCCTGGGCTGGATGATGAGTATCGGCATCAGCGTCTCCCTGATTGTCACCTACTTGCTCTTTCCGGCCGTCAACGTGCTGCTCAAGCGCAAACAGCCGAAAACGACCTTCGACAAAGAGTTCTCCGTCACCAAGATCCTGGCGACCTTCACCGAACGTCACGGCGCATGGACGCTTATGGCCACCGTCTTGCTGATCGCCTTCTCCGTCACCGGCGCGCAGCGGCTCGTCGTCGAGAACAGTTTTATCAACTATTTCAAGCCCACGACGGAGATCTACCAGGGAATGTCCGTCATCGACCGCCAGCTCGGCGGGACGACGCCGCTGGACATCACCATCGACCTCCCCCAGCCCCCTACAGCCGAAAGCCCGTCCGAACCCGCTGCCGACAGTGCGGCCGGTTTCGACGAATTCGACGAATTCGCCGAGGAGTTCAATGCCGAGGCGAAAGGGGCCCAGTACTGGTTTACGGAGAACCGGATGGAGGTTGTGCGCCGTGTCCACGAGTGGCTGGAAAGCGTCCCTCATGTCGGAAAGGTCCTCTCGCTCGGGACGATGCTCGAAGTGGGCCGCACCCTCAACCACGGCCGTGAACTCGACAACTTCGAGCTCGCGCTGCTCTATAACGAGATGCCCGCGAAATTCGCCGATATCATTCTCAAACCCTACGTCAGCATCGAGCACGACCAGGCCCGTTTCGCCCTGCGCATCATCGACTCCGATGCCGATCTGCGCCGTGCCGACCTTCTCAAAGAGCTGCATGACGGGCTGATCAACGTGGTCGGCATCCCCCCGGAACATCTGCACATCTCCGGCCTGATGGTGCTGTACAATAATATGCTCCAGAGCCTCTTCGAGTCGCAGATCGCCACCCTCGGCGTCATGGCCGTTCTGCTCTTCTTGATGTTCTGGGCCCTCTTCCGCTCCTTCCTCACAGCCGTCGTCGCCATTATCGCGAACCTCGTTCCCGTCGGGACGGTCTTTGGCGTCATGGGATGGTCCAATATCCCCCTGGACATGATGACCATCACCATCGCCGCCATCAGCATCGGGATCGCGGTCGACGACACCATCCACTACATCCACCGTTTCCGGATCGAACTTGCGCGCGACGGCGACTATGTCGCGGCAATGCACCGTTCCCACGAGAGTATCGGTTACGCCATGAGCTACACCTCTGCGGCCATCATGATCGGTTTCGTCATCCTCGTGCTTTCGGTCTTTATCCCGACCATCTACTTCGGCCTTCTGACCGTGCTCGTCATGTTTATGGCGATCGTCGCGGACCTCATGCTGCTACCGAAGCTCATCCTGCTGCTGCGTCCTTTCGGACAGGTGACGAAAAAAGTTGTCAATTAAAATTAACACGCTACAATAGTAACAATATCTACCGGGGGGCTCACGTCCCCTGTGCCATTAGGATGGATCATGATTAAGTTACGTCGTCTTCTTCTTGCCGCTATGTTCCTGGCCGCCGGAGCATTTGCCGCACTCAACCAGGCTATTTCCATCGGTGCCTTCAGCAACGCCGATGCCGCCCAGTCACGCATTGCAGAGGTCAAGAAGCATCTCATGCAGGATGAGGCCGTCGCTGCGCTCATTGCCGCAGAGCGCTTCAGCTTCACCGTCGAACAGGTGAAAGGGCTCTACCGTTCCGAACTGACAGGGTTCGCGGATGCCGGCGATCTCCCCGTCGTCATGGAGCGCGTCAAAGGTATCGTCCCCGACGCCTATTATGTCAGCCGTACTACTGCCGCAAGCGACACAGCGGCGGCACCGGTACCGGTCCAGGAGGAAGACGGTGTCTTCGTCGTCGATGAAACGGACGCTGTCGTCGAGGAAGCCCCCCTTGCCGCAGCGCCGGAAGCGGCCGAAGTTCCCGCGCCCGTTTCTGCGCCCGAAAAGGTCACCCCGGAAACCGCAGCCGTGGACGAGCTCCCTGCCCCCGCCGCTTCCACCGAAGTCACCGCCAGCAACGACCTGCCTGAACCGCCTCTGGACGGTACCTCTTCGATGCTGCTGTACAGCATCCTCCTCGCAGCCGTCGCCCTGCTGATCCTGCTCTACGTCGCCCGCAGGAAACGGACTTCCAGCGATTTCTTCCCCCAACATGAAAAGGAAGACTTTGAAGAGCTTGCCGAAAAATTCGCCGCCTCTTCAACCACGGCACATGCCCCTGAAGCGGAAACGGCTCCTGAGGAGCCCGAAGCAGTAGAAAGTGTGCCCTCTGAAGAGCACTTCGAACCCGAACCGACGGTCGAGATAGAGGAGACGCCGTTCTTTGAGGAGCCGGCCGCCGAACCGGAACCGGTCGTCTTCGAAACCCCGGAAGAGACACCGGCCGAGACGATCCCGGAAACGGCAGAGGAACTTCCCGAAACGCCGGCGGCACCTGCCGCTGCTCCGGCGGAGGCCGTTTCACGCAAAAAACGCGGCCTGCCGGCGGACCTGGGCTCCGTCACCAAGGAGCGGCTGGCCGAATTCGCCGGTAACCGCCTGCTTATCGCCGAGGACAATCTGATCAACCAGAAGGTAATCTCCCGCCTGCTCGAAGGGAGCGGGATGGAGATCGTCATCGCCAACAACGGCCAGGAAGCCCTCGATATGCTCAACGCGGACCCCGGCTACAACATGGTACTGATGGACGCGCACATGCCGGTCATGGATGGTTTTGAAGCGACACGGGCCATTCGTCAGGATCCCCGTTTTGACGCCGTGCCGGTTGTCGCATTGAGCGGGGACGTCGGGGCGGACGATATCCGCAACATGCGCGAAGCCGGCATGGAGGAGCAGCTGGCCAAACCGCTGCGGGTCGATGCCCTGTACGAAGTGATGTACCAGTACCTCAACCTCGCTTCGGAAGCGGCCGAAACAGCGGAGGATGAAACGCTTCCGGAACTGAAGACCCACGAATACGATGGGGTCTTCAATGCCTCCGTCGGACTGGACATCTGCGCCGGTGACAAGGTGATGTATGCGGAGATCCTGGATGAGTTCGTCGCATCCTACAACGAGGCGGACAACCTGGTCCGAACCTATATCAGAGCCAATGACGACGCAAGGCTCGTCGCCTTTATGCTCGACGTCAAAGGCGTCGCATCCAACATCGGCGCCGACGCCCTCGCCGAAGCCGCGGAGACCCTGCGCGAAGCGGTACTCATCAACCGTGTCGAAGAGTATACTAAGCTCGCCGACGCCTTTGCCTCTACCCTGCACAAAACGATGGCAGCCATCGACAGCTTCAAAACGACTCTCTAAGCGCTACCCCAGGCGCCCGCGCGCCTTCCCCACTATCGTATTTTGCCCTTTTACAACGCTCAGGCGCGCATCTTGCCGTAGAGCGATACCAGCGCCTCTACAAACAGCGGATGGTCGTTCGGACAGGCCGCTACGCGGTAATCCTCGAACCCAAGTTCCTCCGCGACTTCGCGGTACTCCATATCGAGTTCGTAGAGGGTCTCGGAGTTGTCGATCGTAAAGGCGATCGGGAAGACGAGAACTTTCTTGCGCTCCAGGCTTTCGAGCTTCTGCTCCAAAGAGGGCTCCAGCCACTTCATCGGCCCCACCTTGGACTGGTAGGCGATATGGATGTCGGCAAAGGCAAGTCCCGCCGCTTCGAGCATCGGCTTCAGCAGCGCAACGTGTTCGGTGACATGGTGCTCATAGGGGTCGCCCTTGTCGACGATCTTCTGCGGCAGCCCGTGCGCGGAGAAGATCAGCTCGAACGCCCCCGCGTCCGCGCCGGCCATCGCCTCGCGGATACGGTCGATGATGACCGCGTTGTACGCCGCGTTGGCGTAAAAGTGCTTGATCTCCGTCACCAGGGCCTTGAACCCCAGGGCGTGCATCCGCGCTTCATAATCTTCCAAAGAGGACTTTGTCGTCGTCGTCGAGTACTGCGGGTAGAGCGGGATCAGGTAGACATGCGTCACCCCCGCCGCTTTCAGGCGGGCGATGGAAACATCCGCGAAGGGCGGCGTATAGCGCATGGCAAAGTCGACGATAACCTCTTCGCCCAGCTTCGCCTGCAGCGCCGCGACGAGTTTCTTGGTGATGCCCGCGATCGGCGACTTTCCGCCGAGTTTCTGGTAGACCTCCTGCGCGCTTTTCGTGCGGTTCGAGGTAATGACGCTGGCGATGAAGCGCCGCAGCAGGCCGCTCTTCATCGTCAGGATATTGGGGTCGTTGAACATGTTATGCAGGAAGGTCTGGACCTCGTAGAGGTCGTTCGGGCCTCCCATATTAAGCAATATGACTGCATTTTTGGCCATCAGCACACCTTTGAGACGTCGGCGATGAAACGATCGCTGCCGAGTATTTCTGCATGATTGTACCCGCTGTATTCTTTATAGACAGCTAACCGCGGCGCTTTCGCCTTCAGCGCATGGCTCTGTTCGATTGGCACGATCTCGTCGTCCCGGCTGGCGAAGATGCTCACCGGCGCCGAAACGCCGCCGAGGTACCGGGCCGTCTCGAAACGGCAGCGCATCATCCAGGCGGGCAGATAGAGGATCCTGAGCCGCGCCAGGGAGGGAACGTCGTAAAAAGGCGCGACGAGAATGAGCTGCGTCACACTGGTACGCGAGGCGGCATAGGCGGCCACACTGCTGCCGAGACTGTAGCCCATCAGCATCAGCGGGCCGAAACGCTCCCGCGCGTACGCCACCAGGGCCACGGCGTCTTCAAGCAGAAGCCGTTCGCCGGGTCTGCCGCCGCTGCGCCCGTAGCCGCGGTAGTTGAAGGCGATGATGCGCCAGGCGGGAAAGCGCTCGCTGAGCTTGCCGACCAGCGCGACGCTGTCCTGCTCCTTGCCGCCGAAATAAAAGACGGTACAGCGGGGCGACTCCGGCTCATAAACGACGCCTTCGAGCACGACGTTGCCGCCGCGCACCCGTTCAAGCCCATGGAACCGCTCCGGATGCAGGTGAAAGGCGTCGCGGTTCGGGTAGTATACGGGGGCGAAGACCAGCCGGGGCCACACAAGAAAAAGAATGCCCCAGAGCAGGAGGATCGTACCGAGTACCGTCAGGACTACCGTCATCACACCCTCACTAAAGCCCTTCGAAACTGCCCGTCTCGAAACAGGCACGCTGCCGCAGCGGCGCGAAAGCGGGATCGTCGACCGCCGCCTCGTGCGCGCCGATCGCAGTGCCTTCGGCATCGTGGTACGTCGCGGCATAGAAAGATTTCCACTGCACGCCCTCTGTCAGGCCTATTTGCGCGTAGGCGTAAACGAAATCGCTGTAGGAGGGGTCGTCCGTCGCCGTTACGGCGCGGATGCGTGCGGGGTCGGGGACAGGCGGCGTCTCGGTGATCCAGTCGGCGACCGTCCCCGTGACGGGCACGTCATCGGGCACGTCGTAGATGCCCGCGAGCATGCAGACGTGGCCGGCGCCGAAATACTTGGAGAGGTAGAGCGCC
Organism: Thiomicrolovo immobilis; assembly: GCF_039645955.1. Taxonomy (GTDB): domain Bacteria; phylum Campylobacterota; class Campylobacteria; order Campylobacterales; family Sulfurimonadaceae; genus Thiomicrolovo; species Thiomicrolovo diazotrophicus. Next base: position 1,287,128 of record NZ_CP147916.1, read on the forward strand.
TGGCCCGCTCCCTGCGAGTGGCCGCCGGCGTAAAGGTTCGCCCATGCCACGCCACCCGCGCCGACAACCTTCACCGGGAAGTGAAAGCCGTTGGCTTCAAAATACGCGACAAGCTTCTGCAGCCGCGGGATGACGGCGTCAGCCTCGGGCACGTCGACGACGGCGGAGAGGTCCTCGCCCGTCAGCTTCTCCCGCCGCACCTTTCCGGCGCAGTTGTCCACCTCGGGATGGCCGCCGCACTCGGTCGTGCCGTTGACGAGGTAGCGGTTATGGTAGGCGACGTTCAGCACGACGAAACCGTTCTGCGCCGCTTCATGCATAAAGGTTTCGGAAGCGAACGCTCCGTTTTCCTGGTTGTAGGGACGGCCGAAGGTCCCGACCATATGCACGTAGACCCCTTTCACACTGCTCCCCTCCGGCGGGAAAACGGCACTGTGGTATCCGAACCCCAGCCGCTGATCCAGGAGCGTCGCCGTACCGAACTCGTCACGGGCGGCGGGGTCGAGACGGGAAGGACGCACGGCACAGAGCAGCGTCCCGTCGTCGAGGGTCTTGCTGGCGTCGCAGAGCGCGGCGGAGGGCGGATGAAAGGCGTCTGCGGAGCTGCTGCTCCCGCACCCCTGCATCAGCGCCGCCGCCGCGACGAACGGAAGGAGCGTTTTCATACGACTATTGTAGCAGATCACTTCCCGGCGCGTTTCGCCCAGCGGTAGAGGAAGCGGGTCGGATCGAGCGCCTCGGGGAGCGGCTTGCCTTCCAGCAGCGCCTGGGCAAGGGTGCGCGCGAGCAGCGGGCCCATAACGAAACCGTAGCCGCCCGTACCGTTGATCATGTAGAGTTCGGGGTGGTAGACAAGCGACGCCGCGTCGCTTTTGGCACCCTTCGCCAGCCCGGGAGCCGCGCGCAGCGACGCCGTGGCGTCGGCGACCCTGCCCACCAGCGGATAGTAGTCGTTGGAACCCGAACGAAGGCCCGTATAGTCTTTGACGACTTCGATATGCTCCAGGCTGACGGTCCGCGACGCCTTCTCCAGCAGCTCCGCCCGACCCTGCTCGACGTCATAGGGCTCCGTCGCTGTCTGCGGATCGTAATGCACGTCGTGCGTCGCCCCGATGGCACCCTCCCCGTTCGTACCGGTCGCGGCGATGGAGACGTACTGGTGCAGGTGGCACGGCAGCGGCGTCGTCGTCCTGATATCGACACGGTGCCCCCAGACGGCCCGCAGTGCAATATGCGGCATAGCCACGACGGGACGGTACGCTCCCGTCGCCAGGACGACCCGTTTCGCACGGATCGCGCCGACCGTCCAGAGGCCGGATTCATATTTGATGATATTAATATCATCCAATATAAAGTCGGAACCTTCCGCCAGACGCGTACAGACCGCCTGGGCGTTGACCAGCCCGCTCCGGGCCAATACGACATGTTCGAAGGCTTCCGTTTCCTTCGTCAGCGGCGCCTCGGGCATCACTGAGAGCATCGGCAGCGCCGTCGTTTCCCTGAAGGCCCTTACCTTTTCGTTCTCGTCCTCGTACTTGGCAAAGTGGATCAGCGGCGCGATACGGATCAGTTCGGGAAAACGGCGCTCGTAAAAATCGAGGGAGAAGAGATAGCTCTCCTCCATCAGCGCCTTGAGGAGGCCGCCCTTGGAAAACTTGGGCGAGACGAAGGCCCCCGCCGCCCCGCTGCCGCCCGCGGCGATCCCTTCGCGGTCGATGAGGGCGACTTTTTCGCCCCCCTCCGTCAAAAAATACGCCGTGGCGCAGCCGTTGATGCCGGCGCCGATAATGGCCGTGTCGTAGGTCAAAAGAGTCCCTTTTCTTTTGGCTTAGTGTAACGAAACTCCGGTTCAAAACTCGCACACTTCCCCCGCCAAAGCAGGCGCAATGTTGGTCTTTGAGTGTTATACTGCCGCCAATAGCATACCCGCTGTCACAAATCGCACGGCATGAGGAATCCGATGAAGACACTTGACGCACTCCTGGAAAGAAAATCGGTCAGGGCCTACCTCGATAAAACAGTAGAGCATGCGACCGTCACGGCGATCCTCGAACATGCAAAGCATGCGCCCTCCGGCGTCAACATGCAGCCGTGGCGCGTCTGCATCGTCAGTGGAAGCATGAAAAAGCGGATCGAAACGCAGGTTATCCAGGCCTTCGAAGCGGGTGAAAAGGCCCGCATGGATTACCGCTACTACCCGTCGCGGTGGGAGGAGCCCTACCGGAGCCGACGCAAAGAGACGGGCCTGCAGATGTACAGGACCATGGGTATAGGCAGAGAGGACAAAGCGGCACAGGCCGAACAGTGGAAAGCCAACTACAGGGCCTTTGATGCCCCTGTCGTGCTCTACTTTTTTATCGATGCCGCGCTGGAAGAAGGCTCCTGGCTCGATTACGGCATGTTCTTGCAATCCGTGATGCTCGCGGCAACCTCCCTGGGGCTGGGGAGCTGTCCCCAGGCCGCTCTGGCCGAGTACCCGGACATCGTGCGCGATGCGCTGGGCATCGCCAGCGACAAAACCCTGCTTTGCGGCATGGCCCTGGGCTACGAGGACAAGGCGGCCCCGATCAACGGCTACCGGACGGAGCGGGTCCCCTTGGAATCATTCGCCGCGTTTTACGATGCCTGAAGCTGAAAGCGTTCCCCCGATGCCCCGCACCGGCTCAACCTGAAGCCGATCCGTGCTAAAAAGGGTTATGATGAAACCGCAGACCCACCAACCCTCCTTTAAAGAGTTCGTCCTGCTGATGAGCCTAATGACCGCCGCGGCGGCCCTGGCCATCGATGCCGTCATGCCCGCGCTCAGCACCATCGGCACGGCCCTGCAGGTGCAGACGGACAACGACCGCCAGCTGATCATCTCCCTGCTGTTTGCCGGGATGGCCCTGGGACAGCTGCTCTACGGACCGCTCAGCGACAGCTTCGGCCGGAAGCGCGCCATCTATGTCGGTTTCGGCCTCTACATCGCCGGTTCCGCCATCGCCCTTTTCAGTCCGAACCTGACCGTCATGCTCTTCGGCCGCTTTCTGCAGGGCCTCGGCGCCGCCGGGCCGCGCATCGTCTCCGTGGCGCTGATCCGCGACCTCTACGAAGGGCGTATGATGGCACGGGTCATGTCCTTTGTCATGAGCATCTTCATCTTCGTGCCCGCCGTCGCCCCGGCGCTGGGCGAAGGTCTCCTCTACCTCTGGGGGTGGCAGGCGATCTTCGGGCTCTTTATCGCCGTCGCCGCCGTTACCCTGGTCTGGTTCACCCTCCGCCAGCCGGAGACCCTGCCGAAGGAGCGGCGCATCCCCCTCTCGCCCGCGCACATCCTCACCGGCGTCGTCGAAACCTGCAAAAACCGCACCGCGCTGGGGTACACCGTCGCCATGGGGCTGGTCTTCAGCGTCTTTATGGGCTATCTCAGCTCCGCCGAGCAGATCTTCCGGGACACCTACGGCGCCGGGGAGCTCTTCGCCCTCTACTTCGGCATCTTCGCCCTCTCCATCGGCCTTGCCTCCTACCTCAATGCACGGCTGGTAATGCGCTACGGGATGCGGCCGCTCAGCGCTTCGGCGCTCGCGGCCCTCACCCTCCTCTCGCTCCTCTTTTTCGCCTATGCCTACGCCCACAACGGTGTACCGCCGTTTTGGAGCTTTATGCTTTACGGCCTGCTCACCTTCTTCTGCTTCGGACTGCTCTTCGGTAACCTCAATGCCATGGCGATGGAGCCGCTGGGACACATTGCCGGCATCGGTGCGGCGGTCGTCGGTTCGCTCTCGACCTTCATCGCCCTGCCCATCGGCGTGACGATAGGCCGCCTCTACGATGGCGGTATCCTCGCCCTCGTCGGGGGCTTCGCCCTGCTCGGCGCCGCCGGGCTTGCCGTCGTGCGCCGCACCGGCCGCGAAACGATGCAGCGTGTCCCCGTTCCTGCGGACGATTAAGGCTTTCAAGTTACATATTAATTAATATACTATATAGTCGCCGCCGTTCCGGGAGCTTTTTTTGCATTGATGCGGCACAATACGGCAAAAGGAGTCCCATGGAAATGCACAAGGACAGAGTCTTCCTGAGAGGCCGCGGAGGAAGCGACGCGGCGCATCAGGCCGACGAGGCGCTCTACCACGAGCTGCTCGTCCGCCACGACGAACTCGACCGCACGACGCAGAGAACCGATGAGGGGATCGAAACGGTCACCCGCGTCACCTCGGGGGACACCAAGCTCGTTACCATTCTGCACGAACACGTCGTCGGGATGAAGAAGCGCTACGACGGCGGCCGCGCCGTGCGCTCCTGGGACCCCCTCTTTGTCGAGCTCTTTGACAACCGCGACGCCATGACGCTGTCGTGGGAGATGCTCGAAGACGGCATCAAGGTCACCCTTACCTCCGACGATCCCGCTGTCGTCGACATCATCTACCGCCACGACGAGACCCTGCAGATGTTCGTCCAGCACGGCCTGCAGGCGTCGCGCCACGAAAGCCCTTACCAAACGGAGGCGTAACGCGACACAACGTCCGAATTCGGACAATAATTATCTGGCATCTTTTTTGCAGTTTCCCGCTCATGATAACGACAACTACCAATATTCAGGAAAAAAACTGATGCGATGGCAATGGTCCCTGTTTGAGACACTCTCCCCCTGGGAAATTCTGGAAATCATGAAACTCCGTCAGGCCGTCTTCGTCGTGGAGCAGGCATGCGCCTACCAGGACGCAGACGATCTTGATCCGCTGTCGTGGCACCTTACGGGCTGGGAAGAGGATTCGAAGGGAAAGCGGCTCGTCGCTTATCTGCGCGTCGTCTTCCCGGGCAGGAAGTTCGACGAACCCTCCATCGGGCGTGTCATCACCCCATTGGCGCTGCGCGGCAGGGGCCTGGGCAGCGCGCTCATCCATGAAGCGATAGAGCGTATCCCTTCTCTTTTCCAGAAGGAGTCTATCCGCATCTCCGCGCAGCAGCGTTTAGAGCCCTTTTATGCCGCTTTCGGCTTTGAGACGGTCTCCACCCCCTATGATGAAGACGGCATCCCCCACGTCGAAATGCTCAGAATGCCCCAAAACGACAGCTGATCGTCTTCCAATAGTACGTATATTGCATCTCCTGCCGAACACGCAAGGAGACAGGTCATGCAAGAGCGTTCGTGGGAAGAGGAGCAATTCATCATCTGGAACAGCGCGCTCGGTCTGCGTGACTTTGTCATGATCGACCGGGTCGAAGGCGACGAAGGAAGCCGGGTCGCCTGGCTGGAAGAGCCCTACGAGATGGTCGGCCCCTTCGACTTCGACGAGTTCGTCTCCACCGGCTGTATCAGCTTCGCCGCCTGCGTCGTCATGTCACGCCAGAAGTGGAACACGGACCGTACCCAGCTGCTGCAGGAGTCCATGGAGCGGCGCCGCAAAAATCAGGAGAAGATCTTCGAGGACCTGGCACGGCGCAACCGTCACAAACGTCGCCACGGCAGCCCCTTTCAGCAGTTCAACGAGCGGGAGATGCGCGAGCTCCTGGAACTGCCCGTCAACGGGGAGCTCGAAGCGGCCCAGATCAAAGCCGCCTACCGTCGCCGCGCCAAAGAGGCGCACCCCGACGTCGGCGGCAGCCACGAGCTCTTTGTGCAGATCACTGAAGCGCGTAACCTCCTGCTCGAGTTCATCTCCTAATGCCGCACTGACCGGCCACCAAAACAGTAGAAGACGGCACATAGATTACATCTTCCTCTCAAATAAATGTCAATAAATTATGCTATATTGTTATCTATTACTAATTTTTCTCCAATGGAAAAAATTCAATGGGAACAGATAATCTGCTAATCCAGATGCAGTTGAGCACAGTATCACAAGTTCCATGTTGCACTACCTGCGCTATGGCATCTTGGCCCATACGACACAGAGCACAGTAGCGCAGGAGATGACTATCATGAATCAACGAATTAACGACGCGGCGGGATCGGAATGAAACGGCAGGTGCCGGCCGCTCGCACAAGCGATTACCGGTCTGACACGTTAGCGATGGAACAGATGCGGGTGCTCTACGCCCATCTGCCCTCATCGCTCAGTATCAGCGCTATACTGGCTTTGATCCTGGTAATGATTCAAGCGCCAGTCATTGAGTCCGGTCTGCGATATAGTTGGCTCGCGCTCCTTTTCGCTGTTCTGCTGGGGCGGGTGGCCCTCCTGATTGCCTGGCGACGGTCGGCTGACACTGTGACCCCGGCTGACGCCAAACACTGGCTGCTACGTTTCCGCCTAGCACTTACAGTGACTGGTATGGTCTGGGGCCTGGGCGGTGTCGTCTTAGTTCCTGCCGAAGACATCTCCCATCAAGTCTATGTTGCATTCACACTTGCCGGACTGAGCGCCGGCAGCGCCACGGTACTGGCTATTGATCGCATATCCGTGTTTGGCTTTATTCTACCAGTTCTCTTGTCGCTGATTGTGCCTCTTTCAGTCACGGACAATACCCTTTCTCAGGGTATGGGCGCAATGCTCTCCCTCTTCTTGCTCTTTTTACTGCTAAGCGCCCGCGATACCAGGCAAAGGCTCGAAGAGAATTTTCACCTGCGCGTCAAGGCGGCTCAAAACGAGGAGAGTCTCCTTAAAATGCTGGAGAGCAGCCCCATTGCGACGCGCATCTCGGATCTGGCCAGTAATAGCGTGGTGTTTGCCAACAGTCGTTACAACGCCCTACTCGAACTGCCTTCAGAAGAGATCATCGGTATACAACCCTCCCGCTACTACGCCCATCCGGAAGAGCTCTCCGACATTGATGCCATTGTCACCGGGGGAGAAAAAGTTGTCGACAGATTGATAGAACTTCGCTCGCCCGGATCGTCTCCGTGGACCAAATGGGTTTTGGCATCCTACTTCCCGATCGAATATCACGGCAAACCGGCAGTACTTGGATGGTTTTACGATATCACCGATCGCAAACTGGAAGAGGATGTGGTCGAGCACGAGGCTTTCCACGACATGCTGACCGGCCTGCCGAACCGTCTGCATTTCCACAACCGGATTCATAAAGCGATTGCCCATGCCGAGCGCAAGGGTACCGACCTCGCCCTGATGTTTATCGATCTGGATAAGTTTAAACCCGTCAACGATCAATTCGGCCACGACATCGGCGATATGCTGCTCAAGGCGGTTGCCAATCGCCTAGTCGATTGTCTGCGCCAAACCGACATCGCCGCGCGCATCGGCGGTGACGAATTTGTGGTGCTGCTTTCCGACGTGGGGGGCGAAGAGAACGCCGTTGCGATCGGGGAAAAGATTCGGCATGCGCTGGCGATGCCGTTCAAGATCGTGGGGCAGATGATCAACATATCATCAAGCATCGGGGTAGCCATCTACCCCAAGGATGCCGCGCAGGAAGACGAGCTGATCAAGCGCGCGGACATCGCCATGTACAACGCCAAAGCCAAAGGCCGGAACAGTGTGGTGACCTATAAACCGGGCATGCAGGGGGAAGGCGATTAATCACCGTCTGCCGCATCACTAAACAAAAAAGGAAATACTTCATGAACCCGTATTCCACTGAGACAAATCCCCAATTGCCACATCAGGAATGCTTCGCGTTCAGATTACGCATGCTCGAACAAGGTGCAAAAGAGCTTCAAGAGCATATCAGAAGAGTAGATGACATCCTTTTTAAAATAAAGACCAGTGCCATTACGGTTTGGATTGCACTGATGGGCTGGTCTTTTACAGAAAAAATATGGCATCTGATTCCGTTCGGTCTTATTGTGATTTTGGGCTTCTGGTTGTTTGAAGGTTTCTTTAGGGGCATACAGGCACGCTACTTATTGGCATCGGGAAGATTAACGGCTTTTTTGAATGACGATACGTTGATAAACACCTCATTTGACAAGAGAAGCTTTCCGGCCGACACCATCTATCCCATGACCTTTCAAAGCAACGAACGTGAAAAGTTCATATGGTATCTCAAAGGCCTTATCGCTCCTTCTGTTGCAATTTTATATATCTTCTTGCTGTTTTTGAACATATTTTTAGTGTATACATTGACGACGTTCAATTAATCTGGAATAGTTATCTACAGCATTGTATAACGCTGCTAAAACGTAATGAAAAATTGGGAAACAGAACCATGCAAAAGATTTTCAGTCAAAGAATGACCGCCAGACCCGAAGGGGAATTTGTCGTCTTCCTGATCGGGATGCGTATCAACAAACCGTGGAAGGTACACAAGTGGCTGCCCGTCGCGCTGGCCATGCCGCGGATGCTCAAAGAGCTTCAGGCCGACCCGGAGCTGGGGCTGCTGCATTACGAGCAGTGGTTTGGGCGCACGATCATTCTGCTGCAGTACTGGAAGTCGTTCGAGCATCTGGAGCAGTTCGCGGGAATGAAAGAAGGGGAGCACCCGCCGGCATGGGCGCAGTTCAACAAGCGCGTCGGGTCAAGCGGCGACGTCGGCATCTGGCACGAGACCTATGTCGTGCGGCCGGGACAGTATGAAAACATCTATCACAATATGCCGCAATTTGGGCTGGCGAAGGCCTTCGGTTCTGTCGAAGCGGAGGGCCGCCATACGACGGCCAGGGGGCGCCTGGAGGGCGAGAAGTAGTTAGATCGAGATCTCTTTGATGTCCGCGATGCCCAGCAGCGTCTTGTAGACGGAGGCAACGAGGACCTTGCGGTTGTAGCGGACGGCTTCGTCCTCGGCGTTGACCATGACGTTGTCAAAAAAGGCGTCGAGCTGCGGCTTCAGGCCGAAGAGCGCGTCGAGCTCCGCTTCGTAGCTGTCGTACTCGGCATCGACGACGGCTTTGAAGGCTTTGTAGAGTGCGCCCTCTTCCACCGCCTCGAAACGGCTGAGGTCAATGTTGAGCGGGCCGTTGACGTCGAAGTCCTTGGTAATGTTCGCAACGCGTTTGAAGGTCGAGAACATCGTGGAGAAGCTGTCCGACTCCACAAAGCTTGCGACGGCCTTGATCTTCGCGTCGAGGGAGAGGATCTCCCGTTCGCCGGAGGCGAGGACCGCCGCGACGATGGAGGGGTTGACCTTGTAGTACTGGTTGACCCGCTCGATAAAGAAGGATTCGAGTTTTTCGAAGTCGATCCCCTCGTACTTGGCGCCGAGTTCGCGCAGGGTCGCCGCGATGTCAAAGGGCAGATCGTGAGCCAGGGCGATGCGGACGATCCCGTTGACGGCGCGGCGCAGACCGAAGGGGTCGCGCGAACCGGTCGGGATCTGGTCGACGCTGAAAAGGCCCAGGAGTGTGTCGAGCTTGATCGCGAGGGCCACGAGGGCGCTGAAGCGTGTCGAAGGTACCGGGGAGTCCTCGCCTTCGGGGAGGTACTGCTCTTTGATGGCGAGGGCGACTTCGTCCGCCTCACCCAGCGCCTGCGCGTAGTAATAACCCATCAGACCCTGCAGCTCGGTAAACTCGTAGACCATCTCGCTCATCAGGTCGGCCTTGGCCAGTTCGACGGCACGCTGCACGAGTTCCTGGTTCATCTCGTAAGAGAGGCTGTTCTCCGCCGCCACAAGGTCGCCGTAGCGCTCAAAGAGGGCATCGGCGATGTCGTGCTCTCGGTTGATCTTGTCGCGCAGCGTTCCCAGACCGTCCATAAAGACGACCTTCTCCAGCCCCTCCGTACTGAGGCCTTTGTTCAGGTCGTTGTCGTAGAAGAAGAGCGCATCGGCCAGGCGCGGGCGCAGGACCCGCTCGTTACCTTCGACGACCTTACTGAAGTCCTCCGTCAAAGCGTTGGAGACGACGACGAACTGGTTGACGAGCTTGCCGTCCTTGAAAACGGGGAAGTAGCGCTGGTGCTCCTTCATGGAGGTGATGATGACCTCCGGCGGCAGGCGCAGGAAGGTGTCGTCGAAACTGCCCAGCAGCGGCGTCGGGTTCTCCGTGATCGCGATGACCTCGTCAAGCAGGTCGCCGTCAACCTCGATGGCGATGCCGTGCTCTTTTTCGAGGGCTTCGAAAGCGTCGAGAATCGTCTTGCGGCGGTCGTCGGCAAAGAGCGTGACCGCGCCCGATTCGAGCAGCTCAAAGTACTGTTTCTCGTCCGCGACCATCTGCGGCTCGAAGCTGTGCATGCGGTGCACGTAGGTGACCGGGGCGCTCTTGACGTTGAAGAGGGTCATGTCGACGCTCTCGCCCTCCATCATGACGTTGATCCAGCGGATCGGGCGGATGAAGCTCTCTTCGAGCGCGCCCCAGCGCATGGATTTTCCAAAGCTGAGGCTACGCAGCCATTGGGAGATCATCCCCTCGAGCAGCGCCTGGGAGGGCTGACCCTTGATCTCTTTCTTATAGTAGAGGACCTCTTTGCCGCCCTTCTCCGCGCGGCTGACCTCGTCGAGGGAGACGCCGCATTTGCGGGCAAACCCCTCCGCCGCCGGCGTCGGCTTACCCTCTTTGAAGGCGATGGCTACCGGCGCTCCGAAAAGCTCCTCGGTCGTGTCGTCCTGGGCGGACTTGAACTCGCGGTGCCACAGCACGAGGCGGCGCGGCGTGTAGTAGAACTCGAACTCGCACATCAGCGCGTTCTCCTCGAGCACCTTCGCCCACTTCTTCTCGATGTTTCCAAGCTCGCCCAGCAGCGGTACCGCCGGAAGCTCCTCTACCCCGATCTCGATCAATAGTGTCTTCAGCATATCTATCCCGTCGAATAAAAAGTATCGCGATTTTAGCGCGTGGCAGGTTAAAAGCGGATGATAGATGCCCCGCCCGGGGGCCGTTGCCCGTTAAAACGGCACACTCTCTCCGTTTTTTTACGCAGGTACCCTATAATAGGGGCAGATTTCGCCATTGAAAAGGCCTGAACTTATGCTCGATTTTCTCTCCGCCTTCCAAAGCACCGTCATCGGGACCGTCGACGCCGACGGATTTCCCTTCTCCTCCTACGCCCCCTTCATCCGGGACGATCACCGCTACTATGTCTTTATCAGCGACATCGCCCGCCATGCGGCCAACCTCCGCCGCGAAGGTCGCGCGTCACTCTTTTTTATCGAGGACGAGTGCAACGCCGGGAACCTCTTTGCCCGCAAAAGGGTCTCGCTGCAGTGCGAAACGCGCATCGTCCCCCGCGGCACCGCGCGCTTCGACGCCGTCATGTCCCGTTTCAAGGAGACCTTCAACCCCGAGCTGATCTCGGGCCTGATGCAGATGCAGGACTTCAACCTATACGAATTCACCCCCGTCGCCGGGGAAGCGGTTTTCGGTTTCGGCGAGGCCTATACCCTCGGCGGGGAGCATATGGAGACCCTCCTCCCCCGCCGCGGCGGCGGGCACAAAAAGGGGTAAATCACGCTATGCTGTCGGTAAACGCAAAGGGGTGAAATGAATTTCGACTGGCTGCACCTGCTGCTCTTTCACACCTTCGTCATCCTCGGCGAGCTGATGGTCATCGCCTCGCTGCTGCACATGGTCTACCAGCGGCGCACCCCGGCAAGCATGATGGCCTGGATGCTCGCCATCGTGCTGCTGCCCTACCTGGCCGTTCCCCTCTACTTCGTCCTGGGGTCGCGCAAACGCCGCTCGCGCTACCTCAAGACGGCTTTCGACATGCGCGAGACCGAGGCCGCCGTCACCCAGGCCAACCCTATCGACGGCATCCTGCGCAGCAACGGCATCCCCGGGGCGACTTCCGGCAACCGTTTTACCATGCTCTTCGAAGGGACGGAGGCTTACAGTACCCTCCTGGAGCAGATCCGTGCGGCACAAGAGAGCATCTGGCTGAGCACCTACGTTCTCAAGCACGACGCGGTGACGGCGACGCTTTTCGAAGCGCTCATTGCCAAACGGCGCGAGGGCATCGAGGTGAAGCTCCTGATCGACGCCCTGGGCTCCTGGCCGCTCTACTTCTGGCAGTTTCCCCTTCGCGCCCTGCGCAGCGCCGGGGTGGAGGTCTGCTTTTTCATGCCGATCCTGCGGATGCCGTTTCGCAACTACATCAACCTCCGCAACCACCGCAAAATCTATCTTTTCGACCGCACCACGGTGCTGACCGGCGGCATGAACCTCTCCGCCGAATACATCGGCCCCGATGTCGAACCGAAACGGTGGGAGGACCTGCTCTTTCGCATCGAAGGACCGGCGGCCTACCACTACGCGGAGATCTTCGCCGCCGACTGGGCCTACGCCTCCGAAGCGGCACCCCCCGCGCCGGGCATCCCCGTCCATACCGACGGCGAGGCCTACGTGCAGGTCGTTCCCTCCGGCCCCGACGTGGCGGGCGACGCCCTCTTCGAGGCGCTTCTGAGCGCCGTCTATGCCGCCCGCGAACGCATCTGGATCGTGACGCCCTATTTCGTGCCCGACGCCGCGCTGATGCAGGCCCTCACCATCGCCAACACCAAGGGCGTCGACGTCAAGCTCATCACCCCGCGGGACTCCAACCACCTCCTCGCCGATCTCGCCCGCAGCAGCTACATGCGCGAGCTCGAAGAGGCCGGCATCCACGTCGCCCTTTACGAGGGGCCGATGCTCCACGCCAAGGCGATCCTTTTCGATAATCTCGGCGCCATGCTGGGATCGGTCAATATCGACAACCGCAGCCTGCTGCTCAACTACGAAGTCGTCAGTTTCGCCTACTCCGAACGCATCATCAGCGAGACCGAATCATGGATGGAAAAACTGCTCTCCCGCTCGACGACAGTGGTGCATCCGGCGGGGCGTCTGCGGCGGCTCGGAGAGAACCTGATGCGCCTAATCGCACCGCAGCTGTAGCCCCGCTTTCCCGGGCCCTTAGGGATTTATTAAATCAGATATAATTTCTCTTATTTATGTTTTATTAAATCTTTGCAGGTGTACAATGCACGCGTAAATCAAAAACAGAAGGAAATGCCATGCCAACTATCAACCGCTATGTCGACATCGACACTGTCGAACGCGAAGCAAAAAAAGACTACATCGACCGCCACTCTCCGTTCATCCACTGTGATGCAACGGCGAAAAAAGGTGAAAAATTTCCGGTAACGGTCAAAATGGGTAACGAATACACGCACCCGGACGATCCGGACCACTTCATCGAAAGCATCCGCCTCTTCAACGGCGAAACGCTCCTCGGTGAAGCCTCTTTCACTTCCGGCATGCTCGGCGGACAGGACATGAAAGGACACGCAGAAGTCACTTTCAACATCATCCCGAGCAAAAAGATGAAGCTGGTTGCGCAGGCTTACTGTACAAAACACGGTCTCTGGGAAAACGAGCCCGTCGACGTCGCAGTCGAAGACTGATTTCCCTCTTCCGCCGCGCCTTTGCGGCGGTTTTTTTATAATCCCCTTTTAACACCGCATTCACTATACTCTGATTCATGAAATCGTACCAGAACGCTGCGCTACTGCAGAACCTTTACCGGCTCAAAGCCCTGGGTTTCGACTACTGCGACCCGGTCATCGTCAACCCGCGCAACGTTGAAGGGGAACTCCCCGACGATCTTGCCTCCCTGCAGCGCATCGTCGCGAACTGCCACCTCTGCGACCTGGCCAAGATACGCCGCCAGAGCATGGTCGGTACGGGCAGCGGCGGCGCGGACCTCATGATCATCGACGCCTACGTCTCCATGGCCCAGGACGAGAGCGGGGAGTACTTCGCCGGCCGGTCCGGGGCCTCGCTCGAGAGCATGATCACCAACGTCCTCGGACGCCCTACGGCGTCGGTCTACCTGACCCATGCCGTCAAATGCAAAGGGGCCGGAACCCAGAAGCCGACACCGTCGGAGTGCAGCAGCTGCAAGCCCTACTGGCGCAAAGAGATCGAACTGCTCCGACCGAAGGTTATCGTCACCCTCGGGCCCGACGCCTACCGCATCGTCACCGATGACAGCACCCCTTTCGAACAGGTGCGCGGGCACAAGATCGACTATGACAAAGGCACCCTCCTCGTGCCCCTGTACCACCCGCAGTACCTGCTGCGCAACCCGTCGCTCAAGAAAGTGACGTTCTTTGACCTTCAAAACATCAAGGCTGCCCTGTGAAAACCCTTCTGTTTACCCTGTTACTGCTCCCCGTGCTGCTCTTCGCCCGCAGCGGCATCGTCTCCGGACTTCCCCTGCCCAAGACCTACGTGCTCAACCTCGACCCCTACGAATGCGACACCGACTGCCTCGAAGATCTCGTCGAGCACGAGCAGTTCTTCTCCCTGCTCGCGCAGATGCCCGAACCGATCGAGGATGAGGAGCTGAACGAACAGCGCCTCATCTACGTCGCGCTGTTTAACATCGACGGGGCCGTCATCGGCACCGGGGTACGTTTCGCGCTGCTCCTGCCCGAACGCGTCATCGGGCGCTACGCCGCATCGACGACGAACAGCGTCCTGGCCTACCTGCTGGGCAAAAACCGTGACTTTGAGCTGAAGACCTTCAACATCGGGACCGAAAGCCCCGATGACATCCGTGCCGGGCTCAGCGCCGTCAGCCAGGACCACTTCCGCTACGTCATCGCCCCCTTCACCAAAAAGGGCGCCGAGACCCTCGTACAGCTTCGTCCGCGCTGCAACGTCTACCTTCCCACCGTCAATATCGCCGACGTCAACGCCACCGAGCTCGAGGAGGACGACGGACACTTCTACTTCGGCGGGATCGATTATCGGGCGCAGATCGGGAAGCTTGTCGAGAATGCCACGCCGCCGCTGGTGATCTTCTACGACCAATCCGCCCTGGGCGAAGAGCTGAAAAACGCGGCGGAGAGCGCCTACATGGAGCGCTTCTCGGACGACGACCCCCTCAGTTACGAGGCGGCGGGCCGCGCCGTTTACACCTACCCCATCGACAAGCGCACCACGAACCTGAAACACATTCTCGACCAGAATGAAAAACTCCAGCACGGCACCTTCCTGCTCAACACCCCGCTCATCAAAAGCGCGATGATCATGTCGCAGCTGACCCTCTACGATGCCAACGCCACCCAGGTGCTTGCAACGCAGATCGGCTACAACTCCATGCTCTTCGACATCACCCAGCCCCAGGACCGCGAGCACATGCTCGTCGCCAACTCCATCGGCAAGCAGAACGGGGTCCTCGTCGAAAGCAACAAGCTGCTGCAGAACGACATCGAATACGACTGGATCAACTATGCCACGACGCTGGGCGTCGACTACTTCTACTCCCTCGCTTCCGGTTCGCCGCGCGAATATACGATTCCCATCGAAGATCACCAGGTGGCCTACCCCATAACGCTCTACCGCGCCGGGATATCAAAGTTTGCGTTGCTGGATGAGGAAGAAGATGTGGGGTCACTCTTCGAGTAGGGTTTTGAGCTTCTCGCGTTTGGCGGCATCGAGCCGCCCGACCCGTCCGTCGGTCATGAGGTAGACCAGCCGGACATCGAGGGTAAAGAGCACCTCGTTTCCGCGCCGCACGGTCTGATGCATCTGCAGCCCCGTACCCCTTACAGACACGACCTCCGCAGAGACTTCCAGCAGATCCCCAAGCACCGCCGAACCGAGGTAATCCGCTTCGATATGCCGCACGACGAAGTGGCCCCCTTCAAAAAGGGGTGACTCCCCCTTACTGAAAAAGAGCTCACTGCGGGCACGCTCGCAGAACTTCAGGTAGTTCGCGTAGTAGACGACCCCGCCCACGTCCGTATCTTCGTAATAGACGCGTAACGTCATCGTGCTACTTGTACATCAGTTCGTAGTACTCGTGGGCCATCCGGCCCGAATCGAACTTCGGAATGACATCCGACATCGCCCGCTTCATCATGTGCGTCCACTGATCGGGATGTTCATAATAGAGGGGGATGATATGCTCTTCAAGCATATCCATCAGGTTTTTGTTGTCCTCGCGGTCCTGTACCTCCGTCGGGGTGCTGTGATCGATCGGCGGTATCGTAAAGGCGTTCATCCCGTTGATGGCGAACTCGGGGTGCCACCCGTCATCGGTGGAGAGGTGCAGCGTGCCGTTCATGCTCGCACTCATCCCGCTCGTCCCGCTCGCTTCCCGGGAGACCCGCGGCGTATTGAGCCAGATGTCGCTCCCTTTTTTAAGCACCGCGGAGAGTTCCAGTTCGTATCCCGTCAGTACGGCCATGCGCTTGAACTGGTGGCTGATATGGATCAGCTCGTTGAAGAGGTTGACCGCACTGGTATCGAAGGGGTACGGTTTCCCGGCCCAGATCACCTGGATGGGCTGTTCCGTCCGCTCGATGAGCGCCTTAAAACGTTCGAAATCGAGCTTGAGCAGTCCGGGACGCTTGTACTCGGCGAAACGGCGCCCCCAGACGATGGTGAGCACGTCCGGGTCGAACATTTTTCCGGTCTGGTCTGCAACGATATTGAAAAGCTGCCGCTTGAGGTGCTTTTTGCGGGCGAGCAGTTCGTAATCCTCGTGGCTGTCCAGGGCGGACTGCATCCCCTTGTCCGTCCAGAAACGGCGGTTCTGGGCATTCGTGATGGAGATGATCTCCGAGCGCCCTTTGCAGTTCGCCCACATGCGGTTTGCCACCTCTTCATGGAACTTGGAGACGGCGTTGGTCATTTTTGACGCCCGCAGGGCGCCGACGGTCAGGTTGAAGTTTTCGCCGTACTCGCCCGTGATGTTGCGCACTTCGTCCATCTCCAGGCCGTTAAAGAAGCCGAAACGGTGCAGCAGGTGGATGTTGTGTTCCTCATTGCCGGCAGCTTCGGGGGTATGCGTCGTGAAGGCGACGTGCTGCTTCAGCTCTTCAAGCGAACCGTAGCGTTTGTAGAGTTCGTAAGCCAGTGGCAGCGAGTGTCCCTCATTGAGGTGGTAGACATCCACATGGTGCTTGAGCGACTCCAGCACCTTGACGCCTCCGATGCCCAGGACGATCTCCTGGGAGATACGCGTCTCCTCGTTGGCATCGTAAAGCTTGTGGGTGATGGTGCGCGCGAGGAAGTCGTTTTCGGGGATGTCCGTCGAGAGCAGGATCACCGGGGCCGAGGAGAAGATGTCCGGCGGCAGGTAGTAGGCCTTGATATAGACCTCCTCCCCGTGGATCTTCACCGTCGCGCAGATGCCGAGGTCTTTGAGGAAGTAGTAGTGTTTACGGATAAAGTTGATCTTGAGGCTGCGGTCCTCGTGCCGTCCCTGGTCGTAATAGCCGTAGCTCCACATAATACCCACACCGACCATGTTCTGCCGCAGGTCGTAGGCGCTGCGCATGTGCGAACCCGCCAGGAACCCGAGGCCGCCCGAATAGACCTTCAGGGCCTGGTGAATGGCGAACTCCATGGAGAAGTAGGCAACAGGTTTGGCGTACTTGGGATCAAAATCGTAATCATGCAGGATCATTGCGATCAGCCTTTGTCTGTAAATGTTTCGTAAAGGATCACCTTGCCGAGCTCGACGCCCGGCTGGTCATAGGTATTGACCAGCAGCATCGCGCCGACGAGGGACGTCAGCAGTTCGTAATAGATGATCATGGTACCGACGCTCGCGGCATCGATCTGTTCGATGACGATGCCGTCCGTCGGCACGCCGCTGCGCACGAGGCTTTCGCGGGTCGCCGCGCACTGGGCGTTGATGAGGGTACTGAAGCTCTTGCCGTTGATGAAATCGGTCTTTTCGATGTGCTTGAGCGAGATCTCGGGGATGACGAGCGGTGCACCGAACTCCTCGATACTGATAAAAGTGACCGTCTTGTCCTTCGGTCCTTCGATCAGCAGCTGTAAAAAGGAGTGCTGGTCCACCGAACCGATCAGTCCCACCGGCGTCATGCCGACGTGCGATCCCATCGCATCCACCTTGCCCAGCGATTCGCCCCAGAGCTGCACGTACCACTTGGTAAAGTTCTCCAGGTCGTTGGCGTAGGAGAAGAGGACGTTGACGGAGTGTTCTCTGTCATGTTCGTAGATGAAACACGCTTTCTCCAGCAGGTGCTGCTCTTTGCCCTCGAAGAAGGAGGTGAGGAAGCTTCCCGCCCCCGCCAGCAGCGCCGCCGTATCGTAACCCGCCAGCGTCAGCGGAATGATGCCCACGGCACTGAGCACGGAGAAGCGCCCGCCGACGTTGTCGGGGATGTTGAACTGCCCAAGGCCGTACGCGTCGCCGAACTTTGAGAGGCTTGAACCTGCGTCGGTGATGACAAAGACACGCTCCCGGTCCGCACCGTCCAGTTCCAGGCCGAAATGCGCGATCAGCGTCTTGAAGATGGAGGTCGTTTCGATCGTACCGCCGGACTTGGAGATGACAACGAAGAGGGTCTTCTCCTTCGTCAGCTTCGCCATCGTGCGGGTGATGTCGATGGGGTCGGAGTTCTCGAAAAAGTGCAGTTCGCGGGTTTTGTCGCCCCGGGACGCCAGCAGCGAATCCACCGCCTTGATCCCCAGGGAGGAGCCGCCGATGCCGATGACGGCGATGTCCGTGATCGCCCCCGATGCCAGCAGGCTGTTCTGTGTCTCCAGCGCTTTGGCCGCTTCCACCAGCGTCCGGGAGCCTTCCGGAAGGTCATAATAGCCGATCCGTCCCTTGTGTTCTTCAGTGACGACGGCAAACGCCTCCTCCATTACCCGGTGCTGTGCCTCTGAACCCTCAAACGTAAAATCGCGATCAAAACGTAACATTATTCATTCCCCTCATTCTTATTCATATTAGTATAGCCCCATTCTGGCCGAAAAATCACCACCTGACTGCGCGACTATTGTGCAATCAGCTTTTTAAAGTAGACGACGCCCATCGGGGGCAGCGTCATCGCGAGCGAGAAAGGACGGCCGCATAGCGGCGTCTCTTCGGCATAGAGCACACCCTCATTGCCGATCTCCCACCCCTCGTAAGCCTTGGCCTGGGAGTTGAAGATCTCCACGTATTCTCCGCCCTCGGGGAGTGCGAGCCGGTACCCCTCGCGCGTCTCGTCGGCGAAGTTGCAGACGACGTAGACGGTCTCGTCTGGGTTCTCGCTTTTGCGCATGAAGCTGATGCAGTTATGGCTGTAGTCGGCGTCGTCGATCCACTCGAACCCCTTGCGCTCCACGTCGTGCAGGTAGAGCGCCGGCTCGCTGCGGTAGAGACGGTTGAGCTCCGCCATCATCTTCTGCAGTCCCTGGTGCAGCGGGAACTCCAGCAGGTGCCACTCGAGGCTGTGCTTATACGCCCACTCGGCGTACTGGGCGAACTCCCCGCCCATAAAGAGCAGTTTCTTGCCCGGGTGGGCCATCATGTAGCCGTAAAGCGCGCGCAGGTTGGCGAACTTCTGGTTCGTATCGCCGGGCATCTTGTTGATGAGCGACCCTTTCATGTGGACCACTTCGTCGTGGCTCAGCGGCAGCATGAAGTTTTCATCGAAAGCGTACCACATGCTGAAGGTGAGCTGGTCGTGGTGGTGCTGGCGATAGACCGGGTCGCGGTGCATGTACGCAAGCGTGTCGTGCATCCACCCCATGTTCCATTTGAAGCCGAACCCGAGCCCGCCGACCTCGATCGGGCGCGTCACCATCGGCCAGGCCGTCGACTCCTCGGCGATCATCATGATATCCGGGTGTGCTCCGTAGGCCGCCGTGTTGAGCTGGCGCAGGAAGGCGACCGCTTCGAGGTTCTCGTTGCCGCCGTGCTCGTTCGGGACCCATTCGCCCTCTTCGCGGGCGTAGTTGAGGTAGAGCATCGAGGCGACGGCGTCGACGCGGATCCCGTCGATGTGGTACTTCTCCAGCCAGAAGAGCGCCGAACTGATGAGGAAAGCCCTCACTTCGTTGCGGCCGTAGTTGAAGATGATGCTCCCCCACTCCGGGTGGTATCCCTGCCGCGGATCGGCATGTTCGTACAAAGCGGTGCCGTCGAAGTTGATCAGCCCGTGCATATCGACGGCGAAGTGCGAGGGCACCCAGTCCATGATGACGCCGATGCCGTTTTGGTGCAGGGCGTCGATCAGGTGCATCAGGTCCTGCGGTTCCCCGTAGCGCGCCGTCGCGCTGTAGTAGCCCGTCACCTGGTAGCCCCAGGAGCCGTAGTAGGGGTATTCGGTCAGCGGCATGAACTCGACGTGGGTATAGTTCATCTCCTTAAGATAGGCCACCAGCTCGTCCGCCAGCTCGCGGTAGGTCAGGTAGCGGTCGCTCTCCTCGACCTTCCGTCGCCAGGAGCCCAAGTGCATCTCGTAGACGCTGACGGGGGCGTCGTGGCGGTTGTGCAGCGCGCGCGTTTGCATCCATCCCCCGTCGTTCCAGCCGTAGCCGTCCAGCTCCCAGATGCGCGACGCGGAGTTGGAGGGCACCTCCGCGTAAAAGGCGAAGGGGTCCGCCTTGTCGTGCACGATGTTATGGAATTTCGAGACGATATGGTACTTGTAGGTCAGCCCCGCTTCGACCCCCGGGATGAACCCTTCCCAGATCCCCGAGCCGTCTTCGCGCAGCCGGAGCGGGTGGCGCTGGGTGTCGTAATCGTTGAAGTCTCCCCGGACGCTGACGCGCTCCGCGTTGGGCGCCCAGACGGCGAAATAGACGCCGCGCGCGCCGTCGCGCTCCATAAAGTGCGCCCCCATCTTCTCATAAAGCTTGGTATGGGTCCCCTCTTTGAAGAGGTAGATGTCCATGTCAGTAAAGCGGGAGATATCGTAGTGGATCGTCATGTTGGCTCCGTTTATTGATGGCGGCTGCTGCGCCGTCCGCCGATAATGCGACAATAGAGGTCGCCGTAGGCTTCGGCCGCGACTTCCCAGTCGAAACGCTGCTGCATCGCATTGAGACGCATCTGGTCGATGGCATCCGGGTCCCCGTACCAGATCTCCGTTGCCCATTTGACGGTATTGCTTAGCGCATCCGGCGTCGCGAAATCGAACTTGAAGCCGGTACCGCTTTGATGGTCGTTCCCGTAATTCCGGATCGTATCGTCCAGTCCGCCCGTTGCGCGGACGATTGGCAGGGTGCCGTAGCGGAGGCTGTAGATCTGGTTCAGCCCGCAGGGCTCGAACAGGGAGGGCATCAGGAAAAGGTCGCTGCCCGCCTCGATGCGGTGGGCCAGGTCGTTGCGGTAGCCGATGTAACAGCCGAATTTATCCGGGTACTTGGCGGCCACGTCGCTAAAGAAGAATTCCGCCCAGGTCTCGCCCGTGCCCAGCAGCACGACCTGGATGTCCAGCTCCATCAGGTTCCAGATCGCCCCGGCCAGCAGGCCGATACCCTTCTGCTCCGCGAGCCGCCCGACCAGGCCGATCAGCGGCACGTCCTCGCGTTCGGGGAGACCGAATTCGCGCTGCAGCTCCTGTTTGCAAATCGCTTTTCCGGCAAGGTTGTCGACGTCGAAGGTCTGCGGGATCAGCGGATCGACTGCCGGGCTCCACTCGTCGTAATCGACGCCGTTAAGGATGCCGTAGAGCTTATGGGCGTTGGCGTCGATGAGCCCCTCCAGCCCCCATCCGAACTCCGCTGTGCGGATCTCGTTGGCGTACTTGCGGCTGACGGCGTTGACGGCATCGGCGTGCACGATACCCGCTTTGAGCAGGTTCACCCCGCCGAACTCTTCGAGTTCGTCGGCGTTGTAGTGTTCCCAGCCGACGCCGAGCACATCCATCGCGCCCTTGTAGAACTTGCCCTGGTGCTGGAGGTTGTGGATCGTCAGCAGCGTCCCGGTGTTCTCGAAGTCGGGATCGAAGGCGTAGGTCGTGTTGAGCAGCAGCGGGATCGACGCCGTGTGCCAGTCGTTCGCGTGGATGACGTCGGGTTTGAACCGCAGCATCTTTGCGAGCTGGAACACCGCCTTGGAGAAAAAGATGAAACGGTTGTCGTTGTCGCCGTAGGCCTGGCCGCCCTCGTCGTAGAGCCCCTTGCGGCCGAAAAAGCCTTCGTGATCGATAAAGTAGACGGGGACGTCACTGCCGGGCAGCACCCCTTCATACACGGCCGCCCACGCTTCGCCCATACTTCCCATCGGCACGCCGAGGGAACCGTTGAGCTTTTTCAGCCCGTACTTCTCGGTATCAACAATGTAGTAACGCGGCATGACGACGCGGACATCGTGTCCCAACGCGCGCAACGCCTTCGGAAGCGCGCCCGCGACATCGGCGAGACCGCCGCTCTTGGCAAAAGGAACGGCTTCGGAGGCCGCCAGAAGAATATTGAATGATGTCATATATTGCCTCGTGTTGGAATACGGAATTTCCCGGACGCGATAAAGGGGCTCATTTTAACGCGCTCCCGCTGATTTTCCGGTACAGCGCGGCGTACGCCGAGGCACTTTGACCCCAGGAGACATCCGCCTTCATATTGTGGGTTGCGACCCTGCTCCACGCTTTCGCGTCATTGAAGAGCCCGAGGGCCGCCTCAAAGGCGCCCAGGAGCGCCTCGGGAGTTGCGGCGTCAAAGGCGATCCCGCAGGGGCTCTGCGCTTCGGAGGCATACGCGACCGGGGCCACCGTATCGGCAAGCCCGCCGACACGGTGCACGACCGGCACGGCACCGTAGTGCGCCGCGATGAGCTGGTTCAGCCCGCAGGGTTCGAACAGGGAGGGCATCAGCAGGAAATCCGCCGCCGCGTACATGCGGTGGGCCAGCGCCTCGTCGTAGCCGAAAAAGAGGTGGATGTTCGGGTGCGCCTCCGCCGCCTTCTCGAAACGCGGAGCATACTGAGGCTCCCCCTCCCCCAGAACGGCGATATTGCACGGCAGCGCCGCCATCTGCGGCAGTGCCTCGAGGAGCAGGTCTATCCCCTTCTGCCAGGTAAAGCGCCCGATGAAGATAAAGAGTGGGAGCTCGGCATCGCAGAGGCCCGCCTCCGCCAGATAGTGCTTTTTGTTGGCGTGCTTGCCCCGCGGCGTTGTATAGAGGCGAAAAAGGCTACTGTCCGACTGCGGAGCGAAATGCTCCGTATCGATCCCGTTCGCGATGCCGGTCACTTTGGCCCGGTGGTGCTGCAGGTACCCCTCCAGCCCGCAGCCGAACCGGTGGGTGAGGATATCCTCCGCATAGGTAGGGCTGACGGTCGTGACGGCATCGGCATACCCTATGCCCGCCTTCATCAGGTTGATCCGGTCGTAGAATTCGATCCCTTCGAGGGTAAAGTGGCGCTTGTCCACTCCCAGCGCAGAGAGCGTACTTTTCGGGAACTCCCCCTGATACGCGAGGTTGTGGATCGTATAGACGGTAGAGGCCTTCAGGGTATCGTCCTCGGCGATGATCAGCGCCGTCAGGGCCGTCTGCCAGTCGTTGAGATGGACGATATCGCTCTGCAGGCGCCGGGCGAGCTCGCTTACCGCATAACTGAAAAGACCGAAACGCTGCGCATTGTCGTCGTACCCCTCGCCCGGCGGGCCGTAGAGGTAATCGCGGTCGCAGAGCTGCGGTTCATAGACAAAGAGGTAGGCGCGCCCTTCGAAACGGCTCTCATAGACGGAAACGGTACGGCGTTCTTTGCCCAGCATCACGTCAAAGGAGTCCGTCGGCCCTTCGATGCCGAAGCGCTGCCGGTCTACAGTGTGGTAGAGCGGCATCACCACGGTCACGTCGTAGGCGTCCGAGAGAGCCTTGGGGAGGCTGTAGCCGACGTCCGCCAGACCGCCGGTCTTTGCGAACGGGTACACCTCGCTGGCGGCGAAGAGTACACTCTGCTTACGCATCAGGTTCACCCCTCAGCAGTCTTGCCGCCGTTTCGGGGGCGACGGGGTTGATCATGACCTGCGTCGAGAGCTCAAACCCGCCGTGCCGGTAGAGCCGCGGCTGGATCCGGAGGGTAAAGCGGAATATATCGTCCGTCGTCGCATAGGGCGCCATGCCCTCGGGGACATGGAACGGGGGCGTGGCGATCTCGACGTTGAAAGCCAGGCACCCCAGCTGCCGTTCCAGCTTCGCGAGGACGTCCAACAGCAGCGGTGCCAGGGGCTCGAAATCCTTCGGGCCGAGGGTGTCGATCTGGCCGCGCCGTTTTTCCGAGGCAATGATCACCTCGAACGGGTAGGCGCTTGCAAAGGGGCAATATGCCGTATAGCCCCCCTGCTCGGCGATGATGCGTTCTCCCGCCTGGCGCTCGTGGCTGATGATCGCCGCGACGAGCGGCGTGCCGTGCTCGCGAAAATAGTGTGCGCTACGTTCATAATAGGCGCGCTGCGCCTCCGGGAGGATCGGCAGGCCGATGAGCTGGGTGTGCGAATGGGGCTGGGTCGCCCCCGCGTCGCTCCCCTCGTTTTTAAACAGGGAGATATAGCCGATACGGATGTCCCGCCGCAGGTCCGCCACCCGCGCGCCCAGGGTCAGGAGCCAGTCCACGACCTCCTGTTCGCTCCACTGCGTCATGGAGGTGCGGTGCTCCGGCGTGTCGATAATCACTTCGTGGGCCCCGAACCCGTCGTGGTATTCAAAAAGCCCGTAATGGTGCCGGTGGGGCGTCTCGATCTGCACGGCCTTGTAGAGGTTGGGGACGACGCGGGTCTTCCACCCCGGCTCGTTTGCAAAACTCCCTTCGTCTCTGAGGGCGAAGATCTCCGGCGGCGTCAGCGATTCGTTCCCCTCGCAGAAGGGACATTTGGCCACATGGTGGAACGCCTTGACGCGTTTGGGGATGCAGTCGGGACGGTGGAGCCGTTCGGGGGCGATGAGGACGTGCACGTCGTGCAGCTTGTCGTACCGGATCTCAGACATTGCCGCCCCTTTGCATCAGATCGTGTACCATGTGCTCTTTTCTCCTAGACAAACCAGTGCTCCGCGTAAGTTTCATTCATATCGATATGCAGCGATCCGTACCCCGGCAGCGTTTGGATGATCTCGTCGCCGTGGGTAATCTCGAAACGCAGATGGAAGACATCGAGCCCGAGGAACCCCTCGCGTGAGAGCGCCAGTTCCGGGCGCTCGTCGAAGGCGAACGCGAGCCGCTTATCCTGCAGGGCTTTCGCCATCGGCACCACCGCCTGCCGGCCGTTCTCTTCGATCGTCACGACCAGCATACACCCCTTGGTGCGCAGCATCTCGGTGTCTCCTTCGAAAGCGAGGTAGACCTGCTCCTCGTCATGCCCGTAGTGGATCTTCTCGATGGGGCCGCGGACCCGGTCCATCGTCGAGTACCCCTTGCTTTCGTCGACCATACCGCTGCCCAGCCACTCGAAAAAGCTCGATTCCTTCCCGTCGATGATCGGCGAGACCGCGCTCTGCGGGTAGGTGAGGAAAGCATCGCGCCCCTTCTGGGTGATGATCGGATCGAAAAGATCGGCCGGGGGCTGCATCCCCAGCAGGCGGTAGATAGCGATAAGGTGGTCGCGGAAAAGCGCGTCGAACTCTTCGGCGAAGTCCGTCGCGTGGTCGTCGCCGTACCACCAGAACCAGTCGCTGCATTCGGCGGCCAGGAAATGAAATCGGATCTTTTCCGCCGTCTCCGGGTCAACCCCGCCCCCGTGGTGGTCGGCATCGCGGCGGGTCTGGTAGATCAGTTCCCAGGCGCGGTTCTTCTCGACGTGGCCGCTCCAGGTGTCGAAGTTGCCGTAGATCCAGCTTCCCGGCGCCAGATGCGGCAGCGTCGGCTGATCGGGCTGGAGTGCAACCTCGTTCATCGTCACCGTCTGCAGGCCGTCGCTGCTCTTCAATCGGGCGTAGAGCGCGGTGAAGAAGTCGTAGGCGTTGTTTTCAAAGAACTCCCAGGCGTTCTCCCCGTCAAGGATGACGAAGACGGTACGCTCCGCTTTTCCCGAAGCGATACCGCCGACGGAACGGATAAAGTGCTCCGCCGCTTCGTCCGCCGGTTTGAAACGGTAGGTAAAGCCGATGAGGTCGCTGAGCCCGTGGTCGCGGAAGCCGATGGTGACGCCGTCGAAACGGTAGGGGCTGTAGAGGTCCTCGCGGGCGCTGTTTTTGAGCGAACGGAACAAGATCTCCTCGTCCGTCGCAATCCATTTGAGACCGTGTTCCCGGTAAATGCCGACGCTGCGCTCGTCCACCGCCCCTTCTGCCGGCCAGAACCCGACCGGGTCCGTTCCGAACGTCTTTTGATACAGGGCGATCGCGCGCCGTACCTGCTCCACCGCGTCGCCCTCGAGCGAGAGCGGGTTGGCCGGCAGCGTCGTGTGGGGATTGGCCTTTTTGGCGTTCCCGACATCGAGCAGCAGTGGCAGAATGGGGTGGTTGTACGGCGTCGTCGAGACGGCGATCGTCCCCGACTTCTGCAGCTGCGCGTAAAAAGGGAGGATCGTTGCGACAAAGGAGGTCAGCTCCTCGAGCAGCGCATGCTTGTCCCGCTGGGAGTAGGCATCCTGCTGCGCCAAAAGCTTCTTAACTACGCTGCTGTGCTGGCGCAGGTAGTTGCCGCACCATGCCAGCATAAAGAGCAGCTGCAGCTCCAGCAGCTGCGCGTGGCTGTAATCGTCGCGGTGGAAGAGCGCCGCATAGCGCGGCAGCGGCCGCACCATCGTTTCGAACTGCGTCGATTTGCACATCTTGACCATCCAGGCGCGTTCATGCTCCTCGAGCTGCTCCGTCGGTTTGATCCAGAGCGCCAAAAAGGCGTCGTTGGCAAGCGGATCGCGGTAGAGGTTCAGCTGTTCGATCAGCGGAGGGGTGACGTTGAACGTCGCCTTGAGACCCGGGAACCGCGTCAGCAGCCACGGCATCTCGTAGTAATCTTTGATGGCATGCAGGAACACCCACGGCATAGTCATGACACCGCTGCTGTCCCGGTAATCGGGCTGGTGCATGTGCCAGATGAATGCGAGGTTCAGCGATGCTCTGCGCATTAGACTGTGGCCCACTCCGCGATCTTGGCGGTATATTCCGAAAGGATCTCCTCGCCGCGTTCATCCGACTCCGCCTGGATATAGAGGTTGAGACTGTCGTTGTACTGGTCCGGGATCATCAGGATCCAGTCGTTGGCATCGAGCCAGATCTTCACCCCGTCGAGGGTCGACGCGTCTTTACCCTTGGCATCCTCGAGGAAGCGGCGCATCATCTTGCCCTTGTGGGACTGGCTGCACGCTGCCTGGGCCGCGCGGTAATAGAATTTCGGCAGCGATGCGATCAGGTCGGAGAGTTTGACGTCGAACTTGATCATCAGCTCCAGGATCTTCAACGTCGCAAACATGCTGTCGCGGTGCGTCGCGAAGGCGGTAAAGGCGAAGTTCCCCTCCCCTGTCGCCACCAGGTCGTACTGGCGCATCTGCTCGGATTTGAAGTTCGCGTACTGCCCCCGTTCGATCTCCAGGGCGTCGAAGTAGACAATGTCCGCCGCCCAGGTCGGCAGGAAGACTTTCATCTTCTCGCCCCGTTCGCGCGCTTCCATGTTCAGCAGCGTCAGTACGATATAGAGGGCCGTCTGCTTCTCGAGCACCTTCCCTTCGTCGCACACGATCTCCAGACGCTGGCCGTAGGGGTAGACCAAAAAGCCTGCATCGAGTTGCATGGATTGGATCACGGCGCTCAGGTCGCTGACGGAGCGCTTCACCAGGGAGTTGATGTTCGCGAGGCGCTGCTCATCCGCATAGGCGTTGAAGATGATATTGTCCACCTCCATGTCCCGCAGGATATCCGGATAGACCTCGTACCCCATCCCGTGCATCACGTCCACGGCGATCCGGTACCCGCCGCGCTTGAAGAGGTGGGCATCGAAGAGGCGTTCCATCTGCTTCTGATAGGCGGCATACTCTTTGGCGTGGTCGGACTCGAAAATCTGGCCGATCTGGGAGAAGTCCACCCGGCGGAAGGTCTCTTTGAAAAAGGCCTTTTCCACCTTCTTTGCCACCTCGTTGTTGATCCGCAGCGCTTCATGGTTGTAGAAGGTGATGACCGTACTGGTCGGGTCGTCGATCTGCTGGCGGAAGTAGACCCCGGCGACGACGCCGTTGTCCATGGAGAGGCTGCAGCGCAGGACCGAGGAGGGAATGCCGTTGTAATCCTTGACGTTGACGCCGGACGAGAGCAGGCCCCCGACGAAGGCGCGCTTGAGCATCCGCGATCCCTTGTTGTAGTCCCGGGCCATGACGACCGTCGAACCGATGGGCAGCTGGGCGCCGAACGCTTCGGCAAGCTTCGTCGCCATCTCGCAGGAGAGCTCAACGTTGGATTTCCCGATGACGTAGCCGTTCTCGAAGATGGAGTTCTTGTAGCGGCTCCCGAGGATGACGCTGCGGCTGACGATGGCGGCGTCCTCGATCACCTTGTGCGGCCAGATCGTGACGTCTTTTTCGACGGTGACCAGCTGGCCGATCTCACACTCTTCGGCCAGGATCATCCCCGCCTTCGCCGTGACATTCTTGCCGATCGTGTTATCGTTACAGATGACGCAGCCGTCAAAGAGGGCGTGTTTGTCGACGTTGACCCGCTCCCACAGTACGCTGTTGCGCACCTTGCTCTCTTTCCCGATCTCGCAGTCGTCGCCGACAACGACGTTGTTCAGCTTTGTCCCCTTGCCGATCGTAACGTTCCGTCCCAGGACGACCGTCCCGATGATCTCGACGCTGCTGTCGAGTTCATAGGGCTCGTCGCTGAAGAGCACGCCGTCAGGGTACTGCCGGCGGACCGGCGGCATCTGCACCTTCACCCTGCCCCCGAGGATATCCTCGTAGACATCGCGGTAGCTCTCCGGGTTGCCGACGTCGCGCCAGTACCCTTCGGCGTTCCCGGCCATCAGGGGAACCCCTTCGCGCATCAGCAGCGGGAAAAGGTCCTTGGCGAAGTCGAAATTCTCGTTGCTCGGGATATAGGAGAGGATCTCCGGTTCGATGACGTAGATCCCCGTATTGATCGTATCGCTGAAGACCTCGCCCCAGCTCGGCTTTTCAAGAAACTTCTCGATCCGCCCCTCTTCGTTCGCGATCACCACCCCGAACTCCAGGGGGTTTTCGACGGAAGTGAGCGTAATCGTCAGCTTCGAATCTTTCTGCGCGTGGTAATCGAAGATCTTCTTGAAATCGAAATCGGTCACCAGGTCGCCGCTGATGATGATGAAGTTGTCGTCGCCGATATGCTCTTCGGCCAGCTTGACCGCCCCCGCCGTGCCGTAATCGTCATCGGGCAGGACGTAGGTGATATTGATGCCCAGGTGGCTACCGTCTTTGAAATAGTCCCGGATGACATCGGGCTTGAAGTAGAGCAGCACGATAAACTCGGTGATCCCGAGCTCCTTCAGGGTCAACATCGTGTGCTCCATCATCGGACGGTTCACGATCGGCAGCATCGGCTTGGGACGCGAATGGGTTAACGGCTGGATCCTCGTTCCAAACCCACCTGCCATAACAACGGCTTTCATACACTCTCCTCACAATTAAATCGACCCCTCCGTTTAACGACCGGTAAGGCAGTTACGTCGTCCTTACTGCGTTATTTAAAGTTCAAAGGGCATTCAAAGCTCCAGCAAAGCGTTGTCGCTGCCGAACGGCGAGGGAACGCAAGTACAGTCGGTTTCCGCCATCCAGGCGCCGTCACCGCTTTTGTAGCCGAATTCAAATGTGCTACCGGCGGGCAATACCTTTGTCAGATAAAACTCGCCGTTCTTCTTCTGCTTCATCGGCTCGTCCGACCAGCCGTTCCAGGCGCCGCACAGTGCGACCGTTTCCATCCCTGTTTCAGGGGACACCGTAAACGTAACCCAGACTTTTTGTCCGTTCTGTTTTTTTCTGATCATTACCCACCTCGTATGTTTTGAAATGTGCGTAAAGGATTTTACTACAAAATAGTATGCAAAACAGATTACAAAGTGATTGCAATTTAATCAACCCTCCCTGCTGCAGGGTCAAAGTAGCCCTCAGAATCTAAGTATCTTTTCGCTACAATTAATATCATTACGTCAAAAAAGGTATGCCATGCAAATCGACGACGCCCTGTTAAGCCGTCTGGAAAAACTCTCAATGCTCAAAATCGATGAGGCCCATCGCGAGGAAGTGATCGGCCAGCTCAGCGAGATCGTCTCATTCGTCGACAATCTTAGCGCGCTTGACACAACAGACGTTCCCGACACCTTCGCCATGACCTCCAATGCGACGCAGCTGCGCGAAGATGTCCCGAACTGTGACACCGCCGTCAACGACGATATCCTGGCGCACGCCCCGCACAGCGACGAGCACTTCTTTATCGTTCCGAAGATTATCGAATGATCACGGTCTACGGCATCAAAAACTGCGACAGCGTCAAAAAGGCCATCGCCTTTTTCAAAAAGCACGCCATCGACTACACCTTCGTCGACTTCAAAAAAGATCCCGTCGGCGAATCGGACGTCGGCCGCTGGCTGTCGCAAGGTGCCGAAATGCAGCAGCTTTTCAACACCCGGGGCACGACCTACCGCACCCTGAAACTCAAAGAGCTGAACCTGGATGATGCCGGAAAACGCACCTGGCTCACAAAAGAAAACCTGTTAATAAAACGCCCTGTTGTCGAAACCGGAAATCATGTTATAATCGGTTTCAATGAACCCCTCTACGAAGGAGAATTTCTCTCATGAGTCAGACCCTGGATATCCGTAAACTATTAAAAAGCGTCGTTGCCTACAATGCATCGGACCTTCACCTCGTTTCCCGTTCCGAACCGCAGATCCGTATCGACGGGCGCCTGGTCGCACTGAACCTTCCCGTCCTCGACGGCAAAACAATTGAGGATATGTCCTACTCCCTGCTGACAGAGAAACAGAAGAAAGAGTTCGAAGAGCATAACGAACTCGACTTCGCGATCCTGCTCCCCGAAGTCGGCCGTTTCCGTGCGAACTACTATAAAACGATGGGCGACATCGCCTGCGCCTTCCGTATCATTCCGATCGAGATCCCGAGCCTGGACGATCTCAATGCCAAGCCGATCTTCAAAAAACTCGTCAAACGCGAAAAAGGACTGATTCTCGTCACCGGACCGACCGGTAGCGGTAAGTCCACCACCCTGGCCGCGATGCTCAACGAGATCAACGAAACGGAAAACCGCCACATTATCAGTGTCGAGGACCCGGTCGAATTCGTCCACACCAACAAGCAGTGTCTCTTCTCCCACCGTAACGTCGGGACCGATACCGCCAACTTCGCCAACGCGCTCAAATACGCGATGCGTGAGGACCCCGACGTCATCCTCGTCGGGGAGATGCGTGACAAGGAGACCATCGCCGCAGCACTCACCGCCGCCGAGACCGGTCACCTCGTTTTCGGTACCCTGCACACCAACTCCGCGCCGCAGACGATCAACCGTATCATCGACGTCTTCAGCGGGGACGAGCAGCCGCAGGTCCGCGCCCAGCTCTCCACATCCATCATCGCCATTATCGCCCAGGCGCTGCTGCCGCGCCTCGGCGGCGGCCGTGTCGCAGCCCAGGAGCTGATGATCAACATCCCGGCGATCGCCAACCTGATCCGCGAAGACAAGGTCCACCAGCTCTACTCACAGATGCAGCTCAACCAGCAGGAGACCGGCATGGTCACCCAGACCCAGGAGCTCTTCGACCTGGTACGCAAACGCGTCATCTCCAAGCAGGACGCCATCCAGTGGTCCAACCGCCCCGACGAACTCATCAAGGCGCTTGACGCCGCCGCGCTCTAAGCGCACTCCTCCGCACATCCCCTCTCGGGGAAAAATCACGTATTTGTTTTTCTTGAAATTGTTTTGAATCTGAAGGGTGCCGCCGCGTGTAAAATTACGCGCGTGCAGCTTTGAGGGTATCGGCGATCAGGAACGCCAGTTCGAGGGACTGGTCCGCGTTGAGGCGCGGGTCGCAGTGAGTGTGGTAACGGCTGTTGAGGTCCTCTTCGGTGATCTGGAAGGCCCCGCCGAGACACTCGGTAACGTTCTTGCCCGTCATCTCCAGGTGGACGCCGCCGCCGTAGGTGCCTTCGGATTTGTGGACCTGGAAGAACTCTTTCATCTCGGTGAGGATGTCGTCGACGCGGCGGGTCTTGTAGCCGTTGCCGGACTTGATGATGTTGCCGTGCATCGGGTCGCAGCTCCAGAGCACCTTTTTGCCTTCACGCTCGACGGCGCGGATCAGCTCCGGCAGATGGTCGCCGACCTTGCCCGCACCCATGCGCACGATGACGTTGATGCGTCCCGCTTCGTTCTCCGGGTTAAGGGTGTCGCAGAGCTTCAACAGGTCTTCGGTCGTCATGGACGGGCCGGCTTTGAACGCCAGCGGGTTCTTGACGCCGCGCAGGAACTCGACGTGCGCGCCGTCGACCTGGCGCGTGCGGTCGCCGATCCAGAGCATGTGCGAGGAGACGTCGTACCAGTCGCCCGTCAGGGAGTCCTGGCGGGTGAAGGCCTCTTCGTAGTTGAGCAGGAGCGCTTCGTGGGAGGTAAAGTAGTCCGTTTCGCGCAGGGTGCGGTAGCTCTGCGACGTCACGCCGCACGCCTCCATAAAGCGCAGGGACTGTTCGATCTGCCCCGCGAAGGCTTCGTACTTCTCCGACATCTCCGTCTGCTTGACGAAATCGAGGTTCCACTTGTGCACCTGGTGCAGGTCCGCCATCCCGCCCGAAGCGAAGGCACGCAGTAGGTTCAGCGTCGGGGCCGCCTGGTGGTAGGCATGGATCATGCGTTCCGGGTCCGGGATACGCGCGGCCTCCGTGAACTCGATGCTGTTGATGATGTCACCGCGGTAGCTTGGCAGTGTGACATCGTCGACGGTCTCCGTATCGGAAGAACGCGGTTTGGCGAACTGACCTCCCATGCGTCCCACTTTGACGACCGGCAGGCCGCTGGCAAAACTCATCACGACCGCCATCTGCAGCATCACTTTGAAGGTGTCGCGGATGTTGTCGGCATGGAACTCGGAGAAACTTTCGGCGCAGTCACCGCCCTGGAGCAGGAATGCCTTACCGTCGGAAACCTGAGCCAGCTGGGCCTTGAGATTGCGCGCTTCGCCCGCGAAGACCAGCGGGGGATAACGCCGTAGCTCCGCTTCGACCCGTTTCAGATGATCCTGATCGGGGTATGTCGGTTGCTGCTTGATCGGAAAACTTCTCCAGCTCGATGGTGACCAGTTGCTCATAGCTCTCTATACCTTATAACTAATTTTGGGTGGGAATCATACATCAGGAAGCTTTAACAGGGGGTTAATAACGTGCTCCGGGCACTTTGTCAAGCTATTTTTAGTGAGAGTTGTTTATAATTCTTCTCAATTTCAAAACGGGCGTTCTGAATGGATTTCAACTACTTCGACCTGGTCGTCTCCGTCATCATCTTGCTGCTTGGCCTCAAAGGCATTCTCAACGGCTTCTTCAAAGAGCTTTTCGGGCTGATCGGCATCATCGGCGGTATCTTTGTCGCTTCGCGTGTCAGCGGCGAGGTCGGTGCCTTCCTCAGCGACAACATTTTTCATTTCGAAAGCCCGTCTCTTATCGCTTTTTCCGGCTTCCTCCTCACCCTCGCCCTCTTCTGGCTCGTGATGGTCGGCCTGGGGCACCTTTTCAAACGCCTGAGTGCGGCCAGCGGGCTGGGGGCGCTCGACCGCATCGCCGGTTTCGTCTTCGGGAGCGGGAAGTTCTTCCTGATCGCGGCCGTCATCGCCTACGCCCTCAACAACGTCGTGACGATACGCGACAACATCAAAGAGCCGCTCGAAGGGAGTATTCTCTTCCCGATTCTCGTTGAAACGGGCGGCTATATCATGCACCTCGACACCGAGAGCCTGCAGCCCGAACCCGCACCGGCAAACGAGACGAACGACACCGGCATCTCGCTTGAACGCGCCGGCGAGATCATCGATACGGTAAAATCGCAGTTGAAGGAGAAGACGCAATGAGCCAAGATAACGACTTTACCGCGAAGACGATCGAGTACGAACAGCTCCTTGAGGATTTCAAACAGCTGCTCAAAAAGAACGGCCTGAAGTTCACCATCCAGCGCGAAGTGATCCTCGAAACCCTTTACAACTCCGACGAGCACCTGACCCCCGAAGCGCTCCACAAGAAGATCCAGGAGAACTATCCGGACCTCAAAACGGGGATCGCGACGATCTACCGTACCCTGGGGCTGCTGGAGAACGAGGATATCGTCACCTCCCTCTCCTTCGGCGCCCAGGGCAAAAAGTACGAACTGGGGGCCAAGGAGCACCACGACCACATGATCTGCACCGAGTGCGGCTCCATCACGGAGTTCGTCGACGCGGAGATCGAGAAGCGGCAGCACGCCATCGCCGACGCGCTTGGCTTCCTGATGAAGGACCACTCCATGCAGATCTACGGGGTCTGCGCCGAGTGCCGGAAAAAACTAAACATCTAACAGAGGAGATCGCTATTGTCTTTTTTTGACAACAAATATATCCAGCAACGTATCGAAAAAGCCGAAGCGCTCAAGGCGGCGGGCATCAACCCCTACGCCAACGACTCGGCCCGCAATACGACCATCGACAAATTCCTGAACGTCAACTCCGACCTGGCGCACAGCGAGACCAAACGCGACGAGAATCGCCGCTACTGCGTGGCGGGGCGCATCAAATTCTTCCGCATCATGGGAAAAGCGAGCTTCGTCAAGATCGAAGACGAAAGCGCCATGCTGCAGATCTACGTCACCCGCGACAACCTGCCGGAGGGATTCTACAACGAGGTCTTCAAGAAGCAGATCGAGGTCGGCGACATCATTGAGGTCGAAGGTTTCCCCTTCGTCACCAAACAGGGTGAGCTCTCCCTGCACGTCGACGCCCTCAAACTCCTGACCAAGGCGATCGCCCCGCTGCCGGAGAAGTTCCACGGTCTCACCGACAAAGAGATGCGCTACCGCCAGCGCTACCTCGACCTGATCATGAACAGCGAAGTGCGCAAGACCTTCAAGATTCGCAGCCAGATCATTTCGCTCACGCGCCGCTTCTTCGAGGACAAAGGTTTCCTCGAGGTCGAAACGCCGATGATGCACCCCATCGCCGGCGGCGCCAATGCCAAGCCCTTCGTGACGCACCATAACGCCCTGGGCGTCGACCGCTACCTGCGTATCGCCCCGGAGCTCTACCTCAAGCGCCTCATCGTCGGCGGCTTCGAGGCGGTCTTCGAGATCAACCGCAACTTCCGCAACGAGGGAATGGACGCAACGCACAACCCGGAGTTCACCTCCATCGAGTTCTACTGGGCCTTCAAGACCTACAAGGACCTCATTGCGCTCACCAAGGAGTATTTCGAGTACCTCTTCGACCACCTGAACCTGCCGACGCTGCTCCCCTACGGTGAGATGGAAGTCGACTTCTCCAAGTTCACGGAGATCCCGCTGGTCGAATCGCTGAGCGCGATCGGCGGCGTACCGGAGATCATCGTCCACGACAAAGAGAAGATGCTCGTCTACCTCCGCGAAAACGGCTTTGAAGTAAGCGACAGTCTCAACGTCGGCCAGCTCCAGGGCGAGATGTTCGACGCCTTCGTCGAGGAGAAGCTGATCAACCCGACTTTTATCACCATGTACCCGGTCGAAATCTCCCCGCTGGCGCGCCGTAACGACGCCAACCCCGCCCTCACCGACCGTTTCGAACTCTTTATCGCGGGGCGCGAGATCGCCAACGCCTTCAGCGAGCTCAACGACCCCATCGACCAGCTCGGCCGTTTCGAGGGACAGCTCGAAGCCAAAGCCGGCGGCGACGAAGAGGCGCACGAGATGGACGAGGACTTCGTCCGCGCGCTGAGCTACGGGATGGCGCCGACCGCCGGCCAGGGGATCGGTATCGACCGTCTCGTCATGCTGCTGACCAACGAGCACTCCATCCGCGACGTGCTCCTGTTCCCGGCGATGAAGCCGCTGAAACACGAAACCAATCAATCTAACGACGGAGAAGAGACAAACGAACCTGTTGTAGACTTGAACGACTACTAGGGACCAAATTGCATAAGTGCGGTTCACCTGCACGCGGGCTCGCCGCCGAGGCGAACCCAGTGTTAACGTAGGTAGCGGGACTTGTTCCGATGCCGTATTCAAATTTAGATAAAAGAGGAAAAAAATGAGCTTTCTGCAAGAGTTTGACAACGAAGTCTATGCCCTGTGTGAAAAAGAGCTGGAGCGTCAGACCGACCACCTTGAGATGATCGCTTCCGAAAACTTTACCCTGCCGGCCGTCATGGAGGCGATGGGTTCCGTGTTTACGAACAAATATGCCGAGGGTTACCCGCAAAAACGCTATTACGGCGGTTGTGAATTCGCCGATGCCGTCGAGCAGCTGGCCATCGACCGCGCCTGCGAACTCTTCGGCTGTAAATTCGCCAACGTCCAGCCCCACGCCGGTTCCCAGGCGAACGGCGCCGTCTACGCCGCGCTGATCAAAGCCGGCGACAAGATCCTCGGTATGGACCTGAGCCACGGCGGTCACCTGACCCACGGCGCCAAGCCGAGCTTCTCGGGCAAGAACTACCAGAGCTTCACCTACGGTGTCGAACTCGACGGCCGCATCAACTACGAGCGCGTCATGGATATCGCCCGCATCGTCCAGCCGAAGATCATCGTCTGCGGCGCTTCCGCCTATGCCCGTGAGATCGACTTCAAGAAGTTTAGAGAGATCGCCGACGAAGTCGGTGCGATCCTCTTTGCGGACATCGCCCATATCGCCGGCCTCGTTGCCGCCGGTGAGCACCCGAGCCCGTTCCCGTACGCGGACGTTGTCACGACGACGACGCACAAGACCCTCGCCGGTCCGCGCGGCGGTCTCATCATGACCAACGATGAAGAGATCGCGAAGAAGATCAACTCCGCGATCTTCCCGGGCCTGCAGGGCGGACCGCTGGTCCACGTCATCGCCGCCAAAGCCGTCGGCTTCAAATACAACCTCTCCGAAGAGTGGAAAGCCTACGCAAAGCAGGTTAAGTCCAATGCGAGCGTCCTCGCCGAGGTCATCATGAAACGCGGCTACAAGGTCGTCAGCGACGGTACGGACAACCACCTCGTCCTCGTCTCTTTCCTGGACCGCGACTTCAGCGGTAAAGACGCCGACGCGGCGCTGGGCCGCGCGGGCATCACCGTCAACAAAAATACCGTCCCGGGCGAATTCCGCTCGCCCTTTGTCACTTCCGGTATCCGTATCGGTTCGCCGGCACTTACGTCGCGCGGCATGAAAGAGGAGCAGTTCGAGATCATCGCCAACCGCATCTGCGACGTCCTTGATGATATCGAGAACGAAGCCAAGCAGGCCGAGATCAAAGAAGAGCTCAAAGCACTCGCCCAGCAGTTCGTCATCTACTCCCAGCCGACGTATTGATGGACAGAGAGGCCCGTTTTTTCGAAGGGATCGTCCGAAACCACTACTGGCAGAAGATGCCGGAGGTGGCTGAGAAGATCTCCTTCGGGAACCGCACCTTCTTTTCAAAATACAAACACATCGAGGCGCCGCTGAGCGATGCGCTGATCAACGCGCACCGCGCCGGGCAGCTCACCCTGGCCCATCCCCTTGTCGACGATGACGGTAACGTCCCTTTTATCGTGATCGACTACAACGGCGATGCGGCAAAACATTTCTACCACCATGCGGGAAAAGTCCTTGCCGCCCTGGGCTACGGGGAGCTGGTCACCTTCCAGTCGGCCACCCCGCAGCACCTGCACCTCTACATTCCCTGCGGCAACGCTTTACAACAGGCCGTTGAAATGGGTAAAATCATTTCCCAAAAACTGGAAGAGAAAATGAACCGGCAATGGCGGGTCTTTCCGACCGATACCCTGCCCGATGCCTACAACATCATCAATCTTCCCTACGCCCTGTTTACACCCGGCGGCAGCAAAGGAGCCCAGCATGCCTGACGAACACCACAACGAACTCAACGATATCATCCTCAACCGGAGCGCACGGGACGGTACCCGCAAGAAGATGCTTATCGGAGTCGGCACGCTGGTGGTCGTCGCCATCGTCATTGTCGTCATCATGGGGCGTATGAGCGGTTCCTCGCCCGTGCAGGTGGCCCACCCCGAAGTCGTCACCCAGCCCGTTGCGGAACCGGTAACGCCTCCGGCATCCGTCAACGCAACGGCCGAAACGGCCGAAATGCCCGAACCGGCCCCGCTCCCGGCAGCCGATGCCACGCCGGCCTCGGCCCCCGAAGTTGCCAACCCGGTGCCGATAGAGCAGAGCGACATCATCGTGATCGACGAGACGGAACCCGAAGTCGCACCGCAGCCGAAGCCGGCGCCTGCACCGGTCACGACGCCCAAACCGACGCCGACACCTACGCCGACCGTCGCGGGTCACCCGGCACCGGGCGACATCTATATCCAGGTCGGCTCGTTCAGCCGTTACAAGCCCAACCGCGCCTTCCTGGACAACATCAAGCGCAGCGGCTACGACTACACCTTCCACCGGGTCGTCATCAACGGTGCAACGGCCAACAAGGTCCTCGTCGGTCCGTTCAAAAACCGCACCGACGCCAAGGCGCATCTGCAGGATGTCCGCCGCAAGATCGAGTCCGGCGCGTTTATCTATACCATCAAACCGTAAGAAGCGAGAGTTATGTTCCACCATACCCAGTTTATGCTCGATCAGTTCGCACCGATCGCGCTTTACCAGAAACTCAAAAACGCCTTCGCGGACGAGATCACCTTCCTGTTCGAGAGTGCCGGAAGCAGCGGCGGCAAGAACAGCATCATCCTGATCGGCGCGCGCGAGCGGCTGCAGTACCGCGAGGGCGAGACCCGCTACACGAACGGCGCGGGCGAAACCGACGTGTCGGCGACCTCCCCCTTTGATTTTCTCAAATCCTACTACG
This sequence comes from Thiomicrolovo immobilis, assembly GCF_039645955.1. GTDB lineage: Bacteria > Campylobacterota > Campylobacteria > Campylobacterales > Sulfurimonadaceae > Thiomicrolovo > Thiomicrolovo diazotrophicus. The sequence goes on from NZ_CP147916.1 coordinate 1,325,570, forward strand.
CCGCGATCGACACTGCCCCGTACAAAGCGGTCTGCAAGAGCCTCGACATCGGCTACGCCGACGGCTTTATCGGCTACATCGGCTACGACATGGTCAAGGTGTTCGAACCGGTACTGAAGAGCTACATGGAGAAGCTCGACGACCCGATGCAGGTGCCCGACCTCGACCTGATCCTGCCCAAACTCGTCGTCGTCTACTCCCACCAGAACCACAAGGTCACCCTGCTGACGACCCTGGACGCGATGGCGGAGCGCTTTGGCACCCTCGAGGCCGAGATCAAGGGCGAGTACGACTACACGCCGCTCGTGCCGATGCACAATGACGAAGGGGGCAGCTTCGCCTTTACGAAGGAGCGCTTCTTCGAGATGGTGGCGGACTCCAAAGAGATGATCAAGAGCGGCGACGTCTTCCAGATCCTGATGACGAACCGCTACACCCGCAAAGCGCATGTGGACCCCTTCAGCTTCTACCGCATCCTCCGCACCAAGAATCCTTCGCCCTATATGTTCCTGATGGAGTACGAGGATTTCGCCATTGTCGGAAGCTCCCCGGAGGTCATGGTGCGCCTGCAGGAGAACGAACTGCTGCTGCGCCCCATCGCGGGCACCCGCAAACGCGGCGACACCAAAGAGCGCGACCGTGAACTCGAGGAGGAGCTGCTGGCAGACCCCAAAGAGCTCTCAGAGCACCTTATGCTCATCGACCTGGGCCGCAACGACATCGGCCGCGTCGCCAAGACCGGTACGGTCAAGGTCGAGGACATGATGCACATCGAGCGCTACTCCCACGTCATGCACATCGTCAGCGACGTCACCGCGGAACTGCGCGACGATAAAGATATGTTCGACCTCTTTATGGCGACCTTCACCGCCGGCACCATGACCGGGGCGCCGAAGATCCGCGCGATGGAGCTTATCGCCGAATTCGAAGGCCTCAAGCGCGGCTTCTACAGCGGTGCCATCGGCTACTTCGGCTTCGACGGCAACATGGACAGCGCCATTACGATCCGGACCTCCCTCGTCAAACCGGGCGAGGTGATCCTGCAGGCGGGCGCGGGCATCGTCGCCGACTCCCAGCCCGAGCTCGAATACCTCGAAGTGCAGAACAAACTGGGGGCGCTCATGAGCTCCCTGGAGGACCTGAAGTTTTGACCCCCGCCCTCTTCGCCATCTTCGGCGATCCCGTCCACCACTCCCGCTCGCCGCTGATGCACAACCACGTCTTCAAACGCCTGGGATTTCCCGGCTGCTACACGCGGGTACACCTTACCGACGGCACCAAGCTGCGCAAAACCTTCTTCGACCTGGGGCTGCAGGGCGCAAACATCACCGTACCGCACAAAGAGGCCGCCTATAACGCCTGCGACGAGATCCGCGGCTTCGCCCGCGAGGTCGGCGTCGTCAACACGATCATCAACGAAAACGGGAAGCTCATCGGCTACAACACCGATGCCGACGGCTTCCTCTTCGCCATCCGCAACTTTGAGAACGTCAATGACGTCCTGATCCTCGGCGCGGGCGGTACGGCCCGCGCGCTGGCCTCGCGGCTGCGACAGGAGGGCAAGAGCGTCCATGTGCTCAACCGCTCCGCCGGACGCCTCGCCCCCTTTGCCGACGACGGCTTCGCGACGATGGCCTGGGATGATTTCACCCCCAAAGGCTACGACCTCGTCGTCAACACGACCTCGGCCGGGCTCGAAGACGACAGCCTCCCCGCCCCCGAAGCCCTGCTGCTCCCGCTGCTGCAGCAGAGCCGCTACGGGGCCGATGCCATCTACGGCAAGGTGACGCCCTTTCTGGCCCTTTGCGCCGATAACGGCCTGCGCGCCATCGACGGTGCCGAGATGCTCCTGGGCCAGGGGGTCCTGGCCAACCGCTTTTTTACCGAAGAGCGTTACAGTGCCGAATCCATCGAAGAGGTGATGCGTGAAAGTTTTGCCTTCTAAGCGCGCTGCCGCCCTCCTGCTTCCCCTGCTTGGCACCACCCTCTTCGCCTACAGCGACTGCGCCTTCAGGCTGGACGCCTACGAAACTATCTGCAAAAAAGCCGTCTCCAAGGGCGTCAGCATCGACTACGCCAACCGCTACCTTCTCGACTCCCAGACCGCCCTGCGCGACGGCCAGAGTCTCCGCCTCTTCAGCCCCAAGATGATCACGGTGCACCACGCCAACGAAAAACGCGCCAACAACGCCCTTGTCACCTTCGTGCCCGCGATGGTCGAGAACCTGCGGCAGTACCGCGCCGTCTACGACGAAGCCGAACGGCGTTTTCACGTCAACCGCGAGGTCATCGCCGCCATCCTCGCCAAGGAAACAAGGCTGGGGCGTTTCGGTTCCAAGCACGACGCCTTTACCGTCTTCAACACCCTCGTGCGCGAACTTCCCGGCAATACCCCGCGTAACAAGGGGCTCCTCGCCATGGCCGAACGCAACATCGTCTCGCTGATGCAGTTTTGCTACGCCAACGGCATCGCGCCGGCCCAGTGCCGCTTTAAAAGCTCCTACGCCGGGGCCGTCGGCATCCCCCAGTTCATGCCCCAGAACTTCTATCTCATCGAACGCTACGGCGAGGGGACGGGCGACCTGGAACGGATGGAGGACGCCATCCTCTCCACCGCGCGCTTCTTGAACGAAAACGCCGCGTTTAAAGCATTGATCGACTGGAAGCAGTTCCCGGAGATGCCGACGGTGGAGTCCGCGTGGTACGACTACGATTTTGCCAACGACAACGCCTCGTTCGCCTTTGACAAAGGGCGCAACGGCCGCACCTATAATTGTTTCGCCTGCAAAAAGCCGGAACTGGATTACCTCTCGCTCTACGTCAAGAAGATCATGCGCTACAACAACTCCAGCAATTACGCGCTCGGCGTGCTGCGGCTCGCCTACGACGCCCACGTTCTTTTAAACAAATAATACGGTATCCGGGCAAAACAAGGGTACCGCTCGCGTAGCGATGTTTCAAATGGCTTACGCCCAGTCGTGCAGGTGCGCGTGGGTATGTTCCTTGCCCTCGTGGGTATGGCGGTGGCGGTGCAACAGCCTCGCCTCGTCCAGGATCTCCAGGCGCTCGAACAGCGCTTCGACCGGGCCGTCGTAATGCAGGGTATGATCAGGCCCCAGCACCAGGGCCCTTGTTCCCAGCTCCCGGCCGAGGCTGAGGTTGTGCGTGCACAGCAGGGTCGTGATCTTCATCTCCTGCAGCAGCTCCACGAGCCACCCCGTCGTCGGCGGGTCCAGGTGCGCCGTCGGTTCGTCCATCATCAGGAATTTCGGCTCGACGGCCAGCAGGGACGCCAGCAGCACACGCTGCTTCTCCCCGCCGCTGAGCCGGTAGGGGGCGCGTTCAAGCAGCTTGGTCACCCCGAAGAGCTCCGCGAAGTGCCTTACCCTTTCGTCGACGTCGTCAAAGCCGAAACTACGGGGCCCGAAGGCGATCTCCTCGTAGACGCTGGTGTTGAAGAGCATGCTGTTGGGGTCCTGCATCTGCAGCACGTTCTCCCGCCGGAACGTCCCTTTGTTCGCTTTGAGAAAACGTTTGTCCATCAACGCGCCGCCGTAGAGGATCTCGCCGCTTTTGGGATACTCCAGCCCGTTGAGGAGTTTGAGCAGCGTCGATTTACCCGAACCGTTGATCCCGAAGAGCACGATCTTCTCCCCCTCCCCTATGGTGAAAGAGACGTCGCGCAGGAGCGGGAACTTCTCCCCCTCGAAATCGGTCGCGTCGAAACAGACGTTACGGCACTCAATCATCCATCACCCCCCGTGAGCGCATCCCCATCGCATTCTCCTGCGACAATGAGAGCGTCTTGTACATGAAAAAATAGAGCTGTGCCAGCAGCGCGTGTAGCCTCGTGCCGCGCTGTCGTCCCGCGTGGCGGCTTCTTAACCCCTCGGAGAATGCCGCGTAACTGCGCATAAAGGCGATGACCTGCGACACACAGAGGGTATAGAGCAGCGAGAGCGTCTTTGAGAAGGAGAGCGCCCGGGCCATGTTGACGCGCGACACCAGTGTAAAGGTCATCAGCGTCATCGCCAAGGCGCGCAGGTTGATCAGTAGCAGAGCCGCCTCGGGGAGCCCGAAAAAGTAGTGGGCGAGCAGATAGGTCAGGGTCACCGTCGCGTTGAAGAGCAGCAGGGCCGCGACCGCCCGGCGCAGCAGCAGCCAGCGCCGCCGCCCGCCCAGCACGATAAGCACGAGCACGGCGGCGGCGACCACGCGGACGTCGTGGATGTAGCCGAGCACGACGATCCCCGCGAGGTACGCGAAGAGCCAAAGACGCTCACGCTGCATAAAACACCCCCTTGAAGTAGCGCTTTACGAAACGCACCATCATCACCGTCACCGCCCCCTCGGCAACCCCCGCGATCAGGTGCGGGATAACGATGCTCGGCAGCGTCACTTCCAGCCCGAAAGGGAAAAAGAGCGGTTTGCCCCAGGCGTCGTGGGCGATCAGCGGCTGGATGCCCAGCACCGCCGCGACGATCACCGCCGGGACGACGAGGCCCATCCAGCCCGCCGCGAAGAGGGCAATGGACTCCGAAACGCGTTTGAGGAAATGGTAAATGCCGTAGGCGGAGAGCGTACCGGCGAAGGCGATGGCGATGACATGCACCCCGTAAGCGGTAACACCCCCTTCCCCGAAAAGCAGCGCCTGCACCAGCAGCACCAGAGAAAGCGCGCCGAAGGCCGTCCAGGGGCCGAAAAGCACCGCCATCAGCCCCACCCCGCCCAGGTGCACCGACGTGCCGCCGGGCATCGGGATCGCGAAGAGCATCGCGACGAAGCTGAAAGCGCTCACTGCCGCGACGCCGGCGATCCTGTCCGCATCGAGCTCGGCGCGCTTCAGGGCCAGAATGATAAGCCCCGCCGCCACGGCCGTGGCGGGGAGGTAGGTGGCCGGGGAGAGGAAACCGTCGGGTATATGCATCTATTTGCCTTTAAAAGAGGGTCGAGAAGGTAAAGATGAAGCGGTAGTGCTCCTTGCCTTCGGCGCCCTGCTGAAGATCATCTTCGTTCAGGTCCGTCGCCGTCGGCAGTTTCACGCCCATCGCGGCCGAGATCGTCTTGTAAGTCACGCGCAGGCTGGGAGTCGTGTAAAGGATGGACCCGCCCGTCGCTTCGGCGCCGACGCCGTCCTCCTCGTCCCGGCCGAGATAGAGATAGTTCGCCTCAAGAGACGCGTCGACCCGAAGGCGCGATTTCGGCACCTCGTAGACCCTTGCCGTCACCGCACCGTTGACGCGTATCTCGTCCCCGAACCGCAGCTTGGTTCCGTCATCATAAGTGTGTTCGAAAAAGGTATTGTACGAACAGTCGCCCACAAAGGTAAAGGCGTTGCCGAACCACTTGGTCATGCTGGCGCCGACCATCAGCGAGGGTTCGCCAAAGCCTGTCTGCATGCCCGGGTCGATAAGCACACCGCCGGCGTCCTTGCGTTCGGAATTGCCCGTCGGCAGGGTACCGTTGGCAAAAATTGTAAAGTGCCAATCCTCCATGTCGTCCAGGCTTTCATTTTTGCGCGCGAGTTTGAACCCCTCGTCGTAGACCAGGCCGAGAACGACCTGGAAATTGACGTCATGGAAGCCCGATACCATCGTCGAATCGTCCAGCGCCTTTGTATAGTAGGGCATAAAGACATAGGCGCTCAGGTAGGGGGTCGCCCCGTAGCCCAGACCGTAGAGCCAGTAGTCCGTCCGATCCATCTCGCCGTCCCTGGCACTCGTATAGGTTTTGTACTTCGCGTGGTCGAGTTTCAGGTACCCCAGGAAGGAGCCTTCCGGAAGGGTGGACGAGCTGGTCGTCTCCAGCGGCGCCCCCGGCCCGTCGACTCCTGTCAGGCTGATCGACGGTACGCCGTGATGCCCCCATGCCGCGGCACATGCCAATAATGAACCCCCCAATACCTTTTTCATTTACTCCTCCTTTTTTTATACAGATACAGCGTGCAGAACAGCGCAAAGATCAGCGCCAGCCCGACAAAGATCTTCTGAAACTTCTCGTACAGCGGCTGCGCATACCCGCTGAGCGCCAGATGCTCATCGACGGTGATCTCCACCGCCGCGCCGTGCCCGTCCTCGCCGAAGGCTTTCAGGGTCCATACCCCCTGCTTCGTCGGTCGGAAACAGAGCGAGGAGGATTTATCGGTCCGCCCGACCTGGTAGGGGATCGTCTCCCCCGGAGCGTAGAGCTCATACGCCTGGTAGGAGAAGTCGCTTTGGTCGGCGTAGGCGAAGGAGACGGCGATGCACTCCGAATGCGACACCCGGTGCACGAGGTCGTGGGCCGATAGCAGCGACACCAGGGCCAACAGCGCGAGGAACAAGCGCATTACTTCACCTCCAGGTTCAGCGTCGCGTTGTAGAGGCGCTCGGCGACGGGTGCGTTTGTCAACGGCTGCCGCAGGGTGGCACGGACCAGCTGCAGTCCCGCATGGCGGATGCGGACGTTGATGCGCCCCGCTTCGTCCGTGGTGCCGACGACCCGCCCTTCATAGGCGACGACCGCACCGGCTTTCGGCGCACCGTCGAAGGTGGCGAGGAGCCGCATCTTGTCCCCTTCTTCCAGGCCGGAAGGGTCCCGGCTGAAGCTGAGCTCGAACCCTCTGCCCAGCGGCGCGAAATCCGACAGCCTGTTCAGGCGCTTGACGCTCTCGATACTCTCCCAGCTCGCTATCACCATCGCCGGGTTCGCCTCTGAGGCCACGACGATGCCGTAGGGGGTTTTGGCGTAATCGCCCAGGTGCAATATCACCATCATGGTGTCGCAGGCCATACCGACGCGCTCGGAGACCCCGAATGCCCCTTTCACTTCGTCCACGCCGCCGCCCTGGCGGCAGTAGCGCTCCGAGGGGTACTGCTTCACCACCTCGTCCTTGTGCACATGCTCCCCTCCATCCGTATGCAGGTGGCCGCGCTGCAGCTCCCCCGACGCGTCGATCCAGTACTCGTGCGCCGCGAGCGTTACCGCTGTCGCCAACAGAAGAAAAAGTCGATACATGCATGCCTCCCGATCAGCCCGCGCTGATTTAAATGAATCATTATTCACTTGCATCTTAAAGAAGGATCACTAAAGCCGTACTAAACGAAATCATTTCTTATATCGTTTTGGGACCAAAAAAGATGAAATGTGCTTATTTCCGCCGCCGTCCCCTCCCCTGAGACGGTACGTTACAAAAAACTGATACACTGACAGCAGAATATCCACCCCTTACCAAGGAGCCGCCATGCACCCGACCCGTCCGTTTTTTCTGACGCTGCTCGCCTCCCCCCTCCTCTTCGCTGCCTCCCTGTCGCCCGCTTCGACGGAAACGGCCCTCGTCATCTACAACGCCGGCATCGGACTGGTGCATGAAAAACGGCAGCTCACCATCGAGAAGGGCAAGCAGAGCGTCGTCTACCCCGGCGTCGCGACGACGGTGCAGACCGACGCCGTCAGCGTGAAGCTGCCCTCCGGCGTAACGCTCTACTCGCAGCAGTACCGCTTCGACAAGATCACCCTCGCCAAGATCATCGAGGCGAACATCGGCAAGCGCGTGCGCTTCAAAACCGGCGACGCCGAGCATCCGGGCATCGGCGGCGGAACGCTTCTGGCGGCATCGCCCGCCGTCGTGCAGACCGACCGCGGCATCGAGAGCGGGATCAAAAGCGAGGACTTCATCTTCGACGCCATCCCAGACACCCTCATCATGAAGCCCTCCCTCGTCTGGAACGTCGAGGCCTCCAAACGGGTCCGGGGCGAGATGGCGCTGGACTACCTCATAGGCAGCATCCGGTGGAAGAGCGACTACACCCTCACCCTGGACGGCGACAAAGGGGACCTGACAGGCTGGATCACCGTCGACAACCGTTCGGGCAAACGTTTCGAGAACACGAAGCTGCACCTGCTCGCAGGGGAGATCAACAGGGCCGCGCAGCCGCGTCTCTATGTCGGCAAGGTGATGATGGAAACCGCGGCGGCGCCGGTGGCGGAACAGGCCGTCGAGGGGTACCACCTCTACACCGTCCCCTTCAAGGTCACCCTCGCCGACAATGAGAAGACGCAGATACGCTTTATCGACCGGCCGTCGCATACGCTCAAGAGGCGCTACGAGGTGACCATGCCCGCGCCCCTGCAGAGCGGTGCGGAGCTCAAACGCCCCGTCAGCCAGTTCGTCGACCTCGAAGGCTTCGACATCCCGCTTCCCGCGGGCACCGTGCGCACCTACGCCGAAACGGACGGCACGACTATCCTGCTGGGCGAGAGCGCGCTGGATAACACCCCCAAAGAGGAGACGGTCACCCTGCGCCTGGGAACGAACTTCGACCTCGTCGCCAAGAGCACGCTGCTAACGCGCCAGGACGAAGGCTCCTACTGGAACGTGAAAGTTGCCTACCGCCTCTCCAACCGCTCCAACCGCTCCGACAGCGCCAAAGATGTCGACGTCCTCGTCCCCGGCGTCTCCTCGGACGGCAAAGCCACCGTCAAAAGCACCCTCTCCTACGAACGCCGCGACGGCTACACCATCCGCTTCTCGCCGACGCTGAAGGCGGGGGAGACCAAAACGTGGCAGGTCACGTACCGCATCCCCAAGCCCTAACTTTTTTGCGCCCCTATAAACGCCGTCAGCGCCTTTACCGGCAGCGGCGCGTCGCACTGCAATACAAAACGGAACGCCTGCTCCGATTGTAAGAGCGGTTTAACTCTGCTCTGCTGCATGGCCAGGACCGCTTCGTCCGCTTCGGAGACGTCGTCGCCCTTCTCGCCGCGCAGCCGTATGCGGCGCAGAAGTTCCTCTTCGCCGCACTCGATATCCAAAATGGCATAGGGCACGCCCAGGCGCGCAGCCAGCACGGCAAAGGGCTCGCGCTGTTCCTGGGAAAGGAAGGTCGCGTCGGCGACGGCGCTGCAGCCCGCTTTCAACACTGTTTCGGCCAGCGTTTCGAGCCTGCCGTAGGTCGCCGTCGTTGCCTCTGCCGTGTAGATGTCGACTTCTTCCCCTTCGCTGCGGAACAGGCGCATCCGCTCGATGTCTGAACGCAGCCGCAGCGCGCCGAACGCCTCGACGGCTTCCAGGGCCAGGGTGCTCTTGCCCGAAGCGGAGACCCCGTGCATGATCATCAGGAAGGGTTCGCCTTTCTCCCCGTAGCTTTTTGCCAGCGCGATGTAAGATCGTACTTCCTCAACGACGCTTTCGCGCTCCTCCTCCGCAATCTCCTGCGCGGCATGGAGGGCGAGCACCTTCGCCCGCACCATGGCCCGGTAGGTCTTGTAAAAGGGGAGCAGCGCTACGGCGGCGTAGTCGCCCGTATGCTCGAGGTAGCGGTTGAGGATGCGGCGGCTCTGACGGGCGAGTCCCCTGTACTCCAGATCCATCAGCAAAAAGGCGAGGTCGCTGATGACGTCGATATGGTTGAGGTAGGGGTTGAACTCGATGGCGTCGAAGAGCATGGGCCTGCCCTCGAAAAGCGCCATGTTGTGCAGGTGCATGTCGCCGTGGACTTCGCGCACTAAGCCCTCATCGCGTCGCTGCTGCAGCAGCGGGGTCAGGCGCGCATGTTCCGCCCGTGTCCACTGCTCCAGCGCCGCGACGTCCGCGGCCAGGTCGCCGTCGCGGTGCAGGGAGGCCATGAGGTCGAAGTTCTCCTGCATCGGCATGATGACCCTCGCGGGCGTACCGTAGTCGCTCTCACTGTCGACAACACTCGCCCCGTCGTGCATGGCCGCGGCCGTGTCGGCGACGGCGTCACACTCTTCGTCTGTCAGTCCACGCTCGGAAGCGATGTTGTCCAGCTGCGCCCCGGCGTCGAAACGGCGCATCTTCACGGCGTACTCTATGGCCGGGCCCTCTCCGTCCAGCTCCGGCGCTTCGATGCTGCCCGTGACGGCGACAACCCCCAGGTAAAGCAGCGGGGCGTAGCGGCCGTTGATGCGCACCTCCTCCTGGCAGAAACGCTTGCGCCGCTCAAGGGTGGAGTAATCGAGGAAACCGAAGTCGACGGGTTTTTTCAGCTTGTAGACGACGTCTTTGGCGATGATGACGCTGGAGATGTGGGTCTGGATAAGAGAGGATTCGGGCTGCCCCAGCGTCTGCAGCAGGTTGCGCACCAGCCGGTCGTGGTCGCGCTCGGTCATTTTTTTAGACCTTGACGCGGTCTTCGAGGGCCCGGGCGAGGGAGAGCATGTCTATGTTCTCCAGGCTCACGCCCGTGGGCACCCCCTGGGCTATCCGGGTGAACCGCACGTCCATCCCCTGCAGCTTGTCCTCGATGTAGAGGATGACCGCGTCGTTGGCGATGGAAGGCGTCAACGCAAAGATGATCTCCTCGACGCCGCTGCCCGCCGTGGCGCGCAGGTGGTCGATGTCGAGGCGGTCGAGGGCGTCGAGGACGTAGTAGCGGCCGCCGAAAAGGCCGTTCTCCTCAATGGTAAGAATGTCCTTCGCGTTCTCGACGATGCACAGCAGCGACACGTCGCGCCCCTCGTCGGAGCAGACGCCGCAGAGCTCGTCCTCGCTCATCCCCCCGCAGGAGCGGCACTTTTTGATGCTGCCGACGGCATCCTCGATGGCGTGGGCAATCTTCATCGCCCCGAAGCTGTCGTGCATCAGCATGTGGTAGGCCAGGCGGGTCGCCGACTTCTGCCCGACGGTGGGGAGTTCCTGCAGGGCGTCGACAAGGCGCGTAAACTTCTCAAGGCTGTGTTTCATAGCGCTATTTTAGCGTAAAGCCGCCCCGGTGAGGCGCTGCCGCCTGAAAGATTTTTCAGCAATTTAAACGGCAATGGCAATGATAGAAAATCTTTATACATTACGGCCTACAATGAAACATTACGGCCTTAACAAGGAGCAGCGTCATGGCAGAGTTTGACCCCGAAGCGTACAGGCAGATGGTCCGTTCCTACCAGGAGCGCGACGACCCGCTGGGGTGGTTCGACAGCATCTACAGCAGCGCCGAGGGCGACCACACCGCCGTCTTCTGGGCCGACCTCGCCCCCAACCCCTACCTCTCGGGCTGGCTCAAAGCGCACCCCCTCGCACCGGGGGAGAAGAAAAGGGCCATCGCCGTCGGCTGCGGGGTCGGCGACGACGCCGAGGAGCTCTCCGCCTACGGCTACGACGTCACCGCCTTCGACATTGCCCCCAGCGCCATCGCGCTCTGCAAGAACCGCTACCCCGACAGCAAAGTGGAGTACCTCATCGCCGACCTTTTTAACTATCCCGAAGCGTGGCGCGGAGCCTACGACGTCGTCTACGAATGCAACACCATCCAGGTGCTGCCGGGCAAGTACCGCATCATGGCCCGCGACGCCATGGTCTCGCTCCTCGCCCCCGGCGGCACCATCCTCGTCTCCTGCCGCAGCCGCCTGGCCGGAGAGCAGACTGACGCCATCCCCCTCCCCCTCGACAGGGATGAGATCGGCGGCTTTGTCCGTGCGGGCCTGAACGAAGAGAGCTTCATCGCGTACGACGACGACCAGACACCTCGGGTGTCTCACTTCTTCGCTACATACCACAAGTCGCTATAGGTCCATCCTTTATAAAAAGAGTCACTACTACGGCAATAAGAGCAGATTTATTGTAGCCTCATCCTAGATGTATTTGATGTCAATTTGTAATATTGTCCGCAGCTTTTTCTAAATGAAAAAATTCTATAGTGTTTTGAAATCTTATTTATTAGTAGATAGGGTATATCTATGTTTGGACAAAAGATGAAAAACTTCATATTCAAATACTATGGATTTTTAGGCTTAGCACTGGGAGGTATGTCATTGTGGTTAATTTCCCAGTATGGCGGAGACAACCAAATTGAATTATATGGAGCAGTAGCTGCCGGAACTTTAGGCTTCTTTTACTTCATTCAACAGCAAAAACTGGCTGAAACGCAGTTATTCTACAATCTTTTTATCATGTTCAATAGTAGATATGACAACCTAAATGAAAAACTGTCATCCATAGTAAAGTGTCCTGCCGAGGAACTTACAACAGATCATCAGAATACGCTTATTGACTATTTCAACTTATGTGCTGAAGAGTACCTTTTTTACAAAGAAGGATACATACATCCTGATGCTTGGCGTTCTTGGTGTCGTGGAATGCGTTGGTATTTGAGTCATAAACATATACGTGACATTTGGGATAAAGAAATTAAAACAAATTCATACTATGGTTTATCGCTTCCTGTCATTGAAAAAGGAGCTACCTGACATTCATGTATACAATCAACAATGATATTAAGAACCTATGGAATCAAGCTGCTTTGTCAGAAACACTTGGACGACAGCCTTTGTATTATCACGAGTTAAAAAAGAATGCTGTTCTTTTCGTTGGTATCAATCCATCCTTTAGTTCAAAAGGCTTTGAATCATATTTAAAAGACAGTAATGACTTTTCACAAATGGATCCAGAAACATTTTACAAACATCCAAATACTAATTTTGACATTAACAAATCCATAGAAATTGAAAATGAAGCTAGAAAAAAATACTCCTATTTCAAGAAATTTCATGTAATCGATGAAGACTATGAACACATTGACTTATTCCTTATTCGAGAAACAAATCAAGCCAAATTAAAAGGAATCATCTTTACAAAAGGTGAAATGCTAAGTGTGTTTGCTAATAAGCAAATCGACATCTTTCATCGTATTCTCTTAGAAATTAATCCACGAGTAATTGTGGTAGCGAATGCACTAGCCAGTCAAATCATCCAAACAAAATTTGATACAAAAATTGACAATGAAAAGGGATGTCATATTCTCCCTCTCAATGGAAAAGCTGTGCCGATATTCTATACCTCAATGCTGACTGGTCAACGCGCTCTAGATACTTTTTCATTCGAACGACTTAAATGGCATGTTCATTATGTCATGGCAAATGGCTGAGATAAAGAATAAGGAGCAAAAGTGACTGTTAAAGACAAAGCATATTTAGTTTTGATTGAACTAGGAGGAAGAGCAACAGAAGGAGAACTAGTTGATAAGTATATTCAAATGTATCCTGACTATGACAAACACTATACTGATACAAAAACATCTTCAAAAGCAAAAATAAGAGGGACAATTAGTGTTGAATTAAATAGAAATTCTTTGCATGAGAAGATAAAAGTTGATAATGCAAAACAACCCTTTGAATACTATGTAGACACGACAAATGACGGTTGGAGTAAAGAAGAACTACTCGCCGCTGTTAATGCCTACATGGATATGCAACAGAAAGAACGCCAAGGCCAGCCTTTCACCAAGAAGCAATACTATGAGAATCTATCAAGCAGATTTGGGCGACCAGAAAAAGCATTCGAGTATAGAATGCAAAATATATCCTATGTTATGACACTATTAGGTAGAGACTGGCTGACAGGTCTAAAGCCTGCTAAAAACGTTGGGGGAAAGATAGCTTCAGAAATCGAAGCAATGATCGCGTCGGCTGAAGGAAGGCAATTTATTCCTGTCGCTGCGTTTGAGATTAAAGCGCGCGAAGAAGTAAAAAGAAAACATCTTACAAAACCTAAGGGCAATCGTAATCCAACGTCTACATCATCATCAATAACTCAGTACAAACGGGATGCAGCTGTAAAGGCTTGGGTTCTACGACAAGCTAATGGAAAGTGCGAGTGCTGTGACCAACCTGCCCCTTTTAATAATTCAGACGGACAGCCATATCTAGAAGTCCATCACGTTCGTCAGCTTGCCGACAAAGGTTCCGACACCATTTATAATATGGTTGCTTTATGTCCAAATTGCCATAAGGCAGTCCACTATGGTGAGAATTCAAGAGAATTGGTCTCGCGCCTATATGAACGTATTTCCAGATTAGTCCGTGAATAATCTAGAGAACAGCGTATTCACAGCAAGCTTCAATATTCACTACTCAACAATTGTGATTTGACTCAAACGGTGTCGCGCTCAAAAAGAGGTAGGGTTTCCCTGTCAGCGTCACCCTAAACTTCTTCTGCTGCAGGTATTTCTTGCAGAAAAAAACGTCTTTGTAGAGCAACGACTGCTCCGAGAAGGCATAGTTGGGTGCTTTGGCACCGTAGATGAGTTCTCCGTCCGTCCAGCGGCTGTTGGGGAAGCCGAGGATGACGCTGCCGCCGGGGGCGAGGTAGTTTTGTATCAAGGACATAAACAAAGGCTTGAACTCCACGCCCGGACTCTGCAGGGTGCCGATGCTCATAATGAGGTCGAAACGGCCCAGTTCGAGACTGTCGAGATCATTGATGTCGTGAACGTAGAATATCACATTCGGTTCGGGGAATTTCGCCTGTGCTTCGGCGATGGCAGTCGCCGAATGGTCTACTCCTACCAGCTCCATTTCACCAAACTTTTCGCCGAGCATCCGGCGGATCAGCTCGAACTCCTCGCCGCTGTTGATGCCGAGGTTAAGCACCCGCTTCCGCTGCCCTACTTTGACCCGCTCCAGTGAATGGCTGTAGGCCCAGAGGAAAGCCGGTTCCTCGTTTTTGTTGATGGCCGCGAAGGGGGAAGCCGCGCCGTACTTCTCCGTCTTCTCCTCCACCTCTTCCCGGTGAAAAGATGCAGCCGTGTCGAGCTTCATAAAACGCAGGAGGACGGTGCCGTTTCCGAGGCGTTCCGGGGTCATCATGCGGCAGAGCAGCATCTCCGCCAGATCGGTCCACGCCTTGTAGCCGCGGTAGAGGTACTCCGTACCATCGACGGTAATAGTCGCTCCGGCATAGTGGCCTGCACCCAGGTCCGGGTCGAGGACGGAAAACTCGACGATCTCCCCGGCGTTGAGCTGCGTCACCTTTGTTTCAAGCAGAGACAAAATCTCCGCCATGGGTTCAGTCATAAACGTCAGCATCAACTCCCTACTCCGCTTTCGGCACAAGGAGCCAGAGGCGCAGCGGCGACTTCATCCGGCCTGCTTCGGCCTCCGCGTGTTCGCCGTAGCCCCAAAAGAGGTCGGCGCGCACCTGCCCCTTGATGGCGCTGCCCGTGTCCTGCGCCATGGCCAGGAGCTGCAGCGGCTCGCCCCCAATGGGTTCGACGGCGTCGACGTAGACGGGGTAGCCCAGCGGGATGCGGGTGCGGTCGACGGCGACGGAGTGCATCGGGGTCAGCTCCGTTCCAAGGGTGCCCGTCGCCCCCTGGGTGCGCAGGCCGAAGAAGATGTAACTTGGGTTCGACTCCAAAATGCGCTTTTTCTCTGCCGGGTGGCTGCGGAGGTAGGCGCGGATGGTCTGCAGGGAGATCTGCGCTTTGGGAATGAGCCCCTCCTGCACCATCAGCTTCCCGATGGAGTGGTAGGGGTGGCCGTTGCGGTCGGTGTGGCCGACATAGAGGGTCGTGTTGTCATCGAGCAGGACACGCCCGGAGCCCTGGACATGGAGAAAAAAGCGGTCGATATCGCTGCTGACATAGCACAAAGGCCGCGCGTCGACATCCCCGGCGTTGATCTGCGCCCGTGAAGGGTAAGGCACCACGCGGTTGCCCTGCAGTCTGCCACGCAGGTAGCGGTGGGTAAGGTCCGGATAGAGCGAGGCCAGCTCGACGCGCAGCAGGTCCTTCGGAGGCGCGTACAAAGGATAGGGATACGCTTCACTCTGATTCGCCGAGCCGTGCAGGAGCGGTTCGTAGTAGCCCGTCATCAGCCCCTCTTCTTCCCCCTTTTCCGTCAGCATAAAGGGACGGAAGTTTGCTTCGAAAAAGGCTTTGGGGTCGTTGCTCTTTTCCGCCTCTTCGCAGAGCGTCTGCAACGCGGGCACCTTGTTCAGGCCGCACTGCTTTTTGAAAACGGTCAGGCCCGCTTCGGCCCGCTGTTCGTTCCACTGCGGCAGCGCGTCGAAGGGGACGAAGAGGCCGCTGCTGTCCGCTTCGCCATTCAAGTTCAGGTGTGTCGCCTTCTGCGCACAGCCGGTCAAAAAGATCAGAAAAACGAGGCTAAAAAGGGAATGAAAAATGTACAACTTTATATCACTTCACTCAAGATGGTATAATTCCGAAAATTTTTTCGGGGCACTGTTTGTGCCGATCAAAAAAAACAGTATAACAAGGGATTTGTATGGAAGAGATGAGCTATTACGAAATTTTGGAGATCAGCCAGAGCGCTGAAAAGACCGAGATCAAGAAAGCCTATCGCAAAATGGCAAAGAAGTACCATCCCGACGCCAACCCGGACGACCCGGAAGCGGAACACAAATTCAAGCTCTGCAACGAGGCATACCAGGTCCTCAGCGACGACGAAAAACGGAGCATCTACGACCGCTACGGCAAACAGGGACTCGAGGGCATGGCCGGCGGCGGTGCGCGCGGCGGCTTCGGCGGGTTTGAGGACCTGGGCGAGATCTTCGAAGAGATGTTCGGCGGCGGGCGCCGTTCGCGCCAGAACCCGGCCGACATGGACAAATACCCCCTCGACCTCGGCGTCGAGATCACTCTCAGTTTCAAAGAGGCGGTCTTCGGCTGCGACAAAGAGATCAGCTTCAGCTACAAAAAGGCATGTGCGATGTGCGACGGCACCGGCGCCAAAGACGGCAAGCTCGCCCCCTGCCAGCAGTGCGGCGGCAAGGGCCAGGTCTACGTGCGCCAGGGCTTCATGACCTTCTCCCAGACCTGTCCGGTCTGCCACGGCGCCGGTACGATGCCGGGCGAACCCTGCTCCGAGTGCCACGGCGCGGGCTTTGAGGAAGTCGAAGAGACCATCACCATCAAGGTCCCCGCGGGCGTCGACAGCGACAACCGCCTGCGCGTCTCCGGCAAGGGCAACGTCGGCAAGCGCGGCAGCCGCGGCGACCTCTACGTCACCTTCCAGGTCGAGCACGACGAGACCTTCCAGCGCCACGGCAACGACGTCTACGTCGAAGTCCCCGTCTTCTTCACCCAGGCGATCCTCGGCGAGAACATCACGATTCCGTCGCTTACAGGCGAGATCGAGCTCAACCTCGACCAGGGAACCCGCGACAAGCAGCAGTACCGCTTCCGCGACGAGGGGATCGAAGACGTCCATGGCCACGGCAAGGGCAGCCTGATCGCCCAGGTCAAGCTCATCTACCCGAAAAAACTGAACGATGACCAGCGCGAGCTTCTCGAACAGCTCCAGGAGAGCTTCGGCATCGAATCGAAACCCCACGAAAGCGTCTTCGAGTCGGCCTTTGAAAAAGTAAAAGGGTGGTTTAAATAAGGGGCGGTAAAATACCTCTATAATCCCTACAGGAGCGCCCTATGAAAGAGTGCAACTCCCTTGCAGAAGTCCGCGACGAGATCGACACCCTCGACGATCAGATCGTCGAGCTCATCGCCAAACGCAACAAGTACATCAAGCAGGCCGCCCGCTTCAAGAACACCATCGACGAGGTCAAAGCCCCCGACCGCATCGATGCCGTCATCCAGCGCCTGCGGCGCAAGGCCCTCGACCTTGACCTCTCCCCCAACCTCGTCGCCGACCTCTACAAACTGATGATTGACGAGATGGTCGAAACGGAAATCGCCGAACTCCGCAACGCGAAGGACCTGTAGATGTCCCGTTTCGACGCCGCGGCCGCCGACTGGGACAAAGGGGACCTGCGCCAGCAGATCGCCGCGCACACCGCCGACGCCGTCATCGGCACCATCCCCCTGAACGACACCATGTCCCTGCTTGACTTCGGTGCGGGGACGGGGCTGCTCACCTACCGCGTCGCGCCCCTGGTCCACTCCGTCACCGCCGTCGACACCTCCGAGAAGATGCTGGAGGTACTGCAGAGCAAAAGCACACCGGAGCACCAGATCAAGACCGTCTGCGCCGACATTACGCAGATCCCCCTCGAGGAGAACTTCGACGGCATCATCAGCTCCATGGCGATGCACCACGTCGAGGACACCGAAGGGTTCCTAAAGACCCTCTTTGAACACCTCAACCCCGGCGGTTTCATCGCCGTCGCCGACCTCGACAAAGAGGATGGCAGCTTCCACTCCCACGGGAACGATGGCGTCTTTCATTTCGGTTTCGATCGGGAAAAGTTGACGGAGATGGCAAAAAAGTGCGGATTCGCCAACACAGCCTTTACGACCGCGCTGACCATTGAAAAACCGGAGAAGAATTACCCGGTCTTCCTCTTTACTGCGTACAAAGCATAAAACGACATCCGGGCCCCGCCCGGAAATCAACGCCAAAAACTTCTTATCGGCACCGAAAGGCGCCGATCACTCCTCTTCTTTCTTCTCTTCGTGCTTGCAGCCCGTATTGAGCTTCAGCGGAATGTAGAGCGGACAGACGCCGAATACGCCCGTCAGCAGCGGCACGAGCCCGATCACGGCAACAATGTAGTTCGGGGCGACAAGCCCATAGGCGATCAGGGCGATGCCCAGAATGATCCGGATGACCTTATCGACGGTTCCCATATTGATACACATCATATTCTCCTTGGTATAGAAAACTTGGATGCGTTCAGTATATACAAAATAGGTAACCGCCGTCAGTAACCTAGGTCACCAAAGGCGTCAATGCACGAGCTGTTTCTGCACAAAGCGCTGGTAGAAGCCCTCGCGCCGCAGCAGCTCCTCGGGCGTGCCCGCCTCGACGATGCGCCCGTCGTCGAGGAAATAGACGTAGTCCGCATGCTCGACGGTACTGAGGCGGTGGGCAATGATGAGGGTCGTCTTGCCCTTGAGGTAGTCGCGCAGAGAGGTGAAGAGGTGGCTCTCCGTCTGCACGTCCAGCGCCGAGGTCGATTCGTCGAGGATGACGACGCTCGGCGCGTGCAGCAGCATCCGGGCGATGGAGAGGCGCTGGCGCTCCCCGCCGGAAAGCCGGATGCCGTCCTTGCCGATCATCGTCTCCAGCCCCTCCGTGAGCTTGGACACGACGTCGTCAAGCTGCGCGACGTGCAGCACGTCGTAGAGCTTGTCGTCGGGGAGATCCCGCCCGAGGGTCAGGTTCTGCCGCAGGGTGTCGTTGAACATCTTCGGCGTCTGCAGCACAAGGGCGACATGGTCGCGGATGACGTCGAGGCCGATCTGCTGCACCGGAATGTCGTCAATGCAGATGCTCCCCTCCTGCGGAGCGTAGAGCCCCAGCACCAGCTGCGCCAGCGTCGTTTTGCCGCTGCCGCTGTGCCCCAGCAGGGCCACGGTCTTGCCCGCGTCGATCTGCATGGAGATGTCGTGGAGTACCCGCTTTTTGCCGTAGCCGAAACTGAGGTGCTCCACGGAGATGGCGTTGGTCGCCCTCCCCTCGAAGGGGTTCTGCTCGTGGGGGTATTTGGGCTCCTTCTCCAGGCGCAGCAGCGCGTTGAGGCGCTCGAGTGCCGCCGTGGCGTTCTGGTAGGAGAAGATGATCTGCAGCATATCCTGCAACGGCGTCACCATGAACCAGAGGTAGCCCAGCACGGCGAACATCTCGCCGATGGAGAGCGATGAGAAGAGCACCATCAGCATGGAGCTCGCCCGGAAGAACTCGAACCCGCTCAGAAAAAGCAGCGAGGAGAGCTGCCCCGCCGCCTCGCTCTTCCAGCCGTACTGCGTCGAGGCGTCGCGGATGGAGCGGGCGTCGTCGATCATGCTGTCGATGTAACGACGCTCCTGGTTATAGGTGCGGATCTGCACAAAGAGGTCCAGGGTCTCGGAGAGGCGGTTCTGGAACCGTTCGATCCTCTGGTTCTCCGTCTTTTTCAGCCGCCGCACCTTCTTGCCCAGCCAGGTCGTCAGTGCGACGACGGCGGGATTGAGCAGCAAAATGATCAGGGCCAGCTGCCAGTTGATGAAAAGCAGCACGAGCGCCACCCCGATCAGGGAGAGGGCCGAGACGAAAAAGCGGCCGATGCTCACCCCGATGAAGGCGTCGACGGTGTCGATGTCCGTCACCAGCCGCGCGCTCACGCCCCCGCCGCCCAGGGCTTCGTACTCGGAGACGGAGACGCGGCGCAGGTGTTCCAGGATGCGCCGGCGGATCGTAAAGACAAGGTGCTTGGAGATGATCGTAAAGAGGCGGGACTGGAAGACGTTGGCGACGACAAAGAGCATGCGCAGGAACAGCGTCGTCAGTAGCACGACGACAATGTAGCCCCAGGGGTGTTCGGGCGCGAACAGCAGGTCAATCAGCCCCGTCAGCTGCGCGGGTTTTTCGAGCAGCACCTGGTCGACGAGCAGCGGGAAGAGCAGCGGCACCGGGAGGGAGATCGCGACGGCCAGCACCGCGACGAGCTGCCCCAGGGTGATCCGCTTTCGAAAAGGTTTCGTATCGCGCAGCAGCGTGCGCCAGGTCATTTCTTGCATGCAGGATTATAGACTAGGAAGGGTGTATGAAACGTAAAGCGGGGAGGCAGTGCCCCCGCGTTTACCCGTGTGAAAGGTTGAAGCGGTTACTTCGTATCGACGTGCAGGACCGGCTTGAGCATCCACTTGTTGCTGCCGGTGGAGTGGATCGACCGGTTCGCGTCGAAGTCGACCGTCATCGTCATGTTGCCGTCCGCCGCCATCACGAAGTTGTGGCTCTCTTTGATGACCATGCTCGGTACCGTCAGTTCGCTGGCATTGCCGTCAATGACGACATAGTTGCCGTAAGGGTGAACCGTAGAGTCGTTGCTCTCTGCGGAGAGGACCAGACGCATCTGCGTATACTTGGCCGCCGGGATGTTCGTGACGCCGATCATCGAGACGTTGCCATCGCGCAGTTTCAGCAGGTCGTAGGTACCGTTGACGTCCGCCACGGTGAGCCAGGTCGCGTTCGATTCGTTGGTGTCGTCCGCTCGGTGCACCATGACCTTGTCAATCGTCACATAGACGGCTTGAAAATCAGCCGGTGCGTCGATCAGGGCGACGTTCAGCGTCCCGCTGTCGGATGAACTGCCGCCGCACCCGGCGATCCCGGCCATCAGCAGTGCGGCCGCGGCAATACTTGCGTAAATACTTTTCATTCAGAGCTCCTTGTTATTTACTGTATACCAAAGATTATAACAAAGAAAAGTGACCAGCCTCAAAGCCCTGTTTATAGGGCTTTTTAGGAGATTGTGAAGAGTTTTTCGACCGTTCCATGAAGGGTTTCGCCGTTGTAGAGCGACTGACGGTTGTCCAGCATGCGGACGGGCCGCGGGTCGAAGAGCACCAGGTCTGTGCTTCCGACGCCGACCGTGCCGGCGTCGCGCCCGATCGTGCGGGCCGGTTCGCGCACGCAGAGCGCAATCAGCCGTTCCCAGCCGATCCAGCCCGAGGCGACGAGTTTCGTGTAGAGCAGCGGCAGCGCATCGGCAATGCTCTCGCAGCCGTAGGCCGCGTCGGCGAAGGCGACCTCTTTGTTCACCGGCGAGTTAGGCTGGTGCAGCAGGGTCAGCATGTCGACCGCCCCGGCTTCGAAGGCTTCGCGCAGCTTTGTCACGTCCGCTTCGGACTGCAGCGGCGGGTCGAGCTTGGCGACGGTGTTGAAGTCTTCGCACGCCGCGTCGCTTTTGAGCAGGTGGTGCAGGCTCACTTCGCAGCGCACGTCCACCCCCTCGCGCTTGGCGGCGGAGATCATCTCGAGGGAGCGCGGAGAGGCGATGCTTTTGAAGACGATGGCGATCCCGAATTCGCGGGCGATCTCGATCATCCGCGCGACGTGGACCGGTTCGCCGAGCGACGGGATGCCGACCAGGCCGAGGCGCTGGGCCACCGCCCCTTCGTTCATCACCCCGTTCGAGGAGAGGTTGCGGTCGTAGGCGCGGCAAAAAAGCGTCCCGCCGAACATCTTGACGTACTCGGCGACCCGCACGGCCAGGTGGTTGGAGATGGACGTCGTCATATAAGGAGCGACCGCCCCGCGCTTGAGCAGAATGGCGATGTTGCTGAAACGCTCGTCGTCAATGGTCGCGGCGATGGTCGTTTCGATCCGTGCCCCCTCGCATCCGTCACGCTGGTTCTGGACGAACTCCAGGGAGATCGCATCATTGACCGAGGGCGTGGAATCCGGGGAGAGGACCGCCGTACCGACGCCTCCCTCCCGGGCCGCTTTGGCCAGTTCGGCCAGGTGGCGGCCCGTGAGGCGCCCGTCCTTGAGGCGGACGTTCGTATCCACGAGCGCAGGCAGCAGAACCTTGCCGGTGGCATCGACCCGCTCGTCGCCGGCGATCTGTTCGGCGATCTCGGTGATGCGCCCCTCCTCAATGCGTACGGAAGCGACGCGTTCGCCGTCGCAGTCGCAAATCGTCACGTTTTCAAAAATCATGCCCGTGTCCTCACTCCCGGGCCCCGCAAGCGTGCGGGAAGGCCCGGATGCTATAATGTCGACATTGTATTGCAAAACCAATAAGCCAGGGGTTAGAGTGCGTTTTTTTCTTTTGATTCTTTTCGCGGCCGTTGCATTCGCGGCGCAGGAGAGCGATGAGACCTACGAACGGGGGAAGACCCTCTACTTTCAAAACGGCTGTAACAACTGCCACGGCTCACGGGCCGAGGGGACCGGCAACTACCCCTCCCTCGCCAACCGCGCCCAGGGGTTTCTGGCCTACAAGCTCCAGACCTTCCGCAAAGGCGTCGCCGACACGCCGATGCAGGAGATGATGATCGGGTTCGCCGCCGCCCTCAGCGACGAGGACATCGAGGCCATCACGACCTTTCTGCACGACTTTCACGACGCCCAGACGGAACGCTACGACCCGGCCTTCCAGCAGTGGGGGGACGGCGGATCATGAAGCTGCTCGTTTCCGCCCTCGAACACTCCGCCAATGTCCACCTGAAAGCCCTCAAGGCTGAACTCGGGGACGACGTCGAACTGATCGGCATCTTCGACAGTTCCCTGGGCGAGCCCGTCGTCGACCTGCGCTCCCTGGCGATCATGGGCTTCGTCGACGCGCTTAAAAAGCTGCGCTACTTCTTCAAGCTCGCCGACGAGATGGTCGCGCTCGCCGCCGAGGCCGACAAGGTGCTGCTGATGGACTCGTCGGGCTTCAACCTCCCCCTGGCCAAAAAGATCAAGAAGCGCTACCCCGACAAAGAGATCATCTACTACATCCTCCCCCAGGCCTGGGCGTGGAAACGCAAGCGTATCCCCGTGCTGGAGCGCACCATCGACCGCCTCGCCTCCATCCTCCCCTTCGAGAAGGATTACTACAGCCCGCAGGCCCCCATCGAGTACGTCGGTCACCCGCTGCTTGACGAGATCGCGCACTTCAAAACCGAGGCCGCCCCGACACTCAAACGCGTCGCCTTCATGCCCGGAAGCCGCAAAAGCGAAATACGGCGTCTGATGCCGGTATTCAGGGAACTGCGCTCCCGCCTCGATGCCGAAGCGGTGCTCGTCGTGCCGAAGCATTTTGCGAAAGAAGAGCTGAATGATCTTTACGGTAACCTATCACCGTTTATTGTGGCACACGATGCGCATGCGGCCCTCTACGAGAGCGATTTCGCCTTTATCTGCAGCGGCACCGCGACCCTGGAGGCTTCACTGATCGGTACCCCGTTCGTCCTCGCCTATGTGGCGAAACCGCTGGACTACCTGATCGCAAAAAGTTTGGTCAAACTCGACTACATCGGCCTGGCGAACATCATGTTCTCCCGCTTCAAGGGGCGGCCGCTGCACCCGGAACTGATCCAGAACGACGTGACGGCGGAGGCGCTTTTGGGCGCAATGCAGGCCCTTGATCGGCAGGCATTCCTCGAAGACGCCAAGGCGCTCCGGGGGTACCTCGAGCACGGCAGCAGCGCACGTGTGGCACATCTTATCGAAGGTGAACAGGAATGAAAATCAATTTTATCGATCTGCAGGCGCAGTATCAGGCATACAAAGAGGAGATCGACCGCGAAGTCGGCGAGGTCATGGCATCGGCCCAGTTCATCGGCGGACCGAAACTGCAAAAGCTTGAGAGCGACCTGGCCGCCTATACCGGCGCCGCGCACGCCATCGGCTGCAGCAGCGGTACCGACGCCCTGCTTCTGGCCCTCATGGCCCTCGACATCAAAGCCGGCGACGAGGTCATCACCACCCCCTTCACCTTTATTGCCACGGCGGAAGTGATCGCCTTCCTCGGCGCCAAGGCGGTCTTCGTCGACATCGACGAAGCGACCTACAACATCGACGCCGCGCTGATCGAAGACGCCATCACCGAACGCACCAAGGCGATCATCCCCGTCTCGCTCTACGGGCAGTGCGCCGACATGGACGCCGTCAACGCCATCGCCGCCAAACACGGCCTCCCCGTTATCGAGGACGCCTGCCAGAGCTTCGGGGCCGAGTACAAAGGCAAAAAGTCCTGCAACCTCTCCACGATCGGCTGTACCTCCTTCTTCCCGTCCAAACCGCTGGGCGCCTACGGGGACGGCGGTGCCGTCTTTACCAGTGACGACGCTCTGGCGGAAAAGATCCGCATGCTGCTCAACCACGGCCAGAACGAGCGCTACAAGCACAAGTACATCGGCATCAACGGCCGCCTCGACGCCGTCCAGGCGGCGGTCCTTAATGTCAAGCTCGCCCACTTCGACGATGAAGTCGAGGCGCGGATGCGCATCGGTGCGGCCTACAGCGAAAAGCTCGCCAACGCGAACGTCGTTACCCCTGCCGTCATGGCAGAACGTACCAGCGTTTACGCCCAGTACTCCGTCCGCGTCAAGCACCGCGAAGCCGTCGCCGCGGCCCTGAACGCCAAAGGAATCCCGACGGCGGTCCACTACCCCATGCCGCTGCACCTGCAGGAAGCCTTCGCACCGCTGGGCTACAAACCCGGCGACTTCCCCGTCTCCGAGCGTGTCAGCGAAGAGATCATGTCCCTGCCGATGAGCCCCTACCTTACCGCGGAGCAGCAGGACTTCATCGTCACCGCCCTGGAGGAGAACGCATGATCAAGATCGCCCTCATCGGCCTGGGTTCCATGGGCCGCAACCACTACCGCATCCTCCACGCCCTGGGCGAAAAAGTCGAGATCGTCGCGCTCTGCGACGTCGTGAAAAACGGCGAGTTTGCCGAGCCCTTCTTTACCGACGTCGACGAGATGCTCGACACCGCCAAGCCCGATGCCGCCATCATCGTCGTGCCGACCTTCCTGCACAAAGAGGTCGCGCTCAAGTGTATCGAGCGCGGGGTGCACGTCTTTATCGAAAAGCCGGCGGCCTCGACGATCGAAGACGCGAAACTGATCGCCAAGGCCGTCCAGGAGGCGGGGCTGAAAAGCTGCGTCGGCCACGTCGAACGCTTCAACCCCGTCGTCCAGGCGCTCAAAGAGGAGCTCGAGGGCAAGGAGATCTATACGATGTCCATTACCCGCGTCGGCCCCTTCCCGCCGCGCATCGCCGACGTCGGTGTCCTGACCGACCTTTCGGTGCACGACATCGACCTGATGCGCTTCATCACCCACCGCAACATCCTGGAGAAGAACATCTTCAAATCCCGCAAGATCCACAACCACCACGAGGACAACGCGGTACTGAGCTTCGAGCTCGAAGACGCCATCGTCGGCGAGATCCTGACCAACTGGCTCACGCCGTTTAAAAAGCGCACCATCGAGGTCGCCTGCAAGGACGCCTACTTCGAGGCGGACCTGATCACCCAGAACCTCACGGAGTACTCGAACTTCCACGTCAACAACTCCTACGTCGTGCGCGGCTGCCACATCAAGAAGGACGAGCCGCTGCTCAAAGAGGTCGAGGCCTTCATCACCTACCTCGAAACGGGCGAGCGCGGTTCGCTGGCCACGATCGAAGACAGCATCATTACCCTGCAGGTGGCAACCGAAGCATGATCCATCCTACCGCCGTCATTGCTCCGGGCGCCGTGATCGCCCCGGACGCCCATATCGGGCCCTTCTGCAACATCGGCGCCGACTGCGTGATCGGTGCGGGCGTACGCCTCGAGGCCCACGTCGTGCTTGAAGGCCCCGTCACCCTCGAAGCGGGTGTGCGCCTCTTCTCCTTTGTCAAGATCGGCAACGGCGTTGCGCCCGTTACCGTCGGAAAAGGCACCTTTGTGCGCGAGTTCTGCCAGTTCGCGACGCAGAACGACACCGCCGACGCCGTTGTCATCGGCGAAGAGAACTTCATCATGGCCTACGTCCAGCTCTTCCCCGGCGTCACCCTCGGCGCCAACTGCATCCTGACCAACGCCGTGACGATGCAGGCGAAGAGCCGCTGCGAAGAGCGCGTCATCATCGGCGGCCTCAGCACCGTGCACGCGGAGTGCACCATCGGCACGGGCGTGATGGTCGGGGGCGCGTCGAACCTGCAGTACGACGTCCCGCCCTTCTGCCTCGTCGAGGGGAACCCCGCCACCGTCCGGGGACTCAACCTGATCGGGATGCGCCGCCGTTTCGAAGACCGCGAGGACATCGAAAGCGTGCGCCGCTGCTTCCGCCAGCTGCACAAACAGTTCGACCCCCACACCGCCGCCGAAATGAGCGAGGCCCTCGAGAATCCTCAGGCCAAACGTTTTACCGGTTTCATTGCCGCGCACCACTGCGCCTGAGGAGAAAAAAATGCTGCAATTCAATCACTATGACAACGACACCCTCGCGGCCATCCGCGAGCAGCTTAACGCCTGCGCCGAAGCCCTGGGCGGTACCGGCCGCCTGCTCGGCCTGGTAGAGACGATCCTCGGCATGAAGCCCTCGCCCCTGCAGAACAAGACGGCATCGTTCCACTTTGAGCAGGGCAAGGTGAGCTGGAACAAAGTCCTCTTCGCCGACAAGATCGAGACGATCGCCCAGATGGTCAAGAAGCATGACACGATGGAAAACCTGCTGGAAAAGGGCTCGAAAAAAGAGCAGAACGCCGTACGGACCCTCTTCCCCGTCACCTTCACCATCACGCCCAAAGAGGGCGAACCCTTCACCTTCAAGGCCGTCGACGCCCCCGATGCGAACACGGCGCGCATCGATCCGCTCTTCGAACTGCTCTTTTTCGCTTCGACGGGGCTGATCAAAAAAGCAATCAAGGAGGCCTAAGTCATGGAACGCATCTATTCGAAAACGGCGGAGTCCGAGGCGGCGATCGCCCTGATGGAGAACCTGCAGCTCTACTTTGTCAACCGCCTCAACGGGCTGAGCCAGATCTTCGGCGGGAACGTCCCCTTCGAAGCTGTGGAGTGGTTCCGTGACGAGGGGCGCCACGGCGGCGGGATGCGCTACGAAGGGCGCGACGAGCGGCTCTTCAACCGTGCTTCCGTCAACGTATCGCAGGTCCATTACGAGGATATGCCCGAGAAGAAGCTCGACGCCGCCAGCGCCATCTCGACCATCATCCACCCGCGCAACCCCCATGTCCCCTCCATCCACATGCACATCAGCTATACCCGCATGAAGGACGGCGAGGGCTACTGGCGCATCATGGCGGACCTGAACCCCTCCATCTTCTACGAAGAGGATCAGCACCGTTTTATCGAACACCTCAATTTCATCACCCCGGACCTCTTTGAGCGGGGCGCGGAACAGGGTGACCGCTACTTCAACATCCCCGCCCTCGGACGCCACCGCGGCGTCGCGCACTTCTACCTGGAGCACCACAACAGCGGCGACTTCGGGACCGACTACGGGTTTGCGAAATATTTTGCCGAGCAGGTGATCGACGTCTATGTCTCCATCATCGCCGACGCCCTGGCCAAGCGGACGGAGGTGAGCGAAGAGGATGTCGCCGAACAGCTCGCCTACCACACCCTCTACCTCTTCCAGGTCCTCACCCTCGACCGCGGCACGACCTCGGGGCTGCTGATCCACGACCAGAACGACGTCGGCATCATGGGCTCCATCCCCGAGTTCGTCGACAAGGCCCTGCTGCAGAGCTGGCTGCCGAAGATGGCTGCCCCGCAAGACGCGCTCCTGCAGGCCATCATCGACGCCCTTCCCGAAGCGGACGAGATCGTCCTGGTCGACGAAGCGGTCAAGGCGCGCCTGGCCGAAGCGGTGCGCGCCCATTACAAAGCCCATCCCGAAGCCCTCGCCATGCAGGCCGACAGCGCCGTTGTTCCCCCGACCGTGGAGAACCACCGCTGATTTCAGGCTATAATGGTCTGAAGACAACCACGAGGAGTTGACAGTGGGCCCCGCGAACCTTCCGCCGGACAGTGCCGGCCATCTCAACACCGCCGCCCTGCCCGGCTTTATGGTCTGGGCCGGGGTCATCATCTGCCTCGTCGCCTTTGCCTGGTACCTCGAAAAGCAGCGCAACGACGACGCATAATCCCCCTGTCGCACCCGGCGCGGTTTTCACCTCCGCCGGCGATTTTCAGCCCCCTCTTTTACAAACCGGATGCCCTTAAGAAACTGTGTACTACAATGCACCTCAAGGACACAGCGTGAATATAATCATTGCGGGTGCGGGACGGGTCGGCTACCGCCTGGCGGGTACCCTTTCGCACCGCCACAACGTCACCATCATCGACCAGAGGCCCTCCGCGCTGCAGCAGCTGCAGGAGAGCATCGACGTCTTCACCATCGCCGGGAACATCGAAGACCCAGACACCTACGCTCCCCTGAAAAACCGCCGTTTCGACATTTTCATCGCCGTCACCGACAGCGACGAGGCGAACATCCTCTCCACCCTCATTGCCGGGGACGTCATCGTCGCCGACCGGAAGATCATCCGTCTCAAGAACCCCTTCTTCGCCGACAGTACCATCGCCGGGAAGCTCGGGATCAGCACAGCCGTCTTCCCCTTCTCCTCCGCGGCAAAGTCCATCAGCGCGCTGCTGGATTTTCCCCAGGCGAACAACGTCAAATCCTTCATCTACACCTCCTTCCTCATGATCTCCGTTTTCGTGGACGAAGCCCCCGAAGCGGGCATCCCGGTGTCGCATTTTATCCATGAAAGCTCCGTTGTCGTGGGGCTTGAGCGCGATAAACGCTTTATCCTCCCCGAAAAAGAGACCCTGCTGCAGCGGGGGGACCTCGTCTATTTCTTCGGCGACCCCGACACCCTTCGCGCTTACTGCGCAAGGCTCAACCCCTCCCTCCCCGACCGGATCAGCCGCGTTGCCATTTTCGACGCCGACCTGCTGGGACTGGAGATCGCCAAGGCGCTCATCCCCAAAGGGGTGCAGCTCAAGATCATCGACAACCAGATCGAGAAGTGCGAGCGCGCCTCCGAACTGCTCCAGGAGAAGGCGACGGTCATCAACAGCCACTACATCGAGCATACCCTCTTCGACAACGAGCACGTCGGGCGCGCGGACATGGCGATCTTCACGAGCAAGGAGGATGAGGAGAACATCATCCGCTCCCTCGAAGCGAAAGAGCGCGGCATCACGCGGACCGTGGCGATCAACAACGACCTCGAACGCTACCAGCTGATGCACTCCCTGGGCATCACCGCCATCCGAGGCCCGAAATCGAGCGCCTACTACACGATCCTCGAGAAGATCAGCTCCAGCTCCATCATCTCCGAGCGCCACTACTGCGGCGGCAAGGGGCTGATCTACTCGCGCAAAATCTTCCCCGATTCGCCGCTGCTGGAGAAGATGGTCAAACCGCCGAACCCGAAGCGGTGCCGCTGTTTCCTCTTCCGCGACAATCTCCTGCTCCCCTGGGTGGCAAAACTGCAGCTGCACCGCGAAGACGTCCTGTTCGTTTTCGTCCATGCCGATAATGAGGAGGAGATCAAGCAGTGGATCTACACACTCTGATCAACAGCGCCAAGTTCATCAGCGCCATCGGAATAGGCCTGGCGCTCTTCTTTCTCATCCCCATCGGGACGGGCATCGTGTACGGCGAAAACATGGCGCCCTTCATCCGCTTCGACCTGCTCTTTTTCCTCTTCAACCTTGCCGTGTTCGCCGCCCTCTACCGCCGGCGGATGCGGATGACGGTCAAAAGCGCCATCTTTTCGGTCAACCTCGTCTGGATCCTGCTCGGCATCGCCGGGGCCGTCCCCCTCTACATCTACACCGAGGCCACCTTCGCCGAATCTTTTTTTGAAGCGATCAGCGGCTTTACGACAACCGGGGCGACGATTTACACGGAAATAGAGCATCTGCCCAAAAGCATCCTGATGCTCCGCAGCCTGATGCACTGGCTCGGCGGGATGGGGATCATCGTCCTGGGCGTGGGCCTGCTCTCGCTCATCAACCCGACCGGTTCCATGACGATGTTCCGGGCCGAATCCACCGGCGTGCAGCTGGAGAAGGCGACGCCGAAGATCAGGGATACGGCGCTGCGGCTCTGGGGCCTTTACCTCTTCTTTACCGCGGCGAACACCGTGCTGCTCCTCGCCGGCGGGATGGACCTTTTTGATGCCGTCAACCACGCCTTTTCAACGATCTCGACGGGCGGTTTTTCCACGCGCGACCTCTCGATGGGGTACTGGGACGACGCGCCCGTCATCCTCTGGACGACGACCTTTTTCATGATGCTTTCGGGGATCAACTTCCTCGCCCACCTCAAAGCGGCCCGGGGCGACTTCAGCGGTTTCCGCGCCGAAGAGGTGCGGTGGTATCTCGGACTCTTCATCCTGCTTGCCTCCATCCTCACCCTGGTGCACCTGGCCAACAGCGGCGACAGCATTGTCTACAGTACAACCCACGCCTTTTTCACCGTCGCCTCCCTGCTGACCACCACGGGCTTCGCGACGATCAACTACGAGCTCTGGGGCGCCGTCCCCGTCGCGCTCCTGCTCATCGCCATGCTGCTCGGCGGCAACGCCGGTTCGACGGCAGGGGGGATGAAAATCATCCGTTACGTCATCCTCTTCAAGAACCTGAAAGCCCAGCTCAAACAGATCCTCCACCCCAATGCCGTCGTGGGGGTCTTCGTCGACCGCAAACCCGTCAGCGGCAAAGTCATCGGCAGCGTCAGCGGTTTCCTCTTCCTCTTTATCACCACCAACGTCCTGCTCACCTTCTACCTCTTTGCCCGCGGCTACGATGCGGTCACCTGCATCAGTACCTCGATTGCCTGCGTCGGCAATATCGGGCCGGGCTTCGCCATGACGGGCCCTTCGGAGAACTTCCACTTCTTCAGCGGGATCGACAAGATGATCCTTTCGGCGGCCATGATCATCGGCAGGCTGGAGTTCTTCACCGTCGTGCTGCTCTTTACCCGGGATTTCTGGAAACGCTTTTAGCGCTCCGGGGAGGTTTCGTTCCAGAGGGGGTTTTCCCGGTCATCGGGATGGAGTTTTGCCTTCTCTTCCGGGTAGATGTGCCAAAATGACTGGTCGATGGCCGCCTCTTTGTAGGAGGGCTTTTTGTCATGATAGAAGGGGCACCACCAATTCTCCACGACTTTCACGAGATAGGCCAGGTAGCTAAAGAGCGCCACGCTCAAAGGGCAGTAGAGTTTGCAGTTGAAGAGCCAGAAAAAGCGAAAACGGCTGAGGTGCCATCGCGGCGTCTCCGTCGTGAAGGTGATCTGG
Organism: Thiomicrolovo immobilis; assembly: GCF_039645955.1. Lineage (GTDB taxonomy): Bacteria > Campylobacterota > Campylobacteria > Campylobacterales > Sulfurimonadaceae > Thiomicrolovo > Thiomicrolovo diazotrophicus. The sequence goes on from NZ_CP147916.1 coordinate 1,356,781, forward strand.
TCTTGCCGCGTATAGCGGTGGCTCTCCCAGTCGGGAATGAACTCCCGGTAGGATTTCAGCTGCTCCGCCCCCATGATACGGAGGTGCCAGCGCACCAGGATGACCGCCAGCACGGCGAAGGGGATCGCCGCCAAGATCGGCAGGTAGATCAGCACCGTTCCCGGCACCGTTTTCCACATTGACTTCGTTTTATGATGCGCCCCGATTCTGACCCGTTCCATACTGCTCCTTTAGTGGTACCCAGTATAGACAAAGCGGCTTGAGGGGCTGATTAAGCTGCCGCTCCGGCGTTTCCGTGGCAACGCCGCCATCGTTTCATCAGCCGTTTGGGACTATAATCGGTCGCATCGTTTCTGCATACCCCGGACAACAGAGACATACGACAAGGAGAAACAGTGGCGCAAAAAGACAAAGAGAAGTGGGATAAGAAGTACACCGAGATGGAGGGGCTGCTCGAACGCAGACCGCCGAGCGCACTGGTGAGCGCCCATGCCCCCGAGGCCCCGGGGAGAAAGGCCCTCGACCTTGCCTGCGGCGGCGGGCGCCACAGCCTCTACCTGGCCGACGAGGGGTTTGCGGTCGACGCCGTCGACATCTCGACCGTCGCCCTCGCGGCCCTGCGGGAGAAGGCAGACCTCGCGCGCATCAACCTGATCGAAGCGGATCTCGACACCTTTGTCCCCGACGCGGAAACCTACGACATGATCGTCAAGACGAACTTCCTCGACTGCAACCTGATCACGCGGGCGAAAGCGGCGCTGAAGCCCGGCGGCATCATGGTCGTCGAGACCTATATGGCCGACGCGGGCAACGAGAAGCCCGACGCCAACCCGGACTTCCTGCTCCAGAAAGAGGAGCTTAAATCGCTCTTCGGCGAGGGGTTCAGCGTGCTGGAGTACAGGGAGTTCTGGAACGAACCGCACGAAAAATACCGCATGCGCAAACAGGCGATTGCCGTACGCAAAGATTGATCGCAGTATAATAGCGCAAGATTTTTAGAACAGGAGCGGTGCTTTGAGAACACCCAGAGGCTTCGGCAAGCGTTATTTTACCCTCGCTTCCATCCAGGCGCACAGCGTCGCGCCCGCGCAAAACGCCCTGCATGTGTGTCTCGAAACCTACGCCACCGTCCTGCAGCACGACCGCGAAAGCGACGAAGCACCGCCCGAGGAGCCCCTGGAGGCCCTCACCTGCTTCACCAGCGACAAACCCTGCCACTGCGACTGTTACTTTAGACGCCGAACCTTCCTGACCCTGCGCGCCTGCCGCAAAAAATCCGCCTGTACCTGCAACTGCCGATTCTACAGCTTCCGACGTACCGGGGTCCATCCGCCGCACCTCTGATTTTTTCCATCCGATCATAACGACAATCAAAAATAGAAAAACATCAAAGGACAGACCCATGTCAAAAAACTACGTCATCGGCTACCCGCGCATCGGGGAGAACCGCGAACTCAAGTTCGCGCTGGAGAGCTACTGGAGCGGCAAAAGCGACCTTGCCGCCCTTGAAAACTGTGCGGCCGATCTGCGCCGCCGCCACTGGGCGGAGCAGCAGGCCGCCGGCATCGGCGCGATCAGCTGCAACGACTTCAGCTTCTACGACGCGATGCTCGACACCTGTATCATGCTCGGCGCGGTCCCGGCCCGCTTCCGCAACATCGAAGACGAAACAATCCGCTACTTCACCATGGCCCGCGGCGACAGACAGCGCACCGCGATGCAGATGACCAAATGGTTCAACACCAACTACCACTACATCGTCCCTGAGTTCGCGGCGGATGACGCCTTTGCGCCGAACGCTTCGAAAATCGTCGCCGAATACCAGGAGGCGAAGGCGGCAGGGATCGCCCCGAAAATAAACCTGGTCGGTCCCCTTACCTTCCTCGGCCTCGGCAAAAGCGCTGACAAAAACTTTGACCGCTACGCCCATTTCGATGCGATTCTGGAGTGCTATGACGCGGTGCTGACGGCCATCAGCACCCTCGACGACCGCGTCACCGTTCAGATCGACGAGCCGCTCCTTGTGACGGGGCCGGACGCCAAGACACTGAGCCTGCTCAAACGGGCCTACGACCGGCTCGGCAGAAGCGTGCCGAATGTTGAAATCATCGTCGCGACCTACTTCGAACACGCCTGCGAGGCCGTCGAAGTCCTCGCCTATACGCCCATCAGCGGGATTGTCCTCGATTTCGTCCACGGTCCGCGCAATAGTGAAGCGCTCGGCACGATCGCGCAAAGCGGCAAAACGCTCATCGCCGGGGTGATCGACGGTCGTAACGTCTGGCGCAGCGACCTCGATGCCGTCGGCAACACGCTCGAGACGATCGCGCAGACGGTGCCCCGGTCCCGCATCGTTCCCGCCACCTCCTGTTCGCTGCTGCATGTGCCCTATTCTCTCGAAGCGGAAACGGCACTGGATGCGGAGATCCGTCAGTGGCTCGCCTTTGCAAAAGAGAAACTGGCCGAACTGAACGTCGTCGCCAAACGCTTTGCCGGCGAGGCGCTGGACGATGCGGAGCTGAGCCTGATGCAGCTCAGCCGGGAAGCCGTCCATACACGGCAATGCTCCCCGCGTATCCACGACGCCGCTGTACAGCAGCGTGTCGCAGCTCAGACAGGGACGGAACGTGCCGAGCCCTATGAAACAAGGATCAAGGCCCAGCGCGAGGCGCTGCGCTACCCCCTGCTGCCGACGACGACGATAGGCTCCTTCCCCCAGACGCCGGAACTCCGTACGCTTCGCCGGGACTTCAAACGCGGTGACATCGATGTGCAGGCGTACGACGCGGGCATCAAAGCCTACATCGACGACTGTATCGCTTTCCAGGAGTCGATCGGACTGGACGTGCTTGTACACGGCGAGCCCGAACGCAACGATATGGTGGAGTACTTCGGCGAACAGCTCGCCGGCTTTGTCTTCAGCGCCAAGGGGTGGGTCCAGAGCTACGGCAGCCGCTGCGTCAAACCGCCGCTCATCTACGGCGACGTCAGCCGTCCTCTGCCGATGACCGTGGGCTGGACGACCTACGCGCAGAGCAGAACTTCCAAGATCGTCAAAGGGATGCTCACCGGTCCCGTCACGATCCTCAACTGGTCCTTCGTCCGCGACGACCTTCCCCGTGCCGACGTCGCCGCGCAGATCGCCCTGGCCATCGGCGACGAGGTCGACGACCTCCAAAACGCGGGCATCCGCATTGTCCAGGTGGACGAAGCGGCCTTCAAGGAGGGGTACCCGCTGCGCAGCGAGAACATCTCCGCCTACGAGACCTGGGCCGTCGACGCCTTCCGCCGCAGCGTTGCCTGTGCGCGCAGCGAGACGCAGATCCATACGCACATGTGCTACAGCCAATTCAACGACATCATCCATACCATCGAGGCGATGGACGCGGACGTCATCTCCATCGAGACCGCCCGCAGCGGCAACGCCCTGCTGCGCATCTTCAAAGAGGTCGGCTACAAGCAGGAGGTGGGTCCCGGCGTCTACGACATCCACTCCCCCCGTGTCCCGCCGGTGGCGGAGATGGTCGCGCAGATCAACGCCCTGCTGGAGGTGCTGCCCCAGGAGCAGCTCTGGATCAACCCCGACTGCGGCCTCAAAACCCGCAAATGGGAAGAGGTCAAGCCGAGCCTGGCCAACATGGTCGAAGCCGTTCGGAAGGTGCGCGCATCATTTGACGCTATAATCGCATCCAAAAAAGGCGATGCAGCATGGACGAATCCCTCGAGATCCTCTACCGCGACGAGTGGCTTGTAGCCGTAAACAAGCCCAGCGGGCTGCTCGTGCACCGCTCCTGGATCGATAAGGACGAGACGCGCTTCGCGCTGCAGCTCGTCCGGGACCAGATCGGGCAGTACGTCTACCCCGTCCACCGCCTCGACAAGCCCACTTCCGGCGTGCTGCTCTTCGCCCTCGATCCCGATACGGCCCGCAAGGTCGGCGAGATCTTCGAGGCCGGGAGCGTCCGCAAGGAGTACCTCGCCGTCGTGCGCGGCTATAGTGACGAACAGGGCCGTATCGACTACCCGCTCAAAGAGCTGCTCGACAAGATGACCGACGCGAAGGCGCGCACGGACAAAGAGGCCCAGGAAGCCGTGACGGACTATGAGCGCCTCGCGACCGTCGAGCTTCCCATCCCCGTCGGGCGCTACCAGACCGCCCGCTACTCCCTGGTGCGGCTGCGGCCCGAAACGGGGCGTAAACACCAGCTGCGGCGCCATATGAAACACCTGCTGCACCCCATCGTCGGCGATACCAAATACGGCAGGACCGAACACAACAACCTCTTTAGGGAGCATTACGGCTGCCACCGCCTCCTGCTCGCCTCGACGAAGCTCGAACTCCCCCACCCCGTCACCGGGGAGCCGCTCTGTATCGAGGCCACCGTCGGGGAGGTCTTCGCGAGCATTCTCACCGCTTTCGGCTGGGACGCTGAATAATATTTTTTAATTTCTTACTCCCGATCTCCCCTTAACAACACAGTGGCATAATGAAAAATAACGCCCGTGTAAAGGAGTGCCGATGAAACCGATAATCCTGCCTCTTCTCCTCGCCGCATCGCTTTTTGGCGCGGATGGCTACAAGATCTACGAGCAGCACTGCGCCTCCTGCCATATGGTTATGCTCCCGCTTGAAGAACCGGCGCGCGGCCAGCAGAAGGCGAAGATGAAAGCGCCGACGATGCGCATGGTCGCCATGCGGCTGAAGATGATGATCCATATCCACAACGAGGATGAAGATGTCCAGCGCAAAGTCGTCAAGGCCTTTGTCAAGGAGTACATCGACGATCCCGACGAAGAGTATGTTCTGTGCCTGCCGGAGATGGTGGAAAAGTTCGGGGTGATGACGCCCGTCAAAGGGTTGACGAACGCCGAAAAGGAGGCCGTGGCCGAGTGGCTCTGGGAACAGTTCTAGTCGCTGTGTCTTAGAGCGAGCGCAGGTGCTCCAGGAAAGCTTCGGGCGGCTTGTAGCCGATCAGTGTCTTCTCCTTCATCAACTTCCCTTTTTCATCAAAGAAGAGGATGCCCGGAGGGCCGTAAAGTCCGAAGTTTTTCGTCAGCGCCCTTTCAGGGTCGCTGTTCTCCGTCACGTCCGCCTGCACCAGGACGAAATCCTGCAGTGCCGCCACGACACGCGGGTCGGCGAAGGTGAACTCCGCATACTCCTGGCAGGCCGCGCACCACGTGGCGGAGAAGTCCAGCATCACCTTTTTCCCTTTGTTGTCGGCGATGATCTGCTCCAGTTCCGCTTCGGAGTGGATCACCTCGAAGGCCACCTCCTTTGTAGCGGCAGGAGCAGCGGGGCCATCCGTGCACATTTTGACCTCAAACCCTTTGAGCGGGTGCGTCATCGACGTCCCGCCTGAGAGCGCTCCGACGAGCAGAATCGTGCCGTAGAGCATGAAGACGATGCCGATCGCCTTGATAAAGGAGTGCATTGAACGGCGGACACCGCCGTGGATCGGTTCGAAAGCCCCGAGGTAGACGGCGGCGACGATGAAGTAGATCGCCCAGAGCATCATCGTGATCCAGTCCGGGATCACCCGCGACACCATCCAGATGGCGACACCGATCATCACGGCGCCGAAGACCTCCGTGACAATGTTCATCCAGCCGCCCGGTTTCGGCATAAATCTGCCGGCGCCCAGGCCGATGAGCAGCAGCGGGACCCCCATCCCGAGGCTCATGACAAAAAGAGCGACGCCGCCGAGGGCCGCATTGCCCGTCTGGCCGATGTAGATCAGCGCCGCCGCCAGGCCGGGGGCCACGCAGGGGCCGACGATAAGCGCACTCAAAAAGCCCATCACCGCGACACCGGTAAACCCGCCCTTTTCACCCGCCTTGTCCGAAAAACGCGACAGACGTGTCTGCAGCGTCGCCGGGAGCCCGATCTCGTAAAACCCGAACATCGAAAATGCCAGCGCGACAAAGATCAGCGCGAATGCACCGATGGCCCACGGGTTTTGCAAGATCACCTGCAGGTTCTCTCCGAAAAGACCCGCCATAATCCCGGCGATCGTATAGGCAAAGGCCATCGCCAGGACATAAACCAGCGAAAGGGTGAACCCGCGCCGGGCCGTCAGCTTCTCCCCTTGCGACACGATAATGGAGGAGAGGATCGGGATCATCGGAAAGATGCACGGGGTCAGTGAAAGCGCGAGTCCGAAGCCAAAAAAGAGGGCCAGGATCGCCCAGAGACTGCCGCCTTTGAGCGTGTCGACAATCAGGTCCGTTTCGCTCTCACCCTGCACTGCGACCGGAGCTTTCGGCTTTTCGGGTGTCGCGGCGGCGGGCGAACCAAGTTTGGCGAGATCGACGTCGAAGGTGTACTCTTTGTTCTGCGGCTCGTAGCAGAGCCCGCGCTCCGAACACCCCTGAAATGCGAAAGCGACGGTCACCGGGACTGTGCCCGTTTTCTGCGACGATGTGAGAATGATCTCGACGGGCACGTTGTGCAGGTGGACCATGTCACCGTCATGCTCTTCCGCAACGCTGTTGACCTTCACTTCGGAGATGGAGACCCCGGAGGGTGCCTTGACCTTGGCATCGAGCTTGTCGGCATAGACATAGATGCCCTCGCCCAGTTCGATGTCAATGGCGATGTGCTGGTTATCGAGCAGGGAGGCCTTGGGTTTGAATGCCTCTTCGGGCATCAGGAAACTGCTCTGAAAGGCGAAGAGGAGCGTCGCCGAAAGCAGGGTAAAAAACGCGAGGAACCGTTTCACAGAAAGCCTTTGTGACGAAATTGGCCCACATTTTAGCGCAAGAAGCAAAAACAAAACAGTAACGCGCGCCCAGCTGTGGGGGGTTAAGCTTTCAGCCCGGGCATTTCACTTCACTATCGGGAGCAGACGGGCATAGAAACAGGCGGCATGCTGCACGGCATCGACACGGATCCACTGGCGCGTCAGTTTGAAGCGGAAGCTGCCGACGCTGCGCTCGGGGTAGCGGTGGGCATACGCGGATTCGGGTGTATTGAAGGTGGCGAGCAGTCCCCGCGCCGCCAGAAGCATGGGGCCGAGGATGTGCGTCATCTGCGCCCGCTCCCCCCGCTGCCGCGCCAGCCGGTAGGCCGCCATCAGCCCTTCGCAGCGCGAACCGTCATGGTAGACGTGGTCACCGAAACGGTAGTAAAACCCGCCGGCATAATCGGGACAGAGCGCATCATCAGGCGTGTACATATGGCGAATCATCTGTGCCGCGTCCCCGTACACGAAGGCCCGGTGGGCATCGGTGACGACGTCTCCGATCGTGTCCCAGGCCTCGATCGCCTGCATCAGCCAGCTGTCCGCCGGCAGCGGCTCGAAGAGATCGGCATAGCGCTTCGGACGGATATGGATGAGAAAATCAAGTGCCCGGCGGCTCTCATGCCGAATGCGCGCTTTCAGTTTATCCGATCCGTCGCCGTGTGCATGGAAAAGTGCCAGGCCAAGCAGCGCCTCGCCGGGGTAGTAAAAGGAGAAGAGGCCCCGCTTCGTCTTGTCATCGATGCCGACAAGCGGCGCCCCCTTCCCGAAACGCGGGTGGCGGTAGTAGCCGATCATCTCCCCCTCACTGTCGATACGGCTGAGCAGGTGCCGGACCAACCCCTCTGCATAGCGCCCGTAACGCCCGTCGCCGCTGAGATGCCGATAGCGCATCAGGGCGGCCAGCCCTATGCCCGCACCCCCGAGCTTGGACTTCTTGTTATAAAAGGGGTAGCAGCGATACCCCTCCGCATCCTCCTCTTCTTGCAGCGTCGTCACAAAATAATCGATGGAGCGGCGCGCCGCCTCCAGCAGACGGCGTTCTTTGAAGAGCGTATACCCCTCGAGCAGGGTGATCGTCGCGCCGCTGTGGCGCAGTATGTTGTAATAACCCGGGTTCTTCGGGTGCTGAAAATCGGCTTCGCTGTCACGCAGGGGATCGTAATAGTAGAGGAAGCGTCCGTCGCGCCGCATATTGTCCGCCAGCCAACCGATGCTCTCGCGCAGTACCCTCTCCACGGTACCGGCCGAGAGGGGAAACGGCGACGGAAGCCCCCGGTAGAGCGGAAGAGTCTTCGCCTCATAGGTAATGACGGCAACGCTTTTGAGCAGGCTGCACTGCAGCGGGAGGCCGCGCATCATCGCGGCACGCTGCTCCTCATCCTGCCCCTTCTGCGCCAGACCGGAGCGCCCGGCAAGATAGTCCAGTAGCTGCGTCACACTCATGATGCTGTGGGTCACGGCATCGGTCGGCATGACGTAACGCACCGTCCCCTCATAGACACAGCGTACCCCGGTCACCCCGGGCTCATATCGTGCCGGCGACACGTCCATCCACGTCAGCTCTTCCAGACGGCAGGGTATCTCCTCCGTCACCATCTCAACCATGATCCGGCACACTGAGGGGTCGGAAACATGAAAAGCCTCAAAGCCTTTGCGTTTGCGTACTCCCGCCACGGCGCGGCGTACGCTCTCCTCCAACGAACGGCGACGCGATCCCCAGCGCATCGGCTTCACGCCGCGTTGAAAGAGCGTAATATAGAGCTGCGAGCAGGAGGGATCGAAGCTCCGTGCAAACTGTTTGGGAAGCGGGAATGCCGAAGGCTCTCCCGCCAGCAGCTTCCGAACCGCCCCAAAAAACTGCATCTCATCTGCCGTTTCCGCGCCGGAGACCGCGTGCGGTACCGTCATCCCCTCTCCTTCACATGCCTTGCATCGCTTGTGATGCTTTCCGGCCCTTACAAAAACGTGCCTCGCGGGCACCCTTTGGTAAAAGCGGTGCGGGACGAGCCCGCCGCTTAGACAACGCTGTCCGGATCCGGATCCACATCCAGATCGTCCAGATCGCCGTCATCGAAGAGGTCGAAGTCCTCCGCATCCATCGCACCATGGCCGCCGCCGCCCTGTCCGGGGTTGCTGTCGTCGTCATGGTCCTCATCGTTGCCGTGACCGTTGTCATGGTCGTCATCGCTGTCAGAGTCGGCATCGGTATCAGAATCCGCGTCGGTATCGGTATCCGTGTCGGTGTCGGTGTCTGTATCAGAGTCATCGTCCGTGTCGGCACCGTGACCGCCGCCGCCCTGACCCGGGTTGCTGTCGTCATCATGGTCATCGTCATTGCCGTGACCGTTGTTACCATCGTCGTCATCCGTGTCTGTATCCGTATCAGTATCAGTATCAGTGTCGGTATCGGTATCGGTATCTGTATCCGTATCGGTGTCGGAATCATCATCCGTGTCGGCACCGTGACCGCCGCCGCCCTGACCCGGGTTGCTGTCGTCATCATGGTCATCGTCATTGCCGTGGCCGTTGTTGCCGTCGTCGTCATCGTCGGAGTCATCGTCCGTGTCGGCACCGTGACCGCCGCCGCCCTGACCCGGGTTGCTGTCGTCATCATGGTCATCATCGTTACCGTGGCCGTTGTTGCCGTCGTCATCATCATCGTCGTCGTTGTCGGTATCGTCATCGTCGTCGTTGTCGTCGTCGTTGTCGGTATCCGTGTCGGTGTCGGTATCCGTGTCGGTGTCGGTATCCGTGTCAGTGTCTGTATCCGTATCGGTGTCTGTATCGGTGTCAGTGTCTGTATCGGTGTCTGTATCCGTGTCCGTGTCTGTATCGGTATCAGCCGCCGGACGGGCATCCGCCGGATTGCCGATTTCCGCGCTCGCAACACCGCGGGCACCCACTTCGTCACCCTCCTGATCGGCACCGACGTCACCCCGTGCGTCATCACGCTCTTCATAGATGGCGCCTTCGCTCAGTCCGCTGCCCTGGCCACCGCCCTGACCTGCTGCTGTCGCACCCATCTCGCCGCCCATCAGGGCGGTTTCGAGGGCGGTAACATCACCGATCAGCGCATCGTTTTCCGCCGTATCGACCGTTACGCTGCTGTCGAGTACGACATGTTCGTGTGAGCCGATCTCAACGGTATGGCCGTTGTCGAGGCTCAGTACGATACCGCCTTCCCCGGTGATCACGGTGTCATTTTCGTGGATGATATCCCCGGATACAGCGATCTTTTCGTGGCCGCCCGGTCCAATCACTTTCACAACGCCTTCAATTGCCGTTACCATTCCGATTGCAGTTGCCATCTCATCTCCTTTTGATGTATCTTAGCTGTATTATAGGCTTTAACCGCCGCGCAGCTCAATACTACTTTCGTATGAATTTGTTATCGTCTGGCATTATTGACCATAATGGCCAGCTCGAGCCGGCTGGCCACGCCGAGCTTCTCATACACCGTCTTCAAATGGGTCTTGACCGTCTGTTCTGTGATATCCGCCGTCTGGGCGATCTCCTTGTTGCTCATCCCGAGCGCCACCATCTCCGCCAGCTCGCGTTCCCGCGCCGACAACGGGTCAAGCGCTTCCTGACGCTGGGACGCCATCATACTGTTGTGCCGGATCATCATCTGTATAAACTCCGGGTAAAGCCAGATATTGCCGCCGACGACGGCCTTGACGGCCTGATTGATGTTGTTGGCAGAAGCGTAGGTGTTCAGCAGGGCGCGTGCCCCCTCCTTGAGCAGCAGAATCCCTTCAGAATAGACGGGGCTGCTGTTCATCGCCATCACGGCGCTCTTCGTCCCTTTGAGAAACTGGAGCAGCTCCTCCAACTCCCCGATATTGCCGTCATAATCGAACAGCACGACCGCGGGATGCGCTTTGTCCAAAGCGCCGTAGAGCGCTCCGAGATCCTGAAACATCTGCAGATCATACAACCGTGACATCCCGGTTTTCCAGTGTTTGAGCACAGAATCCCGCCTAGAATAGAGGTAGAGTTTTTTCATCCTATCGCTCCTTGAAGGCATTGTCTTTCGTACGCAGCAGCGGTTGAAGAATATAGTCGAGAATGCTCTTTTTGCCCGTGATGATCTCCGCGTTAACGACCATGCCCGGAATCAGCTTCAACGGATTCTCCACCGTGCCGAGGAAGGTTTTGTCCGTTTCGATCCAGACCTGGTAGTAGGTCTTGCCGTCGGCTTCATTAATGGAGTCGGGGCTGATCCGCACGACCCGGCCGCTGAGTCCCCCGTAGATGGCAAAATCATAGGCCGTAATCTTGATCACTGCGCGCTGATCGGGGTACAAAAAGGCGATATCGCGCGGATGGACCTTGACTTCGACCAGCAGCGAATCCCCCGTCGGCAGGATATCCATCATCTTCATGCCCGGCGTCACGACCCCGCCGATCGTTGTGACATAGAGGCGCTTGACGATCCCGTCGACGGGCGAGCGCACCAGGGTCCGGCTCACCTGGTCTTCGAGCGCCGCCTGGGACTCCTTGATCCGCTGCATCTGCGCCTCGATCCCGTTTAGCTCCTCCTTGGCACGGTTCTGGAAAGCGAGCTCGGCTTCGTCGCGTTTGCTCTTTGCCTCGTCGATCATCGCCCGCGTCGACGCGATCTGATGTCTTGTCGTCGTCAGGGACTGCTGTACGTTGTTGGCATCGCGCTGCAGCTTGATATAGTCAACCTCGGGCACGATCCGCTTTTTGACCAGGGGCTTGTTGATCTCGATCTCCTTGCGAACCAATTCCATCTCCTGCTCAAGCTCGACATAGTGCTCCCGCGCTTCTTTGAGCTCGCTGCTGCGCTGGACAATCTGCGCGTCGAGCACCGCGATGCTCTTTTTGAGTTGCTTCCGGTTGCTCGTGAAAAGGCTGCGCTCCTTCTCGATCAGCGTCTTTTGCGCCGGGTCGCTCGTCTCGGGTTCGAGGAAAGCCGTCCCGTGGGCCTCCGCCCGCAGGCGGACCGCCCGGGCGTAAAGTTCGTCATACTCCAGCCGGGTCTTCTCCACCGTCGAACTGAAGTAGATGTCCTGCATCTTCAGCAGCGGTTCGCCTTTTTTGACAAGGTCGCCCTCTTTGATAAGGATCTCCTTGACGATCCCCCCTTCGAGGTTCTGGATCGGCTTGATCTGACTGCTCGGCACGATCTTGCCATTGCCCTTGACGACCTCGTCGATCATCGCGTGATCCGCCCAGACGATGAAAACCGCCACCGTCAGCAGCATAATCCAGAGGAAAAGCCGTGAATGCAGGGCCGTACGCTCCAGTACCGCGGCGCTGCGGCTGCTGAGATAGGCCAGCTCCTCCTCCGAAACGACCCTGGGACGCTGATCACTCTTGTCAGAGGGGCGCTTCGGCGGCCGGCTGGAGAGCATGGAACTGTCAAGCACTGTGCACCTCCGACTTTTTAAGGTAGGCGAGGACCTCCGCCTTCGTTCCGTCCATCACGACCTCCCCGCGCTCGAGCAGGATGATGCGCTCGACCAGTTCCAAAACGGCGTCTTTGTGCGTCACGAAGAGCGCCGTCTTCCCCTTGATCTTCTGGGAGATCCCGAGGATGGCGATGCGCTCGCTCTCTTCGTCCAGGTGCGAGGTCGGCTCGTCAAAGAGAACCAAGGAGAAATCGTCGATCAGGGCCCGTGCGATCCCGATGCTTTGGCGCTGCCCGCCCGAAACGTTCTGTCCCTTCTCCTTGATCTTCATATTGAAGCCGTCGGGGTTGAGATTGATGTAGCGCAGGGCGCCGCTCAGGCGTGCCGCCTCGACGATCTCGTGCGAATCAATACCGGGATGCTTCAGGGCGATGTTCTCCTTGATCGTCCCCTGCAGCAGAACGATCTCCTGGGGAACGTAGGCAATCTGTTTGCGCAGCTCCGCCGGGGCGTACTGATCCATCTCGACGTCGTCCGCGAGGATCATTCCCTCCTTGGGGGCATAAAAGCCCATCAGCAGGTTGATGATGGTCGTCTTGCCCGATCCCATCTCTCCCATGATGGCGACGTGTTCGCCGGGTTCGATCGTAAACGAGACGTCATGCAGGGCATTGCGCGCCGAATCGGGGTAGGCGAAATCGACATTGACGAAATCGATCTTTCCTTTGAGATGGCTGGCACTGATAAACTCCCGCTCTTTAGGGTGTTCGATGGCACTTCCCATCACCTTCTCGATCGCGCGGAAGCCCGCACGGGCTTTGTTGAACTGCAAGATCAGCATCACCAGCTTCCCGACGGGGTTGACGGCCCGCGACGAAAGGATGTAGGCGACCAGCAATCCCCCCGTCGTCAGTATGCCCTGGTGGATCATGTAGACGCTGGCCACGATCACGGCGACCGTCTGTACGCGGATCAGAAAGGAGGTCGCCGTCGCGATGGAGCCGTTGAGGACGCGGGATTTGAGCCCCCGCTGGGCAATGTTCCCCGTCGCCTCCTCCAGCTTCCACTGCATAACGCTGTTGTAGTTGAAGGCCTTGATCGTTTCAATGGCATTGAGGCTTTCGAGCAGAATGCTGTTTTTCACCGCCGATGCCTGGTTGGAGTTGCGGATGCTGGTCCGGATCGGTCCTTTTATAAGGAAGGCGTACACGACGATAAGGACGATCGTCATCAGCGGGATATAGACAACATCGCCGGCGACCCAGTAAACCACCAGCAGGAAAAGAATCGAAAACGGGAGGTCGACGAGGGTCGTCACGACGGTGGAGGTCAGAAAGTTCCGGATGCTCTCGTACTGTTTCAGGTCGCTTGAAAACGCGCCGACGGAACCGATCTGCTCGGAGAGCTTCATATCCATGACGTGCTCGAAGATCTTCGACGACATGATCACGTCGCTCTTTTTCGCCGCGATCTCCATAAAGTAGCTCCGCAAAAAACGTAAAAAGGCTTCGAGCACGAAGATGGCCACGACACCGTAGGTGAGGACCCAGAGCGTGTCGAGGGCCGTATTCGGGATGACCCGGTCAAAAACGTTGCGCATATACAGCGGCAGGATCAGAATAAAAAGATTGACCAGGAAGGAGCCGACCAGAATGTCCATATAGATCGTTCTTGTGCGCGACAACGTACTCCAGAACCAGTGCCTTTCGTCCTCCTCTTCCTTCTCTTCCTGCGCTTCCAGGCTGAACCCGAAGTTCTTTTTCATCAGGAAACAGTACCCGAGGTACTCCGCTTCCAGGTGTTCAATGGGAATCCACCCCTCCTGCTCGGGAACGCCGGGAAGCAGCACGTTCGCATACTCCATCTCTTTGTCAAACTCGAGCAGCACGCAGGCGCGATCCTCTTTCAGGATCAGGATACACGGCAGCAGGTGCTGTGCGATCTTGCGCAGGGATTTCTTTTGAAGGGTACTGGAGAAGCCCGCCTTTTCCGCCGCCCGGCTAAAAAGCGAACGGGAGCGCTGGGGGTCGGGTTCGAACAGTTTCGGGTCCTCCGGGTCGACCGGCAACCCCGCCAGGACGATCTCCGCGGTCACTTCCTGGTGATAGAGTTTTGCAACAGCCAACAGGGCGTCAAGCAGCCCGGAACGATTCTGTTCGCCCATCTACACCGCCCCCTTGTCCGGCTTGCCGATCCAGAAGCCCTGCAGCCGCTCAATACCGTGCTCGTACAGGCTTGTTGCCGTCTCCTCGCTGTCGACCCCCGTCGCAATCAGGTCGATGTCGATCAGCCTGGCGATGGTAAAGAGCGCCGATTCGCGTTTGCTCTCGGAACCGACCAGGGAGAGCAGGTACGCCGCGTCAATCTTCAGGTAGGAGGGTTTGACACGCTGCAGGAAGGTCAAATCTTTTTCGGATTCGACCGTAAAGTGGTCGATGCCGAAACGCCATCCCTGCTTCTGTACGAACATGGAGAAAGCCGCCGCGGGCTCCGGCGCGCTCAGCACCGTACTGTTGGAGACTTCGAACGCCAGTTCCAGCGTATTATCGTCCCAGGCATCTTTCCTGGCGGACAACCACCCAATGGTAGAACTGTGGGCGATAAAATCCTCCGAAACGTTCACCGCAACCTCGACGGCATGAAAGCTCTTGCCCATCTTGTCGAGCACGTAACGGTCAAGCTCCTCGAGCAGATCGAGGTGTGAAACGACCGGAATGAATGCCCCGGCGTTGAGCAGCTCGCCTTCCAGCTCCAGGCGCAGCAGCAGCTCTTTTTGCACCGTCTCCCCGCTGCGGGCGACAACGGGCTGGTACACGGTCACAAAACGGTCGAACTGCATTGCGTCGCGCAGATGTTTCCGCCACTCGTCGTGTCCCCATGAAGGTACATGATCGTGTTTTTCACGGTAAAGGACCGGTACGGCCCCGCCGGCTTCCGCCTGCATCAGCGCGTAATCGAGATGGCTCAGGAGGTCAGAAGGGGTTTCGCCGGTACGGTACGCCGCCGCGGCGATCGTCACGCAGTAGCCGGCCCCCTTGCAGCTCTCAGCCGCCGAGGTGAGCAGCGCCGAAACATCCGACTCTTCCAGCGACGGGAGGATGAGGATCACTTCGAATTCACGGACCCGGCAGGCAACGCCCTCTTCGACCCCGTTGACGATGCCGCGGGCAATATCGCCGATAAAGGAGAGCACCTTCTGCAGGACGTATCCTCCCTCTTCATGTTTCACCTTGTCGGGGTCGCACAGCTGCAGCGCAGCGACATAGCCGGCGGAGAAGCGGTCTTCGCCCGACATCAGGCTGCCCAGTTTCATCATAAAGAAATCGCGGTTTTTCAGGTGGGTCTGGCGGTCTTCATACAGGAGCGTATTGTAGCGGGCGACGGCGTCGGCCTCCTTCTTGAAAACCTCCTTCACTTTAAACACCAGGGTATTGATGGCCTGGACCACATCACGGAACTCCCTGGTTCTCGGCAGCGACTCCTGGATGATAAAACGGTTCCCCGAAACGGCTTCCGCCTGTTCTCGGACCGCATCGAGCGAACGCAGCACGATCTTCAGCATAAAGTAGATCCCGCCCATGGCCAGCACGCTCAGGATGAAGAAACTGACAAGCACTTCCTTGAGCGCATCCCACATCTGGGTATAGGCGTTGCCGCGGTATCCTTCGATCTGAAGCTCTCCGACCTGCATCCACTCCCTGCCCACGGGCACGGACGCCGACGCAGGCGGCAGGGCGATACTGTCGGCGAACCATGTCGGCACGTCATCGAGGGTCAGCGGCGTGTGACGCTCGTAGAGCACTTTTCCGTCGACGTTGCGGTAGACGATCGCTTCGTAAAGTCCGCTGTCAAACACCGCGTTGATCATCGTTTCGGCCATCGCGACATCCTGGCCGTCGGACGCCCGGCTGATCGCCAGCCCCAGGGACGAAGCGGTGTTGCGCGCACTGGTATAGAGCTGCTCCTCGATGAAACGGACGTTCGTCCGGTAGTTGCTGAACATCGTCATCGCCAGCAGCGCTATCACCAGAATAGACATCGCCAGCGTGATCTCTTTAAAGAGTGTCACAATCCCTCCTTTTCAATGCGTTGCAGGAATGCAGCCCACGCCTTATTGCGCGACTTCCCGCCTGAAAGTGTTTTGCCTCTTCCCTGCTGCGTATTCAAAAAGAGGGACTCCGCGTTGAAACTGTAGACATAGACGAGGTCTTTGCGTTTCGTTGCCGGGAAAATGCGGTAATTGAGATTATCCAGGACCAGCGGTACCGCTTTCGGGTCTGCGTAATAGGTCAGCACCATATGCGCCTGGTTGAACTTGACGGCCTTTACGTAGGTAAAGAAGAGTTTTTTTTCGGGGACACCGAGCCGTTTCAGGGCAAAATACTTTGCGATGACGTAATCCTCGCAATCCCCCTGGTCCCGCGCGAGGAATTCGCTCGGGCGCGCCCAGTAGTCCTCGACACCCCAGTTTTGGATGTCGGAAACGAAACGGACGCGGTTGAAGAAGTCGTTAACCCCTTTGAGCTTTTCCATTTCACTCTTGTCCCGGAGGCCGTTGAGCATCCGCTCCATCGCTTCCAAGCGTTTCCGGGCGAAATAATCCTGTTCGTTCGCGTTGACGGCTGCATGCCCTGCCGACGCCTTCTCCCCGATGGGAGTCAGCGAGGCACCCTGTCCTGCACATCCTAGAAGGAGCGAAAGAAGTGCGAAATACCTGAGCAAATCAAAAACCGCCTTTTACCGTCCAGCGTCTATTCAGACGCTGGGACCTCAGTCGGTGCCATCGCATCGCGCTTCAGGGCCAAAACCTCTTCGGGCTTCACCTCCGCGACCAGCGGCAGGCTCCCGACGTTTTCAATAACCCGGTATTCGGCCAGTTGCTGATCGTACAGGGTAGAGACGTAAGCCTTGCGGGAAGTGTAGTACTCATTCTCGACATCGAGCACGTCCAGAAGCGTCCGGCGTCCGAGGCGGAACTCTTCGTTGTACGCCTGCAGGGTTCTTTGTGTAAAGTCGCGGTGCTCTTTCAGATACGCCAGCTGCTCCGTTATCCGGGTTTTAGCCGCCCAGGAATAGTTCAGGCGTTCAAAAACAAGGCGCTGGTTCTCCATCATTTTTTCGGAGGCGTTGAAAGCGGAAGCGAGCGCTTTTTTGCGGCCGGCGACATCCGCACCGCCGTTATAGATATTCCACGATGCGACCAGCTGTACGCTAAATTCGTTCTCATCGCCCGCATCCGTACGCCATGCGTAATCGCCCGTCCTGTCATTGTTGACATGGGACTGTTTGACCTCCAGGTCGACGCTCGGATAGTAGGTGTAAGCCGCCTGGCTGTATGCCTCCTGCGCCGCCTTGATATTTTTACGGCTGGCCATCAGGGTCGGGTAATACTGAAGCGCCGTTTTTTCCGCCGCCTCGATGCTCATCGGCATCAACGAAGCGTTGACCTTCGCTTCCATCATATCCTCGGGGTCGACCGTTTCTCCGTAGATGCGCTTGAAGTTCGTCTGGGCATCTTCGAAATTGTTGATGGCGACCTTGACGTTCGACTCGGCCAGTGCGAGACGGCCGGAGATCTGTTCCATATCCGACTGTGCGCCCACGCCGGCTTCGAGACGCTCTTTGATCATGTCATAGTAGCGCTGGTGCGTGTCGCGGTTCTCCAGCGTCAGGGCGAGGATCTGCTTCTGCTTCAGCACGCCCAGATAGCTTTCGATCATGGTAAGGCCGAGCTGGCTCACTTTTTCCATCAGCGAGTACTCCGCGGAGAGCAGTCTCGCATCCTGCTGTGCGACGTCGTGCATCGTCGAGAAACCGCGGAAAAGGTTTTCGCGCGCCCGGACGAACGCTTCCGTATGCATGTAGGTGTCTGAATCCACGTTAGGACCGATTGGCCCGATGGAACCTTCATCATGCTTTAAACCGACGGATCCCTGCAGATCTACCACCGGGAGGTAATCAGCGAATGCGATCGTTTTGTCCTCTTCGACGGCACGGTAATCCTCAATGCGCTGCCGGATTTCCGGATTGGTGTCCACCACCGTCCGATACGCTTCTTCCAATGTCAATCCGTGACCTGCCGTTGCCAGTAGGAAAGGCAGAATCCCAAGTATTCCCTTATGTTTCATCGTCGATCCTTTGCACTTGATTTGCCAGTTATTGAAACTGTCCTTAAAAGGATTATAGCCCGTTTCAACCTTACAGAAACATAATGTAATAATTTCCATTGATCTTCTTTTTTTAATTAAGCAGCAGATTGTATATAATGCCCCACTAATCCAACGCAGACGGACCGACCATGCCCAACAGACTCGCCAACGAAGACTCCCCCTACCTGCAGCAGCACAAAAACAACCCCGTCGATTGGTACCCCTGGTGCGACGAGGCCTTTAGACGTGCCCGCGACGAGAAGCGTCCGATCTTTATCTCCATTGGCTACAGTAGCTGCCACTGGTGCCACGTCATGGAACACGAGGTCTTCGAAAACGAGGCCATCGCGGCCTACCTGAACGAACACTTTGTCAGCATCAAGGTCGACCGCGAAGAGCGCCCCGACCTCGACAAGTACTACCAGGAGGTGCACCAGCTGCTCAACCGCCGTGCGGGCGGCTGGCCCGCCTCCATCTTCTGCACCCCCGACAACAAACCCTTCTACGCCGGCACCTACATCCCGCCGACCACCCGCGACCGGATGCTCGGCTTTACGGAACTGACGGAGATCATCGCCACCAAGGTGGCCGAAGGGGACGAGAAACTCTTCCAGAACGCCGACGAGATCCAGAACTACCTGAAACCCGAAGCGCGGCCGAAAGAGGCCACGGTCCTCAAGCCCTCCCTGGCTACCGGTTTCGTCAAACAGGCGCTGCACAACTTCGAGAACACACATGGCGGCTTCTCCCAGCAGCCGAAGTTTCCGCACACCTCGACGCTGAACGCCCTGCTCGACATCGTGCTGCTGCAAAACGACGCCGATGCGAAAAAGATGGTGACGCAGACCCTCTCCACGATGCACCGCGGCGGTATGTACGACCTCGTCGACGGCGGTTTCTGCCGCTACAGCGTCGACCCGGAGTGGCTGGTGCCACACTTTGAGAAGATGACCTACGACAATGGGCTGCTCTGCGAGCTCTACGCCCGTGCCGGGCGGATGTTCGGCGATGCCTCCTATACACGGACTGCCACGGAGATCGCCGACTTCATGGCGGCGAAGATGCAAGAAGACGGCCTCTTCTACTCCGCCAGCGACGCCGACAGCGAAGGGGAAGAAGGCACCTACTTCATCGTCGCGTACGACGTCGCCAGGGCGGCGCTGATCGAGGACGGCTTTGCCGAGGATGACGCCGATGCGATCCTGGAGACCCTCCATGTCACGCCGCGCGGCAACTTCGAGGGCAGGAACATTCTCTGGCTCTCCGAACCCGTCGAACGCCCCGAGTGGTTTGTCCCCGTCCGCGACGTCTTCCTCCGCCTTCGCACAGAGCGCGAATACCCCTTTATCGACCGCAAGATCCAGACCTCCTGGAACGCGATGATGATCCGCGGCCTCTTCGAGCTCGGCAAGAGCGACCCTGCCTACATCGAAAAAGCGGTAACGGCCCTCAAAGCCCTGCAGGGTTTCCTGATGCCGGACGGCACGCTCTACCACACGGCCCTCATCCACAGTACGCCCAAAATAGGCACTTTCCTGGAGGATTACGCCTACCTCGGGACCGCTTTCGTCAAGGCCTACGAAGCGACCTACGACGACACCTACCTCATGCAGGCGCAGCAGATGGCCAACCGCGCACTGGAGACCCTCTACGACAACGGACGCTGGTACTTTAGCAAGGGCGAGTTCATCACCGACGCCGATCCCACAGACAGCTCCTACCCCGGCTCCGTCGGCGTCATGGTCGACCTGCTGCTGAGCCTCGGCATCCTCGTCGAGGAGAAGTACCGCCACTTCGCCTTCAAAACCCTGGAGTACTACTCCGCCCGCCTGGCGAAGACGCCGATCTACTTCCCCTACCTCTTCAACCAGGCGCTGCGCTATCTTTTCGAGGACCTCGTCGTCAAAGCCGACGCCGAACGGCTGGCGTCGGCCGCAGGTAACATTTCGACGGTCACCTACCCCTACCTCCACGTCAAGGTCACCGACGACGATGCTTATATGCTCTGCGGCGTACAGAGCTGTTTCGCTCAGCTCAAGAATGCGGACGAGATCGCCCCGATGATCAAAGAGAAGTTCTCGGCGTTATAAACACGCCTGGGACACCGAAACCTAGTCACCAATTTTCATTAAGAATGCATCTGCCACACCTAAGGGTGGGTTTCCATCCAGCGCTTCATAAACCAATCCACCCAAAAGCACATTTCCATCAAGGTCGATCACCATATCCAGTACACTGTCATTGTCGATCGTCCCATACTGTTTAGTGCTCATTTCAGTTCCATTCAAGTCCATTTTCATCAAAAAGAAATCGCTTTTCTCACTGCTTTCAAGATAGGGCGTTTTGTTGAAATTTCCATTTAAGTCGCCGGATGTATTTCCAACAATATACAACACACCTAAAGGGTCATAAAGTATTCTACTCGCTGTATCATTTTCCAGTGTTCCGTAATTGCGACTCCAGAGCATAGTACCGTTTATATCTACTTTCGCCAATGTGACATTTAGATCGTAGTGTCCCGTATATTCGGTTCCCCAATACGCTTCATTAACTCCGGCCAAAAATATATTTCCGGCCCCATCAAATGTTAAATCATTATAATAATTACAGTCATACGATACAGAGGTGTCGCACGGATAGGAATACTTCCAGATCAACTCCCCACTACTGTCAAATTTAACAAGCGTTTCATCTCCCATATCCACTAATAGGAAAAGTTTGCCATCATCCAATCCGATTCCATTAACGGAATCGTAATGTCTGGAGCCTATTTGATGCAGCCATACTGTGTCGCTCTCATTGGTAAGTTTGGCCACAAAAATGTCTTTATAACCGTAATTGACTCCCCCGTCAATAGAACCTCCTGTTTCTCCTAAAATGTATAAGTTGTCTGCTCTGTCAGCTACAACTCTATTCACTGAATCCCAATAGTCATCTCCACTGTTATATAGATGCGTCCAAAGTTCATCACCATCATTTGAAATAGCCATGATCCATCCCGCTGTTCTGTAATCCAGCTTATTGCAGCAACTGTAAGGCTTCGAATATTGACTCCCTACAAGATAAATTGTGCCGTCACTGCCTATGGTCATATCCGAAACAGATGTTTCAAACTCGTTTTTATACTGTTTAATCCAGAGCTGTTTCCCTGCCGAATCAAATTTGGACAAAAAGACGCTCCTTTTCCCTTCGCTTGCATTGCCATCAATAGCTCCGTATGTCCATCCTGCAGTATAGATATTGTTTTGTGCATCGACAACAATTGAAGTCGTACTGTCGGATGTCGATGTACCATACTGCTTGGTCCATTTATTTATAAAAATCACAACTTCTACGGCTGGGCTGGCACCAAGACTGTTCGTGCCGATAGCCTGTAAATGATATTCCGAACGTGACATGTGGTTCAAATCCGCTGTAGGTGACACTGAAATCGTACCGTTGGCTTCGATAACGAAATCCTTGCTCCCTTCACCCTCCAACCCGACCGAAAAACCCGTCCCTAATCCGGGATAAACATACATCTGCCCCACTTCTTTTCCTGCAGGAGCGTGTTCATCCATACTTCCGGTAAAAGGATGCAGTTCCGGCAGAGGCTCCTCAACATCTTTGATGTTGACGATCACCTCAGCCCATGCCGATGTTTGTCCGACACTATTAACGGCTCTGGCCTGAAACCGGTAGTTGTTTTCTCTTTCGAAATCAAAAGGATGTATTGTTATGATCGTCCCTTTCTTATCTATTCCAAAATCAAGATAACCCCAGTAATTGAGTTCATAACGGGTGACATTTCCGTCACCTTCACTGATTAACGTGACACGCCCTATTTGGCTCCCCACTGGGATGTCTTCATCAACTACCATGATGCTCTGTCCCAATACAGGCGCCTCAAAAACATCATCAACGACTATAGTGACATTAATATCAGCCGCATTACCGACACTATCTGTGATACGCACTTGTACTTCATATGTATTATCTTTATTACTGTCATCAGGTTTTTCAAAATTTGGAGCAATGTTAAAGATAAGACGCCCCATCGTACCAATAGAGAATAAATTTGCATCTACTCCACCGGAAATCACATAAGTAAGAGGTAGACTATTATCCATTGCATTGATATAGACAACTGTCTGTATGTTCTCATTCACATGAACCTCACCAGGCATATCGACCTGAGGAGGGGTCATATCAGGTATGGTAACCAGCTCTGTAAACTGCGTATAGAGCAGTTGCCCTTTATCGTCCCTAACTCCTACCGTAAATGTCAGTGTATAGCTCTTTCCATCCGTCAATGCTGCTGCGGGAATAAAAGAGAGTGTTCTATCGTTGAGTACAATTTCCCCACTGATAATATTCCCAGTCTCATCGGTCAGGGTGATCTCTACTGATTCAATCATGGACATGTCAACAGTAGCATCAATTGTAAAGGTGAAATTCCCATCTGTAGCCGTACCTTCCCATCCTGATTCCTCAAAGTCTAGGTTGGCATAAACCAGCGCATAGGCATCTGCATAGATATCCTGACCGAGATGAACTTTCTCGACAATAGGCAAAACTCGTCTGTCATAGTCGGCGCGCAGTCGGCTTTTCCCATCATATGGCAGCCATCCCAGCACGGCTTCGTAATCGGAAGACACATTCGTATTGGTAATATTCTTCAGTAACCTGCTCGCAACATCATCCAAATGAGCGATAATCTCAGCTGTTGAGACATTTGCCTCCAACATATGCTTCGTCACCTGGTACGCGACCTCGGTCAGAATATTGACTTTATAGCCCCCTTCCTGCAATCTGCTTCCAAATAGAAGCGCACGTAATGTGCCGTTATTTTCTGTCGGGGTCTGATCAATGGCCATATTGTCATCGGCATCAATATCCTGACCGCCATGAATACTAAGCAGATAAAGCTGTGTTGCGCCGATTGACGTCATGAAATCAGACGGCATGCTGATCAGGCCTGTTGTGATGCTGGATCCACCATAGGTTGTCGAACCGCTTGCAAGGGGTTCGGCAGCGCTGCCGAACGCATCACGCACTTCAATAGTAGCTCCGCCAAGCGGCCCGAGCAATGCCTGTGTCAGCATAGGAACGATCCCATAAATATGCTTTGTACCGTTCGAATCCTCTTTACTTTTCCCTAACTTCACTACCGTATGGTTACAATCTTTACATCCGTTCTCTTTTGACGCGGTCGAATAGTTCCCATCCTTCACAACAATATCAAGCACGTGTCCGACATTGAGACTGGCAGAATCTTCTATGTCGAATGCGAACATTTCACTGCCTCCCGGAACTTTGACATTAAAGACCAGCGTTTCGGGTGTTCTGCGATTAATGCACGTTTCGTCTATTGCACCTTTACTGTTAGCATGGACTTCATATGTTCCGACAGGAAGATCATCTTCGACGTAATAATGTTCAAATGCAGTATCATTTAGGTCCGAAATATCCTTTACTGCCTGATCGGCTTGAAAATCAAGATCTATGTCAATATACGGATAGCGCCAGGTCAGTCCCACTGTCACCTTGCCGTTATGAGCTGTGTGATTGCTGTCGTTTACATCCCGGCACTGGGACATAATATACGAATTGCCTTCAACATGTATTTTTCCCATCTCTAAAAAATAGACGTCTTTAAGATCCGGCATGGTTTTAAATCGATGTTCCATAGGTCTTATGGTTCCAACCATACACAGATCTGCACTTTTAGGGATATATTGGGAAGTGGCATTTTTGTGAGCTATTAATGCATCAACAATTGCTTGAATAATTACTGTTTTTGCTTTATCAGTTGAAAATGTTTTCTCTATACCAAGATCCGTCTCGTTGACATCATCACCCATATAATATTTAAACGAATGGTAGGATATAGACGGCATATCAACAATTTCATTAGCAGCGTTTTTATATCTTTTCCTATTAGGATTTTCTAAAGTCCACGGAGCTAAAGACACTATAGGTACCAAATCATTGTCCCATGATACCCGAGGGCCTTTCCCAGCTACAGTTAAAGCAGGTGAGGCCACTCCAATCATATGAAAGTACCCTTTCATCCAATTATCAAGAGACTCATACGCTTTATTAGTAAAAAAATTGCCTTGAGAATGTGCTACAACGATAACACCGTGGCCATCTTTAATACTTTTTTTATAGGCCTCTTTGTGCTTACTCAAATCAACAAAATTAAGCGCCTGGGAAAGTGCATCAAGATCTTCAAGAAGCTTTTTCGCATACACATTGTTAAATTCCAACATCTTTGCCATTGTTACGGTCTGTCCAACAGACCACTGTAAAAATGCTTCTAGAAAATCGTCAACTCCCCATAAAAATTTTGAGTTATAGGCAACTTTTGGAATAATTCTAGATGCAAAAATATTGGAATTAGATTTTTTGAGTATTTCAACCTGATAATCCCACAATTTTTGTGCTTCATTTTCATCTACTTCTACAAGTACACCATTTGCATAATAAAGATCAATTTGACATTCGTTAATTGCAGCTGACAGTGGTTGAAAATGGATAAAAAGCAGGGTAACAAGATAGAATAAAATTTTCATTTTTCTTGTTGCATTGCTTTTGTTATGTTGAAATCACATGAACTTTTTACTCGTTCATTCTCTTCAACACCATAAACACCCCCACCAAGAGCATGATCATATCGCATATATTTTTCAAGACGTTCTTCAGAGTTATAAATCCGCTTTTTCATTTCACTATATGATTCAATGCCATATTCAATATCATATTTCCTGAATAAATATGATTCGCATGCGATTACTCTATTTGTAATCACTTGTTGCCACTTTTGAGCATTACTAATTGCATCCGGGTCAGCAAGCATCGCCTGATGTGCTCTAGCACCTTGCATCAAAACCTCTCTTCGTATTTTGCTTGAGTACGTTTTATAGATCCAACGCTCCACGTCATCTCTGACACCGTCATTGTTGCTGTCAATCCCTAGTAGCGTTTCCTTCCCGGCCTCTCCGGGATCAGGTGGAAGCGTATGCCCGTCTATGATTTCAACTTCATCTGTCGATGTATGTTTTGCATCAGAGTCCCAACAACCGGTTAGTAAAAACAGAATTATGAAAATGGTAGAGAGCTTCATGAATTTGCACCCTTAACTTATATAGTGTTTTTATGTTTTAGCATATTATTATTAAATTTGTATTAATTCATTTCATCAAAGCGTACAATAGTTTTTAAAACCCTCGTTTGAAAATCATGTGTAAATGGGTCATCATCGAAATAGCTTCCTCCTGCGCAGCTAAGGCCGCAGTACACCCTGCAGCCGCCATATCCGTGCTATAATCAGCCAAAGGAGCGTGTATGGGCACAAAGCACGATATGCTGGGGACGGAACTGGAACAAGGGGAGATCCTCAAAGAGATCGTCCATGACGACCGCAGGATCGAAAGCGGCAAGGCGTTTGAGCGGGAGCGGCGCGAACACAACAAGAACGGCAAAAAGCGGGTTGCCGTCTGGATCCGCAAGAGTGTCATCGACTACGAAGACGAGCTCAAACAGCTGCAGATCGAACTGCTGAAACTGCAAAAACACGTCAAAGAGCAGGGGCTGAAACTGCTCTTGCTCTTCGAGGGGCGCGACGCTGCCGGCAAGGGCGGGACGATCAAGCGCATCACCGAGCACCTCAATCCCCGCGGCGCGCGCGTCGTGGCGCTCAACAAGCCCTCGGACGTCGAAAAGACGCAGTGGTATTTCCAGCGCTACGTCGAGCACCTCCCCAGTGCGGGCGAGATCGTCCTCTTCGACCGCAGCTGGTACAACCGTGCCGGGGTAGAGCCTGTGATGGGCTTCTGTACCCAGGACGAGCACCAGGAGTTCCTGCACGAAGTCCCGCAGTTCGAGCGGATGCTCGTCAATGCCGGCATCATCCTTGTGAAGTTCTACTTCTCCGTCTCGAAAAAAGAGCAGGCCAAACGCTTCAAAGAGCGCGAGAACAACCCCCTGAAACACTACAAGCTCTCCCCCATCGACCTCCGCTCGCAGGAGCTCTGGGACAAATACACCATCGCCGAATACTCCATGTTCATGGCGTCGCACACCGATCACTCCCCCTGGACGATCATCCACGCGGACAAGAAGAAAAAAGCGCGCCTGAACTGCATCAAACACATACTGAAACAGATTAATTATTCGGAAAAGATCGGCAAGAAAGTATTGAAGACGGACAAAGAAACGCTCTATTCGGCGGACAGGATGATCGCCGAATTCGACAGCAGCGTTGCCCTGCAGCCCGAAAAGGCCGCAAAGGGGAGTTAGATAAAGTTCAGGATCTCCGCTTCGATCTGCTCTTTTTCGATGATGGTCTTCTGGGTGACCGGCTTGTCGAAGAGGGCCTTGATCATCTCCGGGATGCCGATCTTCGCTTCGGCGGCGATGGCGTTGAGCGCGTCGATGTCGTGCGTATCGACTTCGCCGGTGAGCGCGTTCGCGATCGTCGGGGAGAACTTCGTCCACTCCGCCGTGGAGTAGGCGATAGTTTTGAGTTCCTTCTTCGCGCAGTTTTCATAGGCTTTGAAACAGGTTGCCGTATGCGGGTCCATCAGGTAGCCGTCCGCGAACGCCGCCTTGATATAGGCCTTGCCCTCGTCGCCCGTCGCGTAATCCGCCGCGAAGAACTCCTGGAGTTTGTCCAGTTCCATGAAACAGAGCTCGTAGTTGTGTTCTTCGTCAAGGGAGCGCATCAGCTCTTTGGTACGCGCTTCGCCGAAGAGGTCATAAAGGACGCGCTCGACGTTGGAGGATTTGAGGATATCCATCGCCGGTGACGTCGTCGCGACGACGTGGGCATCGCGCAGGTCGTATTTCCCCGTCGTAATAAGGCGCGTCAGGACGTTGTTCTCGTTGGAGGCGATGATGATCTTCTCGACCGGCAGTCCCATCTTCATGGCGTAGTAGCCGCCCAGGGCGTTACCGAAGTTGCCGCTCGGTACGTCCAGGTAGACCTTTTCGCCCATGGTGATCTCGCCCTGGCGCACCAGTTCGAGGTAGCTGTGGATGTGATAGATGATCTGGAAGATGATGCGGCCGAAGTTGACGGAGTTCGCCGCGGAGAGGGAGGTGCTCTTCTCCTTGAGGGCTGCTTTGAATGTCTCGGATGCCAGCAGCTGCTTCAACGCGCCCTGCGCGTCGTCGAAGCTCCCCTTGATGCCGATGACTTTCAGGTTTTCCGCATCCTCCGTGACCATCTGCAGGCGCTGCACGTCGCTGGTACCGCCGTCGGGGTAGAGACACGCGACCTTGACGTTGGCGCGGTTCTTGAAGGTCTCCAGCGCCGCCGGGCCGGTATCGCCGCTGGTCGCGGCAAGAATGAGGTAGTTCTCGTTACGTGCCTGGGCGATGGAAGAGAGGACAATGCCGAAGGGCTGCAGCGCCATGTCTTTGAAGGCGCGGGTCGGGCCGTGGTAGAGTTCGCTGACATAGAGGTCTTCGCGGACCTTGACGACGGGCACGGGGTTGGACGGGTCGTCAAAAGCGTCGTAGAGGGCAAGCGCCTCGTCGATGACCGCCTCGTCGATGTCGATCGCAAAACGCGTGAGCATATCCTTCGCCATCGTCTTGTAACTGCTGTCCAGGTGCTTTTGAAGGAACGCTTCGCCCAGTTCCGGCAGGGTTTCGGGGACGTACAAGCCGCCGAAAGAGGCGATCGGGCTCAAAATAGCCTGGGAGAAGGTCACTTTTAAAGGATGGGTTCCGTCATTTCCACGTGTCTCGATAAACTGCATCATCTTCGCTTTGAAAAAATTTTCGCAATTATAGCGAAGCGGTAGTTAGAGGTGCCCTAAACGAAGCGGTGGCGTTTTTCGGCAAAATCCACGACTCTGCCCGCGCCTACCTGTACCCCTTCCGAAGCGAGCAGGGAAATCTTGCGCTTCACCCCGCCCTCGCCCGAATAGCTGCCGATACGGCCGTCGCTGCGGACGACGCGGTGGCAGGGGATATCCGGGGCATAGGGGTTCTTGCCCACGGCCGTCCCGACGGCGCGCACGGCCCGCGTGCCGAGATGCGCCGCCAGATCCCCGTAGGTCGTCACCCTCCCTTCGGGGATGCGTTTGAGCGCTTCCCAGACGGCCCGCTGAAAAGGGGTGCCGCTCACCGCACGCTCTCCTGCAGCCACGCCAGGTAACCGCTGTTGCCGGCGACGACGGGGGCCGCGATGATCTCGGGCACGTCGTAGGGATGCAGCGTTTCAATGCGCGTTTTGAGCCGCTCGAAGGCATCGGCGGTCGTCTTGATGATCAGCAGCACCTCCTCGTCCTCGCAGTATTCGCCTTTGAAGATATAATGCGACATGACAGAAGGCAGGCGGTTGACGCAGGCGCTGAGCCGCTCTTTCACAAGGGCCTCGGCGATGTCTTTGGCACTGACCGGATCGGGGCAGGTGCAGTAAACGATAATTGATTCTGTTTTCATAGCTTCATTATAACGCTTCTGGAAAAACCGGTGTGCGCAGAAAAAGAACAGCTATCATAAAATATAATGCATTATGCAACAAATTCTTCTCTTTATCTACGCCGTGTTCGCCTATATTTCGGCGATGGTCTCCGTCTTAGTGCTGATCCTCTGGGTCTACCCCTGGTCGTTTATGCCGATCAACATTGACAGCGGCAGCGGCGGCAGCTTTGCCCTGCCCGTCGACCTCGCGCTGATCGCGCTTTTCGGCCTGCAGCACTCCGTCATGGCCCGTCCCGTCGTCAAACAGGCGCTTTTCGGCACCCTGCCCGTCGCCTTTCGCACCTCGACCTACACCGTACTCTCGGCGCTCTGCCTGCTGCTGATCGTGCTGCTGTGGCAACCGATGCCAACCCCGCTCTACGCCTTCGAATCCGGCTCGTTTTTCTGGCTGACGACGCTGCTTTACGTCCTGGGGTGGAGCATGGCCTTTGTCGCGACCTTCCAGATCGACCACTTCGAGCTTTTCGGGCTGCACCAGGGGTACCGCGCCCTGCGGGGAATCCCGGAACCCGAAGTACGCTTCCAGAAAAAAGGGTTCTACAAGTATGTGCGCCACCCCATCCAGACCGGCACCGTGATCGGCCTCTGGGCCGTGCCGGTCATGAGTACGGGGCATCTGCTCTTTTCGGCGGGCATGACGCTCTATGTTCTTATCGGCCTGATATACGAAGAAAAGGACCTTGTCAAGACACTGGGCAGCGCCTACCGCCGTTACCGCGAAGAGGTCCCGATGCTGCTCCCCTTCAAAAAGAGACGCTCCTGATCAAAGCCACCCCATCCATTCGAATATGGGTGGCAGAAGCAAGGCTGTCAGGAATGCAGCCAGCGCCATGGCCAGCCCCGCAAAGGCGCCGCTGACGGGGTGGGCTTCGAAGGCCCGCGCCGTCCCGACGCCGTGGGCCGTCACCCCCATTGCAATACCGACCGCGCTCTCATCGGTCACCCCCGCCGCTTTCAGGATACGCAGCCCGATAACCGCCCCCGTAATGCCCGTGAAAACAACAAATGCTGCCGTCATGGCCGGGATGCCGCCGAGCACCTCGCTTATTCCCATCGCCACCGGCGTCGTCACCGATTTCGGGGCCAGGGAGATCAGCGTTTCACGGTCCAGCCCCAGGGCGTACCCGATCGCTACGGCGCTGAAGGCCCCCACAAGCACACCGACGGCAAGCGACACCGTCACCGGGAACCAGATGGCGCGCAGGCGGGCCATCTGCCGAAACAGCGGCACGGCCAGCGCCACCGTCGCGGGACCCAGCAGGAAATGCAGGAACTGCGCCCCGGCGAAATAGTCGTCGTAGGAGGTCCCGCTCAGCTCCAGCAGGGCGATCAAAGCGACGATGGCGACGGCGACAGGATTGAGCAGCGCCACACTGCCGCTTTTGAGAAACAGTTTCTGCGCCGCCAGGTAGACGAGGATGGTCAGCGTCAGCCACCACAGCGGCGACGCGGCAAGGTAGACCCAGAAGCTCTCAAGCGCCATCGGAATACTCCATTTTCTGGCGGCGCAGCAGCCACTGCATCGTCCACCCCGTCACCACCAGCGTGATCACGGCGCTGGCAAGAAGCGTCACTCCCAGCTTCAGCCAGGTACCGCCCAGGGCGTCAAAGTAGACCATCACCCCTACCCCGGCGGGCACGAACAGGAGTGCGAGGTATTTGAGCAGTCCGTCGACGGTCAGGTCAAGGTCGTGGGAGGAGCGGCCCCGGTAGCGGAGCCAGAGGAACAGCAGCAGCATCCCGAGTACGGGACCGGGAACCGGCCAGCTAAAGAGCTGCACCAGCGCCTCGCCGCAGAGCTGGCAAAAAAGCAGAATCGCCATGCCGTTGAGCATCGTCTTGCCTTGGTGCCTAGAGGGTGATCTGTGTGCCGATACCCTCTTCGGTAAAGAGCTCAAGCAAAATGGCGTGTTCGATCCGGCCGTCGATGATGTGGGCCTTCTGCACACCGCGTTCGATCGCCTCGATACAGGCGTCGACCTTCGGCACCATGCCGCCGTGGATCGTTTTATCGGCCTTGAGCTCTTCGACTTTCGCTTCGGTCAGCGACGAGAGCAGCTTGCCCTCGCCGTCGAGGACGCCCGGGGTGTCGGTCATAAAGACGACCTTCTTCGCCCCGATGGCCCCGGCGATCTTGGAAGCCGCCAGGTCGGCGTTGATGTTGTAGCCCGGGTGGCCCGTCTCGCCATCCGAGGCGATCGGCGCGATGACCGGGATGAACTTCTCGTCGATCAGGCGGTGGATGACGTCGGCTTTGACATCCTCGATGACCCCGGTAAGGCCCCATTTACCCGAATCTTTCGGCTGGGCGCGCAGGAACTGCGCATCTTTGCCGTTGACGCCGAAGGCGCTGGCGCCGTGGGAGTTGAGCAGCGCGACGATCTCGTTGTTGACTTCGCCGCACAGCACCATCTCGACGATGCGCATCACTTCGGGAGTCGTGACGCGCTGCCCGTCGATGAACTCGGTAGGGATGTCCAGTTTGGAGAGCATCTCGTTGATGCGCGGCCCCCCGCCGTGGACGATGACCGGACGGATCCCGACAAGGTACATCAGCAACACGTCTTTGGCGAATTTCGCCTTGAGCGTTTCGGAAGTCTGCGCCGCCCCGCCGTACTTGATGACGACGATCTGGTTTCTGAACTCCTTGATGAACGGCAGCGCCTCCAGGAGGGTCTTGACGGTATCAATCTTTGTTTTCATCGTATGTCCTGATGTAGTGTTCCACGTCTGCGGCCAGTGCGTCGTCGAGCTCCAGATGGAGCTCCATCAACGCGAGCGGCAGGTCAAAGTGGCGAATTTTAACGTAATCTTTATAAGTAACGAGCAAGGCATCCGCCCCGCTCTGCTCGAGGATGGACACCAGTTCGTCGCGCGCAAAGAAGTGGTGGTCCGGAAAGGTTGATTTGGCGACAACCTCGGGCAAAAAAGGGTCCAGCCGCTCGGGCCGGGCGATGGCGGTGACCAGTGCCATCTTCGGCGCCGCATCCCTGATCGTCACACGGCGCGTGAAATCCACCCCCTCCCGGACAAGCCGCACCTCTTTCCCCGGCCAGAGCCGCTCGCGGAAGGGGCCGGCGGGAAGGCAGAAGCCGTTGGCGGCCGCGACGTCGATGACGATGTCGTACTTGGCGATAAAGTGCTTGCCGTAGCCATCGTCGAGAAAAACGCAGCCGCACCCCATCGCTTTGGCTTTGGCAATGCCCGCTTCGCGATCCTCACTGACGATGACGACAGCGTGGGGCAGCTCCAAAGCGTAAAGCATCGCCTCGTCACCGCTGCACGCCACATCGCAGAGTACGCTGCTACCGTCGGAGACGACCTGAAGCCCGCTGCTTTGGCGCCCGTAGCCGCGCAGCACGACGGCGGGATTCGCCTGCCGCTGCGCCAGCGCCACTGTCAGCGGGGTCTTTCCGCTCCCGCCGACGGTCAGGTTGCCGACGCTGACGACGGGGATGCCCTGGTGACGCGGTACGCTGTTTTGATAGCGGCGGTGCATGATAAAGCAGTAGAGCGCACCGAGGGGCCAGAGCGCGTAGGCGAGCAGACGCTGGAAGGAAGAAGGAGCGTAGAAGAAACGCTCCCCCCAGGCGACGAGGCGGGGTTTCACACGCGGGTTTTCGCGAGTTCGATCACTGCGTCACAGATGTAATCGACCTCTTTGTCCGTGATGGAACCGTAGATCGGGAGGGAGAGCACCTGCTGGTAGTTGCGCAAAGCGATCGGGAAATCATTGATGCGCAGATTGTATTTATTCTTGTAGTACGCCATCAGGTGCAGCGGGATATAGTGCAGCCCCGTCTCGATCCCTTTGGCCAAAAGGTCGCGGGCGAAACCGTCGCGGTTCTTATCGATCTTGATGATGTAGTTGCTGAACGCGTGGTCGCCGTGGATCTCCGGAGGGGTGATGTGGTAGACCCCTTTGAGCCGTTCGCTGTAGCGCGCCGCCACCTCTTTCTGACGGGCGATCACCTTGTCCTGGTGGGAGATGAAAGCATCGTTAAAAGCCGCCTCGATTGGGCTCATCGTGTATTTGCTCCCGATATCGACGACGTCGTAGATGTAGCTCAGTCCTTCGTCGTCACGCACCATCGCATGGTTGCGCAGCAGGGTCGCGCGTTCCATCATCTCGGCGTCGTCGGTGACGAGCATGCCGCCGTTGCTGATGGTCTGCTTCATGTGGGGGCTGAAGCTGAAGCAAGTGATGTCCGCCCCCGTCGAGCCGATCTTCTTCCCCTTGTAGGTCGCTCCGAGCGCGTCCGAAGCGTCTTCGACGATCTTGACGTTGTAGATCTTGGCGATGTTGTAGAGCCGGTCGAGGTCCATCGGCTGCCCCGCGATGTGCGAGACGATGACCGCCTTGAGCTTTTTGGCGCTGTTGGCTTCGAGGTAGCGTTCGAGCTTGTCGATATCCATGTTCATCGTCCACTCGTTGACGTCGATAAAGATCGGTTCGGCGTCAAAGTGGCGGACGACTTCCGGCACGGCCGGGAAGGCGTTGACGGAGCAGAGCACCTTGTCCCCGCGTTTGAGGTCGATGGCCAGCATCGCCAGGTGCAGCGCCGCCGTGCCGTGGGAGGTTGCCAGCGCATAGCCGCAGCCGATATAGTTCTCAAAGTTCGCTTCGAGATCCTCCACGGCGAATTCGGCATCGCCCTGCAGTACCTGCTCGACCTTGTTACGTTCCTTGGGACCGATTTCCGGCCGGTAAAACGGTACTTTCATCCTTTTCTCCTATAAAGTGATATCGCGTGGATAGTTGAAATCATGGTTGATCGTCCGCGAGGTCAGTTTCGCGATGACGGGCATTTTGCGCTTGAACTGGTTGCGGTAGATCCGGGTCAGGATCAGCTCCACCAGCGCCGCGTCGCACCCCTCTTCGATCAGTTCCGCTTTGCTGGCGCGCTCCTCGACGTAGCGGCGCAGCACGGCGTCGATCTGCGCGTAGCTGTACCCCAGCTCCGCTTCGTCGCTCTGCCCCGCCCAGAGATCCGCCGAAGGGGGTTTGCCGATAATGCTCTGTGGTACGTCCAGGTGTGCCGCCAGTTCGAAGACCTCCGTTTTGTAGAGATCCCCGATGGGATTGACCGCGCTGGCCAGGTCCCCGAAAAGGGTCCCGTAGCCCAGCATCAGTTCGCTCTTGTTGCTCGTGCCCAGCACCAGGGCGCTCTCCCTCGCCGAGATGTCAAAGAGCGTCGCCATCCGCATCCGTGCCGAAAAGTTCCCGATGCGCAGATTGTCCATCGCCTCATGCTCGTAGGCTTTGAGCATCGGTTCGATGCTGTGGGTCTCCGCACGGATGCCGAAGCGTTCGCAGAGCTCGTCGGCGTCATCGAGGCTGTTTTGCGAGGAGTAGTGCGACGGCATCTTCACGCAGAGCAGACGGTCCCCGAAGGCGCGGTGGGCCAGTACGGCGACCACGGCGGAATCGATCCCGCCGCTGAGCCCTACGACGACATGTTTCAATCCGGTTTTTTCGACTTCGTCAATGAGGAACTTCGTCAAAAAATCGGTAATCATTGCGTATTTGCCCATCCGACGTTCCTCGAAATCTTTATTTTCCCGCTTCTCTTTCCTCCATGGTATCAAAGTATTATTTTAGAGAAGCCTTAACAATCAAAATTATATCAAATTTTCCTTCGCAAACGATAATTTTTATAATTGAGATCATATTTTTTCGTAAATTTCCATTCGTTGGGCAACAGTCTGATATGATGCGGACACCGAATAAACGAGGAGAATCCGAATGAAGACATTACTCTTTCTTATAGTAGCCGTTTGCGGCCTCTGGGCAGCCGGCCCGAATGCGCCGGTGCAGCACACCGCCCGTGTCGTGGAGACGATGGATGCCGGCGGCTACACCTATATGAGAGTCAATGAGGGCAAAGCGCCCTACTGGGTCGCGGTGGCGGCGGCAAAGGTCAAGGTGGGCGAGAACGTCTCTTTCACCGAGCAGATGTGGATGCCGAACTTTAAAAGCCGCGCCCTCGGCCGTACCTTTGACAAGATCCTGTTCGCTTCCATGGCTCCGGGAACAGCGGCGCCCGCCGAACGTGTCCAGCCGCAGAGCGCGCCGAAAGAGGTTCTGAAAAAAGCAAAAGGCGGCTACAGCGTCTCCGAGGTCTTTACCAAGCGCCAGAGCCTCAAAGGCAAAACGATCAAAGTGCGCGGCAAGGTCACCAAGATCTCCAGACAGATCATGAAGCGCAACTGGGTCCACCTCGAAGACGGGACCGGCGATACCATGACGGACGACCTCGTGTTCACGGCCAGTGACGTTGCGAATGTTAAAGCGGGTGATATTGTCGTTGCGACGGGAAAAGTAGAGACGGACAAGGATTTCGGGTACGGATACTTCTACCCGGTCATCGTCGAAGAGAGCAGCTTTGTCAAAGAGCGCTGATCAGCGCTCCTTTACGCCTCCGGTGCGAATCAGCACCGAGGCGCCGAAAATGACCAGTGCCGCTAAAGCGACGACGGTCTGGGTCTGCGCGAAGAAAGCGTAATCCATTTGTTCCCCTTTTGTTACCTTTATGTAATCCTATTGTAACAAATTGGCTTTCTTTCGTCAACAGATCTTTTCCGTACTCATACGGTTGAGTTCGCTGCAGCTGAACCCCGCCGCTCTGCGGGCATCGACGTTGAGGTACTTCTGCCGGGGGTAGCTGCCTGGGCAGCACTGTTCGACGATGTCGAAATAGACCGACTTCTCCGCCCCCGCCGCTTCACAGGCGTAATCGAACCAGCGGTCCCCCTTGCGGACATGGTCCACCTCCTCTTTCAAGATCACCTGCAGTGCGTCGACGATCCGGCCGATCATAGGGTCGTTTTTGATCGGTAGCAGTCTCTCCAGGATCTGCGGCGTTGCATCCAGACCGTTCGCCTCGAAATAGCGCGGCACCACCGCCATCCGTTCAAGCAGGCTTAATGTTTTCTGTCCGGCCTCAAAGAGCCCCGCATGCACCGGCAGGGCACCGTAACGGCTGCCGAGCGCTTCAAGCAGGGTATGAAGCATCTCGAAGTGGCGGCACTCGTCGTCGGCGACCTCGAGCCAGTCGTCGTAGAACGCTTTTGGCATTCCCGTAAAGCGGTAGGCGTGGTCCAGAGCCAGGTCGATCGCACTGTACTCGATGTGGGTGATGGCGTGCAGCAGCAGGATCTGCCCTTCCGCGGTCACGGGGCTCTTGCGCCGGGGGACGTCCTGCGGCGGGACGATCTCGCAGACGGAGGCGAAGGAGGGTTCGTCGAACTGCACCGGAGTGAATCCCTCGTCGAAAACGGTTCCCCCCGCCTGGTACGCGGCATAGAAGGTACGGAACGCCGCCAGTTTTGCCGCCGGCTCCGCGGTCATGATGATCGATTGAAGGGTCGTGTGAAATTGCATGTATAATTCTACCAAAGGAAAGCGTATGCAGATAAAAAAGCAGCCCATGGGGCCCTACCAGACCAACTGTTACATTGTCACGGAGAACGGGAAAGACATCATCATTGATCCCGGCGTCGGTGCGGTAGAATGGGTCAAGGCCAACGTGACGAATCCCGTGGCCATCCTCAACACCCACGGCCATTTCGACCACGTCTGGAGCAACCAGGAGCTCAAAGAGCAGTTCGACATCCCGCTGTACACCCCCAAAGGCGACGTCATGCTGCTGCAGAAAAGCGGCTGGATGCCGGACCTCCCGCCCTCCTACCCAGACGTCGAGGTCGAGGGGGACCAGACCTATGATATCGGCGGCATCGAAGTGACCTTCCGCCACTTCCCCGGCCACTGCCCCGGCTGTTCTATGATCGAGATCGGTGACGCCGTCTTCAGCGGGGATTTCATCTTCCAAAACTCCATCGGCCGCGTCGACTTCCCCTACTCTTCGCCCGCAGACATGAAAAAGAGCCTCCGGAAATTCCTGCAGATCGACTACGACAAGAAAGTCTACCCCGGCCACGGCGCGCCGACGACGATCAAGGCCGAGCAGCGCAACGTCCCCTACTGGCTTAAAGCGATCTAAGCCTTTGTGACGCGGCAGGTCTTCCCACACCTGCCAATCATCCATAGCTCCCCGTCCCGATTTCCCCCTTTTTAGACCCGTCTCCCAAACCAGCATAAAGCACTCCTCTGACCGTGCAGACATTACGGATGCATGATGTGTAACGGCTCAAGCAGCCGTTCATCAAATTTAACCCGCTTTCTTTGCCGTCGGGATCGTCCGTGATCGGGCAGTAAACTATGCCGTTTCCTGTGAAATTTTCTGCTGATTGAGCGCTCCAAACTGATAATTCAGGTCCTAAAAGCCCCCTAAAACAGGAGCAAAGAGCGGATAAAGCCTGCTTCGCTACCATGCGGCGGCTCATTGCCACTATCAACATACTTTTATCACTATCCTAAGGACCCAAATTATGAAAAAAACCATCCTATTGCTGCTTGCAACCGTGCCGATGTTCGGCGACGCTTTCAACGAAGGCCAGTTTGCATACGACAAGGGGAATTACCGTCAGGCCGCCATCCAGTGGGAAAAAGCCTGCAATCTCGGTGAGGAAGCTACCTGCTACAACCTCGGGATTATGTACTACAACGGCCAGGGCATCGGTCAGGATTATGCCAAAGCCGCCGACTACTACAAAAAGGCCTGCGACTCGGGGAGTGCTCCGGGGTGTACCAACCTCGGCCGCATGTACGAACACGGCCGCGGCATTGCCAAAAATGAATCCCATGCCGTCCTGCTCTTCCGCAAGGCGTGCTACGGCGGTGAAGCAGCGGGATGCTTTAACCTCGGCAATATGCTCCGTGACGGCCGGGGCGCGGAGCAGGACTATACTCAGGCCGCCAAGCTTTTCGATGTCTCCTGTGAGCTCGGGAATGCCCACGCCTGCACAAACATCGGCTACATGTACAGTTCCGGCAAGGGCGTGCAGCGCAATGCAGCCGCAGCGGTCGAGTATTTCAAGATGGCCTGCGACAACGGCAGTGCCAGCGGATGCTATAACCTCGGGAACATGTACACGCTCGGCGAAGGCACTACGCGCAATGATGCGGCAGCGGCGCTGCTGTACGGCAAGGCGTGCAACGGCGGCTCTACGCTCGGCTGCAAATACTACAACAAGCTGAAGCAGGCGGGGCTGTAATATATTCATACGGCAGTTTGCGGTAGCATAGTCCCAACGGAAAGGAGAGCGTCATGAAAAGACCCGAGCAGCGCAACGTCCCCCAACGGCTCCATGCGATCTGAGCTTATCCATCCCGCCGAACTGGGCGGGACCCTCTTCGTCCCGGCGACACATCCCGGCCTCGCCGCCGTGCTCAGCGGTGAGAAATACCCGCAGCTGCGCAGCTGCGTCATCGACCTCGAAGACGGCATAAACGCCGCCGACCGCGACGATGCGCTTCAGCGGCTGCAATCCCTCCTGCCGCAACTTGCGGACACCACCCTGCTCCGTTTTCTCCGCCCGTCGTCGCCGGAGATGCTCTGCGAACTGTTGCGTATGGAAGGGATTGAAAATCTCGACGGGCTCGTCCTGCCGAAATTCGGCGGCGACAATGCCGATGCATGGCTGGCGCTTCTGGACGACAACGCATTCGCCTTTATGCCCTCCATCGAAGGCTGCGACCTCTTTTCCCAGGCAAAACTGCACGCCCTCGCCGACCGGCTACAGCC
Organism: Thiomicrolovo immobilis; assembly: GCF_039645955.1. Taxonomy (GTDB): domain Bacteria; phylum Campylobacterota; class Campylobacteria; order Campylobacterales; family Sulfurimonadaceae; genus Thiomicrolovo; species Thiomicrolovo diazotrophicus. The sequence continues at coordinate 1,395,180 of NZ_CP147916.1, forward strand.
CTACCGCGAGCGGATCCCCACCCTGCGTTTCGGGCTCGAGGATATGCTGCGCCAGCTGGGGATGGTACGCGACTGCGATACGCCGCTGTACGGACTCGTCGCCCCGGCGCAAATCATCGCAACGCTCCTCACCGTTTTCAAACCCCGCGGTTTCAGCCTCTGCGGCGGCGTCTACAAATGTTTCAAGGACAAGGAAGGGTTTGCCCAGGAGCTGGAAGCGGATCTGAAGCAGGGGCTTTTCGGCAAGACGATCATTCACCCTTCCCAGATCGATGCCGTCGAGCGTGCCTGCAGGGTCGATGCGGCGGCGCTGGCGCAGGCGGAAGCCATCGTTTCCGTATCATGCAATGTTTCAAGCTTTCGTGGTATGATGGTGGAGAAACCGACGCAGCTGCCCTGGGCGCGGATGATTCTGCGGCGCGCAGCGCTCTACGGAGTAAAGGCATGACCAAATTTGTCCATAACGCCCCGACGCAGGATGAAGTCTATTCGTTCAATATGCATGTCGCCCACAGCGAAAACTACACGACCTACCGCATTCCCCTCGGCGCCACGTCCGAAGGGCAGAAAGAGCGTCTCTCACGCCGCTACGGCATACCCCTGCGCATCCTTGAGGACGAGCAGGAGCTCGTCATCAAGATTATGAATGAAATGGGGTAAAAGGGCTATTCGACATACCCCAGGGAGCGCAGTCGTTCCGCAACCCTTTCAGCGATGACACGGTATCCCGCCGCGTTAGGGTGCACATAGTCTGCTCTAAGCGCCCGGTCCCCCAAGACATCCGGCAGTAGTGAAGGCATATAGGGTATGCCCTCCTCCTCGGCGATCTCCTTATACAGCGGCAGCGACGTCATACCGAAAACCCCGAATGTCGGAACTCCGATCAATACAACATCGATCTTTTTCGCTTTTGCCATCTGTACGATACGTTTGAGGTTTGCTTTCAGACGGCGCTTCGAACGCTGCTGCAAAATGTCGTTCCCGCCCAAACAGAGCAGCATCAGCCGGATAGTGTCATCTTCAAGCACGCCGGGGAAGCGCGCCAGCCCCTCCGATGTCGTCTCGCCGTTCACGCCGGCATTGATCACCGGGAAACCGGTCAGTGTCTGCAGCACGACAGGGTAGCTTTCATGGGCCGATGCGCCGTAACCGTGGGTAATGCTGTCGCCGAACGCGAGAATCGTGTCGCCTGTTTGCAAAGGGGTGACCTCTGGAGCCGATTTCATAAAATAGATTGCTGCCAGGAGCAGCAGAAGGAGAAGAGAGGCAAAGGCTTTAAGCATCGATGTTACTCGATCCAGCCCCCGCCGATTAGCTTGTCACCGTCGTAGAAGACGGCTGCCTGTCCGGCTGCGACACCCAATACAGGCTCCTGCAGCTTGATCTGTGCCTTTTCCCCTTCGATCTTGACATGGCACGGCACGGCTTTCGTACGGTAACGCAGTTTCACCGTCGTATCGAATTCACTGCGCTCGTCGAAGAGGTTGATGTTGCCGATGGTAACATCCCATATCTCCAGATCCTCTTTCTTACCGACGACGATCTGGTTCGTCTCGGGCTTGATCTCGAGAACGAAGTGCGGTTCATGGGCGCCGTGGACGGTGAACCCCTTGCGCTTGCCGATCGTGTAGTGCATGTACCCTTTATGCTCTCCGACGACGTTGCCGTCACTGTCAAGCACCTCGCCGGGCTGGTCAATGTTCACATAATCCTTGAGCACGTCCGCATAGGTCGTCTCGACAAAGCAGATCTCGCTTGATTCCGCCTGCGACGCGAAGGATTCCAGCCCCTCAACGGAGGCGGCGTAGGCCTTGATATCCGTCTTTTTGCGTTCGCCCAGCGGAAAGATGAGGCGCGGCACGATCCTTTTGTCGATATAGAAAAGAAAATAGCTCTGGTCTTTGGTATCGTCCTCCGCCTGGTAGAGGAAGTGCCCATCGGTCTTGATGTAGTGCCCCGTCGCTAGGTAATCTGCCTCCACCTTATCGGCGAAATCCGCCAGGGCACCGAACTTCATCGTCCGGTTGCACAGGGCGCAGGGGTTCGGCGTACGACCCGCTTTATAGGTCTCGACAAAGGGGGTAAAGACGTTTTGGTTGAACTGTTGCTGCAGATCGAGGACATGCAGCTTCACCCCCGCGAAATCCGCGGCTTTCTGGGCGCGGGCCTGATGGATCTCATGGTATCCCGGCTTGGAGTGCAGCTTCATGTACACCCCTTCGACCTCGTAGCCCTGTTCTTTGAGCAGCATCGTCGTCACCGTCGAGTCCACCCCGCCGCTCATCCCGATAAGCACTTTTTTCTTTTCCATTACCCTTCCAGCATTTTTTCGCAATTGTAACAACTTAGTGATAATTAAACCTAATATTTTCTTCCCAAACGCTATGTTTCAGGCAACTGCGCCGCCCGGGGGGCATTATCAAAACAGATCTTGAAGACATGCTGCCCCTCTTCGTACGCGTAACGCAGCGCATAGCCGTGGCGCGTCACGATCTCGTTGACGATATAGAGCCCCAGTCCCATCCCCTCCAGGGAGTGCTGGGAGAGATCGCGCTGGTATGCCTTGAGGTAGTGGGTATACTCCTCCTTGAACGGCTCCCCGGCATTGGCAATACGGAGGCAATTTTCCGCGAAAGCGATGGACACCGGCCGGTGTGAAGCATACTTTACCGCGTTGTCAATCAGGTTTTTGAGCGCATAGGCAAAGAGGTCGAAATCCACCATGATCTTCTCGTTACCGACGGTGATCTCCAACTCCGAACGCGGCACGTCCAGCAGGTCGATCGCCTGGTCCAAAACGTCGATACAGGCATAAAAGCGGATATCGAGCTGCAGGTGGCGCGCCGTCAGCGACTCCACTCTCGCCAGGTCGTTCAGGTGTCCCTGCATCTGTTCAAACAGTTCCTCAAGGATCGCCTTGTCTTTCGGGTTGATCTCCAACAGATGCGCCAGCAGCTTCCCTTTGCTAATAGGGGTTTTGAGCTCATGCATGACGTTGCGGAGGAAAAGCGAACGGCTGCGCTGCAGGGCTTCGATTTTCTGGACGCTGTCGTGGAAGGCGTTGGCCACCTGCGCCACCTCGTCGCTCCCCTCTACTTTCGTGTCGATCCCCTTCTCCCCGTCGGCGAAGCGGAGGATCTGCCGGTGCAGGTTCTGCAGCGGTTCGATGGAGCCCGACATGTAGCGGTAAAGCAAGATCACCGTCACCAGGACGAGTGTGGCCGCGATGAGAATATAGAGCATGTAGGGCGTCATCTCCTTGTCGCTGCGGTAGTAATACATGTCATGCATCTTGTAGGCGTAATAGCAGTGCATGTCATAGACAAAGATCTCGATGTTCCCCGACTGGAAGGTACGACGCAGGAGCGGGTCCTCAATGAAGGGCTTGCCCTCTTCGCGGATGCGTTTCATCACCTCCCCGCCGACGGGGGTGAGCTGATGCTCTTTAAGGTAACGCGCAAACGCTTCGGGCGTCGGCTTTGTCATAAAAAGCAGGTCGTAAAGCATGACGGCACGCTGGATCTCGTTGCGTTTGTCGAGCTGGATGGAGAGGTAGAGCGCCATCAGGGTCGCGGCGATCAGCAGCAGGGCCGTAATGGCGCCGACCAGGCGGGCGGCGAAGATGATGGAACGGGGGTTAATGTTCGTCAAACCGGTACCCTATGCCGCGCACGGTCTGAATGAAGGTGTCAAAATGCTCCGGGTCGAGCTTTTTGCGGATGCGCCCGACGAGGATATTGATGCTTTCGACCCCGCTGTCAAAGCGGTGCGACTCGATGCTGTTGGCGATGTCGGCGCGGGAGATGGTGCGGTTGGGGTGCCTCAGCATCAGTTTCAGGATCTCGTACTCCGCCAGGGTCAGTTTCAGGGGTGTGCCGTCGAAATAGATCAGCGTCCCCTCTTCGTCGATGCGGAAACGGCTCTGCAACTCCTCCGTTTCCGTCTCGCTCCGTCCCCGGCGCCGCAGCACGGTCTTGATCCGCGCCATCAGTTCGCGGGGATCGTAGGGCTTGGGCAGGTAGTCGTCCGCCCCGTTTTCCAGCCCCGTCAGCTTGTCGTCGAGGTCCGTACGCGCGCTGGAGATGATAATGGGAACGTCGGAGCGTTCGCGGATTTTGCGGCAGAGCATCAGCCCGTCCATCTCCGGCAGGGAGAGATCGAGTACCACGAGGTCGAACGGCTCCGTTTCCAGCGCCTTCATCGCCCGGGAGGGGCGTGTCACGTGTTCGACCGTCATCCCCTCCTGGCGCAGAAACCGCCCCAGCAGTTCCGCCATCTGGACGTCGTCTTCGATCAGTAGCAAGCGGGTCGCTTCCACGGGCCATCCTTTCAATGTCATCCAGCATACCCGTTCATCAAAAACATTTCATTAACGCAGCAGCGTATCGTGATCCTCCCCGAAGCCGCGCTCCTCGAAGAACTGCTGCAGCTTCTTATAGTAGGGAGTGTCCGCCAGGCCGCTCGCCCTGAGCGATCCCAGCTGAAGATCCAGCGATTCACGGATCTCCCGAACGACCAGGTCCACGTCATCCGTCAGCGTCAGCTTTGCCAGGTCCTCTTCGTCGATCATCCCCTCGGCGAGCAGCGAGCTCCGCATAAACGCCAGCAGCGGGGCGTAAAAGGCCTCCCCCATTAAAAAGACGCAGACCCCGTCGACCTTCTTGGTCTGAATCAGCGTCAACGCCTCGAAAAGTTCATCGAGGGTGCCGAACCCGCCGGGCATGATGACGTAGGCCGTGGAGTATTTGACGAGCATCACCTTCCGGGAGAAGAAGTAGTCGAAATTCTCCTCTTTGGTCGTATAGGGATTGGAGCGCTGTTCCATCGGGAGTTCGATGTTCAGACCGACCGATTCGACCCCGGCTTCCCGGTGCTCGTAGGCCCCGCGATTGGCCGCTTCCATGATGCCCGGGCCGCCGCCGCTGATCACGTTGAAACCCGAAGCAGCCAGCTTGCCGGAGAGTTCGACGGTTTTGGCGTACCAGGGGTGCGTTTCATCGACGCGGGCGCTGCCGAAGATCGTCACGGCCGGGCCGAGGTCGCCCAGTTCGTCGAACCCCTTGACAAAATCGGCCAGGATCTTGAATACCGACCAGACGTCGGAGGACTTGATATCTTTGACATAGCGCTGCTCTATCTTCTGCTCCGATGCCATACCTATTTCTCCTCGGGGATAAGTGTGCGAATCGGCGAATCGCTCTTGTAGGGGACCTTGCCCGACGGTACGACCCGCGACGCCCCGTCCAGATGGACGTCCTGGTCATCAAAGAAGATGTGGGCCCCGTACGCTTCGAGGATCGCCTCCTTGCCCAGCCCGCCCAGGAAAAAAGCTTCATCCACGTTGACGCCCCAGCGCCGCAGGGTCTGGATAACCCGTTCGTGGGCCGGCGAGTTGCGCGCCGTGACAATGGCAATACGCACCGGCGACGGTGACGGGGCGAAGTGGCGCTGCAGGTACGAGAGGGTAATCAGCAGCTTCGCGAACGGTCCCGCTTCCAGGGGCTCGTCCGCGTGCGCCTTCTCGTGTGCCCAGAACGCCTCGATGCCGTCGCGTTTGTAGATCAGTTCGCTCGCTTCGGAAAAGAGGACCGCGTCGGCATCGAAGGCGATGCGGATCTGGTCGTCATGGTGCTCAGCGTTCTGCGGCGGCGCGTAGAGCACGGCGGCGGCCACCCCGCCGTCAACGGCCTGCTGGACGTCCTCTTCGGACTTGGAGAGGAACAGGTCGACTTTGAAGGAGTCCAGGTAGGGCGAAAGCGACGTTCCGCCGCTGAACGCCGCCCGAGTGATGGACAGGCCGTAGTGTTCGACGGAGTTGAAGACGCGCAGTCCCGTATCGGGGGAGTTGCGCGACATGACGATCACCTCGACGACCTGCTTCCCCGCCTTCACGTTGAGACCCAGCAGGGCCTCAACGAGGGGGAACGCCGTCCCCTTTTCAAGGGGGACTTTCTCGTGTTCAAGCTGGTAGGCGCGGTACGCCTCAAGTCCCTCCTCCTCGAAAATGCGGTTGGAAGCCTCGAGGTCGAAGAGCGCCCGCGAGGAGATGCCGATCACCAAAACCGAAGAGAGATCAAATGCCATGCCGTGCAACCTTCGCGTAATAAATACGCACGTATTTAACGGTTATCATAGCGAAAAGCGCTATAATCCGCATTAGAAATTTTCTGTCCCAAGGATCTTTTTATGGCACAAGGTATTCTCGATCTGGTCAAACCAGGCGTCCTCTTCGGAGACGACGTCCAGAAGGTGTTCGCAGCGGCGAAAGCGGGCGAATTCGCCCTTCCGGCGGTCAACGTCGTCAACGTGGAGTCCATCAACGGCGTCCTGGAAGCGGCGGCAAAGGTCAACTCACCCGTCATCATCCAGTTCTCCAACGGCGGCGGCCAGTTCTTTGCGGGCAAAGGGCTCTCCAACGACGGCGAAAAAGCCGCCATCGCCGGAACGATCAGCGGGGCGCAGCATGTCCATATGATGGCCGAGCTTTACGGCGTGCCGGTCATCCTGCACACCGACCACGCCGCGCGCAAGCTCCTGCCGTGGATCGACGCGCTGCTCGAGGCCGGCGAAGTGCACTTCGACCGCACGGGCAAGCCCCTGTTCAGCTCCCACATGCTCGACCTCTCCGAAGAGAGCCTTGAAGAGAACGTTGCCACCTGTGCCGAGTACCTGGCCCGCATGGACAAGATCGGGATGACGATCGAGATCGAACTGGGCGTCACCGGCGGTGAAGAGGATGGTGTCGACAACACGAACATCGACAACGCCCTGCTCTATACCCAGCCTGAAGACGTCGCCTACGCCTACGAGATCCTCAGCAAGATCAGCCCGCGTTTCACCGTCGCGGCCTCCTTCGGGAACGTCCACGGGGTCTACAAACCGGGCAACGTCGTGCTGACGCCGAAAATCCTGGACAACTCCCAGAAATACATCGCCGAGAAGTTCGATACGGCTGAAAAACCGGTCAACTTCGTCTTCCACGGCGGCTCCGGCTCCGCCCCCGAAGAGATCAGCGAAGCCCTCGGCTACGGCGTCATCAAGATGAACATCGACACCGATACGCAGTGGGCGACCTGGGACGGGGTCAGAGGCTATGTCGCGAAGTACCACGACTACCTGCAGGGCCAGATCGGTAACCCCGAGGGCGAGGACAAGCCGAACAAGAAGTACTACGACCCGCGTAAATGGCTCCGCGCCGGCCAGGAGACCCTGGTCGCGCGTGTCGAGCAGGCCTTCGCCGACCTCAACGCCATGAACCGCAACTAAGGGCGTCGCGCGTAGCGCGCGAGCATCGTCTCGTTGCCGCTGACGCCGCCCGAGTGCACATACAGCACTTCCCCCTCCAGATCATCCCACGCTTCCATTAACGCCAGCCACATCACCGGGGCATAGATCAGGTCGAATGCCACACCTGCCGCTTTCAGTTTTTCATACGTCTGCAGCAGCGCCGCATCCAGGCTGCCGAAACGGTAGGGCGTGGAGAGGATCATCAGGTTCGGCGGCAACGGCATTAACGCTTCGATCTGCCGCTGCAAATAGGCGGGATCGCCCACCGCCGCCACGGTGACCACGCGGCATTCGGGCAGGGCCCTGGCCAGGTAGGCCGCCGTCGTGCCCGTGCCCGAGGGCGTCACGACATTGAGACATTCGATGCCCCGTTTCTCTTTCCATGCCCGGATCTCTTCGGCCAGGGCCCTCACCCCCTCCTCCGCGCCCAGGTCGGCCCCGCCCTGGGCGATGAGCCGCGAGCGCTCCTGCTTTGCGCAGCGCTGTTTCAGCGCCGCTACCGCCGCATCGTATTCGGTCGGATGCACTTCCTGCAGTGCCATCCCCAGCGCCAGGGCATGCTTGTAGTTCCCCTGCGGGTCCGCTTTCAGATGCCGCGGCGCCGTTTTTGCGGTATATTCGAATCGCCACCCTTTCAGACGACAAAGCGCTGCGACGGAGAGCATGGCGTTGGACTGGATACCGCCGTAGGAGACCAGCGTATCGATCGCTTCGGAAGGGGTCTGCAGCAGTGCATAGAGTTTTCGGTATTTGTTGCCGCTGAAAAGGGGGTGGATCAGGTCGTCGCGTTTGAGGGTGAGTTCCCGCCCTTCAAACCGGAAGGGTTCGAAAGGTGCGGGGGAGAGGTGCAAATTATTTGCTGTAGGTGATTTTTGCAGCGTTTTTGAGCGCTTTGGTCTTCGCTTCCATCTCTTTTTGGAATTTTTCCTGCTTCAGGCGCTGTTCGATGAACGGTTTTGCTTCGTCGAGTGTCGCTTTCTTGCCGGCCTGCTTCTCTTCGAGATAGATGACGTGGTAACCGAACTGGGTCTTGACCGGTTCCGGCGTGATCGTTCCGACCTTCATGCTGAAGACGGCGTCGTTGAACTCCGGTACCATCTGTCCCTGCTGGAAGAAGCCGAGATCGCCGCCCTTCGGACCGCTCGGGCCTGTCGATTTGGCTTTGGCGTCTTCAATGAACTTCTCTTTGAGCTTGTCGCCCTTGAGGCTCTTCATCCCGCTGATGATCTTCTTCGCTTCGTCTTCCGTTTTCACGAGGATGTGGCGTGCATGGACTTTTTCTTTCTGCTCGAACTCGTCGCCATGGCCGTCATAGTAGGCTTTGATCTCTTTGTCGCTGACTTTGATGCCCTCGAGCAGATTCTCCTGCCAGACTTTCGCCGCGAGCTGCTTCTGAATGCGCGCTACGATATCGTCATACTCTTTTTTATATTTGGCGGATTCGAGGACACCCTCTTTCTTGGCTTCTTCGTAGACGAGCTCTTGCATGACGAGGCCCTCGACGACGCGCTGCTGCAGTTCATCCTGCTTCTCTTTCGGCAGTGAGGTAAAACGTCCCTGCGTCCCTTCCATCAGGACCGCGTTCACTTCCTCGGATGTGATCGTTTTACCGTTGACCGTTGCCAACACTGCCGCAGAGGCGCTCACGCTGATCAGCGCCGCCGCCATCAATGATTTGATGATAAGCTTCATTCATTCACCTTTGTTTAATGTGAAAGTATTGTATTTATGAATATTAAACAGACACCCAACGGCCGGGGCGGCCGCGTCAGGAGAGGGCTGGTTTGCTGAGATAGCGTTCGAGGATCCCCTCGAGTTTTTCGCGCCCCAGGGGTTTGGCGAGGTAGTCGTCCAGCCCCTCGGCGAGGATGCGTTCGCGGTCCCCTTCCATCACGAGGGCCGTCAATGCGACGATGGGTGCGGGATGCTCGCGGAAGAGCGGAAGCTTGCGGATCTCCTGCGTCGCTGCGATCCCGTCCTTGACCGGCATGTCGATGTCCATGAAGATCACGTCAAAAGGGAACTTGCGGCAGAGCTCCACCGCATCGGAGCCGTTCGAAGCGGTCGTAACGGAGAGGTTGTACTCTTCAAGCAGCAGCTTGGTCAGGCGCTGGTTGATGATGTTGTCCTCGACGACCAGCGCTTTGACCTTGCGCTCTGCGCCCTGCGGCTTCTCGACCGCCTTGACCGGCAGCTGCAGCACCTGGGTAAGGTGTTTCGAAATCCGGGAAGGAAGCAGCGGTTTTTTGAGGGTGTAATCGACCACCTGGCGCACCCGCTCCGGCAGCTCCTCGTCCTCGTCGATGAGCATGACGAAGCGGCACGGATGCGACTCGAAGGCCCCCAGCTGCATCAGCCAGCCGGAGTTCTCCTTGGGGGCGACGATATAGAGGATATCCGCCTCGCCGCAGTCGACGTGCTCGGTGTAGTGCACCTTCGTCACCGAGAGCCCGAAAGACTGCAGGTAGCGGCTGAGCAGGTTGCCGTCGAAGAGACGGTCGTCGTCAAAGAGCAGCACCTTCGCGCTGTGGTCGCGGATCGGGTCGAAGCTGGTCACCGTCGTGCCCGTCACGTCGAGGTTAAAGGAGAAGTGCGAACCGCGTCCCGCCTCGGAAGTGACGTCGAGCCAGGTGTCCATCATCTGCAGCAGCCCCTCGGTGAGGGTCAGCCCGACGCCCAGACGGTTGTCCGAATGGCCGCCGGTCTCGAACGGTTTGGTGATCGAAGCCAGCCGCTCCGGCTGGATACCGACGCCCGTGTCCTTGACGCTGACGTGGAGAGTATAGAGGTCGTTCGCATGCTTCTTGAGCACGCGGATATCGACATGGACCCGCCCGCCCGCTTCGGTGAACTTGACCGCGTTGTCCACCAGCAGGGAGATCACCTGGCGGAATTTGCGCGGATCAGCCTCGATATAGGTCGGCATTGCCGGGTCGATAAAGACATAAAGCCCGATGCCGCGCTGGCGCGCCTCGTACTCGTAGTGCTTGAAGAGCGCTTCGAGTTCCCCCATCGGTTTGAACTCGGTCACCTCCAGGCTCAGACGGCCCGTCTGCATCTGCGCGAGGTCCAGCAGGGATTCGATATTGTTCATCATGTACTGCGAAGAGCGTTCGATCATCTCGATGTAATCGCGCTGGGTCGACGTGGGGTGGGAAGATTTCAGCAGCTCGACAAAGCCCATAATGCCGTTCATCGGCGTGCGGAATTCATGGGAGATATTGTGCAGGAACTGCTGCTTGGCCGTCTCCGCGCGCTCGCGCTCCTGGCGTGCACGTTCCTGCTCGGTCACGTCTGTCATCTCCAGGAAGGACAGCCCGTTCAGGCCGCTTTTGAAGACCCTGCTGCGCAGGGCGAAGACCTTGGTCTGGCCGTTCGGAAGCTTCATGTGGACCTGCGGCGGCTTCTCCGCTTCGCGCTCCAGCTGCCGGAGCCACTGCTCGTCGGTCTCGGCAAAGATTTCGTAGTTCGGATCGTTAAAGAAGTCCGCGATCCGGTCATACTGCGCGCGGAACTCCTCCATATTCTTGAAACCGAAGGTGTTGTAAAAGGCGAGGTTTGCCCCCACCCACCCCTTTGCCGGGCTGAAGAACATTACCGTGGCGCTCTGCGCGTCCAGGTAACTGAACAGCAGCGACTTGCTGATGTAGTCGTCGGGGAGGTCCCCCGCATCCGTGCGCTTCCCGAAAAGCCAGCTAATCAATCCCATCGGGCGCTCCTTTCACAATCTTTCACAATGTTAAGTTTCATAGTGTAGCCACCCCAAGCTTTTACATTTATTACACTTATATCAAAATTTCACACGCGTAATCCGGTGCGCTTTGCTACAATGGCACCCATGAAAAAAGTGAAAAAAGCCACCAAAGTAGAGATCGAAGCCATCAAAGCGGCCCTGATGGAGCGCTACAGCGAGGCCGTCACGGAACTGGATTACCGCAACGCCTACGAACTCGTCATCGCCGTCGCCCTCTCGGCCCAGTGCACGGACAAGCGGGTCAACCTGATCACCCCCGCGCTCTTTGAGAAGTACCCCGACCCCGCGACCCTGGCAGTTGCCGACGTCGACGACGTGAAGGAGATCATCCACAGCTGCTCTTTCTTTAACAACAAAGCCGTCAATATCGTCAAGATGGCGCAGCGGGTCATGGAGGTCTACGGGGGCGAGATCCCGATGAATGAAAAGGATCTTGTCACCCTCGCGGGCGTCGGGCAGAAGACGGCCCACGTCGTCATGATCGAGTACACGGGGGCGAACCTGATGGCCGTCGACACCCACGTCTTCCGCGTCGCCCACCGCCTGGGGCTCAGCGACGACGAAACGGCGCTGAAGACCGAAGAGACTCTGGTCAAGAAGTTCAAGACGGACCTGCACGCCCTGCACCAGGGGATGGTCCTGTTCGGCCGCTACATCTGTACGGCGAAGAACCCCAAATGCGACACGGAGTGTTTTTTGAAGGCGTACTGCAAGAGTACGGAGGGGTTCAAGGCGCGTTAAGCACGCGCCGCGATGACGCGCTCGACGACCGCGAACAGCTGTTCAACGCTTTCAAGGTCGACACGTTCGCGGGTCGAATGCGGATGGGTGATCGTCGGCCCGACGGAGGCCATCTGCATCTGCGGGAAGTGCTTCTTGATGATGCCGCACTCCAGTCCGGCATGGATCGCGTCGATCGTCACGGCGCCGCCGGAAACCGCCTCGTAGGCCGCCCTGACCTCTTCGACGAACCCCTCCTGCTCCGGCTCCCAGGGGGCATAGAATCCCTCGCTCTGCACCGCCGCTCCGAAGGCTTCGAAATAGGCTGTCGTCTCCGACGCGATGCGCTGCAGCTCCGCCTCGATCATCGAACGGGCACTGAGTTTGATGGTCAGCGCCGTCTCGGTCGTCGCGATCTCGGCGAGGTTGATGCTCGTGCGCACGATGCCCAGTCCGGCATCAAAGGCTCTTACCCCGTGCGCAAACGCGTGCAGCATCGGCAGCAGCGGGTTTTCAATGACCTCGCACTGCTGTTTTCCCAGGGAGCGGAGCATCGCATCATCTACTTCCGTCTCGAACGCGACCGTCGCAATGGCCCGTTTGGGCACGGCGTTGCGGCGCTCTCCCCCCTCGATGGAGACGACCGAAGCTCCCAGATCGTAGAGCTTCGCTGCAAGCTCCTTGATCGCATTGGGGATGTTTTTGTCGATATCGACGCCCGAGTGCCCCCCGGGGTACCCTTCGGCCACCGCTTCGTAACAGTAGAGCTCCCGCGCCGTGCGTGTCAGCGGCAGCGTCACGTTCAGGTCGACCCCGCCGGCACACCCCACGGTGATCTCGCCGAACTCCTCGCTGTCGAGGTTGAGCAGCAGCGGGGTCTTGAGCGGGACGCCAAGGTCCCGGGCGCCGACAAGCCCCGTCTCCTCGTCGGAAGTGAAGAGGCAATCGACAGGCCGACCCGCTTCCATCAGGGCCAGCATCATCGCCATTCCTATGCCGTTGTCCGCGCCGAGTGTCGACTCTTTGGCGTGCAGCCATCCCGCCTCTTCATAGAGTTCCAGCGCCGGGGCCCGTCCGATGCAGACCATGTCATAGTGCGCCTGCAGGGTCACGCGGGCCTCCGGATGGGTGCAGAGCAGATTCCCCGCGGGGTCTGTATGCACGGCATAGCCGTACGCCTCCGCTTTTTCCCCCAGGTAGGCGAGCATCTGCGCCGTCTCGCCGGAACAGTGCGGAATGGTACAGAGCGTTTTGAAATGTTCGATGACCGTCATGGGGCCCTCCTATTTTTTCAGCGCGATAAAGGTCGCGAAGTTGCCCCAGCGGAAGATCGTCTCGCAGTGGGCAAAGCCGCAGCGCGTCACCATCTCCCTGTTTTCCGCCTCGGTATAGGGGATGAGGACGTTCTCCAGCGCTTCGCGCTTCTGCATGATCTCGTACTCGCTGTACCCCTGCGCCTTTTTGAAGTCGTAATAGCCGTCGATCAGGAGCTTATTGAGGCGCTTGTCCTCGCTGACGACCTTTTCACTGAAGATGAAGACCCCGCCGGGATTGAGCGCGTCGAAAATGCGCTGCACGAGCGTCTCGCGCACCGGCGGACGGATGAACTGCAGGGTGTAGTTCGTGATGAAAACATCGGCCGCCTCGTAGTCGAAGCGCATGATGTCGGCCTCTTCGAGCCTGATCTTCGAGCCGAAGACGGCGAGCTTTCGCCGTGCCTGTTCCAGCATGGAGGCCGCGTTGTCGATGCCGACGAGCTCGGCCCCCACTTTCAGCTCCCGCTCGATGCTCAGCAGCGTCGAGGCGGTGGAGCAGCCCAGATCGTAGAGCCGTCCGCCCTCGGGAAGATACGCCAGCGCGAAACGCTTCGTCAGCGCCATCGCCTCCTCGTAAAAGGGGACGGAGCGCTTGAGCATGTCGTCAAAGACCGCGGCGATCTGCTCATCGAACTCAAACTGCTTCTCGATCGGTTTGTTGAATACTTTGTCTTCCATTACTCTCCCCTCTCGTTGGCGCACGCCACGCAGAGCGTCGCTTCGGGCATCAGTGCCAGCCTCGCCGGCGCGATCGCTTCGTCGCACGCTTCGCAGACCCCGAACGCTTCGGCATCGATGCGCGACAGTGCGTAGGCCAGACGGTTTTTGCGCCGCAGCGCCGCTTCATACGCCTTGGCCGCGACCTCCTGCTCCCCCATAAGCTCCGAACGCGTCAGTTCCCCCAGGCAGCAGTCCGGGGCGATCGGCTCGAGCTGGGGTTCCAGCTGCGCGATCTCGTCGGCCGTCTTCGCCGCTGCCGCTTCAAGCGTCTGCCGCAGCGCCGCCTTCGCTTCCGTTGTCATTCATCGGCGTCCAGGTGGATCACTTCGGCGACGTCCAGGCCGAAACCGCCCAGACCGACGAATGAAGGCGCATGGGCATCGGTGATGAGACGCATATGCTTCACGCCCAGGGACTTGAGGATCTGTGCACCGACACCGTACTCTTTCATGTTGCCCCCGGTTGCATCGGGGTTGTTGATGAAGACCAGGACCCCGCTGTTCTGCTTGAGGTACTCAATGCTCTCGATCAGGCGGCCGTACTTGGACTGGTTGAGCAGCAGGTCGAGGTCGGGGATGACGTTGTGCACCTTGACGTTAGCCGTTTCATTGACGTTGTAGAAGACGACGGCCGTATGGCGGTTCCCCTCGTGATCTACGAAATCGTGGCGCTTGGCCTTGACGCCGAAGAACTCGATGTCCGCCTCTTCCGTGCTGTGTACCAGGGTCTCGTTGGCCATGCGGTACTCGACGATGTCGGAGATATAGACGACCTGCAGCGCATGCTTCTCGGCGAAGATGTCGAGGTCGTCGCGGCGTGCCATCGTGCCGTCCTCTTTCATCACTTCGCAGATGACGGCCGACTCGCTCAGCCCCGCGAGACGGCAGAGGTCAACGGAGCCTTCCGTATGCCCCGTGCGCACCAGGGTGCCGCCCTCTTTGGCAATGAGCGGGAAGATGTGCCCCGGGCGCGCCAGCTGCTCCGGGCGGCTGAGAGGATCGGCGAGGATGCGGATAGTGAGGTCGCGCTCGCCCGCGGAGATCCCCGTGGTCGCTTCCGTCGCATCGACGGAGACGGTAAAGGCCGTTTCGTGCGCCGAGGTGTTGGAGGTGACCATCGGCGTCAGCTCCAGCCGCTTGGCCGTCGCTTCGGAAAGGGCCACGCAGATGAGTCCCTTGGCGTGCGTCGCCATAAAGTTGACGTGCTCCGGCGTTGAGAAGACCGATGCGTAAACAAGGTCCCCCTCGTTCTCTCTGTCCTCGTCATCCATCATGATGACCATCTCGCCGCGCTTGATCGCTTCAATCGCTTTTTTTACCCGTTCGATCGGTGTCATTTCTCTCCCTAACAATGCTTCGGAATGCATACTTGTTTTGTGAAATCCGTATATAATAGTTGCAATTATAGCCAATAAAAATTTTTCGTAAATTTCTCCCCGAAACCCTTGACATTGCGGCATATATTGCCTATAATTTCGGCCTCAACTGACACAGAGCAGTTGGAAATGCGGACTGGGGTATCGCCAAGCGGTAAGGCACTTGGTTTTGGTCCAAGCATTCGGGGGTTCGAATCCCTCTACCCCATCCACTTGGATGACTCTTTTTTTTAACGATCGCGGGATAGAGCAGTTCGGTAGCTCGTCGGGCTCATAACCCGAAGGTCACAGGTTCAAATCCTGTTCCCGCAACCAATCGAAACCTTCAACTTAACCATCAAACTTTTTTCCAAAATGAGCTCTTTTCTTATCTGATTTATTCCGAAGGTCACCGGCCTGTTCGGTACTTCGTACATCGACCGTGCGCGTCGGCCTGAGAACGTGAAGCAGTTCACCTTCTCCTGACGGCCTTTGGCGGTTCAAATCCTTCGCCTGCAGCCAATCGAAACCTTCAACTTAAAAATCAAACTTTTTTTCCAAAACGAGCTCTTTTCTTTTCAGGTATTACTGTACGCTGCGCGCCGCCACGTCCCTGACCATTCGGCTGAAACCGGACGTCATGAAATAACCGTGCACGTAGGTCTTGATCTTTGAAGGCGCCAATGCCCCGGCCAGTTCCGGGGTCTCCGCATCGGGAAGCACGATGTATTCCATCCCCAGGCGCCGGCACGCCTCGGCTTCACTCAGTACCAGCTCCCGCACAAACGGCGTCTCCGGATTCAAGACGGAAACCACGCGCCGTATCCCGTTGCGGCGCTGCAGCCGCTCCAACGCCGCCGGGTCAGGATAAGGACCCGCGTAAAGATTCGTGCCGACGAAATAGACGCTCCCCTTGAAGGGCTGCAGCGGGTTGGCATATGCTTCGACTATGTCGAAATGGGTCAGCACCATCAGCAGGTAGTAGCTTAAAAACGTCAGCAGCAACAAAACGCGCACGCTCCAGAAGCGGAAGTTCTCAAACCATTTCAAATCGACATCCTTTTGATCTGGCCCCAGGAGCGGTTAAAGAAGTTGAACGTGGCGAGGAACCCCTCCACTTTGAGAATCGGCCGGTAGAAGAACGGTTCCAGAAAACTCAGCACCAGCAGCCGATAGATATCCTTCAGCTTCGTGAAACGGCGCTTGACGAACATGTCTAAAGAGAGGGCGCCGATATTGAGGACGGTTCCCCAGGTGAACTCCAGCAGGAAGAAGAGCACGAGCGCCTCCTTGTTCAGCAGGCCGAAAACGTAGAGCGTGATGATGGAGACGAGGCCCAGGAACGTCACCAGCGGCGCGACCCCCTCGATCAACAGATAATAGGGCATTGCGAGCATTCCCACCCTGCCGTATTTCGGGTTGAAGACCATATCCCGGTTGTAGTAAAGGGTTTCGATCAATCCCCGGTGCCAGCGGTTGCGCTGGCGCAGAAGCGATTTGTAGTCGGTGGGCACCTGCGTCCAGCACATCGTGTCGGGGAGGAAGCGGACGGTATGGTCGATGCCGTGGTCGTAACAGTGGCGATGCATGCGCACGAGCAGATCGAAGTCCTCCCCCACCGTGTGGCGGTAACCGCCGATGGAGAGGACCATATCTTTGCGGAAAACGCCGAAAGCGCCGGAGATAATGAGCAGGGCGCCGAAACGTTCCCAGGCGATCCTGCCGGCCAGAAAGCCCCGGGTGTATTCGAGCACCTGGAAGGCCTCGATCTGCGTGTTCGGCACCGCGCGGCGCAGGACATGCTTCTCGACGACATCGCAGCCGTTCATCACGTTGACCCTGCCGCCGATGGCTACCAGCCTCCGGTCGAGGGAGAAAAGGACGATGCTCCTGAGAATCGCGTCGAACTCCAGCAGCGAGTCTGCGTCCACACTGCAAAAAAGCGGATACCGTGAGACGTTGATGCCGCAGTTGAGCGCATCCGCCTTCCCGCCGTTGCCTTTGTCGACGACGATCAGGTTCGGATAGTCCGGCGAGGTATAGGTCTGCCGGATCGCTTCGTGGGGGACGTTCAGGCGTACGGGAACGTTGCTCGGTTCCAGGGCGAACTCCTCCTTGAGGCGCGTCAGCGTGCCGTCGGTTGAGCCGTCATTGATGACGATGATCTCATACTCGGGGAAATGCAGCTTTAAAAAGGAGTGGACCGAGGCGGTGATCGTCTTCTCCTCGTTGAACGCCGGGACCAGGAGCGATATCGGACGGTAGTTGTTCGAGTTGATGATCCGGCTGACAATGACGTTCTTGGCCGAGAAAAAATAGCCCATGATCTGTTTGAGCGAGATCAGGATAAACAGCGTCGTCGTCATGTTCGTCATCACCAGGAACAGCAGGTAAAGCACCTGAAGCAGCAGAAAAAGATAGATCAGATATTCATGCATTATCGTACTCCGCAACCGGGCAGAAGGCGTTGAGGCCGTCAAGGAAAAAGGCATCGTTGATCTTGTCGGCGGCGTTGCGCGTGACGATCTCCAGGATCTCCGCGCGCCCGATGCCGTGTTGTTTACAGGTTTCGAAGATGTTCCGTCTGACATAGTAGTTTTCGTCGAAAAAGTAGACGTAGAGGAAGCTCAGCGCCTCGTTACCGCAGAGGTCGAGCCCCGTCCGCGAGCAGACGATACGGGTCACGGGGGCGTGACTTTGATAATACGCCGCGATCACGTCGCACTCCATCGCCCCGATCTTGTGGAAACTTCGGATATAGGTGATGACGAACTGTTCATCCTCCCGGTAGCGCGCAAACAGCCTTTTGAGCAGCGGAGCGTACTCGGGGTTCTTCGTGTCCCCCATCGCCGCGACGACGCTGCGAACCATCACCATCGGCGCGGCGCGGAACAGCACCCCGTTCAAAAAGATCTCGAGCTCCCGGTACGGGACGTTCACGAGCGCCTGCATATAGACGAATTCGCTGAACTTCAGGCTGATCCCCCGGTTGTATGCCCCCTGCAGGACATCCGTGATGTGTTCAAGGTCTTCGTCCGTTTCGGCGAGCTTCGCAAAACCGTACACGGAGTAGACCATCATCTCGAACTCGGTATGTTTTTGGATCATCCGCTCGAAAAAAGATTTCAGACGCGGCGAATAGAGGAAGAGCATCTTCGTAAAAAAGAACTTCTTTTTTACCTCCGACCAGCTGGTGCGGTAACGGTGAAGCAGATAGGTGTCGACCTCCATCTCCATGGCAAGATCGCGCGTCTTTCTCCGCTCCCCGACGGGGAGAAAACTGTTCACCTCGGTCAAGGCGTCGGCGAGCGCATAGTAATCGAGCCTGCCGTTCACCGCGAGTTCGTTCCGCCCCGATGCAAGGTAGCGGTTGATCTGCGGAACGTACTGCTCTTTGCGCAGCAGCACGATGTGCCGTCTGCGCTCGATGGAGTACTGCGAAACCGACAGGACGATGAGCAGAACAACCGCGCTCAGGAAAAACACGACCGTCACGTCCCAGACGAGCGGCAGCTTGTCCGTCAGAAACGTCAGCCATATCTGCAGAATATTTTCCGGCATTACCAGTACCTTTTGACGTAGACGCTCGCGCCCCGGCGATCGAATGTCGCGGTGTCTGAACGGTAATGGTCATAAAAGAGGGCCGCGCCCGCCATCCATTCCGGCGTCAGCCGGTAGCTCCCCTCCCCCCGGAACATGTCCGCGTCCGTATGGCTGAACACATTGCCGATGTCGACCTTTTCCGACGAGGAGGCCCGTGTATAGGAGAGCATGGCCTCCCAGCGGCAGGCGCTTTCGTATTTCAGCAGATTCAGCAGCGCGTAACTGCCGCTCTCGGGAATCCAGTAGAACTTCTGGTTCCAGGTGTAACGGTCGCCGAAATAGAGGGAGTACTCCGGCACCAGCAGATGCGTGTCGCTCTCTTTATAGTGGCTATAGACGTACCCCATGCCGAACTCAAAATGCCCAACTCCCTTGTAAAGGTGCCCGCCGAGGCTGTAACGGGGGAGGAAATCCGCGTCCGGCGCCGCGGAGAAGGAGAGGTAGCCCCAAGTCCCGTTCCCGAAGGCACCATAAAGCTCTCCGCGCACATTCGTGTCGTAGAGGCCGTATCGCCAGACCCTTTCAGCCGTGGCGACGAGCACACTGCGCGCGATCGGCACTTCGACTCCGGCATAGACCCGCCCGTCGTCGTCCCTGTTGTCGCTGTAGCCGGCGGACTCCGCTCCCGCCTCGAACGCGTGGACCATGGTACGGCAGTAGAGCTGCGGGTAGGTCTTGCGGAACGTCTCCAGTGCCTGCCCGTCCAACGCCGATACGGCGGCCCCCGCTTTGGATTTTTCATGCAGCCGCAGCAGCACCGTGACATAGAGCCGTGTCGTTTCCAGGTCTCCGGGCTGCTCCGCGACCAGCGTTTCAAGCAGCGCTTCGGCTTTGCCCGGCTCTCCCGCTTCCAGGTAGAGCGCCGCCAGTTTTTTCCCCGTATTGCAATTCGCATTGCGTGTATAGCTTTGCTGCAGACGTTCGGCGGCTTCGGCGTATTTGCCCTGCCAGCGCAGCAGGTCCGTCAGGATCGCTTCCGCTTCCGCACTCGCGGGGTAGCGCTCCAAAAGCGCGCGGTCAGCGGCTTCCGCTTTGGGCAACGCACCCAACCTGATCAATGCGCGGACGCGCAGCAGCATAACATCGTAGGCGTTCCTGACCGCTTCGGGTTCGCCGTCGATCAGCGCCGGGACCTCTGTTGGCGCCTCCTCCAGGAGTGCCTCGCCCTTCTCGAGCAGCAGGGTCGTCCGCACCTGCAGGTAGACTTTGTCGTTCCCGTAGGCCGGGTCCAGCGACACAAGTCGCCCGAACTGCGTGGCCGCCTCCCCGGTGCGTCCCGACCAGAAGAGCAGCGTCGCGTACTGTTTCAACACGGCCCCGTCGCCGGGAAAGGCCTCGGTCAGCATGCGCGAGGCGTCGCAGGCCGCCGGCGCGCCCCGCGCGCGTGCCGTTTCGTACAGGTGGTCGATGAAGAGCTGCCTGATCCTGCCGGGATCGTCTTTCACGGTCTCAAAGTCACCGACGCCGAGCGCTACTGCCATCTGGCGGATGTCGGCGTCGCGGCTGCCGACAAGGCAGCGTACCGAGTACTCCCCCGGCTCCGCGTAGGTCACGCAGTAAGGCGCGAGACCGGCCGAGAGACGCGCCCTCGCCCCCTCCGCTTCTGATGCCGTTTCGAAATGACCGAGTCTTGCCGAGAATATCTCCGCCGACAGACAAACCGGCAGCAGAATCAACGGCAGAAAAGTGCGTTTCATGCTTTCTGACCACATTCTTTCATATTTTTATCATACACTGCATGATACGGTATGCTACCTAAAGTGTTGATTCTCCACGTTAAAAAACAATATTATTACGTTTCTTATACATCAACATTATTCAGCCACAGCACTTCACACAGATGAAAAATAGACAGGAAACAGGATACGCCTGCAAAGAGGGTAGGAACGGTATAAAAGAAGAGAGGGAAATAGTTGCTTGCCAGGACGGCGGGACGTCCCGAAGCGATTAGAACTGTTTGGCGTAAACGGCAACGGCGATCAGACCGACATAGACCATTGCCATGAAGTTGAACTTCGTACGAAAATAGTTATCCAAAGCGTGCATCGTTTCTCCTTGTGCCTTGATTGTCACTCTTATTGCAATTATGGTTCCGGACAGGGTTCGCCGTTTTCGGAGGAGCAGCTGTTATCGATGGGGGTGCCCAGCGGCGTGTTGATGATCCCCTCGATTTTTGCCTGGTCGAAGCCGCACATGCGGTGGCCGTTGACGCTGATAAGGGGACGGCGGATGAGGATGGGGTCTTGCAGCAGCATGCTAAGGGCCGCTTCGGCGTTATAGGCCGTGGGGTCGACCCGCCCCTCTTTGACGGCGGGGGCGTTGGGGTTGAACCACTCGGCCACGGGACGCTCGTCCAGGTAGGTCTTCAGCTCTTCCGGGCTCATACTGAGCGCCAGCAGGTCCTGCACGATGAGCGTGCATCCCGCCTTGTAGAGCAGCTTCTTCTGGCGCGCGTTGGTCGCACACCCGGGTTTTTCGTAAAAGAGGACTAGCGTCATCCCAGCTCAACCATATCAATGGCTTTATCGGTAAGGCAGTAGGTCGTCGTACCGTCGTCGTCCTCGGTCATGCAGTGGTTCAGACACCCCGCATCCCACAGGGTTTCGATCGCTTCGTCGACAAGCTTCTGATCAAGCCCGAGGTAGAAGGCGATATCCTCGGCTTCGTAGACGCTGTAGTTCTCCTCGTCGGCGAGGTTGTAGATCGCCTTCATCACGCTGCGGAGAATCCGCGTCTTGCTAATCGGTTCGGACATATCCATACCAGTTTCAGACATCTCAACACTCTCTTCGGACATTTTTACTCCTTCAAAGCCGCTATCTGTTTTTGCAGTGCGATCCGCTGCAGCGGATGCAACTGCGTCTTTTCCACCCATGTCTCATACGCCTCGGTATAGTGCGCTTTAAGTAGAGGATGCAAATTCTGTGCCTGCTTGCTCAGCGTCTCCAGATAGGCCTTCGCCTCGTCGTATGTGAACTTCTTGACCGGCTGCAGGCGGCGCTTTACCCCGTCGACCAGCTTGTCGTCCAGGTGCGCTTCGGCCATTCCCAGGAAGCTCGTCGCGGCCCCCAGGTCGGCGTAATGTTCGTTCCAGATACGGCCGTTGATGACCTGGTCGCAGGCCATGTCGATAAAGACCGGCGCGTACTGCAGCACCTGCACCAGTTCGGTAAAGTCGTTGTCGACCATGGCGCGAAAAAGCATCCGGCTCCGGTTGCGCACCTTGACCCGCAGCCGGTCGTTGGCAATGACGTCGGGGTGCAGACGGGTAAAGCGTTCGTACGCCCCCAGGCGCGAGTGGTTGAAGGCCATGATGGAGACCATGACGTTTTTGTCGCTGACCTGCTCCGGGTGCGAACCGGAAGGGCGGTAGAAGGCCCACTCCAGCCGCGCTTCGTCATCCTCGTGGTAGAGGTAGAGCTCGTCGCCCCGCGTTTCGAAGTCCGGCTCATCCTTGAGGGCTTCGATCTCTTCCTTGTAACTCAGGTCGTACACCGTATACCTCCTTACAGATCAAAGTAGAAGACGTCGCCGTAGGGCTCGAAACGCTTCATGTTGCGCTTCTCGCTCACCAGGAAAAGCGTCGGCAGGTGCGAGGCCTTTTCGATCTTGAAGAAGCCGTCGCTGAGCACCATCAGCGTCGCCGCCGCCTCGTCCGCGGTGTTGAGGTACTCCAGCACCGGTGCGAACTGCGTCCCGCCGTTGCCCTTCTCGAACGCGACCTCCGGTTTGAGCGCCTGGGCGTCGTAGGTGACGATCTTCTCCTTGTCGACCTCATCGTCAAAGGGAATTACTGTCACCTTGAAGTCGGTACTGAGGCGCAAAACCCCGTCGATGATGCCGAGGAACTTTGAGAAGGTGTCGCGGCTGATACTCATGGAGCGGTCCAGCGCAATGTAGAGGTTGAGGCGATTGTTCTCCTGACGGTAGCCGGGCAGGTAGAGCTCCTGGTAGATGAAGCGGCGGTTGGGCCGGGAGAAGTCGCTCTGCTTGTCGAAGAAGCTCTCCGTCATATAGGTATGAAGGAGCGTCGCCAGGTCGATCTTGGGACGGGTGACTTCGCGGATCACCTCCAGGAAGGAGGCCGGGATGTTCCCCTGCTTCTGCGCCGCGCCCATCGCCTGCACGATCAGCGCGTCGATATCTTCCATCGCCGCTTCGCTGTCGCCCTCGCTCTCTATGAGGTCCTGCTTCTGCTCCTGGGGGTTCTCATCGTCGGGCGTGCCCTCCCCCTCGGGGTTCTCCTGGTACAGCGTGTTGTAGACCTCTTCGACGCTCTGGTCGCGGTACTTCTCCATCATCACTTCGTGCTCCGGCCGCTCGCCGACCCGCTCGAAGTCGTCGAGCAGCAGGTTGATGACGACGTCGCTGCTGCGGTTCCACGTCTTGTGGTCGCGCCCGCCCATGCGGAAAGGGTGCTTGAGCATGATGTGCAGCAGCGTATGCGCGTAAATGTACTTGAGCTGCTGTTCGGGGATGGTGTCGGCCATCGTCGTATCGACATAGATAGCCGTCCCGTCGGTCTCGAATGCTTCGTGGGGGTTCTTGCGGAAGCGCATGGGCAGGGAGAGTGCCAGCACGCTCAAAAACGGATGGTCAAATAGAAACTGGACGCGGATCTTCTCCAGCCGGCGCTGCAAATCGCTCTGTTCTTCTGGCATAGCCCTCTCTCTACCCTGGGTTTATGCCGGAAAATATGCAATCGCTGTTCTATGAATAAAAGGCTACACCTCCCCCTTCAGGTAAGCCTTGCGCTCCTGTTCCGGGAACTTTTCGATGGCGTAGCGCAGCATCGTCCGCGGCATCGCCTTGTAGCGGGAGGCGAGAAACGCCCGCTCTCTGTCCGGATCACGGTTGCCCACTTCCCGCAGCATCCAGCCGACGGCCTTGTGGATAAGGTCGTGGGTGTCACGCAGCAGCAGTTCCGCTATTTCCAGCGCCGTATCGAACTTTCTGTTGCGGATAAAGTAGAACGTCGCCATGATCGCGATGCGGCGCTCCCATAGGCTTTCAGATCGTGCGAACGTGTAGAGGATCGCTTGGTCCCTCGCTATCAGGTGCTCACCGACAATGTAGGGTGCAGAGCTGTCGACGAGGTCCCAGTTGTTGATATAGGTGGTATTCGCCATGTAGCAGTCATAAACCGCCTCTTCCTCCACCGCATCCCCGCGCTCGTACTTCGCAACCATCAGCAGCAGTGCGAAAAGCCGCTCTTCATGATAAGGAGAGTGCAGCAGCTTCTCAACCTCTTGCAGCGGCGCCGCACGAAACTTGGCAACCTGCTTTCGCAGTACCGGAACGCGGATGCCGAGGAACCTGTCCCCTGCTCCGTATTCCCCCTCGCCCGTTTTGAAAAAGCGCTGCGAATGTTCGGCGATGTCGGGGTCGCCAAAGCTTTTGAGGGTTTTGCTAATTAGTTCTGTATTCATTACATTTGTTTGTTAAATTTCTTTTTCTAACTCACTGATTATTGCTTCAGGCGTGATCGCTCCATTATATAAATGGATGAATAAGATATGAGCTCTTAACAGGAATGCAAAATCTTGAATATCTTCAACTTTCGGCTTCATCGATTTTTCTAAATTCACTTCAACAAAATCTTTCCCCATTGAGAGTTGAATATAGGGCTGATCAAAATTTATTTTTGAAATAATCCTATATTGAGGATGAAATAAAATAACTTCATAAGTGCTCATTAAATTAGATATTAAATTCTCACCTATTGTCACAAATGCACTTACAACATCAAAATACGCATCAACGTCATGTACACCCGGAATTTCATAATGATGTTCTAACCTATTTCTAAAATTATTGAGTTTCTCTAGAGATCTTGCGTTAAAGACACCAGCTACTTTGAAAAAACCAAGTTTTTTATCTATACCTAATCGCTTTTGTCGATATAAATCGTCCAGACCTAAGAAATTCAACAATAAATCAAGTTGACAATCGACGGCTCTTTTAAGATTAGAGGTTGCATTAACAAGTTTATAGGCGTTTATCTTCTCCCCTGATAGATCTTTTTCTGCAAATGAAACAAAATCTCTAGGAGTTAGTTGAAACATTGGTAGATGTGGATAACCCCCACTCGTACTATCACATTCTAAGTCAGCAAGATGTTGTTTTAAAAAGACAAGTACTTTATCTCTCACTAATATCCTTCACGGAATTTAATGTTTAAAATGAGCAATAAAAAAGTCGCACACATAGTTTTGATTGCTCTCCGCTGATTCGTTATGTTCTATTTTTTTGTAATGAGCATTAGAAGACCAATAACAATTGCCCCAACTATTAATCCTGCCCAAAATTTATCAACTTTTATCTTCTCAGCAATTTTAGAAATGGCCTCATGTAGTTGTTTAGGACTGCTTTTTAAATCAATAGCTTGATGATTTCCTACCCATCCCGGTAATTCTTCAGGGGAGATATCAATGAGCAGAGGAATAATTGTTTTTTTCTGAACTAGAGAAGCGCCTAGTTCTTGTTGCACAGCCGCAGACGAAATAGAATTTTTTGATGCTAAAAAAAATACCCAATCTGCTTGCTCTAGATTTTTGAAAATGGACGTTGTCCAGTGACTACCAGCTTCTATTGAAATGCTTGCTAAAAAAGTTTCAATTCCAGCCATTGTTGTTGCAGAATATAAACTTCTAGCTAATTGTTCATCTTTAACTGAGTAACTGATGAATGCTGAACTCATCTATACCTCCAAGGTGATTTGTATAAAACATGACGCTCTATTCAATCTATTCCTAATAGATTCAAATCAATATACCACCTGTCAACTTAACACATAACAAAACTATTTAATACAGAAAAAAAAGAGTGGGACGAAGGAAATCGTCCCGGGAGAGGTTTTAGTGGCGGTACTCTTTATGGTGCCCGTAGGCGTGGCCATGACCGTTGCTGCGTTTATAGACGATACGGCCCTCTTCGTAATATCCTGACGGGTATCCGGACTCATAATAGATGACAGGTTCGCCCCTGTAAGCGTACGGTGCACGGATGACGCAGCCGGTAAAAAGCAGTGGGATGAGTGCAAGCAGAATGTATCGCATCTTCTATCCTTTAATTGTTAGATAGAAGAAGCATAGAAAAAAATCGTGAGTAGATCGTGACGCAGTTAGCCCTCACAGGCTAATCAATGCCGCATTTTTTCAGTACCGGTGTCCCCGATGGTAGCTGCCGTACGGATAGATGTCATAGTAGATAACCGGGCCGTGGTGATGCGGCCCCGGGACCCGTACGACACAGCCGCTGAAAAGCAGTGCAAAAAGCAGTATGAACAGGTAGCGCATCGTTTATCCTTTTGTCGTTCTTTTCAGAAAGCATAGGGAAATTTCATGAGCCGTTTGTGAGGGAGAATGCCTGCCCGGGGCGGCCAGACGTAGCGGTTAGCGAGGAAAGGTTTGCTCTATCAAGCGTACCTTTTAAAGGATGTACTCCCCGTACTTTGCCAGCCAGGCGTCGAAGGCGCCGTGGGTCGCGATGGATTCGTCCTTGACGATGACGTCCTTGACGAGCATGACGCCGAACTCCGTCGGGAGGGTTTCGCTGTAAGCAAAGAGGTGGTCTTTGTGGGTGTCGGAACCGTTGTAGTACTCGACAAGCGCGGAGACAAGCGCGTAAAGCAGTGCCGGCTGGTTCTCGAT
Organism: Thiomicrolovo immobilis; assembly: GCF_039645955.1. Classification (GTDB taxonomy): domain Bacteria; phylum Campylobacterota; class Campylobacteria; order Campylobacterales; family Sulfurimonadaceae; genus Thiomicrolovo; species Thiomicrolovo diazotrophicus. Next base: position 1,421,586 of record NZ_CP147916.1, read on the forward strand.
CTGCGGGTAGTGCCCCTCGTAGATCGCGGCGACATCCGGCAGCTCCTCGTAGACCTTGACGTAGGAGACGAACTCGATCCCGGCGGCGTAGCCGATGGTGCCGTAGATGACAGGGGCGATCTTGCCAATGTCCAGATTGGACTTCAGGATGTTCGAGAGCATGTGGTAACTGCGCGGCGTCGCAAACGCCGGGTTGGCGTCGTCCTCGACGACCGGTTCGGTCGAGAGCAGGTCCGGGCGGAAGCCCAGGAAACCGATGACGAAGTGGTGCAGTTTCGATTTCAGCGCGAAGAGCTTGAAGTCGTCGAAACGGGCCTGGACGTGCAGGTGTACCATCCGGTTGGCCAGCGGTGTGGGCAGGCGGAAGACGACCCCGCGGTCGCTGACGCGGTTCCCCGCGCAGATGATCCGCCACCCTGCGGGCAGGTCGTACTCGCCCATGCGGCGGTTGAGCACCAGCTGGTAGATGGCCGCCTGTACCGACGGTGGCGCGGAGTTGAGCTCGTCGAGGAACAAAATCCCCTCGGAATCGGGATCTTTCGGAAAAAAGACCGGCGGCATCCAGACCGTCTGCTCGTCGCGGATCGCCGGGACGCCCCGGAGATCGACCGGGTCCATCTGCGAGAGGCGCACGTCGACGAGCTCCAGTTTGTTCTTTTCCGCAACATCGGCAACAATGTAGGATTTGCCGATGCCCGGGCTGCCGTGAATGAACAGAGGGGTATCTGTCTTAATCAGTGTATCGATATGGTCGTAAAGTTCCGTGGTCGAGATCGAGGGAGTTGTCATTTAAAGGTAGCGTTCCTTTCGTGGGAGTGGTTAATGTCGGGTGCCTGAAACGTCAGGCACTCAGCTCTTTGACCATGCATTTAAAGCAGGTGAGCTGATCATCGCAGGTGGCGCAGGCCGGGGCGATGGAGCCGACCCGGTCATAGATGTATTTTTTCCAAAGCTTCTCTTTGGGTTTCTCCTCCGCCAGCTTCGGGAAGTTCTTTTTCATGAACTGGCCCATCTCTGTACGGCTGTTGAAGCCCATGTCCTCGTAGAGGTGGTCCATCAGCAGCGATTTCTGCGCGACCAGGGGTGCCAGGACCGTTTTGGCGTAGTAGTTGACCGCATACGCGGCGAGGAGTGTCTTGACGTCTTCATACATTTTGACATGTTCAGGCGGCATGATGGCTGTCATGGAATCTCCTTGAATATAACTCATCAACATGCAAGTACCGTTCTACTGTCTGCCGTAGAGCAGGTAGAGATAGTCGTGAATGTCGCTGAGGAAGAAGCGGCGGTTGTCCCGCTCCTCGAAATGCCCGACCCAGCCCGGGTCCCCCTCCGCCGTCATCTTGCTCGGATGGACGAACTCGTTATAGGGGAGCGTCGCCTTGAGCGGACCGCAGTCGTTGATAGCGTCGACGACCGCTTCGAAAATCGCGTCGAGCGTTTCGTCGTCCGCCGTGAGGTACAGATTCCCGTCTTTCTGGTAAAAGCGGTAGATGTTCAGGATCTTCTGTGCTTCGGCACTGTGTGCTTTGTTCATTTTCTTGACATTCATAGCAAGGGCACCTCCATATACCCTAACGTTCCAGACCGAAGACGCCGACATAGAGTATGTCTTCCGGCGTCTCCAAAAAGGTCTGCAGTTTCTTATCGTAAAAGGCGCCTATGGCCGTGTACCCCACCCCGCGCGCGGCGGCTTCTAATGAGAGGCCGTGCGCAAAGGCGGCCGAGGCCATCTGCAGGTCCGCACTGTACTTAGGCGTGCTCAGGACCATGACGATCTCCGCGTTTGAGACGAAACGCTGATCGACCAGCATCCCGGCGATGGGCTCGGCAAAGTCGCCCGTCTTTATCCGTTTGCCCCCGCGGTAGACACCGGCAGGGGTCTGATCATCCCGGAGCACGATCGCGTAGGCGTTCATCCACTCCGGCGTTCGCGTGAGCGTATGCATAATGCGTTCAAATGCATCCGCCGGCATCGTCTTCCCGGCGAAGACCCGGGCGGAGCGACGGGCACGCTGCAGGGCCTCGTCGGCGCTGCCGCTCATGCGCGGCGGCAGGGTCGTGCCGACGGGATGGTGCTGCACGATCCAGCCGGGAACGACCCCGTCGCTCTCGTCATAGTCCGTGGGCGCCACCTGCATCAGGGGCGTTTTCGGCAGCTTGACGGGTTTCTCCCCCGCCTTTCCTACGGCCATAGCCGCGCAGACGAACTCCTGCTGCCCGAACCCCATCATGTGGTTCAGCGCCGAGAAATCCGCCTCGCCCAGCAGCGTCGTGTCAAGCCCGTACGCTTCCATTGCGGCGCAGAGCGCGCCGATCTGGTGACCGGCATCCATGTAGCAGTAGCGCCAGGCGCGGTGACCGTACTTCCATTCGGAACGGAACGGGACAACGCTGACGACAAAAAGGAACCCGTCAAAGCGCGTTTCCATCCCGACGAAGTGCTCCAGGCCCTCGGCACCGCATTCGCGGATAAGGACCATCTCCTCTTTGAGGGCGTCCAGGTGATACGTGCCGCTCAGCACCCCTTTGACCCCCCGAACCTGCACATAGAGCTCCACGGGGTGGAGATTGCCGGCAGAGGGGGTATTGAGGCGCAGGTAGGGTTTGCCTCCGACATTCCCCTCAAAAGTGATACAGCGCGAGAGCGCCAGCGGGGCGAGCTCCGCATGGGCGTCGAAACCGATGCGATAGAGAAACTCCGGGTACTGTTTAAAAAGGGAGGGCTGCGAAGCCCAGTCGATGTAGCCGCCGGAACGGGCGACACGCAGCGGCGTCAGCGCCGTGGCATCATACAGCTCACGCATAGCGCAGCTGATTGAGAACGTCCCGGTTGACGGCGAAATCGATGGCGCAGTAGCCGTCCATGTTCTGCATGGATTTGTCGGCGCCGAGGGAGAGAAGCGATTTAACGCTATTAAGACGGGAAGCGGAGACGGCGTACATCAGCGGTGTTTCGCCGTTCTCGTTGATGTCGTCAATGTCCGCGCCGGCAGCGAAAAGGCGGGCAATGATCGCGGCACTGTCGGCATAACAGGCGTTGAAAATGACGCCGTTAAAGTCGTTGTTGACCGCATAGAGGTCCACGCCGGCCTCCAGCAGGCGCTGGACCATCGTATCGTTGCCCTCAAGCGCTGCCTGCAGCAGCGGAGTATTACCGTTAAAGGCCCGGGATTCCAGGTCGCTGGGGTCAAATCCGCGTGCCAGCAGCCACGCAATATAGTTCTCTGCCATGACGAACTCCTTAGTTAGAAGGTTTAGACGCTCATCCACTCTTCGTGAGAATGGCCGTGACCGGTCTTCTTCTCGTTGACCAGTTTGTCAACAGCTTCGATACAGGCGTCGTAATTGACTTCGTCAACGATCTCGGGAACGATCTCGCGGTAGGCGACGAGGCCGTCACGGTCAATGACGTAGACGGCGCGGGCCATACGGTCTTTGAGTTTGCCTTCGCTGATCAGCAGGCCGTATTTTTTCGCAAAGTTGCGGTCCGGGTCAACGACAAGTTCCGCAGCATCGATGGACTCTTTCTCGGCAAAGTCTTTGACAAAGTCAAGATCGTCCGTCGTCACCATGACGGCGTTGAGCTTTTTGAAGGTTTTGAGAAGATCATTGAACTTCTTTGCGCCGAGAGAGCAGACTTCCGTTTTCAGCGAAGGAATAGCGATGAGCAACTGGGTATTGGGAGCGATCATACCAATGACGTTCTGTGAACCGTCAAGTTTCGTAATGCGTGCCGCCGGGGCTTCTCCGCCCAGAGTGGGCTGCTTTCCGATAAGGGGGGTCGGGGTGCCGTGTACCGTAATTTCCATAACATATCCTCTGTGAGATTTTCGCTAACAATGCAAAAAACGTTCTTGTGAAATTCCCATAGGTGCCTATTTTTTATACTACATATTTGTCGCATTTTGGTGTAGGCATGGACTATAATAACGACTGAATCTAGGTTCAACCAGGCGATTGAAACCGCTATAAACTGTAGTAAGAAAGAAAAAACGTAATGATGTATGACTCCCCCGTGATCCCCGACAGGCCCGAATGTAAGACCTGTTCGTTGACCTTTGCCTACAAAGAGATCGAACTGCTTTACGAAATCGCGGTCATCCTGGCCAGTTCGACGGACATCAAGGAGACGATTGAACAGGGCATGCGCCTGCTCAAGCGTCACAACTACCTGGAACGCTGTGCACTTTTCCTGCTCAATGAAGAAGATGTCCTGGACCTGTACGCTTCGATCGACCTTACCGAACAGCAGCGCCTGATGGCGACCTACAAACTCGGCGAAGGCGCGACGGGTCTGGCAGCACAGGGCGGCGAACCGGTCGTGATCGAAAATATCCACAACAGTATCGACTACCTCAATAAAATGGGTATTGTCAACAGCAAATCCGTCTCCTACGTCGCCGTGCCGGTCATCCAGGACGATGCCGTCACCGGCGTCATCTCCGCCAACCTCGGCCCCAACGCGCCGCTGAACTTCGACGAGATCGTTCGCATGCTCACCATCGTCGGTTCCCTCTTTAGCGGAACGCTCGCCATCCAGCAGCGCTACCTCAAGGAGAAAGAGGAGCTCAACCAGCTCAAGATGTACTATAAAGAGGAGATGCTCAGCGAGCACCGCTTCGAGAACATCATCGGGCGCAGTACGAAGATGCGCCAGATCTTCAGCATGCTCGAGACCGTTGCCCCGACCGACGCGACGATCCTTGTACGCGGTGAGACGGGTACAGGTAAGGAGCTGATCGCGACGGCCGTGCACAACCTCAGCCAGCGCAAGAACGGTCCCTTCATCAAGCTCAACTGCGCCGCCATCAGCGAGACCCTGCTCGAATCCGAACTCTTCGGTCACGAAAAGGGCGCCTTTACCGACGCCAAAGAGATGCGCAAAGGGCGCTTCGAGCTGGCCGACGGCGGCACCCTCTTCCTCGACGAGATCGGCGACATCACCCCGGCCCTGCAGGTCAAACTGCTCCGTATCCTCCAGGAGCAGGAGTTCGAACGCGTCGGCGGTACGAAGACAATCAAGACCAACGTCCGCCTTGTCGCGGCGACGAACCGGAACCTCGAGGATATGGTCAAAAAAGCAGAGTTCCGCGAGGACCTCTATTACCGACTGAACGTCATTCCGCTGAACCTGCCGCCGCTGCGCGAACGCTACGAAGACGTCAAACTGCTCGTCGAACACTACATGAAGAAGTTCATGAAAGAGCACAACAAGAGCATGGTCCTCTCCAAGGCGGCACTGGAGCTGCTGCTCGACTACCCCTGGCCGGGCAATATCCGGGAACTGCAAAATACGATGGAGCGCCTCGTGCTGATCTGCCCCGAGGGCGAAGTCCAGCCGGAGATGCTCAACCACGTTCTGCCGTTCAATTACCAGAAGCTCTACAACCCCTCCACGCCGGAGCCGACACCGCAGCCCGTGCCGGCAGCCCCTGTCGCCCCGCCGCCGATCGAGGAGGCGCCGGCCAACGCCGAATCGCACCCGGTCACCAAGGCGACCCTGCAGGAGCTGGAAAAAGAGTCCATCATCCAGGCCCTGATCGAGAACCGCGGCATCCAGACCAAAGCGGCGGCCCAGCTGGGCATGACGCCGCGCCAGATCGGCTACAAGATCAAGAAGTACGGCATCGACATCTAGATGCCCCACCCCAACCAAGGAGCATAATCATGGCACACGCGACATCAGACAACCCGAACGTTTCACCCGCCATCGGCACCACATACGACACCTGGTTTCTCGGACGCAAAAAAGAGCAGTGCGCCAAGAGCAGCAAAGGCGTCGTAGCCGTCTGCCGCGAAGTGAAACCGAGCTGGTTCCTCGGGCGCAAACAGTAGTCCGGCAGCGCTCAAAAAACCTGGAATGCCGTTTGCATTCTCCTTCATACCAAGGAGTAATAAATGGCAATGCACTACTATCATAAACAGCTTCTCGCGCTGCGCAACCGTCTCGCCTGCAATGGCTGCGGTGCGACCATGGCGTTTTACAGCGCCCCCGCCGCCCTCATCTACGGGGTGTGATCAGTACCGAATCGAGATATAGAAACTGAGATCGAAGGTGCCGTCCTCCGAAAGGAAGTTGTTCTTCCGGTAGACGGCATAAGAGGGCTTCGTCGTCGTTTCATACTCGCTGCGCGGCAGCCAGACGTGGTAGACCCAGTGGATGAACCGCAGAAAATCCTCATGGCGCCCCTGCAGGTCGAAACGGGCATAGATCCCCGACGCGATCTTGAACTTCGGCAGGCGGTCGCTCTGGACTTGCTCGTCCGTCTCGATACAGGCGATATAGCGGCACTCCTCCAGCGGCGTCACCGTCGGGTTGTCGTGAAAGAGCGCGATCTGGCGGTACTCCGATAGATTGTTGTCCAGCACCCAGGTCTGCAGTTTCTGCCAGGTCGGCTTGATCATGCTGTCATACCCTTTGTGCCGGATATAGTAACTCTCCAGCTCCGGCCGCTTTTCGATGACGGGCTCCATGCCGTCAAATTCGGAGAGCTTCGCCGTCTCTATTCCCGCCCGTCGGAGCAGACGGTCCGAATAGGTTTTATACCCCCCTTCCCGCCACCGTTTCGGGCTCTTTCCAAACCGCAGCTTGAACGCCTTGATAAACGATGAATGCGAGCTGTAACCGCACAGGGACGCCACCTCGGAAATCGTCGAATAGCGGTTGGTGATCAGCAGGCTCGAGGCTTTCTGCAGCCGGATCGACTTGATGCTTTCATAGATGTTCTGGCCGAACATCTCCTTGAAAATCCGGTGCATATGGAACTTGCTGATCTTCAGGTCACGGCTGAGTTCCTCCAGGTCGATATGGGTCTCGATATGGGTGTAGATGTAGTAGAGGATATCGTTGGCGATCTTCGTATGCCGCTGCAGCGTCTCTTTTCTCATGCCTACATTATAGCAATAATAGACAATTTTTCTATCAATTAAAAAGAAAAAAACTCACATTATAGGCAAATAAAAAAAGCATTAAATAGAAAGAAATAATTTTCGGAACCCTCTAAAATGTCTCCATCCTTTTGAAACAGGATGCCCGAAGGCGTCCGAAACGGAGTCACCATGCAAACGATTACGAAAATTCTGGTCGCCAACCGCGGCGAGATCGCCCTGCGCATTATCCGTGCCTGCAAAGAGCTGGGCATTACCAGCGTCGCCATGTTTTCCGAAGTCGACGCCGAGGGGATCTGGGTCCGCAAGGCCGACGAGGCCTACCCCATCCTGGGCAACGCCCTGCAGGCCTACCTGGACTATGACCGCATCATCTCGCTGGCAAAGAAAGCGGGCTGCGACGCCATCCACCCCGGCTACGGTTTTCTCAGCGAAAACGCCGAGTTCGCCGACGCCTGTACCCGTGCCGGGATCATCTTTATCGGCCCGAAGGCGGAGCACATCATGCTCTTCGGCGACAAAACGGCCTCCAAGGCGGCGATGAAGGCGATCGGCGTCCCCGTTATCGAGGGGACCCAGACGGCCATTACCGACAAGAAAGAGGGCGCGCGCGTCGCGGCGGAGATCGGTTTCCCCGTCATTATCAAGGCGGCGTTCGGGGGCGGCGGGCGCGGGATGCGCATTGTGCGCAAAGAGAAAGAGTTCGATGAGCTGTTCGACTCCGCGACGAACGAAGCGAAAAAGTTCTTCGGCAAAGGGGACGTCTTTATCGAAAAATACGTCGAGAACCCGCGCCATATCGAGGTACAGATCATCGCCGACAAGTACGGCAACGTCGTGCACCTCGGCGAGCGCGACTGCTCCATCCAGCGCCGCCACCAGAAGGTGATCGAGATCGCGCCCTCCCCCCGTCTGAACGATGCGGTCCGCAAGGAGATCTTCCGCATCTCCACCAAGGCGATGTTCCGGCTGGGGTACGAAAGTGTCGGTACCATCGAGTTCCTCGTCGATGAAGCGGACACCGTCTTCTTTATCGAGATGAATACCCGTGTCCAGGTGGAGCACCCCGTGACGGAGCTGATCTCCGGCATCGACATCATCCAGCGCATGATCGAGATCGCCGCGGGGGACAAGCTCCGCTTCCTGCAGGAGGAGATCATCTTCCGGGGCTACGCCATCGAGTTTCGCATCAACGCCGAAGACCCCCAGAAACAGTTCTTCCCCTCCTGCGGGAAGATCACCAACTACATGGCCCCCGGCGGCCCCGGCGTGCGCCTCGACACGAGCCTCTACGCCGGCTACGTCATTCCGCCCGATTACGACTCCATGATCGGCAAGCTCATTATCTGGTCCCTGGACTGGGAGGGGGCCGTCCGCAAAGCGCGCCGCGCCCTGGACGAATTCTATATCGACGGGCTGCCGACGAACATCCCGCTGCACAAGGCAATCGTCCGCGACCAGGACTTCATCGACGGGCGTTTCACCACGGCATACCTGGACGAGAAACTGGACAAGTTCAACCTCGACGCGATCAACTGCATCAAAAAAGAGGAAGAGCGCATGGATCAGATCAACAAGCTGATCGGCACGATCAAACAGAACAACCTCTCCATCCGCCACTGACCCTATGAAGCCGCCCCTCTCCCCCGGGCGCATCCAATATCATATTTTTTATTATGTGCAGAAATTAATTTGTATATTATTTGATCAATTTACTTTTTTATGTGGTAATATTTTGCGTGTTTATCTTACTAACGAGGTGTTCCTTGACCACAAAAATCATCTTTTCCGACGGAAAAGTACAGTTCATTGACAGTGCCGACACGGCATTTTGCAGCAAACTCAAAGATGCGCAGAGCGACAAAGGCATCAACGACCTGCTCTCTCAGCATATCGGCAGTTTTGCTCTGTGTGAAGAAATGGATGTCGGTGAGGTAGAGTGTACGGTGGATCTGCTGAAGAAAAAGCAATCGAGCATCAAACGCATGAAGCGGGCGTTCGGCGGGCACTAGGCCCGCAATGTAGTCATTAGTCCTCGCCGCGGGTAATGATCTTTGCGTCGACTTCGTCGGGGAGGTTCTTCGGCCCCGGTTTGATGTACCATACGTCACCGTTGGTCAGGCTGACATTTCCGCCCCACTTCTCATCGCTGTCAAATTCCAGCTCCTTGATGATCTCCTCCATGTCCTTTTTTGCCACGTAAAAGAGGATCTGTCCGTCCCCGTTGTCTCTTAACATTACTTTTGCCATTGTTTTTCCTTTGTTGTTAGATGGATATCAGACTTTGATAGAAGCCAGAACCTTTTTTGTATGATGCCATAAACCGCCCCGCACGACCCGCTCGAAAGAGATCTTCAGGTAATCGCGCCCGATCAGTTTGATATAGGAGGCCGCATTGAAATAGCGGTCGTCGCGCTCGGGATAGTCGACACGGTAATGCACCCCCCTGCTCTCCTTGCGTTTGAGCGCCGAAAGGATCATCGCCTCGGCGATAGTCAGCGCATTCTCGAACTCCAAAATGGAGGCCAGCTCGACATTGTTGTCGCGCTCTTTGTGGATACAGTGCAGCCCGTGTTTTCTGCCCATCAGGTAGTGGGAGTATTCCAGCGCGCTGGAGAGCGTCTCTTCGCTGCGGAAAACGCCCGCATCGCGGAAGAGCGATGCACCGAGGTTCTTGCGCATCGCGTTGATGTTATAAAGGTTGTCTCCATCCAAGATCAGCTCCACGCGCCGACTCTCTTTGTCCACGTCGCGGTAGTCGATGGGCCGGAACTCCCGGCGGCGGGCGTAGCGCGCGGCTTCAATCCCGGACATGCGGCCGAAGTAGGCCCCCTCCAACAGGGAGTTTCCGCCGAGGCGGTTCGCCCCGTGTACCCCCGTCACGGCGCATTCGCCGCAGGCGAAGACCCCCGGCATATCCGTCGACGTATCGTCGCGCGTCCAGATGCCGCCGATGGTGTAGTGCGCAGACGGGGTGATCGGCAGCAGCTCGGTGGTGATGTCTATGCCCGCGCCGTTGAGAGCCATTTTCCGTGCCGAAGGGAGCTTGGCGTCGATAAGCGCCTCGTCGAGATGGCGGAAATCAAGGTAGACCGTATGCCCTTCGCGCATGTGCTCGGTGATGGCGCGGGAGAGCTTGTCGCGGGTCTGCAGTTCGTCGGTGAAGCGCGTGCCCGTCTCGTCGACCAGGTAGGCCCCCTCGCCACGCGCCGCTTCGCTGATCAGCGAACCGTTCGTTGCCAGGGTCGTCGGGTGGAACTGCACGAACTCCATATTGGAGAGGCGCAGGCCCGCCCGCAGCCCCGCCGCGATGACGTCGCCCGAGCTCTCCTGGGCGTTGGTGGAGTGCCCGCGGAAGATCCCCGCGTACCCGCCGCCGGCAAGAATGAGCGATTTGCAGGCGAAAGCGATCACCTGCGAGTCCCGGCGCCGCAGTACGGTGACGCCGGAGAGCTTCTCTTTGAAACTGCAGATGTTGAGGAACTTGTGGTTGGCGAGGATATGTACCCCTTCGTTGCGGCACTGCATCAGTAGGGTCTGCACGATGGCCGAACCCGTCCGGTCGGCGATGTAGCAGGTACGGTTCGCGCTCGCGCCCCCGAAGGGACGCTGGGCGATGGCGCCCTCCTCGTCCGTATCGAAACCGACGCCCATCTCCTGGAGCTCCTGCACGATCTCCGGGGCCTGGGCGCACATTTTGCGGATATTCCCGAGATTCGCCAAACCGTCCGAACCGTCGAAGGTGTCGGAGACATGGCGCTCGACCGAATCGTATTCGTTGACGTTGATGACGGCGTTGATGCCGCCCGAAGCGACGGCGGAGTTGGAGCGGAACGGGTTGCTTTTGGTCAGGACGGCGACGTGACAGCCGGCGCGTTTGGCAAAGAGTGCTGCATGTAAACCTGCGATCCCGCTTCCGACGACGATCACATCATACAGCATACTCACCCTTTACGACACGCTGCACCGTCTCCTGGGGCAGCTGCGGCACATAGGCCAGCAGCAGGTTGTCCTCGACGTGCTGCGGATCGACGGCCCCGAAGAGCGCGCTCATGATCCCGCCGGAACGGGCGAACTGCAGCGCACTGATAATGTCCGTGAGTTCGCCGGTACCCATCATCTCGCCCAGGCGGCTGTCGAACTTTCCTTTGAAGAGGTTCATCTGCAGCAGCGACGACGCCGCGAAACACTGCAGCCCGTAGCCGTAGGCCGCCTGCAGCAGCGTATAGTAGCGCCCGTCGGGGCCCTTCTGGTTGGCGTAGCTGTACGCGTGCGGCTTGGCAAGGTTGAACGGCACTTCCAGGAAGCGCAGGTGGTGATTCTTGCCCCCGACCTCTTCGGCGATGGCGACGATGTCTCTGAGGCTGAGGTACTCGGTGTGCCCCTCTTCGTACAAAAAGCCGTTCCACGCCGCAATGCCGTAATGGCGGATCTTGCCCTCCGCCACCAGTGCTTCAAAGAGCTTGAACGCCTCGGCGATGCGCAGGCGCAGCGTCATATAATCCACGTAGCCCAGCTGGGTCTCCGGGTTGTGGAGGAAGAGCGCGTCCAGGGTCTCGATGCCCAGGTTCTGGAGCGACCTCTCGACGCTCCAGCGCAGGAACTTGGGGTTCATGCAGTGCTGGTCGACGACAATGTCGTCCTTGGTCGCCAGTCCCGCCTCGAGCATATTCTTGTTGATCCAGTCGTAGGGATCCGGGAAAGGGAACTCCAGGGGGATGAATCCCGCCTTGGAGGTGATAAACAGTTGTTCGCGGGTTGCTTTGCCCTCTGCAAAAAGCTCGGCCAGTGCCTCGCCGATCTCACGCTCGCTCATCTGGTAGCGGTAGTTGATCGCCGTATCGATGACGTTGATGCCGTTGAGCACCGCCGTCTTCACCGCGTCTTTGTAGTTGAGAACGTAGTTCTCTTCGCGGTAGGGCTCTTTGCGGAAGGTCCCGAGCCCCATCGACGAGAGGAAGGCCTCGCCGTTGAAGCGGAAGAAGTCCCGACTGTATTTCGGGAACTGTTTCAGGTAGCCGAATGTTCCTTCTTTGGTCGCATATGAGGCCATTAAGTAACGATTACCTTGATCGGGGCTTTGAGTTTGAAGTTGAGCATGTCTTCGATACCCGCCAGCGTCGTCGTCGTATTCATAGAACAGCTCATACATTCGCCCTGGTACTTGATGAGGACATCCCATTTGCCTTCGTTCTCAACGATATCGAGCAGTTCGACGTCGCCGCCGTCGGCTTTGAGGGTCGGACGGATATACTCTTCGAGAATAGACTCGACCGCTTTGATCTTCTGGACAAGGCCCATGGATTCGAACGTACCGTCGCCTTTTGCTTCGATGATCTTGCGGCTCTTATCTTCGGCAGCCATTTCCTCGAGCGCCTGCTCGAGCAGGTCGACGAGGTAGACGTCTTTCTTCTCGTGACCGCCCTCTTTGACACAGGATTTACAGAAACCGCCGGCCTTGGTATAGTCGGTGATCTCCTCGACGGATTTGAGCTTGTTGAGTTTGATAACCTCCATGATCGTGTCCTGAGTGATACGGGCACATTCACAGATGATGAACTCATCCTCGAAACTCTCCATGTCGACACCCTTGTAGATGGAAGCCGCTTTTTTGATAACGTCGTAAGCCATAACGGAACAGTGCATCTTCTGTCCCGGTACCGCCGGCACGTCCGGATCGTCACGGAGCGCTTTTTCGACGTCGATGTTCGTAATTTTCAGAGCATCGTCGACGGTCTTACCCATACAGAGTTCGGCCATCATATCAGAACTGGCGATCGCCGTACCGCAACCGAAACTTTTGAACTTGCTGACCTTGATCGTATCCGTCGCCGGGTCGATCAGCCAGTAAAGGCGTACGGCGTCGCCGCAGCTCTCTGCACCGAAATCGGCGATAACGAGTTTGTCCTCGCCGGCATCGGCCTCGGTCAGCTCACCCATATTAATAGGATCGTTCATTCTACGCTGTACTTCGGTTGAGTACTCCTCCCAGAGTGCTCCGCCGATCAAATCATCTCTAGCCATTGTGTGACCCCTTTTTGAAAAAGATTTCTACCGGCCATTATGCAAATGGCGTTCCAGTTGAGCCCCCCTGCCGAAAAACATTTTCAATGACAAAAATGTCACCCTGTAACATCGGGAACATCTTATGCAGGGTTTATAGTAATCCCTATAAAAGGATCAGCCATGTACCAGCTGACTGCCATCTTCAACCGCAGTTGCCTCAGTGACGTGTTACTGGAGCTCAAAGAGCGCGCCATCGAGGGCGTTACCATCAGTGAGGTCATCGGAAAAGGCGGCGTCGCGTTCGACGACGCGGGTCCGGTTGAACTCGATGAGAACATTCGCCTCGACATTGTCGTCTCGAACGAACTCTTCAAAGAGGCGGCCAAAGAGGCGATCCGATGCAATACCCGCGATCTCGGCAAGGGAAGCGGCAAGATGTGGGTCACCCCGGTCCTGGAAGTCGAACGGATCCGTACCGGGGAGACCAACGAAGCTGCCCTGCGCCACAACGACAGCGACGAGCGCGCCCTGCACTTCGACAGCTACTACACCGCGATTGATACGCCCGCGAGCTGAGCCTCAGCTCTCGGCCAGCTTATAGAGAAAGCGCCGCTCTTTGAAGGGCGGTATCTCCAGCTCCTGACGGTACTTCGCGATGGAGCGCCGCACCATCGAAATCCCGAAGCGCGCCTCGATCTTCTCATGCAGGATCTTGTCGCTGAAGGGTTTGTCATGGTCCTCACTTTTGACCAGCCGCTCCAGGAAATGTTTGATCTCCGCCGTGGAAACGTTCCCGATGGCATTGGAGAAGAACTCTTTGAAGGCGAACACCCCCCGCTCCGTCTCCAGGTATTTGTCGCTGATGGCCCGGGAGATCGTCGATTCGTTAAAACCGAGCTCGTCCGCGACGTCCTGGAGTTTCAACGGCTGAAGCTCCCCGCCCATGAAGAAGGCATACTGCTTCTCCAGCAGGACCAGCGTGACGTTGTAAAGGGTCGCTTTGCGCAGGTCGAGCAGTTTGACGAGTTCGCGCGCCTCTTTGAATTTCTGTTTGGCAAAATTGTCGTACTTGTCGATCTGCGTCACTTTGAGGTCGGGGTAGAAAGCGTTGTTCATCTTGATAATGAACTCGCCGCCCTCGAACGCGACGTAAAGGTCGGGCAGAACCGGCGGTTCACTCTCCATGTACTCCAGGGCCGGCGGATTCTTCAGGTGGCTTATTACCTCTTTCGCATCCCCCAGACGCGGGTGGTTGACAAACTTCTCCATGGACTCGAAGCGGGTGATCATCGCGCTGACGAGAATACTTAGTTCGTCATCCATCTCGACGTCGTTGAGCTGGAAAAGGAACGACTCCTTGTAGTCCTTGGCCCCGACGCCCGAAGGCTCCAGGTAGGCAAAACGCTGGCGCACCTTCTCGACCTGCTGCATGTCCGTATCGCACTGCTCCGCGATCTCCTTGATCGACCCCTCGAAGTACCCTTCGTCACTGATGTAATAGATAATCTGGCGGGCGATCTTCTGGGAGATAGGTGTCGGAAAGAGCGGTGCGGCGATCTGCTCGTCGAGCTTTTCATAAAGAGACTGGGCAGAGACGCTCAGCCACTCGATTTCGTCGCTGGAGGCGTTTGAGACGTGGTTCTGGTACTCCATGTAGGCGCGGTGAGAACGGTCCGATGAGCTCTCCGAGACTTCGAAGCCCGACGAAACTTCAAGACAGGGGTTTTCGCTCGAGATGACCTGCAGGTGTTTGTCCAGGTCCGAAAGCGAACACTGTAGCAGCGGCAGCCATGTCTGCATGGAGAGGCGCGGCAGCTGTTTCTGTTTGAGGTTTAAAGCTTGTTTCATCGTCTAATCATACCTCTGCTGCTAAAAATGTGATACGAGAATGTGAATAATTTTTGTGCATTCGGCTGTAAAAATGCAAATTTCGTTCTAAGGGTTTCGAAAATGTAGGAAGAAAAGGAGTCCGGAGGGGAAAACCCTCCGGGAGAATTAGTACTTCAGACGGACCAGACCGTTCGGCTGAGCAATTTTCATCTGGCAGGCCAGACGTGCTTTCGGGTTGGATTCGTTCAGCGTTTTCATGACCGCTTTTTCTTTGTCAGTCACGTCGCTGAGGAAGTCCATACCGGACTCAACGAAGACCACACAGGTCCCGCATTCGCCGTCACGGCAACCAAACGGCAGGGCAGAACCTGACGCTTCAACAATGTCCTGAATCGTTTTACCCGGCTTGACGTTGATCGCCAGGAAGTCATTCATAATTTCTACACGTGTTGTCATTCAATACTCCTTTTTTTACTCGAACGGTTTAACAATAATGTCGCTTCTTACAATGCACTGGCATGCAAGGCGAACGGGGGTTTGACGGTTGAATTGCTGGGCAACTTCCGCCTCTTTCTTTGTGATCGCAGCCATCTCGACCAATGTCTCGAGCTCTTTGTCTTCCATATAGTAAGACTGGGCATGCGCATCATAGTCTTCGGTCGTAGGGTTCATAGTCTCTTCGACGCTCAGATCTTCGATCTTTACCGCACAACTACCGCACGTCCCGTCCTTGCACTCGGTCGGGATCTTCACGCCGTTGCTTTCCGCTACACGCAGAAGCACGTCGCCCGTGCGGGCCTGTACACGCTTGTCCATGCCATCGCCAAATCCGCAAAAAATGACGTTTGCCATGTTGTTCTCCTTCGTTTAATCCCTCGCTACATCATGGCTGATGCATCAAGTTCGTCAATACCCAAAATTCAGGCCATGTCTCCTTCGTCTTGGGATTGCGCCCCTTTTGCGGCGAGTTCGGCAGCTTCTTTTTCTGCAGCAGCTTTGGCGAGTTTTTCCGCTTCGCGCTTCGCACGGTGCTCGCGGATCCAGCGCAGCTCGTCCTCCACTTCGTCGTAACCGTCTTCCTCTTCGACGGCGACGAGTTCGCCTTCGCGACAGCCGAAGGTAGAGCCTTCCTCGATGAACTTGACGTCATAGACGCGAATAACCTGGAGGAAATCGCCGATATTCGTGACGTACCCCTCGGCGCCCGGTTCGATCAGGATACCGTCGCGCGGGTGGAACGGATTCGTACCGTCGTTACGGATCGCCTTCGTGATTTTGACGCGCTGTCCGATCCGGAAAACCGGAAGAATGGCATCTTTTTTTGAAGGGGATATCATTTTGCTATCAGCAGTCGACATTTTATTTTCATCCATGGCTTACCTCCTATATTTTGAACTGTTGTTGCGGACCGCTTTTGGCAATGTACCCGTGGCAATCCGAAAAACGTGAAAACGGCTTCGTTAGTTGAAGCTGAGATCCGCCTGGCTTGTACAGGCGTGAACCCCATTGCTCACTTCCTCTACGTCGCTACAGCTGTCGGACGTCGAACACGTGCCGCAACCGCTCTCTTTTCCGAACATATCCCACACGTCCGCTGCGGACGGGGCATAGCCGTTCTCAAAATTCTTATACACGGTGATGAGTGCGAACTTATAGTATTCAAGCATTTTCTCATCACCTTCGAGCTCACTTCCGATGGCGCGGTCCATCATCGCTCCGAACTCTTTCAAGATATGAAAGCGTTTAACGTATACCAAACGCTCGTCATAATCAAGATCGAAAAAATCAAAGTAATCTTCGGCATCAGTCAACGATTGAAACTCTTCAAGCGTACCCATCATTCATCCTTTCTAAGTGATTTGCAATTTTGATTCTTTAGTTTTTAGACAACAGAATCGTTTAAGAGAGCCTGCAGGGACAACTTTGTCCTACAGACCCATCTCCTGTTTGAGCTGAGAGGCCCAGCTGCTGACACGATCTTCGGTCAGATCTTCCTGGTTGATCTTGTCGATCGCAAGTCCGACGAACTTGCCGTCTTTCTCGGCAGCGGAAAACTTATAGGTATAACCTTCCGTCGGCCAGTATCCGAATTCGGTATTGGCACCGAGCTGGGCGAAAAGGGTTTTGAACTTCACCAGGGCGCTGACAAACTCCTCGCCGTGGGTGTCCTGGTCGCCGGCGCCGAAAAAGGCGACTTTTTTGCCACTGAAATCGGGTGTTTCGCTCTCAAGCTCCATTATGGGGTCAACCCAGTCGCGCTGCGGGTCGCCCTGACCCCAGGTAGAAGAACCGATCAGCAGGACGTCAAAATCGTCGAACTGCTCGAGATCGTCGAAATCCTCTTCCATATTGATGAGCTCTGCTCCCTCAAACTGCTCTTCGAGCAGTTCCGCTACTTCCTGTGTCGCACCGGTACTACTACCGACGAAAATACCTACGTTTGCCATATGTGTCTCTCTCCTTGTTGTAATTAAGCTTTGTCTTTGCAGGGTTTGTACTGTTCAAAAATGTCGAACGCTTTGTCCAGCAGTTTCTGCCCGTCCTCGTACAGTTTGTCGAGGGTGCGGTAGCTGAAGCGGTGCGCATCTTTGAAGTACTTGTCCACCAGGACGATCTTGTCTGCGATGACGATACAGCGTCCGAAGCCCTCGTGGCTCATCTCCATAACGACATTGCACATGACGCCCGTCTTGCGCTCGAACTGCAGGGCGATCGCTTTGTAGATCATCTTGATCTCACCGATAAGCATCTCATCGATATCCGCGATGATCGGGATCTCCTTGAGCTGCTCTTTCGTCTTGACGTATTTTTTCGTCAGGAGCTCTTCGTCGCTCATTTTCGCCCAGTTACCGAACTGGTCCGTCGCGCGCAGCTGACGGATCAGCTCCTCGGTGAATGCATTGATTTCAAGTGCCGTATCGGTCATAGTTTTCCTTCGTTTAGATTGAAATTTTTTGGTATTGCTGCCGTTTACTCGACGGCCCAACGCGCCAGGCGAGGGTCGTCGACGGTTTCCATGTTGATAATCCGCTTGACCCACGGCGGCGGGTTGCCGTTGATCATCTTGACCAGCTCCTCCAGGATCTCCTCGATCGCCCGGGGGTCCGGGACCTTCATCGGGTTGATGCCCGCGCGGATCACCTTCGCCGCCGCCGTACCGCCGATGGATTCGACGTACATGATGTTGATTCCCGCAAGGCACTGCACCTTGAAGTCGGTCTTGTCGTCGCCCGTCAGTCCGCTGGTGTCCGACTTGATCACCCCGTTGAGCTCGTAACCGTCCTTGGAAACGTTGTAAACGACAAACTCCTTCGCTCCGCCGAAGTGTGCATTGACCGTCTCCATATCCTTCGACGCAAAGGCGACTTTCATCGCGTTTTCAAGTGTGCCGGTGCTCTCGACGCTGATCTTCGTACTTTCACCCATCATGACCCCTTCAATTCAGTTTAGTGTTCGCCGTGCCGGACATGACGCAGCGTATTCGCCGCTTCGAAAAGAAAGAAACAGCTTCCTTCGTAAAGCTGATCGTTCTTGAGCTGATTGCCGAGCTCCTCGTAATTCGGGAAGCCCCGCAGCATCAGCCCGGCATGGCTTTTGTCATCCATATGCAATAATCGTTCCGCATGGAAATTGCTGATGACGAGATCGGCGTTTTTAAAGTGCTGCGCCGCATCTTCAAGGTCCCCGACAAAGATGTGTTCGGCCTCGATCTTCTCGAGAATCGGACTGTACGTCGTTGCAACAACGGTATCGATAATACCGCCGACGCTCTGCAGCAATTCGCAGATGCCGATGCACGCATCGGGCTCCCCGGTCACGATGAAACGGGCTCCGCCGACCAGGAAGTGGCTGTCGAGCATCACATCCTGCAGGCGGCCGCGCCAGCGCTTCACGAGCGGCGGCGGATCGATCTGTCTTATCTTCATCAGTTCCGCGACAAAATTGTCATTATTTTCCAGCCCCATCAGGTGGTCGAAATGGATGTGGCAGACGGCGGGGTTCTTCTTCTGCAGCGCCTCGGCGCCCACTTTCATGGAGCTGCCGATGGTGATGACCGTCTCCGTGTCGCCCAGGGCCACGATATCGTCGATGCCGATGCCCCCCGTGGCCAGTTTGCCCTGCCCCTCGCTGAGATAGCCGTCGAGGGAGGTGGAGAGATCCGGGAATGCGAGGGTCTCGAACCCGAAGTTCTCGCACATCTCCTTGATCTTCTCGATCTCGCCGGGCTGGATACCCACATGCGGCATCAGCACGAGCTTGTTGGGCTTGCACTCCGTCGCCGGTGCGGTGTGCTGGTCGACGAGCGCCTTGACCGTGAGGGCCCAGCCGCTCTCCATCCCCCCTTCGAAGTCGGGCGTGTTGACGTAGCAGTAGGGGATCTCGATATGCATCCCGACCCCGCGGACGTCATCACCCTTCGTCTCCGTCAGCCCCGTCGTATGCAGGCCGATGAGTTCGGGCTTGAGCTTGCTCTTCTTGGTGATATTGTCAATGGCAAGCAGAATCGAGTAATCTCCCCCGTCAAGTACGGCGGTAATATCGCTGACCGAGGTGTTGTACATCGCGATCGGCTCATTGAAGTGTTTGGTGTAAAAGACTTTGGTATAGGAGGCACACCCCTGCGAGGCGTGCATCAGCGGCAGGCAGTTGCGGATACCCATAAAGGCAAGCGCCGCCCCCATCGGCTGCGAATGCTTGATGGGATTGACCTGCAGCGGCTTGTGTTCTTTCCTATTGAGTTCGAAGTCGGCTTCTTGAGACATGGCCCCTCCTTAATATAGAGAAGTATCTGCATTTCGCGTTCTTGCAGCCCTTTTTCGATAGAAATTATCATATTAGTGCAATTACTCTTGACATGCATGGAAAAAGAGAGTAAAGTTTTAGAGTAAATACACTAACAGACACCTCTGAGCACCCTCTGTGGAGCCAGGAGATGCCAAAAAGGATACGAAATGAAAATCTACACTCGCATGTTGGGAGCCGCCGCGGCGCTCTCCCTCTCCACCTCCCTGCTCCTTGGCGCCGTCTACGACGTCGATCCGACCCACTCGAACGTCGGCTTCAAGATCCGCCATATGATGATCAGTAACGTCAACGGACGCTTCGCCGAATTCAGCGGGAACTACGATCTGGAAGGAAAAGTGCTCAAAGCGCTCTCCGGCACCATCAAGAGCGCCAGCGTCGATACGGACAACGCCAAACGCGACGACCATCTCCGCAGCGCCGACTTCTTCGACGCGGCAAAGTACCCGGAGATCACCTTTACCATGACCAGCTTCGACGGCGATAGCGTGACGGGAGAGCTGACGATCCACGGGGTCACCCGCAGCGTCACCCTGGAAGCGGAAGTGTCGGGGACCATCAAGGACCCGTGGGGCATGACCCGCAGCAGCATCATTCTCGAGGGGAGCATCAAACGCAGCGACTTCGGACTGACCTATAACCAGGTGCTCGAAGCGGGCGGCGTGGCGCTGAGCGACAAGGTGAAGATCACTATCGAGCTCGAGGGGATCGCCAAGCCGGTATAATGCCGCCATGGGAACGAAAAAGAAAATCCTTGCCGGCGCGCTGAAGCTCTTTAACGAGCGCAATACGCAGGCCGCGACGACGAACCATATCGCCGCGGCGCTGGGGATGAGCCCCGGCAATCTCCACTACCACTTCAAAAACCGCGAAGCGATCATTCTTCGGCTCTACGAGGAGATGAAAGCCCAGACGGAACTGGCCACGGAAGCCCTCCCCGGCTCCATCGGCGCGCTGCACGAGCACATGCTGCACCTCGGCCGGGTCTACTGGGAGTACCGCTTTTTCCACCGCGAGCTGCTCTTTCTGCTCTCGCGCGACCCGGAACTCAAAGCCCTCTATGTCCGGGACAACCTGGCCCACCGCGAACGCATCCTGCTCGTGCTCACCAACCTTGTGGAAAACGGCTGCCTGCAGGTGCCTTACGCAAACGTCCTCGAGCACCTCGCCGACACGACCCTCCTGGCCACGCAGTTCTGGATCCCCTTCCTCGAAACCCTCGGCACGCCGCTTGATGAACGCAATGTGGAGGGAATGTTCACGCACGTTCAGGGCGCAATGCGCCCCTACCTGACCCCCAAGGGCCTCAAGGCACTCGCCGACCTCGTCGCATAGCGCACGGGCGGCGCCGCTTCGCTGTTACCGAAAAAAAAGGGGAAGGACCGTTTAGGTACGGCCGTCGAGTATCTGTTCGCTGTCGATGCGTTTGCGGGGGTTTTTTCGAATTTCGACCAGGATCTGCTGCAGGCGGCTGAGCACGATCTGGGCGTTTTTCGACGTGTCGAAGCTGTCCATGGCGATGTAGGTGGTGTCGTTGCGGAAATGATCGTCAAGCTTGCAGAGCAGGTTCTGGCTCGCCTTGTGGGCACGGGCCGAGTCCGTAAAGTCGAAGACGATGAAGTAGTGGTTGTCATCGATCTTCTCTAGGTGGTCCGAGAGGCGCAAGAAACCGCCGAGGGTCTGAATGTCCAGCGGTTCGGTGTGGTGCAGGAGCGCGAAGGTCACATCGACGCCGTAGCGTTCATAAATATAATAGTGTTTTTTTATCAGCACTTCAAAGCGTTGAGCTGTTTCACTCATTGCAGTCTTACCTTTACCAGTATTGTATTCGTGTCATTCATTATAACGACAAACATACAACTTTTATCAGAGTTTCTTCAATATATTTTGTGAATAAAGGATTATAGCAAAAAAATGTGATAGCAACTTAATCTCCCGGGAAACGTTATGCTTCCCGGAGAACCTTTGCCGAAAACCGTGACACGGATCGGAAGCGCAAAGGCTGTCTCGCTAGTCGCGGATCAGCCGACTTCCCAGGGCGCTTTGGCCGAAACATTGGCGAACACCGGGTTCGCGAAGGCGGACTTGAGGTCCTCGGCGAGATTGATGAGTCCGTTGTAGCCGCCGTAGGAGGTCTTCTTCTCCTGGTTGACGTCGATGAAGGAGATCTTCTTCTTGATCGCCGTGTAGAGGCTCCGTCCCCCGGCGAGGAGGATGTGGGCACCCCGTTCGTCGATCACCTTGGACTGCTGCGCGGCGGGCTTGTCCATCAGCACACCGTCCTCACCGAGGTATTCGCGCGCCTTTTCGATGTCGTCCGCCGTTGACTTCTTGATAGAGGTCGCCACAACCTCGATGCCGAGGTCCTGCAGGCCCGACGCGATGGACCACGCCTTGTTCCCGCCGGTATTGAGGACGGCTTTTTTGCCTTTGAACATCCGGCGGTAGGGCTCCAGGGCGAGGTCGAGTTTCGCCTCTTCCTCGTCGATCAGGCGTTCGGCCTTCTCGATCAGTTCCGGGTCGCCGAGCCCCTTGACGATCTCGCGGATGGCGAAGGTCGTGTCGCGCTTGCCGTAGAAGGAGACGGAGACCCAGGGGATGTCCCACTTCTCGTTCATCTTGCGCACCAGCGTCACAAGCGACTTGGCACAGACGATGACGTTGAGCTTCGCGCGGTGGGCCGTACGAATGTCGCCGACCCGGCCGTCGCCGCTCATGGAGGCAAGAACGCGGATGCCGAGCTTTTCGAACATCGGCATATACTGCCACATATCGCCGGTGACATTGTAGTCGCCGATCAGGTTGATGTCGTACTTCGTCGTATATTCCGGCTCCTTGGTGCCGATCAGGTGCTCCAGCACCGCCTCGCCCGCCAGGCGCGAACCGAGGTTCTTGCCCCCGACGAAGCCCGGCGCATGCACCGGGACAACCGGCACGCCGTGCTTCTCGCTGCCGAGTTTGCAGGTCATGTCGATGTCATCGCCTACCAGCGCCGTGACACAGGTGGAGTAGACGAAGATCGCTTCGGGTTTGTAGTGTTCGACAACATAGTCGATGGAGTCTTCCAGGCGCTTGTCTCCGCCGAAGATGACGTCGTTCGTCGTGATCCCCGTCGTGAAGCCCATAAAGGTGTGGTTGCGTCCGTTGTAGGAGCTCAGGCTCTCGCGAGTCTCCCAGGAGGCCCCGAGACAGGTCTGCGGGCCGTGTACGAGGTGGACGGCGTCCGCATAGGGAAAGAGCGAGATCTGTGCGCCGTCAAAGGCGCACCCTCCTGCCGCAAGGCCCGGTTTGGGCTTGTCGCACCCCTCGCCGGGTTTTTTGTCTTTGCTGTGCGAACAGGCACTCTCGTTCAACAACTCTTTGATCTTTGCGCGGTTTACCATTGCCATAATGTCATCCTTCCTATGGAATTTTCATAGTCAGAAAGCTGCTCATCCGCTTGCTTTTCGCTATAGATTTTCTTGTCAAAGTGATATGCAATATATGTACCTGTAGCGGTTTTTTGGGAGGGGTTATCAGTTAGTGGGGTGGCCGTAGCTGTCAAAATGCCGGGCGCGCCCGGCGGGGTGCCGGGGGATTACTCCGCGTCGGCGACGGGGTCGGTCGTTTCGACGACTTCCGGCTCGGTGACCGTCTCTTCGACACCGTTTTGGTGCTTGTACTGGTGCTGTGCCTGCGTCATATTGCGGACCTGGTACTGGTAGCGCATCTGGCTCTGCATCTGCTGCTGCATCATTGCCGCGCCGCGCTGCATCGTTGCCGTGCCCGCACCTGCGCCCGCACCCGGGCCCTGCTGCGCCATTGCCGCCGTGGAAGCGACCAGTGCCGCTGCTGTCAATGCCATGATTGTCTTTTTCATCCTATGTCCTTTTTCTGTTGGGATGCCGAAATTGTAGAGCAGGAGAGTGAGCGGAGTGTGAGAGATCGGGCGCAGTTTCGCTAAGATATGGCAAGACCCAAGGAGCCCCCATGCCCGCATCCGAAACGCCCGCCCCCTTCCTGCGCCGCCGCCGGAATCAACTGCTCATTGTCGCGCTGTCGCTGCTGATGCTGCTGCTCTCCTTTGCCGGCACCTTTGATAGGCCCGGGCGCGCGATCGTCGATAGCTCCTTTCAACAGGCCCTTGTCGTCTTTGGCACGGCCAAGTCCCTCAACGCCGTCATCTCCGTCATACAGGGCACCGAAGTCGGGCCGCCCGGCGTCACCCTCGCCGTGGGAGAGGTGCTCGACCCCGTCAACGACCTCATCGAACGCTTCTCCTGGATCATGCTGGCTTCCATCACCTCCCTGGGGATCCAGACGATCTTTATGAATATCGTCACAGACCCCCTTTTCAACTACCTGCTGCTCGCGCTCGTGCTCGCCTACAACCTCTGGCTTTTTGTCCGTTTTGAGCGCGACGAAAAACCCCGTACACTCCTGTTCAAGATCACCGTGATCATGGTCTTTCTGCGCTTCAGCGTGCCGCTTATGGCCCTCACCAACGACCTCGTCTACGCCCATTTTGTCCAACCCGAATACAATATTGTCGAACTCGACCGTGGGGTCACGGCGATCTCGGACGACATTGAGGGGTTCAAGAAAAGTTCGCACAGCCTCTTCAGTACCAGCTACTATACGGAGCAGGTCGAACACTACAAGGCCGAGGCCAATGCCGCCGGCGACCAGATCGTCCGGCTGATCATCGCCTTCGTCTTCCAGACCGTCGTCTTTCCGCTGCTGTTTTTGTTCCTGCTCTACAAGTTCGTCTTGAGGCTGTTCGATATCGGCAGGTAAAGTCCACCCCAAGGGAAAAAATTAATCATCCCTTTTATATACTGTAAATATGAACATTTACCACAAGAAACTGCATTGGGCACCGGCGTTGACATACCTGGTCTTTTTTGTGTTAAGTGCCCTGCTGATCCTCCTCTTCAGCCACGACATCCTCTCCGACCGCGTAAAGGGGCATCTCTCCGCCGAAAAAGAGCTGACGGAAACGACCTACCAGAGCATCATCGGCGGTTTCAAATCCCAGGCCGACATCATCTTCTACAACCGCATCAACGTCAAAGACGTCATCGATCTTTTCAAACAGGTGCCGTCGGCATCGGAGACGGAGCGCGCCGCGATCCGCCAACGGCTCTACGACCTCCTGCTCCCCGTCTACCGCAATCTCAGCCTCTACCACCTCAAGCAGATGCATTTCCATCTCAGCAACAACGAGAGCTTTCTGCGCTTTCACCGCCCCGAACGGTTCGGGGACGATCTGACCGGCGTGCGTGACAGCGTCGCCTATGTCAACAAGACGCACCAACCCGTCAGCGGCTTCGAAGAGGGGCGCATCTTCAACGGCTACCGTTTCGTCTACCCCCTCTTTGACGGAAACGACTACCTCGGCAGCGTCGAACTCTCCATCTCGATGCAGACCATCCTCGAAAGGATCCGCCACGACATCCATGCCGACACCGGTTTTATCATTCTCGCCGACACGGTAAAATCGAAAGTTTTTCCCGAAGAACAGAGCTATTATGTGCCCTCGCAACTGTTTGAGAATTACATGACCGAAAGAGTCCTGCTCCAGCGGCACGCTTCAAAAACGACGACGCTGCTCCGCGCCTACATCAAGCAGAACGGTTCCCTGGACGCGATGCTGGCCCGGGGGAAGGCCTTCAACTTCTTTGAAACCAACGACCGCGACCTCTACGCGATCACCTTCGTCCCCGTCGTCAATGCCATCTCCCGCAAAACCGTTGCCTACATCATCATCGACCGCAAGCATGGCGACCTCCAGGCCCGCTTTTTTCAGTACAAGGTCATGGCAGGCGTCGTCGTGGCCCTCCTGGCCCTGCTCTTCTACCTCCTCTACCGCGCCAACCTGCAGCGCAGTGCCATCGAAATCGACAAGCGCCAGCTGCAGTCGCTTATCGACCTGCAAAAAAACGTCGTCATCCTCACCGACGGCTATACACTGAAGTTCGCCAACCGCTTCTTCTTCGAGTCGTTCAGCTACGACTCCCTCGAGGAGTTCCTCAAGGAGCACGAGTGCATCTGCGAGCTTTTCATCGCCGACGAACGCTTTTTCCACCTTGGCAAGGTCCCCGACGGCAAGCAGTGGGTCAAAACACTGATGGAGACCCCCGCGACGCGGCGGATCGTCAAGATGCTCGACCGCGAGGGGACGCCCCGCGTCTACACCGTCACGATCAACCCCATCCCCGGGCAGCGCTACATTGTCGTCTTCACCGACATCAGTCTGACCATCCTCAACCAGCGGGAGCTCGAACGACGTGCCTCGCGGGACAAGCTGACCCGCGCCTACAACCGCGAATTCCTCGACGCCTCCTTCCACAAGCTCTGCCACTCATCCAATGCACAGCAGAAACTGCTGGGGGTCATCATGGTGGACCTGGACCACTTCAAGCGCGTCAACGACACCTACGGCCACAACCGCGGCGACGAAGTGCTCAAAACCTTCGTTGACGTTATCCGCCGCGCCATCCGTCAGGAGGACTTCATCATCCGCTGGGGCGGCGAGGAGTTCCTGCTGCTTATGATGGTCGACAGCCTCCATAGCCTGACCGCCATTGCGGAGGGGGTCCGCGAGCGTATCGAAACCGCGGCGTTCGCGGAGGTCGGGCAGATCACCGCGAGCTTCGGCGTCACCATCTACCATGAGGGGGACGACCTCAAAACCACCATCGCACGCAGCGACAAAGCCCTCTACGAGGCCAAGGCGTCCGGCAGAAACATCGTCGTCGTGGACGAGGCCATTACCGAGACTGCCGTCTAACAGCCGCGCCGCATCACCCTTCGTTGCTGTCGGCCGCGCCCCCCGCAATGTCAATCTTCTTCTTCTCCTTCGTCGCATAGGTCTCGACCTTGGTAATCATTTTTTCAAAGAGACCGGCCGAGTAGCCGAAGACCAGGGCGATGATCATCAACGCCGCGGAGGGGCACCCCTGCGACCCGCTGAGGATCTCTTTAAACAGCGTCCCGAAGATATCCACCTCGACAAACACGATCACAAGATAGAGGCCTGCCCATCCCGTCAGCACCCCGACCATCGGCGTCAGGAAGAGTGTGGACCATGAGAAGCCGTAATCATTCGGGATATCGGGTTTCTGGATCACGCTTCTGAGCTTGCTGAGCAGACCGCCTATTCCCCCTGCGACGAGCAGCAGTGCATTCTGCTCGACCCAGAGCAGCATCGCGATGAACAGAAGGGTAATATACGTCAGCCACATCGTCTTGTTCTGCCAATCGGCGAGCATCTCGAAATAGTCGTCGCGGTAGCTGTAATAGACGCGCCGTCCCTCCACCAGAAGCTGCTTCCGGCTTTTCTCCGTCGCCTCCTCTTTTTTGAGATTCAGTTCGATGCGTTTGGCCAGGCTCTTCGCCTCCGCCGAATCCAGTTCGGCAAGACGCAGGCGGGTAACCTCCAGCTCCTCGTTGATGTCCCCGATATCGTCGATGATGATGTTTTTTGCACTATGCAGCATGCGCCAGCCCGAGATGATCCGGCCCGAACTGATAAAGCATTTATCCAGTGCGTTCAGCCCCACGACCTTCTGCTCGATCATCTCGAGGATGCTCTTCTGCTCTGCAACCAATTTGCTCTGGGAGGGGGTGTCGGGATACGCGAGGGCCTGGGCCCGGAGCGACTGCAGTTCGGACTCGAGGCGCATCATCGACGGCGAGATGATCGCCCGGTACCTGAACACAAGCATCCCGATAAAGAAGAGCAGCAGGCCTACTCCGACAATCACATTGTCCAGATCGGACGTTCCCATCGTTTGAAGAGTACAGTACAGACTCGTATTGATGTCCTGGGTGGCATTGATATCGGTAGGCGATGGCATCGTCTCTTCTCCTGTCGGTTTATCTGCTGCTGACAGCGCAATAAGTTATTATATCCATTGTTTTATGTGTTTTATGATGAAGAGGCGGTTTGGCAAAGGGGAAAAAAGAGAGGCGGCAGTCCGGGGAATCCCGTCTGCCTGAGAACGTTAGTCGCTCTCGACGTGGATGCGGTCTCTGTCGCGATCCTGGTCGGGTTCGTCAACCTGGTCCTGCAGTCTGTCCTTCAGACGGTCCTGATCCGGCTCGTCGATCTGATCTTTCAATCGGTCGCGTGTCTGGTCCTTATCCTGGTCCGGCACATCGACCCGATCATGCAGTCTGTCCTGCAGGCGGTCCTGATCCGGCTCGTCGATCTGATCTTTCAAGCGGTCACGTGTCTGGTCCTTGTCCTGGTCCTTCGTCGCGTCGAGAAGCTGGTCTTTCCTCCGGTCCCGCGTCTGCAGATAGGTCTGGTTCTGGATCATCATGCCGCTCTGCTTCATCTGCATCTGCTGCGTCTGCATCTGCGACTGGGACTTCTGCATGGTCCCGCCGCCCGGGCCCTGCGCCAACAGCGCCGTCGCCGCCAGCAACGATAATGCTGCCGCTAATGTCATTACCCTTTTCATGACGTGCTCCTTTTCAGGTGGGATACTCAAATGGTACGCCCGCACTATGAGCGAAGTATGAGTACTTCTACGATTATACCTCGTACGGCGTCGGGAGCGGCGGGTTTGTGTCGAAGGCCCGGGCCAGCGCCTCGGTCACCTTCGTTTTGAGTTTCCCGGCGGCGACGGGGTGGAGGAACCGCACCCCCTCTTCGCTCATCTGCTGCCGCAGCCCCGGGTCGTAGATGTAGGCACGCTCCTTGCCGATCTTCGCGCTCTGATCGAAAATGGATTTGGCGTAGGCGAGGATGTTGGGGTGGTGGCGGTCGAAGCGGTTGCCCCAGGCGAAAAAGACGAACTTGCCGCTGAGGCGGATGTTCCTGACGTCGTGGTAGTTGAGCTCGCGGCTGAAACGGGTCAGCTGGAACGAGGGGAGCTTTTCGATATCCTCGTTGAAGGTCTCCAGCACCGAAGTCGGTTCGATGTCGGGCCGATTGTAGTTGAAGAGGTACTTCACCTCGATCAGTTTCCCTTCGAAACCGTGGACGCGCGACTGGAAGATATCCATCAGTTTGTTGAACTGCAGCGGCGTATAGCGGCCGTCGAAGGCGTAGCCCTGCTCCGACAGAGTCGTATCGACGTTGTACCCCTCCGGCGCCATGGCGGGGTTGTAGAGGAAGATCGTCCCCGCGACGGTTTTGTTCTTTTTCTTGAGCAGGCGCGGCAGATCCTCCGCGGTGATCGCCTCATCCGGGGCATTAAAGTAGAGGTAGTGTTCGACGAGGTACTCCAGATCGTACTCGGTCGCGAATTTTCCGAAAGCTTGCATCATCCTGGCCTTTAGAGCATTTAGCGGATTTTACAGTAATTCGCCGCGAATGGAAAACCCCCGTTCTGCCCAGCCCTCCCCGGCGTTGGAGCGTAAAGTGCAATACACCCCGAAACGCGCAGGCGATCAGCATGGCCGAACTCCATCCCAACACCAAAGGAAACCAATGAAAGCATTAACACAAAACATGATGACGAGCGGGGCACGCTTTGTCGAACTGCTCGACGAGCGCGGGCTCAAGCCCAAAGCGGCATTCTGGATCTACAACCCGGAACAAGACGCATGGCAGCTGTTGGTCGGGCACATCGACACCGTCGATGACGCCGCGTTCGATGCGGCAGTCGCGGAACTCATGGCCCTGCACGATGCGGAACTTCCCGAACTCGCCCTCACCGACATCGGCCTCGCCTTCGACGACGCGCCGATCCTCGAACTGCTCAACTCCGTCGTCAATACCGGCGACGAGATCCTGGGCATCAACTTCACCCGCGAAGAGATCAACGGCGTCGTCATCGACGGCGTCTTCCTCTACCGCATGAACATTACCGAACCGGTTTTCTAAACCGCGCCCGCGCCGGCGGATGCTAGCGCATCACCACCGGATCGGGAGAGGCGTGGTGCATCAGCATCCGCCATCCCCCCTCTTCCTGCTTATAGACGTTCGTCGTCAGCGCCACCCCGGCCAGCTGGCTGCCGACGAAGATGCGTTCGCGCAGCGTATGGACGCTGAGCTGCGCATCCCCCGTACGCTGTACCTCTTCGAGTTCGAAACGCATGATAGGCTGCCCCGAGAGCATCTCGCGCCAGCTCCGGTTGACCGCGGCGCTCCCCTGGATGCGCTCTCCGCCGGGGTGAATGCAGACGACGGCATCGTCCTCGGCCCACACGCCCAGCATCGCGTCCAGGTCCCCGTACTCCAACGCCCGGTAGAAGCCCGCCTCGGCGTCCTGGGCGGTCGCATAGGAGGCTGCGGGTGTGGGTTCGGCAGCCGCCGCATCCTCGGAAAGCGCCTCTTCGTCGTCCAGTGCCCTGTCCTCGAAACGCTCGACCTGGTAGATATAGATCCGGGGATGCTGGTCGAGCGCAAACCCTCGGATGCCCGCCTTGACGCCGAGCTGGCCGAAGAAGTGGTCAAAGCTCGGGAACTCCTCCCACACCTGGGGCAGAAAGGTCGCGCTGCGGTCTTCCTGCTGCAAGATCACCCCGTCTATTCCGGGTCTTATTTTCGCTTTAAGATCCTCCGCGTCGCTGTACTCCACCTCTTCGGGGAGGCCCAGCAGGGAGATCTCGATGCTGCAGTAAGGGTACTCGCTTTCGCTCAGCGGGAAAAAACGTTTGTCGCTGAAGGCCGCGGCTTTGGCGTTGTAAACGACGTCGTCGAAGAGGGTGGCGTGGGGCAGAAGCGAGCCGATGCAGCCGCGCAGCGAATCGCCGTCGATGTTGATCGTCACGAACGTCGCGCGCTGCTCGGAGAGCTGCGGAAACTGCTCCATCAGTATCTCTTTTGAAAAACTGAACGGTTTTCCGAATCTCTCTTCGATCGCCGCACGGGCGAGTTTGAGTAGTATGTCTTGCAAGGTCATGATATCTTTTCCTTTAGGCGATTTTTTCTCCCTTACAATTTCTGTTCCTCCCGAGGTACTTACCCCTTCGGCGGGATGGGATAGTGCTCGATAACGTAGTCGATATCCTTGTCGCCGCGCCCGCTGAGATTGATAAGGATGGCGTCTTTGGGGTTGGCGCGCGCCAGCGTCATCGCGTAGGCCACGGCATGGGCCGATTCCAGCGCCGGGATGATCCCCTCGTACTGGGAAAGTTTGTAGAAGGCGTCCACCGCTTCGTCGTCCGTCGCCGTACCGACGATGGTGCGCCCGATCTCGCGCAGGTAGGCGTGCTCCGGCCCGACGGAGGGGTAGTCGATGCCCGAACCTATGGAGTGCACCGGCGCGGGGTTGCCCTCGGCGTCTTTGAGCATGATGGAGTTGAAACCGTGCATCACCCCCTCCTCGCCGTAGGTAAGCGTGGCGGCGTGTTCGCCGAGCTTCTCCCCCTTGCCCATCGGTTCGACGCCGTGCAGCTGCACCGGATCGTCGATAAAGCCCGAAAAGAGCCCCATCGCGTTGGAGCCCCCGCCGACGCAGGCGACGGCATGGTCGGGGAGTTTGCCCGTCATCTCGAAGAACTGTTCTTTGGCCTCGATGCCGACGACGGACTGGAAGTCGCGCACCATCCGCGGGAAGGGGTGCGGCCCCACGACGGAGCCGATGGCGAACATCTGGGTCTCCGTATCGGCCAGGTAGGCCTCGAACGCGGAGTCGACCGCCTCTTTTAGCGTTTTGAGCCCGTGCGTCGCGGGAACGACCTTGGCACCGAGGATCTTCATCCGTACGACGTTGGGGTGCTCCTTGGCGATGTCCACCTCGCCCATGTGGATCTCGCACTCCAGCCCGAAATAGGCCGCGGCCGTCGCCAGCGCCACCCCGTGCTGCCCCGCCCCGGTCTCGGCGATGAGCTTCTTTTTGCCGAGGTGCTTGGCCAGCAGCGCCTCGGCCATGCAGTGGTTGAGCTTGTGCGCGCCGGTGTGGTTGAGGTCTTCGCGCTTGAGGTAGATCTGTCCGCCCCCGCAGAACGCGCTGAGGTTTTTCGCGTAATAGACCGGCGTCGGCCGCCCCTGATAGTGCTTCCGGATCTTGCGCAGCTCGTGCAGGTACTCGTAGGATTTCGACAGTTTGTCGTAGGCTTCGCGGATCTCCCGGAAAGGCTCCTCGAGCTGCGGCGGAATGAACGCGCCGCCGAATTTGCCGAAAAAGCCGTTCTCGTCCGGCATCGTTTCCAGATACGGTTTGAGTATTTGCATAAGATCTCCTTCTCGTTGTCTGTGTCGATTCTAGCGGAGGAGTTCTTAGAAAACAGTAGCGGGGAGCGGCAGCGTGAACGGGCATTGCATTACAGAAGGGTGAAAGGCGCTCCGGCATCTACCGGAGGCCGCACCATCTTTACATACGACAGGAGGACAGATGCGCGTAAAAATCACCGGCATCACCAATCTCGAGGATGCGCTCGCCGCCGTGGACGAAGGCGCCGACGCCATCGACTTTATCTTTTTCCAGGGCTCCCGGCGCTTCATTACGCCCGAGGCGGCCTTCAAGATCGTCGAGCAGCTGCCTCCCTTCGTCGAGAAGGTCGGCATCTTCGTCGACAGCGATGCCAAATTCATCAACAAGGCGATCGCGCTGAGCGGCATCACCCTCGCCCAGATCCACTTCGAGGCGACGGACGCTTTGTACGGTTCCCTCGTCGCGCCGCACCTGCGCGTCGTGCGCGCGCAGCGCGAGGCCGACGTCGACTATCTCGTCGATCGCTACCGCATCGTCGACGTCTTCGGCGCGAACACGCTCAAAGTGGACGGCAGCCTGGACCTGTCGTGGTTCGAGGGCAAGGACTGCTCGAAGATCATCCTCTCGGGCAACCTGACGCCCGAAAACGTCGCGCAGGCCCTCCCCTACGGCTTTTACGGCGTCGACGTCAGTACCGCGGTCGAGAGCGAACCGGGCAAAAAGGACCGCGAAAAGATGCGGGCCTTTATCCGCGCCGCCAAACAGTGCTAGGCAGGCGCGTTTACGCCTGCAGCAGCCACTCTTTGCGCGCGGGGGCGAGTTCCTCGAGCGTGTGCCAGACGGTGGGATAGTCGCCGATCTGCGCGATCATCCCGTTAAAAATGTGGTAGGCCATGCCGTCTCCGGCTTCATTCTGCGCCTCGCCCCTTGCCCGCTCCAGTACCTCCTGGGGATCGAACGTTCTGACAAAGCGCGTCTCGACCGGCATCCCCGTATGATTCGCAACGGTGGCAATGATGACGTTGTACTTGTCCATTTTCAGCAGCGCCTTCAGGGATTCGTACATTTTTGGCTCGGTAATGTCGTAGTGTGTCGTAAAGATGTAGTTGTCGTCTTTGTTCAGACGGAACTGGACAATACAGACCCCGATCGTCTTGCCGTCATAGGGCATCAGCAAAAATGTCGGCTTGAAGTCACACTCCAGCTCGGGGGCGTCAAGCAGTTCCTCCGCCCCGTCGCTGAGACGCAGCAGGATCATGGGCTCATCGTTTTCGATTCCCAGAGGGAGGGCGTCGCCCGGGTCCATGGCGAGGATGGCTTGTTGTACTTCCGGTGGCAGTTCATGGTTGAAAATCATAAGTCGGTTCCTTTGTGGTTTTCCCCGGACCTACATTTTTTGTTCTTCCACGCACAAAACGGCGTCAGATTTCGCGCCCGTTTCCTGCATTGAGCCATGGATGAAAGCACGCAAAAGGAGTCAATGTGCCAAGAGGTACGATCATAACGCTGCAGGAGGTGCAAGAAGCTTTTTTCAAAAGAGGCATCCATGAATTCGACAAGGAGAAGATCGCCGAACTCTACTACCTCATCGACGATCACGGCTACGTCTGCCTGCGCGACCCCGGGCGCGCCTGGGTGCCCAACATGGATGAGGACGACGAGCGGATGGCCTGCAACGAGATCGCCGACATCCTGGAGCTGGACCACTCCATTATCGAAGAGTACTACATGGTGGTCGTGGCCGCCGTCCAGGCCGCCTGCGAACGGTTCACCGACATGACGATGCGGGAGAAGGTCCCCTTTTACATCGTGGCACTGCACGAGCTGCTGCCGTAGCCTGCCGGCGGTCGGGGAGACGGAGGCTGATCAGAGGAAGTAGAGGTTGTGGGCTTCGGTATCGACGATCTCGAAAGAGACATCGTGGCCGACACGCAGGGCGCGGATGCCGTCGGCACGGTGGTGGTGAATCTGACACTCCGCGATAGAGACGGTCCGCCGTTCGGCGCGGAGACGGATAATGCCGTAACCGTTTTCGGCGTCGTACCAGATGACGGTCCCTTCAAATCTTTTGTGCATGGGTATAGACCTTCTGTGCGTATGGGAGCGCGGACGTCCCGGGAAGGGCGGTACCTTGCAGGTGTGTTTCAGTACTGCAGGTTCTGCCAGGAGACGGGGTTGTAAAAATCCAGCCCGCTGCGCTCCCACTGGGCGCGTTCGCTGTTTCTGGAGTGGAGGAGCCCCTCGATGAGTTTGTATTTCAGACCCGTGACGGTGCTGGTCAGCTCTTTGCCTTCATTCAATGCCTTGAGTGTCTCTTCCTTCGTGTCCATCGGGGTCCTTTAGTCGCTCTATAAAAGAGCAGTGCTCTCTTAATCAAACGCCTGGAACGGCGGAAAGCTCCGCCGCTAGGAGTTACAGGGCAGTAACGTTCTCCGCCTGCGGGCCTTTCTGCCCCTGGCCGATTTCGTAGGTCACTTCCTGACCCTCGTTGAGCTCGACACGACCGTAGCCGCTTCTGTTAACCTGGCGGAAGTGTACAAATACGTCGTCGCCGCCTTCATTCGGGGCGATAAACCCAAAGCCTTTTTCGCTGTTGAACCATTTAACGGTTCCGTGTTTAAGATCTGCCATTGCAAAACCTTCTTGTTGGAGTGTTGTCAAAATATAATGCGGAGTAAAACGAGGAATAGAAATACTGAGGAACTCTTCAATAGTCACAAACCAAGATGAAACTCTAGATCATCTTTCAATGGCTTAATTATACCTGAAATATTCAAAAATAGCAAGCGAATACCAAAGGAATTTCCGCGGGTACGGCGGCGGTATCATTGGGCGGCAAGGCGCCCGACCGTGCGGTGAGATTCATTTTTGCACATTAAAAGAGCTTATGCAACAAAAACAGAAGAACACCAATGCAACAAGGAGCAAAAGTAATGGCATTCGAACTGATGAAACTGCCTTTTGAAGAGGCGGCACTGGAACCGATGATCTCCGCGGAGACGATTCAGTATCACTACGGCAAGCACCACCAGGGCTACGTGAACAATCTCAACAAGCTGATCGAAGGCGGCAAATACGCGGACGCGTCGCTGCTCGACATTATCCGCAAATCCAAGGGCCCCACGTTCAACAATGCCGCACAGGTCTTCAACCACGACTTCTACTGGTACGGCCTGAGCACGGAGAAGACCTCTCCTTCCACGGTACTCATGGACAAGATCGAGCACGACCACGGCTCCATGGAGGATTTCAAAGACGCCTTCCTCAACGCCGCCGCGAGCCTCTTCGGCTCCGGCTGGGTCTGGCTCGTCAACCAAAACGGCAGCCTCGCCATCAAGAAGTACAGCAATGCCGAAACGCCCATCAAGGACGGTCTGCGCCCGCTGCTGGTATGCGACGTCTGGGAGCACGCCTACTACATCGACCAGCGCAACAACCGCGCGGCCTACCTGGAGAACTGGTGGAAACTCATCAACTGGAAGTTCGTCTCCGACAACTGGGCAGCCAAAGAGGACGACCCGATTATCGGGTACAACTAGGCTTTTCTCCCCGCCCCGGGCCAGGGAGCGGCCGCCGCGCTTTGAGGGCGCGTCTCACCCGAGGGTGACTTTGTACCCAATCTTGGAGTAGCAGGTAATCAGGTCCTTGGGGACTTTCTGCCGAATTCGAAAGATCAGGGAACGCAGGGCCCCCTCCCCGACCAGTTCACCGTCCCAGACATAATTCTCGATCTGTTCGACACTGACGACTTGGCCGAAATTCTTGACCACGAGCCTCATGAACTTCTTCTCTTTATCGTTCAGCGGCACCTCTTTTCCCGACAACAGCAGCACATCCTCCTGCGTATCGTAGAGATAGCCGTACTTCAACCTGACAAAATGGCTTTTCGCATTCTCTTCCAGCAGGAGGCGGTTCTGGATAGTGGTGTACTCGTGCTTGATCGTATCGATCTTCGTCGAGAGGTTCCGATTGGCCGCAAAATTCTTCAAAGCGATCTCTATAGTCGTTTTCAGCACCGCTTCTTTGAAGGGCTTGAGGATATAACCGTAGGGCTGGATGTCGATGGCCCGGTCAATCGTTTTGTCCTTGTCGTTCGCCGTCAGAAACACGATGGGTATCTCCAGGTCTGCCGTAATATTCCGGGCCAGTTCAATGCCGTCTTCACGGTTTTTGAGCGTGATGTCCATCAGGATCAGGTCCGGCTTCCTGCGCTCCAAAAGGGCGAATGCACTTGCCCTGTCCGGGGCGATCCCGGTCACCTCGTACCCCTGCATCAGCAGGATCTCCTTGATATTCAGGGCGATAATGCTCTCATCTTCGACGATCATGATGCCCGGCTTCATTTGCTCCCCTGCTCATTAGGGCGGAAACGGATGGTGCAGCAAAAGCCGTTGTCGTTGACGACCTCGATCGTTCCGTTGAGCTGGAACTCGGTGATGGAGTTGATCAGCTGGCACCCCAGGGTGTTGGTCATGTCCGTCGTCTTCGGATCAAAGCCGACGCCGTTGTCGCGTACACCGAAGAGGATGCTCCCGTCCTCCGCATGATGGATAAAGATACGGATCTCTCCGCGGCCGTCCCCTTTGAATGCATGTTTGATCGCATTGAGAAAAAGCTCATGCACGATCAGCGCGACCAGCACGGCGTTGTCCATCGAGAGGCTGACGTTGTCCGCCTCGACATGCACGGCGATGCGTTCGTTCGGGTCGTAAAGCTCCATCATCGCCTCGGAGAGGCGCTCGAGGTGCTGTTTCATATCGATCGTCGCAAGCCCGGAGTTCTTGTAGAGCATTTCATGGACGAGCGCAATGGCAAAAATACGGCTTTGGCTTTTGGAGAGCGCATCTTTGACATGCCGGTCCGTTTCACGGCGGTTCTGCATCTGCAGCAGCGAGGAGATCACTTCCAGGTTGTTCTTCACCCTGTGGTGGATCTCCTTGATCAGGGCCTCTTTGTCCTCCAGGGAGTGCTTCAGCGCGCTGTTCTGTTCGATGATGATTTTTTCTTTTTCTTTCTGCTCGGTGATGTCCCGACCGAAGGCGCAGATGAACTCGTGCGTCCCGTTGCAAAAATAGTTCGTTGATACCGATGCGGGGAAACGGCTGCCGTCCTTGCGGATCTGGATGCTCTCGAAACAGACGAACCCGCGCTCCTTGACCTCTTCGAGAAACGCCCTGCCGTTGAGATCGCTGTTAGGATCGATCTCGCACAGTTTCATCTGCAGCAACTCCTCTTTCGAGTACCCCAGCATCTTGCAGGCGGCGTCGTTGACATAGAAAAAACGGGTGTCAAAGGTGAACCAGTAGATGGCGTCCGCACTGTTGTCCAAGGCGAAGTTGAAGAGCTGGAGCTCCTCTTTCTCCTCGCGCTGGCAAGCCGCCAGCGTCGCCTGCGCCTTTTCGGCGACCATGGCCGTTTTGCGCAGCAAAGAGTAGAGAAAAATTGCGCTTAACAGGAAAAAAAGGACGCCGATCAGGAAAGGCAGACCGTACGCATCCTCTTTGATCTGGATCAGACCGATCGAAATCCTGTCGACGATCGCGACCCCGATGACACCGGCAAACGCAAACCCAGCGGCCTGGATCTTCGCCTTGTTCCGATCGGAA
Organism: Thiomicrolovo immobilis; assembly: GCF_039645955.1. Lineage (GTDB taxonomy): Bacteria > Campylobacterota > Campylobacteria > Campylobacterales > Sulfurimonadaceae > Thiomicrolovo > Thiomicrolovo diazotrophicus. The sequence continues at coordinate 1,458,817 of NZ_CP147916.1, forward strand.
AATTCAAGATGAGTACGGTTCAAAACCAACCTTGCGTACATGATGTGAAACGATATTCTATCCCACATTCCGCACAGGATGTCAAGGGGTCGCCGAGAAAAAATACAAATTTTCCGTTGCGATTTTTATGCGATTTTTTTTCTCTATATTTTCGGCTGAACACATCTAAATAGGGGGGTCATATGACACGATTGGCTATCACGCTTCTGTTTGCAGGTACGTCCATGTTCGCGGTTGAACTTGGCAAGCAATACAAATTTGCAGACGGGAAAGAGGCATTTCAAAAAGTATGCGCGCACTGCCATACGCTGAAAACCGCACCGCACTCCATTTTCACCAAAATGGACGACGCCGCGGGTATAAAGGCGAGAGCGGAAGGGATTTTCCAGACGGTGAGACACGGCAGCAACGCCATGCCCGCCTTCCGGAAGTCGGAAATAGACGACGCGACGCTGATGGAGCTGGCGACGAACCTGGCCGACGGCACGATCGCCGATCCGACGGCAAAGTGAGGCGCGGCGATGTATCGTAGAGCTTTCATGAAACACGCCGCGCTGGCCGCGGCAGCGGCGGCGCTCTCTTCCCCACTCGCCGCGACGGGCGCCGAGGGCAGCGAAGGCGGCAGACTCATCACCGTCGTTTCCGCTCGTGCCGACGAAACCGGCTATGTAGACGCCCCGGATGCGGGCGACCTCATCCGCCTGGGCAGCGACAGGCTGGAAAACTTCCGCCTGCTTGCCGCGGCCATCGCCGAACACAGGGGCGCGACGTTCTGCGGTCTGGTGGCGCCGAGCGATTATGCCCTGCTGCAGCAGGCGGCCATGCCGGCGCGGGTCTCTTTCGTTTCCGAGATTACCCATATGCCCACCGCATCGGGGATGCACCATACGGAATCAACCCTCTCCGCCACGACGATGAAGAAGGTTTTCGACCATATCGATGCGCTCAGTACCGACCGGTACGGCATGGCGGTCTCGGCCTACCACACCGTCGTCGGACTCAAAGCGGCGGCCGTCGCTAAACGACACGACTTTACCACCGGACATTTCGCTCAGAACGCGTTTGTCTCATTCGTATTCAAAGCATAAGGAAGATTAAATGAGTAATAAACTGACGGCCATGCCGAAAAACGTTTCGCATGAAACGATGCAGAAAGCCATCAAGGCGTTTGTCAAAATCGTAGGCAAGGAGAACGTGCTCATCGGCGACGAAGAGATGCTCCCCTATGAGAAGATCATGATGGCCGTGCCCATCGAAGAGCATATGCCGGCGCTCGCCGTCCAGGCGTCAACCAAAGAGCAGGTCGTCGAGATCGTCAAGGTGTGCGACAAATATGTCATCCCGATCTGGACCTTCTCGACGGGCAAAAACATGGGGTACGGTACCGCCGCGCCCGCGCAGCGGGGTTCGGTCATCCTCGATCTGCACAAGATGAACCGCATCATCGAGGTGAACCCCGATCTGTGCTACGCCATTGTCGAGCCCGGTGTCACCTACCAGCAGCTCTTCGACTACATCCATGAAAAAGGGTACAAACTCTGGCTTTCGTGCCCGGCACCCAGCGCCATCGCCAGCCCCCTGGGCAACACGATGGACCGCGGCGTCGGCTATACGCCCTACGGCGAACACTTTATGATGCAGTGCGGCATGGAGATCGTCCTGGCCGACGGCTCGGAGTTCCGGACCGGGATGGGCGGAATTGAGAACTCGACCAGCTGGGGCGTCTTCAAATGGGGCTACGGCCCCTACCTCGACGGTATCTTCACACAGAGCAACTACGGCATCTGTACGAAAATGGGGATGTGGCTGATGCCCGAACCGCCGGCGTACAAACCCTTCTGCATCACCTTCGACAAAGTCGAAGATGTCGAAAAGATCGTGGAGGTCCTGCGCCCGCTGCGTATCGCCAACATCATCCCCAACGCCTTCACCATCGCCAGCACGCTCTACGAGGCGGCCGGCGTCGTCAGCCGCGCGGACTACGTCGAGGGGAACCGCGCCATTACCGACGCGGAGATCGAAAAGATCAAAAAAGATACCGGCATGGGGACGTGGAACGTCTATGCGGGACTCTACGGGACCGAAGAGGCCAACGAGCTCAACTGGAAGATCATCCAGTCAGCCGTCTCCGCCAACTTCAAAAATGTTGCATTCCTGACCGCGGCCGAGATGGGAGACGACCCCATCTTCACATACCGCGCCGACCTGATGCGGGGCTACATGACCCTCCAGGAGTTCGGCCTGTACAACTGGCGAGGCGGCGGGGGGAGCATGTGGTTCGCACCGGTGGCGCCCGCCGAGGGCAAACATACGCTGAACCAGTCCGCCCTGGCCAAAAAGATCCTGAACAAATACGAATTCGACTACGTCGCCGAATTTATCGTGGGGTGGCGGGACATGCACCATATCGTCGACCTGCTCTATAACCGCAACGATCCCGAGGAGATGCAGCGCGCCCATGACTGTTACGCAGAGCTGGTCCGGGAGTTTGCCGCCCAGGGCTACGGCGTCTACCGCACCAGCAGCGGGTTTATGGACCTCGTCGCGGAGACCTACGGCCCGGAGATCCACAACGTCTTCCAGAAAATCAAACGCGCCCTCGACCCCAAAGGGATCCTGGCGCCGGGCAAGTCGGGGATCTATTAATCCCCCTGGCGCACTGCGCGCCGGGCCTGCCTGACTCCTTCACGATAAAATCACTCCGTTTCCTGACCTTCCAGCCACGTCTCGACTTCATCGACAAAGAACCCCTCGGCACCGTCGAGCACATGGTTCGCGCCGTTGATGCCGTACTGCTTGTACTTCGGTCCGACAAGTTTTCTTCGCGTCGCGGCGAACCCTTCGTCCTCCCCGTTCGCCCTGCCCCAGACGTCCAGCACGCTCATGTTGATCTTCGGCATGTTGTCGTTGCAGGAGACAATTTTGCTACCGTTGCCCCGGCACCCCACGGCGATGTAACCGTCAACGGACGTATCGGGGTGCGAAACGAGATAGCCCGAGGTCATCCCCGCCCCCAGCGAGTGCCCCATAAGGTAGATCGTCTTTACCCCGTGCTCTTTCAGGTAGACGATTGCCTGGTCGATCATGGCGTTGACACGCGGCTGTTCCGACTCGTACCCTTCGTAGTCCTCGTGGTTCGTCGGCATCTGCAAGGAAAGCGTATGAAAATCCAGGTCTTCGTTCAGCGCCTTTCGCAACGGCCCGACGACTTTGAAATCGGGATGCATCCCCTTGCCGTGCGCGAGAATGATCCCTTTGTCGCTGCCGCCTTCGAGGTAGAGTGCTTTTTCGGGCAGGGTGACGGCCAGCAATGAAATGGGAACAAGAGCGGTCAGCAGCAGACGGTGCATGCGGGTATCCTTCTTTTTTCAGACAAGGATAATCCATGAGTATAAATTCTGCGTAAAGACACTCAAGGGGCACCTTACAAAACAAAAAGAGCTTCGACACGTCGAAGCGCATCCAATCAAATAAAGAATTGGCCTTGAGCGCTCTTTGTAAGCCATCCCGGAGGCATAAAGCCGGGAGGGATGAGCGATTCGCGAAAGGCCGCTTTTTGCGCTACTTTTTCTAAAAAAGTGGCATAAACATTCTTCTCTATCTTTTCTTTTTACAAAGAAAAGAAACAAAAGAAAATCGTCGTTGCGCGAATCGCACGCCCTTCCCGGCTTTATGCCTTCAGGGCGGCTTTCAAGGCACGCTTAACGACAGGTCGCCTATCGATTTTATGCGTTTCGACGTGTCGAAGCTAATATTGAGAATAAAGAGCTTTGTCGTGACAAAGCGCATTCAATCAATTAGGAATTGGCCTCGAACGCTCCTTGAAAGCCATCCTGGAGGCATAAAGCCGGGAGGGATGAGCGATTCGCGAAAGGCCGCTTTTTGCGCTACTTTTTCTAAAAAAGTGGCAAAGAAATACACTTCTCTATCTTTTCTTTTTCATAAGAAAAGAAACAAAAGAAAATCGTCGTTGCGCGAATCGCACGCTGCTCCCGGCTTTGGGCCTCCGCAGCGGCTTTCAAGGCACGCTTAACGACCTTACGCCTATTGATTTATGCGCTTCGGGAACCGAAGCTAATATAAGAGCTTTCGAGGATCGCGAGCGGTACCCTTTTTTCTCTGTGACGGCGCGGCGGGTGCCACCTGTTATAATACGCGAAATCTTTTACCCGTCCAAAGAGTCCCATGATACAGTTTTCAAACCTCTCCAAAAGCTTCGGCAGCCAGGAGCTTTTCAGTAACCTCAATTTCCAGCTCAACCCGGGCAACAAGGTCGGACTCGTCGGCCGAAACGGCAGCGGCAAGTCCACGCTTTTCAAGATCATCCTCGGCGAAGAGAGTCCTGACAGCGGCGAAGTCATCACCCCCAAGGGCTACCGCATCGGCGCGCTGAAGCAGTACCTCCATTTCACCGAACCGACCCTGCGCGAAGAGGCGGCGCTGGCGCTCGGCGAGGAGATGCAATACGACTTCTACCGGGTCGAGAAGATCCTCTTCGGCCTCGGTTTCGACCAGGAGGACCTCGACAAGGCCCCAGGCTCCTTCTCCGGCGGCTACCAGATCCGCATCAATCTCGCCAAGCTGCTGGTGACCGAACCGAACCTGCTGCTACTCGACGAACCGACCAACTACCTCGACATCCTCTCCCTGCGCTGGCTCAAGGCTTTCTTGCGCAGCTTCAAGGGCGAAGTGATCCTCATCACCCACGACCGCGACTTCATGGACTCCATCGTCACCCACACCATGGGCCTCGTGCGCCGCAGCCTCTTTGTCATCCCCGGCGACACGCACAAGTTCTACGACCAGCTCAAGGCCAACGACGAGCTCTACGAGAAGCAGAAGGCCGCCGACGACAAGAAGCGCAAGGAGCTCGAGGACTTCATCGCCCGCAACAAGGCGCGCGCCTCCACCGCCGCACTGGCCCAGTCCAAGGTCAAACAGCTCGAGAAGATGGGGGAGATGGACGACCTCGGCTTCGACGCCACCCTGAAGTTCGACTTCAACTTCAAGGAGACCCCGGCAAAGGTGCTCCTCGACGTCAAAGATCTCAGCTTCGGCTACACGCCGGAGCATCTCCTCTTCAAAGACGTCTCCTTCACCCTGGAGAAGGGGCAGTGCCTCGCCATCATCGGGAAGAACGGCTCGGGTAAATCGACCCTCCTCAACAACATCGCCGGCGAACTCACCCCTCTCAGCGGCGAAGTGGCGTTTCACCCATCAACCTCGTTCGGCCACTTCGGGCAGACGAACATCTCGCGCCTCAACCCGGACCAGACCATCATGGAGGAGATCTACGAGGCCAACCCGAAACTCTCCGCCGCCGTCGTGCGCGGCATCTGCGGCGGCATGATGTTCAGCGGCGACCTCGCCGAGAAGAAGGTCTCCCTGCTCTCGGGCGGTGAGAAGAGCCGCGTCATGCTCGGCCAGATCCTCGCGCGCCCGGCGAACCTGCTCTTCCTCGACGAACCGACCCACCACCTCGACATCGACTCCATCGAGGCGCTGATGGTCGCCATCGAGAATTTCCAGGGCTCCTGCATCATCGTCACCCACTCCGAGGAGATGCTCCGCCGCGTCGCCGACCGGCTCATCATCTTCTCCAAAAACGGGGCCGAGTACTTCGACGGCGGCTATGACGACTTTTTGGCGAAGATCGGCTGGGGCGAGGAGGACCAGGTAGAAAAGGTCAAAACCGCCCCCAAGAACAACTACAAGGCGAACAAAAAAGAGATCAACGCGCTCACCCGCGAACGCTCCAAGGCGACCGCGCCGCTGCGCAAAGCGGTGGAGAAGCTGGAGAAAGCGATCATGGAGGGTGAAGCGCGCATCAAAACGCTCCACGCGGAGCTTGTAAGCGCTTCGAACAGCGGGGACAACTCCAGGGTGATGGAACTCCACCAGACCGTCGCCAAAGAGGAAAAAGCGGTCGAGGCTGATTTCGAACGCCTCGCAGAAGCGCAGGAAGAACTCGACGAGCTCATGGAAAGCTACGAGAAGCGCTTCGCGGAGCTGGAGGGGTGATATTCCTCGACTTCGAGACGAACTCGCACAACGTCCACGACGTCGTCGAAGTCGCCGCGCTGCGCGTCTCTAAAACTGCGGCGGGCTACATTGTTACCGAAACCTTCCACCGCTACTACCTTTCACGCTACCCGGTCAATCCGCACTCCCTCGCCGTCCATAAGCTCTCCCCCTCGCGCCTGATCGCGCTTCGGGGAGAAGCATCGTACCCGGAGCATTTCGACGAGGATCGGGAGTTCGCCGATTTCTGCAATGGCGCGACGACGCTGGTCGCACACAACATCGCTTTCGAACTGCGCCATCTCGGCGACCTTGTCGCTTTTGAGAAGCACTTCTGCACCATGCAGGCAAACAAGCGCATCGTCAACGCCAAAAACGTCAGGGGCGGGCTGAAAAACCCGAAGCTCGCAGAGACCTGCGCCTTTTACGGCATCGACTTCGACGAGGAGCAGTACCACAGCGCCATCTACGACGTCACGAAGACGCTGGAAATTTTGAACCGCATGGACGGTGCGCCGCGGTGAGCGCAATGCTCGTAGGAAGGTAAGTCGACGATAGTGGGAAACGATAGAGCTTCGACACGTCGAAGCGCATTAAATCAATAGGCAGAGTGTCGTTAAGCGTGCCTTGAAAGCCGCTGCGGAGGCCCAAAGCCGGGAGCAGCGTGCGATTCGCGCAACGACGATTTTCTTTTGTTTCTTTTCTTTGTAAAAAGAAAAGATAGAGAAGTATGTTTATGCCACTTTTTTAGAAAAAGTAGCACAAAAAGCGGCCTTTCGCGAATCGCTCGCCCTTCCCGGCTTTATGCCTCCAGGGCGGCTTTCAAGGAGCGCTCAAGGCCAATTTTCAATTCAATTGAATGCGCTTCGGGAACCGAAGCTTGTGTGAGAGTGGAATTTTGGGACGCAGCTATTTTTGCTGGCGTGCCGCCCTTCTCGCTGCTTTTTCCGCCGCTTTTGCAGCACGGAACTCTTCCATATCCATCGCTTTTATCTTGTCGATAATCTCGACAAGCTCCTCCTCCGAAAATACGCCCGGTTTTTTGAAAACGACTGTTTTCTCCTTCATAATCACCGTTGTCGGCGTGCTTGAGATAAAGAAATGATCCGAAATGCTCGTTTCCACCTGGGAATTGAGCTTAGTGAAGGTGATCTCGGGGTATTTTTCAGACGTCTTTTTAAAGATAGGGGCAAACTGTGCGCACGGTGCACAGAATTGTTGCCAGCAATCTATGATCACAATCTCACTGCCGTCAACGGTAATATCATAATTCTCTTTTGTCAGTTCGAGCATCTATTTTTTCTCCTGCTTTTGCTTTTACTTACTTCACCGTCTCCAGACCCTTGTCGATCCAGCCCCAGTTGATCCCGCCGTCGAGTTCGTAGACATTTTTGTAGCCCAGTTTCGAACCCATGATCTCGCACGCCTGCTTTGTCCTGCTGGCATGCGCGCAGACCATGATAAAAGGCTGCTCTTTGTCAGTGACGACCTTCGAAAATGACTCCAGGAAGGTGTCGATGTCGAAGCCCCCCATCGCGTCGAAAAAGGTGATCTTATGGCTTCCTTCGATGATGCCGTCGTACTCCCACTCGTCAGCTCTTCTAATGTCGATGACGGTGAAGCCTTCCTCTTTTTTCTGTTGGAACTCTTTCGTCGAAAGAGATTTGAACGGTCCAAAATTTAACATTGATTTCCCTCTTTACTGCGCAGACACGCGTGTCCGCCTGGTATTTCGTTCTCTATATACAAAAATCATGCCTGAACAGATAAATGTACCCTGCTTGAACCCAATATGCATAGCCCCGTGAAACAGACAAGGACAACACATGGCATTATTGGCACTGACAGAAGAGAACTTTCAGCAGATCATCGCGGACAACGAGGTCGTCATTATCGACTTCTGGGCGACATGGTGCGGCCCCTGCAAACAGTACGGTCCCATCTTTGAAAAGGTGGCGGAGGAGACTACCGGCGTCACGTTCGCCAAAATCAATACGGACGAGCAGCAGCAGCTGGCCGCGCAGTTTCATATCCGCTCCATCCCTACGACGATGATTATGAAAGAGGAGATCATCGTGTACCAGCAAGAGGGCGTTCTCTTCCACGACCAGCTCGTGGAAATCGTCAACAAGGCGAAGACGCTCGATATGGAGAAGGTCCGCATGAAGCTTGCAGAGCAGGAAGCCGCAGCGCAGCAGTAGTAGCGAGGCGCAGCAAGCGGCAGGTTTTGCAAGCGTATTCGAGCAAAGCTCTGCGCTGCTTATCTTCGGCTATTCCCACGGCCGCATTATCATTTCTACGTACACTTATCGAGATCTACCGCAGCCGGCGGAAGGCGACATCAAACCGGTTAGGCTGACACTTCCCGACCGCTAATTTACGATCGCTTTGGCTCATCGAATTCATGATAACAACAGACTGGAAGAGCGCAGACACGCTCGCGCTCTTCTGGAAGATGAAAGAAAATAGATTTAATTTTTTGTCAAAACAGAGCCATCGATGCCTGATATACACCATGTCGCCCCTGTAGAATCCTGCATACAGGAAGCCGATCCACTGCCTGACGTCGGATCTTCGGCATACTGTATTTCGGTCGTCGTCGGATAGCGGGTCACGCCGTTCTCTACGACGCAGTAATCACCCATCATCCCCTGGATCATGAAACTTCCATCGGGCAGAACCCATGTCCATTCGATCATATCCAGTCTGGTCGGACAGACATATGTTTCTACCGTACTGCCATCAAACTTGATAGCGTCATATGGGTTGTTATAGTCGCTATTCAGAATCCAGATATTATCCTGAGCATCGATGTCCATCCAGAATGGATAGAAACCGGGAGCATTGGGGAAATAGCTTGCGTAGTCGAGCACGGCACCCGTGGGAATCTCGCAGTAACCGCTGCCGTCGGCGTTGTACATCAGCACTTCAAAGCTGCTGCACGTCGGACAGTTGTAGCCGTCCATTTGACAGGTCATCGGCACACAGACTCCGCCGTCAACCTTTTCACCTTCAGCGCAGAGAATATCCTCACAGCTCCCGCTTCCATCAGGGTTATACACAAGCAGCTGTGTATCGGTACATACTGGACAGTTGTAACCGTCCGCTTGGCAGGTCATCGGGACACACTGCCCGTCCACGAGTTTTTCCGAATCGGCACAGACGATGTCTTCACAATAGCCACTGCCGTCGGGATAATAGCGCAACACCTGGTTGACGGTACAGCTCGGACAGTTATAGGCATCCGCTTCACAGGTCAGCGGAACACAGGTATTGTTTACCAGTTTTTCACTCTCTGTACAGACAGCAACGGCAACACAGGTGCCATTGTCATCCATGTAATACCCCGAGGTACAATACGTCATCTCGCTCACGAGAACATCGGCCGCCCATACGCGTTCCAAGTATAATTCGCCATCTGTATTAAAGAACCGTTGCGTTCCGTCAAGCTTGCCATAACTGTAAGGCGTTTCGTTCAACGTGATGCCCGTTGAGGAGTACGTTTTGCTAAGCCCATGCTTCTGGCCGTCCGTGTACGGCGTCTCGGAAGCGAGCTGCGTCGTATAGTCGAAATAGACCTTCTCCACCCCATTCAGCTTGCCGGCAACATAGGGGCGCAAACCCCTTACCGTCGTGCCGTCTTCGCAGTATTCAGTCTCTATCCCCTCCTGCTGCCCTGCGACCCATGGCGTTTCGATATGCAGCATACGATTGTCATAGTAGCGCTTTTCCATCCCCTGAAGCAGACCGTTGTCATAGGGCCGTTCCAGTGAAAGGTTCCCGTCTGCCAGGTACCATTTTTCGACACCGTGACGCGTACCATCCGTATACGGCATCTCGTACTCCAGGATTTCCCCCGGATGGTAGGTCTTCAGCACACCGTCATTGCGTCCCGAAGCGTTATAGGGGTACTCAAAACGCAGTTCACCCGCCGTATAGAGATAACGTACATATGAGCCGTCTTCATGATAGACGATTTTCTCGGCCAAAAGACCGTTTTGATCATAGACCATGTACAGGCTGAGCTCACCTGCACTGTTGTAGATTTTTTGCTCCATGACGTGATTGTCGGCTGTATCATAAAGGGTCCACGTCGCCGGTTTGTAATCACTGTCAAAGCGCGGCGCCACCGTTTCGGACTGATAAATGGTCTCACTGTAGGTCGTCGCACCGTAGTAGGTCTGCGCCTGCATAATACCGTTTGAATAGGTAACAGCCCTGGTACCGCCATAATCTACCGTCCCATCCACAATGCCGTTAACGAACGGGATGGAAGCAGCCCGCCAATACTGAGTTCCCCAAGACGTGTAGCCGCAGATGCGCTGCACCGGTTCCATGAGTGTGCGCAGATCTTCGTTGACATACTCCAGACTGAATTGGCCCTCTTTGACTGTCACCGTTCCGTTCCACAACCCGTTTTGCAGCGTTCCATCCAGCAACAATGCGCCATTGCGCAGAAGCTGTACCGTCCCGTGCAGTGTACCGTTTTGGTAGTTGGCTGTGAACTCGTAGACATCCCCATTCGTATCCGTGCGTTTCGTATAGTAAACGCCGTTGCGTACACCGGCGGCATACTCCTCGATGTTCGTCGTATTGTTGTCATAGAGATCGAGCGTGTATTGACGCCCGTCCAGCTGACCGTTAAGCGTATTGTACTCTTCGGTCACGACACCGTTGATGGCAACAGTGCGCTGCACCAGGTTTCCGTTGTCCCATACGGCATCGGTAACTCTATCCGCATACACAAGATTATATTGTGAGCTTTCCGGAGCAAACACACTATCGACGCTGTGCCATGCACCGTGTTGCAGACCATTCAGATGATAGCCCCACTCGCTCTCTGTGAACCAGGGACCGTGTTCAACACCATTGGCATATGAGTACAGTGCACGGACGTTCTCCAAGGCATCAAAATAGATTTGCGCCCCGTCAGGCTCGCCGTTACTGAAACTCTCGACATGACTGATCCTGAAATCGTTTCCAAAATGCAGCGTCAGCCCGTTTGGAACATCGTTAATGTGTTGCTGCGATGTGATGAGTTTGTCATATTGATAGGAACATCTGTAAGCCCCGACATAAAAAGTATCCACATTATCTGCGTATGCCGGTGAGTCAACCAGTTCCGCTCTGTATTTAGGACAAAGCGTTGTATACGAAGCTGCGTTGAGAGAGATTTCGCCCTGATACTCCGCCGGAAGCGTCGCCATGGAAGGCAGTTCCCCCGCCGTCGGCAGCACGACATCCTTGACCGAGACCAGGATTTCCGTCTCGCCAGTCGCATTCTTGTCGTCCGTCACCACCAGTCTAACCGTATGATCCCCCGGGGCGAAGATGTAGTCGTAGCTCTTCGCCGTACTCTCGTTGATCAGGGTTCCGTTGTCATACCAACTGTATTTGACGATCTTGCCGTCGCTGTCAACGCTGTTCCATCCGGGCAGCGTCACCGTCTCGCCCGCCATGACCAGCTGGTTGGCACCGGCAATGGCGACCGGCGCGATGTTGGCCGGTACTGCCGTCTTGATATCGGTCACACTCACGTTTGCAGTCGCGTACTGACGACCGAAACTCTGACTCAGCTTCTGGCTGCCGCCGATAAAGTAGACCGTATAGTCACCCGGCTGGGTGAACTGGAGTTTCGCGATTTCCCGATTGTTGACATCGGGATAGGTGATATACACCCCCTCTTCGGGTAAGACTTTCCAGTCGACATACTTTTGTTCAAACGGGTTATTGATCCCGTCTTCGACAAGCCCGACCACTGTCACCTCGCCGTAATCAGAAGGCGTAGTGGCTTTCACGCCAAGCTTTGGTAACGAAAAAATGCCGTCATGGTACATCGACCAATTCTTCGTCCAGCCCATATGTAAGTATTCCATGGAATCCAAGCCCAATTCCGCTTTTAACGTGACATCCACCCCAAGCGTTGCGCCCAAATCCGTCAGGCGATAATCGGCAGATGCATTTTGGATGCTGCCCTCGGTAGCGATGGCCGCCTGGGCCCAAAGCGGCACGGCCACGCTGCCTTTAATGATTTTCCATGTCTTCGATTGTACACTCGGTATGATTTTGAAGGTGACATCCGCCTTGCCTTCAACGCTGATCGATGCCGTATAGGTGGGAGTGGGCTCCTCCTTGCTACCGATGGCTTCCCAGCTGTCATTCTCATAACGGAAACCCGATTTGATCGGGATGACATTGTTCATTTTGGTGGACGCCTTGATGGCCCCGGCAGCGTTTGCTGTCAGCTCCGCATCCAACCTGAGCGTAATCTCTTCTAGCACCGGTACGCCCGCCACTAAAAACACCCGAGTAAAGTTACGTTGCCACAGGGGGGCAACGCCGTCGTCAGTGGTACGGACACCTATGGTTTTTGCCGCTTCGAAGTTCAGCAGTACTTCGGTATCAAAGTGCACGTCACCTTCCAAATACATTTCGGCTTTATCGATCGAGAAGGTGCCTGTTTTTACAACCTGCGATGTCAGATGAGGGGCGAACTCCACTTTCATCCCTGCAGAGAGCACCCCATCTGGCGTCGAGAGGCTGGCATTGATTGTTCCAAAGCTGATCTCTTGACTCTTGGGTACGACATGGATCTCCAGTTCGACCGTTTCCGTTGCCGTTGCACAGGGGTCTGCAGCATTGTCACAGATCACTTCGTCCGCACGCAGTTCAAACGTGACCATATAAGGATCCTCGCTCACCATCTGGCTGGTAGCCAGCATCTTGAGCTCGGCGCTGATAAACGTGGGGTCTGTACCGTTTCTGGTCAGTGTCATTCCCAGGGTTGCAGGGTCAACGACCGTACCGCCATGTGTAACCTTCTCAATGCGGATACCGTTGAATTCATACTCCGGATCGGTTCGATTCGCAATAATCGTAGCAGTAAGGGTCTCTCCCTCGTTAACCGCAATCTGGTTTGTCGGCATCGTGACATTAAAGGCGCCAAATGAAGCGCTATACGCCACGGATCGTGCCGTAGCGGAAGCAGGCGTCGCATGAGACGTTACCGTTTGAGTCGCCTTGAAGCGCCCCGATGCCCAGGTCGTTTCCCGTGTATTTGAGGCGCCTTTGAATGCCGTAGTACGCTGCAATGTGCTGCTCATGACTGCCGGGACCTCAGCAGCGTCAAACAAGACGGTGTTTGAAATGAACTGCGTCTGTACAAAGATATCATCGACGCTGGCCTCGATCGTCTGCAACTCAATGGTCGTACCAGTTTTGCCGAGCCCCACAACCTTGCGGTAAAAGATATGCTCCAAATCTCCGACGATGACATCTCCATAGGCTGGATAAAGTGTCGTGTTCGTCTCGGTGAATGTGATGTTCGTATCGTTGACGACTACATTCACACCGTGAAGATCTGCGACCGGGATGATCTTGTAAGCTGATGAGACTGTCGTGCCAAATTCGAGGGTCGTGATCTGTTCCTCTTTGGAAATCACCGAGTTGCCGGCTTTGTCGATGGCTTTGATTTTGACATGGTAAAGCGTGTTGGGGAGCAGCCCATCTATATCGGCCTCCGCGACACCCGTGACTGTCTTTTTAAGCGAGGCTGTCGTAGGGGTAAAGCCTTCGGCGGTGTCCATGTGGACTTCATAGACAATCTCGTCGGCAGCCGTGCCGTCGTCGGTAGCCGGAAGCCAAAACAGCGTCACGCCGACCTGTGACGGCGAGTTCAACGAGACCAGAACCGGTGTTGACGGCGCCAGAGCATCCGCTGATGCTCCCGAGTTACTTCCGCCTCCTCCGCAGGCAGAAAACAGTAGTGCATAGATGACAAGTATTACACTTGTTAATGCATATTTCATTTTAATCCTTTCCAGTTGACGATAAAAGATAATTTTTTATCACACCGTTACTTCAACACAAGCCATAACAGTATTTTTTTTTGTTATAGGGACATAAAATATAAGAATATGTAACATTTGGTAATACTGACAAAGATTAGAAAATCTGTTCCTGCACGCATCTGAAGGCCTCTGTACACCGTCTTGCAGAGAGAATAGCGTTGTCGGGCTCAAGGGAGAAGTTGCTTTTTATTGGAAACCTTATTCTGCTTGACGCGTCACTCCGTATTGACCCCTTCACGCTTCAACGGGCTTCCAAGGCTTTTGCAGGTTCGATGAGATTCGTTCAAGCGAGGATGGCACCAAGGGGTCCGGCACACTTTAAAAGCGCACTAATGCCTATGCTCTATGCAAAAACGGTTCCGTACTATTACGGAAAACATCCACAGGGGCATGTGAACATACAAGACGAGTGGATCACGGTTCCAGATATGGAGAAGGTACGCAAAAAGCTTGCGGAGCGGGAAGCGGCAGCCCAGCAATAAACTTCGCGGCGCCCACTAAACAAATTAGCTTCGATACATCGAAGCGCATTCAATCAAATCAGGAATTGGCCTTGAGCGCTCTTTGTAAGCCATCCCGGAGGCATAAAGCCGGGAGGGATGAGCGATTCGCGAAAGGCCGCTTTTTGTGCTACTTTTTCTAAAAAAGTGGCAAAGAGATAGGCCCCTCATTCTTTTCTTTTTCATAAGAAAAGAACCAAAAGAAAATCGTCGTTGCGCGAATCGCACGCTGCTCCCGGCTTTGTGCCTCCGCAGCGGCTTTCAAGGCACGCTTAACGACAGGTCGCCTATTGATTTATGCGCTTCGATGGATCGAAGCTAGTAAAAGAAAGAGAGCTTCGACACGTCGAAGCGCATTCAATCAATTGAAGGTTGGCCTTGAGCGCTCTTTGTAAGCCATCCCGGAGGCATAAAGCCGGGAGGGATGAGCGATTCGCGAAAGGCCGCTTTTTGCGCTACTTTTTCTAAAAAAGTGGCATAAACATTCTTCTCTATCTTTTCTTTTTACAAAGAAAAGAACCAAAAGAAAATCGTCGTTGCGCGAATCGCTCGCTGCTCCCGGCTTTGGGCCTCCGCAGCGGCTTTCAAGGCACGCTTAACGACAGGTCGCCTATTGATTTATGCGCTTCGGGAACCGAAGCTAATCTGAGAGTATAAAGAGCCTGGTCGCAACAGAAGGTACGCATCAAATGAGCATACCCACTACTCCTCTTCATCAACCTCGTAATCGACAACATGCATCTCTTCTGTGTTGTCTTTTATGAAGTTAAGCACTTCCAGGCTCTCCGGTTCGACCTTGTACCACATCAGGTGCTCCTTCGTCTTAAAGGTCGCGTAGAGGCACAGGTCATACGAGTGCGCCCCGTGGTTAAAGTCCAGCCCCACCTGCATCGTCTGCAGCCACTCCACCTTTTCGGGCAGCCCTTCAAGCATCTCTTTGGCTTTGACCATGTTGGCCATCTTGCTCAGTTCGTGTTTGAACTTATACATTTCAACGTGTACTATCATCATTCACCTCGCTTAGAAAAAATCTGCTATCAACACAATGAACAGTCTGCATCATCCATTAGCTGCCGGCCGAGTTGCAAAATTTATACATGCAGGGGGTATTTCACCACAAAAACTCCCCTAAAATCACCCCTTGAATCTAATTTGCATAGCAGCGTAAAACAACCAAGGAGAAAGAATGGCACTAATGGCACTAACAGAGGAGAACTTTGAGAAGACAATCGCGGACAATGAAATCGTTATCATCGATTTCTGGGCAACATGGTGCGGCCCCTGCAAGCAGTACGGACCCATATTTGAACGCATCGCGGAGAACGTGACCGACATCACCTTCGCCAAGATCAACACGGACGAGCAGCAGCAACTCGCCGCGCAGTTCCAGATCCGCTCTATCCCGACAACGGTGGTCATGAAAGACGAAATTGTCGTGTTCCAGCAGGAGGGGGTTCTCTTCCACGAGAAGCTGCTGGATATCGCGGAAAAGGCGCAGGCGCTCGACATGGACATGGTCCGTGAAACAATTGCAAAGCAGGAAGCGGCCGCGCAGCAGTAAGCCTCGCCCCCTCCCCTCATATCAATTAGCTTCGACACGTCGAAGCGCATTAATAAAATAGACCCTTGGGCCTTGAGCGCGACCCATATAAGCCATCCCGGAGGCACAAAGCCGGGAGGGATGAGCGATTCGCGAAAGGCCGCTTTTTGTGCTACTTTTTCTAAAAAAGTGGCAAAGAACTATTATCTTCATTCTTTTCTTTTTCATAAGAAAAGAACCAAAAGAAAATCGTCGTTGCGCGAATCGCTCACCCTATCTCGGCTTTATGCCTTCAGGGCGGCTTTCAAGGCACGCTTAACGACCCTGAGCCTATCGATCAATGCGCTTCGGGAACCGAAGCTAGTATTAGTAAAAAGAGCTTTGTCGCGACAAAGTGCCTTCATTCAAATAGAAATCTGTTTTCAGAACGCACTGTCGAAGGGAGGCGAGACCATCCGTTCGACATTGACCGACATATACAGCAGTTCCACGGGGTCGCCGAATTGCGTGTAAATGGCGACGTCGGCGGCATCCCGTCCGAAGGCGATCGCGATGCGCCCACCCCACAAGTCGTTTTGTGTCGGGTCGAACGTGTACCACCGGCCGCCTACATAGGCTTCGAACCAGGCGTGAAGGTCCATCGGTTCGAGGCTCTCCAGGTAGCCGACAACCATGCGCGCTGGTATTGACAGCGCCCGGCAGCAGGCGATGCCCAGGTGGGCCATGTCGCGGCATACGCCGAAGCCTGCCTGGTTGAGCTCGGAGGCGCTGATGATCTGCTGCCCCATGCCCGGCGCATACCGGACCGTATGGCGGATATACTCGACGATGGCCGCGCACTGGTCGTAACCGGCAGCCCGGCCCGCCGTGATCGACCTGGCCATTTCCGTAAAACGGTCCGATTCGCAGTAGCGGCTGGGGTAGAGATAGGGCAGCGTCTCGTCCGGCAGCTGCTGCACTTCGACAAAAGGAGCACCCGGGGCCGTATCGTAGGCCTCCGCGGTTTCAATGTCGACGGAGGTGTGAACGGTAAAGTAGCCCGACGCTGCGACCAGCCGCTGGCAGAGGTTGCCGAACATATCCGTAAACTCCATCACCGGCACATTGGGCGACAGAACGTAGTGTTCGCTGGCAACCCACTGCTGCCATCCGCTCCGGGGGCGCAGCATCAGCAGAAAAGGCGTCGGAACCGGAATGGAGAATTCAAGGGAGCAAGATGCGTGTAACCACATGACAATCCTTCACAATGTGACAAGTGGCGTTGCACCCCTATCCCACCGGTTATTCATTATAACGTGTCACATTACATGCGAGACACATTTAAAAGTAAGTGAGTGGAGTCGCTTATGAATTCATATGGTCATCTCTCGGAAAAGGGCAGCCCGACAAGAAACCTCTATGCCCCTCCCCCATATTAGCTTCGACCCGTCGAAGCGCATCAAATCAAGTATTGGCCTTGAGCGTTCCTTGAAAGCCACCCTGAAGGCATAAAGCCGAGAAAGGGTGAGCGATTTGCGAAAGGCCGATTTTTGCGCTACTTTTTCTAAAAAAGTGGCAAAGAAACAATCCCCTCATTCTTTTCTTTTTATCAAGAAAAGAACCAAAAGAAAATCGTCGTTGCGCGAATCGCACGCTGCTCCCGGCTTTATGCCTCCGCAGCGGCTTTCATGGCACGCTTAACGACACATCGCCTATCGATCAATGCGCTTCGATGGATCGAAGCTAGTAAAAGGAAGACAGCTTCGACACGTCGAAGCGCGTTCAATTAAATTGGAGGTTGGCCTTGAGCGCTCCTTGAAAGCCACCCTGAAGGCATAAAGCCGAGAAAGGGTGAGCGATTCGCGAAAGGCCGCTTTTTGCGCTACTTTTTCTAAAAAAGTGGCATGAATATAAACTGACTTCTAATCGTTTTGCGATTCCAGAACTGAAGCTCATTGAGGGGGACGCAATCCCATTGAATCTTTTAATATGCTAGACTTCCGCCATGTCAACACAACTCGAAAGCAAGACCGAACTCGCCACCAGCGAACCAAAAATGTTCGCCGTCTTTATGCTCAATGACGACTATACGACCTGGGAGTTCTGCATCAAGATCATCAATACGGTGTTTCACAAAACCATCGCGGAAGCAGACGCGATCACCCATGACATCCACACCAAGGGCAAGGGACTGTGCGGCATCTACACCTACGAGATCGCAGAGACAAAGGCTTTCATGGTTCGGGAGCAGGCCCGCAAAGAGGGCTTCCCTATGCGCTGCTCGGTTGAAGAGCAGTAAGACTTCCTCATAACTTCCATCGTCAACATATGCCTTTTTTGTTAACCACTATGGAATAAAAAAAGCATCGCATACGCTCATGGAAATCTCGATCGAAATGCTCATGTTCCTATTTGCCGCATCCATCGTCGCCGGCACGATGGACACGATGGTCGGGGGCGGCGGGCTCATTACCCTGCCCTCGCTGATGCTCACGGGCCTGTCGCCCATCAACGCGCTGGGCACGAACAAGCTGCAGGGGTGCATCGGCACGGGGACGGCCACCTTTCTGCTGCTCAAGCGATCCAAAATAAGGTGGCGGCACATTAGGCCCCTCTTTATTGCCGCCTTTGTCGGTTCGGTCATAGGCACCGTAGCCGTGCAGTTTATCAGCCAGCACTCTTTGTCGCTGGTCATCCCCGTCGTGCTCGTGCTGATCATCGGCTATTTTCTGCTCTACAATCCCAGCAAAGCAAAAAATTTCAGCATCAAGGTAGGTGCGAAAAAGTTCACCTGGCTCGTCATTCCCGGCATCGGTTTTTACGACGGCATGTTCGGCCCCGGGACGGGCTCCTTCTTCAGCTTTGCGAACGTGCTGCTGCGGCGCGCGAAACTGGTGGCAGCAACCGCCACGGCCAAGCCGCTCAACTTTGCCACCAACGTTTCGTCCCTCTTGGTCTTCATCCTCTTCGGCAACGTCGTCTGGCACGTGGGACTGATTATGATGCTGGGCCAGGCCATCGGCGCCTGGCTGGGGGTGCATTTGCTTTACAAGATCAACCCGCAGTACCTGCGCGCCTTCGTCATCGCCGTCTGTCTGCTGATGCTCGCTAAGTACATCGCTTCCTCTTGATGTTCTGACCCTCACTGGCAGCATTACTTTCAAACCCTTTCGTTCCCCATTGTCACTTTTTGCTACAATCAGTGAAGGAGTAAAAAACATTGTCGTCCGGATGCAATACCCCTCCGGATTAATCGCAGCATATCTGCATTAGCAAGCAAGGAGAGCGCGATGGAACATGTTCAAGAAGTTTTGAAAACCTCCCTGGAGGAGCTTGAAAGGGTGCTGAGCACCAAAACGGTCGTCGGGGAGCCCTTCGTCATCGAAGGCAACACCCTCATCCCCCTTATCAGCATCGGGTTCGGGTTCGGTGCCGGCGGCAACATCAGCGGCAAAAAAAGCGGTGACGGACAGGGCGCCGGCACGGGCGGCGGTGGCGGCATCCGGCCGGTGGCCCTCGTCATCATCAACAAGGAGGGCGTCAGGGTCGAACCCATCAAGAGCGGGATGGCCGGCGTCTTCGAACACCTCGGCGACACCCTCGCCAAGGCGATGAAGGAGAAAGAGGACGACGACGAGTAGCAGCTGAACCATGCTAGTAGTTCTCTATCTCATCGCCTTTCTGCTCCTGTTCCTGCTCGCGTTGCTCGCCACTCCCGTCGAGCTGAGCCTGCAGCTGGAAAAGGAGGAGACCTTCGACTACAAGGCCCGGCTGCACTGGTTTTTCGGGCTTGTGCCCATAGACCTTACCGGGCTCGCGAAAAAAGCGGCAACGGTGAAAAAAGCGAAACGGAAAAAGCGCAAAGCGCACGCCTCGAAGTTCCCGGGCGGGAGTGTATCGCCCCAGCGCGTCACCAGGCTTCTGCGGGGGCTGCGTCGCAGCATTCAGGTCAGGGAGTTCAGCCTTCACGGCCGCATCGGGCTGGGCGACCCGGCCTGCACCGGGATGCTGATGGGCATGCTGCAGCCCCTCCTGTTGAGCGCGCGGCAGATGAACCTCGTCGCGGATTACGAGGAGGCCGTCTTCGAAGGGCGCTTCAGCGCAAGGGTCCGCCTTGTCCCCCTGCGGATCTTCGGCGTTTTGCTGCGCTTTTTCTTTGCAGGAGGACGCTAGGATGATCACTGCGGCAGTGTGACCGTCCGCGACACCGACAGACGAAAGGAGAACCCAATGCCCGCAGAACGCACCGCTTCATCGCACCCCCTCTACCTCTGCGCCCCCGTCAACGCCCTTGTGGAGGGGATCTACGAGGAGAACATCCCCCTGGCCGAGATCAAACGCCACGGCGACTTCGGCCTGGGCACCTTCGACGACCTGGACGGGGAGATGGTGATGCTGGACGGCGACGTCTACCAGATCACCGCCGACGGGGAGGCCCACCGCGTCGCCGACGCCAAACACACCCCCTTTGCCGTCGTCACCTTTTTCGAACCGACCTTTACGGTGACTTTCGAAGATGCGATGGATTACGGCACCTTCCTCTCGCGTCTCGACGCCCTGCTCCCCTCGCCCAACCTCTTCTACGCCCTCCGCATCCGCGGCCGCTTCGACCTGGTCCGGGCGCGCTCCGTCCCCAAGCAGCACAACTACCGGCCACTCAGCGAAGCGGCCGCCGAACAGCACGAATTCCGCTTTGAGAACGCGGAGGGGTGCCTCGCCGGCTTCTACACGCCCGCGTTCATGGCCTCGCTCAACGTCCCCGGCCTGCACCTGCACTTTCTTACACAGGATCGCCGCCACGGCGGCCACCTGCTGGAGTGCCACACCCGCGGCGTTACCGTCGAGGTGCAGATACTCCACACCCTCGAACTCTCCCTCCCCATGACGCACGACTACCTGACCCGCGATTTCAGGCGCGACACGGCCGCAGACCTCGAGGCGGCGGAGAAGTAGCACCCGGGAGAGATGCGATTTTCTGCTGTATTGACCGTAACCATCCCTCCGACCGCACTGGACAAATATAGAGCATCCTGCAGTGACGCAGCATGCGGAGTCCCGGAGAAACGGCCTTTTAACAGCCACTTTTCTTAAAATACAAAGAGTATAATATTCCACAAATATTTTTAAGGAAACTAATGACCCTCCGCACCGCCGCGCCCCTCCTCCCTTCCGAAAAGCACGCCCAATGAACAATGAAATCCGCATCGACGAACGCTACGTCTCCTTTGCGAACATCGACTGCTTCGAGAACGCCTGCCTCGTCATCGACCGCCTGCTGTATGTGACCGGGCAGGCCGAGCACGTCAACCTCTACTGGAAAAAGATCATCCCGACGATCCCCCAGGCCTACTACGACCGCGACCCGAAAGCCGACGAGAAAGAGGCCCTGCTCTACCTTGTCTGCTCCAACGTCTTCTACCTCGAAGAGCTCTTTGAGAACGAAGAGGACGAGGAGGGGCTCAATGCCCTGAAGCGCGCCGAACTGGAGTGCTGCTAAGCGGCGGCCCCGCCCTCTCCTCGACGCAGGCTACACAAGAGTTACTCCCTCAGCTCCCCTCTTGACTATCGCAGATATTTGCAATATACTTGTGTACTCAAATATATTGCAAGGATATTTCATGGCTACGAAACTGGAATGGCTCTTCGCCTTCTCCTCCGCGCATGCGAAACTCTTCAAGCA
This sequence comes from Thiomicrolovo immobilis, assembly GCF_039645955.1. Lineage (GTDB taxonomy): Bacteria > Campylobacterota > Campylobacteria > Campylobacterales > Sulfurimonadaceae > Thiomicrolovo > Thiomicrolovo diazotrophicus. Next base: position 1,480,387 of record NZ_CP147916.1, read on the forward strand.
GGTCGACCGGGCGCTGAGCGTCCACGGCATCAGCTTTTCGGAATTTTACATCCTGCACCGGCTCCACAATGCGCCCGGACGGGCTATGCGGCGCATCGACCTGGCCGAAGAGGTCGGGATGAGCGCCTCGGGGATCACCCGGGCGCTGAACCCGCTGGAGAAGCTGGGGCTGGTGCGCAAAGAGAAAAACCCCAGGGACGCGCGGGTGAGCCTCGTCAAGCTCTCCGACACCGGGGTACAGCAGTCCACCGACGCCCTGGCAACGGTGCAGTCAACCCTCGACACCCTGTTCTCGCCGCTGGAAACGGGCGATATCGACGCCTGCATGGCGATCGCGGCAAAACTAAACTAAGGAGAGCACTATGCTGGACCCGGCAAAAAAACACCCCATGGTGATGCCCGACGGCACCGCCGTCCCGCAGGTCGTCCACCTGAGGGCGGTCATCGACCACCCCCGCATCGAGGTGGGTGAATTCAGCTACTACCACAATTTTGAAACGTTGGAGGATTACGCGGGCTATCTCGCCCCCTACCTCTTCCCCCTCAGCCTCGACAGGCTCATCATCGGCAAGTTCGTCCAGATCGCCCACGGGGTGCGCTTTATCACGAGCTCGGCCAACCACGCCATGGGCGGGTTCTCCACCTACCCCTTCGACAACTTCACGATGAACGCGGAGACGACGGGCGCGGACATTGTCGCCATGTTCGAAAAGTCCGGCAATCGCGGCGACACCGTCGTCGGCAACGACGTCTGGATCGGTCTGGGAGCCACGATCATGCCGGGGGTGACCATCGGCGACGGCGCCATCATTGGCAGCCATGCCGTTGTCGCTGCAGACGTGGCGCCCTACACCGTCGTGGCGGGCAACCCGGCACGCCCCGTCCGCAAACGCTTCGACGACGAGGTCACGGCGACGCTCCTTGCCATCCGCTGGTGGGAGTGGCCGACAGCGAAGATCGAAAAGCACATCGACGTCATTACCGGCGGCGACATCGACGCGCTGAAAGCCCTAGCTTAGAGCAGCGGCGCACGGAAAAAGCTATTTTACAGAAGTAACCATCTTCTCAAAGTCGCCGAACTTTTCCAGTGCACCTTCCGCCTCAGACCACTTGCGCACGTTTTCAAGATCAAAAGCGTTTTGCTGTGCTACCCAGACCGCCTGCTGTAAGGACTGCTCATCCTTCCAGTGATAATATGCCGCCAGCCTGTCTTTGATGCAATCCGTCGGGGTCAGCAGGCGCAAAACGCCGGCATCGGTATCGAGTTCCGCAATCTCTTCCACCGGGGCATCGCCTACACCGAGAGGCCCGGAGGGAAATTCGATGAAAAAATGGCTGTCAGGATGAACGAAATAGCGTTCCTTCTCACTGAAACCGAGCGCCTCCATTACCCTCTTGATCTTCTTGAACTGTTCGTTATAGCGGTTGATCAGGTCAATATCATACGAAGTATATTCGCCCCGGCTGTAGATCTCGACACAGGAACCGCCGGAGAGCACGACGGGAATATCCACTGCTTCCAATGCTTCACACAGGAATCCCGCAAGTTCCGGCATGCTCATCGTAGCTATCGTTTTCACAGCGGTTTCTCCGGGCGGCGGGGGCGCTTGCGCTGCATCACCAACCTCTCCCGCAATTCGGGTCGGTAATAGGTACGGGCCTTTTCAAGTAAGCCCGTCAGTTCCGGCAAAAAGGCGTATCGCGGGTTAAAGAAATAGACCCTTGTCCGCCCGGACATCTTGCTCAGCAGTACCCCGCCCTCTTCCAGGTTGGCAAGCTGCTGCTGGACGGAGGTCAGCGTCACGTCGAGATAACGGGAAATCTCCCTGGCGTACCCCTCATCGAAAGCCAACAGGTACTGTAAAACCATTTCGCGGCTTCTCGTTCCAAAAAGTGCCTCCAGCATACGGGCTCCTTTGATTTATAATATTGTTTATTTGATACAATAATTATATCATATAACACAACTATTAGTTCATAAGGAAATCGACACCACTATTAATGCGCTGAAGCGCTGCAGCCGGGAGAGCTTCTAATCCTTCTGCCGTTTCTCCTGCAGTTCCCGCCGGAACTTCTCCTGCGCCTCTTTTGCTCTCTCGCGCTCCGCGTCACGCTGCCGTAGCCGCTCTTTGAAAACCGCTTCCTGCTTTTTCTGCTCGGCGGTCAGCTCCTTTTTCGGAGCGGGCTTCTCCTCCTCTTCGTAAGGGACGATAACGCCGACGCTGACGGCGAAGGCCAGGCTGCCATAGAGCAGGAAAGCCACTGCAAATACGCTCTTTTTCATACGCTGATCCTTTTGACTCTATGCACCCACGCATAGTAAAAACATTTTAGCCAACATCTTTTCATACACAAGCTTCGACACGTCGAAGCGCATTCAATCAAATTGAAAGTTGGCCTTGAGCGCTCCTTGTAAGCCATCCCGGAGGCACAAAGCCGGGAGGGATGAGCGATTCGTGAAAGGCCGCTTTTTGCGCTACTTTTTCTAAAAAAGTGGCAAAGAAATACTCTTCTCTATCTTTTCTTTTTACAAAGAAAAGAAACAAAAGAAAATCGTCGTTGCGCGAAGCGCACGCTTAACGACAAGTCGCCTATTGATCAATGCGCTTCGATGAATCGAAGCTAGTAGAAGGAAGAGAGCTTCGACACGTCGAAGCGCATCAATAAAATAGACCCTTGGGTCTTGAGCGCGATCCTTATAAGCCATCCCGGAGGCACAAAGCCGGGAGGGATGAGCGATTCGCGAAAGGCCGATTTTTATGCTACTTTTTCTAAAAAAGTGGCAAAGAGACTACTGTTCAATTGTCAGTCTAAATAATGAGAGGAATAGATCATATCTTCGTCTTCAGCCACGCGCGCCTGCGGAAGATTTTCCAGAAGATAAACCCCTTGATGAAGGTCTCCAGCGTCATGATGATGTAGACGGCAATGATGCCGAAGCCCAGTTTCATGGCGATGTAGGAGGGAATGACCCGCAGCAGCCAGAGCGCGGCGATGTTGATCTTCAGCGGCGTGCGGGTGTCCCCCGCGCCGCGCAGGACGTTGCTGAGCACGAAAAGCACGGCCAGCGGCACCTGGGAGAGGCCGACGAGGCGCAGGTAGAGCGACGCCTGCTGTACGGTCGCGGGATCGTGGGTGAACATCCGCACAAAGAGCTCCGGCCAGATGACCATGACAAGCCCGAATACTCCCATGAATGTCGCGGCGACTTTGAGGCTGTAAAGCCCTCCCTCGTAGGCCTCCTCGGGGCGCTTCGCCCCCAGCTGCTGCCCGACGATGGCCATCGCCGCGACGGCGAAGCCGAAGCCCGGCATAAAGGCGAGTCCCTCCACGCGCAGCCCCACCTGGTAGCCCGCCAGGGCCGCCGTGCCATAGGAGGCGATGACCCAGATGAAGAGCAGGAAGGAGCTGACGGTGATGAGGCGCTCCAGCGCCGCGTGGCTGCCGACCTTGACGGCGCGCTTCAGGTCCGGCAGGTTCCACAGCGGCAGAAAATGCAGCCGCGCGTCGCGGCGCCGCAGCAGCAATAGGTAGAGCACGATGTTGAGGCCGTAGGAGGCCACCGTCGCATAGGCCGCCCCGGCGACGCCCATCGCGGGCAGTCCCCAGTGGCCGAAGATGAGCAGGTAGTCCAGCAGGGCGTTGACCCCGGCGGAGGCGAGCTTGATGTACAAAGAGCTCTTCGTATCGCCCGCCGCGCTGAGCTGGTTGTAAAAGAGCGCGTCGAGGAAGATGAGAGGGAAGCCGATAGAGAGCGCGCCGAAATAGACGCCGCCGTAGTGCACGACGTCCTCCCCCGTGCCCAGCAGGCGGTAAAACTCGTCGGCAAAGAGGGTGCCCGCCGCGGTAAAGGGGAGCGAGAGCAGCAACGCAAAAGCGCCCAGGGTAAAGAGCAGCGCATTGGCCCTTTTGCGGCGCCGCGCACCGATGAGCCGCGCCGTCACGGCGTTGCCCCCGACGACGTAAAGGGTGATGACGACGTTGACGACCATGATGAACTGCATGCTCGTCCCGACCGCCGCCAGGGCGGAGACGCTCAGCAGTCCTACCATCAGCATGTCGACGAGGATCTGCAGGACGTCGAGGAGGTGTTTGAAAGCCGCGGGCAGCGCCAGCCGCAGCACCTCGCGCAGGCGCGCGTTTGGCCGCAGAGACGTCAATATGGAGCGGGACGGTTGGTTCATTAATAGTTGCTTCCTGCCTGCACCCGCCATCGGTGCGGCAATGGTTAAGATGGTGTTAACGCGGCGGGAGGGCCGAGACGTGCAGGACGACGGAGCGCCTGCTGGAGCGTCTGTTCTCGATGACGCTGCCGCCGTGGGGGAAAAGCGGGTGCCAGATAAGGGCGTCGCCGCTGCGGAAGGCGAACGCCTCCTCGCTCAGACCGGCCGCTTCGTACTGCCGCTTCAGCGTCTCCTGGTACCGGCGCCATGCGTCGGGATCCTGTGGCGGCATTGTATCGAAACGTTCGTAGAATCGGTGCGGCAGCCCGTAGCGCTCCGCCGCGACCCGGTGGGCGCCTTTGACCCCCGTCAGCGTGCCGTTCTGCGGCGTCGTGTCTTCCAGGGCGATCCAGATCCTGAAATAGGGTTCCCCAGGCATCACGTGAAAGACGGGGATGTCCCGGTGCAGCGGCTGCTGGCTCCCCTGCAAAAAGGTGATCGAAGTCCGCAGCGACGGCCCCAGGCCGAACAGCAGCTCCTGCAATTTTACAATGGTGCGCTCCGCGAAGAGGGCATTGATCTCGGGAATTTCATCGTGCAGACCGATCAGGCGCGGGTAGGTGCCGTCGGCTTTTTTGTTCGCCGCCAGGGCTTTGACGTTGGCAACTGTCCAGTCGTCCAGCGCGTCGTTGACCTTCTCGACCGTGTTGTCGCCGATTGCTCCCCTGTAGAGGTAGCAGCCGTCCGCGTTGAACTGGTCGACTATGGCCCTCTCCTCCCCGGAGAGACCGAGGTAGCGGGGATGCTTTCGGTAGTTTTCATACTCGAACCAATGTTTTTCCGTCGGCATCGGCCCTACTTTCACTGCACTGCTCCCCTCTCCATTGTCACGCTTTTTAGACGATAAAGCAATTTCTGTTCGACCCCGCGTCAAAAGAGCGTCGGCTGCCGCAGCTGCCGGTAGAGCTCCAGCACGCCCGGAAGCCTTACCGCCCTGCCCAGCCGCCCCGCTTCCCAGTAGGAGGGTTTCAGCAGTTCATCAAAGAGCAGCTGCTTCTCCAGCGGGTCGACGTAGTTCACCATCTTAACATCATCGGGCCTGCCGCCCCGCAGACGGGTCACGAAGAGCTGACGCGCGACCAGTTCGCGTTCGCGCTGGGTGTAGACGGCATCGATGACGTCGCGGTAGGTGTTGTAGTCGCTGCCCGGGAGGCGGCTGCGGTTGTTCAGCATGGAGAGGTAGTGCTTCAGCTCCGGGGCGCGGAGCATGGCGACGAGCGTATCGGGAAGCAGCGGTTCGGGTGCCTTGTAAAGCCCCAGGCCCCTTTCGCCGTAGAGCAGTATGCCCACATGCTCGAAGCGGTTGCCGAAGGTCTGCAGGTACTTAGGCAGGAACCGCTCGTCGAGGGCGACGTAGACGTGGTTGCTGAAACGGGAATAGCCGTCAAGCTGGCGGTAGAGGCGGTCGAGGTTGTCCTTGTCGCTCTTGATCTCGACGGCAACGAGCGTTTCGTTTTCCGAGAGAGCGTAGAGGTCCGGACGGACACTTACATTCCACTGCGTAAACTCGTGGATGATGGTTGTCCCCTCCCCGTAGCGTTCGCGCAGGAAGGTTTCGGCAGCCTCGCGCAATTCGGCCTCGTTCGACGCCGGGGCGGGCCGCAGCTTGCGGTACTTGGCGAGGAAGCTTTTGTGGTCCCGGTCGCGGCGCTGGCGCGGGGTCATCTCCGCGTAGGCCTGCCGGACATAGCCTTCGTCGTCGCCCCCGCTGCAGTAGTCGCACAACTGCTTGCGGCGCCGTGTCAGGCGGCGGGGGATGAAGGGGTTGTCGCGCTGCTCTTCGAGCAGGGCTTCGTCGGCGGTGATGGCATTGAGAAGCGCGAGGACTTCATTGGCGTTGACGGCATCCATGGCGCGATTATAGCGCGTAGCCGGGCGCGGCGGCGAAAAGATGGCAGCAGCGACTATGTGACGGCTGCCGTGCGGTGCCGTTCAGAGCTTCGCGAGCCCGGTTCTCTGCAGCACTTTCAGCACACCGATGACGGCCATCACCGCCAGAATCTCCCACTGCCAGTAGGCGATCGCCTTCTGCGCCATGACGAAGTGGACCGTTACCAGCAGCAGGGCGACGTAGATGAGCCGGTGATATCTGTAAAACCTGGCGAAGAGCTTCGGCAGGGAGGTGACGGCCATGAAAAGCAAAATGGCGAAGGCGCTCACCCCGAGATAGACGAAAGGCCGCTTCAGCGTCTCGTCAAAGGCGGCGGCGGGATCGAGTTCCATGTCGAGGATGAGGAAGTTGGAAAAGTGCAGCAGGGCGTAGAAGAAGGCGAAGAGCCCCACCATGCGCCGGTAGCGCAGCAGCCGGATCTTCTTCCGCACCAGGGAGATCGTCGTCGCCGCGTAGAGCAGTGTCAAAGCGCTGTAGCCGGTCACACTGTAGATGGCCTTGACGGGGTCTTCCGCCCCGCCGGCGAAGAGACGGTAGAGCAGGAAGAGCAGCGGGGAGAGACAGAGGAGGAAAAGGAGCGTTCTTTTCAAAACTGTTTCCTCAGGTCCATTCCTTTGTAGAGGTGGGCAACCTCTTTCCCGTAGCCGTTAAACATCAGTGTGGGCTGTTTGAAGAAGTGCCCCAGCACCCGTTCGCGCGCCTGGGACCAGCGGGGATGGTCGACGCCGGGGTTGACGTTGGCATAGAAGCCGAATTCGCGGGGGGCGTAGACGTTCCAGGTGTTTCGCGGCTGCGTGTCGGTAAAGGTGATCCTCACGACCGACTTGATGCTTTTGAAGCCGTACTTCCACGGCACGACGAGGCGGATCGGCGCGCCGTTCTGCGGCGGGAGGGTGTGGCCGTAGAGGCCGACGGCCATCAGGGTCAGCGGGTGCATCGCCTCGTCCATGCGCAGCCCCTCGACATAGGGGTAGTCCAGGGTCGCCAGGAGGCCGCGGTCCTGGTCGGGGAACTGCTCGGGGTCGTACAATGTCTCGAAACGGACGTACTTCGCCGAGGAGAGGGGCTTGGCCATGGCAATGAGCCTGGAGAGTTCGAACCCGATCCACGGCACGACCATCGACCACCCCTCCACGCAGCGGAAACGGTAGATCCGCTCCTCCAGAGGCATTTGCTTCATCAGCTTCCAGACGTCCAGCTCGAGCGGCTGCTCGACCATCCCGTCAATGGTCAGCTTCCACGGCGCGCTTTTGAAGCGCTTCGAGAGGGGCTTGACCCCCTCCTTGCTCGTCGTGAACTCGTAGAAGTTGTTGTAAGAGGTGATCTGCTCGTAGGTGTTGAGCTCGAGTCCTCCCGCGTTGGGGTCTTTGGCATAGTCGAGGTTTGCGGCGGGCAGCTGCTCTTTCGCGGCCAGTTCCAGCACCGCCGCCGTGCTCACCAGGGTCGCCGCCCCCAGCTTCAGAAACTTCCGGCGTGCGTCGAAGAGCGCCTCGTCGGTCACGTCGGCTTCGCGCAGCGGCCGGTTTTCATATCGTGTGCGTTGCATCGTCGCTCCTTTTCGGGCGCTTTTGCCTTTTCTAACACTATACGCCCGGCGCATAAATAGTTCAAAAACGGCCGCTACAGATGCTACAATGGCGCAAACATCTTCGGAGAGAGCATGACGGAACTGCGCTATCTTGCCCACTACCCCGAGACGCTCCAGGCACAGGTGCGCCGCCTCATCGAGGGCGGGAAGCTCGGCGATTTTCTGCTGCAGAAGTACCCCGAGGCGCACGCCCTCTCCACCGACAGCGCGCTCTACGACTACGCCGACGCCATGCGCAGTACACACATGCGCAACTCCCAGCCCCTGCACAAGGTCGTCTATGACACGAAGATCAGTGTCATCGACGACGCCCTGGGGATGCACACCCGCATCTCGAAGGTGCACGGCGGACGGGTGCGCTCCCGGCGGGAGATCCGCATCGCCTCCCTTTTTAAAAAGGTCCCCGAACCCTTTTTGCAGATGATCGTCGCCCACGAACTGGCCCACCTCAAAGAGCGCGATCACAACAAGGCCTTTTACAGCCTCTGCGAGCACATGGCCCCCGGCTACCACCAGCTGGAGTTCGACCTGCGCCTCTACCTGACCTACATGGAACGCTTCGGGAAACTCTACTGACCGCCGCCACATTACAAATGTGATACCGGAATATGTTCAATCCTGCAACCCTGCGGTAATGGCAGTGTAATACTGCTTCCCTACCATCTGCGGAATTTTCACATTCCGGAGTCTCACATGATCGGTCACCTCTATCCCCTTCTCCTCTCCACCGTTACGGCGGCGCTCCTGCTGAGCGCCTGCGGCGAGAGCGGCAACAGCAGCGCGGACAACGTCGCCGCCGTCCCCGACGCCGGTACGCTGCTGCCCTACAGTGTCCTGATGGACAACCTCGCAGACGGCGCGAACCCCGGCGAGACCTTCGGGATCCGCAACGGCGGCTTCGGGTCGGCGGCCGCCGCCGACCCGACAAACAAAAACCGCTTCTACGCCATGACCGACCGGGGTCCCAACGCCACCTACAGCGGCGCCGAAGGCAAGGGCAAGATCTTCCCGACGCCGGATTACACCCCGCGCATCGGTCTTTTCGAGGTCGGCGCGGACGGCAACGTCACGATGGTCAAGGAGATCCTCTTCAAAGACACCGCGGGGCAGCCGATCTCCGGCCTCCCCAACAGCGCGGCGCTCGGCGGCACGGGCGAGATCCCCTACGATACCGACGGTAACGCCATCCGGGATGAAAACGGCAGCATCAAAACCGACGACTTCGGCCTGGACAGCGAAGGGCTCGCCGTCATGGAAGACGGCACCTACTGGGTCAGCGACGAATACGGTCCACACATGGTCCACTTCGACAAGAACGGCAAAGAGATCGGGCGCATCAACCCCTTTGCCGGCGACAGCCGCAACACTTACACGCTGCCCGCGGAGTTCGGCCGCCGCTGGGCCAACCGCGGCATGGAGGGGCTGACGGTCACGCCGGACCAGAAGAGCCTCGTCGGGATCATGCAGTCCACCCTGGACAACCCCAGCAGCGCCGTGCGCGGCACACTGACGCGCATCGTGACCGTCAGCCTCGAAGACGGCACGGTCAAACAGTACCTCTACAAGCAGGAGAAAGCGAAAAACTCCAACTCCGAGATCACCGCACTCAGCAACGACGTCTTCCTCGTCATCGAGCGCGACGGCAGCTTCTACAAAGATACGACGGCGGGACAGAAGCACGTCTACAAGATCAAGCTCACCACCGGCACGGAACTCGAAAGCATCGCCCCCGACGCCAACCTGACGCAGGACGCCGACGGCGGTCTGCTGCTCGACGGACAGACCCTCGAAGAGGTTGCGATCCAGGCGGACGGCTGGGAAACGCTGGCGGCCAAGGGGATCGTCCCGGTCCAGAAAGAGCTCGTCGTCGACATGATCAAAGCGGTCCAGTACCCGCATGACAAAATGGAGGGGCTGATCGTCTTCGACGAGCACACCCTCGGCATCGTCAACGACGACGACTTCGCCATGTGGGCAACCGGCGGGGTGCTGGAGCAGAAATACCTCGATGCGGCCAAGACGAAAATAGACGGCAACACCCTCTATGTCGTCCATGACCTGGAGCTGAGCGGCATGACCCTGCACAAACTCGCTTCTTATAACACCGGCAAGGAGGGGGGCAGCGAGATCTCGGCCTATGACAGCGCCTCCAAGCGGCTCTTCATCACCAACGGCGCGGACAACAGGCTCGACATCGTCAGCGTCGCCGACGTTGCCGCTCCGGCGCTGGTCACCTCCGTCGACCTCTCCGCCTACGGTGCGGGCGTGCAGAGCGTGAGCACCAAGAAGGGCAAGGTCGCCGTCGCCGTCGGCAGTGCCGACAAAGTCGGCACGGTAGGCAAAGTCCTCCTCTTCGACACCGACGGCGGTTTCCTCGCCCAGACGCGCGTCGGCTACCTGCCGGACATGGTCACCTTTACCGGGGACGGCAAAAAGATCCTCGTCGCCAACGAAGGCGAACCCGATGCCTCCGGCGGCAGCTACGTGGACGCCAAGGGCTCCGTCGGCCTCATCACCGTCGCCCAGACGACGGCGGCGGATGATGCCACCGGCTACGCCGAGGCTGATTTCAGCGCGGCGGCGTTGAGCGCAGCGGCGGACGGCACACCGGTCCGCCTGGGCGGTACGCCGAAAAACGACAAGGCGTTCGATATCGAACCCGAGTACATCACCGTCAGCGGCAGCGACGCCTACGTCACCCTGCAGGAGAACAACGCGGTGGCGAAGGTCGACATCTCCGGTGCGACGCCGACGCTCACCTGGGTCAAATCCCTCGGGGCCAAAAGCTACGAACCCGGCAGCGGCAATACGATCGATATCGAGGAGGAAGGCAACATCACGATGAAATCCTACCCGGGACTCTTCGGCCTCTATATGCCCGACACCATCGCATCGTACAGCGTCGGCGGGGAGACCTACTTCGTCACCGCCAACGAAGGCGACGGCCGCGAATGGTGCAACGGTGACGAGAGCTACTGTTTCGTCGACGAGGAGAAGATCAAGAAGCTCAGCCTCGACCCGGCGATCGCCGACGCCTACGCGGATGAGAACGATCTGAAAGTCGTCACCGACATGGGCGACAGCGACGGCGACAATGTTTACGAAAAGCTCTATGCGTACGGCGCGCGCAGCTTCAGTATCTGGAACAGCAGCGGCGACCTCGTCTTCGACAGCGGGGACGCCATCTCCAAAAAGATCGCCGAGATCGAACCGGCGCTCTTCAACCAGGACGACGGCGAGATGGACGGCCGCAGCGGCAACAAGGGCGGCGAGCCCGAAGCGCTGGCCCTGGGGTCCATCGGCGGCAAAACCTACGCCTTCGTCGGCCTGGAGCGTCAGAGCGCCATCCTCATCTACGACATCAGCGACCCGATGCAGCCCGTGTACGTCGATTATGTCGTCACCCATACCGAGGGGGACGTCAGTCCCGAAGGGATGCTCTTCGTGCCGGCAAACCAGTCGCCCAACGGCAAAAACCTGCTGATCGTTTCCAACGAGGTCAGCGGATCGACCGTCCTCTACGAAATCACGCAGTAACCCCGCGGAGGCCCGATCTCCCCGGGTCTCCGGACTCCCCCCCAGCCGTCCCGTTTTTCCCTGCACGCTATAATGGCAACCATTTATACCGCTATAAAAGGTTCCCTGGATGCAAATATTTTTTCTCCGGCTCTCACTCTTTATCGCCACGCTGGTCGCCCTCACGGCCTGTTTCGAACCCGAAACCCCGCAGGAGGCGGCAGCCGCGTTCTGGAGCGCCGTGGAGCGCAGCGATGCGGGCGATGCGGTCCGCTACTCCACCCTGGAGGACGAAGCGGCGTTCGACGCCTTCGGTCGCTCCTGGCAGGGGGCCGATGCGACGGTTGAAAAGGTCGTCATCGAGGGGAGAGAGGCGCAGATCGTCTCCAAGATCACCGCGCCGGAGGGAAGCGATCTGCCCGCCACCGTGACGACCTACCTCGTCCAGCGCGACGAAACGTGGCTCGTCGACTACGCGCGCACGGCGGAGGGGATGCGCGGCAACGCCCTCACCGCCCTCTTTGCGGAGCTCACCAAGATCACCCAGGACCTGGCCGGACGGCTGAACAGCACCTCCGGCGACCTGCAGCGCCAGCTGGAGACGATGCGCGGGCAGATGGACGCCTATGCCGAGACGCTCAACCGGCAGATGTCCGAATCCATCGGCCGCTACGGCGGCGTCCTGCGCGAACGCATCGACGAACTGGCCGCGTCGGCCCGTGAAGCGCTCGATGCGAACGGGGAGCAACTGACACCGCAGGAGCAGCAGACGCTGGACGACGTCGCCGGGGAGATGGAGCGCCAAAGCGACACCCTCTCCGAACCGGACGCGGACAACGTCACCGAAGGGACGGAAAAAGCCCTTGCGGCCCAGCAGAAACTGCTGATGCTCGACGAAGAGACCCTGGAGCGCTATCAACGGCAGTGGATCGAGTGGCGCGACCGGTTCGAACAGGAAGCCAAAGCCTTCTTTGACGCCCTGAATGCCGAACTCCGAAAACAGAAGGAGTGAGGCGCTCCCTCCGCCTCCCGCTTCCCTACCATCTCCCCTCCCCCGACTAAAAACCTTTTAAAATTTTTTAAAAAAATGTTTAATAAAGTTATTAATGCTAAAATTATTTTTAGGCACCGTCCCTCGGTGTCGTCGAGAAGGAGAACCATGCGACCGATCATCGCGATACTACTACTGTTAATCACGGCGGCGTCCCTCACGGCCGCCACCACCAAGGTCATCGTCGTCGGGGCGTTTCATACCCCCGAAGGGGCGCAGCAGCGCGTCGATACGCTCAAGGGGTATCTGCGCTACGAGCCGGAGAGCTACGCCTTGCAGCGCGCCGGATACTATACCTACGGCGTACGCAGCGCGGCCCCTTACTACGTTGCCGTGCTCTACCGTTTCCGCAATTTTGACGAACTGCTGACGGTACGCAACAGCATCAAAAAGATCTATCCCGATGCTTACGTCAAGAACAACATGAACTTTACACGGCCCCTCGGCGCTGCCACACCGGCATCGTCCGCGGCGGGCTCGGAAGCGGCTGTATTCGAACCGGCAGCCGCTCCGGCATCGGAAAGTGTCATGACAGCGACGGATACGAGTGTCGTGGAGACGGTACCGGGCACGGAAGTGACGGCGATGAGAACCCCAGGGTCGCTTTCGGCGGCTTCCATCACCCCGGAAACGACGGGGCCGTCCTTTCTGCCGCTGCTGATCGCGGAGCTCCTGGGCGGTGCGGCATTCATTATGCTCTTTGCGGGCAGACGCCAGCCGGTGCAGGGGTAGTTCAGAGCTGTTTGACGCTGAGGAGCGCTCCGCCCGGTGCGATCACCGCGGAGAGGTGCACGGTACAGGACTCGCCCCGGTAGTTCAGCGCCGAGAAGGTCGTCATGACACCCATGTTCTGCCCGACGGCATAGGCGAGCGTCCTGATATGCGCGTAGCTTTCGGGCACCCGCAGCCGTTGACGGATAAAACGGGCCAATACGGGGTGGATGCCGTCGTGCGTCACGGTGAGCCGTGGTGTATCCGGCACCTCATCTCTTCGCGGCAGTGCCGCCGCCCTTAATGCCGTGACGGGTACTCTACGCCGCACTGCATCTCGGTATGCCGGGGTCATTGTCATCACCTTTTCCTCCCGAAAGCGTCAATAAAAGCACACTATACACCCCGAGTATCACAGCCGTGTTACAACCGAATCCGATGATTTTTATCCTCCAAACATGTGAAAAAACGGCAAAGCACAGTATTTTTACCGCAAAAAAAAGTTAGACAAAGTTCCGAATGCTAAAATAACCTTCTCTCATTGGTGCTATCGGGCGCCATATTCATTAAAGGAGTTGCATGCGTCTGGCCACCCTATCGTTTTTACTGTTTCTGTCGGCGGTCTCGCTTGCGGCCGCGACGACAGAAGCCATCATTGCGGGGGCGTTCCAGACGGAACAGGATGCGGCACAGCGTATCGAAGCCCTGCAGTGGTACCTGCAGCAGGACCCCGACGTCGGTCCCCTGCAGCAAACGGGTGCCTTTAGCTACAACGTACGCAACGCCGCGCCGGGCTTCCTGGCCGTGTTGTATCGTTTCCGCAGCAGCGCCGAGCGCAAGATCGTACTCGATACGATCCGGAAACTGCACCCCAAGGCCTACATGAGCGACGGCGGTGAAATCATTGCCGGCGTTTTCCAAAGCAAAGTAGAAGCGCAGCAGCGCAACGAGGCACTCCATTGGTACCTGCAGCACAACCCCGACACCGGCAGCCTGCAGAACGAACACGCCTTCGCCTACGCCGTCAGCGGCGGATCGCAGACCTTTCTTGCCGTCCTGGAACAGTTCCGCAGCAGCGCCGAAGCCAACACCGTCCTCAAAAGCATCCGGAAGCTGCATCCCAACGCCTACATCGCGAAGGACCTCAATGCCCTGCAGCCGGTCATTACGGAACCGCTCGAACCGCAGGCCATGGCGGCCGCCAAAACACCGGCCGAGACACCGGCTAAGATAACGGAAGCGCCGAAGGCCGAAGCGGCGGCACCTGCCCCCGAGACGAAGCCCCGGGTCGTGGAAGAACCCGCGAGTAACAACGCCACCACCCCGGCGGAAACGGCTGTGACGAAGCCGGCCGCCGCCAAGCATATCCCGACGACACAGTCCTTCCACCGCACCACCCCTTTCGAGGTGACCGGTGACACCGAAGCATCGGACGAGTCCATGCTCTCCTCCGTCGTCACGCTGCTCCTCGCCGAACTGCTGCTCGGCGGCGCGGCGCTGATGCTCTTCTTCCGCAAACGCACCCACTGATTCTTCCCCCCGGCGGGAACGCGCGTCGTGAACGCCGCTTGCATATGGATAGGCAATGGAAACCCTTTACTGCGAACACTGTGCCAAAAGCTACCGGGTCAGACCCGAAGACATCCGCCTCGTCCTCCGGCACGGCCGCGGACTTGAAAAAAAAGAGACGGAGTACCGTTTCACCCAGGGCTGTTTTTTCAAAACGCTGACGGCCCTGAAACGCGAACATTCCCGCCGCTGACCGCAACGCCTCTCACGATTATTTAACGATTTCCCGTTATACTGGACCTATCAATCAAGGAGGATGCCATGCGATACAGCAACTTCATCTCAGTGACAGCAGCACTGCTCATCGGTTCGGCCGGGCTGCATGCGGCCCCTGACCATGACGGCAGGAAGGATAACGACCGGGGCGGTTCCAAACAGGAACGTTCCTATAATAATAAGCAGGACCGCGCTTATAGCCAGGAGCGTTCCAACAGCCGAAGCAACACCCTCGGGCAGGAGATACGCCGCGACCGTACCCAGCCCTCGAAGGGTGAGATCCGCCGTGAAGAGGTTCGCCGTTCCGAACCCCAGAAGTACACCCCGCACCCGGTGAGACCCGCGCCGGTCGTCCGGCCCAACCAGCGCGAGGAGAACCGCTACACCGAACAGCGTACAGTGCGCCCGCAGAAAGGGGACCAGCGTAACGTCGGCAAACGGGTCGCTCCGCCCGCCAAAGGGGGTGTCGTCCATATCGACAAGCATAAGCACTACTACCGCCCGCCGGGTGCCCGTCCTCTGACCTACTACCAGCGCCCGGGCTATGTCGTACGCAGCCTGCCGCGCGTGGCCATCTCGCTGAGCCTCGGCGGCCTCGTCTTCTACTATGCCGACGGCCTCTACTACCGCCACCACGACCGGGGCTTCATCGTCGCCGCACCGCCGGTGGGGCTGGTCGTCCGTACCCTGCCGGTGGGCTACACGGTCTTTGTGCACAGCGGGCTCACCTACTACTATTACGCGGACGTCTACTATACCTGGGACACCTACCGCAACGCCTACCGCGTCGTCAACCCCCCGGTGACCTACTACGACGTCGAGTTTGCCCCCGGCCAGGTCCTGGATTACCTCCCCGACGGCGCCTACAGCGTCACGATCAACGGGGCGCAGTACTACCGCTATGCGAATACCTACTTCATGCAGGCCATCCAGGGCGACCGCGTCGTCTATATCGTCGTGACGCCGTAAAGCGGGTCGCATGATCCCCTTCAACCATCTCGGTTGGGTCTTCAGCCGATTCGGCGCGGCGGTCTACCCCGCGGCCGCCGTCTCCCATCTCTGTACATCCCTTCGTTCCCTTCCTCCCGGCGCCGATCTCCTCGACCTCGGCGCGGGAACGGGTACCCTGGGCAACTATGCGCTCGGCTGCCGGGACGATCTCCGTCCCGTCGCCGCCGACCCCGCCGAGGGGATGCTGCGCTACCTTCCTGAGAGCGTCGAACGTTTTGCGGCCCGGGCCGAGGCCCTCCCCTTCGAGGCGGACCGTTTCGACGCCGTCGTGGTGGGCGAGGCGCTGCACCACTTTGACGTCCCCGAAGCGGCCCTCGACGAGATCGCCCGCGTGCTCAGACCCGGCGGGCTTCTCTTTATCTACGACTTCGATCCCTCTACCCTGCTGGGCGCTGCCCTGAAGCGGGCGGAAAAGCTGCTGGGCGAACCGGGCCACTTCTATCCGCCGGACACCCTTTCCGCGCTGCTGCTGCGGCGGGGCTTTTCCGGCACCGACATCCGTCACGGCTGGCGCTATACCCTCGCCGCAACGCTCGGGGCCTAGGAAGGGCGTGTTTGCCTATTCCCCCGTTTCGTTGTAAAATTTCCCTATCCCACCGCTAAGGCCGCACCATGCAGATCACGAAGAACACCCTTGTCACCCTCAACTACGAGCTCACAACCGCCGACGGCACGCTGCTG
Organism: Thiomicrolovo immobilis; assembly: GCF_039645955.1. Lineage (GTDB taxonomy): Bacteria > Campylobacterota > Campylobacteria > Campylobacterales > Sulfurimonadaceae > Thiomicrolovo > Thiomicrolovo diazotrophicus. The sequence goes on from NZ_CP147916.1 coordinate 1,496,844, forward strand.
AACCCCGACGACACGGAGCTGATGTACCTGCACGGCGGCTACGGCCAGATCTTCGCTAAGCTGGAAGCGGCGCTCGAAGGCAAGCAGGTCGGAGACGACGTCTACGTCGCCCTCTCCCCCGCCGAATCCTTCGGGGAGTACGACGGCTCCCTCGTTGTCGAGGAGGCCCTCTCCGAACTTCCAGACGATCTCGAGGTCGGCATGGAAATCGAAGGGCACCTCGAGTCCAATCCCGACGACGTGATCATCTACACCGTCAAGGAGATCCGCGGCGACGAAGCGGTCCTCGACGGCAACCACCCCCTCGCCGGCAGCAGCCTCGTCTTCGACGGAACGGTCAAGGAGATTCAGCCCCTAGATGAAGCGGCCGTCCGCGAACTCCTCGCACACGAGCACCATCACCACTGATGCTGGCTGTCCTGCAGCGGGTGACGGCCTCCTCCGTCAGCGTGGAGGGCCGCGAAGTCGCCGCGATCGGGAGGGGGCTTACCCTCTTGCTAGGTGTGCTTGAGGGGGACACGGAGAAAGACGCGGATAAGCTCCTGTCCAAGATCCTTCCTCTGCGCATTTTTGCCGACGAAGCGGGGAAGATGAACCGCTCCCTGCTTGACGTCGGGGGCGAGCTGCTCGTCGTCTCCCAGTTCACCCTGGCCGCCGACGTCAAAAAAGGGCGGCGCCCCTCCTTCGACGCCGCCGCACGGCCGGCGGAAGCCGAACGGCTCTACTGCTACTTCATTACGCAGGCGTCCCGGAACATTCCGGTCCGGCACGGCGTCTTCGGCGCCCACATGGATGTGCGCATCGCGAACGACGGCCCTGTGACGATCATGATCGATTCGAAAACGCTCTGATGGTCGTACTGCTCGCCGCCCTTCGGCGCTATGCCTCCCTGCCCCTTTTTGTCCTGCTGGCAGCAAACCTCTACCCGCTTTATGGCGTCCTGGAACTGGGATGGGGCGTGTTTGAGCTGATCTTTCTGTACTGGATGGAGAACGTCGTCATCGGCTTTTTCAATGTGCTCAAGATGATCACCAACCGTCCCGAGGAGCTGGCCGGCAATCTCGGCAAGCTCTTTCTCATCCCCTTTTTCATCTTCCACTACGGCATGTTCGCCTATGCCCACGGCATCTTCGTCATCGCGCTCTTTGCACCGGAGGAGCTGCACCTGAGCGTCTTCGGCCTCGCCGATTACATCTACCACCGCGACGTGCTGTTCGGCAACGGCATCCTCACCGCCCTGACGCTGCTCATCGTCAGCCATGCCGTCTCTTTCTATGTCGATTACATCCGCAGCGGCGAATACGAACGCACCACCCTCTCGGACTGGATGGGCGCCCCCTACGGCCGGGTCGCCGTCCTGCACATCGGGCTGATCGGCGGCGGCTTTCTCGTCGCGGCGCTGGGCCAGCCCCTCGCCGCTCTGATCGTCCTGCTCTTTTTGAAGGTCGGAATGGACGCGCGCTCCCTGGCGCTGCGCCACGCCTCCGTACGGCGGAAACATCCGGTGGATTAATATGATTTTTTGATAATCACCTATCTGTATCGAGTGATTATTTTTTATCCATAGAACCGTCAACATTTCCCTCTGCCTTGTCGTACACTTCCGTATCTTATGCGGAGGTCATTATGGCATCAAAAGAGAATTACATTCAGAACATCCGAAATGCACGGACCCATCAGCTTAAATGGGTCAACCAGATCAAGCTGATGGTCTCCGGGGTCAGCAGTGAAAAGGATGCGGTGCCCGTCAACCAGTCCGACAGCGACTTCAGCCGATGGCTCTACGACGATGCGATGGTGTTTTCGACGTCCAACGCCAAAAGCGTCATTGACGAAATGATCGAGCTCCATACCAACTGCTACGACATCTATCTCAAGATCTATGCCACGCTCTTCGCCGGGAAATCGGGGGGATTGATGGGGGTGTTCGGTTCAAAAAAAGCGAGTGCCAGCGACCTGAAACTCGCCCAGAACTACTATGAAGAGCTTCTGCCTGCCTCTGACAGCCTGCTCAAACGGCTGCGGGCTTTCGAGAGCGTCATGCTCGCCACCCCGCAGACCAAGTTTGACGAACTGATCGTCGCCCCGACGCCTGAGGCACCCGCCGCGCCGAAACCCGAAACGACCGGGACAAAGCAGAAACTCTACTTCCGCGGACAGCTTATCGAGGGGTAAACCCCCGCCTAGTAATCCGTAAAAATGGTGTAGGTCGTCATGTCGCACGGCACCCATACACCCGTTCTCTCAACGACGTACCCGTCCTCATACTCTACCCGAATATCGTAATTCTGGTCGCATTCATAGATATCCACGACAAGATCGTCCCCCGGGTAAAGCACATCGGCGCCCAGCAGCTCCTCGCCCCAGCTCGAAGCCAGGGAGGGAGCGGCATAGGCATACCAGATGCTGCCCCAGGAGGTCTCGTCGTTGTGGATCACGAGCGTCGCCGGCACATAGGGAAGATGGGAAGGGTTGTCCTCGACATAGATGAAACAGCCCGACAACAGCCACAGGGGCATCGCGAGCGCCGCCAGTCGGAGCATCAGCTTACTGCGCTTCATCGGACACCTCCGGTTTCGGGAGATAGAAGATGTTGGGCAGTTCGCGGTCATGCAGCTTGCCGAAATCTTTCGCCGGTTTGGCACCCGCCGGGACGGCTTCGGGCTTCTCCACGGCCTCGGGGTGGGCATGAAGCCGTACAATCTCGCGCACCTGGGGCGGCTGCGGCGCCAGCGGCGCGGCGGCATAAAGGGTCGCCGCAGCGAGGGCTGCCGCGCTCCATGGAATAAATCGTTTCATAATCGCTCCTTTATCTTTTTGAGAGTATCCCATACAATCATGAAGCGAATGTGAAGCCCGCAGGAACGGCAGATGCATCCGTTCAGGCACAATATCTACGTGTAAGGAATCCGCTATGGAATACCATGTCATCATCGAAAAACTTTGCAGTTGCGCCAAGAAAAAAGGGCTGGACCAGATCGTCACCTACGACAATAAAGAGAGCGCCAAAAGCGCGGCGGACGCCCAGCTGTCGCTTATGAAAAACAGCTTCTGCGGCAAGCACCACTTCGACGTGACCGAAGTGGATGACCACTTTGTCATCGGGATGCTCCAGGGCGGCTGCGGCTGCGGTACCCACGAGCACCACTAAGGCGTCCGCGCCTCAGTGCTGTACGCGCAGGAACACCTGAAAAAAGGGTAAAACCTCCAAGTCCTCCGGATCGATACTGACCCTGCCGTCATCCGCGACGCTGGCAATGATCTCCACCATCTTATCCTCGCTGTAAAAACTGAGCAGTGCCGCATCCTCGCTCTTCTCCTCCAACAGTCCCAGCCCCGTACTTCGTACCAGATCGCGCAGCGCCTCCGCCGAATCGAAAACGGCGGCGGTAATCGCCGTCAGAAAGGCGGCAAAGGGTTCGCAGCGTACTTCGCAAAGCAGGCAATCCTTTTCAGAGCGGCTGATGCCGCGGTTCTCAAACTGGATAAAATCGTATTGTTGCAAGACGTCAAGATCCTCCATGGATATCTCGCGCGAAGCGTACACGGATTTGAGTGCATTGAACGTTGATAACATCGTTACCTCCTCTCGCCCGGTGGCGGGCGTGTCGTTCTGTGACTGCATATTCCGTGCGATGACGGGCATCGTATGAAAGTTGCACTCGTCTCGCCAACGCCCCGGGCGTACCGAAGGAGACAGCGATGGAAGAACTGACGCTCGGCGTCGCGACGATGGATGAAACCCACGCGGACTTTCTTCGTCAGCTCGATGCCGTCAAACAGGCGACGGGAAGCGCCTTCATTGAGGGATTTGCCGCCCTTGTCGAGCATACGGAGACGCACTTCGCCATGGAAGAGGAGATGATGCGTTCGCTCGCTTTTTACGGCCTGCAGGAGCACCTGGACGAACACGAGACCCTGCTCTCGGAGATGCGCTACTTCCTGCAGAAGGCACGTAAGCTCCCCCCATTCGGACGCTCCTATATCGACGACTACGCCTATGAGAAGTTCCGGCGCCATATCATCAACATCGACTCCCAGCTGGCGATGTTCCTCAAAAGCCTCGAAACGGAGGCGGTACATGGCTGAGACCCTTCCCACACACGCCGCCGTACAGATGCCGGCGCTGATCTATGGTACGGCCTGGAAGAAGGAGCAGACCGCTCCCCTCGTCGAGGCGGCGCTGCGCTGCGGATTCCGCGGCATCGATACGGCCTGCCAACCCCGCCACTACCATGAAGCCGGCGTCGGCGAGGCCCTGGCGAAGATGCGCGGCGAAGGGCTCGAGCGCGAAGCGGTCTTTCTGCAGACGAAATTCACCCCCGTTGACGGGCAGGACCCGGAAAATACTCCCTACGACCGCAACGCCCCGCTCCCCGAGCAGGTAGCGCAGTCGTTTCGCGTCTCCCTGGACAATCTGCGCACCGGGTATGTCGATTCGTACGTCCTGCACTCGCCCCTCTTCCCGTTTGCGCGCCTCCTCTCCGTCTGGCGAGCGATGGAAACGATCGCCGCGGACGGCGGTGCGCGGCAGCTGGGAATCAGCAACTGCTACGAACTGCGTACCCTGCAGCGGCTCTTCGACGAGGCGGAAATCAAACCGGCCGTGCTGCAGAACCGCTTCTACGCCGATTCCGGCTACGACGTCGAACTGCGCGCCTTCTGCGATGCCAACGGTATCCGCTACCAGAGTTTCTGGAGCCTGACTGCCAACCCCCACCTGCTCGGCAGCGAACCGGTCATCCGCGCCGCAATGGCACGTCGCGTCGGCACGCCGCAGATCTTTTACGCCTACCTGATCGCCAAAGGGATTACCCCCCTGGACGGCACTACCTCGTCGGTGCATATGCAAGAGGACCTGCACGTCACGGATATCCGCCTGGCACCCGAGGAGATCGCGGCGATCGACCGCCTGCTTCTCTCCTGACGCACCGCACCGTTTCGCGCAGGGATTTTCAAAAATAGACAGCGTCAAAACACGATTGATTAAAAGTTGATCATTTTGTTGTTCATGCTGTTTCCAAAATATCCTATACTGTTCTTACCCGTAAAAGGGTAAGCATTCCGATGCGATTGATTTGTAAAGGCTCTCTTTGAGAGCCGCCATTACGTTTTTGTTCTTCTACTCCCTTGCATTCGCGGTGCTGCTGTCACCGCGAACCTTTCTCAAAAAAATATTTACAACTGAAACTGCATAGAAAATTCGGCATAAAGCGCCAGGAGAGTGTCCCGGCCGCAGCGGCCGGCACGGGGGAGGAAAAACTGTGTTGCGAAGCGTTGCGGCTATTTCTTTGCCGCTTTCGCCTCCGCTTTCTTCTCAAGATCGTAGAAGTAGTTCGTTGCTTCGACGAAACCGTCGACGCTTCCGCAGTCGAACCGTTTGCCTTTGAACCTGTAGCCGAGGACCATCCCTTTTTTCGCCTGGGTCAGCAGGGCATCGGTGATCTGCAGCTCGCCGTTTTTGCCCGGCTTGGTGTTTTTGATCACCTCGAAGATATCCGGTGTCAGGATATAGCGGCCGATAATGGCGAGGTTGGAAGGGGCTTTGTCGTTATCGGGTTTTTCCACCATGTCGTCGACCATGAAAACGCCCTCCTCGATCTCGCGGCCGGCGATAACGCCGTATTTGTAGACCTGGTCTTTCGGGACCTCCATGATGGCGACGATACAGCACTTGTACTTGTTGTACAGATCCACCATCTGCTTGAGCACCCCGTCCCCCGCCGGATTGATACAGAGGTCGTCGGCGAGGATGACGGCAAAGGGAGCGGTCTCGCCGACAAGGACTTTCCCCTTGTAGATGGCATCGCCGAGCCCCTTCATCTCGTTCTGGCGCGTGTAGGTGAAGGTGCAGTTGTCGATCAGGCGGCGGATATCTTTGAGCAGCGACTCTTTCGAGGAGCCTTTGATCTGATGTTCAAGCTCGTAGCTGATGTCGAAGTGGTCGGTGATGGCACGCTTGCCCCGGCCGGTAATGACAGCCATGACATCGCAGCCCGCCTCGTTGGCCTCTTCGACCCCGTACTGGATCAGCGGCTTGGTCAGGATCGGCAGCATCTCTTTGGGCATCGCCTTGGTCGCGGGCAGAAACCGCGTGCCGTATCCGGCCGCGGGAAATAAACATTTTGTAATCATTCAAACTCCTTTTCATTGATGATGGGCAACACGCTGTTGCAACACTCTTCGAACGCCTCGACATCGATACGGCATTTTATCCACATCACACCGTAACCTTCAATCTGCAGCGTTCCAGAGGTTACATGGATGTTACCGATGCACTCCGTCGCGGCGAGCTCGATGTAATCGGGCAGACGGAAATTCACCGTCTCATTGCTGAAGTTATGCACGGCCAGCATATGGCTGTCCATGTCGCGGCTCTCGCGCTGGAGGCAGAAGAGCGAGGGGTGCAGATTCAGGAACACAAAGGGACCGAAAGGGTCGAAAGCCGTCTCGTTGATCCGGATGGAGAGCAGACGCTTGTACGCCAGATAGACCCGCCGCTCCAGGCTCCCCTCCTTCTGCAGCTGTTCATCAAGCCAGTTGGAGTTGAACTTCTCGCGGTTGATGGAGCGGTTGATGCCCGTCATCTTGACGCCCTCGAGGTAGTTGCGCGAACCGAAAAGCGAATGGAAGTAGATCCCCGGCACCCCCGGCATGGCCAGGGCCACGGCCTGGGTCAGGAGCATCCGTTTGGCCCGGACGGCGTCATCCTCCTCGGGCGAAGTGAGCAGATCAATGTAGCTGCAGTTGAGCTCGTAGGGGCTCTCCGTGCCGTCGGCATTCGCCCGGTAGGAGACAAGTCCCCCCGAACGTTTGGCGGCCGCTTCGAGGACCCCGATCTCGCTCTCGCTGAGGATCTCGCTGACGGGCCGCAGCCCCACCCCGTCGTGCGATGCGGTAAAGTTGAAGAAACAGACCTTGTCGCTGGGCAGCTTCAGCGTCCGTGCCCAGGAGAGCAGTTTGGTCGGGTTCCCCGTCAGCACCGCGTGCGCCAGCAGCGGGGGCAGCGCAAAGTTGTACACCATCTGCGCCTCGTCGTCCCCGCTGCCGAAATAGGAGACGTTCTCCTGGTGCGGGACGTTCGTTTCGGTGATGATGATGACCTCGGGCGCGACCTTGTGCAGCACCTCCCGCATCAGCTGGATCAGTTCGTGGGTCTGCTCCAGGTGAACGCAGGGGGTTCCGATCTCCTTCCAGACGAAGGCGATGGCGTCAAGGCGCAGCAGCGTCGCCCCCTTTTCGATGTAGAAGAAGAGCGCATCGAGCACCGCCAGCAGCACCTTGTAGTTGGCGTAGTTGAGGTCAACCTGGTCCCGGCTGAAGGTCGTCCAGATATAGCGGATGCGTCCCTCGGCATCCTTGAACTCGTGCAGCAGCGGCGAGGTCCGGGGACGCACGACCTCGCTCAGATCCAGTGTGGGGTCGGCATCGATGAAAAAGTCGGCGTAGGCGTGATCGCCCTCGAGATACTTTTTGAACCAGTTCGAGAACTGGGAGACGTGGTTGATGACCGCGTCGAACATCAGGCGGAAATGGGTACCGAGCAGCTCCACTTCGCCCCAGGAGCCGCAGTGCGGGTCAACCGCTTTGTAATCGACGACGGAGAAACCGTCATCGGAGGAGTAGGGGTAAAACGGCAGCAGGTGGACCGAATTGACCAGACCGTCGATATGCGAGAAGAGAAAGTCGTTGAGCTCTTTGAGCGGCGGTTCGGGCGGACTCTGCACCTGGTCGCCGTAGGTGATGAGAATGGCATCCTTCTCGCTGAGCTGATAGTGGTGGGAATCGATCCGCTCTCGGTAGGTGTTGATCAGCTCCCGTATGCCCGTATAAGCTTCGTCCGCGTCGTCGGCGCTGTAGAGGACCGACAGACGCTCCCGTATGGAGTGCGGTTCATACTGGATCATCCGCTATGCCTCCTGTGCATCCAATGCGACGGCACGGGCGAATTTTTCCGAGAACTCCGGCAGGACCGAGCGGACGGTAATCCACGGGGACATCGACGGCACCCCCAGCGGGTTCTCGAAGAACTCCCTGGCCGCCTCCTCGATGGCGTCCTGGAAGGCTTCGACCGCGCCGATCTCCTTCTCGCGGTTGTATTCGAGGCCGTTGAGCTTCGAGAGGGCCACGTACTTGGAGATCTCGAAACGCGACTCCTGGAAGTACGTCGCCAGCAGGGTCTTGAAATGCGACTCCGTAAAGACGATCCCCTCCTGCGCCATCACCCGGAAGAGCGCCTTGGCGATGTCGCCGGCCATTTTGTAGACGCCGCCGCCTTCGGTCTTGTTCCCGAGGTCCTGGTGTTTGTGCTCGTAGGTATCCATGATCTCCGTCTGGCAGATACGGCGGTTGGAGGTGTTTTTGTAGACCTCGCTGAGTGTCGAGACCTCCAGGCCCCAGGTCGGCGAGATGGCGATACCGCGTCCCAGCGAACGGATAAAGGCGAACTCCCCCGAAAGCGCGTAGCGGAAGCTGTCCATGTATTCGAGGTAGCGGTTCTTGCCCATCACCTTCTCCAGCGCATGGATCAGCGGGGTGTAGAAAAGGCGCGTGACCCTGCCGTGGAGCTTGTTCGTCACCCGGGAGTAGTACCCTTTGTTGAACTCGTAATCCAGGGCCGGGTGGACGATGGGGTAGAAAAGACGGGCGACGATCTCGCGCGAGTAGTTGACGATGTCGCAGTCATGCAGGGCGAAGGCGTAGTTCTCCTCCCCCGTCAGGCCGTAGCCGATCATCGTCCAGACGTTGCGCCCCTTGCCGGGATCTTTCAGGCAGGGGAAACCTTCGCGGGTCAGCTCCGCGTAGAGCTCCTGGATACGCGGGCCGTCATTCCAGAGGACGTCCACTTCGCAGGGGAGCTGCACCATCAGTTTTTTTACCTCGAGGAACTGCTCGTGGGTCGCGCGGTCGAGTCCGAGGATGATGCGGTGCAGGTAACGGACATGCTTCAGCTCCTCGATGATTGTATGCATCGCCGGCGTTTCGAACTCGCTGTAGAGCGCAGGCAGCAGCAGGACCATCTTGCGGCGTTCGGACATGTGTTCCAGGTCCTTTTCCATTGCCTCGAGACTTCTGTCCCCTACCCGTTGCAGTGATGTGATCACCCCGTTTTGAAAAAAGTCAGCCATTATCCTCTCCTTTGTAAGCTAATACCACATCCATGACATTGGTGCCGGTGTAGCCGGTCTTGATCAGGGCCTCTTTGCCTGCGAAGAACGTGTTGGAGTCGAAACGCGCCAGAGCGTCGTCGATCTCCGCGGTGCTGCAGCGCCGGAATAGCGTATCGGAAATGCGCGCCCCCGCCGCATCCGAATTGCCGTCGATCCCGTCCGTGCCTGCACAAATGATATCGTAACTGCACTCCGTCCCCAAATGCCGGAGGCAGAGCAGTGCAAAATGCTGGTTCCGGCCGCCCCGGCCGCCGCCGGAGACCGTGACCGTCGTTTCGCCCCCTTGCAGCAGAAGGGTGCCCGGCGGCAGCGATTTGAAACGGCGGCAGAACGCCTCCGCCGCCTCGGCGACATCCCCCTCGATGGGGGTTTCGACCACCCGCACGTCGCGGCCGTGTTCCACGCCGCAGGCTGCCGCGGCTGCCAGGGCCTGCTTGTTGCTGCCGATGAGCAGATGTTTCACCGTCGGGAGCGGAAGCGTCGGCGTTTCGGGAACGCCCCCCTTCTCCCCCTTCGTCAGTACCTCGCGTACCGTCTCGGGCAGCCTTTCCATCAACCCTCTGTCCCGCAGAAGCGCCGTCACGTCGGCGTAGGTGCTCCGGTCGCAGTACAGCGGTGCGGAGCCGATCGTTTCCAGATCGTCCCCGATGACGTCGGAGACGACCAGGACAAGCACCGTCGCCCTGGTCATCTGCGCCAGCCGTCCCCCCTTGATCATGGAGAGGTGCTTGCGCACGCTGTTCGTCTCTTCGATGCTGCAGCCGTTTTCCAGCAGCAGACGGGTCGTCTCCGCCATCGCCCCGAGCGTGACCGGGGGCAGCGGTTTTTCGATCAGTGCGGAGGTACCGCCGCTGAGCAGAAAAAGGATCAGGTCCCCTTCGCCCGCCCGGGCAAACTGTTCCATCAACCGCTCGGCGGCTTCGACGCTCTCTTCGGAGGGGAGGGGATGGGTGCTGTGGACGTAGGTGCAGTAGCCGAGCGGACGTTCCGCTTCGGGGGTGACGATGATCCCGCCGGCGATCCGCTCTCCCAAAATGGCTTCGCACGCTTCGGCCATCGGCAGCGCGGCTTTGCCCGCGCCGCAGAGATAGAGGTTGCCGTAGCGCTCCAGGTCCAGCCGCTCGCCGCCGACGGAGAGCACTCCGTCATGCAGCCGCATCCGGCCCGGCAGCATACGCTGGGGCATCACCGCGTCAATCGCGGCATCGAAGAGGGATGCCAGTTCAGGCAACACCGAAGAGCTCCTGCAATACGGCGTTCCAGCCCCTGGGGCCCGGATAGGGGGCCTTGATGAGATTGGGAAGGTTGATGGCGGCGTAACTGCCGTCGTGCTTGGGAATGAGGACCGGGATGTCGACGCTCTGCAGCATCGAGAAATCGTTCTCGCTGTCGCCCAGCGCGATGGAACTGAAACGGATCCCCGTCGACGCTTCCGCGCGCTCGAGCAGTGCCTGGACAGCGCTGCCCTTACTCTGGTTGCGTCCGATAAGATGGTAGAAACGCCCCCCTTTGGTCACCGTGAACCCCTCGGCCGAGACGGTGGCGACCAGTTCGTCGAACAGGCTCTCGTCTTCCATAATGAAGGGTTCGGAGCAGTAGCGCGTCTTGGCCATCACCGCCCCTTCGGTGTGCAGTCCCGTCCGTTCGGCGACCTCGTCATGGTGCATATGCGAAAAGCCGCGGAGACGGAAGCGGGATTTCAGGCTGTCGAGCAGGTTCGTACAGGCGTCGTAGGCGGCACCCAGGGTGATCACCTCGTAGTCGGCCTCGTGGTCTGCGCCGTAGAAGCGGCTGCAGCAACGCGGGATGAAGATCGCTCCGCCGTTTTCCACGATAAAAGGGGCGCAGAGCCCCATCTTCTCCTGGAGTTTGACGGCTTCGGGCTGTGTTTTACTGGTAACGAACACCAAGGGTATCTCTTCACGTATCAGGTAGTCGATCGCGGGCTGGGCCGCAGAATGCGAGTAGGTTTCGTGGTCAAGCAGTGTGGCATCGAGGTCAGTGAAAACGATGTAGTGCGGCGAATCAGACATTCGCTTTGCCTTGCATGTTTATCATGTCCCCATTGTAACATCACTGGGGGCGTTATCCGCTGGTGCGCTGCCTGCTTTTTAGGCATACTTGGAAGCTGCCGTTGGGGTATACTATGAAAACAGACCGGGAAAGGAGGACATTTTATGACCACCTCTACCATTAAAGGCGTCCTGTGCGATATCGGCGGGGTCCTGTACGAAGGCGACACCCCCTACCCCGGCGCCGTCGAAGCGATTGCACGGCTCAAAGCGGCCTACCCCGTCCGCTTTGTGACCAATACGACGCAGAAGAGGGGTGCGGATGTCGTGGCCAAGCTGCAGCGGATGGGCTTCGGCATCGAGGCCTCGGAGGTGATCACCGCCCTCGATGTCACCAAGGCGTACCTGATGAAGCACAAAAGCCGGGCGACCTTCCTGCTCACCGACAGTGCCGAAGCCTTTTTCGACGACCTCCCCGATGCCCCCTGCCGCTGCGTCGTCGTCGGCGATGCCCAGGAGAACTTCACCTATACGCGCCTCAACGCCGCGTTCCGGACCCTCATGGAGGGCGGCGAACTCCTCGCCGCGGCGAAAAACCGCTACTTCAAGGACCACAGCGGCCGGCTCAGCATGGACGCCGGCGGCTTCGTCGCGGCCCTGGAGTACGCCTCGGGCAAAACGGCGACGGTCATCGGAAAGCCGAGCGAGGCCTTCTACCGCCTGGCCTGCGCTCAGATGGGGCTCGAACCCGAAGCGGCGGTGATGATCGGCGACGATATCGAAAGCGACGTCGGCGGCGCCCAGGCGGCGGGACTGCAGGGCATTCTCGTCAAAACGGGCAAATACACCCCCGCCGACCTCGCACGCGGCATCACGCCCGATGCCGTCTTCCCCTCCCTCGCCGAGGTCACCCTCTGAAAAACCCCGGAACCGGACTTGCATATCCTCCCCCGCACAATAGGAGACCTCTATAGAGGTGCCCTAACGAGGAGTTTCTATTTATGACCATTGACGTCAACGTTAAAGCAACCAATGAGGATTTTCTCGACGATATCGACGAGATCATTGAGGATACGATGGTGCAGATCTTTTTTCTGCAGCCCGAAGATGAAGCCGCGCTTGAAAAAGCCAAGGAAGAGGCCGAAGAGTACACGGCCCTCTTTTACACCGCCCCCCTCTCCCTGGGGGAGCAGAGCGATGCGAAATGCGTGGGCTACCGCGTCAAAAACGCCGACGAACTGCGCGCCGCCCCCAAAGCGGGCAAACCGCTCTTCGTGGACGAAGCCGACCTGGACGATGCGCTGCGCGCGCTTTTGATCGAGCGCGGCGACCAGGGGGTCATCCTCAACGCCACGCAGGCGCACGAGGAGCTTGAACAGTTCTTCATCGCCATCGGCCCGTCCAACGTCAATGCCTTCGACCATGAGGTCCTTGCGGGCCTCTCCATGGACAAGATCATGCTGCAAAGCGGTTTCCCCGAACACGGCTTCGACGAGATCTTCCCGGCAGTCAAAACAATCTCGGACGCGATGTTCCGCCCCGAGCACAGCATCATCGCCCGGGCAACGAAGCACGCCCTCTCCCTTGCGGGCCTGAAAAAATAGTCAGGAGCAGCTTATGACCGATATGACAATGAACTGGCTTGCCGAAAATGATTACGACGCCAAGAACCTCGACCTGCAGGGCAGCTACGGCAATACGGCGCTCATGAAAGCCGCCCGCGAGGGCAACGCTGCGATCGTGCGCGAACTGCTCGACGCCGGCGCGGACATCATGCTTAAAAACGTCGACGGCAACACGGCGCTGTGGCTCTCCTGCTTCGGCGAAAACCCCGAGGTCGTCTCCATGCTCATCGATGCGGGCATCGAACTCGACACGGCGAACGTCAACGGTGTCACCTCCCTGATGTACGCCGCGTCCAGCGGCAAAGAGGCGATGGTGAAGATGCTCGTGGACGCGGGCGCCGACGTCGCCATCAAAAACCCCGACGACTTTACGGCCCTCGACCTCGCCGTCACCCCGAAGATCCTCCGCCTCCTGCGGAAAAAATAGGAGGGAGTCCCTCCCCCTATCTGCTTTCTCACACTGCTCCATACCCCGCTCGACAGCCGCACTTCTCATAGTATAATAGGCGGTAACAAGTGTAAAACCCGTTCAGGAGAAGCTGTGAAGTACAAGCTCGTCATCTTTGATTTCGACGGCACCCTGGCGGACTCGTTTCCCTTTTTCCTGACCGCGCTCAATGCCCTGGCCGAAAAGCACCGTTTCAGGCGCATCGACGCGGAGCAGGTCGAGACCCTCAGACACTATGACGCAAAACAGATCATCCATCAGCTGCATATACCGTTGTGGAAAGTGCCGATGGTCGCCGCTGCGTTCAGGAAAAACATGGCGGCAAGCGTCGCACAGATCCCGATGTTCCCGGAGGTGACGGAGATGCTGCATGCGCTGGCGCAGCGTGAGATCGCGCTTAGCCTTGTCACAAGCAACTCCCGTGAGAATGTCCTCAAAATTCTGGGACGGGCAAATACGGAGCTTCTGATCCATCCGCAATATGGGACACACATGTTCGGAAAAGCGTCGAAGTTGAAACAGATCCTGTGCCAAACGGGCATCGATCCTTCAGAAGCCATCTATATCGGCGACGAGATCAGGGACCTTGAGGCCGCCCGGGCTGTCAAGATGGATTTTGGCGCGGTCTCCTGGGGCTATACGCGCGACGAAGCGCTGATGGAGCACTCCCCGACGATGATGTTTTCCAATGTCGGGGAGATCGTACAGAGGCTGGCGCGCTGACGCGCCGATTTTAGAGTTCGCAGTAGTCGAGCCCGTGCGCTTCGGCAACGGCGAGGTTTGTCAGTTTGCCGTCGTAGGTGTTGAGCGCACTGTGCAGCAGCGGGAATTTCGCGTAGGCCTCCTCGCCGCCGAACTCCGCCAGTTTCAGCAGGTAGGGCAGCGTCGCATTGGTCAGCGCCATCGTCGAGGTGCGCGGGTACGCCCCCGGCATGTTGGCGACGCAGTAGTGTACGACCCCGTCGACGACGTAGGTCGGTTCGGTATGCGTCGTCGCTCTGGACGTTTCGAAACAGCCGCCCTGGTCGATGGAGACGTCGACGAGCACGCTGCCCTCCCGCATGAGGGAGAGCATCTCTTTCGTGATCAGTTTCGGCGCCTTCGCCCCGGGGATCAGCACCGTGCCGATGACGACGTCCGTTGTCGGCAGCAGCGACTCGATGGCGTCCGTCGTGCTGTAGAGGGTGCTGACGTTCGCGGGAAGGACGTCGTTGAGGTAGTGCAGACGGGCCAGGTTGATGTCGAGGATTGTCACCTTCGCCCCCATTCCCGCCGCGACCTGCGCCGCAGAGAGCCCTGCGACGCCGCCGCCGAGAATAAGGACGTTGGCTTTTTCCGTCCCGACGACGCCGCCGGGCAGGATCCCCCGGCCGCCCTGGTAGCGCCCCAGGTAGAAGCCGCCCATGATCGCCGCCATCTTTCCGGCAACCTCACTCATGGGTTCGAGCAGCGGCAATCTCCGGTCGACCTTGAGCGTCTCGTAGGCATAGGCCTTGATCTTCTTCTCCAGCAGAAATTTCGTCTGCGCCTCATCGGCGGCCAGGTGCAGGTAGGTAAAGAGGGTCTGCCCCTCTTTGAACAGGGGGTACTCCTGCGCGATGGGCTCTTTGACCTTGACAATAAGCTCCGCCGCGTCGAAGACGGCTGCGGCGCCTTCAAGCAGTTCGGCACCGGCCGCGCTGTAATCATCGTCGCTGAAGCCGCTGCCCTCGCCCGCGCTGGTCTGCACGTAGACCGTATGGCCGTTTTTGACCAGCTCTTTGACCCCCGAAGGCGTCACCGCTACCCGGTACTCTTCCGTTTTAACTTCTTTTGGCACACCGATTTTCATGGGGTCCCCTTTAATGATTAGTGATATGGGTTGTAACTAAAGGATAAATACTATCAACTACATGCATTAACAGTTCCCAAAAGGGGATTGTTGCCTGTTTACCGTACTTCCGTACCTTTCCCGGCATCAATTTGTTCTGTCGGCAATGTGATATGATATAGCAGATTGATGCGAAAGGGTCCATAATCAAACATATATGTCTGTTTTTTGTGTCGGTTTCCATCTTTTTCTTGTCACTTTGTTTCGCCAATGACTCCGACCTTGTCATCAACGGGTACCTGCTTCCACCCGAACCTGATCCCAAAGTCAACAATGCAACGCTGCTCGGTGTCGATGCGAACAGCAACGGCGTACGGGACGATGTGGAGAGAAAAATATATTTTACATATCATCGCCCAATCGACCAGGCTTACATGATGCAGTTCGCGAAAAACTTCCAGAAGCGTCTTATTAACCCGGAGCAGTCCGCAGTCTCGGAAGAAACGCAGAATGCATATTGGACTCAGTATTCATGTAGGGGCTACCTCCATTTTTTTAAAAATATAAGGGTCCCTAGGGATTCTGTTGATTTTATGGAAAATAACTACATAAATACTCGAGATCGCATGCGAGCATATATGAAATTCAATGCAGCATCAAGTGGTCGCAACTACCCAATTCCAGTCCAAGATGATGAGCTGAAAGCCGAAAACTGCGACTTCAACATCACATTGATGTTGGAAAAAGAAAAGCAAGGAGGAAAATAATGGACTACCAGGCCGTACTGAACGAGATCGCCGAGGAGATCAAACCCTATATCGGAGAAGGAAAAGTCGCCGACTACATCCCCGCCCTGGCCGAGGTCGACCCGCAGCAGTTCGGGATGACGCTGACCCTCTTCGACGGGACACAATACAGCGTCGGGGACGCAGACACCCCCTTCTCCATCCAGAGCATCTCCAAGCTCTTCACCTTTACGCTGGCGCTTGACGCCTACGGCTATGACCTTTACCGCCGCGTCGGCCGCGAACCCTCGGGCAACCCCTTCAACTCCCTGGTGCAGCTCGAATACGAACACGGCATTCCCCGCAACCCCTTCATCAACGCGGGCGCCATCAACGTCACCGACGCGCTGATCTCGCATTACGATTCCGTCGCCCGCACCTCAAAAGAGATTCTGACCTTTATCCGCGAGATCGCCGACGACGGGATGATCGAAAGCGACAAGGAGGTGACGGAGTCGGAGATGCAGCACGGTTTCCGCAACCGTGCGCTGGCGAACCTGATGAAGAGTTTCGGCAACCTCGACAATGACGTCCTGGAGGTCGTGCACACCTATTTCGAGCACTGCGCCATCGCCATGAACAGCCGCACGCTGTCGCGCGCCATGCTCTACCTCGCCAACCACGGCGAAGACCCCATCACGGGCAAGAAGTTCATCACCCCGCAGCAGGCCAAACGGATCAACGCCGTCATGCTCACCTGCGGCCATTACGACGCCTCGGGCGATTTCGCCTTTCATGTCGGTCTGCCCGGCAAAAGCGGGGTCGGCGGGGGCATCGTCGCCGTCATACCGAAAGTGATGGGGATCTGCGTCTGGTCACCGGCGCTAAACGAACAGGGGAACTCCCTGGCGGGAACGAAAGCGTTGGAGCTCTTTACCAGTAAAACAGGATTGTCGATATTTTAGGAGGAGCGTACCGGGAAGACCCGGTACGTATTTTAAACATAGGTCAAGTGGCGGCGAATAATATGGAGGAGAATGCGCCGCCGGGGTGGTGCGAATACCCAAATAATTCCGAAGTCTTAAAAGGGCACCCCTCAGGCCGTTGGAACAAAGGGCTTCAGGGGTACCCTCGCAGAAGCGATCAGTCCCAGAGGATCTCTTCGCAGCAGTCCGCCAGGGCGTCGATGCAGTCAAACTCTTCGTTGAAGTGCATATCTTCACAGTTGCAGTCATCATAGTGATGCAGCAGGTGGTTAAAACTAAAATCTTCCAGCTCGATCATTTCACATTCAAACATTTTGTATCCTTTATGGCAGAACCGTTTGGGCTCCAAATTTACCTACTTGATACAATTAGTGTTCTCGTTTTTCACTCCAAATGTATGCAATTTTCATACTAAAATATAATTATCACGACAATTTTGTCATCATTGTCCGAAAAAACCTGATATTTGTCATTAAGAAGAGTGTTTTTATCTCTTTTAACACGTTCGTATCAAAATTGCAAAGGCCTCGGCGAAACCTATATAGTATTGCAAGGACCGCCATGAACCCGATAAGCACGAAACGCTCCCTGACCCACCTCACCGACCGCAAGGTACCCGTCTTCTTATGGGGGCCTCCGGGCATCGGCAAATCCTCCATCGTCGCGCAGATCGCCAAGGAGAAAAAGGTCTCCTACATCGACCTTCGTCTCTCCCTGCTCGACCCGACCGACCTGCGGGGCATTCCCTTCTTCAACGCCGATTCGGGCGAAGCCGTCTGGGCCCCCGCCTCTTTCCTGCCTGACGGCAGCGAGGAAGAGGGGATCCTCTTCCTCGACGAACTCAACACCGCCGCCCCGATGGTACAGGCCTCTGCCTACCAGCTCATCCTCGACCGCAAGATCGGCGAGTACAAGCTTCCCGACGGCTGGGCGATCGTCGCCGCCGGTAACCGCGAGAGCGACCGGGGTGTCGTCTTCCGCATGGCCGCGCCGCTGGCCAACCGCTTTGTGCACCTGGAGATGGAAGCGAGCGTCGAGGACTGGAAACAGTGGGCCGTCGGTGCCGGGATCGATCCCGCCATCATCGCCTTTATCTCCTACCGCCCCGACGCGCTCTTCACCTTCGGACAGGGCAAGGACGACAGCCGCTCCTTCGCAACACCGCGGACCTGGGAGTACGTCAACGAGATCGTCGCTTCCGAACCCGAACCCGACCTCATCATGCCACTGGTCGCCGGCGCCATCGGCGAAGACCTGGCTGCCGCGTTCCTCGGCTTCAAGGTCGTTGCCGGCGAGCTCCCCGACCTCGACGGCATCTTTGACGGCAGCGTCTCCGCCGTCCCGTCCGAACCGGCGGCCCTGCATATGCTCAGCACCGCCCTGGCCATGCGCGTGGGCGAAGGGACCAGCAGCAAGAAGCTCAACAACCTCATCACCTACACTTTGAAGATGCCGGGCGAATTCGCCGTCATGATCATCCAGGACCTGCGCGAACGCAAGATCGAGCTCGACCACGTCGACAGCTGGACGCTCTGGATGCGCCAGTTCAACAACCTGCTGCGCTAAAGGCCTGTTTTGACCCCGGAACACTTACTGACCAAAGCCAAGTCCCAACTGACAATGAAGCACCCCTACTTCGGGATGCTCGCCTCCCGCCTCAAGCAGGAGCCCAAAGAGGGACTGCGCGGTTATGCCAGCAACGGCAAACGCTTTTTGTACGACCCGGAGTTCATGGGACGCCGCAGCATCGAAGAGGTGATGTTCATCCTCACCAACTGTGTCATGCACCACGTCCTGTCGCACCAGCAGCGCCAGCTGGGACGCAAAGGGGGGCTTTGGCAGCTGGCAACAGACTACGCCATCAACAACCTCCTGCATAAAAACGGCCTGGAGATCCCCCAGGGGGCCAACTACAATGAAGAGTTCGAGGGGATGTACGCCGAGGAGATCTACGACGCCCTCAAAGAGAGCTATTACAGCGACATTGACGACGCCTTCGGCGGCGAGGACGACGTGCCTCCCCCGCCGGGCATGCCGGGCGGTACCGGTGAAGGGGGAGAGGAGGAAGACGACAGCGGCGCTTTCTCCAACCTCGGCAATATCGAGGAGGAGCTCGACGCCCAGAACGAGTCTGAGTGGCAGTACGCCTCCTCTGTCGCCCAGGAGGTCGCCCAGCGCAAAAGCGCGATGCCCTCGGGTATGGACCGGCTGGGCAAAAAGGTCAAGGCCGCCGATGTCGACTGGCGTTTCGAACTCTACAACGCCGTCAACAAGCACATGCGCAACAACTATGCCTTCATGCCGCCGAACAAGAAGCACATCTACCGCGGTATCGCGCTGCCCTCCCTGGCCAGCGATACGCTGAGCCTCTGCGTCGCCGTCGATACCTCCGGCTCCATCAACGAGGCGCTGCTCGGGGCCTTTACGGAGGAGTTCAAAAACATCATGACAATCTTCCCCGCCATCCGGATCGAGCTGATCATCGCCGACGCGAAGGTGCACGGCCACTACAGCTTCCAGGGCGGCGAGAAGCTGGACTTCCCCCTCAAAGGGGGCGGCGGGACGGACTACCGCCCCGTCTTCGACTACATCGAGGCGGAGCTGCCGATGACGACGATGCTGCTCTACTTCACCGACGGCGACGGCTGGTTCCCGCGTATCCCGCCGCCGTACGAGGTACTCTGGGCCCTCTCAAGACCGGCCAAAGTCCCCTTCGGGCGGGGGCTGGTGATCTTCAATTCCTAGCCTTCAGCCCCCCGGGGCTACAATAAACGACAATTTTTTTGTCGCGAGTATGCCCGAAATGTCTATTCAAACCATTATGATCATCGCCTTTACCGCCGCCACCGTGCTGGCCGCGTGGAAGCTCTACGCCTTTTTGCCCAACAAGCCGCTGCCCGACGACGACAGCAACGAAGCCTCCAAGGAGGAGCTGACCACCCTGATGCTCGACGTCATCGAGAAGGAGCATCGCCACGAGGCGCCGCTCAGCGAACAGGAGCTCTTCGAATACATCGTCCGGCACGCAGCCTTCGACAAAGAACACTACTGGCGCTTCAACCAGAACAAGCTCAACCAGCTGCTGCGCCGCTACTACCTGCACTACCCCCACACCGGGACCATCCCCGCCATCTATGACCATCTCCGCGATACAAAAGAGGATGATGCAGAGAAGGAGGCGTAATGCGGTACGAGACGCCCCTCATTCCGGGAACCCTCATCAAACGCTACAAGCGTTTCCTCGCCGACATAAGCCTCGAAGACGGCAGTATCGTTACGGCCCACTGCCCCAACTCCGGCTCCATGAAAGGGTACAAGGAGGAGGGGCTGCGGGTCTGGCTCAGCGAGAGCGACAACCCCAAACGCAAGCTGCGCTACACCTGGGAGCTCGTCGAAGATGCCGACGGGGAGACGGTGATGGTCCATGCGGCCCGGGCCAACGCACTGGCCGAAGAGGCGGTCCGCGAAGGAGTCGTCACGGAACTGCAGGGGTATGACCGCCTGCGCCGGGAAGTGAAATACGGCAGTCAGAACAGCCGGATCGACCTGCTCCTCGAAAAAGGGGATGCGAAGTGTTTCGTGGAGGTCAAGAGCGTCACCCTGCGCGAAGGCGACACGTTGATGTTCCCGGACGCCGTAACAACAAGGGGGCAGAAGCATCTTGAAGAGCTGATGGAAGTCAAAGAGAAAGGCGACCGCGCCGTTTTGTTCTTTGCCGTGCTGCGCGAAGGGGGCACGCACTTTGAAGCAGCGGCCCATATCGACCCCGCCTATGCCGCGCTTCTGGCGCAGGCAAGCGATGCAGGCGTCGAAGTGCTGATCTACCGGGCGGCGTTCGCACCCGAGGGGGTTGCCCTTGGCGAACGTATCGGGTAAACCGATGCAACGAACCGCCTCCTTACGTGAAGCGGGGAAAAGATTGATTACAATGCGCGTTAGATTTTCCACTGGAGCTGACACTATGAACCGTTTCTTTATTCTTTTACTCTTCGCGGCAACCTGGCTGGGCGCGGAGTCCATCTTTACCCTGCGCGGCGTCGACAAGGTTTATCCCGTCGTCGACATTTCGGGCGAAAAGGTGCCTAAAAGCAGCAAAGCCTACCTCCGCGAAGCCCTCGACACCATGACCGGGGAGCTCGGCATCGACACGGCAGGCTACAGCGGGCGCTCCCTCGCCCTGCTCGTCGCGGAACAGTATGTCGGCAAGAGCGTGCTGATCAGCGTCCGGCTTGTGATCGGCGAGCAGGTGCAGCGCAGCGGTTCGGAGGACAAAGTCTTCGCCCTGACCTACCAGAACGCCCTCACCTTTCCCTATGACAGCGACACGGTCGAGGAGAACCTCGAGGACAGCGTCGACGAGCTACTGGCCAAGTTCGCCGACCAGTACGCCCAGGAGCGCGGTACGCTCAAACGCGTCAAAGAGAAGGGGAGCCTCGCGGCGTCGCTGGACTATGAAACAAACTTCGACAATGCGCTCAAGCGTGCCAACAAAGAGCACAAAAACGTCATGCTCGTTCTTGTCGCGAACTACTGCCCCTGGTGCCGGAAGTTCGAAGAGCTCGTCCTGCGCAAAGAGGATGTCAACACCCTCGTCCACAGTAAATACGTCCCTGTGATCCTTAACAAGGAGAAAGATGCCTTCCCGCCGGAGTTCAACATCTCCTTTACCCCCGTCGTGCACTTTATCGACCCCGCGACGCAGAAGGGGTACCACACCGTCGCCGGCTATAACAGCCGCGAAGAGTTCATCCATTGGCTGGAATCGGACAAACATCCCTAGGCGGGGGTGTTGACCCATGGCGCCCCATACAGTACAATGCCCCAAACCATTGCTATGACGAAGGAATAATATGAAAATACGCCCGCTTCTTTTGGCCTCGGCTGCCGCTGCCGCTTTGACCTTCTCCGGCTGCGGGGAGGACAGCTCCACTGAGCCGCGATTGAATTTCATCACGATGATCAACGCGACTGACGCTGACATCGTAGGTCACCTCTTCAACAAGAGCTTCTACACCATTGCGCCGAAAACACAGAAAGATGATGATTTCGAAGCCGTATCCGAAGCCCCCGACGTCTGGTATACGACGGCGATTGACACGTCCACGAAAATCGGAGTGGAGACTATCCACAGTGGAGATCTGATCAACGCCTATATTCCGGCAAACTGCAACAATGGCAGTGTAGACAAGAATCATATTATCCACCAGCCGGCTCCGGGAACCCTCAGCGTCGTCAATATCACAAATTACAGCCTGGACGTCACGGCCGACGGCAATACAGAGACCTTCAATGCCTGTGCTGTCAAAGAGTTCCCGGGGGTTGGGTTTACGGGGGAGAAAGACATCAATGTCAGCTACGGTGCCGAGACGATTCTCATTCCGCTTCCGAATCCCGGGGAAGCCTACGATGTGATCGTCTTCCCCGATTTTACGATCGGCCTTTTCAAAATCAAAGCGTTCAAGGGCTAATCCGCCACGGCGGATGACAAATTTGTCATCCGCATTTCACCCTATCTGCTATACAATGCCATTTATCTTTCGGCGGCCCCGGTGCCGTCATGCAAAGGCCCACAGTTGTCTCTCTTTTCCAATCTTCGCGGTAATCTCTTCGGCGGCCTGACCGCAGCCGTCATCGCGCTGCCGCTCGCACTCGCTTTCGGCGTCGCCAGCGGTCTCGGCGCGGCGGCGGGCCTCTACGGCGCCATCATCCTCGGCTTCTTCGCCGCGCTGTTCGGCGGCACCCGCACCCAGATCTCCGGCCCGACGGGGCCAATGACCGTCGTCGTGGCCGCCGCGGTCGCCTCCCTGGGCGGCGACGTCGGGCTGGTCGCGACCGTCGTACTGCTGGCGGGTATCTTCCAGGTCGTTTTCGGCTTCACGCGATTGGGACGATTCGTCCGCTTCATCCCCTACCCGGTCATCTCCGGCTTTATGAGCGGGATCGGCATCATCATCATCCTGCTGCAGCTCAACCCCCTGCTGGGGCTCCCCTCCGACGCCGCCGTCCTGCACCTGCTGGTCACCCTGCCCTCGCTGCTGCCCCAGACAAACCCCTGGGCCCTCCTACTGGCACTCGCTGCCCTCGCCATCGTCTTTTTCACCCCGGCGCGCCTCGCCAAGGTCGTCCCCTCGCCGCTGATCGCCCTTGTCGTGCTCACCCCGATCTCTGCGCTGCTGCAGCTGCCGGTGGAGACGATCGGCACGATTCCCGCCGAACTTCCGGAGCTTGTCTTGCCGGACTTTACGCTCGAGCATTACACTGTGATCGTTTCGCTGGCCTTTACACTGGCCGTGCTGGGCACCATCGATTCGCTGCTGACCTCGATTGTCGCCGACTCCGTCACCCGGACCAAACACAACCCCGACCGCGAGCTCTTCGGCCAGGGGATCGGCAATGCGCTATGCGCCCTCGTCGGGGCCGTCCCCGGCGCGGGGGCGACGATGCGGACCGTCATCAACGTCAAAAGCGGCGGCACCGACCGCCTCTCGGGCATGATCCATGCCGTGGTGCTGCTGCTCATCGTCCTCTTCCTCGCGCCGCTGGCGTCCAAGATCCCGCTCGCCGTCCTGGCCGGCATCCTGATCAAGGTCGGCGTCGACATCCTGGACTACCGTTTCCTGAAAGTCTGGAAAGCCAGCCCCCGAAGCGACCTGATGACGATGCTGACCGTCTTCTTCGTCACCGTCTTCGTCGACCTCATCACTGCCGTCGGACTCGGCATCGTCCTGGCATCGCTGCTGATCGTCTACCGCATCACCAAGCAGACGCAGATCGTACTGGAATACGCCGGTACGGGCAGCCAGCCCGACCTCGACGGGGAGAACGCGCGCATCATCCGCATCAACGGCGCTTTCTTCTTTGGTTCCAGTACCTTCTTCGAACACCAGGCAAACAACCTGCTTGATACGAAAACGGTCATCATCGACATTCTGAACGTTCCTTTCATGGATATCACGGCGATCTTTACCCTCAAAGACCTGATCGAAAAGCTGAAAAAAGACGGGGTCAAGGTGATCATCGCGGCCCCGGAAGCCTTCACGGAGAAGCTGATGCGTTTCAACCACGAAAAACGGTTTGAGAACGTCACCTTCGCCCCCTCCCTCCAAAGCGCCGTCGCGCTGATTTAAACGCCGGGCCCTGAGGCCCTGTACCCCTCCCATTTTTTAACCTCAGACGCTAAGCGTATAAAAAGGTTGCTTACGCAATAGTTGCATAGGTAATTAAAGGAGCCCTATGGAATATCTGCTGGATACTTCGATCGGTTTTCGTCTCAACCGCACGGCCAATATTATTCACGCCGGTTTTACGAAATGCATCGAACCCTTCGGGATCGCGCCTGAGCAGTTTGCAACGCTGAAGATCATCAGCGAAGACGGCGAGATCACGCAGTCCGAGATCGCCGAGATCCTTGCCAAGGGCAAACCGACCGTCAGCCGGGCCCTTGACGCCCTTGAAAAAAAGGGGTTGATCGTCCGCGAACGCAAAAGCGAAGACCGTCGGATCAAACCGATCCACCTCACCGCGAAGGGGCAGGAGATCCTTGACCTGGTCATTCCCAAAGCCCTGACCTTCAACAATGCCATCAAAGACCGGCTTACCCCGGAAGAGATAGAGACTTTTTTTCGTGTCCTCGATACCATCGTCGACACTTCCGAAAACCATATCAAGCAATTAGGAGCATCATAATGAAACGCCCCCCCTACGCCCCGCTCGTTTTCGCAGCCTCACTGCTGTTCGGAAGCAGCCTCGTCGCCGAAACGGCAGCCCCCGCCGCCCCGGCCCCGCACGCCGACGCCTACGTCGTCAAAGCCGTTGCGAAACGCGACGTCGTCCTGAACTATCCCGCCCGCCTCAAGAGCATCCGCAGCGCGACCGTCGTCTCCCGCGTCACGGGCGTGCTGCTCACGAAGCGTTTCAAAGAGGGCGACTACGTCAAACAAGGCGCCCGCCTCTACAAGATCGAGCCCGACCTCTACCAGGCGGCGGTTAACGAACAGAAGGCCTCTGTCATCCTGCAGGAGTCGCTTTATACGAAAGCCGAGCGCGACTGGAAACGCGCACAGGCCCTCTACAAGGACAACGCCATCAGCGTCCAGGAACACGATGCGGCGCTCTCGGCCTATGAAACGGCCCGCGCGCAGGTCAACGCGGCCAAGGCACAGCTGCAGACCAGAGAGCTGGAACTTGGCTATACCGACGTTGTCGCCCCCATCAGCGGGATCGCCGGCATCAAGCAGACTGACGTGGGCAACGTCGTCAACGCCGGGACGCCGCTGGTGACCATCACCCAGACGGACCCGATTTACGCCCTCTTCTCCATCCCTGCGGGCGATCTGCAAAAAGCGCGCGTGGAGAACAAAGAGGGGCGCTGGAGCTGGGGGGATGAAGGGCGTCTAAAAGCCTCCCTCGACGTCGACGGCATCAAGGTCAGCGGCGACATTGACTTTATCGCGCCGACGGCGGATGCGCAGACGGGAAGCATCAGTATGCGCGCACGGTTCAAGAACAGCGACAACCTCCTGCTGCCGGGCACCTTCGGACGCGTGACGCTCGAAGGGATTAGTCGTGACAATGTCATCATGATCCCGCAAAAAGCGGTCCTGCAAAACCCGATGGGCACCATCGTCTTCATCGAGCAGGAGGGGCAGGCGGCCGTCCGTCCCGTCGTCCTGGGGGACCCCGTCGGCAACAGTTTCGTCGTGCGCAAAGGACTCGCCGAAGGTGACAAAGTCATCGTGAACAACTTCTTCCGTGTCAAACCCGGCGCCCCGGTCATTATCGACAAAACCGTCGATGCGGAAGGGAAATAAAGGTAACCGTTTATGTTTTCAAAATTTTTCATCGACCGGCCCATCTTTGCCTCGGTCCTCTCCATCATCGTCATTCTGGCGGGGGTCGTAGCGATCAAAGGGCTGCCGGTCCAGGAGTACCCCAGCATTGTGCCGCCGCAGATCAACGTCCAGGCGGTCTACCCGGGTGCGGATGCCGAGACCCTCGCCAACACCGTCGCCGCACCGCTCGAAGATGCTATCAACGGTGCGAAGAATATGATCTACATGACCTCGACCGCATCCCCGAGCGGGATCCTGACCATGAGCATCACCTTCGCCACCGGCACGGACCCCTCCGCCGCCAACGTCGACGTCAACAACCGCGTCCAGGTGGCCCTGAACAAGCTGCCCGAAGAGGTACGCCGGCAGGGGGTCAGTGTGCGCGAACGCTCCCCGGACATGCTGCGCGTCATCGCCTTCACCTCCGAGAACCGCGTCCACGACGCGCTGTGGCTGAACAACTACGCCCTGATCAACGTCATTGACGACATCAAGCGTATTCCCGGCGTCGGGGACGCCTTTTTGTTCGGTTCGAAAGAGTACGCCCTGCGCATCTGGCTCAAACCCGACAGCCTCGCGGCCTATGACCTGACAGTGAACGACGTGCTCAGCGTCATCCGCAGCCAGAACGTCCAGCTCGCCGCGGGCCAGATCGGCGGCGAGCCCGCCGTGGAGAAGATGGCCTACACCTATACGGTCACGACCCCGGGGCGTCTGAAGACCGCCGAAGAGTTCGGTAACATTCTCGTGCGTACCAACGCCGACGGCTCTTCCCTGCGCCTCAAAGACGTCGCCCGGGTCGAACTGGGCGCGGAACGCTACATGCTCAAGGGCACCCGCAACAAGGAGCCGATGGCCGTGGCCGGGGTCTTCCTGGCCCCAGGCGCCAATGCGCTCGAGGTCGATGCGGCCCTGACCAAGGTGCTTGAAACGGTCTCGCAGAAGTTCCCCGAGGATGTCCGCTACCATACGCTCTATGACACGACGACCTTCGTCAAAACCTCCATCGAAGAAGTGTTGATGACCCTGGCCGAGGCGATCGTGATGGTCGTACTGATCATCTACTTCTTCCTCGGAAACGTCCGGGCGACGATCATTCCCGTTCTGGCGATCCCCGTCTCCATCGTGGGGACCTTCGCCGGGCTCTACATTGCAGGGTTCTCCATCAACCTGCTCACCCTCTTCGCCCTGATCCTCGCGATCGGGCTCGTCGTCGACGACGCCATCATCGTCATCGAGAACGTCGAACGCCTGCTGCACGAGCGCAAGGACCTGAGCGTCCGCGATGCGACGATCGAGGCGATGCGGGAGATCACGGGGCCGGTCATCGCGATCGTTTTCGTCCTCTCGGCCGTCTTCATCCCCGCCTCGCTCATGGGCGGCTTCAGCGGGGTGATGTACCAGCAGTTCGCCATGACTATCGTCATCTCCGTCGTCATCTCCGGTATCGTCGCACTCAGCCTGACGCCGGCGCTCTGTAACGTCTTCCTCCGCCGCGAAGAGCCGACGCCGATCCTGCCGATCCGGATGTTCAACGCCTTTTTCGCGCGCCTCACCTCCGGTTTCAACCGCGGGGTACGTCTGACGCTCAAACTGGCCGTCATGAACCTGCTGATCTTCGGCGTCCTCATCGGCGCCGGTGCGTGGATGTCGCAGAAACTGCCGACGGGGCTTGTGCCGGGCGAGGACAAAGGGGTCCTGATGGTCCTCACCTACCTCATGCCGGGAGCCTCGCTTGAACGCACCGTCGAAGTCCAGGGGCAGGTCGCCGATACCCTTCTGGCCGATCCCCTTGTCGAATCGCTTGGGGCCATGAGCGGGATCGACCTCGCGACCTTCGCCTTCAAATCCGATGCGGGCATCGCCTTTGCACACCTCTCGGACTGGTCCGAACGGACCGAACCGGGACAGAGCGCCGACGCGATGGCCGGCAAGTTCATGATGCAGATGATGCAGAACAAAGAGGCGATGATCATCCCGGTCAACCCGCCGCCGATCCGCGGCATGAGCGCCACGGGCGGTTTTGAGCTCTATGTCCAGGACCGCACCGGCGGCGACCTCCTCGCCTTTGACGGTGTGATGAAGCAGCTGGTCGCAAAGGCCAACGAACGGCCGGAACTCACGCGGGTCCGCACGACCTTCAACGCCGGCGTGCCGCAGTACCGCATCACCGTCAACGAGGACAAGGCCAAAGCCCTGGGCGTTCAGATCTCCGATATCTACACGACGCTGGGCTCGACCTTCGGGACCGGATACGCCAACGATTTCAACCTCTACGGCCGAACCTACCACGTCAACGTACAGCTCGAGCCCTCCTACCGCGAGAGCGTCGAGGACTACCGCGACGTTTTCGTCCGTTCAAGCAGCGGCGCGCTGATCCCGATCAGCTCCCTCGTCGACGCCAAACGTATCGTCGGGCCGAGCGTCGTCCAGCGCTTCAACATGTTCACGGCGGCACAGCTCTCCGGACAGCCCGCCCCGGGTTACAGTTCGGGCGACGCAATGCGCGCCATCCAGGAAGTGACAGCGGAGGTCCTGCCGGAGGGCTACACTATCGCCTGGGCCGGTACCTCCTACCAGGAACAGCAGGTGGCGGGCAAAGGCAACAACGCCTTTATCTTCGCCATCGTCTTCATCTTCCTGATCCTGGCGGCGCTCTATGAGAGCTGGATGATCCCGTTCACGATCCTCATGACCGTCCCGTTCGCCCTGCTCGGTGCGACACTGGCGGTCTATTTCCGCGGGCTCGAGAACGACATCTATTTCCAGGTCGGGCTCGTCACCCTGGTCGGCCTCACCGCGAAAAACGCGATCCTGATCGTTGAGTTCGCCCAGCAGAAACTGCGCGAGGGGCTCGACCTTTACCAGGCGACGGTTGAAGGGGCGCGTATCCGTTTCCGCCCTATCGTCATGACCTCGCTCGCCTTTATCGGCGGGACGCTGCCGCTCGCGCTGAGCAGCGGTGCCGGGGCGAACAGCCGCCATATCATCGGGACGACCGTCGTCGGCGGTATGGTGATGCTAACCGTGGTCGCGATCTTCTTCATCCCGCTCTTTTACTACCTGATCATGCGCCTGCGGGCCAAATTCTACACCGACAAAGGAGGCGAAGATGCACGCAAATAAGCTCCTCTCCCTCGCGGCGGCCCTCTGGCTGCTCGGCGGATGTTCCATGGCGCCGAAGTTGACCGTCACGCCGCCCGAACTGCCGGCACAAAGCACGGCGTCGGCCGATGCCAATGCCAGCACGATCGGTGCGACATGGTGGGAAGCCTTCAACGATGAGACGCTCAATCTCCTCGTTACAGAAGCGCTGCGCAACAACGACGACCTGAAAATCGCCGCGAGCCGCGTCGCCCAGGCAGCGGCATCGCTGGGCTACAGCCGCGCCGAACGCTACCCCACCCTCGACGGCGGGGCGTCGGCGTACCGCCAGAAGACCAGCGGAGAGACGCTTTCGCCCTTCTCCGGGTTTATCTACAACAGTTTCGACCTCTCCGTCACGGCGGCCTACGAGTTGGACTTCTGGGGTAAATACAAAAACCTCGAAGCGGCGGCGCGCGGCGAGCTGATCGCGACCGATGCCGACCGGGAGACCGTCCGCATCGGCCTCATTGCCGGTGTCTCGGAACTCTATTTCAACCTCGTCTCCCTGCGGCGGCAGATCACGGTCACCGAGGAGACGGTCCAGGCCTACAAGGAGAGTTATGAGTACCGCGCACGCCAGTTCCAGCACGGCGCCATCGACGAACTGACACTGCAGCAGTCGCACGCCCTCTATGCCACGGCGAAGGTCTCCCTCGCCGGCCTGCGCGAGGAGCACGCCCTCGCCGAAAACGCGATGGGCATCCTGCTGGGGCGTTCCCCCAAAGGCCTGCTCGAAGCGGCATACGACACGGCGAGCGCCCTGCCCGAACCGCAGCCCGTCCCGGCCGACCTCACCTCGGGCCTGCTCGAGCGGCGCCCCGACATCCTCGCCGCAGAATCGCGCCTGCGCACGGCCAATGCGACGATCGGCGTGGCCAAGGCTGCCTACTTCCCGACGATTTCGCTGACCGGCACCGCCGGCTACAGCAGCAGCGAGCTTGACAACCTGCTCAACGCTTCGGCCCAGATGTGGGGACTCGGCGCCGCGCTGTACGTTCCCCTGTTCGATTTCGGCCGGATCGAGAACAGCGTCAACGAGGCGGAGGCGAAAAAAGACGAAGCGGTCATGCTCTATGCGCAGACGGTGAAAGTGGCGTTCAAAGAGGTGTATGACGCGCTGGCGAAGATCCGCGCGGCCGATGAGAAACTCGCCGCGCAGGATGAGGCGAACCGGGCGTATGAGAAGGTGCTCTCCCTGTCGCAGCGCCGCTTCGACAGCGGCTACGGGACCTACCTGGAGGTGATCGACGCCAAGCGGGCCCTGCTGGCCTCGCGGCTGAACCTGGTGCAGCTCGGTGCCGCAAGGATCACGAACCAGATCTCCCTCTACAAAGCCCTGGGAGGCGGATGGAAGCGCGAGCGCCCCTAGCGGGCGCCGAGCTCCCGGAACTCCGTATCAGAAGTTCCCGTTGAGAAAATCCGAATCGTTAAGGACTCTCGCTTTTTCAAAGCCGTCCTCGGTTCCTTTCGGATTGGTGGAGAAACCGGCGAGCGAGCCGCAGTGCGGGCATTTGCCTTCATTGAGAAGTGCCAGCTGGTCCAGGGTGATTTTCCCGTTGCACTCCTGGCAGTAGAAGAACGTTTCCTCTTCCATCAGAAGCTGCCTTCACCGACAGAAATGACGTAGTTGTCGTCGACAGAGATTACGTTGAATTCATGCTTGCCGCAGAAAGATTCGTTAAGCTGCTGCGCCCAGGCGCGGGCAACCATCAGGGCATTTTCTTTGTCATCAAAGGTCTTGATCTGCGGCATATTATTGCGCTTCGCGCATCCGCACATTTTCTCTACTACAACATGGTATTCCATCTGTAATCCTTTTTTTGAGTTCCCGTTGTTCTGCATACCCCGTTCCAGAAGCCCCCTTTTCACTCGACTCTATTCTTGAATGCAACATTTAGCATAGGATTAATATAAATACGTAATATAATTTACGATAATATTCCGCCCCCAAATACCAATTTTCAAGGAATACTTTTGATTCGAAAAAGTCTCATGATTATGCTCTTCTTGTTGTGGCAGAGCGCTCACGCGTCGACGACAACGGACCTGCAGGGTCTCGTCACCCAGGGCGAAACCCTCAACGGCGAACTCGCCGCCTTCAGCTTTGCCCAGGAGGGCTCCTGCAGCGAGCTCGGGACACTCAATACGTCTATGAAGGAGTATATCGCCTCTATCCAGATGGTATACACCCACATCCCCTCCCCCTATTCGGTCAGTATTGACGACCTCGATTCCCTCGACAGCCTCGCGGCGCTGGCGCTGCAGATGGCCCAGAACAGTTTCCGCATCTCCACGGGGCTGCAGACCAGCGGTAGCTGCTATGAACGCTCCAATTTCGAACTGCTGACGGCGGCGATGCTCCGCCTCTCGGACGATATCGGGACCATGGCCGACCGCATCCTCGAAATGGCGGACCGTATCCTTGTCATGGCCGACAATATCGGCATCATGGCGGACCGTATCCTCATCACCCAGCAGCTGCAAAACGCCAATGTCCGCCTCACGCAGGAGTCCGTGCTGCAGACGCAGAACAACATGATCGCGCTCAGCGATGCCCTCATGCCGGAGATCTATGACGCCACGCTGGCCGATCTGATCACCAAAAGCCAGGCACTTGCCGACGCCATGGCGGCAACGACCCTCTCGGAAACGACGATGGACGTCCAGCTGCAACAGCTCGAAGTCAACGCTTCGCGGCTGATGATCTCCACAAAAAACCTCTACGAGTGGGCCGCCAAAAACAACCAGCTCGCGGTCATAGAACCCAGCGACGGCACCCTGACGATGTTCGGCGACCTTTCCCAGATCCACCAGGGTATGGGCGACAGCCTCCAAACCTTCGCAGCCGCCATCGAATCCCTCTCCGATCAGACCGATTCTGCGGTGCTGAAAGCGGCGATCGCCAACATGCTGAAGCTCAGCTACGACGTCGGCACCATGTCCAACCGCATTATGGAGATGTCGGACAAAATCATCGTTATGGCCGACAACATCGGCATCATGACCGACCGCATCCGCCAGACCCAGGAGCTGCAGCAGGGGAGCTTCGAGACGATGTTCCACTCCATGTTCAGTGCGCAGAGCGCCATGATCACCCTGTTCCAGTCCATGAACCCCTAAGGAGGCACCGTGAAAACATTTAAAAACCCTATGAAATCCCTGCTGCTTTTCGGCGCCGTGCTAACCGCTTGGCTCCCGCTCAACGCAGCGCTGCTGACCGACCTGCAGACCGCCGATGCGAACGTCGCCGCCTTCAAGAGCCAGCTCGAAGCGATCAACCTCGGCAGCGACAGCGTCTGCGCCCCGCTGCTTCAGGCGAACACCGCGGCGCGCGATCTCGTCAACGAGATCAGCCGTATCGACGCCAGTCTTGCCGCCCCGCTCCAGGTGGACGCGGACGTGCTGACGGCGCTCGACCAGTACACCGTGACGGTCCTCAGCCTCTCCAGTGAGGCGCTGAATCTCTCCACGGACCTCCAGATGCTCTCCTCGTCCATGAACGCCGCCACCCTGGGCGACGGCATCACGGCGATGCTCCAGCTCTCCGACGATATCGGGACGATGGCGGACCGCATCGGCGAGATGGCGGACAAGATCCTGATCATGTCGGACAACATCGGACTGATGGCCGACCGTATTCTCGAGACCCAGCAGCTGCAAAACGACAACGTCGCCCTCACCCAGTCGACCCTGCTGCAGACGCAGAAAAATATGCTCGCGCTGGTCTCGGTGATGCAATCGAACAGTTTCAACAGTCAACTGGAGGGGCTGAAATCGAGCGGCGACTTCCTGGCGCAGCGCATGGATGCCGTCAGCCTCACGCCGTGGACGATGTCCATGGAACTCGAAGCCGTCTCCTGGGACGTTCGTCAGTACCTGGGCGAAGTCGAATCCGTCTATAGCGATATCACGGCGAATTCGGTCCATAACCGTTTCTACGTCTCCGCGGACACCCTGGTCGACCTGGGCAATCTCGCGGTGATGCTCCGCTCCCTCTCCACCGCGGTGGACGGCTATGTCGTCGCGATCGGCGGCATGGAGTCCATGACCTCAGACCCCACGCTCTACACCTCGCTCAAAAGCATGCTGCAGCTCTCCGCCGATATCGGGGTCATGGCCAACCGCATCCTCGAAGAGGCCGATCTCATCCTGGCCATGGCTGACAACATCGGACTGCAGGCGGACCAGATCCTTTCCACCCAGCAGTCGATGAACATGAACATCGCCGCCGTGCAGGCTTCCATTCTCGCCGCGCAGCAGATGGCGATCACGCTCTTCGCACAACGGGGCCTCTAAAGCACGTCCCTTTGGGCCGTTATCCCTGGCTAGTGCTGGTCAGGACAACGCCGAGGGCCAGGAACCCCAGCAGGATGCCTAGCAGCAGCAGGACATTGATGATGGCGGCGACGACAACGACCCAGCTATGGTAGCCTCCGAGCTGCTTCATCGTTTCGATGCGCACCTCTGTATCCGTCGAAGCAGCCTCCGCCCTGCGCTGCAGCTCACGATAGTTTTTGTAGACAAAATAGGGCGCGGTCCCCCCGGAGATGATCATGAAGATCAGTGTGCCGATAATGCCGAGCGACAGGAACGAGAAAAGCAGTGC
Organism: Thiomicrolovo immobilis; assembly: GCF_039645955.1. Classification (GTDB taxonomy): domain Bacteria; phylum Campylobacterota; class Campylobacteria; order Campylobacterales; family Sulfurimonadaceae; genus Thiomicrolovo; species Thiomicrolovo diazotrophicus. The sequence goes on from NZ_CP147916.1 coordinate 1,530,204, forward strand.
GGCGCCGAAATACCCTATTGCCGCAAGATAGGCTTTACGGTAGAGCAGAAACCAGAAGGTCACGAAGAAGGCCCACCAGGACCAGCTCCAGGCGAAGCCGTCGACGCCGTTCCGGTTGAACTTTGCGAAGGTACGCTTGTACCAGGCGAACTTCTCCGGCTTCTGCACAAAGGCGTCGAGCATCGCGTCATCATAGTGGATGCCGCGGGCATGCTCCTCTTCAGATGCCGTCGGCACTTCTTCGACGGCTTCCGCTTCCGTATTCGCTTGATTTTCCATCACATAAACTCCTCGGATTGTCCTTGATCCTCTCGGGCTGCCACCCTGTAAAGGGCTCTTATGTTATCAGAAAATGCATTTAATATCGTGAATGTTTGGCGCAGATCATCTGCCGCTAGTAGAGTTCGCACGCTTCGACGAAACCGCCCTCTTCGACGGAGATGACAAAGTTGTCGCCCGTCTCCTTGACGTCGAAACCGTGTTTGCCGCAGAAGCTGTTGTTGAGGGTGTCCGCCCATTCGTACGCATGCTCCTCCGCCTCTTCGCGGCTGTAGAAGCTGCGGATCTGCTCGAGATCCTTTTTTTTCGCACAGCCGCAGAGCTTTTCGATGACGACGTGGTACTGCGCAGGCATACGGGGCTTCCTAGGAGAGTTTGCTGTTGTTGGAGATCAGGTAGAACTGGTCTTTGAGTTTGTTGAGTTCCCGGATGACGAGATCGTGGTGTTCATCGCTGAGCGCGTAGTGCTGCTCCATAAAGTCGTAAAGCTTGTCGATGTTGGTGTAGATCTCTTTCATCAGATTTTCCTTGATCTTGTCGGAAACGGCCATTCGTGTGTCCTTTTTTCCGCAACTTATGCAAAAATCGTACTTGAAAGATGTGTGGATGAAGCGCTCCCCGAAGGGAGCAACATGAATTGAGGAGAGAGAAAGTCGGGGGTCCGAAGAAGACGCCCCGGTGCCGCCCCAGCGGTCCGAACCGGCCGTGGGGCCGCGGCGAAACTCAAAAAAAACAGGTATCCCTCTCCCCGGGGGAAGAGATTTAGCGGATAAGGTCGAAGAAGTAGTCCGTCGTAGCGATACCCTTCGTCTCTTCGTCGAGCTGATCAAGAACTTTGTTCGTGATCTGCGTGAGCATGTTGAGCGCACCTTCATAACCGCTCAGTGAGTAGCGGTGCAGGTGGTGACGGTCAAAGATCGGGAAGCCCATGTAGATGAGCGGAGTACCCGTATCACGCATCAGCTCTTTACCATAAGAGTTACCGATCATGAAATCGACAGGCTCAGTAAAGAGGAATGAACGCATGTGCCACAGGTCTTTACCTGCCCAGACGTTCAGGTCGTCTTTAGCCGGTGAAGTGTCGAGAAGCGCACGCATCTCATCTTCCCAGCCGCGCGGTGCATTGTGGCACAGTACGTGTGTCGGTTCCGCACCCATTTCGAGCAGGAAGGAAACAACACCGATCAGGAAGTCAGGGTCGCCCCAGATCGCGAATTTCTTACCGTGCATGTACGGGTAGCTATCCTGCATTGCATCGACCAGGCGCTGGCGCTCGATCTTCAGTTCTGCCGGGATTTCGTTACCAGTCAGCTCGGAAAGCTTCATGATGAACTCGTCAGTCCCTTTCAGGCCTACCGGGTTACATGTTGTGCTCTCTTTGGATTTCCAGCGCTTCTGAACCATTTTCATGGTTTTCGGAGTCGCGTACTTCTGCAGAGAGATAGTCGCTTTGGAGTTGATACAGTCAGCTGCATCTTCCAGTTTAGTACCGCCGGCGAACATGTTGTACTCACCTGCAGGCATATCCCACTGATCAGAGTGGTCGCCGAGCATGATGTAGTCTGCACCCATCTTCTCTACGATCGTTTTGACCGCACGGATAGAACCGATGTACGTTTCGAAGCCCGGGATGATGTTGATGCGGTCTTTGACCTCTTCAGTTTTCTTCCCTTCAGTGAGCTGCTGCATTGTACCGTGCATCATGTTGTCGTAACCAGTGATGTGGCTACCGACGAAAGACGGAGTGTGTGCGTACGGGATCGGGAATGATTCCGGAAGGTCAACACCGCCGTCTTCCTCTTTCGCTGCAGTAATGAACGCGTAGAGGTCGTCACCGATGACTTCTGCCATACAAGTGGTAGAAACCATAATCATGTCCGGCTTGTAAACTGCTGCACAGTTTTTCAGACCGTCTTTCATGTTGACCAGACCACCGAATACCGCCGCGTCTTCAGTCATAGAGTCGGAAACACACGGTGTCGGCTCTTTGAAGTGACGTGTAAAGTATGAACGGAAGTAAGCAACACAACCGTGTGAACCGTGAACGTACGGCATACAGTTCTCGAAACCGAGAGCAACCATGACAGCACCGAGGGGCTGACATGCTTTTGCCGGGTTGACGGTGATCGCTTCACGCTGGAGGTTTTTCTCGCGGTAATCCCACGTTGTAGTCCACTCAGCGACTTCGGCGACTTTTTCTTTGTCGATGGCGCCCCAGGCACCCTCGAACTGTTTTTTGTTTGCCAGGACATCCCGGTACTCAGGATGCTGGAAAAGGTTCTTACCGTTGTCGATTTTATCTACATTCTGCATTAGGCTTCTCCTTCCGTTTCCCAAGGTGCTTTGCTATATCCCCAAACCGGAGAGTTGATCGCGAGGTCCATATCGGATGCGAAGATCGCGAAACCGTCGAATCCGTGGTACGGACCGCTGTAGTCCCAAGAGTGCATCTGGCGATACGGCAGACCCATTTTCTGGAAGACGTATTTTTCTTTAATACCAGAAGCAACGAGGTCCGGCTCAAGTTTCTTGACAAACGCTTCGAGTTCGTATTCGTTGACGTCATCGTAGATGACAGTTGAACGCATGATCTCGTCTTTTGTACGCTTGTAGTCATCGTCGTGTGCGAATTCGTAACCCGTACCGATAACTTCCATACCGAGGTCTTCGTAAGCACCGATAACGTGACGCGGGCGGAGACCACCGACGAACAGCATTACCTGCTTGCCTTCGAGGCGCGGGCGGTATTTGTCGACAACAGCGTTGATCATCGGCTCATACTTAGCGATGACTTCTTCACATTTCGCTTGGATCTTCTCGTCGAAGAATGCAGCGATCTTGCGCAGAGACTTGTAAGTCTGAGTCGGTCCAAAGAAGTTGTATTCAACCCAAGGAATACCGAACTCTTTCTCCATGTGACGGGAGATGTAGTTCATAGAACGGTAGCAGTGCAGGAGGTTCAGTTTAACCTTCGGCGTCTGTGCCATTTCTTTGAGCGTAGCATCACCTGACCACTGAGCAGTTACACGCAGACCCATCTCTTCGAGAAGGATACGGCTTGACCATGCGTCACCACCGATGTTGTAGTCACCGATGATCGCAACGTCGTACTCAGTCGGCTCGATAGCGTCACCCAGTGTTTCAACGTTGCCGTCGAAGACGTAGTCACGGACAGTATCGTTCGCGATGTGGTGACCCAGAGACTGAGAAACACCGCGGAAACCTTCACAGTTAACCGGAACGATCGTGTTACCAGTCGCTTTCGCGTAAACTTTAGAAGTCGCGTTGATGTCGTCACCGATCAGACCGATCGGACACTCAGACTGAACAGTGATACCGTTGTTCAGCGGGAACAGTGCGTCGATTTCTTCGAAACAGACAGCCAGTTTCTTGTCACCGCCGAAGACGATGTCTTTTTCCTGGAAGTCGGAAGAGAAGTTCATCGTAACGAATGTATCGACACCGGTTGTACCGATGTAGTAGTTACGACGGCCGGCACGTGAGTACTGACCACAACCGATCGGACCGTGAGAGATATGAACCATATCTTTAACCGGACCCCAAACAACACCTTTAGAACCGGCATAAGCACAACCACGCTGGCTCATGACACCCGGAACAGTTTTCTTATTCGAACGAACGTTACCGCAAGTTTTTTGGCTTTCATCCTCCGGTGAACCTACACCGAGGTGCTTAGCACGATTTTTTGCAGCTTTCTCCGGGTACGCCTTGAGTACCTCTTCAATCGCTGCTTTTTGTTTTGCTTCCAATGATTCTGGACCCATAATATCCTCCTCTATGTCTTTTAAAGAATCTATAATTTAATAGTTTGCTTACGCTGCCGTAATACGGAACTGAGCCATAGAGTCGAATTTCTTACAAAGGGCCATAGTCTCGTCATCGCCTGCATCGAGACGCTTGGAGAGCTCTGCAATCTGATAGCGGTTTGTATAGATCATGTAGTCAGACTCAGCCGTTGTAGCGTAGTGTACAAGTGCTTTGAACATGAACGTATCTTTGTTCGTATAAGAAAGCTCTTCTTTTTGACCTTCACGGCTTTCCATCATCATTTTAATTTCGCTGACGCTGCCGAAATCAACGCCTGAGTTATCCAGTTTTTCAACAACTTTTTCGTCCGGGATTGAATTCCCCATATCTGCTGGGAAGTGGAAACCAAGAATAAACATAATAATTCTCCTTCTTTGTCTGTTTTTTTCTTTTCATTATGAGAATTTTTATTCCCCCGAAGGGGAAAACGCATCTTTCAACCAAGGAAAGCCAAAGGCGATTACGCTTCTGCAGCCTTACCAACGTTTTCTTCGTCAGCCTCTTCTTCAAGACCGTATTTCATCAGAAGGTCTTCGAGGTCGTCCATCTCGAGCGGAGTCGGGATGATTTTCATGTCGTTCGCGATGATTTTGCGAGCAAGTTCTTTGTACTCAAGAGCTTGGTCAGACTGCGGGCTGTATTCAACAACAGTCATACGGCGAAGTTCAGCGTGCTGAACGATGTTGTTACGCGGTACGAAGTGAATCATCTGAGTGCCGAGGTCTTTAGACAGTGCGATAGCAAGGTCATACTCTTTGTCAGTCATACGAGCGTTACAAACCAGACCAGCAAGGCGAACGCCACCAGTGTTTGCATACTTCAGAATACCTTTAGAGATGTTGTTAGCAGCATACATTGCCATCATCTCACCAGACATAACGATGTAGATTTCCTGAGCTTTACCTTCACGGATCGGCATAGCGAAACCACCACAAACAACGTCACCGAGAACGTCGTAAGAAACGAAGTCAAGACCTTCTTCTTCGTAAGCGCCTTCTTCTTCGAGGAAGTTAATTGCAGTAATAACACCGCGTCCTGCACATCCAACACCCGGCTCTGGTCCGCCAGACTCTGTACAGTTGATCCAACCGCCCGGTGCGTCAGGAGCAAAAATACCTGCACCCGGTTTCATTGCATCTTCGAGTTCAAGGTCCTCAACAGTACCCATTTCAGCAGCAAGCTGCAGAATTGTAGACTGTGCTTTCTCGTGAAGGATCAGACGAGTTGAGTCCGCTTTCGGGTCACAACCAACGATCATGATGTTCTTATCAAAGTAGTGAGCCATAGAGGCCAGAGTATTTTGGGAAGTAGTAGATTTACCAATCCCACCTTTACCATAGAATGCGATTTGACGAAGTTCAGCCATTTTTTTCTCCTTGTAGATGTACTTCGCCGTAGTTGGTGCATGATGCGTTCCCGGTTTTTTCAGCGACAATTCCTGACATTTCTGAAAAATACGCACAACAATAGGAAAAAGAGACAAATTTGTAAGAATAGGATTTGCAGCAGCGCCGACATTTTGTCGCAAAACGCTCGAAAGCACCTAAACAAGGGGCTTTGAAGGGTTTTTCTACTGAAAGGAATTCTCAAAATCAGGAACGACATACGAACATCAAAATTGTCGTAAAGAGGACAAAAATTGTCGCAGATGCGACAAAGTGTGTGTAACCCCCCTAAACAGGGGCTTTGAAGCTTAAATATTATTTTTAAAATGAAAGACGGTGAGATTGGTGCGGCGAAAACCGCGCCGGGTGTAGAAGTGCAGTGCGTTTTCATTGTCGATATCCGCGGCGAGTTGGATGCGTTTGTAGCCGTACGACTGTGCCATGAAACGCATTTTGTTGATGAGACGGCTGCCCACACCCATCTTACGGTACTCCTGTAACACGACGAGGTCCTCGATCTGTCCGACAAAATCCCCCTCGGCGCTGGAGATGAGACGCTGCATCGTCAGCATGCCGACGACCTTCCCCTCGTGACGCGCGACAAGCAGGTCGGTCCCTTCGTGGGTGTAGAGTTTCGCGATCCCCGAGAGCTGCTTGTCGAAGTCGATCTCGAAATCCTGTTCGATCGCGAAAAGCACCCCCAGCAGTCCCGCCATATGCGGCAGGTCCGCCTCCGTTGCCGGTTCGATGGTGATCCCCGTTTTCATATTGATATCGCAGATCTCCGGGTGGAGCACTTCGATGACGAGCTTCGCATGTTCGTTCAGCGGATTGTCGCCGATATAGAGCGACTTCAGGTTCTTCATATTCGCCAGCGCTTCGGGAAGATCCACGATAGCGTTACCGTCGATATCGAGTTCGTACAGTTCGGCATAGCGGCTGATCGATTCGGGCACCTCGGCAATGGCGTTGGAGGAGTAGCACAGAGACCCCAGGGCGGTCGACGGCACCATCGGGAATGCCGTCAGCCCGCAGCCGTCGCAGGAGAAGGCCCGCAGATAGGGAGCAAAATCGTCCGCAATCTCCAACGAAGCGAGCGCATTATCGTCGAGCGTCAGCACCTCGAGCTCCTCCAGCCCGTGCAAGGCGATGTGGCGGATACGGTTCGAGGCGAGATTGACCGATTCCACCCCCAGGGTGAAAAAGGCCTTGTCGATCGTCTCGATACGGTTGTCGGAAAGATCCAGCTCCAGCAGGGAACTGAAGTACGCCGCCTCCGGTGGGACACTTATGATCAGGTTGCCTTCGAGGTTCAGCCGTTCGACGGACGTGAGCTGGGCCGGCATCGCGGAGATATCTTTAATGTAGTTGGTCGCGAGGTTGAGGGTGCGGAGTTCGTTGGGTACGCTCAGACAGCGCTCAAAACTTTCGAGAACGTTGCCGCTGAGATCGAGGACCCGGAGCGTCGTGCAACGGCTCAGTTCTGAAACGTCGCCGATGCGGTTCCCGCTGAGGTTGAGCGAACGGATCGGGGACATTCCCAGGATGGCCGGAACGGCCGTGAAAACGTTGCGCCGAAGATCGACGTTGCTCAGTTTCGTCATCGACGCCATGGAATCCGGCAGGGATGAAAGCTTGTTGTTGCCCAGATTGAGCGCGACCAGTTCGCTGAGCAGTCCGAACGCTTCGGGCAGCTGCTGCAGGGAACGGCTGCTGAGATCAAGGCGCTTCACCTCAGCGGGTGTTTTGATCTCCGATGAAATGGCCCGCTGTTCCATCAGCCATGCGCGCAGTGTCTCCCATTGCCTTTCGGGCATACTCACTCTCCTTCCGCCAAACGGCGTATCCGCTCGAGGCGCTGTTCAATGAGGTGTTCGATCTCTTCAAAATCATAGGTACCGAACTGGTTCATGTCGTACAATTTTACCAGTGCCGCGCGGCAACAACTCTTATTGCATTCGGTCACAAGTTTTTTTGCTTTTTTAAATGGGAGGGAGGTATTTTGAAAGATGTCGATGGCCTCGGCCACGTTTTTTTCGCCGCATTCGCAGATCTCCATCCGGAGGATCTCTTCTTTAGTGCGCATGATTAGCCTCCGCAGGACAGGCGTCCATGGCGGGGAGGATCAAAGACCGTTTTCAGTCTTGAACGTGTTGGCTTCTTCGACGGCAACACGAAGTTTTTCACTCAGTTCCGGCATTTTGACATAATCGGTCCAGAGCGTATCTTCAACGATATCGTGGATCTCAGAAGCGATCTCGACCGCCAGACGTTTGCGTTTGGCCAACTCTTTTTTCAGTTCTTTTGCATCAGCTGACATTCTATCTCCTTGTTCGAGGTGGTTCAGGCCCCTCTGCAAACACGACCGAAATCGTCTTTGCAAAGAGGCCCTCAGGCCACTTTATGGACCTCGATCAGGGCAGCTTCCTCTTTGCGGAGACCTACCAGGGTACGATTGATCATCACCTGGACGGTGCTTTTGAACCAGCCGAAATGCTTAATGCTGATCTGCGCATTCGGCATCAGGCCCATTGCCAGCAGGCGTGCACGCAGTGCACCGTGGACGTTGATGGCGTCCACCGCTGCTATTTCACCGACTTTCATCTGCAGTAAACACATTCCAGGCTCCTTTTAAAGTGAAAATGCGTATATATTTTCGAACTTAATCGTATTGCCGCCCTTGCTCATATGGACGAACTTCTGTTGTTGCTTGAAGTGGTACTTCTCATACAGGTCCACGACCGGCTTCACGCCGAGGGGAACGTCGGCAAAGACTTTTTTGAGGCCCCGGAAATAGAGGACCCCTTTCATCATCTTCTCCGCTTCATCCTCATGCCCTTCACGGACCTGCCAGGGGCCCAGATAGACATGGCGTGCGTTCACGACGCTGGAGTGCTGGAAGGCATTGGGCAGCGTGAACTTGAGTGAGCTTGTGCGCTCCATCTCGTCCATGAGGAAGTCCAGACGGTTCTCACCGAAGGTCTCATGGTCGATGACGGAGATGGCGGACTCGAAATTGCCGCCGTCAAGCTCTTTGGCATGGGCATTGGTGAAGTTGAACGGCGGCACCTTGCCGACATTGATGAAACGACCCACTTCGATATTGGATTCAAAGCCGTGGGCTTCGAAAAACGGCACGAGGTCCGGATTGGCATGGAGATAGATTTTGCGGAAATCGTTCTCCAGTACCGTCAGAAGCGTCTTGAAAAGGCGGGTGCCGATTCCCTTCTTCTGATACTCCGGGCGTACCATGAAATATTTCATCTGCGCCGTTTCGGAAAAACCGATGGACATAATCGCCCCGACAAGCTTGCCGTCTTCATAAGCACCGTAACACAGATGCGGCGAGTGCATCATCATCAGTTTGATATGGTATCCGTCAGCGAGCCAACCTACCGTATCGGCAATCTTGACCAGTTCACTGACGTCTGCGAATTTGAGCCATCCTATGAACATTGGCTCTGCCTGTAAAGAGATACGAGCTCCATGTCGTCAAGGACCTGCTTTCGTGACGTGACGATTTCGCGGATCCGTGGCAGCAGTGAGTGCAGCGCACTCTTTTCGGCAGTAATACCAAGCTGTTTGAGATGGTACATGACCGTGCCGGTTCCCGAATGTTTGCCGATAGGGAAGGCGCGAAGTCCCCCGACCTCTTCGGCATCAAACGGTTCGTAGGCACGGCTGTTTTTCATCATACCGTCGGCATGAATACCGCTCTCATGAGCAAAAAGGCGCTCCCCGATAATGGGAGCATTCGGCGCGATGGTCACGCCCGCCGCCTCGGCGACGATGGCGATGAGCGAACGCATCTGCATCGCGTCGATATGACGCGCGTCGCCGTAGAGATGCTTGAGGGCCATCGAGATCTGCTCGAACGAAGCGTTGCCCGCCCGTTCGCCCAGTCCGATAACGGTTGTATTGACGCTCTGTGCACCGGCATCGAGTCCGCTGAGCGCATTCGCATTGGCAAGACCGAAATCATTGTGCGTGTGCATTTCGATCGGAAGGAGATTGAGGGAAACCAATGCTTTGATGGCTTCATAAGTGCGCGTCGGTGTCAGGATCCCGACGGTGTCGCAGTAGCGGAAACGGTCAGCACCGAGCGCATGGCCCAGCTGCATCACTTCGGCAATAAAGGAGAGATCGGCACGGGAGCTGTCTTCGGCTCCGATGCAGACATAGAGTCCTTCGCGTTTCGCGGCCAATATGACTGCCTCGAGTTGCGAAAGCATCCGTTCCTTGTCACCGCCGAACTTGACGTCGATCAGAATGTCAGAAACGGGAATGGAGAGGTCAACGGCCGGCACGCCGCATTCAAGCGATGCCTCAAGATCACGCATCGTCGCACGGTTCCAGGTCATCATCCGTGCACCCAGCCCCAGGGCCAGAAGCTCGCGGATGTCTTCTTGTTCGCGCGTTCCCATCGCGGGAATACCGATTTCGAGTTCATCGGCGCCGCACGCATCAAGCGCGCGGGCGATCGCTATCTTTTCAGCGGTGTTGAACGCCACATAGGGCGCTTGTTCACCGTCACGTAACGTCGTGTCGTTGATAAAAGCCATTTCCATCCTTCACCTTCGTCAATTCGTCTCATCTGACGCAAATGCGAAAGCATTTTCTGCTTGTTAGCGGCCTTCCGCTGTTTCCCGCCGAAGCGGGGACAGCGATTGCTTAGTTCGCTTCCATCTCCTCGGGGAGATTGAAGTATTTGCGTGTTGCTTTCAGGACGGAAGCTTCCATCGGCTGATAAGCGTAGCTCATGTCGGCGACGAGGCCGGCTGCTTTGAGGTCATCCTGCGGACAACCGCCGATCTTCGCCGTGAGGATCAGCTTACAGTCTTTGAGTTTTTCAACGATCGCGTCGATCGGGTTCGTGCCATCCGGTCCTGCACAGTACTCATAGTCGAGTTTGCGGTGGTGGATGAAGCGGATACCGAGGTCGCCTGCTTCGTAGATGAGGAACTCTTTGACAGAACCGAAGTGCTGGTTGATCATCCCTTCGCCCGCTGTCGTCACGGCAACGAGGATCGTCTGACCGTCAGAACTGAGGTCTGCTTTCTCTTTACGGACACGCTCGTTCGCTCTGTCAAGGAAGAAGCGGAACTCTTCGATCTTGGCGTGCGCCTCTTTGCGTCCTTCAACGTTGTAATGCTCTTCGAGTGCATCGAAGCTCATTTCTGCGAAGCGTTCTTTCGTGAATTCCGCACCGCGGTCTTCACCGATCAGACCGACGGCATCTGCGCGGCACTGGCGGCAGTGCTGCATCAGTTTCATATCCATACCGCACGCTTCTTGCACTTCCATCTGCTGCTGGTCAGTCGCAGACGGAACACCGTCGAGGGCGAATTTCGTACCGAACTCCGGCTCGGAGATGATCGGCATGATGTTGTGGAGGAAGACACCGATCTCTTTCAGTTTCTTGGAAACTTCCGGCAGGTGCTTGTCGTTGATACCCGGGATCAGAACGGAGTTCGCTTTGATGAGGATACCGTGCTCAACACACTTCGCCATACCTTCGAGTTGCTTCTCGAGCAGGATGCGTGCCGCTTCTTTGCCGTAGATACGTTTGTTGTTGTGGTAGATCCACGGATAGATTTTCGAACCGATCTCACCTGTTTCGTCTACAGAGTTGATCGTGACCGTAATGTGGTCAATGTCATATTTGACCATTTCATCAACGTAGTCCGGCAGGGCGAGACCGTTCGTAGAGAGACAAAGTTTCAGGTCAGGCGCTTTTTCGCGGACCATTTCGAATGTCTTGAATGTTTTTTCCGGGTTGGCGAGGGCATCCCCCGGTCCGGCAATACCAAGAACACTCATACGCTGAACTTCACCGCCGACGAACATAACCTTCTTGACGGATTCTTCCGGCGTCAGGCGTTCGCTTGTAACCCCAGGACGGCTCTCGTTGGAACAGTCGTATTTACGGTTACAGTAGTTACACTGGATATTACATGCCGGTGCAACCGCAACGTGGATACGTGCGTAGTGGTGGTGGGCTCCTTCAGAGTAACATGGGTGATCGTGGACCTTTTCTGCAATATCAGCTGGCAATGCTGATTCTGTTGGGCTTGAACCGCAGCTCATTTTAGCTCCTTTTATAGATGTATAGGTTTGACGAACCTGACCTTGCATCATGTAGCTACAATCATATTCTGCTGCCAATGTTGCAAACCCTATTCCAGCCCTTTTCCCCGTGTTGGGGCTACCACCACCGACAATCTCGACAATTTTGTCCCCTCACCCCACACCATATTGCACCGCAACATTATTAAATAGCAACTCATACACAAAGGCGTATTTCCGTCTAATCCACGGCGGGCGGGGAACTCCCGACTGGAACGCATCTTGCAATTTACGCTGCAAGTACGCCTGATTCCGGGCGACGGTAAAGGAAAAACCATGAAGATCGCTGTCCCGTTCAATCAACAGCTTGAGCTCTATCGCGATAACCCTTCGACCGCCCCGAAATTCGGTATTTATGAAATCGTTATGGAAAAGAGCCGGGTCGGCATCTCACTGCTGAGCGTCGAGATGAACCCGTGGTGCAAAACGGCGTGCGGCCTTTTTGACACCTCTTCGACCACGTGCACCTGCGATGAAGAGCGTCAAAAAGACATCCGCCATATCACCGAACACTATGCCCTGCTTGAAGTGCTCGCCGGCTGCAGCTACCTGCTGGCCGACCGTTTCTGCGACAACACCAAACGGGCATTGACCAACGGCGGCATCCACCTGTTCAAATTCCCCTCCGTCATCCGTACGACGGAGAACGCCATCAAAAATTTCATCATAGGAGCTTCGCTTGCAAATACAGTTGAACACGTCTACTATGCGTCTTGAAGAGCAGCCGCTAGATATCGGGTACGCTTCCGAAAAGGTCACGCTCAAAGCCCCGGACGGTACGTCACAGAGCGTCGGGGGACAGGACGGCAAGACCCATCTGATCGTAACGGTCCCTTTTATAGATGACAACTGCATCGCCGAACTGCAAGCCATCGGCAAGGCCCTTCCGAAAGCCGACGACATTACCGCGTCGCTGATCGTCGCCGCGACCTCCCACGAGGACCCTAAGGTCGAAGGCTTCCGCTTCCTGCTTGACAGCGACGAAGAGTTCGCCGACTGGTACGGTGTCCGCCTCAGCGGTGAGCCCCTCGACGGGGAGCTGACCAAGGCCCTGTTCATCATCTCCAAGGATGGTGCACTCTACTATGATGAATTTGCCAAGAACCTGCATGATCCGTTCAACGCCGAAACGGCCGTACGGAAAGTCTATGCTGCGCAGGAATGCTATACCGGAAAAGGATGCCACTAATGAGCGAAACAATGACAACAACAGAGACCAAAGACTACAGTGAACTGATCGAAACGATCAAGAAAGAGATCCGCAACCAGACGACCGTCCCCTATTTCGGGCTGGGAATCTTCAAAGGCATCACGACCAAAGAGGGTGAACAGATGCCCTTTGACTCGGATTCGATGATCCTGATGATGAACAACGGCCGTGCCATGAGCCCGCGTCTGATGTTCGAATACTCCCGCGCCGCCATGCACCTGGAACAGCGCCGGGGCGTCGACTACATCCAGCAGATGACCAACTGGATCTATACCAAGGAGTTTGAACCGACGCCGCTGCACAAGGCGATCCTCAACATGTCTCCGCGCTTCATCATCGACACCAACCGCGATGCCAAGCTGCAGGAGATGCTCGCCTTCGAACCGCACACGCTCATTATCGGGAAGTCCCGTATTCTTGACAACGACTACCGCTACGAGATCTACGAGTGGGATGTCGAGAACAAGAAGTACTTCCAGGTAGACGAAGAGGCCCTCGACGACGCCCAGAAGATAATCTTCAAGCCGATGGGAGCACCGCTGCCGGAGCCGAGCTTTGTCATCTCCGACGCCGACTACGTCGACTGGCTCACGGAGGCAATGGGCGGTTTTGCCGTGCCGTCCGTGCTCAAAACCTACCGCAAGACGAAAAAGTACCTCTTTATGGGTACCTATTTCGACCGCGACACCGACCGCATGGTCGCCAACGAACTGACACACGATCTCGAGGGCGGTTACTTCATTAGTGACCAGGAGCTCGGAAAGAAAGAGAAAAAGTTTGTTGAAAAACACAACCTCGAACTGATCGAGATGTCTCTCGAAGCCTTTACCGAGGCCTTTATCTAAACAATATACACCTGCCCCATGCGGGGCAAACGATACTCAATCTCGAGCGATCGCTTAGCGGGATGACGCGGCGAAGCCACACAAAGGAAACTTATGCCATACATACCAACCGTAAAAGACAGAACCCCCCGGGGCGAACGCTATTTTGACCTTTTTTCCAAACTGATGGGCGACCGTGTCATCATGATCACCGAACCGATTGACGACCACATGATGGGGATTATCGTCTCCCAGCTGCTTTATCTTGAAGCCGAAGATTCCGAAGAGCCGATCCACATGTATATCAGTTCTCCGGGCGGTTCGGTCATGGCGGGCCTCGCCATCCTTGACACCATGCAACTGATCAGCGCGCCGGTCTACACTTACGGTCTGGGCATGGTCGCATCGATGGCTGCCGTTCTCTTTACCTGCGGCGAACCGGGGCACCGCTACGTGCTCCCCAACGCTGAAGTGATGATCCACCAGCCCCTGGGCGGTGCGCAGGGCCAGGCCAGCGATATCGAGATCCAGGCCAACCACATTATCAGCCTCAAAAAACGGCTCTACAAGATCCTCGCCGAAGCGACCGGCGCGACAGTCAAAACCATTGAGAAAGCCAGCGATCGGGACAACTACTTCATTGCTGAAGATGCTATCAAATTCGGTCTGGCGGACCAGATCCTCAATGCTATTACGAAAAAGGAAGTCTGATGAGTACCAAAGAAGAAAAAACATGTTCGTTCTGCGGGCGTAAGCAGAGCGAAGTGAAAAAAATGTTCTCTTCGGAGAACACCAATATCTGTAACGAGTGTGTCACGACCTGTTCGAACATCCTGCAGAAGGAAGTCCGCTACGAACAGCAGGAAAAACTGCACCAGGAGTTGCCGAAGCCCGCGAAAATCGTCGAGTTCCTCGACAAGTACATTATCGGTCAGGAGGACGCGAAAAAAGTCCTCGCCGTCGCGCTGTACAACCACTACAAGCGGATCGAAAACCCTATCTACAATAATGTCGAGCTGGAAAAATCGAACATCATGCTGCTCGGACCGACGGGGAGCGGTAAGACGCTGCTCGCCAAGTCCCTGGCCAAGATCATGAACGTCCCCTTCGCCGTCGCCGATGCCACGGCTCTGACCGAAGCGGGCTACGTCGGTGAAGACGTCGAGAGTATCCTCTCACGCCTCCTCGCCGCGGCCAACTACGACATCGAAGCCGCCCAGCGCGGGATTATCTACATCGACGAGATCGACAAGATCGCCCGTAAAAGTGAAAGCGCCACAATGGGCCGCGACGTCTCCGGCGAGGGTGTCCAGCAGGGTCTGCTCAAGATCCTGGAGGGCAGCGAAGTCTACGTCCCGGTCAAAGGGAGCCGTAAAAACTCCACAACGGAGACTGTCCTCTTCGATACGACGCACGTCCTCTTCGTCTGCGGGGGCGCCTTCGTCGGCCTCGTGCCGGATAAGCATACGAAGCGCACCAATAAAGTCGGCTTCGCGAAGGTCCAGAAGAGCGAGATGGCTGCCGACTTCAAAGTCGACCAGCGCGCGCTGGTCCACTACGGTATTATCCCCGAATTCATCGGGCGTATCCCGGTCATCGCGCAGCTGCGCGAACTGACCAAGGATCAGATGGTCCAGATTCTCCAGGAACCGGACAACGCCCTGATCAAACAGTTCCAGGCACTCTTCGAGATGGACGGTATCACCCTCGAGTTCGAAGAGAAGGCCCTCGAAGCGATCGCCCAGCAGGCGATCGACAAGGGTGTCGGCGCCCGCGGTCTGCGCGGGATCATCGAAGAGGCGATGCTGCCGCTGCAGTACAGCTGCCCCTCAAGAGAGAACCTCGAGAGTGTCACGATCACCGAGGCGGTCGTCGCCGACCCGACAACCGAACCGATCTACACCTTCAAAAAAGAGGACGAGAGCGCCGAGGCGTAATCCCTCTCTTCGCTCCCTATACCTTCAAGGGAGCACACCCTCCAATCCCGGATTTCCAGACACTCCTTTCTGATTATTCAACTCGCAACGAGCGTATTATAGAGGAAAGTTTTGTATGCATCTCCGGCGGCTGAAACGGCAAACCCCTTCAACATGAGGAAGAAGCCTAAGCGGAGACGACCCGGTTGCGGCCGGAGCGCTTCGCCGCATACATGGCCGCATCAGCCGCTTCGAGCAGTTTGACCGGAGTGCCGGTACTTTTCGAGAGGCTGGCGACGCCGATACTCACCGTCAGGAAGAACTCCCCTTCACCCCCCGTCATATAATGCTCCCCCGCGATCTCGCCGCACAGACGCTGTGCCAGTTCCATCGCTTCATCGTGTGAGGATTCGGGCAGAATGATTACGAACTCCTCGCCGCCGTAACGGGCGGTCATGTCCGTTTTACGCATCGTTTTTTTCAAAATGTCAGCCACCTTGCGCAGCGCCATATCCCCGATCTGATGACCGTAGGTATCGTTGATCTTCTTGAAGTGATCGATATCGAGCATAAAGAGCGACAGCGGGTGGTCGTAACGCTCCGCCCTGCCGACCTCGGCACTCAACTGCTTTTCCAGCACGTGGCGGTTGTACAGCCCGGTCAGGGCATCGTGCCGCGCCGAATACTCCAGCGCCCGTTCCATCCGCCGGTATTCGGTGACGTCGCGGACGATCCCAAGCACCCGCTCCTCCTCACCGATCATGATGGGAGTGGCGGAGATCTCCGCCAAAAAGACAGTGCCGTCTTTGCGCCGCAGCTTTTTCTCCCGCCGGGACGGTTGGCGTGTCCTGATGATCCCCGGGAACATCTCCGGTTCCTGGCCGGGGGGCAGCAGGTCGAACACATGCATCCGGCTGAGTTCGCTCTTCGAGTACCCAACGAGTTCCGTATAGGCGTTATTGACCATAACGAAATGCCCACTCCTGTCCACCAGACCGATCCCGTCCATGCTCTGTTCCACGACCGCGCTCAACAGCGCCTCGCGGTCTTTCAGGGTCTGCTCATATTGTTTGCGGTCCGTAATGTCATAGATCGTCCCGATGGACCGGACCGGTGTACCCTTCGCATCATAAAATGTCTCGCCGCTTTCGAGGACATATTTGACCCTGCCGTCGCGCAACAGCAGACGGTGTTCGATTCTGTAGGGCGTATGACGGCTGACCGACTCCTGGTAGGTCCGGTCGACCGACGACCGGTCGTCGGGGTGTATAAAGTGTGCGAACAGCTCATAGGAGACGTCGTACTCGTCCCGATCGATTTCAAACATCCGGTACACTTCATCCGACCACGTCAGCCCGTTCGTTTCGAGGTTGAGTTCCCAGCTGCCGAAGTGCGCCAGGCTCTGCGCCTCCTGCAGTTTGCTCTGGGATGCTTCAAGGTTCTGCGTACGCTGCTCCACAAGGTATTCGAGTTTTTGCCGGTCAAGCGTATTGCGTTTGACGAGATGGCGGTAGATAAAAAGGTTGATAAAGATGAAGCCTATAATGACCCCGAACATCAGATATTCGTAAAAAGCGAATTTGGCGTTCAAGGCATTGAAAATCCCCTCGATCCTGTCGTTGAGCAGGCTTAGAAAGTCGTCGATGGGATTCATAATCTTCTGCTTGGCTTCATAATAGGCCTTGGAGTGCAACAACGCGATGGCCCTCTGTCGGTCGGGTTCCGCCCGGACCGTGTACCTCCCCTCGGCATCCTTGAAACGCCCTTCCGCAGCGTTTATCGCCTCGATCTCCAGTTTGACAATCTCGTTTAAGTTGACTTCCGCCGTTGTCAGTTTTGCGGTTTCTTCCGGGGAAAAGGGGAGTTCCGCAATGATGGCATCCATGGATTTCTTCTCCCCCGGCGGATGCTTGCGTTCTCTATCCTCTTTCGACAGGTCCCAATAGACCCTGGCATACCCTTTGGGTCTGGGTGCCATGCCGTTGCGGATATCCAGCGTCGTGTAGTAGCGATGTTTGAATTCGGGGTCTTTCGTCACGACATAGGAGCGTGCGAAATGCGTAAGGTCGTCGGAGGTCTGACGCAGTTCGTCGGCCGTCACCAACATCTGTTTTGCATCGAGGATCTCCTGTTCCATCCGCACGTGGAGCGTGCCGGCCTTATAGAAGATAGCCGTTACAATACCGATCATCATGATTTCACTTAAAATAATAAAAAGATTATTTTTTGTTTTCATAATATATCTATTATAGCAGAGTCGGGGCAGAGGCTGCAACCAAGCCGGCCGATCGGCCCGTCGACACGAAAAAAATCCCCCTTTTTTCGCAGCGAACGCTTTTGCACCCTCTTCTCGAACGGATTTTGCATTCTACCGGGCATTAACACCCAAATAACGAGGAACATTCAATGCGCGTTTATCTCGACAACAATGCCACTACCAAGATCGACCCTCTGGTCAAAGTCAAAATGCAGCCCTTTTTCGAGGAGCTCTTCGGGAACCCGAACTCCCTGCACCTGTACGGGATGGAAGTCCGCCCCCACCTGAACAAAGCGATGGGTAAAATGTACGACGCCCTGAATGTGCCGGACGAAGATGACATTCTCATCACCTCCTGTGCGACAGAGAGCAACAATACCGTGCTCAAGGGGATCTACTTCAAGCATATCCTGAAAAACCCGGAGAAGAACCATATCGTTACAACCTCCGTTGAGCACCCCTGTATCCTCGATACCCTCCACTTCCTGAGCGACTACGGTGTCGATGTCACCTACGTCGACGTGGACGAGAACGGCGGTGTCAGCGCCGAAGCGATCAAAGCGGCCGTCACCGACAAAACCGTCCTTATCTCCATGATGTGGGCCAACAACGAAACAGGGATGATCTTCCCCGTCGAAGAGGTCAGCGCCTTCGCCAAAGAGAACGACATCCTCTTCCACAGCGATGCCGTCCAGGCCATCGGCAAACTGCCGGTAGACCTGACAAAAGTCAACGTCGACTACCTGACCTTCTCCGCGCACAAGTTCCACGGTCCCAAAGGGGTCGGCGGTCTCTACGTCAAAAAGGGCAAGCAGCTTCCCAACCTGCTGCACGGCGGCGAGCAGATGGGCGGTAAACGCGCCGGTACACTCAATGTCGCCTATATCGTCGGGATGGGCCTGGCGATGGAACAGGCTGCAGGCCACGTTGATAAGATGAACACGGAAGTCCGCCGCCTCCGCGACAAGCTTGAAGATGCCCTGGCGAAGATCCCCGACACCATCATTGTCGGGCCGCGTGACAAACGCACGCCGAACACCGTCCTTATCTCCCTGCGCGGGATCGAAGGTGAAGCGATGCTGTGGGACCTCAACCGGGCCGGCATCGCCGCATCCACCGGTTCGGCGTGTGCTTCCGAGTCCCTCGAAGCCAACCCGATCATGAGCGCCATCGGCGAAGACCCGGAACTGGCGCATACCGCCATCCGCCTCAGCCTTTCACGCTTCACGACCGAAGAGGAGATCGACTACGTTATCGATGCCTTCACCAAAGCGGCGGAGCGCCTGCGCTCCATCTCCTCTACATACGGTTACAAAAGCGAAGCGGGCTGAGAAATGCGTTACCTGATAAACGTTCGCGTCGACGGGACGAAAAAGCGCACCTATCCCGTCGATGCGGCGGATGAGACACAGGCTAAAGAACGCCTGCTGCTTCGTCTTCCTCCGCACCAGCGCGAGACGCTTATTGTCGACGAAATCAAGATCGACCCCGCATCACTGGTCAACGCCGATCCTTACGGGATATTCGGCGAAGAGTGATCAGTCGCGCTGCTGCATCGCCTTGCGCTGCGGCGTATAGGCCCACCACACTTTTGCCTCTCCCCCGTTCATAAAATCCGTAATCGACATAAATACATCCAGGACACAGGGATCCTGTTCCGAACCCGTCAGCTCGCAGAGTATGCCGTAGAGTTCAACCGGGTCCTGCCCGACAAGCTGTTCGGGACGGTTGATCCCGATCCGGCGAAGATCACCGGCCAGCGAAGGCCCGATGTTTGGCAGATCCGTCAACGTTCTCGTCGTTTCGCGCTTCACTTTATCCGGGTGCATAGGCGTGTTCCCTTTCACTGGGGCTTGGGGAACGGGTAGAAAAGAAGGAGAGATACCGCAGGGTTTTCGCAGCTCACCCGCTCCCTTTGCAGTATAGATATTCACCAGCATAGCGATAAACATTTTAAGATGTGCTAAATTTAGTTTTTTTATATTTACATAAATTACTAAATTAGAAAGAAAATTTCAGTAATGAAAGGAATCCCAGAGTGATCCGAACATCAACGTCAACAGGAAAGAGATAATCTTAGCCGCAAAATCATAGAACACAACTTGCATCACGACGGCCATATCACAATATAAGGATGACTCCCTATGTCAACAGTACAGGACTTCATTTACGGGAACAACCTGCAGTGGCAGGCTTCTTTCAGCGAGAAAACGGACAAATACGATTACGGCTACCGCGGCAGCCTCGTCATTACGCCGGGCAAGGTACTCTCTGCCGACAAGCAGCTCCCGCCGAAAGCGACCGCAACACAGGTTATCCTCGTCAGCAACAGCGACAAAATCGACTTCATCGCCTGCGAACTGGAAACCTTCGATTTCTTCGAACCGTTTGTTGAACAGTACAAAGAGGTCCTTTCCACCGACGGTCTTTATATTCTCTTCGTCACCGACCTCGACGCCGACGGCAAGTTCGAGTACGAGGGCTTCACTTTTTACGCCTTCTCACTGGACGAAAGCTCCGTATGGAACGAACTGCTCGACCATGCAGATCTCTCCAAGGGCGACCTGAAAAAACTCGGTGCCGGCGAAAAGATCGATACCGTCTATGACGAGATCAAGGTCACAACACTGCGCATCGCCGACAAGAGCTATGACGACGTCAAAGCGGCGAAAAGCGGCGAAGGCAGAGTCCTCTTCGGCGCGGTCTGATCGCACCGCCCTCCGGGGCATCCCCTCTTCAACTTTTCCCTCTAGACCTTTTCCTACCCGTTCCGGCTTAATACATAAGGATTGCGCTGTGCCGTCGGCATGATGAGCACATCCTGGATGTTGACGTGTGCCGGCGCCTGCAGCATGTAAAGGGCCAGATCGGCGATGTCGTCGGCATGCAGCGGTTCGTACCCTTCGTAGACAGCATCGGCCCTGCGCATGTCACCGCCGAAACGGGTCGCGGAGAAATTCGTCTCTACCGCCCCCGGTGCGATGTTGCCGACCCGCACGGCCGTTCCGTCTAGGTCGATGTTCATCGCCTCCGTCAACGCATGCACGGCCGACTTGGTCGCACAGTAGACATTGCCGCCCGGGTAGGTCATCTTTCCGGCGATAGAGCCGATATTGAGGATATGCCCGCCATTGCGACGGCGCATCTGCGGGATGACGGCGCGGCTGACATAGAGCAGCCCCTTGACGTTCGCATCGATCATCTCCTCCCATTCGTCGGCATCCCCTTCATCCAGAGGTGAGAGCCCGAGCGCCAGACCGGCGTTGTTGATCAGGATATCGACGGCGCTCTCTTCCAGCAGGGCGCCCATGGCCGCCTCGACTGCATGCCGGTCGCGGACATCGAATGTCACGGTATCGATCGTGACGCCGTGCTCGGACAGTGCCGTTTTCAGCGCATCGAGCTTTTCCTGGCTGCGCCCGTGCAGCACCAGGTCCGCACCCGCCGCGGCCAAACGCCGAGCGCACGCCTCGCCTATGCCCGATGTTGCCCCGCTGACAAAGGCTCTTTTCCCTGTTAATGATTTCACGATTGACTCCCGGAATATGATGGGGACAATCTATCGGTTTTGAGGTGAAAAGGGGCTAAAAAAGGGGAGGTATGTCTAAAAGAGTGGAGAGGGAAAAAGGCGGGAGTTCCCCGCCGGTGAAAAGGTTATACCGCTTCAGAGCCGGATTCGCCGGTACGGATACGGATAATTTTTTCGATATCGCTGATGAAGATCTTACCGTCACCGATCTTGCCGGTGCGGGCCGCTTCGACGATCGTGTCGACGACCTGGTCGACCGATGCCGCTTCGACGACCATCTCCATTTTTACTTTCGGCAGGAAGTCAACGACGTACTCCGCACCGCGGTAGAGCTCGCTGTGCCCTTTCTGGCGCCCGTACCCTTTGACTTCGCTGACCGTCATACCGGTAATACCGATCTCAGCCAGTGCATCCTTCACATCCTCAAGCTTGAACGGCTTGATGATCGCTTCTACTTTTTTCATGTTGTAATTCCTTTTTACATTCCTAGAATTGTATCACCCTGCTCCCTCAAAGCGGAAGATGTTTGACACCTTCAAGCCCAAGAGCGCCAAGGGTGCGCGGGCCCTCCGCCGAGGAGAACCAAGCGTTAGCGTAGGTTCGGGGGCTTTGCTCCCGAGCCGTTCAATTTAGAGATTAAATCCGCGCTCGCCGTGAACGGATTCGTCCAGACCCATTGTCTCTGTCTCTTCGTCAACGCGTGCACCGCCGGTGATCGCAGAGGAGATCAGGTAGACAATGACCGTACCGACCAGGGTCCACAGACCGACGATCAGGACAGATTCGAACTGCACAAAGAGCTGACCCATACGGTCGCCGCTTGCTTTGAGCGGACCGTCCCAGAGGAGGTCCTGATCGTTCAGCGCGAAGATACCCGTTGCGATCGCACCCCACAGACCTGCGAGGAAGTGGATACCGAAAGCATCGAGGCTGTCGTCGTAGCCCAGTTTCTTTTTCAGGATCGCCACACCGAAGAAGCCGATGAGCGCACCGACGATACCGACGATGAAGGCACCGCCGACACCGACGAAGCCGGCTGCCGGCGTGATCGCGACGAGACCGGCAACGATACCGGAAGCGACACCGAGCAGGGTCGGTTTCTTGAACATGAACCATTCAATCAGCATCCAGGTGACACCGGCAGCCGCCGTAGCGATTGTCGTTGTCAGAACCGCCAGGCCTGCAACAGCGTTCGCACCGAATGCGGAACCGCCGTTGAAGCCGTACCAGCCGAACCAGAGGATCGCCGCACCGGCAGCGGTGAGGATGATGCTCACCGGTTTCATGGCTGTCTTAGGATAACCTGCGCGCTTGCCGAGCATGATTGCCAGGACCAGACCGGCCAGACCGCCGTTCATGTGGACAACCGTACCGCCGGCGAAGTCAAGGGCACCCTCATCGAAGAGGTAGGCACCGTCGCCGCCCCATACCATGTGCGTAATCGGTGCGTAAACCACCAGGCCCCACAGGACAACGAAGAGCATCCATGTTGAGAACTTCATACGCTCGATCGCGGAACCCGATGCGATCGCAACGGTGATCGCTGCAAACGTACCCTGGAACGCGATGAAGACGAAGGTCGGGTAGCTGCCGGAAAGGTCAGACCAGTTGATACCGGAAAGGAAGACGTTCCCGAAACCGCCGAACACGTTCTGCAGTGCCGCGCTCTCGTTCGCGCCGAAGGCGATGGAGTAGCCTGCAATGACCCAGACCACAAACGCTACCACGAACGCACCCATTACCATTGCATAGGTATTAAGTACATTCTTTGTACGCGTCATCCCGGCGTAAAAGAGTGCCAGACCTGCCGGCGTCATCAGCAGTACGAACGCTGTTGACACCATCATCCAGGCCGTATCACCTGTATCGAGCGTATCCTCTGCCAGCGCCAGCGTCGGCAGAAGCATCATCATGGACAAAAGCCACTTCTTCATTGGTTAATCCTTTTTTCGCAGCCTTGACTGCGGAAGTTTCATGAAAATGGTATACAATTTTGTCGGCTTTTTGCTCTCTTGTTGTGATTATTTTTTAGGCAATAAGGAAAGAACACCGCCTGGCAGGTGGTGGCTCTGAAGGCTGTAGTCGTAGTGGTAAAGGACCAAAAGGCCCTGTGGAAGGGACCGGGGTGCGCCTACGCCGCTTCGTCGGCAGAGAGCCGCGCGCGGATCGACGCTTTAAAAGCTTTCATCTTCGGACGCGTAATCGCATCCATCGCCGACTCGCGCAGCGGTTTGATCGCCGCGGCGATCTCATCGCTCAGCGCGGAGCGTCCCTGGAGGATCAGCGCGTGCGCGTCTTCAGCGAACATCGCACTGCTTTTATCGGGCACAAGGTCGTAGAGCGCCATAAACAGTGCACGCTGTCCCGTACCCATTTTGCACGTATCGTCCGAGATCTTAAGGGCAACCGTAATGGCGCAGTCGATTTCGAAAGGCGAAAGCGCGGCGGCGATTTCAGCCAGACGGTTTTTATCAAAGTTCATAAGGCATCCGATGCTTCCTTTAGCAGCTTTCGCATTGTGCTATACCGAGACGGCCGAGCAGGTCGGCGAAAAACTCACCGCCGTCACGGTCGTACTCGTCGTGAAACTCGATATAGATCGATGCATCGCTGAAGTGATTTAGGCTGGGGGAGATACCGCGCTGCTGCGACACGGAGTCGATCGTATCGAGAATCCGTGACTTCACGCTCTCGGAACCGTCAAATTCGATCTGCAGTCCCTGATAACGCTCTTCGCGCTGGTGAAAGGCCCGAATGGGCACAGGGTTTACAGCCATTGGCAGTGCCTCAACCCGCCTCGTTCAGCTCTTCTGGCTCTTCCTCGACCAGTCTGCCGACACCGCGGTCTTCAACCGGGATGTCCTCGCGGAATTTCTTTTTACGGAAAGACGGCGTTTTGAGCTTGCCGTTCTTTTCGCCGAGTTTGTAGATCTCTCCGTTGAGGAAATGCTCTTCGAATTCCGGTGTGAACGGCATGTCCCAGGTAATCGTACCGATGCTTGGGCAGATCGCGGCACACTGCGGATCGTCGTAGATCCCGACACACTCAACACACTTTTCAGGCTGGACGTAGTAGCGCTTCTCGCCGGTAGGGTTATCCGAATCGTCTACAATCGCATTGACCGGGCAGACTTGCAGACAGGCGTCGCAGGTGATACATTTGTCATCAATAATTACAGCCATAATTTATCCTTTAAGGTTTGTTGTGGATTTGATCCTTGTGAAACCTCCGTCATCCCGGGGGTTTTAGAAGAAGCAAAGCCTCAGGCGCTGCGCTGAGCACCTTTGTGGAAAATGCGCAGCAGCCACAGGGGCGGCTGCGTATTCAGCATCTCGTGGATCTGGTCGATCGCGCCCTGGAGCGCTTCACCCTCCTTGACCTGCACGGGGTGAATCCCCGCAGCCTGGACCATCTTGGATGCCTTCGGACCGATCTGGGTGCAATACAGGATATCCGCCTCTTCGATCGTACCGATCTTGTAGTTGAGTTTCGCCACTTCTTCCTCAGGCTCGTCCGAGCTTTCAATAACTTTGAGCAGCGTCGCGCTCTCCTTATCGACCTCGTACAGATGGAAGGTTTTGGACCAGCCGAAGTGCTGATCGATCTTTTCGCCCGTGGATGAAGCAAATGCGATTCTCATGATTACTACCTTTTGTGTATGATGCGAGAGGAAGCTATCCGCTTCACCGTAAAGTGCCTTTCATGTGTCAAACACCCTCTCCCGCCGAAAAGGTGCTTGACACATGAAAGCTAAGACATACCAGGGTTCACTCTAGGGTGAACCCGGTGTTAACGTCGTGTTTCGGACGCTACGAATTAGAAGGAGTCAGAGACGTTGGCGTGGCCTTCGCGCACGTCCATACCGATCTCATCCATGAACTTCTGTTCTTTGACTGACGGAAGCATCAGCCCTTTCTTTTTGTGTTCGCGGATCTTGTAGGTACCGTCTTCGTTCCCTTTGGAGTAGTACTCTTCGAAATCAACGGTAAAAGGCATATCCCATACGATAGAACCTTCGGTCGGGCACGCTTCCGCACAACGCGGCGCATCCGCATGGCCGACACACTCAACACACGTCTCCGGCTTCACATAGAAGCGCTCGTCGTCGTAGGGGTTCTTTTCGTCACCGTTGCTCAAGATTGCCGCGACCGGACATTCCGGTGCACAAGCGTCACAGTTGATGCACTCATCCGTAATCATTACTGCCATTTGTTTCTCCTGTTAAAAGTATGCTCTTTACGGTGCAACTTTCGTTCCTGCACGCTTCTTGAAACTGTCTACTGTCATCGGGACCACATCGGGTTCCAGGTGGATGTCGACGCCGCGCAGCAGCATCGTCGCGTCGCAGCCGACCTCGAGCCCCAGCTCATGACACGCCTTCTCCGTGATCAGCGATACGACCGTGCCGATATCGCTCTCAAAAGTGAGTTCGCAGAGCGAATCCTTGCTGCGGATCTTTTTCAACGTTCCGGGAATGCGGTTTTCAATGGAGACCTTGCCCGGGCACTCTTTGCTGACGCAGACCGACGCCTCCTGGAAGGAGAAGCAAACCTTGTCCCCCACCCCGGCCCAGACCGGGGTCTTTGTTTTGATGAGACGGATCTGGGTCTCGTTGCATTGAAGCGTGATGTACGTAACGATGTCCGTGCGTTCGATATCGGTAACGACTGCGGCTATCTTGTTCATCCCGTGCTCCCTACATCAGGTAAAGGACGACATTTTTGTCGATCAGCTCCTCGAAAGCGTCGAGCAGCATATCCGCCGTCGAGGTTGAACCGAGGTGACAGCCCGAGCAAGCGCCCAGGTAGTTCAACCAGATCTGCGGCGTCTCCCCCGGCACGTAGTTGAGCAGTTCGATCCCGCCGCTGTCGGCTTCGAGTGTCGGGCGGATCTTCTGGTCGATGACCTGCATGACCAGCGTAATCTGTTTTTCCACCGGCAGACTGCGGAACGGCTTGTTCAGCACCGTCGCCAGTTCCTTGTTGCTGACGTAGGTGACAACTTCCTGCGCCCGCACATTGTTATTGTGCGCGGCGGTAATCAGGTAGCGCATCGCTTCGGCCTTCTCGCCTGCTTCTTTGAGGAGCATGCCCGCTTTGAACTGGGCGTCGACATGCCCGATATCGGCTGCCTGCTTGAAATAGGTAAGCGCATCCTTCTCATTGGGCGTACCGTCGAGCCCTTTTTCGAAGATCTGCGCCAGGCTCATCATCGCATGCATGCTGCCCTGCTCGGCCGCCTTTGCAAACCACGCTTTTGCCGCCTCGATGTCGCGACCGCACCCTTTGCCCTGCATCGCCATGACGCCCAGGTTCACCATCGCATTGGCATCCGCTTTTGCCGCCGAATCGACAAAGAGGTCATACGCCTCTTTATACTGTTTCGCCTCGTAGGCACTGACTCCTGCTTCGAATGTCGTCATTATCTGCTCCTCCTGACTTTGAAAATAGGCTTCGAGCCGTTCATATGCATCCTCTTCGGCCTCCTCGAAGGTATCGCCGATTCCTTTGATCTCCGGGAACTCGACGAACTGGGCAACGCAGCCGTCCCCCTCCTCGTTGGAAAAACCGAAATAATCAAGTGCATACTTTTTCATAGCCAGCCTTGTGCAAAGAACGTTCCAGAAGTATGGAACATTTTTTGCAATATAAGGAAAAATCATCTAAGGAGGCGACATGATCGCTATACCGGTGGACAAGGCGTCAATGGATGCCACGTCATCGAAACTTTTCGGAAATGTTCAGGCATTCGCCCTTTATAATAATGATGAAAAGGCATTCCGTTTCATTCCGAACGGCGGCCAAGGAGACGGTGTCAAAACCGCCAAACTGCTTGCCGATCTCTCCGTAACCTCCGTCGTCTACTCTTTCATGGGTAACGGCCCCTACGGCGTTCTGGAAGCGGAAGGCATCGGCGTCTACTACCTGGGGAAAGAGCCGCTGGCGCTCTCCACCATCGTCGAAGGTCTGGCGACGGAAAACTACGTCAAGGTTGTTTCCGAAAACGCGCAGACCTACCTCGATCCGGGCACGGCGTCGGGAGAATGCGGATGTGGATGCAGCCATGACTGAGATCATTACCAAAGAGATGCACGAAATCCGCGGCCTGATCGCACAGACCGTCGCCAAGCGCAATGCGCTCAAGGCGGAGATGCAGGAGTGGTACGAACGCTTCCCCAACGAACGCTTCGGCAAATTCAAGGACCTGATCGCCGTCGACGGCGTTCTTTCCCAGCTTGATTCACACTACAAGCAGCTCTGGGACTTCCACAACGCCCGCACCGAACCTGTGCAGAAAAAGGCAATGTAAGGTATGCCGGAGTACAGCAAGGCCAGTAAGGCCCGCGTGCCTGATGAGACCTCTGAGTACAGTGAAAAAGGGCGGCTGAGGGCCGCAGGAGCACAGATCGACCGCTACCGGATCATCCTGGACAAGGACAACTTCCAGCCTGAAGAGCCCCACTGGCGGCGTATCAGCAAAAACACCGTCAGTCTTTTCCAGGTCCTCATCGACCAGGACCTTCACGAGCTTGTCATGGTGCTGGAACACTACCCCCGCTACATCGAGTGGGTCTGTGAACACTTCCGCTACGCCTACAGTTACAGCGAGAACGAAGCGAGCATCGACGCCGCGTCCCGGCTCCTGGAGCTGGGAGAGCCCTTTTTCACTAAGCAGTTTGTCCGCAACCTCGTACGCAAGCTCCCGCGCCTCGATGCCATGGAGCTCGAAGCGCTCAAAACCTTTGCCGAAACGGTTGCGGCACAGCACGGGCAGTGGCATCCGATCATTACGAACCACTATTGCGACGCCATCGGAGAGAGCGTCGAATCCCGTAAACTGCATCCGCTGCAGCGCCTGGCCATCACCGGCAAGATCGCGAACATTGCACGGATCGACACCTTCGAGTACGACGCCGAAGACCGCGACGCCGTCCTCGATATCCCCTACATGAATTGAATTGAAAAGAAAGGTTACCCATGGATAAAGAAACTATCAAAGAAGAACTGCTTAAACACGCGCGCAACGCTTTTGAAACCGCTTCCACCCTGCGCGAGAACGAGCGCATCGAGGTCTACCTGCACGACGGCATCGCCAAGACCTCCGATGTCCTCGACGACAGCGACGAGATCGTCTACGGCGACAACCGGGTGCTCTGCTACCAGGTCCAGGGATACGACTACCTGGAGGGGGAGATCAAGACGTGGATCGACTATGCCCGCGTCATCCCGCAGCCGACCGACGACGACACACCGCTGCCCGAACCCACCGACATCGAAAAGTCGATCCGCGAGCTCATCACCGATCTGGCTAAACCCAAAGGGGTGAGCCCCGACGACATCAGCTCCTTCGAGGTCTTCGCCAACCTGCCGATGGACCTCCTGGGAACGATCGAACAGCAGATCATCGAGTACTGGTGGAGCGCCGAAGAGGAAGAGAACGGCAAGAAGCTCGCCCTCGCACAGATCGAAGAGGCATTGGCCTAGATCATTCAACGCCATCCGGACACAGTCCGGACGGTCCAACCACCTGCTTTCACTACTTTCTTCAGTGAAAGTACCCCCACCCTTTATTCAGCATTGACGCTTTAAAGCGCCAGCAGCATCTCGTAGAGTTCGAAGGCATCCTTCGTGCCCGCCAGTTCGCGGATGGAGTGCATGGCATAGGTCGGCAGTCCGACGTCGAGGGTCTCTATGCCCAGCCGCGTCGCGGTGATGGGGCCGATGGTGGAGCCGCATCCCATATCGCTGCGGGTGACGAACTCCTGCAGCGGGTGGCCCGCGCGTTCCGAAGCGAGAACGAAGCGGGAGACGGTACGGGAGTTTGACGCGTAGCGCTGGTTGGCGTTGAGTTTCAGTACCAGACCCTTGTTGATGTAGGGGGCGTGCTCCGGGTCGTGCTTGTGGGCGTAGTTGGGGTGTTGGGCGTGAGCGTTGTCACACGACACCATCAAGGAGCGCTGGCAGAGCTGAACAAAGGCTTCATAGCTCCCCGTGATACGCTGCAGCGTGTTTTCCAAAAAGGGGCCCGCCGCCCCGCTGGTGCTCTCGCTGCCGACCTCTTCGTGGTCGGAGAGGATCATCAGGTGGGGACGGTCATTGCCGACGCTGCAGATGGTGAGCAGCGCCACGTAGCAGCTCAGCAGGTTGTCCAGGCGCGCCGAGGCGATAAACTCCTTTGCCACGCCGACATAGGAAGCCTTTTGCGTATCGTAAAGGCTCAGCTCATGCGACAGCAGCCGCTCGAAGTCTGCCACGCCGATAGCTTCCAGCTGCATCCCGACCCACGCTTCGAAATCAAAGCTTTCGTCGCAGCCGATGAGCGCCGGCAGGTCCGTCTGGGGATTGACGGAACGGCTCTGGTTCGCCTCGCGGTCGAGGTGGATCGCCAGGGAGGGGATCACCGCCACTGCGTCGCCCGTGTCGATGTTCGCCTCTTTGAGCTCCCCCGTTTTCGTCCGGTAGGCCACCCGCCCGGCAATGCCGAGGTCCCGGTCGAACCAGGGGTTCATCAGCAGCCCGCCGTAGGGCTCGACGCCCAGGCGCACCGTACCGCTGCCCTTCAGTACCGGCGAAGGCTTCAGTTTGAGGTTGGGCGAATCCGTGTGCGCCCCGAACATGGCGTAGTCGCTCTCGCCCGTGTAGGTGAAGGCGATCACCGAAGAGGCGTTGCGCGTCGTGTAGTAGCGCCCTCCCGCCTCCAGCGTCCATTCGCTGCGCTCGTCCAGGTAGGTGAACCCGGCGTTCTCCAGCATTCCCGTCACGTTCGCAACCGCGTGGAACGGCGTCGGCGACACATCCAGAAAGCCCAAAAGTCCGTCGTTGAAATCTTCTCTCGTCATGCTCTTTCCCGTATGATATAGTCGTTTGATTGATATCTGATTATAGCGTCCGCACCGCTTCAGGACGCTTATGGGAGCAGAGCAGCCAAGCGTACGCTAGCAGGCTTTAAGCGTACAGCGACAGCATCTCACGCGCTTTGCAGCAGCGGCAGCTTCTCGAGCAGGGTTTCGCAGTACTCCCACTGGTCCAGTGACTGTTTCCATGCCTCCGGGATTGCGTTCACACCGTAGAGGGCGCCGAGTACCATCCCGATGGCGATGGCCCGCGAGGCGTTGTCGCCGCCGACCATCGCGTTGGCCTGCAGCGCCTTTTTCAGGCCGTCCGCCTCGCCGCCGTATTTGAGGATGAAATAGACGGCGCCCGGCAGCGTCCCTTCCGTCGGGCTCGCCTTGCCGACGCGCACCGGTTCGGAGCGGCCGATATCCCACAGCCGGGCCATACTGGTGAGTGCCAGGTCGTCGACGAACTTCTCTTTGCCCAGCGGGGATTCCGGGTCGGTTGCCTCTTCGAACTTGGCGATCGCCTGGAGGGTTTTGGCCTGGAAGAAGCCGCCCATCTGCTCGCCGACGGCGCGGATCGCATCGATGGGAGACGTCCCGTTCAGTACCCGGTGGGTCACTCGGGCGAAGTACTCCCCGCCGCCGAGCGCCTCGGCATTGCGGTGGGTGAACATCGCCTTCTGCGACGCGTCGACCACCGCCTCTTCCGTATCATAGTAGCCGTGCGCCGCGACGTGCCGGATCGCCATCGCGTTGGAGATCCCGCCCAGGTTCTCGACGGGGAAGCCCCGCTTCACCTGCGCGTAGGTCTCCTTGGTCATCGTGCAGATCCACGACCCCCAGCCGTTCTCCAGCCGATTCATCCAGTGCGGAATAAGCTCGGAAACGCTGACCGCGCGCGGAGACTCCGACGTCTTGGCCAGGTGCTCGAGAAAGAGAATATTGTAATCCCCGTAGTCGGTCGTCCCCCCCGCTTTTTTACCGGGGTGGTAGTTCTGCGCCCCCCAGCCGATGCCGTGGGTCTGTCCGCCCATCATCTCGCCCGGAGACATGAAACGGTCCACCGGTTTGCGGCCGTAGGCCAGGTAGATCTTCTGGGCGTCGTACTCGTAGTGGCTTCCGAGGCAGAGGGCATCGCCGACAATCGCACCGAAAAATGCCCCTTTGATCGCCTCTTGTTTTGTGATCGTGCTCATGACCGTCTCTCAGAGCGTCATCTGGATCAGGCTCTCCGCCCACATGCTGAGCTGGTCTTTGGAGAGTTTGCTGGTAAAACGGTTCATCTCCATTCCCCTGCTGAAGGCAATGGTCGTGGGCAGTTCGTTCACACCGTACTGCAGCGCCAGCGGCGCGTCGTTGAGGGTATTCACCTTTAAAAAGCGCACTTCAAGGGCGCAGGAGGAGGCCGCTTTTTCGAAATCCGGCGCCATCTCCATGCAGGGACCGCAGTCGGGGGAGTAGAAATCGACGATGACGGGAATGTCGTTTTCGGCGATGTGGAGCTTGAACGCCTCCGCGTCGCAGGTGACGGGGGTCGTGTCCGTCAGGGGTTTGCCGCAGCTGCTGCAAGGCACCTCTTTTTTTTCGACTTCGTTGACGACGCTGTTAACGCTTTGGCAGTGGGGGCATACGATCTTGAGAGTGTCCATCTTTGGCTCCGGAAATATTGTGTTGCCGGAGGGCATGCAAAATCCATGCCCGTCGGCCGTTTTTGCCGCTGAAACGGAGTGCTGTTCCGTTTAAAAAGATGGAGTATCATCCCGCTTATACACCCTTAAAAAGGTATCTGCCATGACCCATTCACGTGTTCCCCAGATCATTTTGCTTTACTGGATCATCAAGATCGCTTCAACCACCCTTGGCGAAACCGGCGCTGATATGTTTTCCATGACGTTTGAGATCGGCTACGGAAGTACCATTCTCATTTTCCTTGCCATCTTCGCCCTGCTGGCCGCCGTCAAGATCGCGATGAAACGCTACGATCCGGCCCTCTACTGGCTGACGTTTACCGCCTCGGCCATCGCCGGAACCGCGATATCGGATTTTATCGACCGAACGCTGGGACTGGGGTACGCCGCGGGATCAATGCTCCTGCTCGTTCTGCTGGCAGGTGTCTTGTTGCTGTGGCGTGCCAAAACACGTTCGCTCTCGGTCGAACAGATCAGCTCCGTCCCGGCGGAGACCTACTACTGGCTCGCCTTTTTGATCGCCAACACGCTGGGAACGGCGGCAGGCGATTTCCTTGCAGATGACCTTCAGATCGGTTTCATGTACAGCGCCCTTCTGATCGGCGGGGTTCTGGCCCTGACGGCGCTTCTGCACTATGTCACCGCCCTTTCGCCGGTCCTGCTCTTCTGGATAGCATTCATCCTGACCCGTCCTTTCGGCGCGACATTCGGCGACCTGTTGACCAAATCCGCCGACGACGGGGGCGTGGCATTCGGCACCGTCGGCGCCTCGCTCGTTTTCACTCTGATGCTCGGTATCGCCCTCTTCTTCGAAATCCGTCGTGAAAGGGCCTATATCCCGGAAGAAAAGGCATAATACGCAAAACAGAAAAAAGGAGTACACATGCATCTGGGATTTATCGGGCTCGGACACCTCGGCCGGGCCGTCGCCGAGCGGCTGCTGGAGTGCGGACATACGCTCAGCGTCTACAACCGGACGCCGCAAAGAGCCGAGGGGCTGGCTGTCGACCTCTGCGGCCAACCGCGCGACGTTATCGAAAAGTGTGACGTCGTACTGCTCTGCCTCTTCGACAGCGCTGCTGTCGACGCCGTTCTCTCGGGCGAAAACGGCCTGCTCGGCGCCAACGCCTCCGGCAAGACCGTCATCGACCTGACCACCAACCATTTTGACGCCGTTGCGGGTTTCCACGAACGCTGCCGCCTTGCGGGGGCCTCCTACCTGGAGTGCCCGGTGCTCGGCAGCGTCGTCCCCGCGGCCAACGGGGCGCTGACCGTACTGGCCAGCGGAGAGGAAGAGGTCTTTGAGGCGGCCCGGGGCATCCTCGAATCCATCGGTGCACACCTCTTCTACCTGCGCGAACCGGGGCGGGCGACAAAGATGAAGCTCGTCAACAACCTCGCCCTGGGCGGCATCATGGCCGTCCTGGCCGAAACGGTCGGCATCGGCGAAGCGGCCGGAATAGAGCGCAAAACGCTCCTGGAGATCCTCGCCGTCGGCGGCGGCAAATCCCTCGTGCTCGACGCAAAACGCCAAAAACTGCTCGACGACGACTACGCGCCCCACTTCTCCAACGCCCTGATCTACAAAGACCTGCACTGCCTGCAGGACCTGGCCTACGGCCTTGAACAGCCCCTGTACACGGCCGCCATGGTCAAAGAGCTCTATGCCCGCACCTTCGCCGAAGGGTTCGAGGGAGAGGATTTCGCCTCCGTCGCCAAGCTGTTCCGGAAGCGTGAGCAGTGAGGACGCTCCTCATTACCGGCGCCGCGCAGGGGATCGGGCTCGCGACTGCGACCCTTTTTGCCGGACGCGGCTGGAAAGTCTACGGCCTCGACATCCAGGCGGAATCCCTCTTCGCCGCATCCTTGCAAGGCGGATTCGAACCGCTCGCCTGCGACCTCGCGGACCCGAAAAGCATCGAAAGAGCGGCGGCATCCCTGACGCACCTCGACGCCCTCGTCAACAACGCCGCAACACATGCCAACGGCGATCCGCTGACACTTTCCGTAGAGGAGTGGAAACGGGTACTCGACGTCAACCTGACCGCGCCCTTCCTCCTCAGCCGGGCCGTGGCGCCGCTGCTGATGCAAAGCGGCGGCAGCATCGTCAATATCGCCTCCACCCGCGCCCTGATGAGCGAACCGCATACCGAGGCCTACAGCGCAAGCAAAGGGGGGCTGCTCAGCCTGACCCACGCCATGGCCATGAGCCTTGCCCCCGT
This sequence comes from Thiomicrolovo immobilis, assembly GCF_039645955.1. GTDB lineage: Bacteria > Campylobacterota > Campylobacteria > Campylobacterales > Sulfurimonadaceae > Thiomicrolovo > Thiomicrolovo diazotrophicus. The sequence continues at coordinate 1,564,308 of NZ_CP147916.1, forward strand.
GCGCGTCAACGCCGTCAGCCCCGGCTGGATCGAACACGCCGCCCCCGAATCCCTGCATGGTTTCGACCACACCTTCCATCCGTCGGGACGGGTCGGCGGCGTCTCGGATGTCGCGGAGATGGTCTGGTACCTCACCGGCGAACATGCGGAGTTTATTACGGCCCAGAACTTTGTCATTGACGGCGGCGTGACGAAGAAGATGATCTATCCGGAGTAACGGGAGGCTCTACGATTCGGGCTGAAACGGCACCCTTTCAATCGCCGCTTCGCGCAGATTGTCTGCCAGCGTCCAGAACCACGCCTCCCCGTTCACCGGCGACAGCAGCATAAAGGAGGGATCGTCCGCGCGAAAGTGCGCCAGGTACTCCCGGGTCTCGATCAGCTGCTGCTTGATCGTGCGGTCCTCCACCGCTCTCATCTCCGCGCGGATCCGCAGCATTGTCGTAAAGTCCTGCGACAGGTAGCAGAACTCCACCTTCGGGTTGGCCCGCAGCTGTCGCCCGACGGCTTTGGCGGTCGACGAGGTGAAATATAGCTTCCCGCCGATGATGTTGCTTAAAAATCCGCGCACATGCGGCTGGTCCTCCTCGGCGGTCGCCAGGGTACAGACAGGGTTTTGTGTGATGAATGCCAGAATTTCCGGAGGCATAAACTACTCCTTTTTTCGGCAAAGTATAGGCAAAGGTGCGGAAGGTTTGCGAGTACAAAAACGCTGAAAAAGCGTACGATTCGGCTATTTGAAGCGCGAGGCGTACTCGGAGGGGGTCTCGCCGAAGGCCGCTTTGAAACGGCGGGCCATGTACGAGGCGGAGTTGAATCCCGCTCCGAGCGCGGCATCGGTCACGCTCGTCTCCCCCGACTCCAGCACCTTCTTGACATGCTGCAGCCGCACGCGCAGCAGGTAATCCCCCGCGCTCATCCCCAGCGCGGACCGAAAGAGCCGCCCGAAATGCGACACGGAGACGCCCGCGACCTCCGCCAGCGTTCGCTGCTCCAATTCATAGGCGTAATGGAGGTGGATATATTCGACCGCGGCATTGATGCGCCCCTGCAGCGAAACGCTCTCACGCTCAGCCGGGAACGTCGAGAGCGTATTGCGGACGATCAGGTGTGTCAGGCTCTGCGCCAGCGAGGCGGCCAGCGGACGGGCCTGTTCCCGGCACGACTGCATAAAGAGCTGCAGCAGCGGCTGGATCCCTTCGTCCAGATCGAACATCTCGCCGTTGAATGCCGCCGGATCATCGCGGTATTGTCCGTAGATGCTCTCAAAACTGCCGGGATTGACGAAGATGGCGCAGTAGCGCGGCGGAAGGTAGTTCTGTACCTCGTGGTGCGCAATGCGGGGGGAGAGGCAGAAAAGATGGCGGGGCTTCGGCGTCAAACGCCTTCCGTCCAGGACGACCTGCGTCGCTTCGTCGTACTGGATCACGAACATATAGGCGGGGTGCTCATGTTCGGGCGTCACGGCATAACCGCACTGCCCGCCGACGGGGATGAACGCGCAAAACTCGGGCGCAACATAGGCATCGACGAAACGCAGCTGCTCCTCCGTCACATCGCCGACGAGCGATCGGATCGTCCGCAGCGCTTCGGACGAGATCGTCTGCATTAAGTGCCGTGACCGCGTTATGCCACGTCGACGTCCGAGAGGCCTGCCAGCTCCTCCATGATGGAGTTGTTGACGCGGATAGCCGAGTCGATGACGACGTTTTGCAGCTTGGAGACGATGTTGAGCTTCAGCGGGCGCGTGCCCGGGTGGCGGCGGACAAGACGGTAGAGCTCCTCGAGGCGCTCGACGCCGTTGTCCAGGTGCAGGCGCAGGGTCAGCGGCTCCTGCGGCACCTCGCGGATCTTCGTACTGATCTTCTTGCTCTCTTTCTTCACCTCTTTGAGGCTCATGATCTTCGTCACGCTCGTGCGGGTGAACATCTCCGTATGGGTCACCTTGACCTTGAAGGCAATCGGCTCGTCGAGGTTCATCGTCTCGAGCTCCTCGAGCTTGTCGCTGAAAAGCATCACCTCGAGGTTGCCGTGGAAGTCCATAAGGTTGACGATGCCAAACTGGTTCCCTTTCTTGGAGATCTTGTGCGTGATCTCCTCGACCTTCCCGATAAAGATGGCGAAGGAGCCGTCGGCGATGTTCTCCAGGTCGGACGAGAGGGTATATTCGAGCTGCTCGAGCTCCTCGCGGTAGTCGTCGAGCGGGTGGCCGGAGACGTAGAAGCCCAGGGTCTCCTTCTCGAACTCGAGGATCTGCTTGAGACCGAACTCCGGAGCATCTTCGAGCCTGAGCTGTACCGTGGTGACGTCGGCGTCGTCGCCGAAAAGACTGCCCGCGGCGTTCTTGCGCGCCTGCATGGAGTCCTTGGCCGTCTCGATCACCGTTTCCATCTGCTCGAGCAGCGCGCGGCGCGAATACTGGTAGCGGTCGAAGCCTCCCGCCTTGGCGATGGATTCGAGCACCTTCTTGTTCACCTTCTGCGGGTCGATGCGGTTGACGAAGTCCTGCAGGTCCGTGAACTCGCCGTCCTTGCGCACCTCGAGGATCGATTTGACCGCGGAGGTCCCGACCCCTTTGATGGCGCCGAGCCCGAAGAGAATGTAGTCCTGGTCATCCTTGCGGGTGGCGCTGAACTCGAGCTGCGAATCGTTGATGTCCGGCGGGCTCAGCTCAATGCCCATCCGCTTGACCTCATCGATGTACTTGACGACCTTGTCGGTGTTATCCTTCTCCGAGGTGAGCAGGGCCGCCATGAACTCCTGCGGGTAGTAGGTCTTGAGCCATGCCGTCTGGAAGGTGACCATCGCGTAGGCCGCCGAGTGGGACTTGTTGAAACCGTAGCCGGCGAACTTCTCGATCAGGTCAAAGAGCGCGGAGGCCTTCTTGTAATCCAGCCCCTGTTGCTGCGCCCCTTCGGAGAATTCACGGTTGTACTTCTCCATCAGGTCCGCTTTCTTCTTACCCATCGCACGCCGGACGATGTCCGCGCCGCCGAGGCTGAAGCCCCCGACGGTCTGGACGATCTGCATGACCTGCTCCTGGTAGACGATCATGCCGTAGGTCGGTTCCAGGGTCTCCTTGAGCATATCGAAGCTGACCTCCTCGAAGGGGTAGAAGATCTTCTTGCGCCCGTGCTTGCGTTCGATAAAGTCGTCAAGCATCCCCGACTCCATCGGTCCCGGGCGGTAGAGCGCCAGGACCGCAATGAGGTCTTCGAAGTTGGAGGGCTTGAGCCGCTTGTTCAGATCCTGCATCCCGCTCGATTCGATCTGGAACATCCCGACCGTGGCACCGGACTGGATCACTTCGTAGACCTTCGGGTCGTCCACATTGATCGTGTTCCAGTCGATCACTTCGTTGTAACGCGTCTTGACAAGCTTGATCGCGTTATCGATGACGTCGAGGGTCTTGAGGCCGAGGAAGTCGAACTTGATCAGGTCGACGTCCTCGAGGTAGTTGAGCGAGTACTGGGTGACGAAGGTCTCCTCCCCCGGCGGCTTATAGATAGGCGTCTTCTTCCAGAGCTCTTCGTTGCTGATAACGACCCCCGCCGCGTGCATACCGGCATTGCGCTTAAGCCCTTCGAGCTTGAGGCTGAACTCCCAGACGCGCTTCGCCTGCGGATCCGTGTCGATAAGTTCCTTGATCTTCGGCTCTTTCTGGAAAGCGCCCGGTTTGAAATCGTCGCCTTTCTTCTTGCCGTTGAGGGTGATCCCCAGCTCTTCGGGGATGAGCTTCGCCATCTTGTCCGCCTGACTCAGCGGCATATCAAGCACGCGGGAGACGTCGCGGATGACCCCCTTGGCCAGCAGGGAACCGAAGGTGATGATCTGCGCCACCTGGTTGCGGCCGTATTTACGCACGACGTAGTCGATCACCTCGCCGCGGCGCGCCTGCATGAAGTCCATATCGATATCGGGCATCGATACACGTTCGGGGTTCAAGAAACGCTCGAACAGCAGGTCGTACTTCATCGGGTCGATGTCGGTAATCTCCAGCGCGTAGGCGACGAGGCTCCCCGCCGCGGAACCGCGTCCCGGGCCGACGGCTACTCCCATCCGCTTGGCTTCGGCGACGAAGTCCCAGACGATGAGCATGTAGCCGGGGAACTTCATGGAGTTGATGACGTCCATCTCGTACTCCAGGCGCGCCCGGTACTCCTCGTGGCGCTCCTGCGGCACGTGTTTGAGACGCTCTTCCAGCCCCAGGCGGCAGCGGTGGATGAAGAACTCCGCGTCGTTCTTGTCGGCGGCTCCCATCCACTTTTTCTTATCGTCTGCCGTCGCGCCGGGCCCCAGCGGCGCATCGTCGGCATGGTCGATATTGAGTCCCTCTTTCGCGGCGTATTCGCGAGTGAATTTGAAGTTTGGCGGCGTCGGGTTGCCCAGTTCGAGCTCGAGCTGACACTTGTCGACGATCTCCTGGGTCGCCTCCAGCGCTTCGGGGATATCCGCGTAGAGCCGCTGCATCTGCTCCGGGCTCTTGACGTAGAACTCGTGGACCGAGTGGCGCAGACGGTTGGGGTCGTCGTAGAGTTTATTCATCCCGATACACATGAACGCCTCGTGGTACTGGGCGTCGTCGGGGAAAGTATAGTGGGTATCGTTCGTCGCGACGAGCTTGATCCCTGTCTCCTGGGAGAGCTTGAGCAACGGTTCGTCGATAAAGAGCTGATCGGCGATGCCGTGGCGCATCAACTCCAGGTAGAAGTCCTCGCCGAAGATCTCCTTGTACTCCAGCGCGACCCGCTTCGCCTCGTCGTAGCCGCCGGCCCCGAACTTGACGTTACGTTCGCTGTTGGTGTTGAGGTGCCAGCTCACCTCGCCCTGCAGACAGGCCGAAGTACAGACAAGCCCCTCGCTGTGCTCGCGCAGCTCCTGCTTCGTGATCCGCGGGAAGTAGTAGAAGCCGTGGATGTAGGCCATGGAGGAGAGGTACATCAGGTTCTCGTACCCCTTCTGGTTTTTCGCGTAAAGACAGATGTGAAAACGCTGTCGGGTGCTTTTGTCATCGAGGGTCTCGCCGTTGTGGATATACCCCTCCATCCCGATGATGGGCTTGATCCCCTCCCCTTTCATCTGGTGCCAGAAGTCGATGGCGCCGAACATGTTGCCGTGGTCGGTCATCGCCACGGAGGTCATCCCGAGCTCTTTGACGCGTTTGGCAAGATTGCTGATCTTGTTCGCGCCGTCGAGCAGGGAGTATTCGGTGTGCAGGTGCAGGTGGGTAAAGGGTTGGACGCTCATCGTAGGCCTTCAAAAACGTATTCGGTAATCAGGAAGTTATTATAGTGGGATGCGGGTAAAAAGAAGCTCTCGCCGAGCGCCGGGCTCGGGAATCGGAGGGCGCATTAAGCGGGGGGCGAAAGCACTAACGCCTAGAAGCGGTAGATGAGTCCGGCGAAATACTCTTTGCCCGGTGCGACCGTGATCGTCGGGTCCTCCCGGTCGAAGGTACCGTCCCCGCTCTTGTCGCCGGTGAAGTAGACCGTCTGGTAGTAGTGTTCGTCAAAGACGTTGTTGACCTTGACGTAGCACTCCAGTTCGTTGCCGCCGACGTGCATCGTATAGCGCGCCTGCAGGTTAAGAAAAGCGTACCCCGGCATCTTGATCATGTTCGTCTCGTCCGCATAGTATTCCGATTGCGCGTACACCTGACCGATCACCTTCAGGTTCGGCGAGAACCTTATTGTCGTGTAGAGGTCGAAGATGTTGTTCGGGGTTCTCGGCAGCTCGTTGCCGACGATGTCATACTCCGGTCCACGGTAGGCGATCTTCACGGGGTCATGTTTCGTGAACTCCGCCTTCAGATAGGTATAGGCGAGGTTGAACGAGAGGCGCCGCGTGGGGTCGCTCTTGAGGGAGAGTTCCACCCCCCGGTTACGCGCATCACCGATATTGTCCGTGATGCCGCCGCTGGTCGCGAACGAATAGGTCCCGAAACGGTAGCCGATGATATCTTTCGTATCCATCTGAAAAACGGAAAGCTCGTAATCGAGGAGATGGCCACCAAGATTCCCCCGCGCACCGACCTCGTAGGTGATGCTGCGCTCGACGTCGATGGGCACGGCCACACCGTCCGTACGGTTACGGTTTTCGTAGTTCGTGACCATCTTGTCCACCGTCGGCGTCCGGTAGCCGGTGGAGATGTTGGCGTAGAGGGTCGTATCGGCGTCAACGGCATAGGTCGTCCCGACCCGGTAGCCGTTTTCATTATAGGTGTGATCCTCGTAGAGTTTCTCATTGTTCCAGTCGGTACCGTTGTAGTCATGCGAAACAACTTTGTACATGTCTTTCTGAATATCGTGGCGCATGTTGAATACGGCCGTCCATGCCGCCGTGACGGCGTATTTCAGCTCACCGTAGAAGGCGTGCAGACGCTGGTCGTCATTAGTGTGTGTCAGCTCCCCGGCATAGTTCGCAACGGGGTTCCCCTCGACGTCCGTCGAATTGTAGTCGATGAGTGTCTCACTGCCCGACTGGTACTGGCGGTCGCCGAACTCATAGCCGACAAGATAGGCAAAATCCGCCAGCTCCTGTTTGAACTCCAGCTTGGCCCCCTTCTGTTTTTTGTGTTCCAGGGTGTGCCGCGCGTAGGTGTCACCGATGCCGTCGCCGTCGGTATCCTGCGGGCTGGAGATGTAATCGTATTCGTCAATGTAGTCGTAGACGTTCAGCAGCAGGTTCCCCCCGTTGACAAACTCTTTCGTATAGGTAAGGATGTACTTGTCCAGGTCGACCTCGTTGTCCTTCTGAAAGCCGCTCGCCGCCGTACCACGGGGATTGGCGTCCGCCGCGGTGACACCGGTCGATGAAGCGCGTTTTTGCTCCTCGTACTTGAGCGTCTTGTCGATGCCCAGCGTCACGTCGCTCGTGTCGTCGATATAGTAGGAGAGCTTGCCGCTGAGCGACTTGTTCCAGTAAGCAGAATCAACCCAGTAGCCGTCACTTTTGCGGTAGTTCGCGTTCAGACTGGCGGCAAAGCTCTCCCGGCTGATGCGGGCCGTCGCTTCGTAATCCTGGGCATTGAAGCTTCCCGCTTCCGCACTGACCGAATAGGCGTCGTCGCCGCCCCGTGGCTTGGAGGTCGTAATAACGATGGCACCGGCCATCGCGCGGTTGCCGTAGAGATAGGCTGCACTCCCCTTGATCACCTTGATGCTGGTGATATCGCTCATATTGAGACGGAACTTGCCGCTCTTGGCGTAGACGGGGACCCCGTCGACAATAATCGCGACCCCGGTATCCTCCCACATAAACTCCTGCTGGTTAATCCCCCGGATATGGATCTCGACGACTTCGTTGCCCATAAAGTCCGCCGTCACGCCCGGCACGGTCTGAAGCACCTCGTTGAGCTGCTTGGGGTTGATCTGCTCGATCAGCTCCTGATCGATGTAGTTCACCGTCGAGGCTTCGGTTCTTCCCGCCGCTTCGTTGGTGATCGTCGATGACTCGACGCTGATCGTCTCCATCGTATAGTTGTCCGCCGCTCCGAGCGTCGTAAACGCTCCAAGCAGTACGGCACTGGCAGCCGCAACACCTCTTTTCATTTATACCCTCCTCCTAAAATATTAAATAAACATATGTATTTAATATTGAATATAATAATTAAGACTAGATTCTAGGAAAGGGGTGTTACAGATGTGTTAAATAGAGGGTTTTCATGAAAATTAATTGCTAAATTCGAAAAAAATGGGCGGATTCGGTATCCGTCCGGGACGGCGCCTACACCGCTTCGCCGCTTTCGTAGCCGTAGGACTCCCAGGCAAGGACCGCAGCGCCGAGGGAGGTCGTGATCTGCGGAAACGCCGGCACGAAGATCGGTTTGCCCAGCTCGTTCTCGATGGCGTTGACCAGCCCGTTGTTGAGCGCCGGGCCGCCGTCGAAGTAGATCCCTTCGTGGATGCCGACCCGCTTCACGAGCTTCACGATCCGCTTGGCGATGGAGTAGTGGACCCCGCTGACGATCTCCTCGACTCGGTGGTTGTTTCCCAGCAGGCCGATGATCTCCGACTCGGCGAAAACGGCGCAGGTGCTGTTGATGGAGAGCGGCGTGCCGGTCGCCTTGAAGTGGTACTCCCCCAGTTCGTCCACGCCGATCTCCAGGTTGCGGGCGACGACGTCAAGGAACTTGCCCGTCCCCGCCGCGCAGCGGTCGTTCATCGCGAAGTTGACGACGTTCCCCTCGCTGTCCATGGAGATCGCCTTGGAATCCTGCCCGCCGATGTTGATGATCGTCTTAATCTCGCCGTGCTCCTGCGCCGCGGCCCGCGCGCCGATGGCGTTGGCGGTGATCTCACTGATGTTTTCGTCCGCCTCCTTGAAGAGTTTGCGGCCGTATCCCGTCGCGACGGTGTAGCGCAGCGCCTCCGGGGCGACGCCCACCTCCTCCATCAGCTGCGCCAGGCTCTCCTGGGCGTACTTGTAAAACATGCTGCCGCTGGCACTCACGCGGTGTCCGACCAGATTCCCCGTACCGTCGACGATAGCAATCTTGATCGCCGTCGAGCCGATATCGATCCCTGCAAAATACTCCACTACTGTCTCCTTTTTCTGCTCTTGAGCGATTCGACGAAGGCTTCGACCCGCGTCGTAAGCTGCCCGAGCTGGCTGGGGCTGTAGTCGCTCTCCAGGTAGAGGATGGGGATCCCCTCCTTCTCCATCGCCGCCAGCACCGAGCGCTGCTCCATCTCGTAGACCTGGCACCCCGCGAAGGCCTGGTAGACGACGCCATCGGCGCTGTACTCTTTCACCAGTTCGACGATGCGTCGGATCCGGTCGTCGTTGCGGGTAAAGACCGGGCAGGTGCACCCTTTCAGATAGCGGTCCGCCACCGCGTCGACCATGTCGTAAAGGAACCACTCGTCCACCGAAACCATGTCGTTGAAGAGCCGGTTCGAGGAGCAGCTCTCATCGGCGACGATCACCGCATCCGCCATCTCGATAAGCTGCGGTACCTTCAGGTTAGGGAAGATCGGGGGCGATCCGGTGTAAACAATGCGCGGGCTGCGCTTGCGGGCGGCGCCGATCCCCTCTTTTACCCTCGCCTCCATCTCCGCGAGCAGCCGCTCCACCGCCGCGCTCCACGCCTCGGTCTTGTCGAAGAAGAAAGCGTTGGTCACGAGGAACATATCGTTGCCCGAGATCGGCGGCAGCTCCGCTTTGCGCAGGGCGTTCAAGCGGTGGTAAAGCGTCTGGGCATAGCCGACCTTCTGGATGGAGGCTTTGAGCTTCCCGCGCGTCAGCTTCGTTTTCAGCTCCTTTGAGAGGGTCTTGGTGAAGTTGCGCACGCTGCGGCGCCAATACTCCCGACTCTCCTCGCTCTCTTTGACCCGGGGAAACTCCATCTCGTACACCGGGTAGCCCATCTCCTCGACGATCCCCGTCGCCTTCGTCTTCTGGTCGCAGGTCGTCGGGGTCACGACGAGGTCCGGGGTATCGGCGAAGTGGTCCGTCGCAAAGGCCCCCACCGTCGCCTTGACCAGCGGGCAGGATTTCGACGGCAGGTATTCGCCGCCGATCTCGTCGTCGGTGTAAAAGCCGTTGCAGAGCCGCACCGGCGCCGCGCCGAGGGCGTCGATCACCTCGTAAGGAACCTGGATGCACATCGTCCCCACTTTCGTTTTCCCCTCGTGCATCGGCGTCATGTCGCAGTGGTAGCGCCAGTGAAGCTCGTAGAAGTACGCCATCGCCTCCGGAGGGTTGACGGCGTATTCGCGCAGCGTGTCGAGCACCTTCACCGCTTCCATCGCCTTGTGGCGTCCCTGACGCTCTCTGGGCGTCTCTATCGTGTGGTCGTTACGGGCGTTCATCTTCGCCTCCGGGTCTGTCTATCTGCATACGTTTGGAAAATCCTTCCTTGGTGGACTGAAAAATGGTCAAACCGGCGATATCGGCCTGCAGGCACCCCTCTTCCGGGCAGGCGGCGATGCACTTCATGCAGAGCGTACAGTCGTCGCGTAGGATGTCGCGGCTCTGCACGTCATCGGCGATATCCTTGATCTGCATGTCGCAGACGGTGTAGCAGTCGCCGCACTTGGTGCACTTGCCGCCGTCCTTCTTCAGCTTCAGTATGGAAAACTTGCTGAAGGAGTACTGCAGCGCGCTCATCGGGCAGAAGAAACAGAAAAAGCGTTTCTTCACAAAGGAGCCGGCGAGGAACATCCCCGTGATGACCATCCCCAGCGCCGTCAGGATCATCGTCGTTTTGCTCGAGAAGTCGATCGTCCATTGCGAGAAATCCCCGACAAAGAGCGGCGTGATCATCCGCCCCGGGCAGATCTGGCAAAACGCCGCCCGCCACTCGCCCCCGATCAGCCCCGCGCCTATCGCCACCGGCAGCAAGAGCAGAAGAACGAGCAGCACGTACTTAATAACCTTGAGGCGGTTGAACTGCGTCTGGTTGTAGCTGCTGTAGCGGATGCCGAAAAGCTTGCGCAGCGAAGTGAGCCAGTCCTGCATCGTCCCCAGGGGACAGACGAACCCGCACCAGGCCTTGTTGAAGACGATAAACCAGAGCAGGAAGGTGACGAATCCAACCAGAATCCCGATGCTCGCCATGCTGAAGAGCATGCCCAGCGGCCGGCCGAGCTGATGCTGCAGCGGCAGCAGGTAGCACATGCCGCCGTTTTGGCGGTCGTAGCCGCAGGAGAGCACCGGCATATTGCTACCCAGATCGATCGCGAAGTAGGCTCCGTAGACCAGGAGCACGAAACTAACCAGCTGGACGATGGCGCGGAAACGGCGCAGGTTGCCCAGATCGAGGAAACGTCTAATCCTTTTCATCGAAACGGACCTCCGCATACGGCTTCACCCTCCGGCGCCGGTAGAGGTAGACGAAGATGCCGGTGAGCAGCAGCGCCGCCGTGCCGAAAAAGAGCGCAAAGGCGTACGACTTGTAGCTGCTCGGTTCCGGAAAGAAACGGCCGGGGTAGGTCGTCACGAAACGGTGTGTGCCGTACGGTGCCTCCCCAAGCGTGCCGTTCCCCTCTTCCGACCATGCCGCCGTCACGACAAAGCGCTCTTCGTGGCGTTTGTCAAATGCGTTCCAGGCCGGAAAATACGCTTTGATCAGCGTAAACGTTGCCGAGCCGTTTTCATCGGAAACGGTCCGTTTGCTCCACCCCTCGCCGGTGCGCATCGTCACGGCCACTCCGGCCTTCGGCACGCCTTTATACATCGTCTTGAACATCAGCGTGTCGCCGGAGACGAAATGCGTGAAAAGTCCCTCTTCCGCCTCTTTGACGCGGACAATTTCGAACGGAAGCGCCGTCTCATTTGAGCGGTTGAGCTCCACCTTGTCCCCGTGGCGGCCGTAGGTCAGCTCATACTTGGCGCTGTTCGTACAGCGCACGCCCTCTTTGACGCTATCTTCGACGTAGTAGACGGCGTAGCGCCCCGGGGTGCGGGTCGCGACAGTGAGCGACGCGCTGCCCCGTTTCACCGACACATTGGCCTCAACGCCCCGGTGGTCGTTGTCAAAGGCCATCGCCATCCCGCCGGCGCTGCCGAGCGTGCGAGGAGTGCCTCCTCTGCCGCCGGTCACCAGCCACAGTTTCGTGCGTCCCTCCGGGCGGCCGTATCCGCTGCCGGAGCCCATGCCTTCCCACTTCTTCGCCCCCGCATAGGGGTTTTCCCTGCTGATCCACAGGGGGGCGCAAAAGACCTTGGCATGCGTCGCTTTCGCATACGCTGCTTTCGGCACGATCCCCTCGGGCCTCGCCGCCAGTGCGGTCACCGCCGTCAGCGCGACGGCGATCAAATATTTGACCATATCTTCTCCTCGTTATAAATGGCTCAATCCGTTGATGGTTGCGATGCCCACCGCCATCAGCAACAGCGCGGCGATCCGCTCGATCGCCGTCTTGTAACGCGCAAGCTGCGCCACCGCTTCACGCGCCACCTGGGAGAAAAAAAGCCCGTACAGGGCCCAGGATGCGCTCACCGCCCCAAGGCCGAAGGCCAGGCCCATCGCCAGGGCATCCGCCGCGTTTGCGCTCCCTGCCGCCACTGCGATGAGCGACATGACGGGGGCGCAGGGGTTCAGCGTGATCGCAAACCCCATCGCAAAGTAGCCGACGCTCCCGGTCGTCCCCTGCCTTCCCCCTGAAACACTGCAACAGCGGCGCTGCCAGAAACTCCGGTGCAGCAGCACGCCGCCTACGAAAACGGTGCTGATCCCCAGCAGGCTCTGCGAAAGCGCGGGATCGTCGAGCAGCGACTTGACCGCCATCGCGCCGAAAGAGGCCGCCACCGCGATCAGGCTGTAACTGACGATCCGCCCCAGGCTGAAGATGGAAACGACATAAAGCGCCCCGCCCTCTCTGCCGTTTTGCGTCAGCAGCAAGGGGCTTAGAAAGGGCATACAGCTGAACATGCAGGCCGTCGCGCCGTAAGAGAGACCGATAAGCAGTAAAGAGAGGTACGCCATCAAAACCTTGTCTGCACACGCCCGGAAGCGATCCGGTATATTATTTGTAAATTATTAGTGATTATTACTTTTAACTGTTAATTATTTGTTAAATATACGCTCTCCCGATCTCCACATGCCGATTGCGGGGCGGAAGCGGCAAAAACGCAACAGCGGACAGCCCCGCGTGCATGGTAAAATATGCGTCAGACATCCCGCCTCCAAAGGATTTTCATCAAGCGTCTCAAACCCCTCCTGGCGCGGCTGGCCGAGCGATACGGCAGACCCGTGCTCTGGCTCTACGCTTTTATCTTTCTGCTGGCCGCCACGGGGCTGCTCGCGGCGGTCTACTTCCTGCTCGGCTGGCTGATGCTGCAAAGCCCGAACGCCGTACTCGTGCTGACCGGAGTGCTCGTCGCACTGATTTTTTTCCTGAACCGGCGGCGCAAATGAGCCCGCTGACGCTTCATTTCGACCATGATGATTTTGCCGTTGTCGCCAAACCGGCAGGGATGAGCTTTCACAGCGAAGCCGGGGCCGGGGCCGGATTCGTCGTACGGGCCGCTGAACTCACCCGGTGTCCCCTCTACCCGGTCCACCGCCTCGACAAGATGACCTCGGGGCTCGTCATCCTCGCCAAGAGCAGCGAAGCGGCCGCTGCCTTTACGGCGCTGTTCGAAAAGCGTGAGATCGAGAAGTACTACCTCGCCCTCAGTCTGCGCAAACCGAAAAAGAAGCAGGGATGGATCAAGGGGGACATGGCCAAAGCGCGCCGCGGCGACTGGAAACTGCTCAAAACGACGGAAAACCCGGCGGTGACCCGCTTCATCTCCGCCCCCCTGCGCGAAGGGGAGCGCGCCTTCCTCGTCAAACCCTACACCGGCAAGACCCACCAGATCCGCGTGGCGCTGAAAAGCCTGGGCTCCCCCATCGCCGGCGACGTGCGCTACGCCGACAAGGCGGAGGCGGACAAAGAGGAGCGCGGCTACCTGCACGCCTACGCCTTGTGCTTCACCTACAACGGCGAGCCTTTCAGTTTCACCCTTTCCCCCGACGAAGGGGAGCGTTTTCTGTCGCCCGAGTTTACTGATCTGCTGCAGGCATGGCAGGTCCCCTGGGAGCATTTTCCCGAGAAGAAATAGTCCTTCCCGTTACCACTGACATATTTTTTTGCGTTATACTTGAAACACCACGACCCTGACGGGTCCGAGCGGAGCGACAACGTGAACCCCTCAACCTACGACGTCCTCATTGTCGGCGGCGGCATCTCCGGTGCAGCGCTGCTCTATGCCCTGGAGCGCTACAGCGATCTGGGCAGCCTCTGCCTCCTCGAAAAATACAGTGCCCTGGCCACGCTCAATTCCAGCGCTACTTCCAACTCGCAAACCCTGCACTGCGGCGATATCGAAACGAACTACACCCTGGAGAAAGCGGCCAAGGTCAAACGGACCGCCAAAATGGTAGAGAAATACTGCCTGCAGCACGGCTACGAGAACGATATCATCCTTGCCCACCAGAAGATGGCCCTGGGTGTCGGGTACGACGAAGTCAACTTTATGACGAAGCGCCACGAGGAGTTCAGCAACCTCTACCCCTACCTACGGATCTATGACCGTGACACGCTCAAACGGATCGAACCCGCCGTCGTTTACGACGCGGACGGCATGGAGCGTCCGGAGCCCATCGTCGGTGTCGGTGTACAGGGGGAGTACACCACCGTCGACTTCAAGCGCCTGAGCGACTCCTTCGTCGAAAACGCCATGCGGGGGAAACAGATCCACACAGACGTTTTTTTTAACCAACACGTCATGCAGATCGAAAAACGCGGAGAGCTGTTCGAGGTCCGCAGCGGCGGCGGCACCTACTACGCCCGCTTCGTCGTCGTCGACGCCGGGGCCCACAGCCTATTCCTCGCGCACCGCATGGGGTACGGGCTCGACTTCGGTATTTTGCCGATGGCGGGCAGCTTCTACCGCTCGACAAGGCATATCCTGAACGGCAAGGTCTATATGGTCCAAAACCCCAAACTCCCCTTCGCCGCCCTGCACGGCGACCCGGACCTGCTGCTGGGCGGCCTCACCCGGTTCGGCCCCACGGCCCTGATGCTGCCCAAACTGGAACGCTACAAGCGCGGGACGTATATCGATTTCCTCCGGACGCTCCGATTCGACCACAATATCGCAAGCATCTTCTACGACCTGCTCAAAGACCGGGACATCCGAAACTACGTCCTGCGCAACTTCCTCTTCGAAGTGCCGTGGCTGAACAAGCGCCTCTTTGTCAGGGATGCGCGAAAGATCGTCCCCTCGCTGCAGCTCTCCGACATCGAGTACGCCGCCGGTTTCGGCGGGGTCCGCCCGCAGGTGCTCGACAAAAAACAGCGCAAACTGCTGCTGGGAGAGGCGAGCATCGATACCGGCGAAGGGATCGTGTTCAATATGACGCCCTCCCCGGGGGCGACGAGCTGCCTGGGCAACGCCCGGCGCGACGTGGAAACGGTCTGCGCCTATCTCGGCCGCCGCTTTGACCACGCCCGCTTCGATGCGGAACTTACCGAAGGAGACCGTCCATGAAAAAGCTGCTCTACATCACGGACCAGCAGGAGTACGCCGACCACGGCACCATCGCCCCGCTCTTCGGTCACTACCTCAAAAAGTACCTGCAGGTCTCGATCGTCTACTACACCCGCTACAAAGACAGCTTCCAGTACAAAGGCGACGACTGTATCGTCCCCGAGGAGAAGCTGCATTCGATCATCGGCTACCTCGACGAAGAGGGGGTGGATGTCGGCAGCTTCGATTTTATCCTGGTGCGCAACCGCTTCGATATTCTCCGCACGGTGCTCGCCCACCGTGCGCGCTACGGCTACAGGGTCGGTTTCCGCCTCTCCTTCCCCAAGAACGAGACGGCCTACGCCGCCATGATGGCCAAATACAAACGCGCACTCCTGCCCTCCCTCGCCCTGAAGTACAAGCGCGGCCGGGAGCGGAAACTGATCGAAGCCTGCGATCTCTTCCTCCCCTCTTCGGCGATGCTGGCCTCGGGGCTCTACCCCGCTCTGGCGCTGCCGACGTTCCCCCTGCCCGCCGGAATCGACCCCGCGCGCATCGCGGGCCCCAAAAACGACGGTACCGCCCCGCGGCGCTTTATCTACGTCGGCTCCCTCGACCCGCTGCGGCGTTTCGAAACGCTGCTCGACGCTTTTACCGCGCTCACCCGCCTGGAGTGGTCCCTGGATATCTCCACCTTCGACCCCACCTATCTCAAAACCATCCTCAAAGGGTACCCGATGCTCTCCGGGCGCATCCGGATACTGCAGGCAGCCAACCTTTCGGAACTGGGACGCCAGATCGGCGCCTGCGATGTCGGCCTGGCCCTGATGCCCGCCCTGCCGATCTTTGCCATGACCCTTCCGGCAAAGGTGATGGACTACTACGCCGCCGGCGTACCGGCACTGCTCACCGATACTCCCAAGAACCGCGACCGCCTGCGCGACGGGGATGAAGCCTTCTTCTGCGCTTTCGATGCCGCCGCCATCGCCGCGACGCTCGAAACCCTGATCCGCAGTGACGCCGCGCACCTTGCCCTCGTCCGCGAACAGGGGCTCAGGCGGCTGCTCGGAGCGGGACGCTCCTACGACGTCATGGCCGAACAGCTCTACCGCCGCCTCACCGCGATCTGAACGCAGTAATTGCATAGCAATTCTTGGCTACAATGACGCAAAAATGAAGGAGGATTCATGTCTACATTTGAAAATGTCAGTGTCCAGAAAGAGGCCAACGTCTACTTCGGAGGGAACGTCACGAGCCGGACGCTCACCCTGCCTGATGGCAGCGTCTTAACCCTCGGCATCATGCTGCCGGGCGAATATGAGTTCGGCACGGGCAAACCGGAGCTGATGGAGATTTACGACGGGGAACTGGATATCCTGCTGCCGGGCGAGAGCGCTTGGCAGACGATCCACGGCGGCCAGAGTTTCAATGTCGGGGGCGACACCAAGTTCCAGGTCCGTGTCAAAAGCATCACGGACTACTGCTGCACCTACCTCGACGCGTAACGGCGCCTAGGCGCAGTAATCGGCGAGCACGCCGCGTTTTACGTTCTCATAGGCGGACTCCCCCGCCAGTTTCTTCACGATCTCGAGCCCGAAACAGATAGCGGTACCGGGACCGCGCGACGTCATGACGTTCGCATCTTCCACGACCGCGGCGCGCGCTCCCTGAAACCCTTCCGTCCGTATCTCCTTCTCGACACCGGGATAGGCCGTATAGTTCGGCTTCAGCACACCGGCGGCATTGAGGGCGATCGGCGCCGCACAGATGGCGCCGATCGGCTTGCCCTTGGCATCCATCTCCCCCAGCAGCGCCTGGACACCGGCATGTTCTGCAAGGCGTTTCGTGCCGCCGCCCCCGCCGGGCAGGACGATCATATCGATATCGTCCGCACCCAGCTCCCCGATGGGCGCTTCGGCCTTGACGACCAGGCCGTGGGCTCCTTCAACCTCCAGTGCGTTGTCCAATGAACGTACGAGAACGTCGATTCCGCCGCGGCGCAGCACGTCGATGACGGCAACGGCTTCGATCTCTTCAAATCCCTCGGCCAGTGGGACCAATACTTTTTTCGGCATGTGAGACTCCTCAATCAGCTTAATAGGATAATTGTAGCACGGAAGAAAAAAAGAGAGAGGAAAAACCCCGGGCAGAATGCCGGGGAGGCGGGATTATTTTACTTTTTCGACATACTCGCCGTCAACGGTGTTGACTTTGATCGTATCGCCTTCGAGGACATGATAGGGGACCTGTACGACGGCACCCGTCTCCAGCGTCGCCGGCTTCTTGGAGCCGCTTGACGTATCGCCTTTGAAGTTAGGTGGGGTTTCGGTAACGACGAGTTCCATCGTATCCGGCGCATCGACGGAGATCGCCTGGCCGTTGTGGAAAACGATCTCCACGTTGGTACCGTCTTTGAGCCACTTCATCGCATCTTCGCACTGCTCATACAGCAGGCCGAGCTGCTCGTAACTCTCGTTGTCCATGAACTGCAGCATTTCGCCGTCGTCGTAGAGGTACTGCATCGTTTTGTGTTCCATGTTCGGCACTTCGAACTTGTCGCCCGCATGGACCGTCTTCTCGATCACTTTTCCGTTGAGGAAACTCTTGACTTTCATACGGACGAATGCCGCACCCTTGCCCGGTTTGACGTGCTGGAACTCCACGACCTTGAAGGGTACGCCCGAGATCTCAAGGCGCACGTTTTTCTTGATGTCACCCATTCCGATTGTTGCCATCATATACCCTTAGATTATAATTTTCCGGGATTTTACACTATTTTCGCTAAAAAGCGGCGGGGTCACTGGTACCAGTGTCGCCGGATGCGCCGCCCCGATTCGTATTCGTCCACCAGAACCCGCGGCGGCGTCCCCCGCGAAAGGGTGATGATGATATTGCGCTGTCCGTCGACGATCAGCATCTCCCCGTGCTCCAACGTCTTGTAGTCGCCCCGGCTGACGTGATCGTAGACGATGCTGAGGACATGATCGTATTTAGGCAGGGTAAAACCCTCAATCGGCACTCCGTCGACGAGGTGCTGGTAGAGCAACCGCTTGGCCAACAGCAGCGTCGCAAAGAAGGTCGCCGTGCTGCGCATTGAAGAGGTCTTGACCAGGGGGCGCTGCAGGTCACCCAGAGGGTTGATCATGTCGCTTTTGGCGCAGGCCATGCCGACCATCGCGGCAAAGTGGGCTTCGCGGCTGCCGGCGTAATAGGCCGACAGTCCCGATTTGCATGCCTGCAGATAGTCGCCGTCGCGGTAGAGGGCAAGTACCTGTTTCGTATCGGCGCCGTAGCTTGAGAGCGTCAGGAGCGCCAGGAGTGTCATTAGAGTAAATAATCGCTTCATGGTGGGCATTATAGCACTTCTGCCGACGCAAGGAAAAACGGCGTCGGGACCCTTCCTAGTGCATCTTCAAGCAACTTTCGCTAAAATCGTCCCCCATGCAGATAACGATCGATGAATATGCCAACCGCTTCAAAATGTCCAAAGAGATGATCCGCGCCAAACTGCGTGCGGGCAGACTGCCGCATACCGTCATCGACGGCACGACCTACATTAGCGTTGAAGCGCCGGCCACGACCGCTCCCAGGCAGAGCACCCCGCAGCGGACTACCGCCGGGGCCGTCATCATGATGTACCAAAAAGAGAATGCCGAGCTCAAGCGGAAGATCGAGGAGCTGGAGACGAAGATCGACCGCCTCATCGGGGACAAGGAGCAGATGCTGCGCGAAGAGCGCGACCGCATCGAGAGCATCTATGTCTCGCGGGACGAACAGCTCAAATCCTTCCTGGAGCTTGTCAACGCCAAACTCGTGCAGGAGGGGCTCAAACTCGCCTCGCATACTGAAGCGACAGAGACGGCCCCCTTCGGTGACATCCCGGCGGCCCAGCCCCTGTCCGAACAGATTGAGCTGTTCCGCTACCTCGAGGCCAAGCACTTCTCCTCTTCGGAGACGAAAACGGTCAAAAAGCGCTTCGCAAAAGCGTACGGCAGCGATATCCGCGTCATCCAGCAAAACGGCGAATTTTTCCTCGACTTCTCCAAGTACGACTACAGCGATCTTCTGGCGCGCTGAGCGCACCCTCAGGACATCGCCTTTCCGATAGCGTCCAACACTATATATTTGCCCTCATCCATCCTCTCCCGATAAATTA
This sequence comes from Thiomicrolovo immobilis, assembly GCF_039645955.1. Lineage (GTDB taxonomy): Bacteria > Campylobacterota > Campylobacteria > Campylobacterales > Sulfurimonadaceae > Thiomicrolovo > Thiomicrolovo diazotrophicus. The sequence goes on from NZ_CP147916.1 coordinate 1,583,425, forward strand.
TTTTTATACGGAATACCGTATAAAATATACGATTTTATGTAATCTTTGTGTATTTTATAGTCTTTATATACCTCTATTTTCTATAAATGTACTATTATTGTATTTTATATACGGTTTTTTGCTTTATTTAAGAATCCTTCTTCTACAATGGAGCAATGGAACACTCCGATCTTTTCAATATTCTGCACAATGCGGTGGAAGCCCAGGGCAACGGCAAGAAGATCACTCAAAAAGAGATGGCGTCGCTGCTCGGGGTCTCCATGCGCACCTATCAGGACTGGCGTTTGGGCAATGCGAAGCCGCAGGCTGCCAGGGCCGTCATGCAGATGCTGGGGAAGCTCGAAGACGACGACATCATCAGGGTCGTGCGAAAAATCAACCGATTGGAGGAAGCCTCATGACGACGTTGACACAAAAAGAGCGTGAAGATCTGCAGTCCGTTTTCAATTCAATTTCCGATAGCGAACCGACACGGGGCGCCAAACTATGCCGTATAAAGAATATAATTTTTCTTTATATTCATTCCCGTTTCCACCATCTACTGAAAAAACGGGTTTCCTACCAAAAATAGGCACTTCCGGGGGACAAATCCCCCCATTTCCCCCCAAAATCAATCACTTGAAGATAAATTTAAGCAAACAGACTATAAAGTAACCGTCAGAACAGCTTTGCGAGCGCCAATCCCCTAAATTGCGTGCTCCAAGAGGTGTTATATTTCAATGACTTGGAGCGTTTTATGAACAAAGCACAGTTTGTCGAACTGGTTCAGAAGCACGGTGACTACAAAACTAAAGCAGAGGCAGAAGCTGCCATTAAAGCATTCGCGGATGCGGTAACGGAAGCACTCGTCGCAAAAGAGGATGTCACACTTGTTGGTTTCGGTAGCTTCACATCTGCCCTTCAAAAGGGAAAAAGCGGTACGGTTCCGGGTACGGACAAAAGCTACACAACAGCGGACAAAATGGTTCCGAAGTTCAAAGCAGGAAAAGGTCTCAAAGACCGCGTTGCCGAAGGCAAATAACTCCTCACTCCGGCCGCGTGCCGCGGCCCGCTTTCCCCATACAACCATTAACTTCTGATTCTAATCCCTTCATAACCCATTTCAGACAGGATTCTTCTGGCACACTCATGCCCATAAACATCTATGCATGCAAAGGCACCCTATGGAAAAAATGACCAAAACGGAACAGGAGTGGCGTGCGCAGCTCTCGCCGGAAGCCTACCACGTCTGCCGCGAGCACGGTACGGAAGCCCCCTTCAGCGGAAAATTCTACCAGCACAAAGGCGACGGTGTCTACCGCTGCGTCTGCTGTGACGCGCCACTCTTTACCTCGGATACGAAGTTCGATTCGGGGACGGGCTGGCCGAGCTATTTCGAACCCTACAGCGACGAGGCACTGGTCGAGATCAAAGATACGAGTTTAGGGATGACGAGGGTGGAGGTAAGGTGCGCGCGCTGTGACGCCCACCTGGGGCATGTCTTTCCCGACGGTCCGGAACCGACGGGGCTGCGCTACTGCATCAACTCCGTCTGCCTGACCTTCGATGAGGGGTGAATTTAGAAGTTGACGGCCAGACCGATCATGTAGTTGTTCATCGCCTCGGACGTGTTGACATACTCGACGTAGAGGTCCAGCTGGTTGTTCAGCTCGTACATTCCGGCAATACCGCCCGAAATCGCCAGATCGCCGCGTGAGTGAAGCTCGTCGCCGAGGTTCGGGAGAATGAGACCGAATTTCGGGCGGACTTTGAAGGCGGAACCCGGGATATCGATCGTATAGGTCGCATAAACACCGAGGGTCGTGACGTCGATCTTGTTGTTGCTGTTACTGATTTCCGGTGCAACCAGGGATGTACTCAGCTCCGCTTCCACACCGAGGTTTTTCAGCACAGTGTCAAGCTCCAGACCGCCCTTGATCGCCAGACCGACGCCGTCGTCGACATGTTTCGGCATCGCTTCGAGACCGATGCCCGCACCGACGTAGAAACCGTTACTGCCCTGCTGCTGGGCGTAGAGAGAAGATGAGAGCAGCACTGCCGCTGCGACTGATACAATTTTTTTCATCATTTTGTCCTTTCTATTGTTATGGCCGGCATTATAGCACCATGAGATATAATGGCGGAAAAAAAGGAGAGCCTATGCGAAAATTTTTCGCCTTTACCATCCTCTTTCTTGCTGCAGCAGCCCTCTTCGGCACACCTGCCAAACACCCCCATGTCCTTCTGAAAACAAACCAGGGAACGATCGAACTCGAGATCCGTGAAGACCTCGCTCCCCTGGCGGCGGAAAACTTCCTCACCCACGTCAAAGAAGGCTACTACGACGGGATCATCTTCCACCGTATCATCAAGGGCTTCATGATCCAGGGCGGCGACCCGACAGGCACCGGCCGCGGCGGCGAATCCATCTGGCACAAACCCTTCAAAAACGAGTACGCCCCCAACGTCATCTTCGACAAACCGGGTATCCTTGCCATGGCCAACGCGGGGCGCAATACCAACGGCAGCCAGTTCTTTATTACAACGGCGGGGGCCCCCTGGCTGAACGGCGGCTACACGATCTTCGGTTATGTCGTCAAAGGGATGGATGTTGTTTATAAACTGGAAGGGGTCCGCACAGGCAGACAGGACCGTCCGCTGGAGGCGCAGACGATTCTCAAGGCAAGCGTCGCCGAGTAGCGGCGCTTAGAGCATCATGCCGCGGATCGTGTAGAAGATCGCGGCGGATAGCACGGCGGCAGCGGGAACCGTGATCACCCATGCCGCAATAATCTTCTTGATCGCATCGCGCTTGACATATTTGATCTTCTCGGCGCGCTTGAGCTGCTTCTTATCAATACGGATCTTCTCCTCTTCTTCCTCGATCATCTGGTACAGCTGGACGATACGCTCGTAATCCTCCTGGCTTTTGCCCTCTTTCGCCTCCAGGGTCTCCTTCTCGGCGTTCATTGCATTCAGGACCTTCTCATCCTCGGCCAGCTGACGGCGCTCGACGCGGATCAGCTCCTCCTCTTTCGTATGGTAGAGGAATTCGCGCAGGAAACCGACGCCGAAGACGCCGCCGATGGCGATGTGCGTGGAGCTGACCGGCAGGCCGAGCTGTGATGCGACGATGACCGTAATGGCCGCCGCCATCGCGATGCTGTAGGCGCGGACCTGGTCGAGCTCGGTGATCTCGCTGCCGACGGTGCGGATCAGCTTCGGACCGTAGAGCGCCAGCCCCAGCGCGATCCCGATGGCGCCGACGAGCATGACCCACATCGGGATACTCGCCTTGGTGCTGATAACGCTGTGCTGCACGGCATCGGCGATCCCCGCCAATGGACCGACGGCGTTGGCGACGTCGTTCGCCCCGTGGGCGAAGCTGAGCAGCGCCGCGGCGAAGATCAGGGGAATCGTAAAGAGCTTGTTGACGTCGTCACGATGGTTGCGCAGCGACACTGCTGCCGTGGCGACCATCGGCTTGACCATAAAATAGATCGCGACGGCCGCGGCAAATCCGATCCCCAATGCCGTCGGAAAATCGATTTTGACGATATGCTTGACCCCTTTGAGCATCAGGTAGGTGACGAAGGCCCACCCCATCACCGCGACATAGAGCGGGACCATTTTCTTCATGGCGCTCAGTTTATCCTCTTTGTAGATCATCGTCTTCTTAATGGTAAAGAGGAAGAGCGCGGCGATCACCCCGCCGAGCAGCGGTGAGATCACCCAGCTGGCGGCGATGGTACCCATCGTGCCCCAGGCAACGGCGCCGAAACCGGAAGCGGCGATCCCCGCCCCCATGACGCCGCCCACGATGGAGTGCGTCGTCGAGACCGGCGCTCCCATCGTCGTTGCCAGGTTGAGCCAGAGCCCGCCGGCCAGCAGCGCCGCCGTCATGGCCCAGATAAACTGGGAGGCATCGACGAAGGCTGCAGGATCAATGATCCCTTTTTTGATCGTCCCGACGACGTCGCCGCCGGCGATAATGGCCCCGCTGGCTTCAAAAATGGCGGCGATAATGATCGCGCCGCCCATCGTCAGTGCCCGGGAACCTACGGCCGGTCCCACATTGTTGGCGACATCGTTCGCCCCGATGTTCAGCGCCATGTAGGCACCGAAGAGCGCGGCAATCGCCAGAAAGAGGCTGTTGGTGACGCCGGAGTGCGTTACCGAGCTGTAAAAGAGTACGCCGACCATGAAAAAGAGGGCCAGCCCCAGTTTCGTAAAATCGTTTTTCGAGCTTTTGACAGCCTTCTTCTCCATTTTTTTGACGGTTCTAATATCCATCGTTTCTCCCCAATTGATGTTTATAAGTGATAAAGCGCCTCGTAAACCTTCAGCGCCTGTGCATGTGCCTTGACGTCATGCACCCGTATGATCTCTGCGCCGTTGCGCACGGCTTCGAGATGCAGAGCCAGCGTTCCCGGTAACCGCTCAAACGGTTCGGAGGGAACAATTTTAGCAATCATCGACTTACGGCTGGCCCCGACGAGCAGCGGGTATCCGAAGCGTCTGAAATGCTCCAGGTCGCGGATAAGTTTGAGGTTGTGTTCCAGGCTCTTTCCGAAGCCGATGCCTACATCCAGCACGATCTCTTCGACCCCGTATGCCTTTGCCTTGGCGATGCGGGATTCGAAAAAGTCGCCCAACTCCCCGAAAAGATCGTCGTACTCCGGCTGCGACTGCATCGTCTGCGGGGTGCCCTGCATATGCATGATCACCGCCGTGGCGCCGTATTCGCCGCAGAGCTTCGCCACCGCGTCGTCGGCCAGGCCGGTAATGTCGTTGACGATCGTAAAGCCCCGCTCCAGGGCATACGAGAGCACCGAAGGCGCGTAACTATCCAAGCTGAAGTCCGCCCGCTCGTAGAGGCGGTGGGCGTAGGCCGCATCGATGACGGGCTTCACCCGTTCAAGCTCTTCGTCTGCGGGTACCGCCGCGGACCCCGGCCGGGAGGAGACCCCTCCGAGATCGATGATCTGCGCCCCCTCCTCGATCATCGTTTCGATCCGTTCGACCGCGGCGGCATCTTTGAAACGGCTCCCCGAAAAGAAGCTGTCCTCGTTGGTGTTGACAATCCCCATAATCTTCGCCGCTCCGGGCTTTTTCACCCCGGCAAAACGCTTCAGCTCGAGGGCCACCTCCTTGAGCCCGAAGGGCTGGGCCAGCTCCTTGCGGGAAAGCTCTTCAAGCTGCCGCGTCGTCGCCAGCAGCAGGGCGTCGACCCGCGGGGTCTGCGCCAGGATCGTCCCCTTGGGCACCGCCAGATCCGCCCCGACGGAGAGGGCGTCCTGTTTGAGGATATTGGCCGCGCCGACATGCAGGTCGCGAATGTAAATGAAATGGAGCGCCGCCTTGGCCGCGAGGATCTTCCGTCCCCCGGCGTCGACATCGAGACGCGCCAGCAGCGTCCGAATGTCGCTCTGCGTCGAGAGGCGTTCAACCCGCACGACGCTGCTCCGGCAGAAAGGGCATCAGTACCGTCAACAGGACGTTCTGCAGCCGGGCGTTTACTTCCAGCAGCCGGAACGCCTGTGCGAAAGCGTCGAGCTGCTCCGTGCTCAGCGGAAGTTTCTCGACAACGCTCGCCTGGTAGAAAAGCCGCTCGATCAGCGCCTTGGACTCGTGGCGGTCCATCCGTCCTACCGAGGTGACGAAGCCGTAAAGCGCCCCCAGGTCGAGCGATCCCAGGGTCAGCTCCACCCCCTGCGGCGCTTCGCCGGAGAGCTCGTTGAGGATCGGCAGGCGCGAACGTACCGTCGGCAGCAGCACCGACTTGCTCGGCGCAATGATAACGAGGGCGATATTGGTGGGAGGTTCTTCAAGCAGTTTGAGCAGGGCGTTCTGGGAGTAGATGTTGAACTGTTTCGCCGCCAGGACGACGTATTTCAGCGACGCCTCACTGATATAGGCTTCGGCGATGACCGCTTTAGCGTCCTCGATGAGGAAATCGTCGCGGACGAAACCGACGACGCGGCTCGGGTGCACTGCCTTTTTGAAAGCCTCGAAGCGCTCCTCGATCTCCTCGGCGAGGATGATGTGGCTGCGTTCGAAACTACTCATCCGCGTCGACCTCCCCGAAGAGGACCGCGTTGAGCGAGAGGTCGAACAGGCGGTAGAGCTGCAGGAGCTTGATATCGAGGTAGGGGTCGAAAGAGCGCAGCTTCATCGCGTGGCCGAACTCTTCATCGAGGAGCCAGAGGCAGCTGTTGTCCGCCCGCTTGGCGATCTCGGAGCGGGGGTCGCTCCCCTTGCCGACGTACCAGAAGAAGTAGTTGCCCGCGAAGGAGAGGTCGAGCATGTCGGCAAGCATATCCATCGCGTCGCCGCTCGTCATCTCATCGAACTCCGGGTAGATCCGGTCCAGGCTGATCAGCGGCACCATCGGCCGGTCGTTGGAGAGCTGGTTGATCGTCGAGGAGATGTAGTGCTGGAACCATTTGCGCTTGCGGTCGGTCACCAGGACGATCGTCTTTCCCGTGACGATCTGCGACACGGCGAGCATGGTGGAGGCCGTCCATTCGAAACGGTTCTCTTCGACCCAGTTGAACGACGCCCCCTCGGAGCGTATGGTCTCGAGCATCCATTTCATGAACGACTGCATGGGGGTTTACTTCTCCAGTTCGTAAACGCTGTGAAGCGCGCGTACCGCCAGTTCGGCGTACTTTTCATCGATAACCATGGAGACCTTGATCTCGGAAGTGGAGATCATCATGATGTTGATGTTCTCCTGCGCCATCGACTTAAACGCCTTCGCGGCAACACCCGTGTGCGATTTCATGCCGACGCCGACGATGGAGACCTTACAGATCTTTTCGTCGTAGCTGGCCTCTTTGATCTCGCCCTCTTCGATAAAGGTCTCGACGACTTTTTTCGCATCGCCGAGTTCGTTCATCGGGACCGTGAAGTCCAGGTTCGTCGAGTCGTCATGCCCCAGGGTCTGGATGATCATGTCGATGTTGACGTTGTTCGATGCCAGCTTGCCGAAAATATCGGAAGCGATGCCGGGACGGTCGACAACGCCTCCGAGTGAGATACGCGCCTGATTACGGTCGAGCGCCACACCGCTAACCAATGGTTTTTCCATAATGTTCTCTTCCTTTGTGATCAATGTCCCTTCGGCATCCGAAAAGCTCGAACGGGTGACGAGGTTGACGTTAAGTTTCTTGGCCAGTTCGACCGAACGGTTCTGCAGGACTTTTGCGCCGAGCGATGCAAGCTCGAGCATCTCGTCGTAGGAGATCTTCTCCAGCTTTTTCGCCTTCGGCTCAATGCGCGGATCGGTCGTATAGATTCCGTCGACGTCCGTATAGATCTCGCAGAGATCCGCTTCGAGCGCCCCGGCGATCGCCACGGCGGAGAGGTCGCTGCCGCCGCGGCCGAGCGTCGTGACGCGCCCCTGCTCGTTGACACCCTGGAAGCCCGCGACGACGACCACCTTGCCCTCGCCAATTGCGCGGCGCATCGGCGTCGGGTCGATGTGCTCGATCCGCGCTTTCGTATGGACCGTGTCGGTCACGATCCCCGCGCGGCGGCCGCTCATGGATTCGGCCGGCAGCCCCATTTCGTTCAAAGCGATGGAGAGCAGCGCCGCCGTGACCCGCTCACCGGAGCTCAGCAGCATATCCACCTCTTCGCGCTGGGGGTTGTCGCTGTAGTGTTCGGCGTAGGAGACCAGCTTGTTGGTCTCACCGCTCATCGCCGAAACGACGACGACGACGTCATTCCCCTCTTTGACCGTTTTGGCAACGCGGTTGGCGACGTTCTGGATGCGCTCCAGGTCGCCGACGCTCGTACCACCGTATTTCTGAACAATCAGCATCTTACAGATACCCCTTTGCTTTAAAATAGCCGATCACCTTCTCGTAGATCGGTTTCTTGAAGTGTGCAACGTAGTCATACAGTGCATCGATCTCGATGAACTTGTAATCGATAAACTCCGGATGTTTCGTCTCCAGGTTAATCTTCGCCTTGTGCTTGAGGCGTACGAGAAAATAGCGCTGTGTCTGCCCGCAATAGGGGCGCATGCGCTCCGCGACGTGCTCCGGAAAATCATATGCAAGCCAATCGGGATACTCGGCGACGACTTCCACCTTTTTCGTACCGATCTCCTCTTCGATCTCGCGGATCAGCGCCTCTTCGGGAGACTCTCCCCGGTCGATACCCCCCTGCGGGAATTGCCAGATGCCGCTGATATCGCTGCGTTCGGCGATAAAGATCTGCTTGACCTCCGGGTACTCCGGCGGGACAATGATCGCCGCGACGTTCGGACGGTAGGGTTTGACGGATTCCATAGGCCTCTTTACTCGTTTTGGAGCACCTCTAATAACCCCAGCGCAAACCGGGTAGGGTTATGAGAAGTGCCCGCTTTTTTCAATGCGCGTATTATAGGGCAAGCGCGGTTAAATCGTGCTTGTTTTTTGCCCGGCTCAACCGCGGCTAACGTCCAAGGGATTACAATGCGGCATGCTTTTATATGTCCATATCCCTTTTTGCGACAGCAAGTGCCATTACTGCAGCTTCAACTCCTATGTCGACAAGTTCGCGCTGCGGCGCGATTACATGGCGGCGCTCGGACGGCAGCTGGAAGAAGAGATTGAACGGCTGGACCTGGCACCGGAGAGCCTCGAGACCCTGTTTATCGGCGGCGGCACCCCTTCGACGGTCGCGCCGGAGCTCTACGCCCCGCTCTTTGCACGGCTCCGTCCCTACCTGAAACCCGGTGCGGAGATCACCAGCGAGGCCAACCCCAACAGCGCGACACCCGAGTGGCTGGCGGGCATGAAAGCGCTCGGAGTGAACCGCATCAGTTTCGGCGTCCAGAGTTTCGACCCGGAGAAGCTGAAGCGGCTGGGACGCGCCCATACCCCCGACCAGGCGGTGAGTGCCGTCACGGCGGCACAGGGCGCGGGATTCGAGCACCTCTCCCTCGACCTCATTTACGGTGTCGCCGGGGATACGAAAACGCTGTTGGCGCACGACCTGGAACAGGTATTCGCCCTTCCCGTCGACCATCTGAGCGCCTATGCCCTCACCATCGAGGAGGGGACCCCCTTCTCAGCCACCCCGGAGGTCGCCGACGAAAAACTGGTATTGACATCATGGCTCTTCGCGCGTATCAAGGCCCACGGTTTCGAACAGTACGAGATCTCCAATTTCGGCCGCTACCGCTCCCGCCACAACCTCGGCTACTGGGAGTACAAACCCTACATCGGGCTGGGCGCCGGTGCCGTGGGCTGCATCGACACCGTTCGCTACTACCCCCACCGCGACGTTGAGGCCTACATCGCCGATCCCCTTTTTCGCACCACCGAGCCCCTTGATGCGGACGCGGTCAAAACCGAACGCCTCTTCCTCGGACTGCGCTCCGTCGTCGGCATCCCCGAGGCACTGCTCGACCCGGAGGAACTGCAACGCGCCCGCTGGCTTGAAGCGGAGGGGAAACTGCGCTGTGAGGCCGGCCGCTTTTACAACACGGACTACCTGCTCAGCGACGAGATCGTCCTCTACCTCCAGGGGTAAGCGCGCCCATTCGCTTCCCCTTAAACCTCCTGTGCTATAATCCCGGATCATAAATTTATCTAACGGGAGAGCCGCCGCTATCCGCAGCAGCACCCTGACGGGAAACGCCATGTTCGGAATGGGATTTTCAGAGATCCTCATCATCGCTATTATCGCCATCTTGTTTCTGGGACCGGACAAACTGCCCCAGACCATGGTCGATATCGCCCGTTTCTTCCGCAGCGCCAAGCGTACGCTGGCCTCGGCCAAGGCCTCTATCGAGGAGGAGCTCCATGTCGACGACATCAAGCGCGAAGTGAACAGCTACAAGGACAACCTGCTCGAAGAGAAAGAGAAACTGAGCCAGGCGAGCGCCTTTACCGAACTGACCGACGAGTTTGACGCCGTCATCGACATGGCCGGCGAAACGACGACGGTAGAATCCCCCGCCCCCAAAAAGCCTAAAGCCGAAGCCGCCTCGGATGCCAAAAAACCGGAAGTCGTCACCTTCAGCAAAAAGAAAAAAAGTACAGAGAGTTCCGATGAGGACAATGAGAATGCGTAACTTTTCTGCCCTGACCGGGGCAAGCCGTTTTACTTGTTCTCTCCTCGCTACGCCGCGGAATTCCGCTGACACTGCATGTGCAACAGCGGCTAATGGAGAAGAGAATGTTTGACGAACTGCGTCCCCACCTTGTAGAGCTGCGTAAACGCCTGGGCATCTCCGTCCTGACACTGATCGGCATGTTCTTCATCATGTTCTATTTTCACGAGCCGATCCTCGAATGGATGATCCACCCCCTCAACGACGCCCTGATCGAAGTCGGCAAAAAGTCCGTCAACGCCGCCAACGGTATGGTAACGACCAACCAGGTCGGCGGAGCCTTCTTCGTCGCGCTGAAGGTCGCCTTCTTTGCAGCCATTCTCGGCGCGCTGCCGGTCATCCTCTGGCAGATCTGGCTCTTCATCGCCCCGGGCCTCTATGAGAACGAAAAGAAGATGATCCTCCCCTTCGTCTTCGGCGGGACGACGATGTTCGTCGTCGGCGTCGCCTTCGCCTACTATATCGTCACCCCCTTCGGGTTCGACTTCCTTATCACCTTCGGTAGCTTCAAGTTCACCCCGCTGATCAACATCGAGGATTACGTCGGCTTCTTTACGAAGATCATGTTCGGCTTCGGCCTCGCCTTCGAGCTCCCGGTCTTTGCCTACTTCCTGGCGCTGCTCGGCCTCGTCGACGACCGCCAGATGACGGCGTTCTTCAAATACGCCATCGTCCTCATCTTTATCGTCGCCGCCCTGCTCACGCCGCCGGACGTCCTGACGCAGCTGTTGATGGCCGGTCCGCTGATCGTGCTGTACGGCTTCTCCATTCTCATCGTCAAAATGGTTAACCCCGCACCGAAAGAGGATGATGAAGATGACGACGAGGACGAGGAAGAGGCCGTTGCCCCTCAGAACGTCTAGTTACGACTTCACCCTCCCCGAGGCGCTTATTGCCGTCCATCCGGCCCAGCCGCGCGACCATGCGCGGCTGCTCGTTTATGACCGCAAAACCGACACGCTCACCCACACGCGCTTCGACAAGATCGAAGCCTTCCTGCCCGAGGGGTGCGGTATCATCTTCAACGACACCAAGGTGATCAAGGCCCGCCTTTTCGGAAAAAAAGAGAGCGGCGGAAAGGTCGAACTCCTCATCAACCGCCCCCTCGACGCCTACCGGGTCAGCGTCTATATCCGGGGGAAGATGAAAGCAGGTAGCCGTCTGCTGTTCGGACAGGAGCTCGAGGCCGTCGTCGAGGAGCTGCACGAGGACGGCAGCCGCACCGTTACGTTTGAGCGCGGAGGGGAGAAGCTGCGTTTCGAAGCCCTCCTGCCGATCATCGATATCATCGGGCATATGCCGCTGCCCCCCTACATCCAGCGTGAGGACAACGACGAAGACGCCGTGGAGTACCAGACGGTCTTCGCGAAAAACGAAGGCGCCGTCGCCGCGCCGACGGCGTCGCTGCACTTTACCGACGCACTCTTCGCCTCGGTCTGCGCGCACCACCCCCACGCCAACGTCACGCTGCACGTCGGCGCCGGTACCTTCAAACCCGTCGAAGCGGAGATCATCACCGACCACCCGATGCACTCGGAGTACTACGAGATCCCAAACAATGCCAAGGCCCTCATCGACGGCGACCTGCCCCTGCTCTGCGTCGGCACGACCTCGACCCGCACCGTCGAGTACTACGTCCGCACCCGGGAAACCGGGGGCGAAGCGAACCTCTTTCTGCACCCCGGCAACCCGCCGCAGCGCGTCAACCACCTGCTGACCAATTTCCACCTGCCCAAATCGACCCTGCTGATGCTTGTCGCCTCCTTCGTCGGACTGGAAAAGACCCACGAACTCTATGCCGAAGCGATCCGGGAGCAGTACCGTTTCTACAGCTACGGCGACGCGATGCTGATCCTCTAAGTCCCTCCCTACTCGTCGTCATCCATCAGTGCGAACGCCAGCCGCTCCTTGAGTGAATCGAGGGCCTTCGCCGCACAGGCGGCATCCAGCTTGCCGCCGGGTGCACCGCTGACGCCGACGGCACCGATAAGGGTGTCGCCCGATTTCACCGGAAGCCCCCCTTCCATCATGATCAGCCCGTCGATGTTGTTCAGTTCATTGCGGATATCGCTGCGGTTGGTGACGAAGGTCGTCGTGTCCGTCCCCGCCATGATCACCGCGTTGGCTTTCTGTTCGGCGATCTGCATCGTAAAACGCGCCGCATAGGTGTCGCGCATCACCACCTGGACATTGGCGCTGCGGTCGACGACGACGGCACTGACCCAGTACCCCTCCTGCCGGCAGGCCTCGACGGCGCGCTTGGCGATCTCCGAAGCGAGACCGAGATCCATGCGTTCGATCCGGATGACGTCGGCGGCGGTGAGCAGAAAAGCGGGCAGTGTCAATACGCCCAAGACGGTTGCGATTTTCATAAGCACTCCTTTGCATAGTGTGGCATCGATTATAGCAGAGCGGCAGGAACGCGAAAATGGTAAAATGGCGCACACTCCACCATTAAACGGCGAGACCATGACGAAACTCCTGACCCTTTTGACACTGACCGTGCTCATCACCCTCCTGGAGGGCTGCCAGCAAAAAGCCCCTGTGCCCCTCCCTACCGTCGAGCACGTCGATCTGGAGCGCTACAGCGGTCTCTGGCACGAGATCGCCCGCTATGAAAACCGCTTCGAGGAGGGGTGTGTCGGGGCGACGGCCACGTACCGGCTGAAAGCGGATCATGTCGCGGTCGTCAACCGCTGCTATGACGATGCCGGGAGGTTAAAGGATCAGGCGCAAGGAGAGGCCCGCGTTGTCGAAGCGAGCGGGAACGCCAAACTGCGGGTGAGCTTTTTCTGGCCCTTTTACGGCGATTACTGGATCATTATGCTTGCCGACGACTACCGCTATGCCGTCGTCGGCGATCCCCAGCGCAAGTACCTCTGGATCCTTGCCCGCGACACGGTGCTGGACGACAGGGACCGGGAAGCGATTCTCGCGCGCCTCGTCGCACTGAAATACGACCCCTTCAAACTCTACTGGACCGGCTTCAAGGCGATGTGCAACCACTGAGCCGTCAGCTCTCCCGACAGTCGATGACGATCTCGTCGAGTCCGACGCGCGTCGTCATAGTATGGGGTTCATCACTGTAGCCCAGGGCAAGCACCGCATGGGGTTCAAGACCCATAAGCCCGAAACGCTCTTTCGCCCTATCGACACTGAACCCGCCCATGGGATGCACATAGATGCCGCGTTTGGAGGCTTCGACGATCAGAAAAGCCATCGCCGTGCCGCTGTCGAAGGCGTGCCATCGGTTCGGTTTTCGGTTATAGGAGAAGGTCTGGGTCGAACAGACCATCATCAGCAGAGGAGCAGATGCAGCCCAATCGGCATTTTTCGTGCTGAGAATATCGAGGAAATCCTCCTTCGGTCCCAGAACAAAACGCCACGGCTGTTCATTGAAACACGACGGCGCCGTCATCGCGGCTTCCAAGACGGCACAGAGGTCCTTCTCCCCCAGGGGTTTGTCCAGAAAATGTTTGGGGGAGAACCGTTTCAAAAAGAGGTCGTCGATACCGTATTCCGTGCTGCGCATCTGCCATCCTTTGGAGAGAAACATCAACACATCATACGCTTATCGCGGTTAAATCTTTCCTTAACACATCAAAAAAATGTTATGGCGACAGAGGGTTCCTGCCTGCCGGTCATTTACACAAGAACGCTGATCCGACCCGCCGTAATGGCGATTTTGCCCTCAAGTTCGTAGCGGAAGACCTCCTGGGGATAGTCCCGCACGGCATCTTCGTAGGTCGGTCCGGTTCGGCAGTATTCCAAAAAAGGGTCGCCGACACAGCGCGTGGCCTCGCCGTAACGCGCCACGAAGGTGTCGATATCATAGATCGCTTCCGCTCTCCCCTCTTCGAGCAGACGGTTGGTTCCCTCGCTTTCGCCGATGCGGTGGGGAAGGACATAGATCTTCTTTCCCATGCGCAGGGCATGCTCCACGCTGCGCATACTGCCGCTGTTCTCATCCGCCTGGGTGACGATCAGGGCATCGCCCAGCGCGACAACGATCTCATTGCGGACGACAAAGCTCCAGGGCGTCGCCTGGAAACCGTCATTGAAGGGGCTGAGTAGCAACCCTTCGTGCGCAATGCTGTCGAGCAGAGCGCGGTTTGTCGCCGGGTAACGAACATCGATCCCGCTGCCCAGCACGGCGATCGTATTGGCCGCGCCCGCTGCCGCATGGGCCGTCGCGTCGATGCCCATCGCACCGCCGCTGACGATACAGACCCCTGCGTGCGAAAGTTTCGACGCCAACTGTGACGTGATAAAGCGGGCATATCCGTCCGCCCGCCGAGAGCCGACAATGGAGAGCTTGACCCTTGAGAGCAGCGCCGTATTGCCCTCGAAATAGAGCGTTTCCGGATATTTCCGCATCGCCTCGAGGGCGGGGACCTTCACTGAAAGCAGATCACTCATGGCTTTCGTATGCCGCCAATGTATCGATCCGCACCAGCTGTACCGACTCGAGAAGCGCCTTGGACTCTGCCAACCCCTGGAGCGTCTGTTTATGCGGATGGCCGATCACGACGACCGAACCGTACTTTTTCGCGATCTTCACTGCACGACGCACCTGCTTTTTCACCGCGTCGACATCGGGGTCGTGATCAAGGAAAACGTCGCGGCTGATGTAGGGACGGTGCAGCGACTTCATCAGGCCAGGTACCGCCGTCTTGCCGGTCGTACGGCTGTCGATGAAGGTGATCCCTTCCCGGTCGAGCGCATAAAGGAGTTTCTCCATCGCACCACGGTCGGCGGTGAACTTGCTTCCCGTATGGTTGTTGACGAAGGCGACTTTCGGAAAAAGGTTCTTGATCTGCCGGATACGCTCATCGATCACCGCCTCGTCATCACTGACATGCAGGGTCAAAGGCTCTTCGGCCGAAAAGGAGACCGCCTCCATCGGAAGGTGGACCATATAGTAGGATTGCTTCGCCGCCAATGCAGCTGAATCGGGGTGGCGTTTGGAGGGGGGAAGGAAAGACATCGTCACCGGCAGGTTCAATGCTTTGATGTTGCGGACGTCATGGGCGAAAGAGACATCATCGAATATGATGGCCATCATCGGTTTCGCCCCCGTTTCCGGTTCGACTTTTTCAGCCCGTGCTGCCGGTCGCGGCGGTGCTTTTTCATATTCATGGCTGGCCGTTCTCGCTTTTGCCTTTTTAAGCGCCTTTTTCAGTTCGGCGCTGTGCTGACGCTCCGTCAAGAGTGCCCCGCGATGCTCCTGCTTCGCCTTCTGGTATCCAAAGAAATAGCCTCCCGCCGCCAGTATAAAGGCGATCAGCAAAAAGATCACTCCTTTGAGCAGCGTATAGGTAAATGTGTTTTTTTTGCGCCTGGTTTTTCCCCCGGCCGCACGCTTCCTGGGAGCACTCTTCTTCCGCTGTTGCGCCATTAAAATCCCTCATGATTCTTGTCGGCACATTGTAATAAGAATCTGATAACAGGGCGGTTAACAGGGCACTATGCCACCTTTTTTCACGCAGCCGCTACTCCTCTTTGCGCCCGATGACAATATCCTGACCGTCCCACTTCGTATAGAGCCGGAACTCCTCGGCGATCTCCCGGATCCGCATGACCTCCAACACTCCCTGCGGATCCATGGAAGTGGCCCGCATTGTTATGACGCCCGACTCCGGCTTTTGTAGCGCATGATAGGTCCAATCCATCGCCGACAATTTATTATAAAGCTCTTGTATCATCAGCACCCCTTTCCCATATAATATCTACAGTGTATTATAGTTAATTTGAGTTAATGTATCCATTTTTTTGGCGTTTTGCCATTTTTTTTAATGCACTATTTCATATTTACACGCCATTTTACACTTGTCGGCACTTTGACTTCCCAGGTGATGCGCCATTTTTATACAGGGATTTCGATCAAATAAAATAAATACAGCCTATACTTTCAGCATGGACCAATTACTTCTGGCAATCTTTCTTACCCTTGCCATCGCCGCGGTACTGAGCATCCTGCTCAAGCGCCTGGGAATATCCCACCTCATCGGCTATATCCTCACGGGGACGATCATCAGCTACCTTTTCGGTTTCAACGGGCTGAGCATTCTCACCCTCGACGTCGTCGGCGAATTCGGCATCGTTTTTTTGATGTTCACCATCGGGCTTGAACTGAGCCTTGGGCGGATCCGGAGCATGAAAGAGATCCTCCTGACCAACGGTCTGCTGCAGGTCTCCCTCAGCGTCCTCGTTATTTTCGTCCTCGCCTATTTCCCTTTCGGCCTGGACTTCAATACCTCCCTTATCGTCGCCCTGGCCTTTTCGCTCTCGTCGACGGCGATCGTCCTCACCTACCTCAAACAGTCCAAGGACATCCTGACCCCCTACGGGCAGATCTCGATGGGGATCCTGATTTTCCAGGATCTGGCGGTCATCCCAATCCTTCTGCTGATCAGTTTCCTCTCCAACCATGACCTCTCCATGGGCGAGGTGCTGCTTAAAACGGCCCTGTCGGCCGCCATCGTCATCACCGTCATGTTCACGGTGGGGGCGAAGAGCGTCAATGCCCTGTTGAAATTCTCCGCGCGCACGGAACTAGACGAACTCTTTCTCGGCGCCGTGTTCGCCATCGTCATCGGCACCTCCCTGCTTGCGCACGGGATGGGCTTTACCTATTCGCTAGGGGCCTTCATCGCCGGGATGATCATCGCCGATACCGACTACAGCGTCAAAGTCGAGTCGGACATCGCCAGCTACCGGGACCTGCTGCTGGGTATTTTCTTTTTCGGCGTCGGCACCAAGATCGACCTGCTCTATTTCCTGGAGCATATCCATCTCATCCTGTTCGTTTTCGTCCTGGCCATGCTTTTCAAAGCCGCCGTTATCTACGCCATTATCCGTCGCAATAACGACAAGAACACCTCGGCCAAAAGCGCCTTCGCCCTCGCGCAGATCGGGGAGTTCTCCTTTGCCGTCTTCGCCCTGGCCGGGGCGGAGAAACTCATCAGCAGCGAAGCCGCCAGCTTCCTGATCCTTGTGAGCGTCATCTCCATGATCCTCACTCCCCTCGTCGTCAACAACATCTACAAACTCTCCTCCTACTTCGAAAAAGAGTTTTACGAAGCCGACGTCATCACCCCGATCGGCCGTAGCGGTCACATCGTTGTCGCCGGGTTTTCAACGCTGGGCAAGATCGTCTGCGCCGACCTGCAGGCCAAAGGCGTCTCCTTCATCGTCATCACGGACAACCTCAAGCAGGTACTGCATGCGCGCAAGCTCGGCTACATGGCCTACTTCGGCCACCTCAACAAACGCCCGGTACTCGAATCACTCAACGTCGAGAGTGCCAAAGCCGTTATCCTGACGGTCAACAGCGAACACAACAAGCGCCTGATCGGCGAGGCCGTCCGCGCCTTTAGCGCGCAGCCCGATATTATTATGAAGATCGACACTCCGACCGAACGGCGGCAGCTCCGCAGCATCGAAGGCGCCCGTTTCATTGATGCGAGTTTTGAGGTCTCAAGCCTCCTCGTCGAAGAGGCGACCGAGCCCAAATCCTGAAGGAGCCGTGCCATGCAACACCCTGCAACCACCATCGACGACGTCCTCGCACGTCTGCGGCAGATCATCGACCATGCCAACGCGCGCGGCAGCACCATGGGCTATTTCGCGACGCTGTACCACCGGGTGACGGCAGAGGTGAAACAGAAAATCGCCGAAGGCTATTTTGACGACGGCGGCAGGATGGAACGGCTGGATGTCCGCTTCGCCAACCGCTACCTGGAGGCCTACAACGCCTACCAAGCCGGGAGGCCGGTCACCCGGGCGTGGCAGTACGCTTTCGACGCTGCCGGTACGAAACGCTATATCGTCTTGCAGCATCTTTTTCTCGGGATGAACGCGCATATCAATCTCGACCTCGGCATCGCGGCCGCCGAGACCGCGCCCGGTGAAGCCATTACATCCCTCGAAAACGATTTCAAAAAGATCAATACCATTCTCACCGGTATGATCGACGAAGTCGAACAAGAACTGGCAACCATCTGGCCTGTGCTACATCTGCTGGACCGGCTGGCCCTGCGTACCGACGAAACACTGGCCGCCTTCAGCATGGAGAAGGCCCGCGATGCGGCATGGGACAATGCCCTTGCACTGGCCCGCAGCGACGCGGCGGCCGCTGCAGTCTACATCGACGCCCTGGACAAAGAGGTTATCAGCTATGCGGCACTCGTCGCCCATCCCGGCCCCCTCGCCACGACGCTTTTCCTGCTGGTCAGAGTGGGCGAGCGCGGCAGCGTGACAGAGAAAATCGCGGCACTAGACAGTGCCGCTTCATGAGGCTTGGTCAGCAACTTTGACAAGTGGGCGCGTTCGTTTTATAATCATAGACCCATCAACCCAAAAGGGATAAAAACGTGACAATTCCCCTTTATCAGATCGATGCGTTTGCCGCGCACATTTTCGAAGGAAACCCCGCCGCCGTCTGCCCCCTGGAAACCTGGATGGACGATACAATGATGCAGTGGATCGCCGCGGAGAACAACCTTGCCGAGACGGCTTTTTTCGTCAAAGAGACCCAGGGATACCGTATTCGCTGGTTCACCCCGACGACGGAAGTAGACCTGTGCGGGCATGCCACGCTGGCGGCAGCCCATGTCCTCTTCAAACACCTCGGTTACAGAGGGGAAAGCATCACCTTCGATTCGCGCAGCGGGCCTTTGCACATCACCAGCAAAGGCGCATATCTCGCCCTCGATTTCCCCTCCGAACCGCCCCTGGCCGTCCCCGTACCACCGGAGATCGTCACCGCGTTCGGAAAGCCGCCGGTCGAAGTGCTCAAAGGCAGCGACTATATCGTCGTCTTTCCCGACGGGGAGGATCTGACCAAACTCACCCCCGATTACGCTGCGCTCCGCGCCCTGGACCTGCGGGGGGTCTGCATTACGGCGCGGAATGAACGCTACGACTTTGTCAGCCGCTTCTTCGCCCCCAACTTCGGCATCGACGAAGATCCGGTCACCGGCTCCGCCCACACCCAGCTCACCCCCTACTGGGCCAAGCGGCTCGGCAGAAGAACACTCCATGCCAGGCAGGTCTCCCCCCGCGGCGGCGAACTGCGCTGCGAGCTGGCCGGGACAAGGGTGATCATCTCCGGACGCGCCGTTACGTATCTCACGGGCAGCATCTCCCTCTGAGGCCCCCTAGCGTCCGCTATTACCTACTCTCCTTTCCCCGAACGCGTTTACGCATGTCCTTTTGCGCTGCAATATCATACGTGACCGGGGCGCCGTCCGCGGCCCTCAAAAACGCGACGATCTTCCCGATCTCGTTTTCGCTCAGGTTTGTTCTGAGCTGGTGGATTCCCATCACCTTGATCGCCTCTTCAAGCTTCTCAACGCTGCCGTTGTGAAAATAGGGAGCTGTTTTGACGGCATTGCGCAGCAGCGGTACCCTGAAGTATCTGTTTGGCGCCCCCGTAAAGCCTCCCCGGTTCTCAAAAGGGAATGCGATGTGCGGTAGAAGCGCCTTTTTTATGCCGAGACTTCCCTCCACGTGGCATGCGGAACACCCTGAAGATGTCATGACCGCTGCGCGTTCACTCTCTTCTATCCGGTCAAAAAAGCCTTTTTCTAGCAGCACGAGATCGTCCTCGTCCAGCTTCGCTTTCAGGTACTGCAGCCGCGCCGCGTCATTGTCGAATGCCCTCCGGCGCAACGCCTCGACGGCCAGGCCGTACCTCTTTGTGAGGCTGTCGATCTGTTTCGGACGTCCCATGCTCCAGATCCTGTGATAGGAGAGCGGGAACTTCCGCACAGCCTGACCGCCGAGACCGATCCCGTTGTGGCACCCCACGCACCCTTTGGTGATAAAAAGCTTCAACCCCTCTTTCTCCCCTGCGTTCAGCGCATCCGTATACCCCAATAAAAAGTCATCGTATCGGCCCCTGGTCTGAAGGGTCTTTTCATAAGCGGCAATCGCGTCGACAATGGTGTCGAAGGTCACCCCTCTCCCGCCGTACACCGCCCTGAACCGCCCGTCATACTCCCCGTTGGCGCGGACCCTTCTCTCCGCCGCTTTCGGGGTAATGGCCATTTCAAAAGGGGCCTGCAAAGGCCCCCTGGCCTGATCCTCGAGCGTCTCGCTCCTGCCGTCCCAAAACAGTTTTTTCGAAAACGCCGTATTGAATACCGTCGGCGTATTGAGATGGTACGGATTCTCCCGCCGCAGATGGCCGACGGCGGTGGGGCGCCCGTCGGCACCGCCTTTGTCGAAACGGTGGCACGACGCGCAGCTGACATCCCGTCCCAGCGACAGGTTCCTGTCAAAAAAGAGCTTTTTTCCCAGCGCGATCTTTGCGGCCGAAAACGCTTCGGGCTCCTCATTCAGAAGGAGCATGAGTCCCGTATAACGTGCCGGTACGGGCTGCAGTCCGCTCTCATAGGCCAGCAGAATCAGGTTTTCATCATCGCCGGCGATGAGATGCAGCGCCAGCAAGAAGATCATCAGGTATTTCATCTTTCAACTCCTTAACGGACAATCCTATTGCATCCGTCGATTTTCTTATGTGATCCGAATCACAGTTCGGCGTATCGGATGCGGGTACATTGTGATTTCCATGCCACACAAGGAGCACTGAAAATGAAATTTATCGCTGCCGGATTCGTGTTGATGGTCGCCATCCTCGCCTCCAAACTGTTTTTGGCCTTTTACATCGACGATGTCAATCACTATAATCTTCACGCCGACCGGGAGAAAAAAAGCGAAGCGCAGCTCATCCGCATCGGCGAATCGCTCTATACGATCCACTGCACCTCCTGCCACGGCAAAAACGGGGAAGGCAACAACGGCAAAGCGCAGAACCACACCTATCGTATCGCGGAAAAATCCGTTCTGTACGTCATTGAAAACGGGTCGAATAACTTCAGGAGCGTCTACCCGTCGGGGATGCCGGCGGGACTGGTTGAGGGGAGTGACGCGAAGGAGATCGCACGGTTCGTGTCAAAAGGGCTGAAGGGGAACAAGCCCAAAAGGTGGTCGGTCTGTGCATCATGTCATGATGAAAGCGGCGAAGGCATCGCCTTTGTCGCCCCCGACCTCAGAACCTACAGCGATACCCTGGTGGCGACCGTCCTGAGCAACGGGAAAAAGGGGGCGATCGGGACGATGCCGGTGTTCAAAGAGCGGCTCTCGAAAATCCAGATGTCGGGGTTGGCACACTACATCAGAAGCCTCCAGAGATGAACGCCAGCCTGCTGCGCTGGCGCACAGCGCAATCGCTTATAGGGGCTTATGCCCTGCTCCTGATCTATGCCCTGCTCTTTCATCCGACGCTGGGACTGGACCTCTTTTGGAACCTTCTCATCCCGGCGGCACCGATGATCCTCTTTCTCTCCATAGGAACGTGGCGCAATATCTGCCCCCTGGCGACCCTCTCCCTCCTGCCGAAACATGCAGGCGCTTCAAGGCGCCGCAAACTAACACAGATCCAGCGTGAATGGCTGCAGCTCTCCGCCGTGGCCGTTTTGCTGACCGTCATCCCGCTGAGACACGCCGTTTTCGATCTCAACGCCGCCGCGACCCTCTCGCTGCTGGCCGGCACGGGCATCGCGGCTGCCGCCGCGGGGTGGTTCTTTGAGGGGAAAAGCGGATGGTGTTCGGGACTCTGCCCGCTCTTCCCCGCCGAAACACTATACGCGACGGACAATACTGCACCGCCGACGAACGCACGTTGCCGCGTCTGCAGCCACTGCACCGCCCCCTGCCCGGACCGGACGCCGGGTGCTGCCATTGCAGCCGGACGGGCTTCCAGGATTGCCAAAGTCACCGCCTTTACGCTCGCCGGGTTCTTTCCTGGATTTGTCTATGGATGGTTTTTCGTCCCCGACATGCACAACGCCGTGGATGCGCCATCACTCTTTTCCGTCTATACCCCCGGGCTCTTTTTCGGCGCCCTCAGTGCGCTCGTCTATCTTTTTTTGCGCCTGCGGCTGCCCGAGGGCACGGTACGCCTTTTGAGCGCCGCCGGGACGCTCTCCATCTATTACGGTTTCAGGCTGCCGGCGCTTTTCGGCTTCGGCCTCCAACCCGGGGACGGGGTCCTGGTAGACTTGACGCCCCATCTTCCCCCGACGGTGATCCATTGGTGTACCGCCGGGCTGACACTCTTTTTCTTCTACCGGGCCTATCGTGCACTCGGCAGAAAACAGGCGTGGCTGCGCGGCCCCGCATCCTACCAACGTGATCGCGATCACAGAAAAAGGTAGTCCCTTGCCGTATCCTGTAGGCCCAAAGACGCTTTCACCGGTGCAAATAGTGTAAAATGGATTTCGAAAAGGAGCGGGGATGCATTTACTGGAGTACGAATTTTTCAAGGAGTTGAGCACGCAGGAGCAGCAGATGATCGAAGCGGCTTCCAAGCCGGTCGCACTGCCCATCGGCACCATCCTCTATTACGAAGGCGACGTCTGCGAGGAGATCCTCTTTTTGAAGCGGGGAAAGGTCAAGGTCTATCTCTCCCCGGAGAGCATCGCCGCCGGCGAGATGACCCTCTACTACATCGCCCCTGGCGAACAGTGCCTG
The DNA here is from genome assembly GCF_039645955.1 of Thiomicrolovo immobilis. Classification (GTDB taxonomy): domain Bacteria; phylum Campylobacterota; class Campylobacteria; order Campylobacterales; family Sulfurimonadaceae; genus Thiomicrolovo; species Thiomicrolovo diazotrophicus. The sequence continues at coordinate 1,606,055 of NZ_CP147916.1, forward strand.
GTCAATACGTTCAGTACCGTTACGGCCGACAAAGCGCTCGCCTCCGCAGTCGTCGACGAATCCATCGAGGGGTGGCTGGTGCCGAGGGAGAAGATCTTGTGGCTGATCAACAACTCCGAGAGCTACCGCAACTTCAAAATTGAGCTCTGCGGCAGACGGATCGGCACCCTAATGGACCTCATCAAGTCGATCAAATTCGACCAGCTCGACCAGCGGCTGCTCAACTGGCTCTATGTGCAGGGGAAGGACACCCTGCATATCACCCATGACAAGATCGCCTCCATTCTGGGCGTTTCGCGCGAGGCGGTCAGCCGCAATCTCAAAAAGCTCGAAGCTTCCGGGAGCATTTCACTGTCGCGCGGAAAAATCTCCATCGCGGAGTAGGGCCGCGCCAAAGCGCCACAGACACGGCCGATAGCCTCAAAACGTACGCGTCTCTGCGCAGAGAGCATTGATTTTATGTATAATGGTGTCATTATTTCACAAAGGAGAAGACTATGACACATAGTAACGACCGATTTTACCGGCACGCATCACCGTCCCATACTGCGATGAACCGCGCCCTTCTCCTACGCCTACTCCTTTCTCTATAAATACCCCTTTTTATTTTTGATTTCTGTTTTGCCTTCCAGGGCGGCGCACGCCCGTATGTAGGCATTCTTTTTCGTTTTTATTGTCAAGGAAAATGCTATGTATACCAAATACCGGCCCTACCCGGCCGTGACCATGGAGAAAAGAGCCTGGGCGGACAACACCGCCGACGTTGCCCCCGTGTGGGCCAGTACCGATCTGCGCGACGGCAACCAGGCGCTCAAAAACCCGATGGACATCCCCCGGAAAGTCGCCTATTTTCAGGCCCTGGTCGATTTCGGCTTCAAAGAGATCGAAATCGCCTACCCCAGCGCGTCGCAGACGGAGTTCGATTTCTGCCGGACGCTGATCGAGGATGGGATGATCCCGGACGACGTCACCGTCGGTGTTCTCGTACCCGCTATCGAACGCCATATCGTGCGCAGTTTCGAAGCGCTCCGGGGCGCGAAGCGGATCATCTTTCACCTGTACAACCCGACCGCCGAGAACCAGCGCGAAGTCGTGTTCAGACGCACGGAAGAGGCGATCATCGGTCTGGCGGTACAGGGCGTAGCGTGTGTCCGACGCGAAACGGAAAGATTTGAGGGCGAGGTCGTGTTCGAGTATTCGCCGGAGAGCTTTTCGCAGACCGAACTCCCCTTCGCGCTGGCAGTCTCCAACGCCGTCATCGACGCGTGGGGACCGACACCGCAAAGTCCGATGATTTTGAACCTTCCCAATACGCTGGAAGCCAGTTCGCCCAACATCTACGCCGACCGGATCGAGTGGATGGGTGACCGTATCGCGCAGCGCGAGAGCGTCGTCATCAGCGTGCATCCGCACAACGACCGCGGCTGCGCCGTCGCCAGCGCCGAACTGGCCGTCTTGGCAGGCGCACAGCGCGTCGAAGGCACAATGCTGGGCAACGGCGAGCGTGCCGGAAACGCCGACCTCGTCACGATGGCCTTCAACTACTACGCGCAGGGCGTCGACCCGCGGTTGAACGTCGGGAAGGTCGACGACGTCCTCTCGCGGATCACGGCGATTATCGGCACCGAGGTGCCCGAACGCCATCCCTATGTGGGTGCTATGATCTACAGCGCCTTTTCGGGTACCCACCAGGATGCGATCAAAAAAGGGATGGAGCACCGCCGCGCCAACAACACGCATACGTGGGAGGTCCCCTACCTCGCCATCGATCCGGCCGATATCGGACGCGCCTATAAAGACGCCGTCCGCATCAACTCCCAGTCAGGCAAGGGGGGCGTCGCTTACGTCCTCAAAGCGTGCTACGGCATCGAGGTCCCCGCCTCAGAGCAGACGGCACTCGCGGATGCCGTCAAAAAGCGCTCCGAAGCGCGTGGCGGCGAGATCGGCGCCGACGAAGTGCATGCGATCTACGAGGAGATGGCGCAGCGCGCGGAGACCAACAGCTGGAATGCGGCACAGTACGCCCGCCATGCCGGCTTCGTCTCGGCGCTGGCGCTCCCCGTCGTGGAGCTGCTCTCGCCAAGAGAGGGCGAAACGATCCTCGACCTGGGCTGCGGCGAAGGGAGCCTCGCCGTGGAGATCCAAAAGCGCGGCGCCGACGTCGTGGCGGTCGATCTGAATGCCGACATGGTCGAGAGCGCCAGGGCCAAGGGGATAGACGCGCATGTGATGAGTGCGACACGTCTTCTTTTCGAGCAGCGTTTCGACGCGGTCTTTTCCAATGCCGTACTGCACTGGGTTACGGAGGCCCGCACAGCCGTGCGGCAGGTCCGCCGGGCCCTGAAACCCGGCGGCAGGTTTGTCGCCGAGTTCGGCGGGCACGGCAATGCGGCGCAGGTCGTCGCAGCGATGGTAAGGGTCTTTGAACGCCACCCCGAATTCGGCCCCTTTGAAAACCCCTGGTACTTCCCGACCGCTGCCGAGTACCAGGCGCTGTTGGAATCGGAAGGCTTCAGTGTCACCTCCGCCGAACTGATACCGCGGCCGACGCCCGTCGACGACATCGCGCACTGGCTCGATCTTTTCGCCAACGGCATCGTCGCGCACCTGGAAAGCGCACAGCTCTCCCGCTTCAAGCAGGAGGTGCGGGCGCTGTTGGAACCGACACTGTACACTGCTTCGGAAGGGTGGCATGTCGATTACGTTCGGCTGAGGGTCAAGGCGGTCAAAGAGAACCTCTAAATATTTTGACGCGCGCGGGGTCGAATCGCAGCGGCTGTGGACCGAAATCTACGTCCCGGTTGAATAACACAGCGTTCCGCCCTATAATACGACATATCGACCTGGGGAAAACAATGACGCCTGCCGTAAACGCCGCTAAAAAAGCCCGTATCGCCTATACGCTGCATGCCTATACCCATGATCCGGCCGCACCGTCATACGGAACGGAAGCGTCGGAAAAGCTCGGCATAGACGCTGCGCGTGTTTTCAAAACCCTCGTCGCGCAAATCGACACGCACCGCTTCGCCGTCGCGGTCATCCCCGTCTGCAGCATGCTCAGTCTCAAACGTCTCGCTGCAGCCGCCAACGCCAAAAAGGCCCGAATGGCCGACGGCCCGGACGTGGAACGCATCAGCGGCTACGTGCTCGGCGGCGTCAGCCCCCTGGGGCAGAAAAAACGGCTCGACACCTTCATAGACGCCGGTGCGCGGGAGTTTCCGACCATCTTTGTCAGTGCGGGACGGCGTGGGCTGGAGCTCGAGCTCTCGCCGGATGACCTGCAAACGTTGTCCTCCGCCGTTTTTGCGCCGTTGACCCAAACGCAATAAGATGACGGCAACAACACCGATTGAGGAGGCCGATATGGAACAGTTTCTGGCACTGTCGACCTATATCGACTATCACCATCCCGCCGTCATGGCCAAAGCGAAAGCGCTGGCAGAAGGGTTGAACACCAAAGAAGACGTTGCCCGAGTCTGTTTCCAGTACGTCCGCGACGCGATCGCCCATACCGGCGACACGGGCTGCGGGGCCTCGACGATCAAAGCGAGCGAGGTGCTGGAGCAGAAAACCGGCTGGTGCTATGCCAAGAGCCACCTCCTCGCCGCCCTGCTGCGTGCCAACGGCATCCCGGCGGCGCTTTGTTACCAGCGGCTCAGCTGCTCGGAATACACGCCGGGCATCTACTGCCTCCACGGCCTGAATGCCGTCTGGCTGGAAGCGTACGGCTGGTACCGCTGCGATCCCCGCGGCAACAAAGAGGGCGTCGATGCGCAGTTCACCCCGCCCGTCGAACGGCTCGCCTTTGCCCTCGGTGAGAACGAGTATGACGTCGCAGGGCGTTTCGCAGAGCCCCTGCCCGAAGTCATCGACGCATTGCAGACCTACAAGAGCTACGAAGCGATGATCGGCCATTTTCCCGATCGCTCTGCCTGAGGGTATGACCGCCGCCGTTCAACAGTGATGGCTGACACGGCATTTTTGCTTGTAGTTTTCCGAGACAAAATCCCAGTTGATCAGATGCCAGAAATTTTCGACGTATTTCGGGCGTGCGTTCCGGCAGTCGATGTAATAGGCGTGTTCCCAGACGTCACAGGTCAACAGCGGATGTTTCCCCTCCGTCTGTACCGGGGTGTAGGCGTTGGAACCGTTTTCGATCGCCAGTGCGCCGTTCTCATCGATAATGAGCCATGTCCACCCCGAACCGAACAGTGACGTTGCCGCCGCGGTAAACGCCTCTTTGAAGCCCTCGACAGAGTCGAATGCTTCCGCCAGCGCCGCGGCCAGCTCCTCCGACGGTGCCGTCTCACCCGGCGTAAGACATTTCCAGTAAAAGTCATGATTAAATGCCTGCGCGCCGTTGTTAAACAGCGCCCCTTCCGCCGTTCTCAGGACGTCGAGCAGCGGCTTTCCTTCGTACGCTGAGCCCGTCATCAGGTCGTTGTACTTCTTCACGTAGGCCGCATGGTGTTTTCCGTGGTGATACGCCAGTGTTTCCGCCGAGATGTAGGGTTCGAGCGCATGCTCTTCAAATGGTAAGCTTGGTAGATTCAGATGCATAGGAGACTCCTTTGGATGCAGTGAATCTCTATTATCCATGATTTTTCAACAAGCGGAGATTAAAAAAAGCGTGCTGTATTTTTTATAATTTTTGTGAATATAACGTCAAGGGGTAAAGCGTCGATCTGGAACGTCGGAGCGCGGCAGCTGTTTTCCCTATAGGATCATGCGAAAAAGGTGCGCTTGACCACTTCGACATTGTGCAGGTGCATGTGCAAAGCGATCGCTTTGTCATCGGGTTTTTCCGCCTGGGCCGCAATCCACTTTTCGGGGGTGTACGCGGTGATGGCATCAAAGGTCTTCAAGATAGCCCTGTCCCAAATGGCAGGCCTGGGAACATCCGTGAACCGCCCCTGGTCATCCGCCCGTTTGAAGCGTATGAGCGCTTCGAGCAGCGTTTCATCGCTCTTAAAACGCTCAAAGAAATCCGTAATGTGGTAAATGCTCATCTGCGGAAGCTTGGGCAGCTTGGTATGCATTTCGCTCAGAAAAAGGATCTGCGCTTTCATCTGCTCCGGGATCGCCATGTCGATCCGCGGCGCGATCTTGTCCGGGTCCCCGTGATGCGTGCCGTTGCCGTATGTCCGGAAACAGTAGGGTTTGGCAATGTCGTGGTAGAGCGCCGTCAGCTTCAGCAGCGGGGTCTCGTGTTTCAGCTCGCGCAGCACCATCATGACGTGCGCAAAGAGTGAAGCCTCGCGGTGGTACTTCGTCCCCTCTTTGAACGTCGTCAAGGCAAAAAGAGACGGGAACACGGCATCGAGTACCCCCAGCTCGAAGAGCGTTTCAAAAAAGAGGTGGGTCTCCGGGAGTGCAAGCACCTTTTGCACCTCCGCCCAGACCGCTTCCGGCTGCAGCTGCGTCAGCGCCCCATGCATGCGGTAGACCACGACCCGTGTCGTGGCATGAATGTTCCAGCCGGTGCCGAATGTCGCGCGAAGACGCGCCAAACGAAGCACGTTCATCGGCACGTCCGCAAACGCTTCCGAGGTGTGGCGCAGTATCCGTTTCTCGGTATCCTCACGCCCGTTGCAGGGGTCGACATAGCTCGCTTCCTGCTCGTCGTAGGCGATGGCATCGATCGTCAGGGGCCGCTGCAGCAGTTTTCCCTCGATGCTCTCTCCGGGTGCAGCGAGCGTCAGCATAGCGCCGTCTTCTCTGATATAGTGCGGGAATGCCCCCTCCGCCTGCTCCAGATGGGCAAAATCGGCCGGCGAGTACCCAACGGCGACATACGCTCTGTCGCCTGTCCCCCTGCCCATCAGTGCATCCCTGACAGCGGCGCCGACCAGGTAGATTCGCTTTTCCTGCACCTTGTTCTCCTTTATTGACGAAACAGCAACTAATCCCAAACTCTTTTCCTATTACTATGTGTCTATCAGATATTTTGATGTTTTATTCATTTGCAAAATAGTATTTTAACATTCTGTAGTTCACGTGCTATTCCAACATATTATCTGTTTTCCAATCATAGCCTTCCTTCTCATTCAGATAGGATATACGCTATTCTCTGTAAAGTTCCCATTGGTCTCCGTCATAGCCCCCTTTCTCACTCGGATAGGCTATACTGAAGCTCTGCGCGAATCCGTCAACGGACACGTCATAGCCCCCTTTCTCACTCGGATAGGCTATACTGGCTCGTATCTTTGTATAGATAAAATTTTTGTCATAGCCCCCTTTCTCACTCGGATAGGCTATACTAACTATCTCTCTGGCTCAACATCGTCGTCCGTCATAGCCCCCTTTCTCACTCGGATAGGCTATACTGGCGCCCCTGGTACTCGCCGAGCCGTCGTCGTCATAGCCCCCTTTCTCACTCGGATAGGCTATACTTGAAATAGGGTGATACTTTTTCGAATCCCTGTCATAGCCCCCTTTCTCACTCGGATAGGCTATACTTCTTCAATAGCGGCATTAATAGTCTGAAGGGTCATAGCCCCCTTTCTCACTCGGATAGGCTATACTACGCTGAAAAACTTCTTCTCCTGGTCAAAGGTCATAGCCCCCTTTCTCACTCGGATAGGCTATACTGGACCGGACGAGAGCCCCGTCATCACCACCGTCATAGCCCCCTTTCTCACTCGGATAGGCTATACTGCACCCTTCTTCAGCCCCTTAACACGGGGCCGAAGAGCACTTTTCATCTCTAAAAAATAACAGACAGCACGTTTATTTTTCGATATTTTTCTCATTTTTTTTCTTACTCTCGTCAAAAAATCCAAAGTTCACTTCCTGAAAAATGTCACCAAATTACTCAAAATAGCAGGAGCTGCTTTTTCTCCAATTTTTCTTCTTCGCCTTTTTCACCTATGAGAACCTCCATTTTTGAATATTGAAGATCCGTAATGGAGATCATACGGATATGTCCTTTCCTTGGTATTTTGCTCCGTACTCTTTTCTTGTGCGTCTCAACACTGTCATCTCCTTTGCAAATCCGGGCATAGACAGAAAACTGCATCATGACAAAACCGTCTTTGATCAGAAACGTTCTGAACTGCGTGTATTTTTTGCGATCCTTCTTCGTTTTCGTCGGGAGATCGAAAAAGACGAACAGCCACATAAACTTGAAGTCTTTCATGCAAACGTCGGTAGCTTAAGCAATGTGGGGTCATTCTCACGCATTGCGCTTACAAGGGTTTTGGCGGCAACATCGCTGGCATGCAGCAGTGTCACCAGTTCCCCGTCAAGCATCATTTCTGAGTGCAGTACGCTTAGCAGCAGGCTTTTCGTCCGAGCCGTCATCACCATTTCAAATTCGTCCTCTGTTTCAAGCGTCTTGACCGCCTTATCGACCATCACCCTGAACGGTTCTATAAGATCATCCGCAAGATTATAGGCATTGAGTTCAGAGCGATGGAAAAGTCCGAAGACAGGCAGCAGTCCGTAAGCCACCAGTGAGCGAGCTATCGCACCGCGCACAATGGCATAACCGTAATTCAGAGCGACATTCACAGGGTCCATCGCCTTCTGATCTCTGCGGAATTTTTTAAAAAGCAGTCCCCAATATACACGTGCCGCGTACGCCTCAAGATTATCCCTGTCACCCGATTTAACTTGATCTACCAGTCGTTTGACGTTCGTGTTGTCTGCACCGCAATATGCCAACAACTGTGCGTGGTTGGAAATCTTCGATTTGATGATTTTCTGCCACACACGCTTTTTGAACGGCAGTGACACATTTTGCTGGATATACGCGATCTGCGATACCCGAGAATGCCCGAGAAAGGGCAGGAAAACCGCGTTGGGGCGATGATAGGAGTCACAGCTGAACAATGCAATGTTCTTTTCGGCGATCTTGCTCAGAAGCGCTGCTGTCAACGATGCCTGTGTCGTTTCAAGTACAATAACCGTAATGTCTTCAAGCGGAACCGTTATCCGCTCTTCTTCATACGGTTCATAAACCAGCTGAAGGTTTTTCAGACTCAACCGGCAGGGTTTGGTAACCAGGACCGTTCTCCATCCAGCCATAGAACAACCTACCCCTGGATATTTCCGAGTCTCTTCGCATCGGCAAGCTCTTTTTTCGAACCGACGCGTGTTTCATGTTTGACTTCAACATAGTTTCCAAGGGCATCGACCTGATACTTTTTGATAAAGACAAGGTTTTGAGAGCCGTATCCGTATTCATGCGCACCGTCATGCGACTGAATCAGAATCTTCGCCGTGCCGCTATCCACTCCGGAGAAATAGCCCAAAATATTTACCGCCTCTTTTTTCGCGGTTTTTTTCGTCTGGATTTCGATCAGGTCGTTTTTGTAAAAAGAGTATTTGAATTCATAATCTCCGTCCATCACCAGCCACGGTTTGTTGCCCTGAACAATCGCTTTGTTCGGCAAATGTTCCTTGACAAAGTCACTGACGTAGATAGGCACCAGATAGTACTTTTTCGACTCTTTGTGCCGAAACAAATCCACCCTCGGCATTGCTGCGTTCTTAGCCAAACCATGCTTGAGCTTGACGTTGTTCTGTACACTGTTCCCTTTTAAATACTCTATGGCGCCGTTCTCTTTTTTGACTCCCAGCGTTTTGGGACTGTAAATCGTCTCTTCGTGCGCCGCACCGGTCACTTTGCGCCGGGGCATGAACGATACAAAAATTTTCTCGATGCTTTCTTTAACTTTTTCATGAAAATTTTCTGACGGTGCTTCAAACTTCAGACGTTTGTCTTTTTCCTCCTTGGTCTTATAAATGAACCCCTCGCGCTTGGACGAAATTTCGGAAAGCTTTTGGACATGTCCCTGTGTGGCAAAGGCCAGGATAATCGCATCTTCGGCATGATGCAGATGGTTATCCCTGTTCTTATCCCCCACTCCCCATTTGTAGCGCAACTGGGATGTCAGCATCCCGTTCATGGCAAAAACGCGCCGTTTCTGTTTCGAGGATTTGAACGCGATGTGTGCCTCGATATAGTTCTTGAGAAACTTTGCGATGTATGACGTATCATTTTTATTTCTCTTTTTAAAATCCTCTTCGCTACTGGCATCAAAATTCGTTTTCAGCAGTCTGCTCTTCTTCGCGTATTTCAGGTTTTTTAACCCCTCCACTCGTCCGATAAACTCATGCCAGCTATCTGATGCCTGATCCGCACCGAAGTACTCAAATGGCGTACGGTTCCCTTTATTCTGATTTTCCCGGGTCAGGCAGAGGACCTTGTTATTGAGTGAGTCATCCAGCGAGCGGCTATAAGGTAGAATATGATCGACCTCTGTCGCGAACGGATCCATAATATCGGCAGGTTCTATTCTTTTGCCGCTGTAAATACAAAATTGGTTCTGTTCCTGCCACAATCTGAATTTCAGGAGCTCCTTGGCATTTGGCTCTTTTCCGAGAATTTCCACGGCATGCTTCCACGCTTCCTCTTTTCGTTCTTGAAACTCTCCCTGCAGTTTTATAATCTCATTCCGATCCTGATGCGATTTTTTGATGTCCCGCGTCAACTCGATATGCACGGCATCGATCGGCCCGTATTGTCTGGCAACTGCATTATAGACAAGCCGCATTTGTGCTATAGCACGTTTAACGACCGGGTTTGTCATTTCACGGTTCTCCGCATCGCTGAGCGGGGGGAGCAGCAAAGATTTTTCACCGTTGAACAGCGCTTTAAAATCGTATCCCGCAGCCTCACAGGCTTTATCGTAATCCATCCCCTGTTCCAGATAGGGAACGATCTTTTTCAACGCTTTCGTACTTAGATGGCCGAACCCCGAAAAGGAGAGCTTCAACAACGCCTGAGAAATTGCTGAATCGTCAATGATCTCGTTCAACTTTCGCAAAGAGACCTCATCATCCTTTTCGATGCTGAGCACTTCGGCAATGCTGTCGAGAAGCGCATCGTCATCTGAATGGGTTGCCCAATACTCATCGTGTGCTTCGCATACGGCATCACGGATCTTCTGATAGGCAGAGAAATCAAGTAATCTCCCCTTTTCGGGATCTTTGGTGAGCTTTTCACCTGTCTTTGAATCAAAATAGGCCAACCCCTTAAATGGCATCTCTTTCGGAAGACCAAGCTTGCTTTTTAGCGTCTTATAGGTGAAAGTTTTAGCCTCTTTTGCCTCCTCAATCGCTTGATGTATCTGCGCCGGCGTCAGGAAAGTCTCCCCATCTTCCGTCAGCATCCTGATATTTTTCAATTTCTGCAAAGCCCTGAACTTTTCAAAAGTATGTGCCGCTTTCGGAGCACGTTTCTGCTCTGTTTCAAAGGGACAGTTCGCCACCATATGCTCTACCGACTTCATCGGTCTTTGTCCAAAAGCAATTGCTTCATAGCGGACCAAAAACGCGTTATCCACCGAACCACTACCAAAGATTTTTTGCTTTTCAAAAATCGTGCGGATCTCATCCACCAACATACTTCTGGCTATCGAGTTCTCATAACTCCCGCGACTGTTCCGCTTTCTCTCCTTGGTAGCCATATACGCACCGATCGTTCGATACTTCCCTGTTTCCAACACGGCTATGTTCGTATCAATACCCGACAATACCGCCCGCCCATCGCTATCCGTCGGTTCATCACTCTTTCTATTCGAAAAAAAGCCCCGATGTTTTGCCATGTGGATCAATACACGCGACAGCTCTTTCGGTTCGAGTAAACGGTTCAGTGCCTCTTTGCGCAATGTCCAAACGTCAATCTGTCCCGTGTTTCCGATGAAAAGATTGTCCAGTTCCTCTTGCGTAATAATCTTCTTTTCAAGCAAAAGTCTTTTGACGGCCCTAAGCTTCTGTGCTCTGCGTTTCGTTGTCCGTCTGGCCCCTCTCGCCTCCCGCCTGGGTAGTGCGAGGGATTTACCGTCTTTCGGGTTCTCCGCAATCTGGAATATTCTTACACCGCTGTCTATGATTTCATTGTTTTTCTGCCTCTCATCATCAACCTTGACAAGCGCCCAGCCGATGGAAGTAATCCCCACATCCAGCCCCAACACAATCTTCGACATTCAATCTCCTTTAAGTCGATTCAAAATACAATCTAAATTAAGCTTATCCGAGTGAGAAACGAATGGGCTATGATAAACAGGTTCCGGTTCCTGTGCAAGGCTCTGTCTTCCAGACATCCTGAAAAAAACCGATGCTTCAATAATCCATTTTTCTCCAGTATCGTTCATATTCAACGACGCTCTTCAAGATTTTGTTCTATAGTACATGCTGCCCTGGACAACATCATGTCCGTTTTCACTCAAGTACCATTCTTATCTGTGCCTCGGCGAAAGCCTGTGCCATCTCCCTTGCCTTGAGTGCCAAAGAACGAGGAGAGCGTACCAGCAAATCAGGGACCCATTTCTTGACTTCATGAAGCAGTTCCCTCTCGCTCGTCACCATTATGGAAAAATCAATGGAACCGTTTTCATAGCTTTGGATGATACGCTGGGTTGGGGCAATTGGCCTACGGGCAAAATATTTGGCAATCTCCGCAGTCGCATGTAAAATAGCTTCGAAGGGTTCGTTTTCCGGTTCGAACCATGCATTGACGGCCCGGTCCAAAATGGACTGAGCTTCTTCCGGGCACTCAAAATGGTCATCCATAATGTAAAGTGCCTCAATACTTTTAAGATGGAAAGTCTTCAGTTTATCACTCAACGCTTCTTCCCCGTACAGGTACCAATAACCTTCGAAAGAAACGATTTTACAGGGTTTGACTATCCTGATCTTCCCTTTGTAGGCAAAAGACACCAGCCGTTGTTTTTCTATCGCGGTTTCAATCTGCACAAAAAGATGCTGATGTCCCAGTATATCTTCGATAACGGTTTTCGAATCGACAGCGCTGACCCGATGATTTTTCAATTGCCCCAGCAAGGTCGAAGCCAGTGATGCAAATCCACTTCCTATTCCACCGGAAAGTGTCTCAAGCATGTCGAGCACCAGCTCCTCGTCAGGTTTGCGGGAGCGTTCGAGTCTGAAGCCTTCTTGCATTTTCCAGCCTCTCCCCTCTTTTTCAATAGGAAAACGGATGAGTCTTTCATTGAAATCGCGTTGAATCGTTTTCGTGGACACATTGAACTCTTCCGCGAGGGAAGAAACCGTAAGCGTATCGCCAGTGTAAAGACGCTGCAAAATGACGGTCAAGCGGGTCAGGATCTTATCATAATCGTGTTTCACGTACCGCTCCATAGAGACATTCGTGAAATACTATAGCATCATAGATTTAATTCTAACGTCTTAAAACATAGATTTCAACATCACTTACAAAAGAATTACTCCCAATATCATTGTAGGGTTTGAAGCACAACTAAAAACAAAAAAGTGTTAATTCTAGGAGTGGGTTCTGATAGTGTACGAAGGGATGGTGAAGGGGTCGGCAGCGCAGGAGATGCGCCGCTGTATTAGTTTTTGTCCTGGTCGACGATTTTGTTTGCCTTGATCCACGGCATCATTTCGCGCAGGCGTGCACCGGTCTGCTCGATCGGGTGCGCTTTGAGGTTGTTGCGCTCAGCGTTCATGCGCGGATAGCCCGCCTGGCCTTCGAGGACGAAGTCTTTGGCAAACTGGCCGTTCTGGATCTCTTTGAGCACCTGTTTCATCGCCGCTTTGGACTCTGCGTTGATGACGCGCGGGCCGGAGACCATGTCGCCGTACTCCGCCGTGTTGGAGATGGAGTAACGCATATCGGCGATACCGCCTTCGAAGATCAGGTCGACGATCAGTTTCATCTCGTGCAGACATTCGAAGTAGGCCATCTCTTCCGGGTAGCCCGCTTCTGTCAGGGTTTCGAAACCGGCCTGGATCAGCGCGGAAACACCGCCGCAGAGAACAGCCTGCTCACCGAAAAGGTCTGTTTCCGTCTCGTCTTTGAAGGTCGTTTCGATAATACCCGTACGACCGCCGCCGATCGCGGAGGCGTAAGAGAGCGCAAGCTCCTTGGTCATGTTGGATGGGTTTTGACCGACGGCGATCAGGTCAGGGATACCGCCGCCTTTGACGAACTCGCTGCGGACCGTGTGGCCCGGCGCTTTCGGTGCGACCATCATAACGTTGATGTCGGCTGCCGGCTTGATGCGTCCGTAGTGGATGGAGAAACCGTGACCGAAAGCGATCGTCGCGCCCGGCTTGAGGTTCGGTGCGATTTCGTTCGCGTAGATCTCCGCCTGGTTTTCGTCCGGCAGAAGGATCATAATGACATCAGCCGCTGCGGATGCGTCGGCAACCGTCATGACTTCGAAACCTTTCGCTTCCGCTTTCGCCCAGCTGGAGCCGCCTTTGCGCAAACCGACAATTACTTCTACACCGCTGTCGCGGAGGTTTTCCGCGTGTGCGTGGCCCTGGGAGCCGAAACCGATCATCGCGACTTTTTTGCCCTTGATGATGCTGATATCGCAGTCTTTGTCATAGTACACATTCAATGCCATCAGTTAATCCCTTGGATTGTGGACGATCATCCCGCCTGTAAGGCGGTCCCCGCACCACAAAAATTTTGCGCATTGTACCAAAAAGTCGTGAAAGAGTAGTTTAGCTGCCGCTTAGGCCATTGAAAACGGCGATTTCTTAATCGCCCCGCGCTTCGGGCATGCTAAAATTTCCAAAAAATTGCGGAAGAGAACGTATGAAAAAATTCAACCTCGTCAAAGAGATCATCTCCGTCGACAAACCGGCCATGATGGCCGCGGTCAACGGCGGAAAGCCCTTCGGCATCACCATGAAGGGGGAGATCCAATATCCCCCCTACGATGCGCGCAGCTGCTACCTTTTCCAGGGCAGCGTCGCGCGCCCGGCGCCCTCGGCCCTGATGCCGACTCAGCCAAAAAGCCTTGCCGAACTGCTCGGCGGGAACATGCAGGTCGTCGAAGTCGAAGACCGCATCCTCATCAAGGCCGCGCGCAACTGGCAGGAGATCATCGGCTATAACGTCCGCCACGCGGACTATGACGATACGACCGGCGACGGCGTCGCCGAATTCACCGACAGTGAACTCGAGGAGATCGGCTGGCAGGCGACCGAGTTCGGCATCAACTACCGCGAACTCGTCGAACTGATCGAGGCGCAGTGCGACGGCACCCTCTTCTGCATCGAAAACGAAGGGGAGAACTACCACTTCAGCGGGATGGGGTTTATCGACGACATGGACTGCGCCCGGAAACAGTGCTTTGACTACTGCGTCAAGAGGATCGAGACGCTGCTAAGAGAAGATGAGAGTTACCACGGCGCCGTGCTCAGCGGCGACGAGGAGGAGGCGCTGGCCTTCTTCGGGGTCACTGTCCCAGATAGCGCTGTAGAATAACCATCGCCGAGAGCGAATCCACGCGGCCGTCGCGCTTATAGCGGATTTCGCCCTTCATCAGCGCTTCGGCCTCGAGGGAGCTGTCGCTCTCGTCCTGGTAGGCGACGGGCCCGTCGAAATCGACGAGGTTCATAAAGTGCGCGACGCGACGCCGCATCTCCTCCTCGCTGGAGCCGCCCATCGGGATCCCGACGACGACCTCTTGTATCCCCCACTCCGCGATGACGTCGCGCACGGCCTGCGACGCCTGGTTGCGGTTTTTGCGCTCAATAGCGGCCAGCGGAGTGACGACTGTACCGTCCGCGCTGTAAGCCAGTCCGATCCGCTTGAGCCCAAGGTCGATGCCTAGGAGAGGGAACTGCGTCGCCATTCCCTACTTCCCGAGGCAGAAGCTGCCGAACATCTTGTCGAGCATCTCTTCGTTGTCAAAGGGGCGGGTAATGGAGGCCAGGGACTGGATCGCTTCGCCGACGTGGAAGGAGAAGAGCTCCAGCTCCTGATCCTCCAGGGGCATAAAAGCGTTATCGATCGCCGCAAGCGCCCCTTTGACGGCATCGGTCTGGCGCTGGGAGATGAGCATCGTCTCTTCGGAAACGTTCTGACGGTCCATCCGCGACTGCAGCGCCTCGATCAGGACCGAGGTGTCCTGCTTGCAGCTCATACGCAGCGGGGTGTACCCCTTCAGCGGCGTCTCATCGAAACGCTGGGGCAGATCGGTCTTGTTCAATACGGCGATGAACGTGCGTTCATCTGTATGTTCTTCCATCAGCGAGAGGATCGCCTTATCCTCGCCGTCGAGCGCGCGGCTGCCGTCAAAGAGCGCGATGACGATGTCGCTCTCGCTCACCGCCTCGATGGAGCGTTCGATCCCGATCCGCTCGATCTCGTCTCCCGCCTCGCGGATCCCCGCCGTATCGACCATGCGGATCAGATGGCTGCCGATACGCACCTGCTCCTCGATCGTATCGCGGGTCGTCCCGGCGATATCGCTGACGATGGCGCGGTTGTAATCGAGGAGGCTGTTGAGCAGCGAACTCTTGCCGACATTGGGTTTGCCGATAATGGCGACTTTGAACCCCTGCATCAGCCCCCTACGGCGTTCGCTCGACGCCAGGGTACGGCGCAGCGCGGCGGCAATCGTCTCGAGCTTTTTAATGATCTGGTCGATCAGGTCCTGAGGGAGGTCCTCCTCGGCGTAGTCGATGGAGACCTCCGAATAGGCCAGGATCTCCAGCAGTGCATCGCGGTTCCCTTCGACGAAGGTCCGCAAAGAGCCTTTCATCTGCTTGGCCAGGATCTTCGCGGCGTCTTCGCTCCGCGCCTCGATAAGCCGGGCGATCGCTTCTGCTTCGGTCAGATCGATGCGGCCGTTATGGAAAGCACGGCGGCTGAACTCGCCCGGTGTCGCCAGGCGCGCGCCGCCGGCCAGGGCCGCCTTCAGCACCTCCTCTGCCACGATCTGCCCGCCGTGGCACTGCAGTTCGACGACATCCTCGCCGGTAAAACTGCGCGGACCGCGGAAAAAAAGGACGATCGCTTCGTCGATCAGCTCGTTTTGGGCGTTATAGAGGGGGTAGAGGTGGGCGCGCCGGTCTTCAAGGGGACGCTGCCCCGTCAGCTTCGAGGCGATCGTCGTCGCCTGTGCGCCGCTGATGCGGATGATGGCAATGGAGCCGATCCCGTGCGCGGTCGCAATGGCGGCAATCGTATCGTTCATAATCAGTAGTTGTGGTAATCGTTGATGATAATGTATTTTCCGCCGTCACGGGTCGTCCGGATGGCAACGTACTTGTCATGGTAGCGCTCACGCAGCTGCTTGAGGGCGATCTGCACGAGTACGCCGTCGAGGACGCGGGTCTGGGCATGACCGTCGCGGTCGACGCTTTCAAAAACCCCTGTCAGGTAGCGTGCCACCGACTCCTCCTGATTGTGGAGGAATTCGGCGATTTCCAGACGAAGCTGCAGCTGGTACTCGGCATTGATCCAGTTGAAGAGCATATAGGAGAGCGCCTTGTAGCGGTACCCCTCTTTGCCGATCAGCAGCGCCGCGTCTTCCCCGTTGAACTCCACGAGCAGCGTATTATCGTCATAGACGGAGACGTGGATAGGTTCGAGTTTGAAACAGATCGTCTTGAAAAGGACGTTGAGTTTCGTCTCCACTTCTTCGGCGATGGCGTCAAGATCGTCGTCGCCTTCCGTATAGTGATCCTCGTCGGCGTAGACTTCTTCGTATTCGCTCTCGTCGTCTTCCGGATAGGCGATCGGCTCCGTCGGTGCCGGGAGTTCCTCCTCCGTGAGCAGCTGCGCCTCATCCTCGGCTTCGTCCGCGGCCTTGGGGCGGGCGACAATGACGGCATGCTTTCGCAGCAGGCCGAGGAACCCTTTACTGGGGTGTTGTACCACGACGATATCGAGTTCCGTCACCGAGCAGCTGAACTGTTTGGAAGCTTCGCTATACGCCGCTTCAAGCGTCGGCGCTTCGATCTTCTTCATATTCAGGCCTCGCCCCCGTTATGCTCTTTTTGCGCCAGGTGCGCTTCGTGGCGTGCCGCTTTGATCTTCGCATACTGCTTGTTCACCATGTACTGCTGCGCAATGGAGAGCAGGTTGTTCGTCAACCAGTAAAGCACCAGGCCTGACGGGAAGGTGACGAAGAAGAAGGTAAAGACGACCGGCAGGTATTTGAAGATCTTCTCCTGCATCGGGTCGGTAAAGTTATTCGGCGTCATCTTCTGCTGGAAATACATGGAAGCACCCATCAGGATCGGCAGGATGTAGGTCGGGTCCATGCGGGAGAGGTCGCCGATCCAGAACATCCACGGCGCCCCCTGCAGCTCGACGGCGTTGAGCAGAACACGGTAGATCGCGAAGAAGACCGGGATCTGCAGCAGCAGCGGCAAACAGCCGCCCATCGGGTTGGCACCGTTCTTCTTGTAGAGCTCCATTACCGCCGCGTTCATGCGCTGCGGATCGCCCTTGTACTTCTCGCGCAGCTCTTTCATCTTCGGTGCGAGATCCTTCATCTTCTGCATGGAGATCATCCCCTTGTAAGTCAGCGGATAGAGCACCAGACGGATCACGACGACCAGCGCGACGATCGCCCAGCCCCAGTTTCCGAAGAAGCCGTGCAGCCACAGCAGGAAACCAAAGAGCGGTTTCGCCGCCCAGGTAAACCAGCCGTACTCGATGGCGTTGACGAGCACCGGGTTGATCGATTCGAGCAGGCGGTAATCCTTCGGACCGATGAAGCCGTTGAAGCTCAGGGAGTCGGTAGCTTCGAGATACGCGATCGGGTTGTCGCTGCGGTCACGGTCGATGTTGACGATGACCTCGGGATCGAGCCCGTAGAAGATGGAAGCGAAATACTGGTCAAAGGCCGAGAGCAGTTTCACGTCACGCAGCGCAGTGCGTCCCTCGACGTCACCGTCTTCAAAGATATTGGAGACGCCGTCAGCCGTGTAGCCCATGACGCCGTGCACAGCCATCATCATCTGACCCTTGTGCTCCGCATGCTGCCCGACATAGAGGAAATAGCGCATCGGTTTGGAGAGGGAAACCTTGATGTCGTAGTGGCCGTCGGCGTAGAAGGTCAGTGTCTTCGTCACGGTCACCTGGGAAAGCGTCTGTGTGAGCGTCACGCTTTTCGTACCCGCCGCATCCAGTGTAAGGCTACTGGCATCCGCACGGTAAGGGACTTTGAGTGCTTCCGCATTGATAGCCTCGTCGGCAAAACGGATGAAGAGCGGCTGCGCGCCCTCCTGGGCAATGAGTTCCGTCGGCTTGTCATCGACGTAGTACTTCTTGTCTTTAAGCACCTTGGACACGATCCGGCCGAGGGTATCGATCTTGAGCGTAAATTCGGAGG
Organism: Thiomicrolovo immobilis; assembly: GCF_039645955.1. Taxonomy (GTDB): domain Bacteria; phylum Campylobacterota; class Campylobacteria; order Campylobacterales; family Sulfurimonadaceae; genus Thiomicrolovo; species Thiomicrolovo diazotrophicus. The sequence continues at coordinate 1,624,189 of NZ_CP147916.1, forward strand.
ACTCCACCGTCACCAGCTTCGTGGCGTCGGGGTTGGCCACTTTTTCGCTGACCGCCACCGTATGACCGACACCGTTGTCCGTGACTGTCGGGGTCGTCGCCTCGGTACCTACCCGCTCTTTGAGCGTGACGTTCTGCTCTGCGCTCTCCGGCATCTCCGGCGGGAAGATCGCAGTATAGACAATAAAGAAGACAAATGAAAGGACCACGGCCAGGATCAGCCGCTGGTTGGGACTCATTTTTTCAAACACACGTTAGCCTTTAAACGAAAAATTCTTGATGAGATAAAAGCGGTTTCCCGCTTTTGGAACGAGCCAGTACTTTATCCTATTAATGGTTAAATCTTGCGGATTCGGCCGCAATTTCGCCACCTCGACATAATCTATTCCCCCGGGGAACAGCTGGTTGCATGTGAGGATGCGTTTCGTCGAATAATAAAAAGCATAGAGAAGCGGATTCTGTTCGAACTGCTGACGGGTATACTCCGAGCAGCTGGGATAGTAGCGGCAGCTCCCCCGGCCGATCAGCGTGAAGCTGCGCTGATAGATCCAGATGATCCCGAGTACCAGCCCTCGAATCATACCTGAAGCGCCCCCACCCGCTCCGCCATTTTCCGGAGCGCTTTTTCCATCACGGCGTAGGGGGTCTCGACCGTCGCCGCCTTGGCGACAAGGATGTAACTGCCGGCGGCAAGCTGCGGTTCAAGACCGTAAAAGAGCGCACGCATACGGCGTTTGGCCCGGTTGCGTTTCACGGCGTTGCCGACTTTTTTGCTGGCAGTGAATCCGACGGTTATAAAAGGGGTGTTGGGGAGGTAGAAGAGGACAAGCGCAGGTGAATGCGCGCTTTTGCCCTTACGGTAGACCAGCTGAAACTCGCGGTTGTGTTTCAGCACTGCGGACGAACTCAGGCGGCCAGTTTCTTACGGCCCTTGGCACGACGTGCGTTGATGATCTTGCGGCCGTTTTTTGTCGCCATACGTGCACGGAAACCGTGGGTACGTTTACGAGGCGTGTTATGCGGTTGGTATGTTCTTTTCATGACCATTCCTCTCTGAAAATTTAGTGCGCAATTATGCCTAATTCATACTTAATAGTTATTTAAGGATAAGAAAAAGTCTGCCATTTTTTCCCTGCCGGATGGCTCAAAAGCCGCCGTTCGTATCGGCCGGCGGGATGAGCAGCTCTTTCAGCGGCGGCATGACCGACTGGTCCTTCGGCGTCGCGATGTCGCTGAGGGCCTCCTTGATCTGCACGTGGCAGTCCCGGCAGCCCCGGATCACTTTATGCTCCTCTACCCCCACATTCTCGATCTTCTCGACGGGGTGGCAGGCGAAACACTCGCTGCCGCATTCGGCCATGGCGTTGGGGTCGGCGCTGTGGCAATCGATACAGCCGAGCATCGGCTTATGACGCGGATCGCTCTGGATCGTCGGCAACAGTTTCGGGTGACAGGTAAGGCAATCCCCCGTACAGGCCAGGAGCGTCGCGAAAAGCCCCGGCATCACTACCGGGAGGAGTAAAAGGCGTTTGAGCATTTTCATACCGGGATTGTAGCGCGTCCGGATTAATCGACGGCCACGGTGATCTCTTCGCCCTCGGCATCGAAGACGACCCGGTTCCCCTCTTCGACCTCGCCGCCGAGAATCAGATCGGCCAGGCGGTCTTCGACGATCTCGTAGAGCGCACGCTTCAGCGGGCGCGCCCCGTACACCGGGTCGAAGCCGGCCCGTGCGATGAGCCGTTTCGCCTCATCCGTCAGCGTCAGCGAAATGTTCCGCTCGTCCACCTTCTTGGCGATGGCCTCGAAGAAGAGGTCGACGATGGCGATGATCTGATCCTCGCCCAGCGGGTTGAAGATGACGACGTCGTCGAGGCGGTTGAGGAACTCCGGCTTGAATTTGCCGCGCAGTTCGCCCAGTACCACCTCTTCGAGGTTCGGGTCCCCCTGCATCGTCATGATCTTGTCGCTGGCGATGTTGGAGGTGAGGATGATGATCGTATTGGTGAAATCGACCGTCACCCCCTTGTTGTCCGTCAGCCGTCCGTCGTCGAGCACCTGCAGGAGCATGTTAAAGACGTCCGGATGCGCTTTTTCCACCTCGTCGAACAGCACGACGCTGTAGGGTTTGCGGCGCACCGCCTCGGTCAGCTGCCCGCCCTCTTCGTAGCCGACGTACCCCGGAGGCGCACCGACCAGACGGGAGACCGCATGTTTCTCCATGTATTCGCTCATGTCCAGACGGATCAGCGCCTCTTCGCTGTCGAAGAGGAACTTGGCCAGAGTCTTGGCCGTCTGGGTCTTACCGACCCCGGTCGGCCCCAGGAACATGAACGATCCGATCGGGCGGTCGGCGTCGGAGAGACCCGCTTTGTTACGCTTGATGGCGCGGGCGACGGCGTGGGTCGCCTTGTCCTGCCCGACGACGTCGCGGTTGAGTTCATCCTCGATATGGAGGATCTTTTCGCGTTCGCTCTGCAGCATCTTCGTCACAGGAATCCCCGTCCAGCGGCTAACGATCCCGGCGATGGAGGCTTCGTCAACGCTGTTTTTGAGCAGGGTGCCCTCCCCCTGCATCGCTTTCCACTTCTCCTGGAGCGCAACCTCTTCTTCGCCCAGCTGCGGGATCTTGCCGTACTCGATCTCGGCGGCCTTGTTGAACTCGCCCTGCTGCTTCGCCAGTTCCGCTTCGCGGCGCTTGGCCTCGATCTCGCCTTTGATGGCGGCGATGCGCTCGAAAACCTCTTTTTCCCCCTGGTACTGCGCCTCGAGGGTCCGTTTCTCCTCTTCGGCGTCCGCCAGCTCTTTTTCGATCTCGCCCAGACGCTTCTCATTGGCCGGGTTCTCGTCCATTTTCAGTGCCTCTTTCTCGACCTGAAGCTCCTGGATCTTGCGTTTCGCGCCGGAGAGTGCATGCGGTTCGGACTCGATCTGCATCTTCAGCTCCGCCGCCGCTTCGTCGATCAGGTCGATCGCCTTGTCCGGCAGGAAGCGGTCGGAGATGTAGCGGTCGGACAGCTTCGCTGCCGCCACCAGCGCCGCATCGGTGATGGTGACGTTGTGGTGCCCTTCAAGGCGCTCTTTGATCCCACGCAGGATCTGCAGTGCCTGATTGATGGAGGGCTCGTCCACCGTCACCGGCTGGAAACGGCGCTGCAGGGCCGCGTCTTTTTCAAAGTACTTGCGGTACTCCTTGAGCGTCGTCGCGCCGATCGTGTGCAGTTCGCCACGGGCCAGCGCCGGCTTGAGGATATTCGCCGCGTCCATGCTCCCCTCCGACGCCCCCGCGCCGACGATGGTATGGATCTCGTCGATAAAGAGGATGACGTTACCGCTCTGCTTCACCTCGTCGATGACCGCCTTGAGACGGTCCTCGAACTCGCCGCGGTACTTCGCCCCGGCGATCAGGGCGCTCATATCCAGCGCCACGACCTTTTTATTCTGCAGGGAAAGCGGCACCTCTTTATTATAGATGCGCTGCGCCAGTCCTTCGACCAGGGCGGTTTTACCGACCCCCGGTTCGCCGAGGAGAATCGGGTTGTTCTTCGTTTTGCGGATGAGGATCTGCATCATGCGCTGCACCTCTTCGTCACGTCCGATCACGGGGGCGAGTTCGCCCGCTGCCGCCTGCGCCGTCAGGTCGATACCGTACTTGGAGAGGCTCTCGAGGTTCTCGTCCGCCGTCTGGCTCTCGATCTTCTGCCCGCCGCGCATCGCTTCAAAGGTCTTGCGCAGTTCCATCTTGTCGATGTACTTGCCGAGGATCGTGCCGAAGGGCTCGCTCTCCAGGTTGCCGAGGATGAAACTGTCGACGGCCATGTAGCTGTCACCGTTGCGCGTCATCTCACCCACGCCCCGCTCAAGGGCCTGTACGAGGTTGCGCGAGATCCGCATGTTCTCCTTGCTCACCCCGCTGCTTTTGGGAAGCTTGTCCGCCGCGCTTTTGACGTCAAGCTCGATCGCGCTTTTATCAACGCCCATCTTCCGAAGGGCCTGGTTCAGGACGCTGTCGCTGTTCGTGAGCAGCGCCCAAAGGGCATGTACCGGCTCGACTTCGTTGTTCTGGTTATGCAGCCCCAGCGAAAGGGCCGATTCGATGGTCTGTGTCATCTGATGGGTCAGTTTTTCAAAAATCGTATTCATTTTATGCGTCCTTTATCAGCTGCTATTGAGTGGAATGATTATAGCATCTTTAGTCTAGTGCTGTCAACTATACTTGATACAGTAAGACTAAAGATTCATCAACCCTATCCATCATGCCGCTTTTTTCTGCACGGCATACCACGGTCTGCATGCTTTTATTTTACTATTGTTTGACTATAATAGACGCTCAAAAATTGCGAGACTGGAAAGCAGCAGAAAATGAAAAAGAAAAAGATGATGGCGATGGGCTTTCTCACGGCAACGGCGGCCGTAGCCCTGACCTATTCCACCGCCCTCCTCGCCGACGCACCCACCGAGGGAACACCGACGGTTGAAGCTTCCCGGCTCCAGGCGTTGGCGAAATTCACTAAGGTCCTCAGTATCGTCGAAAAATATTACGTCGACGAGGAGAGCATCGAGACCCTGATGAACAAATCCATCGAGGGAATGATGGGCAAACTCGACGCCCACTCCTCCTACCTGAACCAGAAGGGCTTTAAAGACCTCCAGGTGCAGACCAAGGGCGAGTTCGGCGGCCTGGGGATCACCGTCGGTATCAAAGACGGTGCCCTGACCGTCATCGCGCCGATCGAAGGCACCCCGGCGGACAAGGCCGGTCTGCAGGCGGGCGACATCATTCTCAAGATCGATGACACCCCGACAATCGATATGGACATCGACGAAGCGGTCCATCTTATGCGCGGCAAGCCGAAAACGCCGATTGACATCACCATCGTCCGCAAAGGCGAGACCAAACCCTTCCCGGTCCACATTATCCGCGACGTCATCAAGATCCAGTCCGTCTATGCCAAGACCATCGGCGACGACACCGTCTACCTGCGTGTCACGAGTTTCGACCAAAAAGTCGTCGAGGGTATCTCGAAGGCGATCCGCCAGCATAACGGCGACGCCAAAGGGTTCATTCTCGACCTGCGCAACAACCCCGGCGGTCTGCTTGACCAGGCCGTCGGCCTCGTCGACCTTTTTGTCGATAAAGGGGTCATCGTTTCGCAAAAGGGGCGTGACGAACGCGAAAACACCGAATACAGCGCCCACAAATCCGCAACCCTGACGAAGAAGCCCCTCGTCGTCCTCGTCAACGAGGGGAGCGCATCAGCCTCCGAGATCGTCAGCGGCGCCCTGCAGGACCACAAACGTGCCGTGCTTGTTGGCAAAAAGACCTTCGGGAAAGGCTCCGTCCAGGTCATTCTGCCGATCAGCGATAACGAGGCCATCAAGCTGACGGTCGCGCGCTACTACCTGCCAAGCGGCCGGACGATCCAGGCGATCGGCGTGACCCCTGACGTCCTGGTCGATCGCGGTGTCGTACCGAAGACCGACGACGACGAGTTTTCGATCAAAGAGGCCGACCTGAAGATGCACCTTAAAAGCGAGCTGCAGAAGATCGACGGCAATACCACCAAGAGCGGTGAGGACGAAAAGGTGGACAGCAACATCATCACCGAAAAACAGATCGGCAACGATATTCAGCTCAAAGAGGCTGTTGACATTCTCAAAGCACTTACCATCGTGAAAGGAACACATTAATGGAAAAACGCGAACTGCTGTATGAAGGCAAGGCAAAAAAACTTTTTACGACGGACGATCAGAACCTGCTGATCTCCGAGTTCAAAGATGACCTGACCGCATTCAACGGCGCCAAGAAATCGAGTGAAGCGGGCAAAGGCGCCCTCAATAACAAGATTTCGACGGAACTCTTCAAACTGATCGAATCGAAGGGCGTTCCGACGCACTTCGTTGGTATGCTCGACGACAACCATATGCTGCACAAGCGCGTCGACGTCATTCTGATCGAAGTGATCGTCCGGAATATCGCGACCGGAAGCCTGAGCAAAAACCTCGGGATCGAGGACGGGAAGGTCCTCCCCTTCACCCTCGTCGAATTCGATTATAAAAACGATGAACTCGGAGACCCGAAACTGAACGATCAGCACGCCCTGATCCTCGGTCTCGTCGACTACCAGGACGAGCTTGACAAGATCCGCCGCATGGCCCGCCAGGTCAACGATATCCTCAAACCCTACTTTGCCGAAAAAGGGCTCAACCTCGTCGACTTCAAACTCGAATTCGGCAAGGACAAAGAGGGCAACATCATCCTCGCCGACGAGATCAGCCCGGACAACTGCCGCTTCTGGGATATGGAAACCGGTGAAAAGATGGACAAAGACCGTTTCCGCCAGGGACTCGGCGGACTCAAAGTGGCCTACGAAGAGGTCCTCAACCGTATTTTGGGAGCAAAGTAATGAAAGCAATCGTCAACGTATTTTTGAAGCAGGGTGTCCTGGATTCACAGGGCAAAGCCGTCCATCACGCGCTGGACTCACTCAAATTCGACGGCGTCAACGACGTCCGCGTCGGCAAGCAGATCATCCTTGACCTCTCCGCCGCCGATGAAGCGAGCGCCAAAGCGGAGGTCACCGAAATGTGCGAATCCCTGCTGGCCAATACCGTTATCGAAGATTACGCCATCGAGATCGTCTCATGAAAGTCTCCATCATTCAGTTTCCCGGAACGAACTGCGAGTATGACACGCAGTACGCTTTCGAAAAGCTGGGGGCGGCGACGGAGCTCGTCTGGCATAAAGAGACCAAAATCGCCGACGATACGGACCTCGTCGTCGTCGCGGGCGGGTTCAGCTACGGCGACTACCTGCGCAGCGGCGCTATCGCCCGTTTCAGCCCCGTCATGCAGGCGGTCGAGGCCCACGCCAATCGCGGCGGAAAAGTCCTCGGTATCTGTAACGGCTTCCAGGTCCTGACCGAGTCACGGCTGCTGCCGGGCGCGCTCAAGCGCAACGAGCACCTCCACTTCATCTCCCGCCATCACCACCTCAAAGTCGTCGGGAACGAGAACGCATTCCTGAACAAGCTGGACAAGGGCGATGTCGTGAACATCCCCATCGCTCACCACGACGGGAACTACTATATCGATCCGGACGGTCTCAAGGCGCTTTACGACAATGACCAGGTACTGCTGCACTACTGCGATGCCGAGGGCAGCATCAGCAACCCCAACGGGTCCGTCGACGCCATCGCCGGCGTCTGCAACGCCGCCAAGAACGTATTCGGACTGATGCCGCACCCCGAACGCGCCATGGAAGCTATTCTCGGCTCCGCGGACGGCAAGGCGATGCTTGAAGGGTTCTTCGCTTCATAATGCGTTCACTCCTGCTGCTCCTCTGGCTCGGTACTATTGGCCTCCTGCAGGCCGTCACAATCGTCACCGACCTCCCCGAAACCGTTATGCCCTTTACCATGCAGGCCGAAGAGCCGAATGATGCGGCCGAGGTCGAAAGCGCCGACTTTTCCGTGCAGGAGGATGAGACGCCCGATACCCGCCATCTCTACGCCACGCTTGTCGAGAAACCCGAGCGGCTCTTCAAAGGCGAGATCGTCTCCATCGTCATCCGGACCGTCATCACCACCGACCTTTTCAACGACCTCTCCTACCGTTTCAGCGGCGGCAGCGGCCTCTCACTGCTCAGCGACTCCCCCGAACGGGAGCGGCAGGAGCACACCTACCTGGACCGCTTCTATTTCAAAGTCACCGGAAAGCGCGCCCTGCTGCCCGATATCACCCCGGTCCTGACCCTGGGATACGGCGAAGAGGAGAGCTCCGCTCCCATCCAGGGCGGGGCTATCGAAGCAACGGTGCTCAATCCTCCGAAAAATTTCTGCGGCATCCTGGCGGACCGTTTCGCGATCACCCATGTCAAGACCACCGTCTACGACAAGGGGCACAACATCATCGTGATCTCGGCCGATGCCAACCGCAGCGACCTGAGGGACTTCCACCTCTCCGAGGCCGGAAAGCAGGACTTTGAATCGCTGCAGATCAACCCGCACTTCGCCTCGATGAGCTACTATGCCGTCCTGCCCAAAACCGTCGAAGTCCTCCGTTTCCAGTACTTCAACCTGCAGAACAAACGGTATGAACGCATCAGTATCCCGATCGAGGTCGACGACGATCTCGTCTCGACGACGAGCGATATCAATCCGATCGAGCACGGGCATGTGGCCCAGAAGACGATCATCTTCCTCGTGCTGTTCCTCCTCTTTTTCCTGCTGGCACTCTGGAAACGCTCCTGGACCCTTCTGGCCGTCGGCATCGCGGCTGGGGGCTATGCCGCCTGGCTCAATATCCCGCTGCAGCAGGTCTGTATCAAAGAGGGAGCGCCCATCTACCTGCTGCCGATGCGCAACGCGACGGTCTTCGAGATCACGCCGCAGCGCCACCAGCTCGATGCCGAAGGGCATAGCAAAGGCTATACGAAGATTCGCCTCCAGAACGATCAGATCGGTTGGGTCAAGAATGAAGATACTTGCGCGGATTAACTGGGTTTACAGCACCCTCGTCATCTTTACGGGTCTGCTGCTCAAGATCCTCTTCTATCCCTTCGTCCCCCGTCCCTACGCCTCCAAAATCGCCGCCTGGTTCATCCGGCTTCTGATCTTCGTGCACGTCCGCAAAGTCGGCGAGCCCGACCCCGAGGCGCAGATGTATATCATCAACCATCAAAGCGAACTCGACATCGGCGTGATCGAGAGTACGACGCAACGCGAACTCGCCTGGGTGGCCAAAAAAGAGCTCTTTGAAGTGCCCTTTTTCTCCCTGGCCGTCCGTCTCTCCCGGGAAATCCCCCTGGAGCGCGAGAGCAAAAGCGCCCTCGTTGCCCTCCTCAAGGCGGCCAAGGAGCGCATTGACGATGGGAGAATCGTCTGTATCTTTCCGGAGGGGACGCGTTCGGAAAGCGGCCGGATGCGCCGCTTCAAACCCGGGGCGAAACTGATCGCCGACAAGCTCGGCCTGACGGTACAGCCCGTCGTGCTGATCCACACCGCCCGTTTCTTCAGCACCAAGCGCATGACAGCCGCGCCGGGAATGATCACCGCGATCTATCTGGAAAGTTTCACCGCGGACAAAAGCGATAAAAAGTGGCTTGAAACCGTGCAGCATCAGATGCAAGAAACCTATGACCGCTATGTACAAAAGGAAAACGTATGAGCTTGACCACCCTGCTCGCTATCGGAAGCGGCGGCTTTATCGGTGCCGTGCTGCGCGCCTATCTCAACGGCCTCATCTCCCACCGCGTGCCGCATGACCTCCCCTTCGGCACTCTCGGCGTCAATCTGATCGGCAGTTTCATCATGGGGATTCTCGTCGCCTACTTCATGTACACGACCTATTTTTCCCTGCACGTCAAATCGTTCCTCTCGACGGGGATCCTGGGCGCCCTGACGACCTATTCGACCTTCGCGATCGAGAGCGTCATGCTGCTCAGCGGCGGCCATATCGCGCTGGCTGCCGCCAATATCGGACTGAATGCCCTGGGTACCGTGCTGATGGCCGGCGGGGGATTCAAACTGGCGTCGGCCCTGCTGCGGTGAGCGCAGACCAATATTAATCGAAAGGAAGACTATGCACAGCAACACCGTACGATATATCCGGAACCTCTTCCGAAGCACCGGGGCGGTCCCCCTTCATGCGCCGCGTTTCGTCGGCAACGAGAAGAACTACCTCGGCAGCTGTATCGAAAGTATGGAGGTCTCCTCGGAGGGTGAGTACGTCGAACGTTTTGAGGGAATGGTCAATGAATACTGTGGTTCCCGTTATGCTGTCGCCTTCAACAGTACCGAATCGGCGATGCGCGTCGCCCTCGTCCTGGCGGGAACCGGTCCCGACTGCGAAGTCCTGACCCAGCCGCTTGCGCACGCCATGACGGCCAATACCGTCGACAGCTTCGGCGCCGAACCCATTTTCATCGACGTCGAACGCAAAACGATGGGCATGGACCCCGACCGCCTGCGGGAATTCCTCGCCTACAACGCCGAACTTCGCGAGGGGGGATGCTTCAACCGCCATACGGGACGGCGCATCACCGCCTGCGTCCCGGTCCACACCCTTGGATTCCCTTGCCGCATCGACGACATCCGGACCGTCTGCGACGAGTACGGCATAATGCTGATCGAAGATGCCTCCGAGGCCTTCGGTTCTGCCTACAAAGGGACCATGGCCGGGCGTTTCGGCCGCTGCGGCATCTACGGTTTCGAAGGGCACAAGATCGCTACCTGTGGGGATGGCGGCGTACTCGTCTGTGACAACGAGGCCCTCGCCGAGCAGGCAAGGAGCGTCGGGACGATCCCCTATCTTTCCGACGCCCAGGGCGCGGAACAGGGCCGCTTCAGTAGCCGCATGTCCAACCTTAATGCCGCGGTCGGATGCGCCCAGATGGAACACATCCGTACCATCGTCACCAAGCAGCGCGATCTGACACGCCGCTACCGGGAGTTTTTCGCCGAGTATGAAGAGGATGAAGAACTGCAGCTCTTCCGGATGAAAAAACAGAACGAGCCGAACTGCTGGCTCAATGCCCTGCTCTTTGAAGCGCCCGAAGACCGCGACGCCTTTTTGGAAGCGACCAATGCGGAGGGTGTCGCCGCACGCGCACTCTGGCCGCTGATCAGCGATCTGCCCCGCTTCAGCGAATGCGCCGGGACCGACGCGGACAACGCCCGCTGGCTACAAGAGAGGATCGCCACCCTCCCCAGCGGCGTCCGCTAGGCATCGCCGTAAAACACTTCGATCCGCTCCAGGTACTCCCCCAGATTTTCGAAGCGGTGGTTGCCGCCCGCTTCCACAATGACCTCGTAATCGCCGTAGACGGCTTCGGCCACGGTGTAATCCAGCAGTTCGTCCCCCGTCTGTAGCAAGACCAGCAGCCGCGCATCGGGCAGCCGCATCCTTTCGGCGATCCTTGCCAGCTGCAGCAAGTAGTCGCTTTTCCACTCGAAGGATTCACCGCTGCACCAGAAGGTATTGGTGCCTACATAGGGGGCGAGCGTCCTGAAAGGATGGACGGAGGGGTTGATCAGTACGGCGTCGAGCCCGTACTCACTACTCAGCGCCGTCGCGTAGAATCCCCCAAGCGATGAACCGATCAACAGTGAAACGTCATGCTGCCCGATCAAGCGGCGCAGAAACGCCATGGCTTCGTCCGGTTCGACCGGCAGGTCGGGGGAGAGTACCTCCGCCCCGCCGAAATGTGCCTTGAGGAGTCTTGTTTTCGTCGAGTCGCCGCAGCTGGCAAAACCGTGAAGATAAAGGATCACGGGTGTGACCTCATCCCGCTGCCAGCAGTGCCAGGATCCCTGCGACCTCTTTGGTCGATTTAAAGGCTGTTTCCAGCTCTGCAAATACCTGCCCAGCGTTGTTATTGCCCATATTCATCAAAAGCCCCTTGAGCGCATGGAGCGACTGGGCCACTTTGTCCGCATCCGCGGGGACGGCTTCCGCCAACGATTTCAGCTGCAATAGCTCCTTGCACAGGTCGCGCTCCCCTGCGACAAGCAGCGCATCCACCTGCGCCGTTTCCAGGCCGAAGGCCGTGAAATGGTCTCGGGCATACCCCAAAGTCTCCGTGATCAGCTGCTCCAAATGTTCCTCTCCTTCCGTTTGGTTGGGGACAGGCTACCCCAGGATGAATTAAATCGCGTTAAAGCGCGTGCAACAGCCGCTTTGCATATTATTTTTATTATAATTGCTCACAAAAAAAAAATAATGCGAAAGAGAGTGCTATGCTGAATATCATTATCGCCGATGACCATGAGATCGTCCGCAGCGGACTGATCATGCTGATCGAGCAGCAAGAGGAGATGTCCGTTGCCGCCAACGCCTCCTCTTTCGATGAACTGATGGCATTGCTCGCAAACGGGGAGTACGCCCTCTTGATCCTCGACCTGAACCTCGGCGACAAAAACGGCATGGAATCGATCGAAAGCGTCAGCGTACGCCATCCGACTCTGCCGATCCTGGTGCTCAGCGCCTACCCCGAAGACCCCTATGCGCTTCAGGCCTTCCGGGCCGGCGCTTCGGGCTACCTCAACAAGGCCGTCATCGGCGCCGAACTGATACGGGCCATCGCGACCGTGGCCAAAGGCAAAAAGTACATCAGCCCCACTCTGGAAGAGACCATGCCCTACGGCACCGATCTGGACAAGCAAGAGACGGCGATGACCGCCGCGCTTTCCAAACGCGAGCTGGAAGTGCTCTCCCTGATCGCCCGGGGCCTCTCCTACAAGGAGATCGCCGCGGAACTGGGTGTCAGCCCCAAAACCGTCTCCACCTACCGGACCCGCATCCTGGAGAAGCTGAACCTCTCCAGTACGACGGAGCTGCTCCGTTTTGCCTTCGAGCACGACATCGCCGTCTATTGAGCGCCGGGCCCGTTTCGGTCCAGCACGGCCCGGATCTGGTTCGGCAGGTAGTATTTGAACTGCTTCGGAAAAATAAAAAAGTCGATTTCTCCCTTACGTTCTTCGAGCTCCTGCCAGCTGCCGATGTCGAATGTCATCGCCACAACCCCCATCGTCGGGATCTTCGAAACATGCTCGTCGGTCAGCATATTCGCAAAAGCGGTCAGCTGCGGGTTGTGCCCGATGACAAAGATCGTGTCGGCATCGTCTTCTTGCAGCATCACCGTTTCCAGGATCGTCTCCGGGGGTGTCAGGTAGAGTTCGCTCAGGTAGAGCAGCGGTCCGTCGAAGCCCACCTTGACGGCCAGCTTGTCCGCGCTCTCCTGGGCCCGCAGCGCACTGCTTGAGAGGATAATATCCGGGACAATCCCCCGCAGCAGCAGGTACGATCCGATCGTGTTGATATCCCGGTATCCCCTGTCGGTCAATCCGCGTTCAAAATCGCTCGCGCCCGGTTCTTCCCAGTCCGATTTCGCATGATGAATCAAATATAACGTTTTGATGGTATCGTCCTTTTGATGCGGGGGACGCTTTTAGATGCGCCCCAGCTCCTGAGACATGGTCTTGGCGGCTTTGTCCATAATCATCTTCGCCAGAGCGACATTCCCGTCGTCGCGGAAAATGGCGAAGACGTTGATCTTCGCGAAGTTGTCCTGGCCGAATTCTCCGGCGCTGTTGATGAGGAAGACGTGGCCGTCGTGGGTCTTCGCCTCGATGGAGGAGGCTTCGCTGAAGCCGACGTCCAGAGAGGACTCGGTCACCATCCGGAAGGCGTCATTGAAGATGCTGGCCGAATAGGGAATGTCTGTCCCCGTATGATCGTTATCGATATAGAGGGTTTCACCGGAATAGTTCAAAACGGCGGACCCGAGGTAGCCGTTCACCGCACGGAGTCTTTGCATGGATTTGTCAAAATCGATCATTGTCTATCCTTTTTCTCTTATTTGTTCAGCGACTGCATGAAGTCGTTGAATGTATCCGCACTCTGGCCGTTTTCCGCGAGAAAATCCATCAGCGCTTTCTCGGAAGCCTCAACCCCTTCGCTCTTTTCGATCTCGAGGAGCTTCGCATAGAGCGGGAGGATGACATCACGGGCCTTCTGCGTCATCCGGCGGCGTGTCGAGACGTAGTTTCTGAAAGAGCCGTCCGGGTTCTTGGCCATACGAATCTGGGCGAGCACCAGGTAGTACCCTCCGTCTTTGCAGAGGTTCTTGACGAAGGCATAGACCTCCTTGCCGGCTTTGATGTTCTCCCACAGGTACTTGAAGATCACCTTGGGCATGTCGGGGTGGCGCAGGATGGAGTGCGGCTGGTCCAGCAGATCTCCTTGCGTGTACCCGGAAACTTTCATAAAAATCGGATTGGTATAGGTGATGTTCCCGTCGGCATCGGCTTTCGAGACGATCATATCCACGTCGGTCACTTCATGTTCAACGTCAGTAGGTGTCGGTCTTTCCATTGTCTGGCTCCCATATTAATTTTCACGGAGCAATCTTAACGGAAAGGCACGGTCAGGATATGTAGGGAATATCCTACACTTGAGCAGGGGAGTATTTTTGCCGGTGCGAAGGGTCCCGGCAGGGAGTCAGGAGTATTGCCGCAGCACCGCTTCGAGCGTTTTCTCCTCCAGCGGTTTGGTCAGATAGCCGTTCATGCCGCTCTCCAGGAACTTTTCGCGGTCGCCCTCCATCGCATTCGCTGTCAACGCAATAATGGGAACGCTGCTGCCGAGTTCCTCCCGAATGCGTCGTGTCGCATCGAGTCCGTTCATGACCGGCATGTTGACATCCATCAGGATCAGATCGAAGGCAGCGGCTTCCAACTTCTCGAGGACCTCCCGGCCGTTTTCGACAAAGACCGCATCGATGCCGTAATTGGAGAGGAGCAGCTGGACCAGCAGCCGGTTCATCTCCAGGTCTTCGGCGACCAGCACTTTCATATCGCTGTTGATCGCCGCTTCGTCGGTTTCCTCTTCGGGCGGGGCCTCTTCCGTCGGTGCCGCGGCCGTCATAGCAGTATCATAAGGCGTCAGCAGAAGGTCGAAGTAGAACACCGTTCCTTTCCCCTCTTTGCTGTAAAGCTTGAGTTCGCCCCCCATGGCCTCAACCAGCGAAGCGCTGATGGAAAGCCCCAGACCGGTGCCGCCGAACTCCCGCGTCGTCGATTCGTTCGCCTGCGTAAAGGCGCTGAAGATACGGTCCTGCTTCTCCTTCTGGATGCCGATCCCGTTGTCTTCGATGACGAAACGCACCCACTGGCCGTCGCGGGGATGGGTTTCAAGGACCTCGGTGCGCAGCTTGACTTCGCCGGACGAAGGGGTGAACTTGATGGCGTTGGAGAGAAGGTTGATGATGATCTGTTTCAGACGGGTCGGATCCCCCAGGACGATCTCGTGCATGGCCGGATCGAAATGGCTGGAGTAGTTCAACCGCTTCTTGCGGGCGGCGGGCTGCATCAGCGAAAAGGCGATGCTGAGCTCCGAATAGAGGTCGACCGGGATGCTCTCCAGGACCATGTGGTGACTCTGTATTTTTGAAAAATCGAGCACGTCGTTGATGATATCGAGCAGGGTTGCGGAGGAGCGTTCGATGATCTCCAGGTACTCCAGCTGCTGTGGGTTCAGTCCGCTCTTCTTCAGCATGCCGGTAAAGCCGAGGATCCCGTTCATCGGCGTGCGGATCTCATGGGACATGTTCGCCAGGAAGGTTGCCTGGGCCTCTTCCGCTGTCTCCGCCTGCACGCGCGCTTCCTCGAGTTCTGTGACGTCGTTGAACGAGCAGAAGATGTACTGATCATTTTCAAAGGTCACCTGCCGTGCCCGGGCGGAAAAGGTGCGGACGACTCCCTCTTTGTCCTCCATCAGGACCTTGTGGATCCGGTTCGGTTCATCCAGGAGCTTCTGGTACCACGGGTGCGCAACGCCTCCGGCGCTGAGAAAACCCTCTTTGGGAATAAAGAGCGAATTGATGCAGCGCTTGGAGTGCTGAAGGTCCTCGAGATCTTTGAAGGGAAAGATCCTGAAAAAAGCCTGGTTTACCTTCTCCGCTATCCCGTTGCGGATAATGAGAATGATGCTCTCATCGTTGTTGAGCAGTTTCTGCGTAAAAGTATGCTCGCGCTTGTAGGCCAGCTGTGTTTCGATCAGGTCGGTAATGTCTTCGCGGATCGCGAAGAACTCTACAATCCTGTTCTTCTCGTCATGCAAGGGAATAATGGAACTTTTGACGTAGTAGTCGCTTCCGTCTTTCCGGCGGTTTGCGAAACTGCCGTGCCAGATCTGCCCCGAGGTAATCGTCTGCCACATCTCTTCAAAGAGCGAATCGGGGGTCTTCGGGCTGCGGACGATGTTATGCGACTGCCCGATCAGTTCGCTGCGCGAATAGCCGCTGATCCGTTCAAAGTTCGGGTTAACGTAGGTGATGATGCCGCTGGGGTCCGTCTTGGAAACGATCAGGACGTCGTTGATGCCGTCAATATGCTCTTTGAGCCGCCTTTCGGCCTTGGCCAGCGACCGCGACTGCTCCTCCAGGGCCTTCGTATTGTAGTCGATCAGATGGAACACCCCCTCTTCGCTGGCATTGACGGCCCGCTGCCGTTTCCGCCCGCCAAGGGGAGTGCTGAAACGTTTGCTCTCCGTCCCGACTTCGCGCAGGAAAAGAATCGTCGACGTAATATTGAGCAGCTCCGCCCCAGACGCGGAGGTATAAAACTCACCGTAGGTAAAAAAGCCGCTCGAAGGGGCGAAGGTATCGATCTTGTCCAGTGCGACTTCAAGCTGCTTGCCGAGGAACTGCTTTCGTGCCGAGCAAGAGTAGATGAAGGCGGCCTGCAGCGCCTGCTCTTCGCGAAGGATGGCGTCCCCGGGGATGTAGCTGTTGACAAGATCGGCACTGCCGATGCCGAACTGCACGCGCTCCCCCTCTTTCAGATTGCCGGCAAAGAGAACGCTCCCGTCCTCGAACGCCCCGATCATGGAACGTGCGACCGGAATGCCGCCGCTGCGCTTGATCAGGGGGAACCCGATCGCCGACGCGGGGAGCTCCCGGACGATGGCTTCCCCGAGCACCTCCCGGTAGAGCTCGCTCGTTGTCTTGCCGTCAATGGTATAGACCCGGTTTTTGTGGGCCCGGGTGATCGTCATCTCTTTGCCGACGGGGCGCCACCCGAGGTTGAAATCCTGAAAGACCTCCAGTGTCTCCCCGGTGAGCGCCACGCCGACGGCCCCGCCCTCAAAAACCTTGTCCTGATGGATGGTAAAGGTACTCTCAAACCGGAACAGATCGCCGGCCATACCGCCGGCAATCGGAATATTGTCGCAGTTGGCGGCACGCAGGGCTTCGAGGAAATCGCTGCTGTGGCGGATCCCGTCGGCGAAACAGATGATACAGCGCGCATCCTCCCGGCAGAGCGCTTCCCCCATCCGCTTTCCAAGCGCATACGACGCCGTATCGACCTCCGAAACGGACCGGATGCCGCTTTTCTCAAACACGGAGATCCCCAGTACCGTCTGCGCTTCCGTCATCATGCCGCCGACGATCTCCCCCGCGCTGGAGGCACCGATCAGCGTGGCATCGGGCAGCAGGGAAAGCACCTCTGACGCAATCGCAGCTACAGCCTCCCGCTCCTGCAGGGAAGAGAACATCTGAACCAGTACCGTCTTTTTATCGAAAACGACACCCGTCTCCGCCAAGGCTTTTTCGAGCCCCTTTTTGTCACTGTAAATATGGTTGAACTGTATCATCTATCGTGCTGTTTCTCAATGTGTCTTTTTATGTTTTGTCTCAATTGTATCACGAAGTGTAGGCATTTTCCTACAGTTTTTCCTCTACCCTTTCAACTATAATCCGTCTCAAAGTTTCAGGACGGGTGCGCCCGTTCGCGCAGATAAGAGGGGATACCGATGCAAAAATTCAACAGCAGCGAACTCAAGGCGATGCTCCAGGATACGACGCGCAAGATCGATGCCGCCGGGGACAATCGGCAGATCAACGCGGCAGCCGAAACCCTTGTCACGACGCTCCTGGATTCCGAGTTCGCTTCGCTCTGGGTCTTTGACGAGATGGAAGCCTCCCTCAAACGCGCCCGCGAAGCGGACCAGGTGTGCGAGATCTCCATGCTCGACCAGCGCGGCGTGCTGGCCAAAAGCTTCCTCACCCTCACCGGAGGGATCTACAACTATCTCGCCAGCGAAAAAGAGTACTGTCCGGAAACGGACAACCCCGATGAGATCAGGATGAAATCCAAAATCATCCTGCCGCTGATCGACAACGAACGGCTGCTGGGCATCGTCACGGCCTACTCTTCGGTCCGCCACAAACAGAACTTTGACGAAAATGACATGGAGATGCTTGAAGCGATCGCCCCTTTTCTCCTCAACGTCATCTATCGTATGTTCCCGGAAAAACAGACGGAAGAAGCGCCCGAAATCTATCTCAGCGACCGTCTGAAAGAGAGCTCCAACGCGATCAGCCGGCAGATCGAGGCGAACGAACAGGCCCAGCCGGCACCGGCCACTTCCGACGAAACCCTCATGTTCCTGGCCAACACGGTACACGACATCCGGACCCCGGCCAATGCACTGTTCGGCTTCCTGGAACTGCTCGAAGGTCAGGTCGACAATGGCCGGCTGCTGCAGTACGTCCGCAATGCCAAGGAGAGCGCCCGCTTCATCAACGAACTGACCACCTCCATCCTCGACCGTGTTTCGACACAGCGCGAACGGACGCTCTCCAAGCCGCTGCGGATCACGCCGGCGAAGTTCTTCGCCGATATCGCCAATATCTTCTCGGCGAATATGTCGGACAAGGCCCTCGCCTACCTTGTCTATATCGACCCGGCGCTGCCCAAGGAGATCACCGTCGATGCCGCCAAGCTCAAGCGGGTCATTATCAACCTGATCGGGAACGCCTACAAATTCACCCCGACCGGGCGCTCCGTGGAGCTTGCCGTCGTGTATGAACCGGACGGGGGCACCATAAAGATCGCGGTAACCGATACGGGCATTGGGATCGCCGAGGAGAACCAGCAGGCGATCTTTAGAGCCTTTGAGCAGGCAACGGATGAGACGGCCGCAACATTCGGCGGCACCGGACTCGGACTCGCCATCAGCGCCCAGTACGTCCACGATCTCGGCGGAAAACTGGAACTGGAAAGCGAAGTGGACAAAGGGAGTTGCTTCTTTTTCACCCTTCCGCTGCAGACCGCCAATACGGCGCCCAGCTTTGCTCCGGTCAACAACCCGGGCTGCAAGATCGCTATTCTCATGGACGAAACCAACCTGCCGACGAGTAAGAACATCATGCGCTACCTGCTGCGCATGGGCCTGCCGAAATCCAGTATTATCGCGATCCGCTCCGTCGTCCAGGCCCCTTCCGACGCCACGCACCTCATCGCTTTCCAAAGCAGCTACAACGAGCAGGTGCACGCGTACTCCAAAGAGAAGAACCTCCCTCTGACAGTGATGGAAGAGCGTTTCCTCTCCATGGCGAAAACGCAAACAATCCCGGGGGTGGATGTCGTCTCCCAGTACGGCTATTATGCCAGTACGCTCCACGCCATGCTTTCAAGCCGCAGCCTTCCCAAAGTCCTTGTCGCCGATGACGACCGCATCAACATCGAACTGATCAAGGCGATTCTCGAAGAGGAGTTCTGCGAGATTGAAACGGCCCAGGACGGGCAAAGCGCTATCGACCTGCTCGCCAGAGGCATCCTCGACGACCAGCCCTATTCCCTGCTTCTTCTCGACAACCATATGCCGAAGATTTCGGGCAACGACGTCGTCCGGGAGCTGCGGGCCATCGAAAAACAGCACAGCCTTCCGCCCGCTTACGTCGTCTCCATTTCGGGGGACCCCAAGGCGGCCGCATCGGACAATCCCCACTTCGACGCCTATGTCGGAAAGCCCTTCAACAAAAAAGAGATCAAACGGATGCTCAAAGCGGCATTGACCCCCAGGGACTAACCGGTCCGAACATCGCGGCGTCTCGTCAACGCACCGGTACGGCCATGCCAGGGAGATGAAGGTTCGTTTCTATAACTGGAGCAGTCGGCGGATATTCTCTTTGTACGTCGCCGGCAGAATCGGTTTTTTGAAAAAGACATCAAAAAAGGTGTGGTCCGGCTCGAACTTCTGGGGGTAGATCGTCAGGGCGGCAATACGTGTCTGCGCGTTTTTTTCCTGTGCCGCCTTCGCGATCTCTATTCCCGATCCGTCGGGCAGGTTCATATCCACCACCATGGCATCATAGTCGTTCTGCGCGATCTTTGAAAGCGCTTCGCGGACGGAGTTCGCCGAATCGATCAGGATTTTCTGACTCACCTCTTTGGAGAGGGCATCAATGACTTTCGATTCGAATTCGACGATAAAACCGATGTCATCCACGATCAAAATACGTTTGCTCATTGTGCATGCCTTGTAGTTTTTGAGGCATTGTAGCTAAGCGGCCGCTTCTTTTCTGTAGGTATTTTCGTACAAGAGGGAGGGCGCCGGGCGGCGCGAGCCCCCTCAGCCGATTTCGACGATCTCGTCGGCGCACCAGTTGGCCAGATCGATCTCGTGGGTGATCAGGAGCATTCCAACCTCGCCCAGGTGGCGCAGCAGCAGCTGCATCACGTCGAGCTGGATGACGTTGTCCAGGGCGGACGTCGGCTCGTCAAGCAGCAGCAGCTTCGGTTTCATCAGCAGCGCGCGCAGAATGGAAGCGCGCTGCAGCTGGCCCCCGGAGAGTTCGTGGGGGAGCTTGTGCAAAAGCGCCTCGTCCAGCCCCATATCGTCCAGGTAGCGCGCCATCCCCGCCGTATCCGCCACGTCCCTGATCTGGTTGAGCACCGTGTAGGTGGGGTGGAAAGAGCTGTAGGGGTCCTGGAAGACCATGGAGGCCGGCAGGGCCTCGATCGTGCCGGAGCGGGGGCGGAGGTTGCCGAGAATGAGTTCGAAAAGGGTGCTCTTGCCCGCCCCGCTGGGCCCGACGATCGCTTTGATCTCTCCCGCTGCGAGCGTCAGGGAAAAGTCGTCATAGAGTGCCCGCTCATGCGTATAGCCGAAGGAGAGCCCCTCAACCCGTAAAACCTGCATCAGCGTATCTGGCCGCTGCCGTAGATCTTGAACTTGTAGGTCGTCAGCCCCTCGATCCCCATCGGACCGCGTGCGTGCAGCTTGTTCGTGGAGATGCCGACCTCGGCACCGAAGCCGAAGGCCCCCCCGTCGGTGAAGCGGGTCGAGGCGTTGACGTAGACCGCCGCCGCGTCGACGGCGTTGAGGAAATACTCCGCCGTCGTGTAACTCTCCGTAATGATCGCCTCGGAGTGGCCCGAACCGAACCGGACGATGTGCGCTACGGCCCCGTCGACACCGTCGACTGTGCGGATGTTGAGAATGTTCGCCAGGTACTCCGTATCGAAATCCGCCTCCGTCGCTTCGGCGACGTCAATGATCGCGCGGGTGTCGCCGCACCCTTTGAGCTCCGTATGCGCCGCGTCAAATGCCTCTTTGAGCTTCGGCAGCGCTTCGGCCGCAATGGCTCTGTCGACGAGGAGGGTCTCCATCGCGTTGCAGACGCCGGGACGGTCCACTTTGGCGTTGACAGCGATCTTCACCGCCTTCTCCATATCGGCGTCTTTGTCGATGTAGGTGTGGCACTGCCCCTTGTCGTGCTTGACGACCGGCACGGTCGCGTTCTCGCTGACGTAGCGGATAAGCCCCTCGCCGCCCCGGGGGACGATCAGGTCGACGTACTTGTCCATCTTGATCAGCTTCGCCACCCCTTCGCGCGATGCATCCGGCAGCAGGGAAATAAGCGCCTCAGGCAGATCGTTGCGTTTCAGCACCGCGCGCAGCACCTTGGCGATGGCGGCGTTGGAGTGCTCCGCCTCCTTGCCCCCTTTGAGCACGCAGACGTTGTTACTTTTGAAACAGAGTGCCGCCGTGTCGGAGGTGACGTTTGGGCGCGATTCGTAGATGATGCCGATGACGCCGATGGGGATGCTCACCTTTTCGATCTTGAGCCCGTCATCGGTGACCCAGCCGTCGATCACCCGGCCGACGGGGTCTTTGAGCGCCGCGATCTCCTCGACGGCCGTCGCCATGGCATCGATGCGCTTCTCGTCGAGCAGCAGGCGGTCTTTGAGGGCGCTGCTCAGGCTGTTCTCCTCCGCCGCTTTCATATCCAGCGCGTTGGCTTCGATGATGTCCATCGTCGCGGAACGCATCGCCCCCGCCATCTCCCGCAGCAGGCGGTTTTTCTCCGCGCCGCTGAGCAGCATCAGCTCCCGGCTCGCCGCTTTCGCTTCTTCCAAAAATGCATTCATATTGTCTCGCTTTCCCCTCTATTTTGCGGCCATTATACCAAAGCACGGCTGTACGGCGCGCTTCGGCCGCGATTACGCTACCATTCTTCCGTCAATCTTCCCCGGAGCAACCCCGCGTGAAACACTACATCGCCCTGTTGAAAAACGAACCGCTGCTGCGGCGCATCTCCTCGATCCAGCTCATCGCCTATTTCGGGGCCTGGTTCAGCAACGTCGCCATCTTTACCCTGCTGCTGAAGCTCGGTGCCTCCCCCCTCGTTGTCGCCACCGTCGCGGCGCTGCATTTTCTGCCCGGGGTCCTGCAGGCCCCCTTCTCCGGCGCGCTGATCGACAAGATCGCCCCGAAGCGGCTGATGCTGGCACTGCTGCTTGTCGAGATCGTCACAACCCTGCCGCTGGTGCTGGTCGATGACGCGGCGCAGCTCTGGCTGCTCTTCGTGCTGGTCTTTGTGCGCATGGGGGCCTCCAGTTTCTATTTTACGCTGGAGATGGCATTGCTGCCGCGCTTTTTAAAGGCGTCGGCGCTCAAACACGCCAACGAGATCCATTCGATCATCTGGTCCGTCTCCTATACCGTCGGGATGGCGCTGAGCGGTATCGCCGTCTACTACCTCGGCGTCAAGACCGCCTTCCTCGCCGACGCCGCCCTCTTCGCCGTCGCGTTTGCGCTGCTCCTGCCCGCCGTTTTCCCCCCGCACAAAACGCGCGATACGGATCGCTATCTGGCGCTGCTCTCGCAGAGCGTCGGCTACCTGAAGCGCAACCCCCTGACCCTGCACCTGATCTTCCTGCACGCCTTCGTCGGCTTTACCGCCTTTGACGGCCTGGTCCCGCTCGCCGCGGAGGCCTACTACCTTCCGGCGATCGCCGCACCGCTGGCCATCGGGCTTACCCACGCGTTCCGGGCCCTGGGGCTGGTCGGCGGTCCGCTGCTGCTGGGGCGCTGGATCAGCATCAAAAGGCTGCCCCTGCTTCTGCTGCTACAGGCCGCTGCCATCTTCCTCTGGGCGGCCTTGCTACCCCATTTCTATCTCTCGCTGGCAGCCTCTATCCTTGTGGGCCTCAGTACGACCGTCATCTGGTCCTTTACCTATACCCTGCTGCAGCGCAACACCGACGAAGCCTACTACGGACGTGTCATCGCCTATAACGACATGATCTTCCTGCTGACGGTCTCTGCCGTCTCGTTCCTGATCGGCGTCCTGGTGGAGTGGGGGATGGGACTGCAGAGCGTCATGGCGCTGCTCGGAGTCGCTTTTATTGTTTCGGCGCTCTATTTCGGCTGGATTGCCCGCCGTTTCGCGCTGGAAGAACCGGGAGTGTAAACAGGGCTCCCGCGCTGATCACGGAAGCCATAGTGTCATGGAGAAAAAAGGAGGAGTACTGAAGCGGAGCCCGAAGACCCCGGGTTTTATTCGATCTCGGCGTCGATAACGTCGTCGTCGGCTTTCTTGGCGCCTTCGGAGGCCGCGGCACCGCCCTGCTCCTGCTTGTACATCTGCTCGGCCAGTTTATGGCTTGCTTCCGTCAGCGTTTTGAGCTTCTCTTCGATCTGCTCTTTGGTCGCGTTTTCGTCCTTGAGCGTCTCTTTGAGGGCGGCAATCGCGCTCTCGATGTTGGCTTTGTCGCCGGCGTCGATGTTCTCGCCCGCCTCTTTCATCGCTTTTTCCGTCTGGGCGATCATCGCGTCCGCCTGGTTGCGCAGGTCGACAAGCTCTTTGCGCTTCTCGTCTTCGGCTTTATGCGACTCGGCGTCCTGGACCATCTTGTTGATCTCCTCTTCGGAAAGTCCTGACGAACCGGTGATCTTGATCTCCTGGCGTTTGCCCGTACCTTTGTCGGCCGCGGAGACCGTCAGGATACCGTTGGCGTCGATATCGAAGGTGACTTCGATCTGCGGAACGCCGCGCGGTGCCGCCGGGATCTCGGTCAGTTCGAACATCCCGAGAGACTTGTTGTCCTTGGCGAACTCACGCTCACCCTGGACGACGTGGATGGAGACCGCCGGCTGGTTGTCTTCGGCCGTGGAGAAGACCTGGGATTTCTTGACCGGGATCGTCGTGCCTTTCTCGATGACCTTGGTCGCGACGCCACCGAGGGTCTCGATACCGAGGCTAAGCGGTGTAACGTCAAGCAGCAGGACGTCTTTGACGTCACCGCGCAGGACCCCGCCCTGGATCGCCGCACCGAGGGCGACGACTTCGTCCGGGTTGACCGATTTGTTCAGCTCTTTGCCGCCGAAGTACTCGGAGACCTTCTGCTGTGCCAGCGGGACACGGATGGAACCGCCGACCATGATGACCTCTTTGATCTCACCTTTGTCGAGGTCCGCATCTTTGAGCGCGACGTTGATGTGCGTCATCGTCTCTTTGATCAGATCGTCGATCATCCCTTCGAACTTCGCACGGGTCAGTTTGACGACGAGGTGTTTCGGTCCCGTCGCGTCCGCCGTGATGAACGGCAGGTTGATCTCCGTCTCCGAAGCGGAAGAGAGCTCTTTCTTCGCCGCTTCCGCCGCATCTTTGAGGCGCTGAAGCGCCATCTTGTCCGCTTTGAGGTCGATGCCGTTCTCGGACTTGAACTCGCCGGCGAGGAAATCGACGATACGGTTGTCGAAGTCGTCGCCGCCAAGGAAGGCGTTACCGTCAGTGGAGAGAACCTCGAAAGTCCCTTCCGCGATCTCGAGGGTCGTGACGTCGAACGTACCGCCGCCGAGGTCGTAGACGAGAACGTTCTCTTCGCCTTTTTTGTCCAAACCGTATGCCAGTGCGGAGGCCGTCGGTTCGTTGATGATACGCAGGACGTTCAGGCCCGCGATCGTTCCCGCTTCCTTCGTCGCTTTACGCTGGGCGTCGTTGAAGTAGGCCGGAACCGTAATGACCGCGTCGGTCACAGGCGTACCGAGATACGCTTCCGCATCCTCTTTCAGTTTGGTCAGGATCTTCGCGGAGATCTCCTGCGGCGTATAGACTTTGCCGGCGACGTCAACCGCTGCCATACCGTTCTTGTCGACGATCTTGTAGGTGACTTTGTCGTGCGCCTCTTTGGCCTTCTCTTCGTTCATCATGAGACCCATGATACGCTTGACGGAGTAGATCGTCTTCTCCGGGTTTGTGATCGCCTGGCGTTTTGCCGGGTCACCGACGAGGACTTCGCCCTTGTCCGTAAAGGCAACGACGGAAGGCGTCGTGTTCTTACCCTCTTTGTTCGGGATGATTTTCGCTTCGCCGCCTTCAAAGACCGCTACCGCGGAGTTGGTTGTACCAAGGTCAATACCGATTACTTTACTCATGTGTCGTTCCTCTCTTTATAATTAGTTTGCAATCACGACCATTGCGTCGCGCAATGTCCGCTCTTTATATTTGTACCCTTTCTGGAAGGTACTGACGATTTCCCCGCTCTCGTGCTCCGGGCTGTCCACCTGCTGTACCGCGTGGTGTACGTTCGGATCGAAGGGTTCCTCTTCGCCTACTGCCGTAATGCCGTGTTTTTCCAGGGCGCTGAGGAACTGCTTCATCGTCAGTTCAACGCCCTCTTTCACCTTGGCCAGAAGCTCGGCGGCTTCCATCCCTTCGGCATCGGCGGCCTTGACGGCCATCTCCAGCGAGTCGACAACCGGGATCAGGTCCTTCGCGAACTTCTCCTGGGCGTATTCAAGTGCCTGGTACTTTTCGCGCTCCAGACGCTTTTTAATATTGTCAAAGTCCGCGTGGACCCTTGTATACTTATCTTTGAGCTGATCCAGTTCCATTTGGACACGTTCAAGGTCCGAACCGACCTCTTCCGCCTCTTCTGAAACCATCTCCTCAATCATTTCTTCATCATTGGGCAAAGTTTCTTCATTATTAGGCTTGTTTTCTTCCTGAGACATAGCGACTGTCAGACTCCTTTCAGTTGAAATCTGACCAAATTATACTACATGAGTCTATCTATGTCAAGTACTGATTGTAATATTAAGATCAATATAGTTGAGTCAATATGACTAAAGTAAAATCCTTCCCCACTATTGACACCCTTCAGAGCCCTGCAGCAGGGGAAATGGTACAATTCCATCCTAAAAAGATCCCGCTTTTAAAGGCCGTTTACATGAGTATTTTTGCTTTGCAATCGCCGGCGGGAGGTTTTCTGGATGAGGATCTGAAGCACTTCAACAAAGAGTTCGACGACTGGTGCGTCCAGTTTGAAAGCTACGAGGATGCGGAGCTCATTGCCCAAACGTTTGACCGCAGGACAAGCGTCGACATCGTCGAAATCACGCCGTTGAGCTACCCCAAGTACTTCTTTCACACTCTCCAGGGTACCATCCATGCGACACGGCAGGTCGGCAACACGATCGTCTGTATCGTCGAACCGTTCATGGGTTCCAACTACCGTCTGGCCATTTGCGACCTGAAAACGAAAACCGTCCGCCTCACCCCGACGCGCTACAAGAGCGCATTAAGCGTCGAGGGCGCTTTCTCCACCTACACCGAATAGCCGACCGTCGACTGGCAAATGTATGCAGCGCTATAATAGCTTTAGACCTTTGGATGAAAAGAACCAATATGAAACGCATCACCCTGACGCTCATCGCCCTGCTTTCGCTTATCGCCATCGTGCTCATACTCCCCTTTACCCCGCCGGGCAACCGGATCATTGCCGGTATCGTGCAGCAAAAACTCAATGAAACCCTGCCCCTGTCCGCCGATGTTCAAACTTTCGACCTCGGTTTCCGCCGTTTCAGCATCGTCATCCTACTGGGGAACGCCGGCCGTATCGAGGCGGACGGGGAGTATTCGCTCTTCGACCGATCACTCGCTGCCCGCTACCGCGCCGACCTGGCGGACCTTGCGTCGCTGAGCGCGCAGAACATGCAGGGGAGCCTGCAGACCGAAGGAACGGTCAAAGGCAACCTGCCGCTGCTTGAGATTGACGGGCACACCGATGCCGCCGGGAGTGACACCGCCTACCACCTGACCCTGACTGATTTCAACCCGGGGGCCCTCACCGCGACGATCCGCCATGCCCGACTGGAGCAGCTGCTGGCCCTCGCCGGCCGGGCACCGCTGGCCTCCGGGAGCATCGATGCGGAGATCCTCCTGCACTCCATAGACCCCGCCGCACTCGACGGGACGGTCGATGCCGTCCTGGCGCAGGGGACACTTGACCGTGCGCTGATCAGCAGCACCTACGGCCTCAACCTGCCCGATGCGGCCCTGAACGCTTCTCTGCAGGCACGGCTGAAAACGGACACCGTCACCTACAATGTCAAAACCGACTCCGCCCTGGGGCACCTCACTTCTGACGGAACACTAACGCCGCAAAACGGAGGGATGGACATCCGCTACGCTTTTTCGATCAAAGAACTCGCACTCCTGCAGGGGCTGACGGGACAGACACTCCACGGACCCATCGCACTTGCGGGGCAGCTCAAAGGCGACCGGGAGCATCTCGACGCCACGGCTTCGGGGGAGCTCGCCGGGGGCAAAGGCGCTCTAACAGCCGTCCTCAAAGCCTACGCTCCTGTTTCCGCCGACGTCACCGTCCAGCACCTCCGTCTGGCACGGCTGCTGAATATGCTCGGTTATCCCCGTATTGCCGATGCCGACGTCTCCGGGCATGCGGTGCTGCCAAGCCTGGACCCGGAGGCGCTCAAAGGAACAATTGACGTAAATATGGCAAAAGGGAGCGCGAAAACCGATGCCCTCTCCAAGCTGCTCGGGCGCCCCTTCCCCGCAAGTACCTTCACGCTCAAAACCCAGAGCCGCCTCAACGGGGAGAGCGTCGCTGCGGCAGCAGATTTCGTCTCCGACCTCTTCACCCTGCGCTCCGACACGCTGCGGTACAACGTCAAACAAAGCCGCATGACGGCGGAGTACACGGCAGACATCCCCGACCTGAGCAGGCTCTCCGCCCTGGCCGAACGCCCGCTGCGCGGAAGCGCAAAGATCTCGGGCGATCTCACCTACGATGATGCCCTGCTGCTTCATGCGAACAGCAGCCTCTTGAAGGGGGCGATCGCCGCAACGCTGAAGGGGCAGGCGCTTCATGCGGATTTCAAACAGATCAGTACGAAAGCGGCGCTGCACATGCTCGTCCAGCCCGAAACCTTCGATGCCCGTTTCGACGGAGCGCTCGACTACCGGCTTGACAATAAACAGGGTGAACTCAAAGGCAAGCTGACCGAAGGAGCCTTCTCCCGCAACAACGTCTTCGATCTGCTGCGCCAATACACCAGTGTCGATCTCTATAAAGAGCGCTTCGACGGCACGACCCTCGCCCGCCTCGACGATACAATGATCGATGCGGATGTGCAGCTGCGTTCCGACCGCGCCTCCCTGCAGACCAAACACGCGAAGATCGATACCGCGAAGGAAACCGTCCGGGCCGACATCAAACTCGAAGCCTCCGGTGCCGTTATCCCTTTCCGGCTCAGGGGGAAAATGTCCCGCCCCGGCGTCACCGTCGACGCGGGGAAACTCATCGAACAAGAGGCCGGTAAACAGGTTCAGCAACTATTTGATTCTCTTTTCAAGTAAACCGCTCTTTTTTCCCTGCTATGGGGACTTTTATGCTATGATAGGGACTCTTAACATCCAATCACAGCATAAAAAGCTGTGAGGAAAGTTTTTCTGGGGAATAAGCAACAATGCGCCAATTCGACTTTGACAAACTGAAGTACCTCTACAGTACTGTTCCGGTCATTCTTCTCATCCACTTTTTCAGCGTCCTTCTTTTCAGTGTCTTCATGTGGCACTACGTCGACAACATTGCCCTGGCAGTCTGGATAAGCGTCTCGGTCATCGTCCTGCTCTTCCGCTTTTACCATTACCTGCTCTACAGCAACAGCTCCGAAGAGGAGCTCAGACCCCAAAGCACCCTCTGGCTGCACCGCTACTACACCTACGTGCTTATCGGCGGGGGGCTTTGGGGCAGCACCGCCGTGCTGCTCTTTCCCCCGCACGAGATCCTTTACCAGATGGTCGTCGTCTTGTTCATTCTCGGCCTGACCGCCACCGCGCTGGGCATCATCTCCGCCTCCTGGGAGCTGGTCGTCGCTTACGCCCTGCTCTCCTTCGCACCCATTATCGTCCGCCTGGCGTGGATGGAAGACCCGCTCTACCAAACCATCGCCTACATTGTCAGTGCCCTGGGGATCCTGCTCATCTTCAGTGCCAAACATTTCGGCTCCGTCATCGACAATGCCATCTACAGCAAGTTCGCGCTGACCCAGGCCATGTCCGCCCTCGAAAATACGCAGGGGCGCCTCATCTCCCTCCTCGACAACGCCCCCGTCGGGATCTTTTATTATGACAGCAGTCTGCATATCACCGACCTTAACAACCAGCTGCTCAAAATATTTCGACTGACATCGCGTGATCCCCTCATAGGGTACGACCTCGGCACCCTCATGGACAAACGCATCCTGCCGGCACTGAATCAGGCACTGGAAGACGGTCAGGGACGCTACGAGGGGCCTTTCTACTCGACTTTCTCGGAAAACTCCCTCTATATCGAGCTCTCCACCGTGCCCGTCATCGATAAAAAACGGCTGCACCAGGGCGCCATCTGTTTTGTCAAGGACCTGACGATGGAGAAAGAGGCCCAGGAGTTGATCAAGCAGAACAGCTTCTACGACCCGCTGACCAAACTGCCCAACCGCAGTCTCGTCACCGACCGGATCAAACTCTCCATTGAACAGAGCAGACGCCATCTTTTTCACTGCGCCGTGCTCTTTATTGACCTGGACCATTTCAAACATATCAACGATGATTACGGCCACTATATCGGCGACCAGGTGCTCTACCAGGTCAGTCAGCGGCTGCTCAAACAGCTTCGATCCGAAGACACCGTCGCACGGGTCGGGGGGGACGAGTTTCTGATTCTCCTCAATACCCTCTCGGATGACTATACCGCAGCAGCCCAGGAGGCGATGGAGATCGCCCTGGGGCTGATTGACGCGATCAACGGGATCTTTGGCATCGACGGAGAGTCCATTTCGCTCTCCGCGAGCATCGGTATCAATGTCTTCCGCGGCGAAGAGGGGATGCTCCCCGACGCCATCATCAAACGTGCCGATATCGCCATGTTCCAGGCCAAACGGACCGGTCGGCAGCATGCCGAGCTCTACCATGAATCTTTTGAAACCTCCCAGCATGAACTCTTCCAAATGGAAAAAGAGCTTCGCACCGCCTTGGACGAGAAAGAGTTCGAACTCTACTACCAGCCGAAGGTGGCCATCGACAGCGACAAGATCGCTCAGGTCGAAGCACTTATCCGCTGGAACCACCCCGACAAGGGACTGATCATGCCGGAGGCGTTCATCCCCTACGCCGAGGAGAGCGGACTCATCGTGAAAATCGGCGAATGGGTGCTGGAAGAGAGTATCAAGCAGATCAAGCAGTGGCAGCAGACGGGTGCGGCCAACGCCATCGAACGCGTCTCCGTCAATGTCAGTTCCCACCAGTTCAACCAGCCCGATTTCGTTGACTACCTCCGGGCCCTTGTCACCAGTTACGAGATCGCCCCCGAGATGATCGAACTTGAACTGACCGAAAGCGCCATGGTCGACAACTCCCGCGGCGCCATCGACAAAGTCAAAGCGCTTGAGGCCTTCGGTGTACGCGTCGCGCTGGACGATTTCGGTACGGGCTACTCCTCGCTCTCCTACCTCAAGCACCTCCCCGTCAGCGTGATCAAGATCGACCGCTCTTTCATCACCGATCTGAAGCACAACGAGAATTCCCTGATGATCGTCAAAACCATCATCGCCATCGCCAAAAGCATGGACCTGACCGTCGTTGCCGAGGGGGTCGAAACGGATGAGGAGCTGAGCATGCTCAAAGAACTCGGCTGCGACTACTACCAGGGCTTCCTGTGCGAAAAGGCCCTGCCGGTCAAAAAACTTGAAGCGCTGATCAGCACCAAAATCAGTACCCGGCAATCCATCGAAGAAAAACGCCTGCCCGAGCAATCGACAAGCGCAAAGTAATACAGCGCCCCCAGCCGTCATCACCGCTGTGCCCGGATGAATGGAAAATGCATCCATTCGGTGACAGTGCTTAATTATTTTTGCCGCACACCGTGTGCAAGCACCCCTTCAAAAGAGTTTAGGAACAATCACCGCATGCATACCCTTGAAACCGTTTTCGAATACCATGACCGTACCAAGCACCAC
Organism: Thiomicrolovo immobilis; assembly: GCF_039645955.1. Lineage (GTDB taxonomy): Bacteria > Campylobacterota > Campylobacteria > Campylobacterales > Sulfurimonadaceae > Thiomicrolovo > Thiomicrolovo diazotrophicus. Next base: position 1,655,067 of record NZ_CP147916.1, read on the forward strand.
CCCAACCGCTATGCGGCGTCGCTGGGCTATATGGACTGGGCAACGCAGCCCGATCCCTACCGTCGTTTCGACGGGGCAAAGGGAGTCGTCCTTCCCCTCCCCTCCCCGGGACCCGAACCGACCTACGCCGCCCTTTTTGAGCCACTCCCCTCCGAACCGCTCACCCTGGAGACCCTCTCCGTTCTACTGCGCTACAGCCTGGGACTTGCGGCCGTCAAATGCATCGGCAGCGACTGCTGGACGTTGCGCTGCAACGCCTCCAGCGGCAACCTCCATCCCACCGAAGGCTACGTTATCCTCCCCCCGATTGAGGGCGTCAGCACCCAAAGCGTCGTTGCGCACTACGCGCCGCTAACCCACAGTCTGGAGCTCCTGCATGCCTTCGATACGGACGTCTGGTCGGGACTCCCGGAGGGCTCCTTCCTGATGGGCCTCACCTCCATCGTCTGGCGCGAGGCATGGAAGTACGGCGAGCGCGCCTTCCGCTACACCCAGCTCGACGCCGGCCACGCCCTGCGCGCCGCCCAGATATCCGCGCGCCTTAACGGCTGGCACGCCCGCCTCTTTGACGCCTTCGAGGCAGATACCCTCGACACATTGCTGGGGCTGGATCAGCCTGCCCGCTTCCAGCCGAACGAGGAGGAGATCGCCGATGCCCTGCTACTCATTACGCCAGAAAAAGACGTCGTAACGCCCGACCTTATCCCCCTGCTCGCCCAATGCCGCACAGCCTATGCGGGGACGGCGAACCGTCTCAGCCCCTCCCAGCACCCCTGGGAGGCGATCACCCTTGTTGAGCGGGCCACATCCGCCGCGGTAAACCTCCCGGTCGACACGGCACACCCGCCTTTCAGCAGCAACTGCGGCACCGCTGCCGAAGAGGTCATCCTTACCCGCCGCAGTGCCCGCGCCATGGATTTCGGCCGTACCCATATCGACTTCGAATCGTTCACCCGGCTGATGCAGGCGGCACGGAACGCTGTTGACGGTTTCACGCCTGCTGCCTCCCTCATCCTTTTCGTCCATGACGTCGAGACCCTGGAGCCGGGTCTGTACCTTTACCTCCTGAACGACGGCTACCTGGAATCCTTTAAAACGCGCATGCGGGGCGACTTTCTCTTCCGGCCGGCCGGGGAGCATCTCTATCTGCTTGAAGCGGGCGACTTCCGCGCCCAGGCCAAATTCATCTCCTGTAGCCAGGAGATCGCATCCGACGGCGCCTTCTCGCTCGGCATGCTCTGCGAATTCGCCCCCCAGATTGAGCGCTTCGGGGCGGGACGCTACAAAAGCCTCTACTGGGAGTGCGGCGCCATCGGCCAGCAGCTCTACCTTGAAGCGACGTCACAGGGGCTCAGCGCCACGGGCATCGGCTGTTTCCTTGACGATGTCATGCACCGGTTGCTGGGGCTGGAGGGGAACGATTTCCAGAGCCTCTACCACCTGGCCATCGGCTACGCCATTCCCGACCTCCGCCTACAGACAAAACTCCCCTACAGCAGACGATAGCGCACTATTATCCCGGCTGAGCTACAATAGGGCATGGATAATATCATTATGTTTTTTAGCGGCCTCCTGCTTGCGGGAGGGATCGCGGTTCTGATCTGGTACCTGAAGCGCACCAAAAAAGAGGGCCCGGCCAACGTCGCGCTCTATTCGACCATAGAGAAGATGGAGTCCCTGGGGAACCTCAACGTCTACAAGGTCGTCACAAAAGAGATCGTCACGGCCTCCGATCATATCTTCGGGAACTTCGGGGAGAAGTACCTGCGCTGGCTCATCTCCAAGAAGAAACTGGCGATGATCTTCACCTTCGACATCGACTTCAGCTACAACCTCAAAGACAGCCACTTCGGCATCGAGGAGCTCGGCGAGGGACAGTACCTCTTCAAAATGCCCGAGTGCTGCTATTCCCTCAGCATCAAGGACATCAGTTTCTACGACGAACAGAACGGCAAGCTGCTGCCGTGGCTTCTGCCCGACCTCATTGCCGGGGTCTTCAGCGACGGCTTTGACGAAAACGACCGTAACGCCCTGATCAAAGAGGCGAAAAAGCAGGTCTCCGCCATCGCCAACGGCATGATGATCGAGCTCCTCCCCGACGTGCAGAAATCCGCCCGTACGACGCTGGAGCAGATCGCCTTCGCCCTCAACGCCGCATCGATCCAGTTCGACTTCTCCGAATCCCCGACGATCGAGAACACTGTCGACTACCTTCCGGGGAACCGGACCGAAGCCCAGCTTCCCCCCGCTGCGGAGGCGTAATCTTCAGCGTTCCGCGTCGGCCAGCGTCAGGCAGAAAAGCACCTCTTTTCCCTCCCGCTCCAGCGCCTCCACCGCCTGGGTCAGTGTCAGGCCCGTCGTCAGGATATCGTCGACGAGGATCACTTTCGTTTCCGGGAAAGGCTTTAGTGTAAAATCCCGCGGGTGCGTCAGGCGGTACTGGAAGTCCTGCCCGGAGTAGCGGTGCCCCGATCGGTCGCGCAGCACGGTGTGCCTTGGCATCAATGCGGCGGTTTTCATCGCCCGGGCCAGCACCGCCGTATGCGAGTAGCCGTGCCGGACATGGTCATCCACAGCGACAATCGCCACGGCCTCCTCCATCCCCAATGTCTTTGCATACGGTGCAAAAGAGAGCGAAGCCATAATCCTGTAAAGGTGGTGTCCGATATCCGTATGCTTCGTCAGCAGCAGCGGCTCGATCTCGTCGTATCTGTAAAAGGAGTGTACGGGGAGTTTCCCGAGGATCTTTCGGGTGTGAAGGGAGGGGGTGAGATGTTCCTCGCGGCAGGCCCTGCAAATGCGGCTCAGTGACCACGATTCGCAGAGTAGACAACGCAAAGTCCGCCGCCTAGTCCATTTTAAGGACGGACATGAAGGCCTCCTGCGGCAACTGTACCTTGCCGATCGCCTTCATCCGTTTTTTACCGGCTTTCTGTTTCTCGAGCAGCTTGCGTTTACGGGTGATGTCCCCGCCGTAACACTTCGCCGTGACGTTCTTGCCCATGGACTTGACCGTCTCGCGGGCAATGACCTTGTTGCCGACGGAGGCTTGCACCGCCACCTCGAACAGCTGGCGGGGAATCAGCTCTTTCATGCTCTTGACGAGGGCGCGGCCGCGCTGTTCGGCCTGTTCACGGGGAACGATGACCGAGAGGGCGTCAACGACGTCGCCGGCGACGCGGACATCAAGCTTGACGAGGTCGCCCTCCCTGAAGTCGGTCGGTTCGTAATCGAAACTCGCATACCCCTTGGAGATGGACTTGAGCTTGTCGTAGAAGTCGACGACGATTTCGTTCATCGGTACGGAGTACTCCAGCAGGACGCGTTCCTCGTTAAGGTAATCCATCTTCTCCTGGAGACCGCGCTTGGCGACGAGCAGGTTCATGATGTTGCCGAGGTACTCCGTCGGCGTGATGACCGTCGCCTTGACGTAGGGCTCCTCGATGCGCTCGATGTGGTTCACCGGCGGCAGCTCGGAGGGGTTATGCACCTCTTGCGTCGAGCCGTCCGTCAGGTAGACGTCGTAGACGACCGACGGCGCCGTGGCAATCAGGTCCAGGTCGAATTCGCGCTCCAGGCGCTCCTTGACGACCTCCATGTGCAGCATGCCAAGGAATCCGACGCGGAATCCGAAGCCCAGCGCAATGGACGTCTCCGGTTCGTAGCTGAGCGACGAATCGTTCAGGCGCAGTTTGTCCAGCGCATCGCGCAGGTCCTCGAATTTGTCCGTATCGATGGGGTAGAGCCCGGCGAAAACGAAGGGCTTGGCCGGTTCGTAATCGCCGACCGGTTCGGAGGTCGGGTTTTTCGCATCAGTGATCGTATCCCCGACGTTAAGCGTTCCGACATCCTTGAGGCCGAGGACAACGATACCGATCTCGCCGCTGCCGATCGATTCGGTCTTCATCTTCTTGAGCGGGTGCGGGTACATGAGGTCGAGAACCTCGTGCTGCTCGTTGTTGCTCATCAGCTTGACGATCTGCTTTTTGCGGATAGTGCCGTCGAAGACGCGCACCAGCGCCAGCGCGCCGAGATAGGGGTCGAACCAGCTGTCGTAGATGATCGCCTTCGTCGGCGCCACCGGGTCGCCCACCGGGGCGGGAATGCGGTCGACGATGGCATCGACGAGCTCGCGGATGCCCACGCCCGTTTTGGCGGAGACCATCAGGGCGTCCGTTGCGTCAATCCCGATGCTCGATTCAATCTCCTCGGCAACACGCTCCGGCTCGGCGGCAGGCAGGTCGATCTTGTTGATGACCGGGAGGAGTTCAAGGTTGTTGTCCAGGGCCAGGTAAACGTTGGCAATGGTCTGCGCCTCGACGCCCTGCGCCGCATCGACAATCAGCAGCGCGCCGTCGGAGGAGGCGAGCGATTTGCTTACTTCGTAACTGAAGTCGACGTGGCCCGGGGTGTCAATGAGGTTGAGGACATAGTGCTCCCCGTCCTTGACATAGTCAAGCCGGACGCTCTGCGCCTTGATGGTGATACCGCGCTCCTGCTCGATGTCCATCGTGTCCATCATCTGCGATTTGAGTTCGCGCTCCGTCACGGAGCCGCACTCCTGGATGATCCGGTCGGCCAGGGTGCTTTTACCGTGGTCGATATGGGCGATGATGGAGAAGTTGCGAATATGTTTGAGATCCATATATTCCTCATGATTGCACTGCAAAATTGTCAGTGCGGTTTAGCTGCGCGGGGCCCGCTGCCGAAGCGACCTCAGCGTTAGCGTCGTATCAGGGGTTTTACGCCTGCTACGTTATGCAAAAAGCGAGTTGACGCTCTCGTTGTGGTAAACGCGACGGATGACCTCGCCGAAGAGCGGCGCGACTGTCAGCACCTTGATCTTCGGGTGCGGTTTGGAATCGAGGGAGTTGGTGACGATCAGTTCGTCCAGTTCGCCCTTGTCGATATTTTCATAGGCTTTGCCGCTCAAGACCGCGTGCGTCGCACACGCCATGACGGAAGTTGCGCCCTTGGCTTTGAGTGCTGCCGCCGCCTTGACCATCGTCCCGGCCGTGTCAACCATGTCATCGATCATGATAACGTCTTTGCCTTCGACATCGCCGATGATGTTCATGACCTCGGCCACGTTCGCTTTTTCGCGGCGCTTGTCGACGATGACCATCTCGAGCCCCAGTTTCTCCGCGAAGTAACGGGCACGGGCAACGCCGCCGATATCCGGGCTCGCGATGATCGGGTTGGGAAGCTTCTTGCTCTCGATATGCTGCTGGAAGATGATGGAACCGTAGAGGTTGTCGACGGGGATGTCGAAGAAGCCCTGGATCTGACCGGCGTGCAGGTCGATGGTGACAAGGCGGTCAATACCCGCCGTCTGGTAGAGATTGGCGACGAGCTTCGCGCTGATCGGAACGCGCGGCGCCGCTTTACGGTCCTGGCGCGCATAGCCGAAATAGGGGATGACGGCGGTGATGGAGCTTGCGGAGGAGCGGCGCAGAGCGTCGGTCATAATGAGCAGTTCCATCAGGTTGTCGTTGGACGGGGCTCCCGTTGACTGGATGATGAAGACATCACGTCCGCGGACGCTCTCCGCTACCTGGACGGAGATCTCCCCGTCACTGAAACGTTTAATGTCCGCTTTCGCCAGGGGAACGTCGAGGTAGCTGCAGACCTCTTTCGCAAACTCTTCGCTGGCACTTCCCGCAAAAATCTTGTAACCGCGCATCGCAATTCTCCAAAGGTAATTATCGTTGCCGTTTCATACGGCAAATTGAGTATGAAATTATAGCGTGCGCGGCTTAGCAGGGAGTAAAACAGCCGCCGTTATACCGGCAGACCGAATTTCTGTGTCACGAGTTCGCCCTCGTCGTTGAAAAAGAGGTAGTAGAGAAAGTCTTTTTTGACCGGCTGCCCCGCCAGGTAGCGCAGGGCGAGGTTCGCCTGCAGCGAGGCGATATGCATGACAATCGGCGCGGCGATCCCCGCCGGTTCTTTCAGGGTGATCTTGAACACGTCGTTAAAGGAGGAACGGTCAAAAAAACAGACCTGTCCGTGAAAAGCCTCCACCGATCCGTAGACCCAGGGCGTGTTGTGGATCTTGGCGTATTCGTTGATCTGCCCCCGCGTCGGCAGGTTATCCGTCGCGTCGAGGATCAGGTCGACTTCGATCCCTTTCTTGGCAAAGGCGTTGAAGTCGCACTCGTGGGCGTACGCCTTCGTAAAGGGGCAGCGCGCCTCGACGATTCCTGCATTGACGACGGCCTTGTTCTTGCCCTCGTCCCCCGTCTTGAAAGCAATCTGGCGGTGAATGTTGTGGACGCTCACCTCATCGAAATCCACAATGTGTATCTCCCCTATTCCCGTTGCCCCCAGGGCGAAGGCAAGGGAGCTTCCCAGTCCCCCGCTCCCGATGATGGCGATCCGCTTCTCCTGCAGCGACTGCTGGACCTCTTCACCCCAGAGTTTGATCTGACGATGGAAATACTGCATCATGATCCGCACCTCCTCAAATGGCTAATCGCACTGTAACATTAAAAAGTTTAATAACTTTTTGATAAATTCACCCGGACCCTCCCATTTTAGGCAATCCGAACGGCCAAAATGTGTAAAAACCGCTATAATAAGCCCACAAAACCGCAGGAGGAAGCGTGCTCGCCTTTATCGACAAGACCATCATCCCCTTTGTGACCCGCAGCAACGACCAGCCGCTGCTGCTGCGCGAACTGCTCGAGATCAACAAGAACCACGACGACGGCCTCAAACTCGAAGGAAAGATCCCGGGGCTGAAACTGCGGATCGGCCGCACGATCCTCGTCTTTCTTATTCTCTGGAACATCATCCTCCTGCCGCTGAGCCTCCTCTTTCACAAAGAGCTCGAAAAGATCGACTGCCACCTGCTCATCATCCTCGCCATCCTCTTTACGGGGATGTTCTTCGGCACCTACATGATGTTCAAGGAGTGGCTCGTCGACCGGATGGCCACCCAGCGCATCAAAGAGGCGTGGCAGAACCACTTCCCCCATTTCGCCTACGAAAAACACCACGTCGAGGTAACCTCCCTTTATCGTGAAGCCATCGACAAAGATGTCCCGAACAAAGAGCTCTACCTCTTCATGATGAACAGGCTCGCGGCGGAATAGGCTCCAGGTGTTTCAGACCGTCGTCACCCTGCCCCCCTACCCCCGGGGATTCCACCTCATCACCGACGCCGTTGACAATGCCGTCGCGACATCCGGCGTCACAACTGGGCTTGCCCACCTCTTCCTCAAACACACCAGCGCTTCGATCACGATCAACGAGAATGCAGATCCCACTGTCCGCAAAGATATGGAGCGCTTCTTCAGCGACGTCGCCGACGCCAAGCCCTACTATCTCCACACCTACGAAGGCGACGACGACATGCCCGCACACATTAAAAGCGTCATGCTCGGTACGTCACTGACCATCCCCGTCACCAATGGCCGCCTGAACCTCGGCACCTGGCAGGGGATCTACCTCGGCGAACACCGCGACCACGGCGGCAGCCGGAAGATCGTCGTGACGGTCTACTGAGACTGGACATTTCTCGCTCCTGTACTTGTCATAGGAACCATCTATCTCTTTATTCTTTTCTTTTTCATAAGAAAAGAACCAAAAGAAAATCGTCGTTGCGCGAATCGCACGCCCTTCTCGGCTTTATGCCTTCAGGGCGGCTTTCAAAGCACGCTTAACAACAGATTGCCTATTGATTATATGCGCTTCGGCCTACCGAAGCTAATATTCGGAACAGAGCTTCGACGCGTCGAAGCGCATCAATAAAATAGACCCTTTGGCCTTGAGCGCGATCCTTATAAGCCATCCCGGAGGCACAAAGCCGGGAGGGATGAGCGATTCGCGAAAGGCCGCTTTTTGCGCTACTTTTTCTAAAAAAGTGGCAGAAGAGTGTTGTCAAAATTGTAGATTGAAGAGCTGCCCGCTATCGTCTATTTAGAAAATCTCGGCCAGCCAGAGCCGGAACTTCAACCCCCACGTCGTCGTATACCCGCTCTCTGCCCAGAAGACCTTACCGTCCTTTCCGACGATGATCGTTGTCGGGAAGACGCCGATCTTGAAGGCTTCCGCGATGGCGCCGTTCTGGTCGTTTATAACGGGGAAGGAGAGGCCGTTTGCTTTCATGTACTCGCCGATCTTCTCCAGCCCTCCCGATTTGACGGCGACGGTAATGACCTTTTCGTCCTTGGCGAGGGCGTCGATGTTGCCCGCTTCCGCATGGCAGACGGGGCACCAAGTCGCCCAGAAGTGCAGGATGTAGGGTTTGTCCGGTTTGACACTGCTGTCATACGCCAGCCCGTAGAGTTTGGAGACCTCCACCTTCGGCAGGGCGGCACCCTCGAATGAGGGGGCGCGCAGGTAGCCGATGACGGTGGCACCGACTGCCGTCAGCAGTGCAAGAACAATGAACTCTTTGAGCCACCGCCTCCATCTACTCACGCCGCTTCTCCACCGCCTCTTTGAACTTCCATCCCCGGCGCGACTCCATCACCTGCGCATGGTCGATCTCGACGACCATCAGCTCCTCCGTGTCCCCCAGCGTGCTTTCGATCTCCCCGTCGGGGTTGGCCAGGAGCGAGTCGCCGTAAAAGCGCCAGAGGTGCCCGTCGTCTTTCACGTCACCAATACGGTTCGCCCGCAGCACGAAGCAGTTGTGCGTAAAAGCGCGCATCTTGATCAGCTCACGCCACCGCTGCTGCGACTCGAAAGTCGAGGCCGTCGGCAGCAGGATGCAGTCGATCCGCTTCTCCCAGATGCTCTGCCACAGCGCGTCGAAGTGCAGCTCGTAACCGCCGAGGATACCAAAGCGGACGTTGTCGACGCGGAAAGTGAGCGGTTCATGCAGCGTTTCGACCGGGTTGCCAAAGAAGGCGGCCTCGTTCCAGTGGGGATAGTCGATCAGCACCTGCTGCTGGTAGTAGGCTGTCGAACGGGGAGAGACTTTGACGATGCTCTTAAAGGGGGTGCCCCCTTTGACCGTTACCAGGGGGGCGACGAAGGTCATGTCGTAGGTGGCGGCGAGGTCGCGCAGAATGCCCAGCTGGTGATCACAGAGTTCGCGCAGCATCGACACGGGGGTCTGCTGCAGCTCTTTGAAAAAGGAGTTCAGGAGGTACTCGCCCATCAGCAAAACGCGGACACCGCGCTTGTGGGCGATCCGGACGTAGTGGTACAGCTTCGTCGTGCTCATGCCGACCGAGGGAAGCTGCAGCACGCCCAGTGTCACGACTCCGTCTCCTCCCCGCTGCGGATCTGTTCGATCTTTTTGCGCGCCTCTTCGAGGATCCGCTGCGCCTCTTTGAGCGCCTTGGTCCCCGACTCGTAGGCCTTGACGCTCTCCTCGAGGGTCATCTCGGGGTTCATCAGCTTCTCGAGGATCTGTTTCGCCTCTTCCAGGCGCCCTTCAAAATCGTTCGCTTCCACTCTCACTCCTTCGCTGCGTGCAGCATGGGTACGCTAGATACCGTGTTCCAGCGCCTCGCGCACGTACTCTTTGAATTTCTCCAGTTCGACCAGGAAGGCGTCATGCCCGTAATCGCTCTTGACTTCCAGATAATCGACCGGCGTCGTCTTCTCCTTCGCCAGAATGTCCGCCATCACCCGCATCTCTTCGGGAATGAAGAGCATGTCGTTCTCGAAACTGACCAGGTAGAGGCGGCTTCTGATGCGCAAAAGCGCCTCTTCGAGGGTATCGAACCCCCGGGAGAGGTCGTAGATGTTGATCGCCTTCGTAATATAGAGGTAGCTCAGCGGATCGAACCACTTGGTGAAGTTGTAGCCGTTGTACTCGAGATAAGACTCCACCTGGAACTTCCCGAAGAGCTCGTAAAGGCCGTCGGTACGTTTGTATTCGCGCCCGAATTTCCGCTCCATGCTGTGGGGCGAGAGGAAACTGATGTGTCCCGCCATCCGGCCGACCGCCATTCCCGTCAGGCCGTTTTCTTTGATATCCGCGGGGTCGTAATAGCCGCTTTTGAAATCGGGATCTTTCAGGATCGCCTCCTGGGCGATCTTGTTAAAGGCGATCGTCCAGGGCTGGGTCGCATGGGTACAGGCCATGGCAACGATACGGTCGGCGAAGTTGGGGTAGTGCACCGCAAACTGCAACGCCTGCATGCCGCCCATAGAACCGCCGACGATGGCATGGACACGGTGGATCCCCAGCTTGTCAAAGAGGATACGCTGTGCCTTGACCATATCTTTGACCGTGATGACGGGGAACTTGTAGCGATAGGGCTCATCGCTCGGAAGCATCGGCGACATCGGGCCGGTCGAACCGAAACAGCTGCCGATGACGTTGGAACAGATGACGAAGAAACGGTCCGTGTCGATCGCCTTGCCCGGCCCGATCAGGCCGTCCCACCATCCTGGTTTGTTATCCCCTTCATAAAGGCCTGCGGCATGGTGTGACCCCGTCAGGGCGTGCGTGACGACAACGACGTTGTCCTTCGTCTCGCTGAGGTGCCCGTAGGTTTCATAGACAATATCATACGGTTCGAGGATACGCCCGCTCTCCAGATAGAGCGGATTGGTAATATGCTCGGTATGGGTCTGAAGGTTTAAAGGGTCTATGATGCCGCCTCGAGTGCCTGTTTGATGTCGGCGATAAGATCCTCCGCGTTTTCAAGACCCGCACTGATGCGGATCAGTCCCGCCGGAACGCCGCAGGCGTCCATCTCCTCGGCACTGAGCTGCTGGTGCGTCGTCGAGGCCGGGTGGGTGATGATGGACTTGGAGTCGCCGATGTTGACAACGAGCGAATAGAGCTGCGTTGCGTCAACGACCTGCTTGGCCGTTTCCAGGTCGGCGACTTCGAAACTGAGGAGGCCGCTGCTCATACCGCCGTCAAAATAGCGGCTCGCATTCGCGTAATTCTTGTTGGAAGAGAGTCCCGGGTAGTTGACACGCTTGACCTTCGGGTGCGTCTCCAGGAACTTTGCGAGCATCAGGGCGTTGTGCGAATGCTCTTTCATCCTTATTTGCAACGTCTCGAGCCCCTGGATAAAGAGCCAGGAGTTGAACGGCGATCCGACCGCGCCAATGTCGCGCAGAAGACTGAGCCGTCCGCGCAGGGTATAAGGCGGCAGCGGTACGTCGACGTAGACCAGGCCGTGGTAGCTGGCGTCGGGTTCATTGAACTGCGGATAGCGCGCGTTGCCCCGGAGTTTGTCGACGAGGTTGCTGCGTTCGACCATGATCCCGCCGATGGCGAGTCCCTGTCCCGTCGTATACTTGCTGGCACTGTGCACAACCACGTCGATGCCGTGCTCGATCGGCCGGCAGAGCGCCGGGGTCGCGACGGTGTTGTCGACGATGCTGAGGATGCCGTACTTGTCCGCCAGCGATGCGAGCTCGCTGATATTGGGAACGTCGATGCTCGGATTCGTCAGCGTCTCGAAAAAGAGCGCTTTCGTCTTCTCGTCGATGAGCTTCTCCGCTTCGGCGGGGTTGTGCACATCGAAAAAACGCGCTTCGATGCCGAAACGTTTCATGGTATGGGCCGTCAGGGTGAGGGAGCCGCCGTAAAGCTGCGCGGCGCAGACGATATTGTCGCCCGCCTCCGCCGCATTGGCCAGGGCGTAGAAGATGGCGGACATGCCGCTCGAGGTCGCCAGTGCCGCCGCACCCCCTTCGAGGCTGGCGAAACGCTTCTCGAAAACGTCCGTCGTCGGGTTGTTCAGGCGGGTATAGATATTGCCGAGCTCTTTGAGCGCGAACAGGTTCGCCGCATGCTCCGCGTCGCGGAACTCATATGCCGTCGTCTGGTAGATGGGCACCGCCATCGTTCCCTGCATATCCTTCGTATAGCCTTCATGGAGCGCTTTGGTCTGAAAATGCATGTGTACTTCCCCTCTTTACAACGCGGGGAGCGGGGCCCCTCCGCTTTTTCCGCCGATAACGGCGGTCTGTCGTAGCGCAGCGGCGTGAAGCAATACGCTTACGCTATCCGTTAGTATACCGATCAGATATGATAATTCGGTGCTTCCGCCGTAATCTGGACGTCATGGACGTGGGACTCTTTGAGCCCCGCGCTCGTAATCTCGACGAACTCCGCGTTCTGCCAGAAAGCTTCGATGCTCTCGGAACCGCAGTAGCCCATGGAGGAGCGAAGGCCGCCCATCATCTGGTGAACGATGCCCGCGATCGGTCCGCGGTACGGTACGCGCCCCTCGATCCCTTCCGGTACGAGCTTGTCCGCCGCCGTACCTTCCTGGAAGTAACGGTCCGTACTCCCCTTGGTCATCGCCCCGATGGAGCCCATACCGCGGTAGGACTTGTACTGGCGCCCCTGGTAGTTGATCAGGTCGCCCGGAGACTCCTTGGTCCCCGCCAGCAGGGAGCCCGCCATGATGCAGCTCGCACCGACGGCGAGTGCCTTGGCGATGTCACCGGAGTACTTGATCCCGCCGTCGGCGACGATTGGCACGCCGACGCGGCGGCCCGCTTCGGCACACTCGTCGATCGCGGAGATCTGCGGCACACCGACACCGGCAACGATACGCGTCGTACAGATCGATCCCGGTCCGATACCGACTTTGACGGCATCCGCACCCGCTTCCGCCAGCGCTTCGACCGCCTCGGCCGTCGCGACGTTCCCGGCGATAATATCGATATTCATCTGCGCCTTGATCGCCTTGACGGTGTCGATGATCCCCTTGGAGTGGCCGTGGGCGGAGTCGAGGACGAGCACGTCGACACCCGCGTCGACGAGTGCCTGCGCACGGTCAAGCTGTCCGACGCCGATCGCCGCACCGACGCGCAGACGACCGAATCCGTCTTTGAGCGCGGAGGGGTACTCGATACGCTTCTTGATATCCTTGATTGTGATCAATCCCTGGAGGTGCCCTTCGTCGTCGATGATCGGCAGCTTCTCGATCTTATTCTTGTGCATGATCTGCTCCGCTTCGTCAAGGGAGATATCCTTGTTCGCAACGATCAGAGGCATCTTCGTCATAACGGCGTCGGCGCGCTTGCTCAGATCCTTTTCAAAGCGCATATCGCGGTTGGTCAGGATCCCCAGCAGTTTGTTGTAGAGGTCGACGACAGGGACGCCGGAGATGCGGTACTCCTGCATCAGCGCCTCGGCATCGGCCAGGGTCGCGTCCGGGTAGACGTAGATCGGGTCGATGATGATCCCAGACTCGCTCTTTTTGACCTTTTTGACCTGTTTGACCTGGTTTTCGATATCCATGTTCTTGTGAATGATACCGATGCCGCCCAGGCGTGCCATGGCGATCGCCGCGCGGTACTCGGTCACGGTATCCATCGCCGCGGAGACCATCGGGATGTTCATCGTGATGTTCTTGGTCAGTTTTGTCTCAAGGCTGACCTCTCTGGGCAGTACTTCGGAATAACGCGGGACCAACAGGACGTCTTCGAACGTCAATGCACGTTTACGGATTTTCATGGGACTCCTTCTTAAAGGTTTACGGCCTGCTCAAGGCTGAGCGCACCGTCGAAAAGTGTTTGTTCATCAAAGGCTTTGGCAATAAGCTGCAGCCCGACCGGCATACCGTTCTCCGCCATGTCGACGGGGAGCGAGATCGCCGGCAGACCGGCAAGGTTGACTGAAATCGTGTAGATGTCGCTCAGGTACATCTGCAGCGGGTCGGAGAGAGCTCCGAACTCGTACGCAGTGTCCGGCGCGACGGGGCTGAGGATCAGGTCGACCTCTTCGAAGAGTTTCTCGTACTCCTCCTTGATCAGGTGGCGCACCTTCTGCGCCTTGACGTAATAGGCGTCGTAATAGCCGCTGGAGAGCACGAAGTTCCCCAGCAGGATACGGCGCTTCACCTCTTCGCCGAACCCTTCGGAGCGGCTCTTGATGAAGAGGTCGGAGAGGTTCTCGCCCTCTTCCCGGCTGCCGTAGCGGATGCCGTCGTAGCGGGCAAGGTTCGTCGAGGCTTCCGCCGTCGCGGTGATGTAGTAGGCGGAGATGTCGTACTTGGCATCCATCATCGACTTCTCGACGACGGTATGGCCCGCGGCTTTCAGCGCCTCGACCGCTTTGTTGTACCCCTGCTTGACCGCGTCGGATGCCCCCTCCAGGTAGGAAGGGAGGATCGCGATGGTCAGCTTGCGCGACGGGTCGAGCTTGTCCGCGACGCTCTCATAGGCGACGTCCGCGCTGGATGAGTCTTTCGGATCGTAGCCGCTGATGATATCGTAGAGGATCGCCGCGTCTTCGACGTTCTGCGTCATCGGGCCGATCTGGTCCAGCGAGCTCGCATAGGCCCCGAGACCGTAGCGGCTGACACGGCCGTAGGTCGGTTTCATCCCGACGATGCCGCAGAACGCTGCCGGCTGGCGGATGGAGCCGCCGGTGTCGGAACCCAGTGCCGCCACGGCAAGACCCGCCGCGACCGCCGCCGCGGAACCGCCGGAGCTGCCGCCGGGGACGCAGCCGCGGTTGCGGGGGTTAAGCGTCTTGCCGTAAAAGCTGCTCTCGGTCGTGGAGCCCATGGCGAACTCGTCCATATTCGTCCGTCCGAACGGCGCGAGACCCGCCGAGAGCAGTTTTTCGACAACGGTCGCGTTATACGGCGCGACGTAGCCCTGCAGGATCTTCGAGCCCGACGTCACGCTCCACGTCTTGACCTGGATGTTATCCTTGATCGCAATGGGAACGCCGCTGCCGGCGCTCTCCATACCCACATAGGCACCCAGTTCGCTGTCGCCTTCGATCTTCGATTTGAGTTCGGCGCGGAGGCTCTCCAGCGCTTCCGGCGAGAGTGTCAAAGCTTCCTTAAGCGTCATCAATGTTCATCCTTTGCTTTTTTTGCCCGGCGTACGGCCAGGATACCGATTGCGACCACGGCGAAGATCACCAGGACCGTCTCCGCGATGAAGCCCATCGGTACGGGGGCTGCCAGATCAGGCACCGGTCACCTCCGCGCAGCGGGCACAGAGGGTGTCCTCTTCGTGGGCGTGGAATTTCCAGCAGCGCGGACACTTCTGCAGCGATGCCGCCGCGATCACGTAGCGCTCGCCGTCCACCTCGAATTCGCCCAGCATCTCGCCCGCCGTTTCCAGCGGCAATACGCCGGAGACGACGAACCAGTCCTCCGCTTCGATCTGCGGCAGCGCCTTGACGATCGCCGCGTCCGTATGCAGGGCCAGTTCCAACGTGCTCTTGATCTTCTTCTCTTTTTTGAGGGCATCGACGATCTCGTACATCCCCTCTCTGACTTTCACCAGCGCACATTCGTTGAAGGTGCTCGTCGGCACGTCGATCGACGCGTATTCAAGATCGAAGATGCTCGCGGCATCGCCCTTGATCACCGCCGGAGCCGTCTCGACGATCTCGTCTGCCGTATAGGTGAGAATCGGCGCGACGAGCAGCAGCATCGAGCGGGTGATCATGGCCATTGCGCTCTGGCTGGCGCGACGGTGCGGATCGTTCTTCGCATCGCAGTAGAGGCGGTCTTTCGTAATATCGAGGTAGATCCCGCTGAGCTCGTTGACGATGAAGTTGTTCAGTGTGCTCATCCCGCCGACGAAGTTGTAGCGTTTGAACTGCCCGTGGACATTGTCGAAGACATGGGATGCCTTGGAGACGATCCACTGGTCCAGTACCCCCATCTCGCCGAACGTGACGATCGTTTCCAGGTCGTTGATGTTCGCCAGAAGGAAACGGAACGTATTGCGCAGCTTGCGGTACTGTTCCGCCGTCTGTTTGAGGATATCGTCGGAGATCTTCTGGTCGTTCTGGTAATCGGCCAGCGCCACCCAGAGGCGAAGGATCTCCGAACCGTACTGCTTGAGCACCTTGTCCGGGGCAACGACGTTGCCCTTGGACTTGGACATCTTCTCGCCCTTGCCGTCCATCGTAAAGCCGTGCGTGATCAGCGCTTTGTACGGCGCGCGGTGTTCGACGGCGGCGCTGAGGAAGAGCGAACTCTGGAACCAGCCGCGGTGCTGGTCGCTCCCTTCGAGGTAGACATCTGCCGGGTAGCTGCCCGCGTCGTAGTTGCGGGATTTGAGCACCGCGTTCCACGTCGAGCCGCTGTCGAACCAGACGTCAAGGATATCGTCAACCTTCTCCAGCTCGTCGGCCGTGTGTGCACAGCCCGGGTAGAGCAGCTGTTCGATCGGCATGCTGTACCAGGCGTCGGTCCCGTGCATCTCGAAGACCATCGCGGTAAAGTTGAGGACCTTCTCGTCCAGGACCACCTCGCCGGTCGCTTTGACGCGGAAGAAGGCGATCGGCACCCCCCAGTCGCGCTGGCGGGAGATACACCAGTCCGGGCGGTTCTCGACCATCGCCTTGATGCGGTTGCGGCCCCACTCCGGGTAGAACGTCGTCGCTTCGACCTCTTCCTGGGCGATTTCGCGCAGGGTCTTGCTCTGCCCTTCGGGTTTCTCGTCGACGGCGATGAACCACTGTTTCGTCGCACGGAAGATCAGCGGCGTATGCGAACGCCAGCAGTGCGGGTAGGAGTGGTTGAACTTGCTGACCTTGAGCAGGCTCGCCCCCAGCAGCTCGATGATCGGCTCGTTGGCTTTGAAAATGTGCATGCCGACGAAGCTTTCCGCATCCGGGATGAGGCGTTCGCGCACGACACTCTGGTCATAGCAGCCCGTCTCGTCGACCGGCATGATGACGTCGAGGTTGTACTTGAGGCCGACGCGGTAGTCGTCCTCCCCGTGTCCCGGCGCCGTGTGGACACAGCCCGTACCGTTGTCCATCAAAACGTGCTCGCCGAGCACGATCTGCGAACGGCGGCCGTTGAGCGGGTTCACCGCGTGCAGGTTCTCGAACTGCTTTGCGTCGAAGGTCTGGACGACCTCGCCTTTGACGATCTCCTGCTCTTTGAGCGCGTCGTAGAGCTTCTGGGCGACGATGTAGCCGTCGGCGCTGCGGACATACTTCTCGTCCGGGTTCAGGGAGATCCCCGTATTGGCCGGCAGGGTCCACGGGGTCGTCGTCCAGATGACCGGCGCGGCGTTGCCCTCGATGCCCAGGCGCACCTTGGACTCCTCGCTCAGCTCGAAGGCGACGAAGATGGAGTAGTCCTCTTTGTCCTCGTACTCCACTTCCGCCTCGGCCAGCGCCGTGCGTTCCGCCCAGCTCCAGTAGACCGGTTTGCTGCGCTCGACCAGCAGCCCCTTCTTTGCCACGTCGCAGAGGGTGCGGTAGATGTTCGCTTCGAACTTGTAGTCCATCGTCAGGTAGGGATTGTTCCAGTCCGCGATGACGCCGAGCTGCTTGAACTCGTCGCGCTGGATGCCGACAAAGCTCTCGGCGTGTTCGCGGCAGAGTTTGCGCACTTCGGCCGTGGAGAGCGCCTCTTTTTTCTGCTTGCCGCCGAGTTTCTTCTCGACCTGCTGTTCGATCGGCAGACCGTGACAGTCCCAGCCCGGGGTAAAGCGGACGCTGCTGCCGTTGAAGTAGTGCTGTTTGACAATGATGTCTTTGAGGATCTTGTTGAGCGCATGGCCGATGTGCGTATGGCCGTTGGCATAAGGCGGGCCGTCATGCAGGGTGAAAGACGGGGCCCCCTCGCGTTTTTGTTTCATCGTCTCGTACACACCCGATTCGAACCATTTGGCATAGCGCAGGGGTTCGTTTTGGACGAGGTTGCCGCGCATGGCAAAGTCTGTCGTGGGCAGGAGCAGTGTCGCTTTGTAATCCATCATTTTCCTTCAAGAAGGGCGAATATTCTCAATCTAAAAAATTGGTGCATTATAGCTTCAAACCCATTAAAAAAAGCTGTTTATTCCTGCGCAGGGGCCGAACGGGGCGCAATCTTCGTTTCGCCGGTAACGGAGCGTTTTGCGCTATACTCACGGTATGAAGTACTCCCTTTTTCTTATCGGCGACGGCCTGATCGAAAACCAGCCGGTGTGCCGCTATATCGACCGCCATTTCGCCCGTTTCGGGATCACCCCGGAAAAGCGCTTTCTGTTCAGGGAACCCCAGCGCTTTTTTCCGGAACGCGCCGGCGGCACGGAGAAAGCAGAGACCTGTTTTATCCTCTGCGACCCTTCCATGGCCCCCCTCGTCGCCAGGGAGATCGCCACGCTGACCGGTGACACCCTCATCATACGCGATGAGTGCCTTGTTCCTTCCCGCTCCAGCAGCATGGCTCCCGCCTACTACCATCTCAGTGACGGCACCCTGCATCTGCACGTGATGCAGGTCGAAAACGGCAGCGAACTCCCCGCCCCCGAGTTGACGGCCGCCCCCTCCGAGAGCGCCGTCGTTCATCTTTTCGACAGTGACGAGAAGGCGTTAACGCCCCTCCTGAAACAGATCGCGGAGAGCTACCGCGTCGATTACGCCCTCACCGCCCCCATCCCCGGCTGGCTGCAGTGCCGGCTGGAAACGGAACGCTTCGGGGACGTCGACGGTGCGGTCCAGCATCTTCTGACCCGCTTCCCGAGTGCCGTCGCCTCGGAAAACATCGCCCTCTGGCTCATTGAAGTCCTGCAGGATGCGGGCAAGACGGTCACCTTCGCCGAGAGCTGCACCGGCGGCCTCCTCAGTTACTACCTGACCAAGGAGAGCGGCGCCTCCGGGGTATTCGAAGGGGGGCTCATCACCTACTCGAACCGTCTCAAATCCGAGTGGATCGCGGTGGAAAACGCGACCCTTGAAGCCCACGGCGCCGTCAGCCGCGAGGTCGTCGAAGCGATGAGTGCCGGTGCGCTTGAAGTATCCGGCGCCGATTACGCTGTTGCCGTCAGCGGCGTCGCCGGACCGACGGGGGGCACGCCGCAAAAACCCGTCGGCACGGTCCAGGTCGCCGTCCGCAGCAACGAGGCCGTTACTACGGCGCATCTGCAGCTCAGCGGCGACCGCAACTATATACAGGAACAGACGGTCCTCCATGCGGTCAAAATGCTGATGCTCCTGGATAAAAAAACTTTTTTCAAAATTTATTGAGTTTTTCTTGACAATATCGGGCATATTTCCCTATAATTTCGGCCTTGCATTTGTGAGCATGTCTCGTTAGCTCAGCTGGTAGAGCACGTCACTTTTAATGATGTGGCCGTTGGTTCGAATCCAACACGGGACACCATCTATTTTGCAAAATGAAATTGATCCAAAATTAATCTTTTTTTAAAGATTAAGCGGTAAAATTTCGCCCTACTTATTACGGATGCGGTGGTAGTTCAGCTGGTTAGAATACCTGCCTGTCACGCAGGGGGTCGCGGGTTCGAGTCCCGTCCACCGCGCCACTTTTTTTTCGGGCGCTTAGCTCAGTTGGTAGAGCGCTACCCTTACAAGGTAGATGCCACTGGTTCGAGTCCAGTAGTGCCCACCATTTTCCCGAACGTTCAAACGATTTTCATCAATTCATTTTTTAAAGCGATCTTCCTTTAGCGTGGACGTTTCTCTCCTGGCATTTTGATCGGTTCCGATTCCATCTTTTTTCCTTCAGACGACAAAAAAAGGAAAAAACCCGACTTTCGATAAATTAATAACAGAATAGGTAACTTCGCAGTATAATCCTCCCCTGCTTTTGCACGATGACCCTTTCGTCTAGGGGCCAAGGACGCTGCCACTTCATGGTAGAGACGGAGGTTCAAATCCTTCAAGGGTCGCCATACGGGTGCTTTTAGATGCCCAAAAAGCTATTTTTAAAGTTAGCGAAGTATACTTTCGCTCTACTTCATGTGCGGTGGTAGTTCAGCTGGTTAGAATACCTGCCTGTCACGCAGGGGGTCGCGGGTTCGAGTCCCGTCCACCGCGCCATGCTTTTACAATCAAAACACGTTTTATCCACCCATTTCCAACCGTTCTAATACACTCTCACCCGCTTCGCTATCAAGGTATCGCTCCGCTCTTTATTTATGACACCACCTTCGTGGTCTCACGCCGTTCGACAACACGCCGGTTTCAAAGCTAAAAACGTGAAGCAGTTCACGTTTTGTGACGCTTCTCACGTCCACCGCGCCATGCTTTTACAATCAAATCACCTTTTATCAACCTATTTCCAACCCTATCAGAACACACTGACTTTATTTCACCATAGCATCTCTGCCTGTTTTATTTTTTAAGACCAATTTTGTCTTATTTGCTCTATAGTGGCTGGATAGACACGAGGGCATCACCAAAATCCCTGTGCGGTCTCAGCATAGCAGAGAAAGTCATAATCAAGGCGACGCTTTGAAGACCTAGCCTTAGCTAAGTCGAAAAGTGGCAACGCTGAGTATGGCTTTTCACTGTTATGCCCTGCGGGAGAGCGTTTGAAGCACGATCTTTCTTCCGTTTTCATCTTGACTTAGCTTTTGGCTAGGCCTTCAATGAAAACAAAAAAAATCTCATGCTTCAAATGCTCTCTGAGCTCCACACAGGGACTTTGGTGATGCCCTTAAAAGGAGCCGCCATGGCACAGACTGAAGTAGACAAAATTCTTGCCAAAGATTACGAACTCGGCTTTACCGTCGATATCGAAGAAGACACCGTCCCCCCGGGGCTGAACGAAGACATTATCCGCTTCATCTCCGCCAAGAAGCAGGAGCCCGCGTGGATGACCGAACTGCGCATCAAGGCCCTGCACAAATGGGAAGGGATGGAGGAGCCCCACTGGGCACACCTGCACTACACCTCCATCGACTACCAGGCCATCTCCTACTTTGCCGCCCCGAAAAAAGCCCCCAACAGCCTCGACGAGGTCGACCCGAAGATCCTGGAAGCCTATGACAAACTCGGCATCCCCCTGGACGAGCAGAAGATGCTCCAGGGCATCGCCGTCGACGCGGTCTTCGACTCCGTCTCGGTCAAGACGACCTACGCCGACACGCTCCAGGAGCTCGGGATCATCTTCTGCTCCATCTCCGAGGCGATGCGCGACCACGCCGAACTCGTGCAGGAGTATATGTTCTCCGTCGTCCCGATGACGGACAACTACTATGCCGCCCTCAACGCCGCCGTCTTCACCGACGGTACCTTCGTCTACGTTCCCAAGGGGGTCCGCTGCCCGATGGAGCTCTCCACCTATTTCCGCATCAATGCCCAGAACACCGGCCAGTTCGAACGCACACTCATCATCGCCGACGAAGGCAGCTACGTCTCCTACAACGAGGGGTGTTCGGCCCCGCAGCGCGACGAGAACCAGCTCCACGCCGCCGTCGTCGAGCTGATCGCGAAAAAAGACGCGGAAATAAAGTACTCCACCATCCAGAACTGGTACCCCGGCGACAGCGAGGGTGAAGGGGGGATCTATAACTTTGTCACCAAGCGCGGCATCTGTGAAGGAGAAAATGCCAAGATCTCCTGGACCCAGGTGGAGACGGGCTCCTCGATCACCTGGAAATACCCCAGCTGCATCCTCAAGGGCGACAACAGCGTCGGCGAGTTCTACTCCGTCGCCGTCACGAGCCGGGCCCAGCAGGCGGACACGGGCACGAAGATGATCCATATCGGGAAAAACACCCGCTCAACCATCGTCTCCAAGGGGATCTCCGCCATGCACGGCCAGAACAGCTACCGCGGCCTGGTGAAAATCGGTCCCGCCGCGCAGGGGGCGCGCAACTTCAGCCAGTGCGACAGCCTCCTCATCGGCGGGGAGTGCGGGGCGCACACCTTCCCCTACCTCGAATCGCAGGAGGCCTCCGCGCAGATCGAACACGAGGCGACGACGAGCAAGATCAGCGACGAGCAGCTCTTCTACCTGCGCTCGCGGGGCATCGGCGAAGAGGACGCCGTCTCCATGATCGTCCACGGTTTCTGCAAAGAGGTCTTCGCCCAGCTCCCCATGGAGTTCGCCGTCGAAGCCAAAGAGCTGCTCAATCTCACCCTGGAAGGAAGTGTCGGATGATGGAAATAAAGAACCTGCATGCCGCAATAGGCGGCAACACCATTCTAAAAGGTCTCAGCCTGACCCTGGAAAAGGGGAAGGTACATGCCATCATGGGCCCCAACGGCGCGGGAAAATCGACCCTCTCCAAAGCCGTCGTCGGCCATTACGACGTCGACGTCACGGAGGGGGAAGTCATTTACAACGGGCAGAATGTCCTTGAACTGGAACCGGAGGAGCGGGCCCTGGCAGGGATCTTCCTCAGTTTCCAGAACCCCGTCGAGGTTCCCGGCGTCAACAACGCCTATTTCCTGCGAACCGCCCTTAACGCCAAAGAGCGCCATGAAGGAAGACCCGAAACGAACGCGGCGCAGTTTTTGCGCCTGATGCGCAGCCACGTCGAGCAGCTGGGGATGAAACCGGACATGATCTCGCGCAACCTCAACGAAGGCTTCTCCGGCGGGGAGAAAAAACGCAACGAGATCCTGCAGATGGAGATCCTGCAGCCCGACGTCATTTTCCTCGACGAGATCGACTCCGGCCTCGACATCGACGCCCTGAAGGCCGTCTCGGAAGGGATCAACCGGATGAAAAACGGGGAGCGTACCTTCCTCGTCATCACCCACTACAGCCGTATCCTCGACTACATCGACCCTGATTACATCCACGTCCTCCGGGACGGCAAAATCGTCAAAACAGGCGGCCCGGAACTCGTCAAACGCCTCGAGGCCGAGGGCTACGGGGCGATCGCGGAGGATGCATGATGGGTGCGCTGACCCTTGATCTTGTCCGGGAACAGGCCCAGGGGCCGCTGTTCGAACGGTTGACGGCGCTCGGGCTTCCCGGCAACAAAACGGAGCAGTACCGCCATTTCGCGATCAAACCCCTGCTCGCGCGCGACTACAGGCTCAAGAGGGCCGCGGCGCACACGCCCAAAACCGGCAAACGCCTCGTCATCGAAAACGGGACCGTCACCGAGATCCCCGCGGGCTGCTCCGTCTCCTACCCCTCCCCTTTCACGGCCGATCCGGGCCACTACGACGCGCTCTACTTTCTCTCGCACCTGTTGGCGCCCGTCGCCATCGCGCTCGAGATCGCCGCAGATGCAAGTTTTGAGTTCCGGCACATCGTCAGCGACACCCGGACCCTGCTGCCCTACCGCCTCTCTGTCACCGTCGCGCCGGAGAAACATGCGGAGATCTTTGAGACCTTCGAGGGGGAAGGAAGCGCGGAGAGCCTCGTGCTCTACGGTATCGACGCCGAGATCGGCGACGGTGCCGCCCTGCGGTGGATCCGGGACGAGAGCGGCACGGCGGAGGAGACGGCACTTATCGGCACCCACCGCTTCCATGTCGGCGCAAACGGCCGACTGGAGCTGAAGACCTTCGACTTCGGCAGCGCCCAGGCCCTCCACCTCTACAAGATCGACCTGGAGGCCCACACCCGCTGCGACGCCGGCCACCTGCTGATGGCGTCGGGCACGGCGCGCCGGGGCAACGTCGTGCATATCAACCATCACGCGCCCCACGCCACCTGCGTCCAAGAGGCGCGCAGCGTCCTGCGCGGCGCGGCCACCGGGATCTTTGACGGCCTTATCCGCGTCGACGCCAAGGCGCGCTACGCCGATGCGCGGCAAAACACCAAAGCCGTGCTGCTCTCCCCGCAGGCCTATATGTACGCCAAGCCGCAGCTGGAGATCTATACCGACGAACTCGAAGCCTCCCACGGGGCGACGATAGGCCAGCTCGATGAAGACGCCCTTTTCTACCTGCGTTCGCGGGGGATCGCGGAGGAGGAGGCGCGCAGCATGCTCGTCCTCGCCTTCGCCGACGCCCTCATCGGCAGTGTCGGCGACAGCGCCTACGCCGAACACATCCGCGCCGATTTCCAATCGGCCTATTTTTCGGCACCGGACGCCGCAAAGGAGACACCATGACGATGGATGAACAGGTTCAGCTCTACAAAGAGGACCTTGCCCTCCTCCCCGACAAAGACGCGAAGATGGAGTACATCCTCGATTTCGGCAAGGAGGCAGGCAAGCTCGATCCTCAGTACAAGACCGAGGAGAACATCATCAAAGGGTGCTCCTCCCTGGCATGGCTGCACAAAGCCTATGACAAGGGAAAGATCCTCCTCGAGGCCGAAGGGGACTCCATCATCGCCAAGGGGATGCTCGTGATGCTGCTGGGCATCTTCCACAATAGGACCCCCGACGAGATCCTCGCCTTCGATCCGAACAAACTGAAAGAGATGGGTGTTATGGAGCTGCTCAGCCCCGTCCGCCAGCAGGGACTCGAGGCCTTCCTCAACGTCATTTACGGGTACGCCAAAACCTGCAAAGGTGAGTGAGATGAAGTTCGACGTCCTCAAAGAGAAGATCACGGAAAAGCTGCGCGGCATCTACGACCCGGAGATCCCCGTCAACATCTACGACCTGGGGCTCATCTACGGCATCGACTGCGCCAAGGAGAGCGGCGGGGCGACCAAGTGCGTCGTGACGATGACCCTCACCTCCGCCACCTGCCCCGTCTCCGAAAGCCTCATCGACCAGGTCCGCAACATCGGCTACCTCATCGACGACGTGCCCGACCTCGTCGTCGAAGCCAACCTCGTCTTCGATCCTCCCTGGACGATGGAGAAGATGAGCGAGGAGGCGCGGCTGCAGCTGGGGATGCTGTAAGTCCGTTTCCAAGCGCACAAGTGCTACACTATGCCTTATGAATAGTCCCGTTTTTCTGACCGATCTTGACCACACCTTTCTACGCTCCGACCAGAGCGTCAGCCCCTTCTCCCGCGACGTCTGGAACCGAATTGCCCGCCACACGCCCCTGACCGTCGCCACGGCACGCAGTTTTTCCAAGTCGCACGATTTCCTCAGCGCCCTGCATCTCGAAGCGCCGATGATCCTGCTCGACGGCTCCATGGTCGTCCTGCCGGACAAGACCCTCATTGACATCAAAACGGTCGGCAAAGAGATCGGGGACGAACTGATCGAGACGGGACGCCGCTTTGACAACATAGAGCCCTTCGTCATCGGCCTCACCGACCGCGACCTCAACGAAGCGTTCCGCTACCCCGAAAAGGTCACGCCGATGCAGCGGCAGGTGCTGGAGAACTACAAAAGCGACCCCCGCCTGGAGCGGCTGGGCCGCATGGAAGCGATGGACGAGACCCTCAAGATCGTCTACATGGCTGAAGAGGCGCGCCTGCGGCCGCTCACGGAGCATTTCAGGGCGCTCTTCGGCGATGCGCTGGAGTTCAAGCTCTCCCCGGAGAAGTATACGGGGGGCTACTACCTCACCATCCTGCACCCCCTCGGCGACAAGGCCCACGCCATGGCAAAAGTCGCCGAATACATGGAGCACGATACCGCCGACTTCACCGTCTTCGGCGACAGCCTCAACGACCTGGGAATGTTCGAACTCGCCGGGACCGCCTGCGCTGTGCAGAACGCCCTGGATGAGGTGAAAGCCGCCGCGGACATCGTGCTGCCCCACACCAACGACGAAGATGCCGTCGCACGCTACCTGCAGGAGGCCGCCCATGCCTGACAAAACCTCCACCCTCCTGCCCATGAGCATCCTCGGCCTGCTCTTTTTCATCTTCGGGTTCGTCACCTGGCTCAACGGCTCGCTCATCCCCTTTCTCAAAATCATCTGCGACCTCACCGCCTTTGAAGCGCTCCTTGTCACCTTCGCCTTCTACATCGCCTATACGGTGATGGCCCTGCCGATGGCAATCGTGCTGCGCTACACCGGCTACAAGCAGGGGATGGCCCTGGGGCTCGGCATCATGGCCGCCGGGGCCCTCCTCTTCATCCCCGCGGCCCAGAGTGCGGACTACCGCCTCTTCCTTGGCGGTCTCTTTACCCTGGGAGCGGGCCTCACCCTGCTGCAGACGGCATCGAACCCCTACATCGTTCATATCGGCCCCCACGAGAGCGCCGCGGCGCGCATCAGCATCATGGGCCTCATCAACAAGGGCGCCGGCGTCCTCGCCCCGCTGCTCTTTACCGTCCTCATCTTCGCCGACCTCACCGCCCCCGTCTCGGCCGACGCGACACCGGAAGTGAAAGCGGCCCTGGCGCAGAAACTTGTCAGCCCCTACCTGTCGATGGCCTCGGCCCTCGCGCTGCTGGCGGTCTTCGTCCGTCTTGCGCCCCTGCCGAAACTCCCCTTCGAAGCCGTCCCCGCCGCCCCGGGCGATTCCGTCTGGCGCCATCCGCACCTCCTGCTCGGGGCCGTCACTCTCTTTTTCTATGTCGGCATCGAGGTGATCGCGGGGGACACCATCGGCCTCTATGGCCAGTCGCTCGGCATCGAAAACGCGACGGCGCTCACCGCCTATACGATGGTCTTTATGGTCCTGGGCTACCTCATCGGCGTGACGACGATCCCAAGGTTCATCTCCCAGGAGAAGGCGCTGCGCTACACGGCCCTGGCCGGTCTGGTCTTTACGGCCGGGATCCTCTGGAGCAGCGAGCAGAGCCACGCGGTCGCGTCGATCCTCTGGGGCTGGAGCGGCATCGCCACCCTGCCCGACAGCCTCACCTTCGTCGCCCTGCTGGGGCTCGCCAACGCCCTCGTCTGGCCCGCCGTCTGGCCCCTGGCACTCAAGGACCTGGGTCCCCTCACGGCCAAGGGGAGCGCCCTGCTCATCATGGGCATCGCCGGCGGCGCCCTGCTGCCGCTGCTCTTCGGCCAGATCGGGGAGATGGGCGGCACCCTGCGCCACGGCTACGCCCTGGGCTTCGTCTGTTACGCCTTTATCTTCTACTACGCCCTTACCGGCCACAGCATAAGGAGAAACCATGCATAAGCTTGTCACATCGGAAAACGGCCTGGAAATCCTCGAGATCATCAACACCGAAGCCACGGCCAAGATAGCCCTGCAGGGGGCGCACCTTTTCGAATACGCCCGCCACGGCCAGCCCGAAATGCTCTGGCTCAGCCCGACGGCCCGTTTCGAGCCGGGACGGGCCATCCGCGGCGGCGTCCCCGTCTGCTGGCCCTGGTTTGGCTCGGACCCCGACATCCCCGACCGGCCCCAGCACGGTTTCGCCCGCGCCGTCCTGTGGCGGTTGGAGAGCGTCGAGGAGGCGGAGGAGAGCGCGACCGTCGTCACCCTGAAGCTCGACGACACGATGCTCGAACAGCACGAGCGCCGCTGGTTCCCCTACCTCTTCGAACTGACGATGCGCATTACCATAGGCGAGCAGCTTGAACTCGCCCTCACGACAAAGAACCTGGGAAAAGAGCCCTTCGAGATCACCGAGGCGCTGCACACCTACTTCAGCCTCGGCAATATCGCCGCCGTCAGCATCGTCGGGCTGGAGGGGGTCACCTACGCCGACGCCCTGGACGGGTTTAGCAAAAAATCCTCCGGCGCGCCCATCGGGATCACCCGGGAGACCGACCGCGTCTACCTCGATACTGAGGACACAGTCATCCTTCTCGACGAGCGTCTGGGACGCACGGTCATCGTCGGCAAAAGCGGCAGCAGCTCCACCGTCGTCTGGAACCCCTGGATCGACAAAGCGGCGCGCATGGAGGATTTTGCCGACGACGGCTACAACACGATGGTCTGCATCGAAACGGCCAACGCCCTCTCCAACACCGTCACCGTCGCCCCGGGCGAAGCCCACACGATCACCCAGAGCGTCAAGTGAGGGCGGTCATTTTCGACGGCCGCGAGGTCTCGCCGTCCAAAGTCGTCTGCATCGGCCGCAACTATGTCGAACACATCGAAGAGCTCGGCAACGAGATCCCCGAGCAGATGGTCGTCTTCAACAAACCCAACTCCGCCGTCACCGACACCCTCCGCTACGTCGAGCCGACCTGCCGCTTCGAGGGGGAGATCTGTTTTCTTATCGAAAAGGGAGAGATCGCGGGAATAGGTTTCGGGCTCGACCTTACCAAAGCCTCTATCCAGAACCGTCTGAAAGAGAAAGGTCTGCCCTGGGAACGGGCGAAGGGGTTCGACGGTTCGGCCGTTCTGAGCGACTTCGTCCCCTTCAACGCCCCGATGGATTCGCTGCGAATGACCCTGCACGTCGACGGTAAACTGCGGCAATACGCCGGCTACGGTCTTATGATGTACAAACCCTCCGTCATGCTCGAAGAGATCAAATCGTTTATGACGCTCGAGGACGGCGACATCATCATGAGCGGAACGCCCAAGGGGGTCGGCACCTATGAGGCCGGGCAAACCTTCGTCGGGCGGGTCTACTCGGATGAACTCCTTCTCATCGAACAGACATGGATCGTCCAGGGCTAAATAACGTCATTAGTAGGCAATAACACCGCTTACATGCTATAGATTTTCTACTTCATGTAATGGTGCTATATATGCGATTAGAACATCCAGTAAAAAGAGAATAAAAAAAGACCCGAAAGTAGCAAAAAGGAAAGAATAATATATTTCTTGCAGGAAGCCCGCCAAAATAAAAAACAAGAAAATATATAAAAAGTAATGATAGAACAGTGCAAAAAAGTAGAAGTAGGTATTTAGTTTATAGACTCTGTCCCCATTTGTATGAACTAGTGAGTTCTTCCTTCCCCATGTTATGAGGACTATTCTTAATAGATTTAAGAAGTTTCTCTTGTAGGATATCGTTTCACTGTTCATATCAACTCCATAGCACTATCAACTTTTCTATTCCTTGGGCACATTAATATACATCACTAAAGTATGGAAAACAAGGAGCTCCACATCAACATCACAAGCGATCCGGACGAGCGCTCTATTATCAATTCACTCTTGTCAGCCATGCAAACATCCATCTACTTGCTGTTTTAGTTCGAAGGTTTCATTCCCGACAATTGACCTCCTCTATCGGTAGCAACAATGACAAAAAATATTCAAACAACAAGTACACCATAATAGTTTCAATTGTTTGCAGCAGAAGTGAATCCGCCCAGTTCCCACAATATATATATAAGAACATTAAGACAAAAAAAACAGGCCCCAAATAGTAAATATAAAAGATGGTGCCAATGAGATGATTGACCGCATAGCATTTAGAGCCAAATTTTATTTTCTTTCCCATTTTCAACTTGAAAATATCAGGGATACTTTTGATTACTTTGATCCTCTCTTTTAACCGCATTTATATCCCTTTGTCGCGAGTGCAATAGACTTTTTAAAAAAACGTTGAGACTAGGTATATCCACCCTAGGATCACCAGAGGCCCAATCACCCCGGAAACAATTCCCATCAGCCAGAAATCCCGGCTTTTCAGTGCCCCCGACGCGAAGACGATGGCGTTGGGCGGCGTCGAGACCGGCAGCGCCATCGCCAACGAGGCGCTCAGTGCGACGGTGACGACGGCGAGCATCGGACTGCTGTTGCCGATGACGACGGCGACGGCCGTCACCAGCGGCAGCAGAATGTTCGCCGCGGCCGTATTGCTCATAAAGTTCGACAGCAGCACGACGAGGTAGGCGAAGATCGGAACGAGCAGGAGCAGCGGCAGCGTCTGTTCGGCAAAGAGCGTCGCGATCCAGTCATCCAACCCGCTGCTGCTCACGGCACTCCCCAGGGAAAGGCCACCAATGATGAGGATGATGACGTCCCAGTGCAGCGCCCGGATATCCTCCGCTTCCAGGATGCCCAGCATTGTGAAGATGACGATGGGCAGGAAGGAGACGACCGTCGTCGGGATGTGGTGCAGCGGCCCCGTCAGCCAGAGCATTATTGTCAGTGAAAAGGTGAGGACGACGGCGCTCTTTTTCCAGCTGGGCACACTCGGCACCGTCGCATGCACAATACTGGTGTCGTCCGTGTGGTCGACCCCGTGCAGCGGACCGAGATCGATCAAAGGTTCGTTGGAGGGGTAGCGCTTCAGCAGAAGGTAGCGCAACGAAATAACCAGCAGCAGCGCCGGCGGCAGGGCCAGCATCATCCAGCCCACGAAGCTGGGGGCGGAGGTTCCCAGCAGCCCCACGGCGATGGCGTTGGGCGGCGTCCCGATGATGGTCCCCATCCCCCCGATATTGGCGGCCATCGTGACGGCGAGCATCAGCCCCTTTCTATAGGGATTGTCCGGCCGCATCGTGGCGAGCATGGGAAAGAGGATCGAGACGATCAGCGCGGCGGTTGCGGTATTTGAGATGAACATCGACATCGTGAAGGTCACCAGGACCATCCCGCTCATGATGTGCTCGGGGCGGTTGCCTACCAGAAAAAGGACCCGTTTGGCGATCCAGATGTCCAGGCGGGTCTTCGACGCCGCGCTGGCCATGATGAAGCCGGCCAGGAAGAGGAAAACAAGGGGGCTGGCCCATGGCGAGAGGAAGGCTTCCCACTCCCCGCCGGGAACGAGGCCGAGCAGCACGATCTCCAGCGCGATAATGAGGAAGGAGACGGCAAAGGCGGGAATCGCCTCGCTCAGCCAGAGCCCGGCGGCGAAGATGAGAATGAAGAAGGTCGCCCGTCCTTCGCTTCCCAGCCCTTCGTACTCGGGGAGGTAGGCCGCCAGAAGCGCCACGATCAGCGAGACGGCGAAGCGAATAAGGCGGTCAGCCCGGTTCTCGACGCCCCCGAGGTTGGCGAACTTCCGGATGCCTTGCCGCGTGTCGATCATCTTCTACTCCCCCTCATCGCTGCGTTCAGCCCTCTTCGTTCAGTTCGGCCAGCCGCTCCGGCGTCCCGATGTCCCGCCACTCTCCCTCGTAGAGTTCTGCCGAGACGAGGTTCCCGGCCATCTTCGTACAGTAGGTGATCTTCAGAGGCTTGTTGCCGTACGTCAGTCCCCAGAAGAATTTCGGCGCATAGTAGCCGATGCCCGAAAAGGTGTAGTTCTCTTCATCCTCGTCGCAGGCGGCGCGCCCCTCCTCGATGGCGAAGTCGCCTTCGGGGTTGTGCTCGGGGTTGGGCACGAGGATAAGGTGCCCCAGCGATGCGGGCAGTTCGAACGACGTGTCGAAGGGGAAGTCCGTCCAGACGTCGCCGCTGATGATGAGAAACGTCTCGTCTCCCAGCATCCCCAGCGCCTTGACGATGCCCCCTATCACGCCCAAAGGCTCCTCGTGCTGCTCGTCGGAGTAGAAAATCTCCACCCCCCACTTTGAGCCGTCCCCCAGCGCTTCGGGGATCATGTAGCCCAGGTAGGCGATGTTGATCACGATCCGTTTGAACCCCGCCGCCGCGAGGCGTTCGATGTGGTGCACAATGAGCGGTTTGCCCCGGACTTCGAGCAGGGGCTTCGGGATCGTGTTCGTGAGCGGGCGCATCCGCTCGCCCTTGCCTGCCGCCAAAATCATCGCTGTATCCATTCATTTTCTCCTTTTTTTAGACGTATGGTTTCTATTGCGCTTCACCCTTCGCCGGAAGCGGCGGCAGTGTCACCCGCTCAAGCAGCGCGGCGAGCGGCTTTGTCTCTTCGTAGCGGTTCGCCGCCTCAATGGTGTAGCGCAGCGTCAGCGGCAGGTCGCCGAGGTAGCCCGGTTTTCCGTCGCGCAGCCAGAGGCGCGCAAAGATGCCCAGCACCTTGATGTGGCGCTGCAGCCCCATGAAGTCGAACCACTTCAGGAAAGTCTCGTCGTCGGCAACGATGCCCGCCCTGTCCCGGAAGCGCAGCGCCAGCGCCGCCATCTCTTCCGGCTCGAAACGGATGTAGAGGTCCTTGAGCAGGGAGACAAGGTCGTAGGTCACCGCTCCCTTCATGGCGTCCTGGTAGTCGATGACCCCCGTCTCGTCCGAGGGCGTCACCATAATGTTGCGCGAATGGAAATCGCGGTGGACGAAGACGCCCTGCGGCTGCGACAGCACCGTCTCCGAGATCGTATCCAGCACCTCTTCCAGCATCCGCTCCTCCTCTTCGCTGAGGGTCATCCCGAGGTACTTCTCCAGGAACCAGGTCTTCATTAGGTCCATCTCAAAGTGCAAAAAGGCCTTGTCGTAGAGCGGCAGCCCCTCGGCATCCGCCGCCTGCATCTTGACGATCTCGTCGATGGCGCTGCTGTAGTAGGAGTCGAAATTCGCCTCGTTCAGGACATTGAGCAGGGAGCGTGAACCGAAATCCTCCAGGACGAGGAACCCTTCGTCCCTGTCCTCCAGGTAGACCTGCGGCGCTTTGACGTCTACGCCGTGCAGCCTCCCCGTCACATCGAGAAAAGGGTCAAGCGACTCCTTCTCCAGCGAAGCGTCCATGACAATGAGCTTCTCCCTCCCCCGGCGCAGCCGGAAATAGCGCCGGAAGCTGGCGTCGGCACTGGCAACTTCTACCTCCCAGTCACTATAGGGTGTCTTTGCCAGCCACGCTTTTACTTTATGCATATATCCCCCCGAGGATCGTATTTTGCGACGCGCCCGTCACGCTGGAGAGCTCGACGACCTCTTCGTTCATGCGTTTGTATGCCAACCAGGCAAAGGCCATCGCTTCCATCCACTCGCCGGGGATGCCCTGCTCGTCGGTACGGACAACGTCGACGCCCTCGAGCTGCGAAGCGATCCGCCCGCGCAGGTAGACGTTCTCCGCCCCGCCGCCGCAGAGCAGCAGCCTTGACGGGGCGTATTTCGCGGCCTCCTGCGCGATGCTGCGCGCCGTCAGCTCCGTCAGGGTCGCCAGGAAGGCGTCGCTGCGCATCCCCTCCTGCACAAAGCGCTCCGCCCACGCGGCGTTGAACTGCTCCCGCCCTGTGCTTTTGGGTGCCGGGCGCGCAAAATAGGGGTCGGAGAGCATCGCGCCCAGCACGCCTTCGTCTACTTCCCCCCGCTGTGCGATGGTGCCGTTTTCATCGTAGGCGCAGCCGAACTTCTCCGCGCACCAGCCGTCCATCAGCACGTTGCCCGGCCCCGTATCGTACCCCAGCAACTCACTGCCGATGACGGTAATATTCGCCATGCCGCCGATATTGACGACGAGGGTGCGCCCTTCGAGCTTTTCGAAAAGGAAGCGGTGAAACGCCGGGGCAAAAGGCGCGCCCTGCCCCCCGAACGCCATATCTTTCCGGCGGAAATCCGCGACGGTCCGGATGCCGGTCCGGGCACAGACGATATTGGGGTCCCCCAGCTGCATCGTAAAGGGGTTGGGGCCGGAGGGGCGGTGCCAGAGCGTCTGGCCGTGCAGGCCTATTGCCTCGATCCGGCCGGTGTCCAGGTGATGCTCGCGGATGAGCGCTTCCACGGCGTCGGCAAAGAGCAGGCCCAGCCGGTGATCCAGCTCCCCTATCTCCTCCAGCGTCGTGCTGCCGCCAATGACGCGGAGCAGGTCCGCACGCAGTTGCGCGTCAAAGGGGTAGGCCAGCGACGCCGCCAGCTCGATGCCCTCCCCGTCCACGGGACAGAGCACGACGTCCACCCCGTCCAGGCTCGTTCCCGACATGACACCGATATAACACTGTTTCGAATCAAAGCTCATTTTCATTCCTACCGATATGGTACTATATGCAACTTTATCCAGGGCACGACCATGCCCAAAGGGCAATTCTAATAACCCTGTACGGATCTCAGAGTGTTTTTGAAGTGTAAGATTTTTTTTGTTTTCGTCGCAGGCCTAGCCATAGCTAAGTCAAGATGGAAACGGAGAAAATATTGTGCTTCAAAACCACTCCCGCAGGGCGCCACAGAGAACAGCTATACTCAGCGTTGCCGCTTTTTGACTTAGCTTTGGCCAGGCCTTCAAAGCAGCGCCTTGATTCTAACTGTTCTCTGTGACGCTGAGACCGTACAGGGTTATTAGAATTGCCCTCCAGGAGGTACGCATGACCGGAGGCTTCTTCGCCATTCTCGACGATATCGCGGCGCTGCTCGACGACACGGCCGTCATGAGCAAGGTCGCGGCCAAAAAAGTGGGCGGCGTGCTGGGCGACGACCTCGCCGTCAACGCCGAGCAGGCCTCCGGCCACGCCAGTTCGCGTGAACTGCCCGTGCTCTGGGCCATTACCAAGGGCTCTTTCCGCAACAAGGCGATCATCCTCCCCGTCGCCTTCCTGCTCAGCGCCTTCGCCCCCTGGGCGATCGTGCCCATCCTGATGCTGGGTGCTGCCTACCTCAGCTACGAGGGGGCGGAAAAAGTACTGGAATACCTCCGGCCGGGTCATCATGGTGAAGAGCAGAAAGGCGCCGTCGACGAGGCCGCCAAGATCACATCGGCCGTCCGCACCGACTTCATCCTCTCCATCGAGATCATCGTCATCGCCCTGGGCGTCGTCGCCGGGGAAGCCCTGACGACCCAGGTCCTCGTCGTCACCCTGATCGCGCTGCTGGCGACCGTGGGGGTCTACGGCATCGTCGCGCTGATGGTCCGTATGGACGACATGGGCTTCGCCCTGGTCGGTTTCAGCCAGACAAGCACGGGCACAAAGGCTGTGGTGCTGAAACGCAGCGGTCTGCTGCTGGTGCAGGCGATGCCGAAGCTCATCAAGGCCCTGGGCTACATCGGCACCGTGGCGATGCTCCTGGTGGGCGGCGGCATCTTCGTCCACCACGTAGAGTGGCTGCACCACGCCCTCGCTTTTATGCCCTTCGTTCTGCCCGAACTCGTAAGCGGCCTGGCCGCCGGGATGCTGCTGGTGGCGCTTGTCCTTCTCTGGGAGCGGCTGACACAGCGGGAATGATCGCGCCTTTCAAAATAAAAACACAAAATGTGTTTTTATTGCTTTTCTCGACAAATCAATATCATTTTCGTTCATTTAACGTGTTTTTCGTCATTAAACACATATGAAAATTTTTCTTTCCAAGCAGCTTTACAGCCTATTTTCATGGCAATAATGTAATTTTTTCCAAAATACAAACACATTTTTTATGTTAATTAATAATGCTATACAAGCTTAAAATGCTAGTATGTTCGTTGAATAAATAGTTAGATACACAAGAGGAAACATGATATTGAAAATTGCGAATCTTATTGCTTTACTCTTAGCAGAAGCTTGGCTTGTATCTAGCCCTGATTGGGAACCAGCAATTTTATTTATTGGTTTTCTCTCAAGTTTAATTATTCAAGAAGTAAAAGATAAAACAGTCACCAATCAGTCAAATACTCATGATAAAGAGCTTTTTACAAAGTTCTTGAATGATTTGCCTTCCGGTGAAGGTAGCATAGATTTTCTACGAGATCATGACTTTCACAATTCGTTTAAGCTTGCGAAACTTGACCAACTAAGAGATTTTGCAAGGAATTGGGATAATGCAGAATTTGAATTCCTCAATAAGGAATTGGAAAAGGCAAGACAGGATTTGCTTCAAACAATTTTTCAATTTATTGATGTTTCCAGCCATCATACATTTCCAGAAAGGGATGGTTGGCAAACTTCCATACCAAACTATACAGATAATGGTGAAATCCCGCAAAGAGCAAAAGAAAGTATCAAGAAAATGAATGACCTAGGAGATAATATTTTTGCTATGCATCAAACACTGATTCGACTAGGAAAACAACAATTAAATATCTAACAAACCAAAGGAGACCAATCAAAAAACCGCAGGCGGCTTTTTAATTGCTCATTTTAAACGTTATGCATTAAGCCTATATCTGAAAGGACGCAAACTTGAACTTTAATGATCTATCATACGATGAGCTTGATCAGCATGCAATGGAGCGTCTCGTTTTTGATGACGAAGAAGTTTCTCCAATACTAAAGGGGCACATATTTATCGAACAAGTTTTAGAGACGTTGCTTTCAAATAATATGCAAAAGCCTTCTGCATTTTTCAAAAAGAATCGTTCTTTTGATATAAAAGTTGATTTAGCTCATGCAATGGGATTATTAGACAGCAAACATTATTCAGCATTCAAAGCAATCAATAATATCAGAAATAATTATGCGCATAAACATGACTACAAAGTATCAATTCAGGAATTAAGTAGTTTC
The DNA here is from genome assembly GCF_039645955.1 of Thiomicrolovo immobilis. Taxonomy (GTDB): domain Bacteria; phylum Campylobacterota; class Campylobacteria; order Campylobacterales; family Sulfurimonadaceae; genus Thiomicrolovo; species Thiomicrolovo diazotrophicus. The sequence continues at coordinate 1,690,618 of NZ_CP147916.1, forward strand.
AAGTTTGATTGGGAAGATATACAAAATAAAGCTTTTGATGCGGCTTGTACAAAAGGATCTGGAGAGGCAGCTCGAATTGCCACAATATTCTTATCGTGGAAGGCAATGCATCTTATCAAGGAACCAGATGCATAACAAATCAAAAGAAAGGTTCTTACATGGAAAAGACATATCAAGTGGTTTTTAGTCGTGAAATAGAGGATAACAGAGTCACCGTGGAATGCACTGTTAAAGCTAAAACATTTGGTGAAGCAGAACGTTTAGCATGTAAAAAAATCAGTGGAAACTATTTTAAAGCAGCTTTAACTGGTGATCATGCAAACGATGATATGAAATCGGCTGACTATATTATTGACATATACATCATTGATGATACTGACACATTGAATGAAAATGAGAACTGAAACATGAAAGAATGGAAAATAGAGGTGCCAACTGAGTTATCCAAAGAACTTGAAGAGTGTTTCAAGATGGGCCCAATTATTGATGATAATGAACTTCGTTTTCTTACTGAAGAAGTAGTTGACAGAATCAAGGGATTAAAGATTGAAATATTCTCCAATGAGCACCCTCCACCTCATTTTCGCGTATGTTACGCTGGTGAATGTAATAATTTTACAATCAAGGATTGTGAAGCACTAAATGGGAACGCATTATCCACCTATTTTCGTAATATTAAAAAGTGGCACAAAAAGAACAAAGACATACTCATAAGCTTTTGGAATCAGAAAAGACCAGCAGATTGTGTTGTTGGCGAATACCGAGAATAAATGCATAACAAATCAAAGGAGACCAATCAAAAACCCGCGGGCGGCTTTTTGATTGCTCATTTTAAACGTTATGTAAAAGGAAAAATATGCCTCTGAATGATGAAACCATAAGTACAGTAATGTCTTATTGCAAAAGAGATCTTCCTCAAGATCATGATTGGTACATGAATGAATTTGATTTTATTCAAGATGTGCCATTACAAGAATCTTTGGCACGTGAATTTTATGCAGCCAGATATGTTTATAAATTGATGGAAGCCTTATTTTTAGAAGACTATGAGTTACATGCACATTTGAAGTTTCAGATCATTCAATATGCGTCAATCTACGAAGCAGTAATCAATTATTTATTACTCAATAACTTTAAAGAAGATGACAATGTTAAGCAAATATCAACACATATAAGCCTCAGAGAAATTGCAGCCCTCTCGGGATTAACTGAGATTACTTACGAAGGGAAAAAAATCTTTACTTGCCTAAAAAAAGAAACAAAAACTCCCTGGACGTCGATTCCCTTCCATGATAAAGTTGATGCTTCTGTAGATATAGGCTTTGTAAATGAAATCTACGCAGACGAAATTAAAAGTTTTTACACTCTTAGAAATAGCATACATATAGAAGCGGCAGCAAAAAAAAATATTGAATATGAAATTGAACAATCAAAACTTGCATATAGAAGGTTAAGACCTTTTATCGATGATATAAAAGCTTTTCTCAATGCTCAAAATACATAACAAATCAGAGGAGACCAATCAAAAACCCGCGAGAGGCTTTTTGATTGGTCATTTTAAACGTTAGCATAAAAGGAAAATAGTGCCCTATAACCAAGAATTTTCAAGCAGACTAGAAGAGGAAGTTTATAAGTTTTTACTTCAAAAAGGGTTCCCCCCTGAGTCTATTCTGTATGAACCTGCTATTCTCCCAATCGGTTCAAATATTCGTTACAGACCTGATTTTTTGATTGTTGATCCAAGCACTGGTGAACGCCTTGCTTTAATTGAGGTTAAAGGACCTCTTTCAAATTTGGCCAGAGCGAGTGAACATCTTGATGCGTATAAAAAGGCTTTAGGAAATCTTCGTATCGCCACCTATATAATCACCGCCCCTGAACAAGTTCCAGAAAAATTATCAGTGCTTACTAGCGAGGAAGGGATTAATGAACGAGAAGTAGATTCAGAAGTATTTCCGAAATACGAAGCTTTGAAAGCCAATAACCTTGCTGATAAAAAAGCCGATATAAAAAATAGACGAGAGGACGCATCAAATTCGTTAGAAATAGTTGGAACATCTGTAGCAGTTATCCTAGTTCTTATCGTTGCGGCAGATTTTTCTCTTTCGTTTTGGAAAATATCACTACTTACGCCAGAACGTTTGGGATTGTTGGGTGCTGCAGTAGCAATGGTTGTCATACCCTATCTTCAAAAATTCAAAGGACTTGGAATAGAGTGGGAGAAGTCCAACAAATAAATGCTAACAAAACAGTGGAGCCAATCAAAAACCCACAGGCGGCTTTTGATTGCTCCTTTCAAACGTTACGCTTCTCTGCTCCCTAACTGCATTATGACAAACGCCATCGCCGTCCCCCCGACGAGCTGATCGGCCAGGGAAAAGGCCCCGCCGAAACAATAGGGCTGCAAGAGCAGGACCGTGACAAAACCGCCGCCCAGGGCCCACGGCACCGCCCGGGCACTTCCGCGTTTCGTAAAGAGCGCCGAGGCGTACACTCCCAGCAGCCCGGCATAGGCAAAGCTCATGACCCCCAGCGCGAAACTGACCAGCGGCAGGTCCGTCGCACGCTGCCAGTAGTAGCTCACGACGGCCATCGCCGTCAAAATGAGCGCAAAGAGCAGTACGGCCGTCCGCGCGGCGGCCACGTAGTGAGCTTCTTCCATCTCGCCTCGTGCGCTCTTCCAGGGGCGGTAGATGTCTTCCACGGCCACCGAGGCCATCGCCGCAAGTACCGAGTTCGTCGAGGAGAGCGCGGCGGCGATTGCTCCCACGGTGACAAAGCCGCGCAACCCCGCGGGCATTTCGTTGAGAATGTAGGTCATGAAAATAGAGATCTTCTCCCCGCCGAACTCCTGCACAGCGCTGCCGCCGATGCCGGAGAGTTCCGGATGGTTGTAGAAGAGGTAGAGCAGCAGCCCGATGGCGAGAAAGAGCAGCACGACGGGAATCGTCATGACGATGGAGACCACCAGCGCCCTGGAGCCGTCACGCCCGTTTTTGCAGGCCAGCACACGCTGGGTCATATCCTGGTCCAGGCCGTAGGCCGCGATGTTGAGTAGCAGCCAGCCCCCCAGCAGGCTCCAGATGCCGAAGTTCCCGGCCGTGTCGATGACGGTCAGTTTCCCCTCGGCATTCAAAACGTCATACATCGTCCCGATGTCCGTCTGCAGCGTGCTGTAGAGGTAGATCAATACGGCCACCCCCGCCCCGATGTAGGTCACCGCCTGGATAACGTCGCTGTAGATGACCGACTTCACCCCGCCGAAGTAGGTGTAAGCCAGTGCGCCGAGTACCAGCATGAGAATGGCGGCGAAGAGGTGCAGCGGCGCGATGTCGGCGAAGACGATCATCGAAACGGCCAGCGCCCCGATGTAGAGCCGCGCGCCGCTGGCCAGGACCCGCCCGACGAGGAACATAATGCCCGCTTCGCGTTTGGCCTTCGTCCCGTAGCGCTGCTCCAGCAGTTCGTAGACGGTGACGGCACGGATGGCATAGAAGCGCGGCACCAGCACTTTGGCAATGAAGAGCACGGCCAGCAGCGCGGAGACGTAGAAGCCGACAAAGGTGAGGTTGCTGCGGTAGGCGTACTCCGGGCCGCCCAGGAAGGTCGCCGCCGACTGCGAGGTCGCCAGTACGGAGACGGCGGCCGCGAGCATCGGGACGCTGTTCCCGCCGACGAAGTAATCGCGCGATGAACGTATGTTCACGCGGGAAAAGAGCCACGAACTTAAAGCCAGGATGGCAAAATAGCCGCCGAAGACGGTCCAGTCGAGGGGGGAGAATCCCATCAGCGCGCTTCCGGCGGGGCTTTCAGGTGCAGGTCACTGACGGCGCTGCGCACCTTCCGCATAAAGGCCTCGCCCGGGTCGCTCTTTTCCGTGCGGTACCCCTTGTCAAGCTCCCGCCACAGCGGGGTCGCTTCCATCCGGCGGTATTCATGATGGCCTATAAGGTACTCCATGTGCGGGTACTTCCCGGCAAGGTAGCGCACCAGCGCGATATTCGCGCGCAGCTGCGCCGGGGTGAGGTCCTCTTTGGCGTTGTCCTCACCGCCGACGTTCTCGATGCCGATACTGTCATAGTTGAGCCCGATGACATGGCGCGCCATCCAGTTCTCGGGCATCAGGCGGTAGATCGTGCCGTCCCGGTCGACAAGGAACTGCGAGGAGACGTTGAGCGCACCTGCGGTCGCGATGTCGCCGCGGCTTCCGGGCAGCAACTCCGGCTGAAGGCGCGCAAAGGAGGACTCCAGCCCCATATCGGCCGTCCAGTGCAGCACGATGACTTTTGGATCGATCGTAATGTCATTGACCTCCATGCCGTAGTGCTGCTTGACGTACTGCTTTGTCAGGGCGATGCGCTGCGGCCCGAAGGCGATGGGCTTGTCGACGATCTTCGGCGCGCCGATGCCGTAGGCGTCGTAAAGCGCGTTGATACGGCGGTTCGACTCGGCGATCCGCTCGCGGGAGATCCGCCCCGCTTTGACCTCGGCGTAGATCGTATCAACGATCCGGCCGAGCATGTTGCTGCCGAGCTGGTTCGCGAAGAGCAGCATATCGACCCCGCCGTTGATGGCGAGACGCACCGTCTCTTCAAGACTGTAGTGTTCGGAGATCGCCTTCATCTGCAGGTCGTCGCTGACGATGACCCCTTTGAAGCCCAGCTCGCCGCGCAGCAGCTCTGTGTTGATCTTGTGCGAGAGCGTCGCCGGGTAGTCGGGGTCGAGCCGACGGTTGAAGACGTGGGCCGTCATAATCATATCCGCTTTGCCCTCACCGATCAGCTGGCGGTAGGGTTCGAGCTCTTCGGGGCTCCACGTCTCGGTAACGTCCACAAAGCCTTTGTGCGAATCCCCCAGCGAAGAGCCGTGGCCGGGGAAATGCTTCAGCACCCCGACGACCTTTTGCTCACGCAGGGCGTCGAGCATGATTCCCGCGTACTTCGTCACCTTCTCCGGCGACTCGCCGTAGGAGCGTTTCAGCCCGACGATCACCGTGTTGTCGGGGTTCACCGCCAGGTCGACGTCGGGGGCAAAGTCGGTATTGATTCCGGCGTCGGAAAGGGTCGCCGCCAACTGAGAGTACACCTGCTGCGCGTACGCCGGGTCATCCCTTTTTCCGACCGCTTCCGCCGAAGGAACGACGGGGAAACCGTAGGCGTGCTTCAGGCGTGCGACCCGGCCGCCCTCCTGGTCCACGGAGACGAGCAGCGGGGCGGTGGAGAGGGCCTGCAGCTGGGCCGTCAACGCGGCGAGTTGGCGGGGTGAACGAATGTTCTTCGTGCGGCTCTGGTCCGGGTAGCCCCGGTCAAACAGGATCACGCCGCCCGGTTTGTACTGCCGCAGCTCCGTCACAAAAGGGTCCGACGCGTCAAGCGATTCGGCATCGAAACCGACAATGAGCATACGCCCGATCTGCGCCTTAAGCTCGGCGTCAGTTGGTGCCGCCGCACCGAAGAGAAAAAGGGGAAGTAAAAGTAAGAGTGTCAATGTTCGCATCACCCGCATTGTACACACTCATTGTGGATAATGCGTTTAATGGATCAAAGCTACCAATGGCGCCGGAAATAGTGTACAATAGTTATAACCCACTGAAAGGAGCGATATCATGTCCGCTAAGAAAAAAGACGAAGAGATCATCGAAGAGAGTCAGAAAACCCTCGAGGGTTACCGTGCCGAGATCGAGGCACTGAAAGAGAAGGCAAGTCATTACAGCACCGAGGTCAAAGCCGAGTTCGACAAGCGTCTTGACGAGCTGGAAAAGATGTACGGTGAAATGCAGGAGCGTTACGCCGCCTTCAAGGATAAAACCGAAGCCAAATGGGATGAGACGAAAGCCTTTGTCGTCCTGACCAACAAGGCGCTGGCCCACTCCTACCACTATTTCCTTTCCCACTACAAGAAAAAAGGGTAAACGTGTGCCGGGGAGGCGCTAAAAGAACTTAGCATCCTCCATCTCGTCACGCAGCCCCTTGCGTTTACGCGTCTCTTCTCGCCGTTCGACGGCAGCGTTAGAGGGGTTTTCCGGGTTGGAAAAAACAGCTTTGCCGTAAAGCACGCACCCTTTGTCGCCCGGATCGCAGACTTTTTTCAAAAGATCGCACAGCTCGCCGCGCTGATGCGAACAGGTCCATCCGCCCATTACTGTTCCTTCGTTTTTGACAATTATAACCTCCCCGGCCCCGCTTTGCCTAGTAGAGTCTAACCGGGAGGACCCAGTCCGGTTCCGCCGATGCGACGTCCGGATTCTGCATCAGGCTGTTCGACTGATCAATATCATTTCTGTCGCTTTTGTTGACAAATACGACGCTACTCCCGTCGATACCGATACGGCGGCGAAACTCCAAACCGTTTGACACCGCAAACGTCTCCGGGTCAATCCGTTTCCCGGAGACAAAGCGGACGACGATATGGCCGGTCGTCACATGGCGGAATGCCGCTTCTTTCACACCCCATTTATAGAAGACCTCCCCGGCGTGCGCTGCCTTTTCACTTGCCAGGCGTGCATGATTCGATGCAGCCTGCTCGGCCGTATCAAATGCTTTTGCTTCCGTCTTGACGAAGAGTGTTTTTCTCCCGTGGCTGTTTTGCAAATAACAAAATTGCCCGATCGAATCTGCGAAAACCACTCCCGCAACTATCAAGCTTCCCACCATATATACAAGCTTCATCATTCCCACCTTCTAATGGCCGCTGATCTGTATGCCCCAGCTTGAGAGCGAGCCGATATAACCGCTCCTGAGATCCATGACCTTCAGACGCCATGTCCCCTGCGCGGGTTCATCCAGGCATCGTACAGTTGAAAAACGCCAATCTGCATAACGTTCTACGCCGCGAATGTAGTTTTCACCGCCAACCGCGAGAACGCTTTCCGTCCCCAACGGAGAGACTACTACGATGCGGAGATCATCGATTCGGTAGTGTTCCGTCGTGATCCAAATATCCACATGTTCGACCGTCATGGATTCACTAACATTCAAGGTACGCTCAATCCCGCTGCTGTTGGCATCGGGAATATCGACGTTGGCACTGTCGGTATACAGCGCGCTCGTCTGTTCCTGCCCCAAGGAAGAAAACCCCTCCGCCATAGCGACGGCAGCTGCTGCATCCACGATGCCGAAACCGTATTTGTCGTTGATAGGCAGTCCTGCCCCGTTTAGACTCCAACTCCCGTCGGATGCATCGTTCTGACGTGCGCTCCTGGCGAGAATATACCGAACATCTCTCCGTGTCAGCGCCGGATTGGCCTGGAGCACCAGGGCACACACGCCAGCCACTGCCGGACAGGCCGAAGATGTCCCGTTCATGAAACGGGTGTAGTTGCCGTCGGGATTGTTCCCATCAAGCAAAGAGTCACCGAGAACAATCTCGTCATTATCGTACTTTATATCATGCCCGATACCCAGCCCCGTCAGGTCCGTCGTCACGATGGCAGGGTCCGTAAGCCCATACTCGCCTCCCGTTCCAGCGACAAGCACGTTCGCCCCCGTGTTGGAATATGAACTTAGCGTACCATCTGCATTCACGGATGAAACGGTAATGGCGTATTTGCTGTTATGCAGGCTGGAGGTGTTGGCATACCCCTCATGGCTTGCCGTACGATCATTGCCGGCGGCAAAAACATAGATGGCGCCCTTGCCGTCACGACCGTTCACTGCGCCCTCTTCCAGCGCGCCTTCCAGCACCGGTCCCCAATCGGTCAGTGCGGCTGAAGTCATCGCCCCCCAGCTGTTCGAAAATATATCGATGCCCGGCCGGAGAAAGGCATCAGCAAAATGGGAGACCCGGCCTGTCGCCAGCACGTTAAACCCGGCCAGCCGCGTCATCGGGGCAACGCCCCGTACCCCCCGTACGTTGAACCCCTGCGCGCCAATAATCCCCGCGCAGGATGTCCCATGGTAGCCGATGTCGCTGGCGAGCGGCACGGGATCGTTCGAATGGGTACCGTAGTGGTAACTCAGGCTCACGTCAAGATTGTTCTTCAGGTCGGGATGCCCGGACTCGACGCCGGTATCGACGATACCCACGACCACATCACCACTGCCGGTAAAAGTGGTCGGCAGCCCGACGATGTCGAGGTCTTCCCCAGCGATGCCTCCGTTTTGCGCACCGCCCGTCTGCCCCGTGTTCAGCAGGTACCACTGATAGGGAAAAAGCAGGTCCCCCTCGACGCTTCCCCCGTTGAGAGGATCCGTACCGCTCCACACTTCGGCATAATCGTTCACCCCGTCACTGTCACTGTCGGCCAAAGCGGTATCCGTACCGCTGAGCTGTTCGAAAGCATCCATCAGCCCCTCATGGTCGGTATCCAGTTTCCAGAGTGCTCTATTGCCTTCATACAGTCCCCCGCCGTAATTGCCCTCTGCCAATGCCTTGTAACTGCCCGGATCATTCAGGTAGCTGAAATGGACAGAAGTGTTGTTCTCGACAATGGAAGGATTAAAACGTGTCAGTGTCGCAGCATCGATCATACTCCCTGCCGGGTCGGAACTGAACAGCTTCTGCGCAACCTTCCCGAGGATCATTGTGACCGTTGAGGGCACGGAGAGGTGGCGTTCCGCCGCGACGGCGGCAGCGGCAGAACTGAAAAGGTTGACCGACACGTTGCCGTCGCGCAAAGCCCCGAAGGTTGCGTAGGCATAAAGGGGACCGGCAAAGTTGCGTATTTCTCCCGGGACGACAAACCCGTCGCCGTCGGGGTCGATCTCATTCCCTCCGCTTACTTTCAGAAGCATCATCGTTTCTTCCGAGGGCAGGGACGATACAGCGAAGGTGCGTGTAGCCGAAAAACGGCCGGCGATCCTTTCGCCGAAAGGCAGCAGTTTTGTCGCCGTCGCGTTGTACTCCGTGCCGTCGCGCTGCGGATCATAAATGTAGCTTTTAGCAAGAAAAAGAGCGCTGCCGTCCAGCTTCGTCACTTCTATATCCGCACCGCAAAGTGCCCCCCTGACTGCCGTACTGCCTCCGATGCTTACGGTAATGGTCTCTGTCGGCGTCGGCGTCTCGGAATGCGAGCCGCTCCCGCATGCCGTGAGCAGAAAAACAGCTGTGACAGGAGCGATCACTTTATGTACGACGCTATAAAAAAGCATTCCTTTCCTTCCGGGTCGATCCCGATATCCTTATGCATACAGCCGATTGGTCATCCCCTTAAACACTCCTATTATAGGGTATATGAGCTTCAGAGAAAGCGGCATAATCTAATAGCATTTTTTAACGCTTTCTATTTTCTTGAAGCAATATTTAAGCTTATCATTCATACACTGATAGTATCTCAACCATTGGTATAAGGGGTATATTATGAAACGTGTTAGCGTGATAGGTATTTCTGTCGCAACAGCGGCATTGATCATAGGTGGCTGCGGTAGCAGCTCTTCCGGACCATCGGCACCATCCGAGATCAAAGCGGCGACCAGCATTGATCTCGCAACGGTGGAGAGTGCGTTGAGCATGCTCTATAATGGTGGCATTACCGCCGCCAGTGCGCCTGCATCCACGATGAAGGCAGCTGTAGCCGACATCAAAACAGCAATCCAGGCAAAAGTGGCAGCCGGCAGTGGTAGCGGTGAGAACAGCTATTCATATACTTATGATTGCCAGATCAGCGGTACACGTACCAACTCATACGAAAGTAGTTACGATTACCCGGCAGAGGGCGGCTGGACGGAAACCTATAAATATACGTATAGGTACGACCACTGTATCGACAATTCCAGCGCTACTATCAATGGTGAACCGGCTAATCGCTATTTCGAGAACGGAACATACTCCTACACGAACTCGGCAACATACAGCATCGACTCGAACATGTCCAAAGAGACGTGGTCCTGGAGTGATAATCGCAGTTACGGCTACGACAACAACGAGACGACGACGTCACGGACGTATACCCGTAAAAACAATGGCAAAGAGACCTGGGAAGCGGACGGTGATTACTTCGACGCAACCGGTGTACCGGCTTGGAGCGACACCTGGCACTATTCCGGCAGCGACAAAAGAGTCGACATCAACAGCAGTGGAAAAGTCAGCGGCGGTGAAAGAAATGTCTATAACGAGACATGGACCGACTCCGGCGCCCAGGACAACTCCCACTACAAAACAATGGCTGACGGATTCTACTCCCACTATGAAACCGATGCCAACGGTGTAGAGAGTCTAACAGGGGGCGAATATTACAACAACTTCGTCATGGAAGTTTATGCGAACGGCAGTGAAGAGAACATCACCATCAGCGGTACTTACGGCACAACCTGCCTCGGCGGCTCGGTCACGTTTAAAACCGATCCCGTCGTCCAGTCCAACCAGGATGATTACTTCGACGGCGACGGTCTCCACGGGAACAACGTCCTGCCGTACGCCGGTACCGTTACTGTCAGCGGCAGCGGCAGCGCAACGGTCGGCTTCGACGCCAACGCATCCATGTACTCGACAGTCACCATCGTCGCACCTGACGGCAATGCGACTTACAGCCGTTGGGATGACATCCCGGCAGGCACCTGCAGCGCGATGATGCCATAACGGCCGTGGCACTCAGAAGTGAGGTACCTCCTCCCTTCTGCATGGTCAATCTTCTGACTTTCCGGCTTCCAAAACACATTTAGAGACTTGTAAGTCCCTATCCACGATAATCCAGTATCTTTACAACCGAAAGCATCTGTACATGACTACTATTTTGCAACTGGCGGGCCTGCCTGATTCGAATGAGATCGTCCTGGAGACGACGGATGAAACGGGAGCACGCCGTTTTCTCGATTTTGCCTGGCTCTCACCGCTGCTAGAACCACTCGATCCCTCCCGCTTCCGCCACCTGAAACTGCTCTATGGCGGTGCCGACAACCCGATCAATGTCAATATCAGGCCCGATATCGTCTACAACAGTATCAGTGACCCGGATCGCTGCCTCCATGCCCTGGACCGTGCACAGCACGCTGCACGAAGCAATCCCTATCCCTTTATCAATCCGCCGGCTAATATCCCCCGCATCCGTCCCGACCGTCTTTGCGAGCTCGTTTCACCGCTCAAGGGGATCACTATGCCCAAAACCGTCCGGCTGACGCCACATTCTCTCTCCGACGTTCAAAACGTGCTAGCAATGTCTTTTCTAAAGCCCCCCATCCTGTTCAAAGAAGCCGCCACTTATCCGGAACAGCCGAACCACTATATTCTTGAAAACTTCGACGATCTCCATGCCCTGGAACGTTTTGCCTTCGACGGCAGGGCCTACTACGCCTCCGCCTTTAGCGACTACCGTTCACAGGACAGCCTCTACCGTCTCTATCGTTTCTATGTTATCGGAGACACCCAACTGCCCGGACACCTCATTCTCTCCGATCAATGGTATATCCGTAACGATGAGGAAGCCCACCGGGGTTTGAAACCGAAAATGACAAGCGTACTGAGTGAGGAGAAGGCCTTTCTCAAACAGTTTAAAAAAAAGAGATTCCCGATCTTATCCATGTTGAAAAAACAGCTTGGACTAGACTATTTCGCCGTAGAATGCACCATTGATAAAAAAGGGGAACTACTCCTTTTCAGCATTGACTGCAACGGACACTATGCTGACGGGACAAAAGCACAGGGGTACTACTCGACAAAAGAACTTGCACAGTTTAATCTGGCTGTCGAAAAGATGCTGCTTGAAAAACGCCCTTCGCCAAAGGAGCATCATGCTTAAAATCCTCAATCCCATCGGCACACCTGACTCTCAGCGGGCAACCGTCATCTGGAATAATGGCAATCCTCAGCAGCTCAAGATCAATTTTGAAGGAACCAACAGTCTTGTGAGTCTCATCGACCAGCAGCGCTACCGCGTCCTGCCCATTACCTTCGGCGGGCGCCATCCCAAACAGATCGTTCCCGAAGATGCCGATGTCGTCGTCAATTCAGTCTGCGATCCTGATACGAACGCCATCGCACTGCATCAGTTGGAATCGACACTGAACAACCTCGCGCTGCCTGTCATCAACCCTCCGGATCTGACATTCCAGACGACCCGGGAACAGACCTATTCACGTCTGCATGGTATCCCGGGACTTCGCGTTCCGAAAACGGTACGGGTCGCACCGCAGCGGGTGGCGGAGATCCCGGGACTGATCGCGGAAAACGGCCTGGACTACCCCTATATTTTCCGCTCGGCAGGGGAACACGGCGGCGGGGGGATGGTCCTGGTCGAAAGCGCACAGGATTTGCCGAAACTGGAACGCTTCGCTTTCGACGGCAGGGAGTTCTACGCGATTGCCTTCCACGACTTCCGGGACAAAGACGGCCTCTACCGCAAATACCGTCTTGTCGTCATCGATGGACAGATCTATCCGCGCCACCTCATCGTCTCGAAATCATGGAACATCCACTCGGAAACACGGCAGGAGCTGATGAACGATTCTCAAGCCTTCCAGGATGAGGAGATCGCCTTTCTGGCGCACCCTCCTGCGCGCCTGGGAGAGACCTGCCGCCTTATTCATGGAAAACTGCCCCTCGATTTCTTTGGTATCGACTGCCACCTGGATACAGAAGGGAAAATGTTCATCTTCGAGCTCAATACCTGTATGCGCATCGTCGGTAACGATCCCATTCCCTACCAGGCCCCTGCCCTCGATGCCATCAGGGAGGCCTTTAACGCACTGATTGCACACAAGGCACAAAGCCGCTAGCTAGGCAAGCCCCAGCATCGCCCGCGTCTCATCGGGCGTTGCGATACGACGCTGCAACTCCTCCGCGATCCGCGAGACCCGACGGACCAGCGCTTCGTTCGAGGCGAGTACTTTCCGCTCGTAGTCGTAATGGATGTTATCCTCTATCCCGACGCGGACATGCCCTCCCGCAGCGACGGCGGCAGCATTCATCGGCAGCTGGAAACCGCCCAGCCCCGCCCCGGCCCAGACGGAATCCTCCGGCAGCGCCTCCGCGATCATGGTCAGGTTGCCGAGCGTCGCCGGCGCCGTGTTGAGATTACCAAGCAGGATGTTGAAGTATTTGCGCCCTTTGATGATCCCGTGCCGCTCAAGATACTTGGCCAGGTTGACCATCCCGTAATCGAAGACCTCCATCTCCGGCCGGATACCCTTCTCCTGCATCGTCATCGCCAACCGCTCGACCATGTTGATCGTATTGACGCTCGCCCCGGAGAGGAAATTGAGTGACCCGAGCGTCAGGCTCGCCATATCCGGTTTCGCCCCCCCGCTCAGATGCAGCACCTCGGAGCGCCGTTCGAAATCACTCCAGTTTCGTCCCGACGTGGAGACACAGCAGACCATCCCCGGCCGCTCCCGGCGTATCCCCGTTAGGATTGCTTCGTAATAGCGGGCATCCGGCGTTGGCAACCCCCGTTCATCCCGGGCGTGGATATGGACGATGCGCGCTCCTGCATCATAAACGCGGATCGCATCCGCAACAATCTCCTCGACATGGACCGGGACATACGGCGTGCTTACTTTCGTCGGCACCATCCCCGTCAGACAGACATTGATCATCAGCGGGGGGAAGGGGTTCAGCGGGTGCGGATCGTTCCCCTCAATATAGGCCGCTGCCGCGATCTCGCGCTCTGCCCTTGTCTCGAAATGGCGGACAAGGTCCATCCGCAGCGTCGTCCAGTGGGTGACATCCTCCAGGCTGAAGGCGCAAAGCTTCTCCAGGCGTCCGACAACCTCATAGCCGTAATGCTTACGGTACCAGACGATCGTCTCGGGATGGTCCGCATTTGTCGTCACGTACTTCACGCCCGCGTCGTACATCGCCTCCAGCCGGGCATTCTGAAGCGCCTTCCCGATGTTCATGCCCTGGAATTCGGGATAGACTCCCAGCAGCGTCGTCTTTCCCTCCTCCGGGGAGAGGATCTTGTAACCGCCCGCACCGATGATCCGACCATCTTCCGTCCGGGCGACATAGAAAAAGGCAAGATCGAGTTCTTCCATCTCCACCGAGGGGACATGGTGCATATTCCATGGTTCCATCACTTTGAGAATTGCATCTCTGTCACCTATAGCGGCTCTTTCGATTCGGTAATCCATCGTCAACCCCCTAAGATCATCTATTCTACTGTTTTATAGCGCTCTTTTCCATTAGACTGCCCCAGATCCCGGAGTAAAGTATAATTACGCAGCTAATGACAAGGAGACCCCATGGCGCTGGGCGCAACGATCTACAAAGTATCTCTTTCCATCTCCGACCTCGACCGCCACTTCTACCATGATTTCGACCTGACCGTCGCCCGCCACCCCTCCGAAACGGAAGAGAGGATGATGATGCGCCTGGCTGCCTTCGCCTTTCATGCCGACGAACGGCTCGCCTTTACCAAGGGGATCGTCCAGGAGGATGAACCCGACCTCTGGAACAAAGACTATGACGGCACCATCCGCCTCTGGATCGACCTGGGACAGCCCGACGAAAAGCGCATACGCAAGGCGTGCGGACGCGCCGAGGAGGTGATCATTTACACCTACTCCCGCCGGGCGGCCGACGCGTGGTGGCGCCAGAACGGTTCGAAACTGGCGCGTTTCGGCAATCTTCAAGTGATCCAGCTGGATGCGCAGGGCGACGCCGAAGCCTTTGCAGAACGGAGTATGCAACTCCAGGCGCTGATCCAGGACGGCGAACTGCTTCTGAGCGACGAAAAGGATCGGCAGCTTAAAATCACGAGGGAGTCATGGGCGTAAGAACAATCCGTCTCGGCAGCAACTCCATTGCGACCATCGACCTTGAGACGGCCGAAGACGGTACGCAGCGGATCGTCAAATCCTCCGAAGACCCCTTCGCGCTGGAGGCGGAAGCGACAATGCTCGAACACCTCCGGCCCCACCTGCGCGTGCCAAAGGTGTTCGAGCAAAGCGCAGGGCGCCTGGTCATGGAGTACATTCCCAACGACGCCGCCTGCAACGGCCGCTGCGAAGAGGAGATCGCCGATGCCCTGGCCCACCTGCACAGCATCCCCGCCCAGGGTGTCTTCGGGTTCGGCTCCGATACGACCATAGGCCCCTTCCGCCAGCGCAACCGGCCGCGGATACGCTGGGTCGATTTCTACCGGGAGATGCGGGTGCTCGATTTCGCCGCCAAGGCCTTCGACGAGGGGCAGATCGACAAAAGCCTTTTGGGGCGCATCGAAAAGCTGGCCGCCGATTTCGAGCAATTCCTGGACGAACCCGAGCACTCATCCCTGCTGCACGGCGACGTCTGGGGCGGCAACGTCCTGACCCAAAATAACCACCTCGCCGCTTTTATCGACCCGGCGTGCTACTACGGCCACTTCGAAATGGAACTCGCTTTTATCGGGATGTTCCAGACGTTCGGCGAAGCTTTTTACGCGCGTTACCGCGCTCACCGTCCCATCCCCGAGGGCTTTTTCGAGCACAGAGCCGACCTCTACCGTCTCTACCCCTACCTCGTGCACGTCCGCGCTTTCGGCGGCAGCTACCTGGCGGGTTTAGAGGCCATCCTCCGGCGCGTCGGCTACTGACCAGAGCATCTCTTTGCGCAGGAGCTGCCGGTTTTTCCGGAAGCTCTGGTGGACCTGCTCCAGGATGCGCAGCAACGCCCCCGCCGTATCGATGGCGAAGGGACCTTTGTTGAGCATGACGCACTCCGCCCGCCCCGCCATCGCCGCGTCAGTGATCTCGGCGCGGCTGGGGAGGTTGTTCTTCATCTGGCTCTCGAGCACCTGCGTCGCCCAGATCACGGGGAGGTGTGCCGCGCTGCAGAGATCAAGCAGGCTCTCCTGAATGGTGGCGAGGTTCTCGAAACCGGTTTCGATCGCCAGGTCGCCCCGGGCGATCATCACCCCGCTGCGCTCCCACAGCAGCAGCTGTTCCAGGATGCGCGGCATTCGGAAAACCGCGTGCCGGGTCTCGATCTTGGGCACGATACCGATATGGCCGCACGCCTCCGCCTGCAGGAGCGCCTGCAGGTCGGCGACGTCCCGGTCCGTCTGGCAAAAGGAGAGACCGAATATATCGGCATAGTGTTTGACGGCGCGCAGGTTCTCCCGGTCTGCCGGGGTCAGGGCCGGGATGTTCAGGTAGGTATCGGGGAGGTTGATCCCCTTCTCCTCCTTGAGCAGCGTCCCGCCCGGTTTCGCCTGGGTCACCCGGCAGAGTACGCCGTCCGCTTCGACTTCGTGCACCGAAAGACCGATCTTGCCGTCATCGATGTAAACCCGGTCACCCGGACGAACGTAGGAGGCGAATGCCGGCAGCGTACAGGAGATCTGTGCCGGTACGGCCGTCTTGCCCGTCTCGTCTTTGAGGGCAGCGCACCCCTCCGCATCTGTCGCGGTAATGCGTAAAGTGTCCCCCGTAAAAAGCCGGATGCGTTCGGGCTGGACGACACAGCCCCGCACGTACCCCTTCCGGCCGCCTACTGCCACCATACAGCTTTCGTCGACGGCGACCTTCTTGCTGATGACACCCGTCGCCCCCTCCCCGTCGCGCTGCATGATCCTTACCTTGGCGTGCCGGCCGTTAATGTCCGTCACTTTCAGTACATCGCCCGCTTCCAGCGTGTCGAAGAGACTCCTTTCCAGCGCGAGCTGCCCCGGGATCCTCGCACGGGTATTGGGGTCGGTACGCTCGGAGATCGTCTGTGCAGGCAAGGGCCGGATCAAAATCGTCTTTTCGCGCTTGTTGCTGCCGAGGACGACGGGCAGCTTCAGCCGCCGGATCCGCCCGGTGCGTATCTTCGGCCCCGCCAGGTCGACAAAGATCTTCAACTTCTCCTCCGCGGGACGCGTTTCGTTCAGCGCCAGGATGACGTCCGCCATCCCCTGCCAGACGGCGGGATCGTCGTGCGCCGTATTGATGCGGAAGAGATTGACCCCGGCTGCCGAGAGTCCCCGGATCAGTTCCCCGCCGTTGCGGGCGGCGTCGGAGGGGAGCGTCACCATGACCGCCGTTGTCTGCTCCGCCGCGTCCGCAGCGCCTTTCCCGCCAAAGAGGGCCCGGCTGTTCTGCGCGATCATCTCTTGAGCCGCGGCGATGCCGAGGTGGTGGAACGCCGCCGTCTCCTCCGGGGAGATCTCCCCCCGTCCCAGCGACGAGGAGAGCTGGTCGTAGAGCGTATCGACACTGGCGGCGACGTGGGCGTAGGAGCGTCCGAGCGAGGAGAGCGAAAGGAGGAACAGCTTCTCCTGCAGCTCCGTCCAGTCTTTGGAGCGGAGGATGAGATATTGCCGGAGATTGAGAAGGCTCCGGTAGTGCGGGTGGTTTCGGTCGGTCCCGTGACGGGCCGCGAGCAGGTCGCTCCGAAGCTCTTCGAAGATATCGAGAGCCGATTGCATCAAAGTTCTGTCCAGCATACCGATATCTTACCGTGACGGTGTTTCAAATCCGTTACGTTCCCCTGCCCATTTCTGCGGCACGCCGCACGATATCCATGCCGTAGCGCTCCCGCATCTTCATGACCGCGCCGTCGAGCCGCTGCATCTTCCGGTCCTCCTCCAGGGTGAACATATCGACCGCCTTGGGATCGTGGTGGAGGAACTTCGTCGCGCTCATGGCGATGTAGGTGACGGCCGCGTTCGGATAGCAATCGAGCTCCCGGAACTTTTCCAGGGCGAAGGCGGTGATAAAACGCTCGTTGAAAAAGCGGTAGACGGTGTACTGTTTCTTGCTGCGCAGCCTCCCTTCGTACCCGATGCTGAAGTAGAAGGTCGTGGGGTTGACGCCCAGGCGGGCGATGGTATGCGTCCAGTGGCGCACCATCACCCGCACGCGGCGGTAGAACTCATCGCGTTCCCGGATGGGGCGGTCCATGCTGCGCGACATGCCGATCCCCTTGCGGCTGCGGCGGGGGTTGATCCCCTCCCCGTCACGCCCGCTCATGCGGGCATAAAGGTCCCGCCCCTGCCGCCCCCAGCTCGCAAACAGGTGCGGGCTTGCCACAGCTTCGCCGACGGTGGCGATGCCGTAACGCGCCAGCTTCTTCCCGAAGGCCCTTCCGACCCCGGGGAACTCCCCGACGGGGACGTCGCGCGTAAAGTCGGCGATCTCGTCATCATAGACGACCCGCAACCCGTAGGGCTTCACCGTCGACGTCGCCAGCTTCGCGATCCACTTGGCGTTGCTCGCCCCGATGGAGACGGGCAGCAGCAGCTCCTTCGTCACCTTCTCCTGGAGGTAGCGGATAAAATCGGGCATGTCACGCTCCTCGACCCAGCCCGTGACGTCGCCGAAAAGCTCGTCGATGCTGTACTGCTCCACCAGCGGGATCTCCTTGGCCAGCATCTCCATCATTTCGTGCGACAGGGTGTGGTAGAGCAGGTGGTCCGGGGGGACGAGTATCGCCCGGGGGCAGAGCTGCAGCGCCTCGCGGATGGTCATGGCCGTCTTGACGCCGCAGGCCCGTGCTTCGTAGCTGGCCGTCGTCACGATCCCCCGGATGCGCCCCGCGTCGAAAAAATAGTTCGAGGCGTCGTGCTCGGCGTGAAAGAGCGTCGGGACGAAGGCCCCCTGGTTCAGCTGGACAAGCTTCTTCTCCTTTGCCGGTTTCGCGTCAAAGATGAACGGGTCCCCCCGCCCGCCGACGATGACGGGCTTGCCCACGAGATCGGGGTTGCGGGTACGTTCGGCGGAGACAAAAAAGCTGTCGAGGTCGAGGTGGAGTATCATACCGCCATGATACGGCTAAACGCGGGCGGCGGGCCGTTTTATTTCACGGCGCCATCCCCTTTTGCGGCGGGAAGAGGCATCGCAGCAGCACGGGCGGCATCGGCACCCCGTCGTCCGAGATCGTGTAGCGGATCCCGACCGTGTCGTCCACCGTCATCATCCCCGCGAAAAGCGAGGGAGGGGTGATGCCGAAACGGCTCATTTTCGTTTTGAACGTCCCCGAAATCACCCCCTCTTCCATGCGGTCCGGCGTGGCGGCGACCCTTTGTTCATGGCGCCCGATGCGCATCACCCCCTCCAGGGAGCCGTCCTCTTTTTGGGCACGCAGGCTGAAGAGAACGGGACACTCCCGGTCGACGCCGAAGGCCTCATAGGCGTCGTTGTCCAGCGCCTCGTTACCGCTTTTGAGCGTTTCGATGACCAGGGCGACCTGCAGCGTTTCGACCCTGCCGTTTTCCTGCACCATGTAAACGCGGACACTCTCCGACGCCAACTTCCAGTCATGCAGCGAAGAGGTCCCGTTGACCTCGATGCTCCCCGCGGCCCATACGGTCTGCATCACGGCCATTAAAAACAGAATATGTTTCATCGCCTCTCCCCCTCCTCGGAATATGTAAGGCGCGTTTTTTTCGCGCCGTGCCATTGTAAAAAGTGTAACACAAAAGACTGCGTAGCCAGAAAGGGGAGCAAACGTATACGTGGGCACAGTGCCATATGGCGCTCTGCCCTGTTTTGAGCTTTTGCGCGCAAAGTGCCATAGACTTGCACTTATGAAACGCACCATCGACGCCGAAGAGATCCGGATCCTTTTTTTTACCGCCTACTTTCTTTACGGCAGAAGCAAATACGGCAGCAGCGAGCGGGGAGACGTACGCCTGGGAAGGATGGGGGCGTACCGGGGGATCATGCAGCTTTGCCGCGCGGCGATGGACGCCCCTTCGCCCTGCCTGCGCAGCGGGATGATAGAGGGATGCCGCCGGCTGGAAGCGCAGACGGAGGGGCTGCCCGAAGGCACTTTCAAAACCGCCTACCTCGAAACGCTCACCCTGCTGCGGCGGCGCATCGCGTAAACCGAAAGCGGCCTAGAACATCCCCATCATCGAGGTGCGGCCGAATTTCTGCACCAGCATCGCCGCCGTGCCGCCGCGCTCGTTGGCGATGGAGGTATCCGCCCCGGCGTCGAGGAGCGTTTTGCACAGCTCGGGCATATCGTCCATGATGCTCTCCATCAGCGGCGTCCAGCCCACGCCGTCTTGTTTGTTGATGTCCGCGCCGTGGGCGAGCAGGTACGCCACCATGTCACGGCGGTCGCGGCGGATGGCAATGTGCAGCGGGGTCCAGCCGTACTTGTTCTGCAGGTTGATATTGCCGCCGTTTTCGAATACCGCTTCGAACGCTTCGAGGTCATCCATGTAAACGATATCTTCCAGCAGGTCGAACAGTCCCCCCTCGGGGTGGGAGGCGTAATCCAGAATGCGCTCTTCGATCTCCGGCGCCATCTTGTCCAGGATCTCCAGTTTGTGATCGTCCATCATCGGTTCCTTATTCGTAATGTAAAGCTTCTCCCATTATACAACCCGCCGCTTTTTTATACACTAGACCTACCCCCGCCGTAGTCGTTTTGTGATGTAATGAGAGTACAATAGCAAAAACCACGGACGAACGGAGTTTGGCAGAAATGATGGTTTTTATCCTGCTTTTATCGCCTGTTATCGCGGCACTGGCACTCTTTGCCCTCCCCTCCGTGCGGGGGCGCTATGCCGTGGCGACACTGCTCTTCGGCGTGCTTTCGGTAGCGGCCCTCTCCCTCTTCCTGCACCCTGAAGCGCAGCCGTTCGCCATTACACCGGGAATGGGGACCCTGATCGAGGCCGCCGACGTCGTTTTGCTCTTCTATTTCCTCTTTCAGGGGGTGAAACACCGCTCCCCGCCGGTCCTGCTGCTTGCACTGCTGCAGCTGCCGCTCTACCTCTGGGCCCTTGCGATCACCCCGGCAGAGGCCCCGGCGCTGGTCGTGGACGATCTTTCGCGTTTCATGTTCCTCATCATTAACATCGTCGGCGGCGCCATCGTCCTCTACGCGGTCGAGTATATGCGCCGCGAAAAAAGCAGTGAAGGGAAGCAGCGCCTTTTCGTCGCCTATCTGATGCTCTTCCTCGCCGTCATGAACGCTATCGTCATCGCCGACGACATCCTGCTCTTCTTCTTCCTCTTTGAGATGACGACGCTCGCTTCTTATCTCCTGATCGCCTTCCGCGGCGACGCTGCCGGCCGCCGGAACGCCCTGCGCGCGCTCTGGATGAACCAGGTCGGCGGGGTGTTCCTGCTTTTGGGCGCCCTGGCCGCTGCCTACGGGCCGGGCACCGCGACCTTCAGCGGCCTGCTGCAGGGTGACGGCGGGCTGCTGCTGCCCGCCCTGGCCCTGCTCGCCATGGCCGCCCCGGTCAAGGGGGCTTCGCTCCCCTTCGACGGCTGGCTGCTCGGCGCCATGGTCGCCCCCACCCCGGTCAGCGCCATGCTGCACTCGGCGACGATGGTCAAAATCGCTCCTTTCCTGCTCCTCAAGCTCGCCCCGGGACTCGGAGGCACCCTGCCCGGTACACTTTTGGCCCTCTTCGGCGCCCTGGTCTTCGTCGCCGCCGCCTACCTGGCGCTGTCGCGCAGCCTGCTCAAGGAGATCCTCGGCTACTCGACCGTCGCCCTGCTGGGGCTGATGATGAGCCTGGCCGCCGTCGGCACGCCCGAGAGCATGCAGCTCGCGATGGCGCTGATGCTCTTCCACGCCCTTGCCAAGGCGCTGCTCTTCCTCGCCGCGGGCGCGCTTGAGAAGGATTTCGGCCTCAAAGACGTCGAGCAGATGAAGGGGCTGCGGCAGTACGCCCCCCGCAGCGTCGGTTTCCTGCTTTTTGGCTTCTTCTCCCTCACATTGCCGCCTTTCGGCCTCTTTATGGGAAAACTCTTTGCCATCGCCGCCGTCGCGTCGCTGCTGCATACGCAGCCGTGGCTCGTCGTGGTGCTGACGGGCATCGCCGTCGGCAGTGCCCTGCTGGTACTGCTCTATTTCAAGATCGCCGCCGCACTCCTCGCCGCCGCCCCTGACACCCTCCCCATCGAACGCGAAATGATGCCCCCCGGCTTCGCCGCCCCGCTGACCGTACTGACCCTGCTCAGCCTCGCCGCGGCGGGCGGCTACATGCTGCAGCAGCACAGCAGCCTCCTCTGGCTGCTGGCCCTCCCCGTCCTAATCATCGCCCTGCTGCCGCTGCTGGCGCGCTCCCTGCAGCGCTTTGACCGCGTCATGCCCTACCGCTGCGGTGAAAAGAGCGAGTTTGACGGCGCCCTCTTTTACGTGGAGCCTTCTCCCGCCGCGGCAGAGGGAATGCAGTGGGGCTTCGGCCTCCTCTTGGCCGCCGTCGCCCTCTCGGGAGCGCTCACGTGAACTGGGTCATGATTCTCCTTGCCCCCCTCCTCGGCGGCCTTGTCTACGGCGCGGAACGGGTGCTGCGCGCGCGGATGCAGCGCCGTCAGGGGCCGCCCCTGCTGCAGCCCTTCTATGACATGTTCAAGCTGATGGACAAGCGCACCCTTATCATCCACGCCCCCCACGCCCTGCTGGCGGTGGCCCACTGCCTGCTGCTCTGGCTGGCGGTGGGGGCGCTGTTTGCCGGCTGGAACCTGCTCTACATCGTCTTTTTGCACCTCTTCGCCCTGATCGTGCTCGTCCTGGCGGGCTACAGCGTGCGCTCGCCCTATTCGCAGGTGGGGGCCAACCGCGAACTCGCCGCCCTGGCCGCCTATGAGCCCATACTGGTGCTCCTCGCCGTCGGCTTCTACCTCGTCTCGGGCAGCTTCGACGTCAGTGCGATCCTGGAACACGGCGGCTACCTGGCACAGATGCCGCTGCTCTTCGCCGCGCTGCTGATCATCCTGCCCATCAAGCTGAAAAAGTCCCCCTTCGATACCGTCGAAGCGCACCAGGAGATCGTCGGGGGCGTCGAGATCGAATACAGCGGGCTCTTTTACGAGTTCCTCTATATGGCGCGTTTCCTGGAATACCTCTTCGTCTACGGCATCGTCTACCTCTTTGCCGGGGCTTCACCGCTGCAGGGGATGGCGCTCGTGCTCGCCGTTTTCCTCCTCGTCAATCTCGTCGACAACGCCACCGCGCGGGTCAGGACCGACCAGATGGTCAGGATTATCTATGCCACGGCGTTTATAATGGCAACAGCCAATATCATCTGGATCAGCCTATGAAATTTTTCAGCGCCTTTCGGAAAAAATCCCCCTGGATCCTCCACTACAACGCGGGCAGCTGCAACGGCTGCGACATCGAGATCCTTGCCGCATTGGGTCCCCGCTACGACCTGGAGCGCTTCGGCGTCATCAATACCGGCAACCCCAAGCAGTCCGACATCTTCCTCGTCACGGGCCCGGTCACCTACCGCTCCCGCGAACGGCTCGTAGAGCTCTACTGCCAGATCCCCGAACCGAAAGTCGTCATCGCGGTGGGGTCGTGCACGGCGGCAGGCGGGGTGTTCCGGGGAATGTACAACGTCGAAGACGGCATCGACCGCTACATCCCCGTCGACGTCTACGTCCCCGGCTGCGCCTCCTCGCCCCAGCTCATCATCGATGCCCTCGTAGAAGGGGTACAGATCCTGGAAACAAAGAGCAAGGCGATTGAAACCCCCTTCAGACTTTTCGGCGCCGTCGAAACGATTGCCGGGAAACTCAGCCGCCTCAAAATGGCACGAAAGGTCAACGATGCAGAAAATTGAAACGACACTGGACGCGCTGCTGGGTGACCTTGGCGCTTTTTACGACCCCAAAACATGGCACTTCCTCACCGTCAACGGGATCGACCTGGGCGAGGGGAAAATAGAGCTGCAGTGGATCTTCTCCCGCTACGGCGCGAAGAACGACGTTGTCGTCTACTATGCGCTGAGCGACTACGACACCCCCGTCCCCTCCGTCGTGCCCGTCATCCCCTCCGCCTTCCTGGGTGAACGGGAAGTCGTCGACATGTTCGGACTCCATGTCGAAGGGACCGTGGGCGGACTTTACCTTGACGAGGATTCCCAGCCCCATCCGCTAAGGGGGGACGCATGAAGAAAACCGTCCAGATCCCGCTGGGGTCGCAGCACATCTCCCTGCTCGAGCCCATCCGTTTCCAGTTCGAGTGCGAAAACGAGACCATCGTCGGCGTCGATGCCGACGTGGGGTTCGTGCACCGCGGCGTCGAGCAGGCCTGCACCACCAAGTTCGACTTCAAACAGGTCGGCTTCGTCGTGGCGCGGGTCTGCGGGCTCTGCGCCATCACCCACTCCCTCTCCTACACCCTCGCGGCGGAGAAGCTGCTGGACTTTACCCCCAATGACCGCATCAAGTACCTGCGGATGCTGATGGTCGAACTCGACCGTATCCATTCGCACATGCTCTGCCTTGCACACACGGCGGAAAACGCCGGCTTCGAGGCGCTCTTTATGCAAATCATGGGCGACCGTGAGCTTGTCATGGATATCCAGGAGGCGATCAGCGGCAACCGCATCCAGTTCGACTTTATCGCCATCGGCGGCGTCACCCGCGACCTCACCCCCGAGATGGTCGCCCTGCTGCACAGGAACCTCGACCTCCTCTTTGGCAAAATCGTCGACCTCATCGAGCTCTTCGAATCCAACTGGTCCCTCTCGCTCAAGTACAGAGGCATCGGGGCGCTCTCGCTGGAGGAGGCGCAGACCTATAACGCCCTGGGCCCCCTTGCCCGGGCCGCCGGGTTGGCCACCGACGTACGGGTGGAGACGGACGACTTCCCCTACGAGGCGCTGGGGTACGAGATGATGCTGGAGAAGGGCGGCGACATCCATGCCCGCAACCGGGTGCGGCTGCGCGAGATCATGAACTCCATCGCGATGTGCCGCAACATCGTCGACAACCTCCCCGCCGGGGAGATCATGGAGAAGGCCAAGGGCAAACCGAAAGGCGAGGCGATCGTACGCGTCGAAGCGCCCCGGGGCGAACTCTTCTACCTCGTGCGCGGCGGCGGGCAGAATATGCTCGAACGCGTCCGGATCAAGACCCCGACCTTCTCGGGCATCCCGGCCATGATGGAGGTGTTCAAAGGGAGCCGGTACGCCGACGCCCCGGCGATCCTCGCCTCCTTCGACCCCTGCATGTCCTGTACGGCGAAATAGGAGAGAACCATGTTCAGATCGATGATGAACGCTTTTTTAAACCTCTTCAGACCCGTCCGGACTCACCCCTATCCCGCCGAACCGATGCCCCTGCCCACGGCCTGGCGGGGGCTGATAGAGTATAATGAGGAAGCATGCATTTTCTGCGACAAATGCGAGAAAGCGTGCCCGCCCAAATCGATCCGGTTTTTCCAGCATGAAGACGGGCGCAAGGAGTACCGCTACAACGCCTGGCTCTGCATCTACTGCGGCGAGTGCGTGCGGGCCTGTCCCAAACCGGAAGAGGCACTGTGGCAGAGCGAAACGAAGGCTCGTCCCGCCGTCAAAGCGGACAACGTGAACGGCGGCTGGTTCGACTGGGAAGCGGAGTGCGCCCAAAGCCGCGACGATTATGCCGCGGCCAAAAAAGCGGCGAGGGCCGCCAAGAAAAACGAAGGAGCCTGATATGCGTATCGTTATCGTCGGCGGCGGGATCGCGGCCGCGTATATCGCCAATGCGATCAAAGAGCAGTCGCCCTCCCACGAAGTGCTTATTGTCACCAAGGAGGCCCATCCTCCCTATGACCGTATCCACCTCTGCGCGCTTGTCAGCGGCAGCACCGATATCGACGAGATCGCCCTGCCCCTGCCTGCCGATGTGCAGGTGGAGCTGAACGCCGAGGTCACCAGCCTCGACACCGGGGCCAAACGCATCTTTACCGCTTCCGCTTCTTATGCCTACGACAAGCTCATCCTCGCCACCGGTTCCGAGCCGCGCCGCCTCTTCGACACGGCAGGCCTCACCAACGTTGCCACCTTCCGCAGCGCCGACGACAGTGACTGCATCGCACAGCGGATCGTCGGCAAAAATGTCGTCATGATGGGCGTAGGCCCCATCGGGCTGGAGCTGCTCGATACGCTGAGCACCCTGGAGGGGCCGGAGCATATCTATCTCGTCTCGCGGGGGAACCATCTTTACGACAAAGCCCTCACCCCCTCCGCCGTGGCGCTGATGAAACGCATCTACGAAGGCGCCGATCCCCGGGTCCATATCCTCTTCGAAGAGGAGATTACGGACAAGGTGATCGAAGGCGATACGATTACGAAAATCGTCATGAAAGAACACACCATCGACAACCCCTTTGTCATCTTCGGTGTCGGCATCTCCCCCGCCGCCGCCTTTGCCAAAAGCGCCCTGGAGACGGACAAGGGGATCCTGGTCGACGAGCATATGCGCACCTCCGATCCCGACGTCTACGCCGTCGGCGAAGTGGCCCAGCTTCACAACGGCTATATCGCCGGACGGGTCAAGGAGTGTACGCTCCAGGCCGACGCCGCCGTCGCCGCCATCCTCGGGGTCGAAGACGAAGGGTTCCAGGACTTTGTCACCATCGACGGCCTCAAAGTTGGCTCCTTCCTGCTCGCCGACGTCACCTCGACCGCCTATGAGCCCAAGGACGAAGCGAACGAGGACATTGTCATCGCCTCGAAGGCGGAGGGACGTATCGACCAGTACATCGTCAACGACGACCGCCTCGTGCGTTTTATCGGGATCAATACCAACATCGACGTCCTGGCCCTCAAAACGATGATGGAGGAGGCCAAACCGGTCGACCCGGCTTTCTTCTACGACAACCGGCTGGTGAGCGAACGCGGACGCCTGATCTGCAGCTGCGCCAGCGGCTACGAACAGGACCTCGTCGCGCTGATCAAGGAGAACTGCATCGAGAGCTTCGCCGACCTCAAACCGCTGAGCGAAGCGGGGCGGGTCTGCGGCCGCTGCAAGCAGGACGTCGTCAAGCTCATCGCCGACACCCCGGTCGACCCCGAAGAGGCGGCCCGCCTCAAGGCCGAGCGCGAAGCGGCGGCCCAAGCCGAGGAGATGGCGAAGGTGCAGCGGCGCATCGACAAGTTCAACAAGCTGCACCCGGCCAACCGCATCGACAGCGAGAACCTCGACGAAGCGCTCAAAGCCTTTGACATGAGCAGCGAGTTCAACCGCTGGGTCTCCATGATCACCGCCAATATGCGGCTGCACCCCTCCTACGAACCCCTGGTGGGCCAAAGCATAGAACAGCTCAACAAGATCCCCATCATCTGGCTCGAACTCGCCGACTGCAGCGGCAACTCCGAAGGGTTCATCAAGTCCGCCCACCCCAAGGTGGATGACCTCATCCTCAAATACATCTCCCTTGATTACCACGAACTGCTGATGGCGGGTTCGGGGGACCAGTCGGAGCTCTCCCTCGACGGGGTACTCAAGAACGACAAGGGACGCTACATCCTGATGGTCGAGGGAGCCATTCCCCTCGGCCTGGAAGGAAAGTTCCTGCGCATCGGCCCCAAGGGCGAAACGGGGCTGGAGCTGCTCAAGCGCACGGCGAAAGACGCCGCGGCGGTCTTTTCCATCGGCTCCTGCGCCTTCGACGGGGGTGTCGTTGCCGCCGCGCCCAATCCCACCGGCGCCGTCGGCGTGGCGGAGGCGCTGGGGAGGGACGACATCATCAACCTGCCCGGCTGCCCGGTCAACCCCATCAACATCGTCGGGACCCTCCTGCACTACATCATGTTCGACGAACTGCCCAAACTCGACGAAAAAAACCGCCCCGAATGGGCCTACGGCTTCCGGGTTCACGACAACTGCGAGCGGCGCGGCCACTACGACCTGGACGAATTCGTCCTCGAATGGGGCGACGAAGGGGCGAAGAAGGGGTGGTGCCTCTTCAAGATGGGCTGCAAAGGACCCTATGCCGATCTAAACTGTTCGCTGGTAAAATTCAACGAAGGCACGAGCTGGCCGGTCCAGGTCGGCCACGGCTGTTTCGCCTGCGGCCAGGGCAAGATCGCCTTTGACAAGTACGCCAACAACCGGCCGCTGCCCGAAGGAGAAGAGGAAGAGATTCATGGCCACTAAAAAAATCGTTATAGATCCCATTACCCGCATCGAGGGGCACCTGCGTATCGAAGTCGAGATCGACGAGAACAACACCGTCAAAGAGGCGTGGGCCTCCGGCCAGCTTTTCCGGGGTATCGAGACCATCCTCAAAGGGCGCGACCCCCGGGATGCCGGGCTCATCGCCCAGCGCATCTGCGGGGTCTGTACCAATGTGCACTACCGCGCCTCCATCAGTGCCGTCGAAGACGCCTACGGCATCGCCCTGCCCCCCAATGCCGAGAGTATCCGCAACCTCGTCACCCTCGCGCTCTTTGTCCAGGACCACATCGTCCACTACTACCACCTCCACTCGCTCGACTACGTCGACGTCGTCAGCGCCATCTCCGCGGAACCGGACAGGGCCGCAGAAGTGGCGCAAACCTATCACAACTACCCCTACCGTACCTCGACCGGGCATATGAGCGCCGTCAAGGAGAAGCTGACCTCCTTCGTCAACGCGGGACGCCTTGGGCTCTTCGCCAACGGTTACTGGGGACACAACGCCTACCGCTTCACCCCCGAGCAGAATCTTATCCACATGAACCACTACCTCGAGGCCCTGCGGGTCCAGCGCGACCTCAGCCGGGCGGTGGCGATCTTCGCCGGCAAGACGCCCCATCCGCAGAACCTTGTCGTCGGCGGCGTCACCAGCGTCGCGGACATGCTCAATCCGCAGCGTCTCAACGACTTCATGTTCATCATCAAAGACGCCCGCGACTTCATCGAGCGCGCCTACCTCCCCGATATCAAGATGGCGCTCGAGGCCTACAGGGACGATATCAAAGCCGGCACGGGGCGCGGCAGCGGCAACTTCATGGCCGTGGGCGGCTACCAGTTCGGACAGGAGCAGCAGCTCTTCGAGGGGGGAACCGTTTTCGGGCATGACTTCAGCAGCGTCGAACCCTTCGACGAACAGTACATCACCGAAGAGGCGTCACGCTCCTGGTACGCCGATGACGCCCCGGTTGCACCCTACGACGGCAAGACGGAACCCTTCTATACGAACCTCAACAAAGACGGCACGCTGAAGACGGAGGGCAAATACAGCTGGGTCAAGGCGCCGCGCTACAAAGGCAAGCCCATGGAGGTGGGGCCGCTGGCCAGGATGATCATCGGCTACCTCAAGGAGTCCCCGGTCATCAAGCCCTACATGGAGCAGTTCATGAAGGAGACGGCCCTCGAACTGATGGACTTTTCGACGACGCTGGGGCGTAACGCCGCCCGCGCCGTGGAGGCGCGGGTCTGCTGCGACTACCTCTTCGATTTCTGCAGCGACCTGATCGAGAACATCAAGTACTACGACGAGGAGACCTGGACGAAGTACGACTTTGCCGCCCTGCCCAAAGCGGCGCAGGGGCGCGGCATCTTCGAGGTGCCGCGAGGGGTGCTGGGCCACTTCATCCGCATCGACGACGCCAAGATCGCCAACTACCAGGCGGTGGTGCCGACGACCTGGAATGCATCGCCCAAGGATGAAGGCGGTGTGCGCGGCCCCTACGAAGAGTCGCTGGTCGGCATCACCCTCGCCGACCCTTCTACGCCGCTGGAAGTACTGCGGGTCGTGCACAGTTTCGACCCCTGTCTCGCCTGCGCCGTCCACGTCATTAACACCAAGGGCAGAGAGCTCTCGCACTACAAGATCGCCGCGGCGTGCGTACTTTAAAGAACGGCATCCGAGCCAAGCCCGGATACCTACGCTAACGCTATGTTCGCTTCGGCAGCGAGCCCGCGCACAGCTAAACCGTGCTAACCCTTATCTTCAAAAACATTTGACGCAATCTGTTTTAGGCCCCCTCTAACGCAGCAGACGTTATACTTCCGTCATCTATTCATTGAGGGGAATACGTATGGAACTTTGCGTCGCGCTCGATCTGCCGAGCATGGAAGAAAACCTGGCACTGGTGGAAAAGATCAAGGCCTACCCGGTCTGGCTCAAAGTCGGGCTGCGCGCCTACATCCGCGACGGCGAACCTTTTCTCAAAGCGCTCAAAGCGATCAACCCGGACGCGAAGATCTTCCTTGACCTCAAGCTCTACGACATCCCCAACACCATGGCCGACGCGGCGGAGTCCATCATGGGCCTGGGCGTCGACATGTTCAACGTTCACGCCAGCGCGGGCAAACGCGCCATGCAAACGGTCATGGAACGCCTCTCGGCGTATGAGAAACGCCCCCTCGTTCTGGCCGTCACGGCGCTGACCTCCTTCAGCGAGGAGGAGTTCGGCGACGTCTACAACAGCGGCATCGCCGCGACGGCGGACAAGTTTGCTCAGGACGCACACGAAGCGGGCCTGGACGGCGTCGTCTGCAGCGTCTTTGAAAGCGCATCCATCAAACGTATGACAAGCGGCGACTTCGTGACTCTGACCCCGGGCATCCGCCCCTTCGGCGAGGACGCCGGCGACCAGCAGCGCGTCGCCACGATCGAAGCGGCCGAGGCGGAAAAAGTCGACTTCATCGTCGTCGGCCGTCCCATCTACCAGGCCGAAGATCCCGCCGCCGTCGTCGCAAAGATCCTCGAACGCCTTTAAAGAGCCGGCGGCACACTTTTTAAGCGAAATATTATGTCTGTCTGATTATAATCTCACTCTCATTTTTGAGACTTGGACAGGTGGGTGAGAGGCTGAAACCACACCCCTGCTAAGGGTGCGTACGTCCTGCGTACCGAGGGTTCGAATCCCTCCCTGTCCGCCACTCACATCGATTCCGGATTAGCTCAGCGGTAGAGTAGGTGACTGTTAATCACTTGGTCACTGGTTCGAATCCAGTATCCGGAGCCACTTTTCATATAACTCCCAATCACCGGACTTTCAAAGAAACAACTTTAAGCACTGTGCCCAAAGTGTGCCCATACGTGCCTATAGCACCTCCGCCAAAAACACTGCCCTTTTCTTATCTTTCTGCTTACGATATTTCGCATACATCTGCAGTGTCATAGACGTGTCTGAGTGTCCCAGCATATGAGAAACCCAGAGGATATCTTCATTGTGTTCGATCATCACCGTCGCAAAGGTATGGCGCATCTGATAGATGGTACGGTATTCGATATCCAGTTTTTTCAGCAGCTTTGTCCAACGGGTATTGCGAATACGCTTGATATCGTAGTAATGCTCATTGTCTTTATTCAAAAAGACATAGGTGCCCTGCTCTCCTGTCCGTTCGTACTGCTCTTTGAGATAAGGCATGAGCGGATCGAGGATATCGATAGTGCGGTTACTGCTTTGCGTCTTCGGTGTAGAGACAGAACCCATCTTGATTGCACGGGAGATTGAAATCTCCCGGCGTTTGAAGTCAATGTCTTCCCACCTGAGCCCGATCATCTCCCCGCTGCGCATCCCTGTAAAAAAGCCCAGAGCACAGAAGGCTTGAAGATCATCGTCCGCATGGTCAATAATGCGTTTCATCTCTTCTATAGTGAATGGTGTCACTTCCACCTTGTCGATCTTGGGAAGCTTCACCTTTGAGACGGGGTTCTTGTCGATGATCTCGTCTCGGATCGCATCCTCAAAGAAGGTGTTCAGCACGGCTCTCACGTTGCGAACCCGCCTCGGTGCCAACTTCTCCAGCAACTTATTCTGCCAGATGGCAACGTCCGAAGGCTTGATCTGATCAAGCCGCTTCTTTCCCAAATGGGGGGCGATATGCAGACGCAGTGAGGTTTCGTAATCGTACTTCGTCGAGGCCTTGCGGTGATGCTCGTGCAATGCAAAGCTGACCGACGCATATTCGCTTACCGTCGGTATGGTTGTTTCTTTTTCAAAGAACGTTCCCGAGTTCAATTTGTATATGATCTCAGGAAGTATTTTATTGGTCGCTAGTGCGCGATTTGCCTTGTTGTCATCCAGTCCCAAAGAGCGTCTATATCTCTTTGATTGATGATAAAACGTTATCCACAACTTGCCGTTGCGTGTAATCAGTTTCACGGTCGTCCTTTCCGACCACCCAAGAGTCAATCGCAACTCTATCAAAGAGTATTTTACCTGTTCGATTGTGAAAGTGCACTCCCTCGATAAAGTACTCATCCTTGATCTTGTAAATCCGATCCCTAGAATAGCCGAGATACTCGGCTAATTCCTTAACATTCAGCCAACGTTTCCGTGGCTCTTGCCTAGAAAGCATCTTCTCGATCTTATTCACTATAGTGAGGATAAGATCAAGTTTCGAAAAGTCAATTATCATAGCGACCCCTCTACGAAATATCAGGCTTGTAATGCTCAACTGATATATCAGTTCGACGATGTCTATTCATCCGGATAGTCCCCGGTTTAATCACATCTTGTACGTCAAACTCCTTGAGCTTGGGATACTTCTTTTGGAGATACCGTTCAATTGCCGCCTCAGAATATTCTTCTGGCTTCATCTTCAACTCAATTGTTTTCGAGTAGTACCCGAAATAAAGGGCAATTACTACAGTCATCGGCTCATCTTTCGATGCTTGACCTGCTTTGAACTCTTCTCGTTCCTTTTGCCGTTCGCTTTCGAGCTTCAAGATATATTGCTGGTGCGCGAACAGATCGACCAGCAACAAACCTATCGTCATCTCGAACAGATCTACTGTTGTTGGATAACCTGGGAAATCTTTGTGCCGTTCGACCTGTTCCAAAAATTGGAACCACTCATCCTCACTTGAGAACCGCTTTGAAAGCCATGTGTAATAATCGTACATTGGTCTATCCTTTTATTCATGATTATCATTAAGGCCGCAGCATAGGCTTCGGCCCTTCACTATCTTGCTGCTTATGGGAATATTGTGAAATATTCACTTCTTTGATTTCTGGAACAAATAAGCGCACTAAGCGATCTATCAATGTTAGAGCCGGTCTGAAAGCACTTTCAACTCGTTCAGAAAAGGTTTTAAAGAACTTTCTAACAGTTCTGCGATGCTGTCGTCGTTTTGCTCCTGCGTCAGCACTTTCAACAGCTCGTGATGCTGCTGATGCAATTGTTTGAGCTGATCTGAGATACTGATTTGCTGCTGCAAGATCATCCTCACAACACGCAAGATGCCATTCTCTTGCAACTCGCGCTTTTCGAGCTCGGCTAGCAGTCTGTTCAACTCGTTCATCTTCTAGCCCTTGTTCTTTTTGAACACGATATAGATCTGTTTTGCGTCGATTTCGACGAACTCGCTTGTGCTCCAAATGAGCGCTGGAAGCGTCAACAGTCCAATAAGGAATCCCATCAACACTGCCAAAGCATTCGTCTTCCATGTTTTTACATACAGATTCTTTACTTCGTTCTCCATGCTCAAGCGCAATCTCGCAACGCTTTCTGTCCAAATGTTGGCGAAAGTCTTTCTCAAGTGCTCTGCGTTCTGCTTGTGAATCTCGATGATAATATCGTTCCTCTGCTCGGCTTGCTTCTTTGCTGAATTGGCCAAGCGACTCAATGTCTCTGAATCGTTCGTCATATATGACTCCTTTAAACCGCCGCGCTTTCTTTGCAGACGGTAATTTCAATGAAAGATAACTTTGACCCTTCCGCGTCAAAGTAATACCTTCCTTTTCGACCAACTCAATGAGTTCATCGCGACTCGTTGCTGCACCTTCTTCTATACATTGATGCAGCAGGCGATCAAGTTCAATATAGTCTCGTGCCAATCCAATAGCTTTTGTCGGCACACTCAAAGTACGTGTACGGCGTGGATCGTCAGGTGAGCTAAAGCCATAACGAAGGTTTTGCAAATCACGCCATAGATCCATCCTTTTCCGATCGATCCGATCAAAATACGGCTGTAGTCTTTTCCCTGTAACCAAGTTGGTCTTAGGGATCACCATATTCAGCTCTAACCGATTTTTGTCAGTGTGCTCCACCCAAAGAATGTTGAAATTGTTCATATCCAGCCCTGGTAAAAGGGCCTCCTCAAACTCTTTCATTATTTGGTATTTGATCGATTCTTTAACGTTAAGTTCTTCAAAGCTCAAACAGCCTGCAAAGACCTTCTGCTTGCGATCAATACTTTTAATGATTCTTTTGGTCAACTCCGGATCACCGGAAATGACTTTCGCCGTACCATTAGCTACACGTTTTTCATTCAGTAAGTAATGAATGATTCCAACATTACCTCCACTTTTATTCGCGAATTTGACAAAGAGCATCATTGATCTCTTTAAGCTGCATTGCCACTTCACGATCAACAGATTTGTTGATATTGCAGACCTTGGCAATCTGGTTGAGATTGTTGCCAATACGCTGCATTTGGTAAAGTAGTTCACGATCTACGTCTGTACTGAGCTTCCGTCGCAGCAATGCTGCGCGAGCGAATCTGGAAAACTCAGTATGAGTTGCTGAGAGCTTGCTCTCGATCTCTTGCCATTCGCCTAAAGAAAAGCGAATGGTTTTGCGAATGCGCTTACGCATTGCTGCCTCCTCTGTATAAGGGGTTTTAGGGGTGTTTCCCCTAACGAGGTCTCCAAATGTCGTCAGACAATTGGTAGCCTCGCCAAAGCAGCGAACATTCAATAGTTATTGAAATCCATTGCGTTTCAGGACTAAGTACGATCCCGGTATTGATGCGATTTTCAGACATGAGGACAGCCTGCCGCATCGGCCTATATTTCCAAAACCAGTTTCGATTTGTTGGTTGATTACTCGTGTATATTGTTAGACAAAAGAAGAAAGGATATAATCTCTGTTGCTACATAGGAGTATCCATATTGGATGCTTCTTTTGTCTTTTCTTTTCACCCCCTTTTCTAGAGATGACTCATTTTATTGGTTTTCTCGAACAACATTGGAAAAATAATAATTTTTTTACATACATGTTGTATTTTTTTGGAATTTATACAAAGATGAGATGGCGAAGAGATACTCCAATAAATACCAAGGTTACTTCCTTGATTGAATCGATATAATCCAAATAGAAAGATCCGGTGGCAATGAAGGCATATATGACTGAAGCGAATAAAATCAAGATAGCTCTATACAAAAAAATTTTCCAAGAGATCAAGCAAGGATATATTGCTGTGCCAGAGCTCTCTTTATTCAGTGCTGTCGCCGATATGATTGTAGTGAATGGTGACATCCATATTTATGAAATCAAATCCAAAATGGATTCACTTAGTCGCTTAGAGAGCCAACTTAGTAGATTTAAAAAGTGCGCAAATAAAGTCACTGTAGTTGCCGATGAAAAATTTATACCTAAATTAATAGAACTTCCAAGTATGAATGGCGTAGGAATTATTTCCGTAAACAATAAAAACCAATTAAAAGACATCCGTGAAGCAGTATCTCGGCCAATGCATATTGAAGACTATTTAGCCTATTGGACTTCAACTGAGATAAAAGCATCTTTACGTGGACTTGAGGGGTACAGTAAACTAAGCGTTTCCAATGCAAAAGAACGGCTTTTAAAGCTAGTAAATGTCAATGAATTAAATAAAATTACGGTTTATAAATTGAAAGAAAAATATGGAAAAGAGTTCATTGAAAGAAAAAAGCTAATAAAAGAAAAAAATTATGAAAAAGCTCTAGAATCTCGTTTTAGAAGCATGATTCCAGAACAGACTACGCCTTTGAGAATGTTGCCAGCTTTTCTCTTTAAAGATTTCAACCAAGAACAAAATTCTTAACTACAGACAAATAATTATGTCTAAGACACATTGTCTTTAAGGTGCCTGGCGACGGTCTATCAGGATAATAATTTTTTAAAGCCTCATCAGTATCATACTCACTATCAATAAATCTTGACTCTTCCCCCTCCAAAGCACCTTGCTGAATATCTTCCATAAGTTTATTCATCGAATTGATCAAACCATATGAAACAACTGCACCATATTTATCTTTTTTTTCATCGCGCTTGTCCCAGCCTCTTCTCACCAGAAGTTTTTTTGAATCATCTACAGATGCCAATACTACCCTAGCTGTAGGTCTTCCTCCCATAGCCCTTGTAACCGTTTTCCTATCAAATCCACAGTAATCCCCATAACCAAAAAGATTTACATTGGATTTCTGAAAATTAGCAAATATTTCAAGTGGCTGGTTGTCAAAAATAAAATTTATATTTGTCTCAACACCTGCTTTTAGAGAAATATCCTTAGCAGCAACTTGCGCACCTAGATATATAGTTTTTGCAAAATATTTGATTGCCTCTTCAATTAGAGGCTGATATTGTTCATCAGCAAAATTATTACTCATATCGTAAATAAGGTAGATGTTATCTGCTTGCCCGTCTACTTCCTGATAAATATCTTCAAGTCTTTCATTGAAGCTAGAATGGCCTTTGCTTATTCTAATGGCTACACTGACAAAACTTTCAAGAATTGTCTTGATATCCTCTACAATCTGATGACCTCGTTCCCAATTTAAAACAGGAATAACAGTGTCCTTATTCTCTATACTTAGATATTTCTCTATGATTTGATGACTTTGCAAATATTCATATTGTTTCTCCGGTAGTTCAGTGACCTGATTACCTTTTCCAAAAATTTGGGCCTCTCTTTTTCTCGCTTCCTTTGCTGCAGTTCTCACATCTTCATTAATCACTTCTTCAATGAATTCAATGTCCAAAAAATGTGAGAACGTAATAATTTCATCTTTTTTATACGCATCAAAACGCTCAATTGAATCAATGTCAAACAATGGAACAATATTTGGACGATCTATGTCATATACTATTGAGGAAGCCAAGTTTGTGTATGTAAGAGTTGGCATATAAAAAGGGATTTTCAGTGATGTCTCTGTATCTTCTTCAATATTATTAAAAGCAAAATCAAACTCATCTAGATCAAAATCACCAGTAATATAATTGTCAATATTTTCATCTTCTACGACAATTAAAACTGTTGATTCTGTAATATCTATAGTAAGAGTGACAGTGTTCCCTTCTACCTCAAATTCGTAATCAACATATGTCTTAATATCACCATACGTTTCAAACTTAGGAGAGTTAAAAGGGATTGTTCCAATATAATCACCGGCAAAAAGTATATCTACACTACTATAGTTATTGTTGTAATACTCTCTCTCAATATAAGTCATTACATTAAACCCAATGTTTCAAGTCTATATTTCATTGCTAGTTTTGATACCTGAAATTTTTGAGCTAGATTCTCAATTACCTTTGTTTTATCTTCTGTACCGACTTGTCTATACTCTCTCTCAACAGCATCTGAAGGCATCAGTAACTGAGCAGCGAATCTATTTGCCTCCATTTCATCATGATTCCAATCATCATCTCGATTAAAACCAATTTCTTTATCTAAAAAACCAGTCTCAGTACTCCAATGAGATAAAGGAGCAATATGCATCATAAAGTGCCCTAATTCATGCGCCAACGTAAATCTCTTTCTTTCTTCCATCTGATTGCTAATTCTATTAACCCAAATGACAGGCCGGTTTTCTTTAATACTAATACTCCCTAACACCTTCATTTTTTTAAAGTCGGGTTTCGTATCAATTTCAATCTCAAGGAATCTAATTAAACCTTCGATGTCAACAGGTATATTTGTAAACGATGTTTTCGCTTTTTCTAAAATTGCATGTAACTCTGGAGCCGATATTTTCTTGCTTTTGAATGCTTCATACTTTTTCATTGTGCTTCTCCTAGTATGCTCGACAAAACGTCATTGACATTCGTTTCGTCAATTGCCTCACCTTGAGCAATTTTTTTCAATGTCTCCTCTATGAATACTCTTAACTTACGTAACTTTCCATCAACATCTTTGTCAATTCCTTTTTTATATTCTTCCAAATGTGTTTGCATCATATCTTCTAAAGATTCTGTGAACAGCTCTGTACGTAGCTTATCCATGAGCTTATCATCTTTTTTGATAGTCTCAATTAGCTCGCTCCAGTTCTCATTCAGAACCTGCTTCTTTTCTCTGCCCCACCATCTAGTAAAATAAAAGCCAGCAACCGTTACTGCCACTGTAACTACAACAAAGATAAATGTGACAAAAACCATAAAACTGTTTGCAACTGCAATTGAGTCACCTGTAACAGTTGGACTATTTGGATCATAATGAGGGAATGTCTCTATAAAATGCAATACAAATACAACTGCACCAATAACGAAGAAAGCTTCCACTATAAAAAGAAGAGTATTTACTACCCAACTTTTTGATATTGAAAAATCTATTGTGTCTTTTTTTTCACTTCTCGCCATATTTACTCCGTATCCAGTGCACAATAATATCATTTTTATATATTGAACAATGTTTCTGGTTCACTCTGTAATAGAAAATGTTAAATGCGAGAATAGCCTTTTGCTTTTGAACAAGTAATTGAAAGAGTGTGTATATAATACAAATAGAAGGTTACCTCAAAAATTAATCTGTGGCTTTTTCATACTCGATGGTAGTGCTAATAAGCAATTGTTCATTAACAAACATTTCACATTTTGTTTCACTCACATCGATTCTAAATTTCAACATATTCGCTTTCGGAATCTTTACGATTGGTACAGACATTTTGAAAAAGCCAGGAGTCAATAATTCAATATGAGTATTCAGGTGCCCATTTTGTTTGAGAAGTGTCAGCGCAATAGTATTACTGATTGGTTCGTTATTGAAAAAGAGAATATCTGTGTTCTCATCAAAGAACTCTGTTTCCTCTTCAGTATCAATGGTAAAACTAATACTAATTGTCATACTTTCGCGCCAACACGCTCTTTCTCTGCACTCATTGCTACAGCAAAATGGTGGATAGTGCCTCGTTTACCAGTAAAAATATTCTCAAACTGATTTCTACTTACAGCCACCTTATTTGCAAGAAGATCAAAGCTTATCTCACTAGCAATTGTCGGCAGTGATTGGTATCGAGCCCATAATGAGTCAATTGTAATTGTATTAATTGATTCACCTGTTAGCTCTTTTTCAAGATTTAAAATTCGATGTAGATCTGCTCCGATTCGAACATTGAATTTCCCTGACTCGATACGGTTTGGTTCGCGCCCAAGCAGTTTACAATCTTCTAAATACTCATCTACTGCGTATTCAAACTCCTGGCGAAGATCACGCAGATCTGCTGCTTCATAAGTAACAGTATCACGTACACCCAAGACTTTACCGTGCAAAATATTATCATCCGCCGAATATTCTACACTTCCAAAGAATCCATTGTAATTCATTGCATTATCAAAACCCATCATTCCGCCTTTTCATTCTTGAGTTTTTCTAACTCTAACTTCCTTATCACAATTTCTCTCGCTTCATCCACCATATATCGCAAGAGTGTGTTTTCAGGATGTGGCCTATGCAAGCTAACAAAAAGATCATATTCCTTATTGTAGAACTTTACCTTCGAAGATCCCTTCTTTGAGTTAAATGAATCAAATCCAAAAAACTTCAAAAAAGCTTCTAGTTCCTTCCATGTCAATGACTTAGAAGGTGGTATTTCAAAAAACTTAGCAGTCAGCTTGTCCTTTTTGCTCATATTTGATTGTATCATATAATGTTTTAACAATGGTACTGTTTTATAGTACCAATGCATTTATTATGCTAAAAAAGACAACATATTAAACTATAAAATTTGAACTTACTACTTGAATTTTGTATTGTTCAACAAGAAAATGTTGACTATATTTAGAAAAAATCATACTGCCTCATACAATACAGACAATTTATATAATTTCTTGTGCCCATATTGTGCCAACTAATAGCTATTCTTGAAGAAATGGTAGAGGTACGATAGAGTTGCCAAGACCCTTGTTTCTGGTCTTTCGTAGTTTTCTATATAGCAATCAGTTTTATCCAGTATCCGGAGCCATTTTCTTCGACGCTTTTTCCTAAACTCTTCGTTGTCACAGCACTCACGTACAATAGTACGCTTCGCACTGTTCCGCCTTGATTTTAGAAAAAATCGTCTTCGAAAAATTCTTTCATAATCTAAATGCAAATTGATTGAGAGTGTATACTCGCCGCCTAGCGTCCTTCGGCCTCTTTGCGGGCCTGTTCGCGCAGACGGTCTTTCTTGCTTTTTCTCTTTCCCTTTACCGGTGCCGGGCCTTTTGTTTTAACCGGGGCTTCGCCGGTCAGTTCGAAACCTTCGACCCGCTCGCGGGGCAGCCGGATCTTCGCGCGTTTTTCGATGACCTTGAAATGCGCCTGCGTCTCATGGTCGATGAACGAAACGGCCGTGCCCGATTTTCCGGCGCGCCCTGTCCGCCCGATGCGGTGGATGTAATCCGCCGGGGAGCGCGGAAGGTCGAAGTTGACGACACAGTCGATATCCTCGACATGCAGTCCCCTCCCGACGAGATCGGTGGCGAAGAGGATGCGGAACTGTTTCTGCTTGAAATCCTCCAGCGTCGCGCTGCGCTCCTCCTGCGTGAGGTCGCCGTGGAACGACTCCGCCGAAAAGCCGTACTTGCGGAACTTCGCGGCGATATTGTCCGCCGCGCGCTTGTTGGCCATAAAGACCAGAACCTGCTCCCACGGTTCGCTCTCCAGCAGATGGCGCAGCAGCGGCCCGCGCTTCTCGCGGTCCACCTCGATGACCCGCTGCTCAATACTCTGAACCGTCGGTGCCTCCGACGCAAAGGCCACTTCCACGGCTTCCTGCGTAATGCGCGATGCGATAGCCTGCATCTTCGGCGGATAGGTCGCGGAAAAAAGAAGATTCTGCCGCTTTTCGGGAAGCTGCGGCAGAATAAGATCCAGCTCTTCGGCAAAGCCGAGGTCAAGCATCTTGTCCGCCTCGTCGAGGACCAGGAACTCCAGATGCGAGAGGTTCATCTGCTTCTTGCTCAGTACGTCGATGAGCCGCCCGGAGGTTGCCACGACGACATCGCACCCCTGCTGCACGGCGTAAAGCTGATCGCCGATGCGCTCGCCGCCGATGATGCTGACGACCTTGGGCGGCTTCGGCAGGAAAGCGCCGAAGGTCTCGAACGCCTGCGCCACCTGCAGCGTCAGCTCCCGCGTCGGGGTCAGCACCAGGGCCTTGATCTTCGCCTTGCCCTCCCCTTTGCGCTGCGACCAGAGCTGCAGGAGCGGCAGCACAAACCCGGCGCTTTTGCCGCTGCCCGTCTGCGCACGTGCTATGACGTCCCTGCCTTCGAGCAGCAGCGGGATCACCCGCTGCTGTACGGGCGTCGGTTCGACGTAGCCGTTCTCCCGCAATGCGCGTTCGATCGCGCCGATAAGTCCGAGTCCGGTAAACGACATGAAGGTTTCCTCATAGTTTGTTGCACGTATTTTAGGGGGTTTGGGCTTTAACGCACATCGTCACCATGCATCGGCTGCAAAAAGCCGGTCAGTCGGCCCTCCCTTACACCATGCTGTTAGAAAAATTCATCCGCTCACAGCTCGCAGGTATCGTTTGAACAAAAACGGCTTTCGATCCCGTCGCTGTCCGCAAACTTGTTCCAGTCGATATGCGGCATGGCGGCAAGCTTCTCTTCGTAGGTTTCCCGGGAGATCCCTTCGTAGGGCATCTGCTTGTAGGCCCCGCTCTCGGAGTGCGGCAGCATGGAAACCGATTTGATCACCGGGGCGAACTGCGCGAGCATGTGCTCGACCTGGTGCCCCTCTGTTTCGGGATCGAAATAGACGGTGCAGCTGACCATGTTGTCGCTCCATTCGCGCTGTATCATGGCGAGGAAAGCGAACTGCTCCCAGGCGGAAACCTCGGTCGCCTTTCGAGTTTTTCCCTGGTCGATCGGAAACGCGAAAACGGTCGTGTTCTCGCTGTAGACGTCGGGTTCATGCGCAACGCCCGCCGCCTTGAGCAGACGGCAGACCGCGGTATCATTGCCGACGCGCATCCGCCGCAAAGCGTATTGGAACGTCGGGAAGTGCATCCCGGAGCTCACGCCCGCCAGCTGCGAGATCGTCCCCGAGGGCTTGATCGTCGTCACCCGGATGGAGGGCGGTACGCCGGCTTCAGACGCCAGTTTGCGGTTTGCCGAGCGCACCACCTTGTAGCCCCTGCGCAGCCGCCTTGTCAATTCGGTCGCCCCCAGCTGGTCCAGCATGTCCGCCATGCCCGAAAGACTGACCCCAATGCGCCGGTTGCGGACCACGATCGCGTTTGTTTCGGGGCGATGCGTCGGCAGCAGCGCGACCGTTGAAGCGTAAAACGTGGCGTACTCCAGTACCCTATAGAAGTCGTCTTCCCCCGCGCATCGCGACGGAAAGACCTCGGCCAGGTTGCACAGCTCGTAACTCTCGAGCGGTATCTCGCTGCAGGGGTTTGCCAGCCACGCCCGGTCTTCGGACTCTCTGCCGTAGCGCCCGTATTTTTGCACGTTGATCAGGTTCATGATGCCCGGTTCGCCGTTGGCGATAATGTGTTTTGCGATGATGGGGAGTTTCGCAAAATCTTCCGTCTTTTTCAGCACAACGGTGTTGTTTGACATCCAGCCGATCTCGGCACGTTCGGGGAAACGTTCATAATCTTTCAGGGAGAGAAAGCTCTCATCCTCCGCCGACCCCAGGGCGATCTCGGCACTGCGGCGCACATTGCCGGCCACGACACAGGCGCCGATGGCATTGAAGATATCGGCGGTGCAGCGCGTCGCATCCGTTTCTCCGGCGCAAAAAGCGTCCAGATAGCTCTCTATCCTTCGGTGAAGCGTCTTGAGCGGCTCCGGTCCCGAAGCAGTACCGCCGAAGCCCCTGATAGGCGCCCCCGCGGGCCGGATCATATCGTAGTCGAATGTGAACCACGCCCCGCCCCTGGTGTAGCTTTCGATCAGCAGCCTTACCGATGCGACCCACCCTTCCCTGCTGTCTGGAATGACAAAAGGTACCGGGCGCGATTTGTCCGGCACGGCCGTACCCCGCCCCTTCCATGCGGTGTTGAAACCGACCCCGACGCCGCACATCAGCATGTCCATCGTCCAGTCCGCGGCGGTGGCGAGGTCGGCGGTGTCGACCGCGCCACAGTTGTTGAGCGCCGCGGCGCCCCGGGTGTAAACATACTCCGTGCCCATCGCCCAGAGCCCCCGCCCCGGCGGCAGCCATTTCATCTCGAACATCGCCTCGGCCATTTCGGCAGCGTACGACTGCCAATACCCTTCGTCCCAATGCAGCCTGCTCAGCGCATAATGGTGTTTTCGGACGGACATCACCCCGTTCGTCACCCGGATGACGGTATCGGCCCAATGCTCCTGCGATCCGTCCTCCATTTTCCGACTGTAAGTTCGGTAGTACGTCGTTTCCCCAAAACCGCCAAAGCCGAACTCCGGTTTGCGCTGCCGCAGCGCGCCGCAGATCTGCTCTTTAAGTTCAAACCGCTCCGTAATCATCATCTTTGTGTCACTGTCACTCATCCCTCGTCTCCTTGCTGTCCTATGCAACAAGTATAGTACGATTTCCACAAGCACTCGATGATTTCTGTCAAAATGTTCCTACCCCATCTCTTCTGACGCCGTTTTGAAAACATCGGCACACAAAACAGCATGAGCTCCCCTGCGTAATCGCTGCTCTTACGTTCAATTTACAATCGCGAAACAATCAAGGCATCTGAAGCAGGGATGAGTATCTTGGAGAGTAAAAAAGAGCGTAGCGCCAAAACCCTCCTAGAGAGTTTTGACTATATATTACTGTAACACTAGAACAGGAGCTGCTACAGAACAATCGAAGTTAGAAATACTGTTGATATACACTGTGCCTGAAGTCACAAGTACAGCCTCTGAAAAGAGATCGATATTGTATGAAGCATCTACTTTAAAGGTTTCTGTAGATGAATTAACATCATATGAAAGTCCCGTAGTTGCATCAGATGTGAACTCCAGAATGCCGCTCTGCATCGAATATGTCAAGTAACCATAATCGTAATCGGGGTCATCGACAAGCAGTTCGGAACCGTAAGCACGATCTTGTGTATACGCATGATAATCATAGCTTCCAACTGCATCCGTACAGAAGTAATAATCGATATTTGAGGCGTCATAGGTATCCAGAGCAAAATCAAGATCGACATTAATGTGATATCCCATCACGCCCGTAGCATTCAGATCTGCAAAGGTGACGTTGATGTCACCGACGCCAAAATTACCAGAAGAGCCAGAAGAACCGCAACCGCCAAGGCCCAGGGCCAAAGTACCTACAAGAATAGATAAAATATAGTTTTTAATTGTTATATCCCAATATTTAATATCGCCTATACTACATTCATAGAGGTTACATATCACTTAATTTTTGACATGTATATAAATATCTTACAACTATAAATAATATATACTGTATTTAATATTGGAGTCTGAAAGCTTCGAGCGCATCCTTGTCAAATCAGACGAGCTCATTACAAAGCTAATGAATAAAGAAAAAAACATATTTTTCGAAGCCCACTCTTTTCAAAATTTGTTATAATTCGTCCCGCATCAAAACTTTATCACAATGCAAAAGCGTGGATCCCTTGTTCATACGATGTTTATAGAAACAGGGAATGCTTGCACATACACTCACGCATCCAAAGGAAGTTTTTTGAACCTTCAGAGTTTTTTATGGGATTATGGAGAAAAAGTACCCGGGTACGACGTCAGAGTCGTCAATGAAAGAGAAGCCAGAGCCGCGGCGGGGAT
Organism: Thiomicrolovo immobilis; assembly: GCF_039645955.1. Taxonomy (GTDB): domain Bacteria; phylum Campylobacterota; class Campylobacteria; order Campylobacterales; family Sulfurimonadaceae; genus Thiomicrolovo; species Thiomicrolovo diazotrophicus. Next base: position 1,734,780 of record NZ_CP147916.1, read on the forward strand.
CCTTGGAATCCTCGGGACCATTATCATCTTCGTCGGGATAGGCTTCAACCACATCATGGCAGCGAGAATCTATTTGGCCTTTTTATTTATAGATTTTACGCTGAGAATGATCAGTCCGAAATACGTCCCTTCCCTGCTGCTGGGCAAGTTTGTCGTGCAGAACCAGAAACCGGAATATGTCGGCGGACTGCAGAAGCGCTTTGCGTGGACGCTGGGCTGGCTGATCTCCCTGCCGATGGTCTGGTGGTTCGTCATCAACTGGGACATCACCTTCTACAAAGTACTTATCTGTGTCCTCTGCGCGTCGCTGATGTTCCTGGAGAGCGCCTTCTCCATCTGCGTCGGCTGTATGATCTACAAGCTGCTCACGCGCATTGACCCGGTCCACTGTCCGGGCGGCACCTGCGAGCTCCGTATCAAAGAGCCGATCCAGAAGTTCAACCCGGTCCAAAAGGTGATCGCGGCCCTGACCGTCGTCGGCTTCCTGGTGGGCACCTACGCCTTTTTGGCCTACGAGGAGCCCAAGACCTTCTTCGGCGAGTTTCTTCATGAAGCCGTTTTGACGGAATCGCAATTGATCAAAGAGAAAGAAGAAGCGTACCAGAGGGAGCTGGAGAAAGAGTTCGGAGACGACGACTTCTAGTACCCGCTCTTTTTCTGAGCGAAAATGGCACCGTCCATTGTTTCACTCCCAAAGGGTGCCCTGCCCAATCAGCCAGTTCAGTGGCCGGCCAAAGCGTCAGCCTGCTGCTCCTGTTCTTTCGTTTTCGCGTTCATCGTCTGCGTAACGCTTTGTGCGTCATGCATCACGTCGATCTCCTGCCGAAGCATATGATCGCTCTTGTCACCTTCCGTTTTCTGATCGGAACAGCCTCCGAACAGCGTTAAAATACATACGAGTCCCCATAACGTTTTCATCACCTGCATCCTTACGTTGAATCCGCTCTATTCTAAGCTGTTGACACCCATCTGTCAAATGCTGCAATAAAAAGTCTCTCCTCTTGAATACATATACAAAAGACAATACTGTCCGGATTGCCGACCCCATACTGATAAATTATTTTAATAAATCATGCGATACACTCTGAACAGTTGATAACTATTTTATTTTCTTAAAAACACTCCGGCTGCCGGAGGGGAGGAAGATCTGCATGAAAATCAGCGCGCTGCCTATAGTCTTCATATTGTTTTTCGGACTGGCGGGATGTTCATCCAAATATCTTACAGAACCAAAAATAGAAACCATCAAGACTGACGCCACCGCCTACCTTGAGGGCAGAATCGACTACGCAAAAACGAACAGGGATTATCTGCCGTCTTCTCTCAAATCAGATCCGGATTCCACGCGTGTGCTTCATTACGATTATGAGGTCACCTATGTAAACGGGGACATCGATTACGATGCATTAAATCTGTTCAATCCTCTGGTACTGGTCGGGTTTCCCCTCAGTGATTCCGACGTTGTCGTACAGGGGAAGCTCGATGTGATCGATGCCAATGCAACGACGATCTCCTTCAAGGCTGTCTGTGTCGCCAAAAGCACCAGAAACCTCTTTAAAAACACCAACCTATCCGAAGACAGAAAAAAATGTCTGGATGAAGTCAAAAAAAATATCGATTTGCAAGTCAGAGTAAGTCTAACAAAAGGAGAACTGTAATCATGCGATTTAAACTTACCACTACCACCTTGCTGGCACTGGGTACAGCAATCATCATGTCCGGATGCGGCGCAAAAGGGCCGACCTTTTCGAAAATCGAAAAGCCTGAAAAAGACATGGGACTTGTCTACATATACCGCCCGTCAAGTTTTATAGGAGGCGGTATCTATTATGATATCCATGTGACTGATCAGGATGGCAATGACAAAGTGATCGGCACGTTGAGAAACGGCGGCTATTTCCAATACACCAGTCAACCGGGCGAAAAAGAGTTCTGGGCCAAAACAGAAGCCAAAAGCTCCGTCACGATTGATATTGAACCGAACAAAATGTACTGCATCAAAGGAGAGGTCGGTATCGGATTTATCGCCGGAAGACCCCACTTGACAGTTGTTGACAACAAACTATGCGAAGAAGAGATCAAAGATACGCAGTTAAGCAGTGACTGAGACAAGCTGCCTACGGAGTCGCTATTAACTGCAAAATTTCTCCTCTCCCATGCAGGGCAACGTCTCCGTGCGTTTCGACAGGAACCCGAGGTGCACTTAAGCCCTCCATAGTAAAATTGCGTATGGAGATTACATCTTTGGACCTGCTCAACTGGCTCGGTATCGCCTTCTGCATCACGCAGTCGGCGATGTTCTCCGGGCTCAACCTCGCTTTTTTCAGCATCAGCAAAATGCGACTGCATATCGATATGTCCAAAGGCGATGCTGCCGCGGCAAAGGTCTACGCCATGCGCGAAGACCCGAACTTTCTGCTGACGACGATCCTCTGGGGCAATGTCGGCATCAACGTTCTGCTGACCCTACTTTCCAATTCCGTGATGGCCGGCATCATCGCCTTTGTCTTTTCGACCTTCGTCATCACCCTCTTCGGCGAGATCATCCCCCAGGCTTATTTCTCCCGAAACGCCCTTAAAATGGCCTCCACACTGACCCCCCTGCTGCGCTTTTACCAGCTGCTCCTCTGGCCGTTGGCCAAACCCTCTGCCAAGATGCTCGACCTCTGGCTGGGACGGGAGGCGGTGCAGTTCCTGCGCGAAAACGAGATCGAGGAGATGCTCAAACTGCATATCCAGGAACGCGATTCCGAGATCACGCGGACCGAAGGGGTCGGCGCACTGAATTTCCTCGCCATGGACGACCTTAAAGTCGGCGAAGAGGGCGAACCCATCGAACCGCTAAGCATCATTCCCCTCAAGTTCGAGGGCAGCGTGCCGCAGTTCCCCGAAATCGCCTCCTCGTCCAAAGACCCCTTCTTGCGCCGGGTCCAGAGACCCCACAAGTCATGGATCATCCTGACAGACATGCGTGACAACCCCCGCCTCGTCATGGATGCCGACGGCTTTATCAACGCCGCCCTCTTCGAATTCGACACCTTCGACCCCATGGAGCACTGCCACCGCCCGACAATCATCACCAATATGGAAACGACACTCGGTTACATTCTGCCGGGTCTGCAGGTCGATCCGGAGCATATGGAAGACGACGTCATCGACCAGGACATTATCCTAGTCTGGGGAACCGAACGGCGCATTATCACCGGGGCGGACATTCTCGGGCGGCTGCTGCGGGGCATCGTGGCAAAATAACTACGATGCCATCTTACGGTACCTGTAGCACCAGGTTCAAACGCCCGAAATAGTTGGAACGGACATACTGCCCGATCGGACGGCTGGGGTAGAGTTCCAGCGAAGCCCGCAGCCTCTCGTAATAGAGATCGAACCCCAGCAGCCCTGTGATAAGCGTCGTCGGCATCTCGAAATCATACCCGTGCTGCTTGGCGTACTCATGCAGGTAAAAATAGCCGACTACATCGGCAAAAAGAGCGAGCTTGACGCTCCATCCCCACCTTCCCCTCCGTGTATCCAGATTGAGCTGATGCGCCAGCGAACGGTTGATGATCCCGCTGATCGTGACAAAGTTTTTGGGAGCGTTCTCCCCAATGCGCACGGCCGTGCCCCCGCCCGCTCCGACATAGCTGCTTCCCGCGTTGAGGGAGAGGCTGTTGAACCACTCGAAGGTATATCGCTCTGCGACACGGCCCGAGTATTGGCGTGTTCCCACGACATAGCCGGTCTGGAACAGCAGCCGATCCGGCACCTGATTGTCCCACCCCTGGGGTTCATCGATCCGGAACCACCGGTGCAGACCCTTTTGCACGGTTTCCGCCCCCGAGGATGGTCCCATGACGCCCAGCGTCATCAACACCTCGTGGAAGATATGCTCATTCCAGATAAACAGCGACGCGGTCAGGGCCGTCGACCCCATATAGGGGACGTCATCATAGACGGGTTCGGTCTCATTCGTATCTTCAGGCGTAATGGCGATCCCCTGGAGGCTGATGGCCCCGTTTTGTTTCATCTCGGAGAGATCGAACGGGTAAACGGCCCGCAGCAGATCACTCATCCCCTTGACGTAGCCGTATTGAAAACTCCCCTTTTCACTTGCACCCAGTTCATCGCTCATCCAGCCGACCTGGAAACCGCCCGTGTATTTGTCGTCCGACCCGAAGATCATGTCGTTGTCGATCGAAAACGACCAGCTCTGTGCGTGCAGCGGCAGGAACAGCCCCACCGACAGCAGCCAGAAGATGAGACGCACCGTATCTCTCATGAAGCGCTGGCCAGGCTGCGGCGGAAGAAAAAGAGCCCCAGCAGAAAAAAGACGACGCCGATCCCGCTGATGGCAAGAAGCTCCGGCCAGACGATGTCGATACCGGCGCCGCGGTAGAGCACCGCCTGCGCCATGCTGACGAAGTGGCTCGTCGGCATCAGCAGCATCACGTTCTGCAGTCCCTGCGGCATGCTTTCAAAAGGGGTCACCCCGCCCGAGAGGATCTGCAGCGGCAGGATCGTCAGGATGATGATCAGCCCCAGCTGCGGCATCGTCCGGGCGACGGTGCCCATAAAGATCCCCATCGACGTCGTCGAAAAGAGCATCAGCAGCGATCCGAATAAAAAGAGCGTCAGCGACCCTTCGACGGGGACGGAAAGGATCCTCTGCACGACGATCTCGATCGAGAACGTGACACCGGCAAGCACGACAAGGCCCATCGACCACACCTTCGAAAGCATGATTTCCGCCGCATTCAGCGGCATGACCATCAGGTGCTCCAGCGTACCGTGTTCGCGTTCACGGATCAGCGCCGCGCCCGCCAGCATAATGGAAAGCAGCGATATCTGCCCAATCACCTCCATGATGCTGCCGAAGCGGATGCTGTCGAGCGTAGGGTTGTACTTCATGCGCGTGACGACTTCCACCGGCAGCGCTGCCGATGTCCTTTGACCGTAGAGAAACTCCTGGACTTCGTCGTTGACCATCTGCTGGATGTAGCCCGCCCCGATACCTGCCTGGGACATCCGCGTCGCGTCGATGCTGACCTGTAGCGTCGGGTGCCTCCCCTGGAGCAGCTCCTTCTCGAACGAGGGCGGTACGGTGATAATGAAGGTGTAGAGCCCCTCTTCCATCCCCGCATTGGCGGCGCTCGCGCTGATCAGGTCCGGCGAAAGGAACCGGGGCAGGTAGAAGGCGTCCATGATCCGCATGGAGAGGGCCGAACGGTCCCCGTCGACGAAAGCTACGGGCACGTTAACCAGCTCCGTCGAGGTAGAGGTCGCCTTGACGTAGATGGCGAAGGTAAAAGAGTAAATGATCAAGAAGAGCATCATCTTGTCCCGCAGCAGGCTGCGAAGCTCTTTGATGCCCAGAAGGTAGATGTTTAACAAGTGTTTTTTCATCTATTGCTCCTGCTGCTTCAACGCCGCGATGCTCAGCAGCGTGATAATGACGACTGCCGCCGCCAGGGCCGCAAAGTCGCGGGAGAGATCACTGAGGGTGAGCGCCTTGCTGAAGACGCCGCGGCTGATGTTGATGAAGTAGGTTGCCGGGTAAATCTCCCCGATGATACGCCCCGCTCCTTCAAGGGAGCTGACGGGTTCGCTGAGCCCCGAGAAGCTGATGGTCGGCAGCAGCGTCAAAATGGCCGTCGCTGCCAGGGCGGCGACCTGGGTCCGGGTAAACGCGGACATGAGCAGCCCGAGGCCCGTCGTGATCGTCACAAAAAGCAGCGCCCCCAGGCTCAGCGTCATCAGGCTCCCTTTGAGCGGGACCCCGAACAGCAGAACTGCAATCATGACCAGACCGAAAAAACCGACCATGCTCACAGCGATGTAGGGGAGCTGCTTGCCCAGCAGAAACTCCAGGCGCGTGACCGGGGTGGCGTAGAAGTTGGTGATGGAACCCAGCTCCTTCTCCCGCACGACGCTCAGCGCCATCAGGATCGACGGAATGAAGACCAGCAGGATCGGGATGATCGCGGGCACCATCGCGAAAATGCTTTTGAAGTCCTGGTTGTAGCGGTAGCGCATCTCGATGTCGATGGGCGACAGCGCGGGGACATAGCCCAGCGTCCGTCGTGTCAGCTCCGTCAGGTAGTTGTAGTGCATCCCGCGGATGTAGCCCAGGATCGTTTCGGCGCGGAACGGCATCGCCCCGTCGATCCAGACCCCGATCTGCGTTTGCTGTCCCCGAGTAATATCCCTGCCGAAGCCCGGCGGGATCTCGAGGGCGACGGCAACCTCCCCGCTGCGCATACGACGGTCCAGTTCCGCCTGCGAATGCAGCGGCGGCTGCTCGAGAAAATAGCGCGACCCCGCCAGGCTCTGAACGTAGTCACGGCTCTGGGGGCTCTGGTCCCGGTCGAGCACGGCGAAATGGAGGTCCTCGACGTCCATTGTGATCCCGAACCCCAGCGTGAGCATCAGCAGTACGGTCCCGAACACGGCAAAGGTGAGCCGGACCGGGTCGCGCAGCAGTTCAAGCGTTTCGCGGTAACTGTACCCGAAAAGACGCAGCGGACTGAAGAAACGGTTCGGGCTCCTGGCACGGTGCGGCTCCGGCGGCGGCTCATCAGCGCTCTGCCCTTTCTCCTCCTCCCCGATCGCCTCCTCGAGGTAGTCGATAAAGGCCTCTTCGAGGCCCGTCTTCCCCCGAGCGCGGATGAGCGATGCCGGCGTGTCGCTGGCCAGGACCCTGCCCTGGTGCATCAGTGAGATACGGTCGCATCGTTCGCCCTCGTTCATGAAGTGGGTGGAGATGAAGATCGTCACCCCGTCCTTGCGCGCGAGGTCGATCAGCAGCTCCCAGAAGCTGTCGCGTGACACGGGGTCAACGCCTGAGGTCGGTTCGTCGAGAATGAGCATCTGCGGCCGGTGTACGACGGCGACGGCGAGGGAGAGGCGTTGCCTGATGCCCAGCGGCATCCCGTCGGGGTAGCTGTGCTCGTAGGCTTCAAGCTTGAAGCGTTCGATCATCTCGCCGACCCTCTGCTCGACCTCCTGCTCGGGGAGGTGAAAAAGCTCGGCGTGCAGCACAAGGTTCTGCCTGACCGTCAGCTCCGCGTAGAGTGAGAAGGACTGGGTCATGTAGCCGACTTTGTTGCGAGTCTCCAGGTCGTGGCGCTCGCTGCGGACGCCGAAGAGCCACGCCTCCCCCTCGCTGGGGCGCAGCAGTCCGGTCAGCATCTTCATCGTCGTCGTCTTTCCGCAGCCGTTGGAGCCGAGAAAACCGAAGATCTCGCCGCGTTTGATCCGGAAGCTGACATGGTCCACCGCCGTAAAATCGCCGAAGCGCATCGTCAGCCCCTCCGCGGCGATGGCCTCCTCTGCTTCCTCAAAGTTGCCCGGAGGCACGACGAGGGTTTCATGCCCCCGGCGTTTGCGCTCGGGCAGCAGGCGGATAAAGGCTTCATCCAGCGTCTCCGTACCGGTCTGATGCCGCAGCGCATCGGGAGTCCCGGTGGCCAGAACGCGCCCTTCGTCCATCGCCACCAGCCAGTCGAAGCGTTCCGCCTCCTCCATATAGGCCGTGGCGATGATCACGCTCATCCCCTCCCTGTGGGATCGGATACGTTCGATCAGCTCCCAGAACTGCCGCCGTGACAGTGGGTCGACCCCCGTCGTCGGTTCGTCGAGGATCAGCAGGTCCGGGTCGTGGATCAATGCACAGCAGAGCCCAAGCTTCTGCTTCATGCCGCCCGAAAGCTTTCCGGCCGGGCGCTCTTTGAAGGGGGCGAGCCCGGTGCTCTCGAGCAGCTCCGCGATCCGCGCTTCGCGCTCCGCCCGCCCCTGGGCGAACAGGCGGCCGAAGAACTCGACGTTTTCGTACACCGACAGAGACATGTAGAGGTTCTTGCCCAGCCCCTGCGGCATGTAGGCGATGCGCGGACAGACCGATGCGCGGTAACCTGCACTGTCCATATCGCCCCCGAAGACCTCCACGCGGCCCGTTTCGATACGACGCACCCCGGAGATCAGCCCGAGCAGCGTCGATTTCCCCACGCCGTCGGGGCCGATGAAGCCGACCATCTTTCCCCCCGGAATCTCCAGACTGACGCTGTCGAGCGCCTGTGTCTTGCCGTAGCGGTGGGAGATCCCTGCAAGGGTGACCACACTGTTCATGGCGTCTGGTCATCCCCCGGCAGACGGTTCAGGCTTTCTGGCCACGGCGTCTGCGCATCCGTGCGGACATAAGCGGTCCCCGGCAGTCCGATCTTGACCCGTTCAAGGTAGCGGCGCAGCAGAGCTTCGTCGACTTTCACTTTGATCCGGAACATCAGCTTTTCGCGCTCGCTCTGCGTTTCGATCTCTTTGGGGGTGAACTGTGCCTGCGGGGAGACGAAGGTCACGACGGCCGGGATCGCGATGTCGGGACGCGCATCCAGGATGATCCGCGCGTCGCTGCCGATGTCGATGCGCCCCGCCTGCGCCGTCGGGAGGAAAATCGTCATATAGACATCGGTCAGGTCCAGCAGCGTCAGCACCTTTCCGCCGCCGCCGATGATCTCCCCGGGTTCGCGCAGCCGGTAAAGGACGCGTCCGTCAATGGGGGCATAGAGCCGGCTCTCTTCGAGGTTCGCCTTGATCGTATCCGCCTGCGCCCGCGCCGCGTCGATGGCCGCATCGGCGCTGACGACCTGCGCCCGTGCCGCCTCCAGGGCGGCTTCGGTGACGTTCAGGGCCGACTCGTGCTGCTGAAGCTGCACCAGCGGGATGTTCTTGTTCACGTAGAGGTTCTTGGAACGTTCGAGGTTTTTACGCGCAAGGGTCCGTTCGCTCTCGCGCTGCTTGACCACGGAGAGGGCGAGTTTGCGCTGCTGCTCCGCCTGGCGCACCTGCGCCAGGGCCTGGGCGTAACGGGCATCAAGCTCGTCGGTGTCCATGGCCGCCATCAGCTCCCCTTTTTTGACCATGTCCCCCTCTTTGACCGTGATCTCGGAGAGCCTTCCGGGCAGTTTCGTTTCAATGTCGACCATCGTCGCCTCGATACGGCCGTTGCCCATCGCGATCGTCTCCGGTAAAGAGGGTCCCTCCAGCCGAAGCATCGTGAAATAGAGGACGCCGGCCGCGGCGGCCAGCAGCAAAGCGATGCCTGCACGTTTGAAAAATAGTTTATTCATGGGTTTCCTTTTTGACCGGGTACGCTTCCGGGGTTGCGAGCGCATGCCGCAGCCTCGCGATAAAATCTCTGCGCTCCTCCGCATTCATGAAAAAATCGAAACGCCCGCCGTCATACTGCAGCTGCATCAGATCGACGAGGAAACGGTACCGGGTATTCACCGCGCCGAAATCGGCCGAGAGCGCCGCGTTCTGCGCGACAAGCAGATCGGCCAGCGTCCGGTTCCCGAGGGCATAATTCTCCCGCACAAGCCTGTAACTTTTGCGCGCGCTCCCGGCCGCCGACTGCGCCAGTGCAATCGCCGGGTACGCGGCACGCAGCGTATGCAGGTCCCCCCGGACCCGCTGCTCCAGCGCCGACAGCCGCTCGAGGCGGTCCGCCTCCAGCCGTCTGACCCCCAGGCTTGAACGCGCGGCACGGGCGCTGCGCCCCCCGCCCTCGAACAGCGGCAGGGAGAGCGATACCCCCGCCATCCAGTTGGTCTCGTCCTCCAGGCTGAACGCCGCGCCGGGCGTACGGGTCTCGTCGAAGACATGGGTCACTTCCCCGTACAGCGCGATATCCGGGGACCAGTAGGCCTGCCGGTCGGAACGGTACTGCCGGCGCTGCGCCGAGAGCTGCGCGTCGACCGCATCCAGGTCCGGCGAAACCTTCTGTGCCTCAGCGACATAAAACGCGTTAAGCCGTTCGAACGACACCGCGTTGCTGATGCGTCCGAGCAGACCGCTATCACTGATCACGAGGGCGGGATCTTCCAGGGTTACCTCCGTCAGTGCGTACCGGTCGGTGATGGGCCGGTGCAGGATACGGTTGAGCTGTTCATACGCCCTGGCGACATCGGCCTCGGCCCGCAGCCGCGCCTGTGTCGCTACCGCGATCTCGCTCTCCCACTGGTAGACGTCGGAGAGGTCCGTCATCCCCGCATCGACGCGCTGTCTTGCCATCGCAAGATTCGCCTGCATCAGCCGCTCGTTCTCCCGGCGGATATCAAGCAGTGTTGTGGCCACGTGTGTCTGTAAAAAGGCCGTGGTCGCCTGACGGACCACCTCGAGCTCCAGCCCACGCTGCTGCGCCACTCGCCCTTTTTGCAGCGATTGTTGCACCGCCAGCCTGGCCAGCGCTTTCTCCGAGAAGAGGATCTGCTGCAGCTTCAGCGCCCCGTCCGTACTCTTCTCGGCATAGAAGCCTCCTTCGACGTAGACGTTGTCGCCGTTGCGCTGAGTGTAGAGCAGCTCGGCACTCAGTTGGGGCAGCAGGACCGAGCGCACTTCGTCGATGCTCTCTTCGCCTTCCCGGACCCCCAGTTTGCCGGCGATCACGTTAAGATTCTGCTTGAGCGCCGTTTCCGCCGCGGTGACCAGGTCCATCGCTTTGCCCTCAACGGCCGACTCGTGCAGCAGGCGCGCCTGTGCCAGGATACGGAACGGCGGCGAGATCTGCAGGGCGCGGGCGACCGCCATATCGATGCGCAGCACGCTCTGCGCTTCGAAAGCGACGGGCTGGCGTTCCGCCGCCCCTCCCCCGGCGATCGCCACAATGTTCAGGGCACTTCGCCGCAGACGCCGTAGCCGCTCGTCGGGAACAAAGAGATCTGCCAGCACGCCTGAGCCCACCCCGGGTTCGGCTCCCAGGGAGAAAACGGGAAGCTTCTCCCGGCGGAGGCCATCCATCAGCTCCGTACGCGCCGCCGCGGCGAGCCCCGACATTTCTCCGAGCAGCACCGCCCCGCTTCCTTCGGCGACGCGGTAGCTCCCATCGGCGGCCACCGGCAGCACCTTGAGCCTGACCCCTTGCACTTTCGCCTGTTCCGCGGCACGCGCCGCCAGCTCAGGGAAGAGCGCGAGCACTCGCGCATCGACCAGCAGCGATGCTTGTTCAAACAGCACGATTTCGCGGTACCGCTTCAGGGCGGCACCGAACGTGCTATGGCCCAGGACATAGTTAACGTTGCGGAGACCGCTCCCGTCCCCTGCCGGTATGATCCCCCGCAGGCCGGTACCCTCTGCAAAAGGGATCACCGTCGGCTTTTGCAGAGCACCCCGTGAGAGGGCGACTTCCCCCGCCAGTGTGCCGAGCAGAACGATCATGTCGACCTTCGTATCCTTTTGCAGGCGTTCGATCGCGGCAGCGGTCCGGGCAATATCGCTCCCGCCCTCCGCCTGCAGTGTCTCTGGGAAAAGGATCTTTGAAGGGATGGGGGCGAGCTGTTTCACTTCCGTCACCAGTGCCGCCCGGTCTTGGGCGAATGCTTCATCGTAACGGTCCGCGACAATGCCCACATTGAGGGCGGAAGCCAAAACGGGGAACAGGAGCAACGCCGCAGCGCCCCAACGCCTACATCCGGTTCTCATCTGATCCCCCTTTTTGCTGCCGCGCAGCGTTCCTCGTGTCTGGGTAACAACCTCTCGTCTGGCAGATGAAGGTATCACACAACTGCCCGGCGAGCACCTGCAGGTCTCCGCCCGCCACCACCCAGTACTGCATGTAACCGTGCAGCTGTCCGCTGAAGACATACCCGAGCAGATCGGTCTGCTCCCTGTCCAGATCGGGATTGATCTTTGAAAAACATGTCGCCAGGAAACTGTGGATTTTTTTGGCACTCTGCGGAAACTCGTTGCTGACGGCGTTGAAAAAGAGCGGATTGCTGCTTACTCCCTCTTCGAAAACAAGCCGGCCCTGTTCCAGCATGCCGAAAATGAAGCCGGCATACTGTTTGAGCTGTATGACGGGATCTTCATCGGCGATACGGTCTATGGCTTCAAGGAGTGTTGCAATCTTCGATTCGATGTAGGCAAGGTATATCCCCTCTTTTGAACCGAACATCGCATAAACGGTACTGATGGAGACGGAACCCGCTTTGGCCAGCTCCGCAACTTTTAACTGCTGAAACCCCTCATGTTCCAACATCGTGGACGCTATTTTCAAGAGCCTGGCTTTTTTCGTATCCGTTGCACTTATGTTCATGCCGCACACCTTTACTGTGTTGACTGCTTAAAGTATAGGAGCGGTTTTATTAAGAGTAATTTAATTACTGAAAAAATTTGTACAGGTTTTTTTGAAGCAAAAGCGACCGCCTCATCACGCCCCGTTCTCTACACGCGTCAGAAGGTGCAGTGTAACCGGTCAGTACTTCCGTTTTTGGGGAATGACGCCGCGCACCCCGCCCTTGGGGTCATTCATATCTCCCCGGCGACGCGGGATCAGGTGCATATGCACGTGGAAAACCGTCTGGCCGGCGTCGGCGCCGACGTTGATGCCAACGTTAAACCCGGTGATCGTGCCGTCCAACCGGAGTAGGCGCGCTTTTTGGCGCAAAAGAAGATCGTGCATGGCGGCGATCTCCTCCTGCGTCAGTTCAAAATAGTCCGCGACGTGGCGCTTCGGGATGATGAGCATATGCAATTGCGTGACCGGGTATTTATCGTAAAAAGCACACGCGAGGTCGTTTCCGTCGACGATCGTATTTTCAGGCAGGTGGCAAAAGATACACTTCATAGACATAGGATGACAGAATATCCATTAAAATGCCTTTCTCCCGCATACATCGTCTTTTATGTATCAATAAAATTGATATAATTATTGTCATCCCATTGAAAGGGGATGCGGCGGCTTCGGTATCGTCTCCTTTGCTATGCCTCTCTTTCAAATTGGTGTTTTATTTCCAAATCCGCACAGGATTTACATAAACATAAGAAAACACCTGTAACAATGGGAAATACCGATTTTCATCAGGCGGTACGTTTCGCGCCAAAGGAGTGCTTGCATGAAATACATCCTAATCCTCTCACTGATCGCCGCTTCCCTGTTGGCCGAGATCGATGTCAGACAAAATATCAAGGCCCTTTATATAGGGGTTCCCCTGACAAAAAGCCAGATGAATTACATTCTGGACAACCAGCCCCAAATCCTCAGCCTCATGAAGGCTCAGGCGGTCCAGACGGTCGGTGCACAGCAGATCCATGACAGCAACGTCGTGGAGTTCATGCTGCGCAGTGACGGGACGGCCGACAGCTACAGAGTCCTTGACCATGCCAGCCGACGCAATATCGACCGGCTCAGCGAACTCGTTGTGATGGAGGGGTACAAGCAGATGCCCGTTCCCCCCATGGACACCCCTATCCGCTTCATTATCCGGTATCGTACCGGTAATATGGAGAGCGCCGTCGACCTCACGCCCGAGCCCGAACCGCAGCCGAAGCGGAAAAAACGCGTACGCTGACCCCCTTTCCCGGGGCAGCGCCCCTCTCCCATGCAGATGCTACACTACTGCATCATCGGCGACGTCCACGGCTACTACGACAAACTGATGCGCCTCATCGCCCAACTGCCGAAGGAAGCGCAGCTCGTCTTCGTCGGCGACCTTATCGACCGCGGGCCGGATTCGGCAAAGGTTATCGCCTTTGTACGCGAAGGCGGACACCTCTGCGTACGGGGGAACCACGAAACATTCATGCTGTCGCAGCGCCCCGAAAACGGGCGGCGATGGGAAGCGGACGATGCCTACCTTCTCTGGATGCAAAACGGCGGCGACGCGACCCTCGCCTCGTACGGGCTGCACAACTACCCCTCGTTGCGGCAGGAAGGAAGCTCCCCCCTGCTCGCCCCTTTTTTCCGCGATATCGCGTGGCTGAAGACGCTGCCTTACTACCTTGAGCTCGAGGGGTGCAGCGTGGCCGGCCGCCGGGTCGTCGTCTCCCATGCCTCCGTGTCGCGCATCTGGCCGAAACGCCTGAGCGATCGTGAGGCCTTCAACCGCGACGTCCTCATTAACCGCGATCCCCCCGCGCCGCTCCCCGGCATCTACAACGTCTTCGGACACACCCCTTTTCGCACGCCGAAGCTTTACGATTACGCGGCGCGCATCGACACAGGCCCCTACCTCTACGGTACCCTCAGCGCCCTCGAAGTGCCGTCGCTCAAACTGTTTGGCAGCACCTGACGCAGACGTTTCAAACCAAAGGTTAACCGCGGAAGCGTTACCATAGCTACATCCCATCCCAAGGCGGCAACAGTGCAAACGTCCCGGAAAAGTATCGGTCTTGTCAGCGCCGTCGCCATCGGCATCGGCGGGATGGTCGGCGGGGGGATCTTCGCGGTGCTGGGCGAAGCGGTTTCCCTCTCCCGCGGCGCCACCCCGCTGGCCTTCCTCTTCGGCGGCATCGTCGCGCTGCTGACCGCCCTCTCCTACGCGCGCCTCTCCGTCGCCTATCCCGGGCGCGGGGGAACCGTCACCTACATCGACAACGCCTTCGGCAATACCCTCGCCTCGGGCAGCGTCAACCTCATGCTCTGGCTCAGCTACCTTGTCACCATCGCCCTCTATGCCGTCGCCTTTGCCGCCTACGCCCACACCTTTTTTCCCGACGGCCCGCCGCTGCTGCGCCATATTCTGATCTCGGCGGCCATCGTGCTGCCGACGGCCATCAACCTTGTCAGTACCACCTTCGTCAGCCGTTCGGAAAGCTTCATCGTCGGCGTAAAGATGCTGCTGCTCGCCGTCATTATCGTTTCCAGTCTCCCCTATCTCCAGGCGGCCCCTTTCGAACCGCGCCACTGGGGGCCCCTCTTCTCAATCGTCTCCGCCGGGATGATCATCTTCGTCGCCTATGAAGGGTTCGAGCTTATCGCCAACGCCTCCGAGGATATTGCCGACCCCAAGCGCAATCTTCCCCGCGCCTTCGTCCTCAGCGTCCTGATCGTCATCGTCCTCTACGTGCTCATCGCCGCGGTGACGGTCAGCACCGTTCCCGAAGCGGTGCTGGAAAAGGCCAAAGATTACGCCCTGGCCGTCGCGGCGCAGCCGGCGCTGGGACACGGAGGGTTCATCCTCGTCGCCGTCGCCGCCCTGCTGGCGACCTTCTCAGCGATCAATGCCACCATCTACGGCAATGCCCGCCTGGGCTATACCCTCGCCAAAGACGGCCGCCTGCCCGAAGCCTTCGATGCGGAACGGCGGAACGAACCTTTTATCGGCATCCTCGCCACCATGGCCGCAGCACTGCTGATTGCCAATACCTTCGACCTGACCGAAATCGCCATCATCGGCAGCGCCGGTTTTCTGCTGATCTTCGCCCTCGTCAACGCCGCGGCGCTGAAACTGGCCGCGGCGACCGGCGGCAACCGTTTTCTGCACCTGTCAGCCCTGCTGCTGAGTGCGTGCGCACTGGCTATACTGCTTTATCATACCTGGGAGGAGAACGGCCGTGCCGTCATGATCTTCGGGGGGTTCATCGCTCTGTCGGTCCTCTTCGAGAGCCTCTACGGGCGGCGGGTTCGAGGACACTTTCTCGATCGCCCCTATTAACCTGCAAGACACGGCAACGGGGCGAAGATGCTGTTAGAAGTTTGTGTTAGGCCTCAAGACGGGCGATGGCCCGGCGGAAGGCATCGAGGTGGCTTTCGCTCCCCTCTTTGAGGTTTTCAAAGACCGACACCACATCCTCGGGCATCCCAGCGGCCGCCGATTCCAGATCGTCCAGGTCCGTCAGCTCGATCAGTTCGCCGACTTTCAGCCCTTCCAAGCGTGAGATATTCCCCTGCACGACACAGGCGTCGTAGAGATTTTGCAGCGCCGGAAGCTCGAACACACCGACAGCGTCAAGGTCGACATAGGAGATATCGATCCCATAGCTTACACACAGTGCTCCGACGGCTTCGATATGGCTCTGCTCGGAGAGCTGGATCAGTGCGAAGGTACTCTCCTCCGGGTAGCGTTCCCCCAGTGTGATGTAGACGTCGCGCGCCACTTTCTCTTCTTGGTAGATGTAAAACAGCGTATCGCGCTGATCGTCGCTCAAAACCGGATCGGTATCGCTCTTCGCATTCCCGTTTGCTTGCAGCACCGTCGCGCCTCCTGCCAAGAGCACTGCCCCCGTTTTTGCCACTTTACCGAGAAACTCGCGCCTCGCATTAATCATAAAAACTCCTTATATGTGATGGCGCATTGTAATGGGGAAGTGTGAGCGGAGTGTGAGGGCGATTCATCCCTGAAACGGGGGAGTGGCGCCATAAATCATACGCAAGAAGCAGTGCCTATAAGAGGATCAAAAATTTTGGGAAAGAGATGAAAATTGAAGCAAAAAAATCGGTGCTTTGTCCGGGGGTGTGTTCACGGAGCGATCCGACCCGCCGTCACAGACGCTCGCTCCCCTGTCTCGCATGCTGTATCGTCGGGGCAAAGGCCTTGGTGCTCACCTGCACGGTTTGACCGACTTCGAATTGTGCCGCCTCCTCTTTGTCGCAGACGACTTCGACGATCTGCTGCCCGATGGCCACGACGGCGATGTAGATGACGTCGGCGCGAATAATGTCAAGCAGCTCACCTTCCAGGGTGAACTTCTGGCTGCCGCTGGTCCGCAGCAGCACCTCGCCGGGGGTCCCGTCATGCACGATACGCCCGTGTTCAAGGACGACGACCCGCTCCGCCAGACGGTAGATCTCGCTGGGATCGTGGCTGACCATCACCGTCGTCGTGCCGAACGCCTTGTGCAGGGTAAGGATGTCATGCTGCAGCTTCAGCCGCATGGCAGGGTCCAGTGCGGAGAGCGGCTCGTCCATCAGCAGCAGTTTCGGACGGTTCATCAGGGCGCGGCAGAGCGCAACGCGCTGCTTCTGCCCGCCGCTGAGCGTCCCCGGAAGACGCTCTTTGAGCTCGAGCAACCCCGTCATCTCCAGTAAGATGGCGGCATGGGCGCGGTCGTTGTTGACGTAGAGCAGGTTCTGCTCCACGCTCATATTGGGGAAAAGCGCATAGTCCTGGAAGACGAAGCCGATCCCGCGTTTCTGCGGCGGGAGCATGGTCTTTTTGCCCAGCCACGTCTCGCCGGCGACGCTGATCTCCCCCTCTGCGCGTTCCAGACCGGCCAGCAGCCGCAGCAGTGTCGTCTTCCCGCTGCCGCTCTGCCCCGCCAGCGCCACGAAACTCTTTTCCCGGATGGAGAGTGCGATATCCAGCGTCATGTCGCCGCTGCTGCCCTGCAGCATTTTGTGGATGTCCAGTTCGATCATCAGGCGACTCCGATCCGACGGTTCTGGCGCTGGTTGAAGAGGTAGACCCCAAGCAGCACCACGAAACTGAGCGCCACCATGATCGCGCTGTAGATATGCGCCGTGGTGTAATCCATCACCTCGACCATTTCGTAGATGGCGACCGAAGCGACCTTGGTTTCGCCGGGGATGGACCCCCCGACCATCAGGACAACCCCGAACTCGCCGACGGTGTGCGCGAAGGTGACGATAAGCGCCGTGATCAGGGCCGGTTTGATGTTGGGCAGCGCCACGCGCAGCAGGGTCTCCGCCTTTCCTTTCCCGCTGATGTAGGAGGCTTCAAGCATGTTCTTGTTCAGCCCCTCGAAGCCGCTTTGCAGCGGCTGCACCATAAACGGAAACGAGTAGAAGACGCTGGCGATGACAAGCCCCGTAAAATTGAACACGAGTTTGATGCCGAAGGTCTGCTCGAAAAAGGCGCCCAGCGGCGAGTTGTACGAGAGCGCGTAGAGGATGTAAAACCCGAGCACCGACGGCGGCAGGACGATCGGCAGGGAGGTAACGGCCTCGACAAAGGGCTTGCAGCGGCACGCCGTCTGCGACAGCCACCATGCGACCGGCAGGGCAACGACAAAGAGAATGAACGTCGTCAATCCCGCCAGTTTGAACGATAGGATAAAAGGGCCGAAATCAATCGCTTCCATCTGTCTCCCACCGCGCCGTCAGGTCGGCCATGCCCGCCTGATAAGGGCTGCTTGTGACGACCCCCTCCACACCCGATGCTGCGTAATCGGCCACGTTGGCCGGGTTGATTCCCCCCGCGGCCAGGATGGTCGCGCCGGGATGGTGTTCGCGTTTGTAGGCGACAAGTTCCTGCAGCGTGTCGGGACCGCATTTGTCCATCTGGATCACGTCCGCGCCCAGGGCCAGCATCCGCTTGGCATCCTCAAGCGATTCGGACTCCACCGTCAGTTTCTTCTCGACGCAGCGCTGCTTGAGCTCCCGCAGCGCCGTCTCGAACGCGGCGGTGTCCTTGTAGAGTGCGCGGTGCTGTTCGAAAACGAGTACCGTCTCCGAAAGGCCGAGCCGGTGCGGCATCGCCCCGCCGCACATCAGGGCACGGGTGGAAAAGCGTTTGGCGAAGGGGAAACTTTTGCGGGTAACGAGCAGTTCGCAGTGCGGGTTGACCGCATGCGCCTTTGCGAGCATCGTCCGGGCGCGCGTGGCCATGCCGCAGGCGTATTCGAGCAGTATCTGGCAGAGCCGCCATGCGCTGTGCAGCGTTTCGTGATCCCCGTGCAGCTCCAGCAGCACGCTGCCGGGCGCCGCAACGCTCCCCGACGCGAAGCTGCTTTGCGCCTCGCACCCCAGGAGTTCCCCGATGCGCACCGCCTCTTCGGTGCAGGCCGCGACGACCTCGTCGCGCGTCAACACCTTCAATGTCGCCCGCTGCGGCGGCAGTGCGAGCAGCTGCGTCGTCAGATCGAAATAGGGAAGATCCCCCCTGATATATTCCCAGAGCTCCGGGTCCGATAGCCGGTTCATGCCTCTCCTTTTTCAACGATCTCCAGGATGGAAAGATCGCTTGCCTTGATCAGCGCCGTGACGCTGTCGCCCCGATGCAGCGCCATTGTCTCGGCGGAATCGCGGGTAATAATGCTCTCCATCCGGGCCGGGCCGACACGGAGCGTCACGCTGCACAGCAGCGCCCCCGTCTCAACCGTTTCGATCACCGCCTCGAGGCGGTTGGAGATGGAGAGATGCCCCTCCAGTTTCTTGGCCAGCGCCACATGGGACGCTTTGGCCCCGAGGATCACCTGCGTTCCGACGGCGATCGGGATTGCAAGCCCCAGGGCCATCATCCGCATCGGCGCCCCCTCCGCATCAAAGGAGACAATCGTGATGTTGTCCCGGCGTTCAATACTGGTGATATAGGCCTCGATGCGATTCACTGTACGATGTATCCGTAGCGGCGCAGGATCGCCTTCGCTTCGTCGCTGAGCATAAAGTCGTAGAACGCTTTGTACTCCGCACTTTTTCCGGCATTTTTCAGCAAGACGACCCCCTGTTTGATCGGTGTATAGAGTGCCGGATCGACACTCGCCCAGTTAACGTTTTCCTTGTATTGTGCCATTTTCGGGCTGTAAAGGGAAGATTTCGCGATGAAACCGACGTCCGCTGCCGTCAAGGCATACGTCACGGTCTGCGAGATCGACTCGGCATAGACAAACTTCGGCTTGGCGGCATCATAAACGCCCCCTTTTTGCATCGCCTCGACCGCGGCGGTACCGTAGGGGGCCGTTTTCGGGTTGGCAATAGCGATCTTGCTGACGGATTTGTCCGCCACCAGGGCGATCCCCTTGGAGAAATCCATCGGTTTCGCGCTGAGGTACGCCAGGGCGCCCTGTGCGTATACGACCGGCTTGGTCACGGCAATGCCGTCGGCATAGAGCGATGCGGGGTACTTCATGTTCGCCGCCATGAAAAGCCCGTAGGGGGCGCCGTTCTTGATCTGTGCCGTCAGCTTCCCGCTGCTGCCCAGCGTGACCTGGACTTTCGTATCCGGGTAGTGTTTCGCAAACACCGCTTTGAGTTCATCGATTGCGTAGCTGACGTTCGCCGCCACGGCGATATTGATCTCGCCGGCAATCGCGGAGAGGGACAAGAGCAGTAACAAAAATGTCTTTTTCATCATAATAGGTTCCTTTATTTCGCGATCATAACGTCGCTGGCTTTGACAATGGCGATGACGTTGCTGCCCTGCTCAATACCCAGTTCCGCCATGGATTCGTTGGTAATGATAGAGGTCAGCAGATCCCCGCTCTCCAGCTGAATGATCAGCTCCGTATTGACCGCCCCCTGGATCACTTTCTCTACATGACCCGCCAGTTTGTTGCGGGCGCTGATCTTCGGCATGCCCCCCGTCGCGATCAGAACGTGCGACGCTTTGAAAAAGGCACGGACCACGTCCCCCACGGCCAAGCCGAGGCTTTCGACACTTTCAATCGTAATGATGGCGCTGAGCGTCGTCCCTTTCGGCGCGCGCAGCGCGATCTTGGCGTTTACCGCCCCTTTGTTGACGGAGAGTACCCCCGCCTCGATCTGGTTTCTGGCACTGATTTTCATTTTTTGTTCCTTCTTTCTTATTTGGCAGGTTTAGCGATCATCATGTCCGAGGCTTTGATGATCGCAACGACGGGCATACCCGACTGCAACTCCAGGTTTGAAACGGCGTCGTCGGTCACGGTCGCGCTGATACGGTCCCCGCCGCCTAGCCGGATCCGCACTTCCGCATTGACAACGCCGCGGTGAACGGTTTCGATCGTCCCTTCGAGCCGGTTCCGCGCACTGATGGGGATGGCCCATCCCGTGGCGACCAGCACATGCGAATCTTTGAAAAATGCGATAACCCGGTCCCCCTCCTTGACGCAGAGCGTATCAGAGGCGTTCCCTGTGATCGAAGCGAACATCAGGGTCCCCTGCGCCGTTTTAAGTTCCAGCAGCGCACTGACCCCGTCCCGGCGCACCGCGACGATATCGGCATCGATCTGGTTACGTGCACTGATCATCATGCTCTGCTCCTTTAGAAGAGGTAGTTGAGCTCGAAGCGGGCATCCAGGCTGTCGGCATCCGGTTTTTCGGTGTCGTTGTACCCCAGGCGCAGCCGCCACTGCAGGTCGGCCAGCATGGGCAGGTTCTGGACGAATCCGAGGTAGTAGTAGTTCTCGTCATAGTACCCCTTCGACTCGTCCGCATCGGTATGAAGAAAGGAAGCCTGTACGAACAGGTCCGTAAAGACCCCGGTTTTGTTGGCGGCGCGCTGCAGCTCGACGCGGTAGCTCTTCGTATTGGCCATCCAGTTGTAGCGGGCCATCGAGCGGGTATAGCCCGCCGTCGGGAATCCCCGCCACGGGGTGATCAGGTCCGCCTCATTAAAGACCTTGGTATAGCCGAAGTTGAGCTTGTACTTGCCCAGCTGCGCCACGAGCCGAGCGGCGAGCATCTGGGCGTCGAGGGAGTCGGCTTCTTTATAGCCGCCGGCCGCACCGCTCTGGCCTGCGAGTTTGCCGCTGTATGCCGCGCCGCCGACCTTGCCGGCGCCGTTATCGAACTGCTTGATGTAACGCACACCGGGTGTCAGCGATACGCTGCCGAGGTTGACCTTGTAGTTCGCCTCCGCCATCACCTCGCTGACGAGCTCCGGGACAATATAGAATGCGCCGTCGAGTTTCAGGTTGGCGATCGCCGTATTGTGCAGGTCCCCGGTGATCAGCGGTGCGTCCGTCGGCTTGCCTGCCGCTTTGAGACGCGTATAGGTAAGCCCCTTGTGCATCGCGGAGTCGTCGTTCTCGCTCCACTCCGGGCGCTCGGAACTGCTGCTGTTCGCGTCGCCGTACATTAGGACCGAGTGCGCCTGCGTATGGTCGCGCAGCTTCTGTTCGGCGAGGTAGGCCACTCTCACGGCTGTCGCCGGAACCGCTTTCGTGTCGATGACGATCCCGTCAAAGGTGTTGGGGATCATTTTCGTGTCGTTGGACTTGGTATAGAAGGTCTCCACCAGCTGCCGGCCGACGGCAATGCGGGTTTTGGGAATGCCGCTGTAGGCGATGTACGCCTGGCCGAGCGCTCCCATCCCCTTGTTGCCCATATTGACGTAATCGTAACGGCTCAGGACATCTTTGCCCGGTTTAAGCGTATTGACCGGATCATTGCTGTCATCGAAAAAGGCCTGGGAGTAGTAAAGGCCCATGCCGAAATCGAATCCACCGTAGCGTGCGCTGCGGTAGACCAGCGAGCCGCCGAGGGCACTGATAAGATGGCTGTCCTGCTTGGCCGTCTCCGTCTGCCATTTATAGTAAAAGGTATTCGAACGCAGGCGGGCGTAAAACTCCCCCTCGCTGAACATCTCCGTGAAGCTCTCCGCCTCTCCCGGTACAGCGTTATATACCAATGTATAGTTCGAATTCAACGCCTGTTTCGGGGCATTTGCATCCGCCGCGTAAAGCGAACCTCCAAGAACCCCCGCCAATACGGTACTTATCCAGCCTGTCGTTTTCAATGACTCTCCTTTTATCACGCTGCTTACAGAGCGTTATTTTTTATAAAACATAACGATGTCTGCAAGGTCTATTCTCTAAAAAGTGCCCTAGAAGCACGAATAAAGCAGAAAAATGCGACAAAACATGACAAAAGTGTTATATTCTGAAAAATATAACGGTATCGTAGATGAAGTTGCCTTGCCCCCTCCTTAAGGAAGGACGCATCCCCGTTCACATCGTCTTAGGACGAAGGGAGAGCGTTTATACTATACCTAAAACCATCCGGACGGTAGCGTATGCAGCTTGATCTCACCCAAGGCAGTATCCGAAGCCATATCAGGACCCTGGCGGTGCCTGCGTGCATCGGCTTTTTTTTCCACACCCTCTTCAACATCACCGATACCTACTTTGCAGGGATGATCTCGACCCAAGCACTGGCGGCCCTCTCACTCTCCTTTCCGATCTTCTTCATTATCATCTCCCTCGCCGAAGGGATGAGCGAAGCGGTGACGGCCCTCGTCGGCAATGCCCTGGGGGCCGGGGAAACGGAGCAGGCACGCCATCTCGCACACAATGCCCTCCTCTTCGGGGGCCTGCTGGCCATCGCACTGACCGCCGCGGGCTTTGTCACCGCCCCGGCACTGATGTCCTCGCTCGGTGCCCGGGACGCCTACCTCGCGGAAGCACTGGCCTACATCAATGTCATCATCGCCGGGACGGGCCTCTTCGTCTTCACCTTTTTTCTCAACGCCCTGCTCAATGCCGTCGGGGATACTGTCTCCTTCCGCAACGTGCTCATTGCCGCCGCCGTGATCAACGTCGCGCTCGACGCCTGGTTCGTGCGCGGCGGGTTCGGCGTCGCACCGATGGGCGTCACGGGCATCGCCCTGGCCACGGTCATCATCGAATCCATGAGTGCCGCCTATCTCTTTTACCGCCTCAAGACCAAACCCGTCTACCGCGGCAGCGCGCCCTTTCGTTTCGATCCCTCCGCCCTCGTCGAGCTGATCCGGCAGGGGATCCCCCCCAGCGCCAACCTGGCGCTGATGGCCGCGGGCATCTACATCATCACCTATTTCGCCGCGCCCTACGGGCAGGAGGTCGTCGCGGCCTACGGCGTGGGTATGCGGATTGAACAGATCATTCTGATGCCCGCCGTCGGGCTCAACGTCGCGGTCTTGGCCATCGTTGCGCAAAACAGCGGCGCCCGCCGGTTCGAACGCATCGGCGAGACTGTCGGCCGCTCCCTCTTCTACGGTGCCATCGTCGCCCTTATCGGCGGTATCGTGCTCTTCGCGGGCGCCGGGACGGTGATGGGCGTCTTCAGCAGTATCCCGAGCGTGATTGACGAAGGCGTGCTTTACCTGCGCGTCGAGGCCTTCCTGATCTACCCCTTCGTCGTCATCTTCACCTACGTCGCGATGCTCCAGGGGGTCAAGCGGCCCGCGTTTATCTTCTATATCAGCCTCGCCCGGCAGGTCGTCGCTCCGCTGATCGTCCTCTGGATCCTTGCCCGCATCGCGCCGTCGGCCCTCTCCGTATGGCTCGGCGTCGGGGGCGTCGTCATCACTGCCGCCGTCGTGACATACTGGTATGCGCGCCGCATCCTCACCGACCTCTCACGCGCCCCGATCTGATACCCTTTTATCCACCCGGAATGATGAATTTTTCATCATTCTCGAATAGACTTTGCACTAAAACTCATCTACAATGCCCGGCGTGAATACGATTTGACCACAGACATTATATTTTCTCCTTTTCCCTCTCCACGGTGCGGTTGCGCCGGAGCAGAGAACATGGCAATTTTACGAAGGAGTTTCCATGCAGAACCTTGTAACCATTTACGAAGAGAATGCCGACCTGATCCAGAAGTTCATCCTTGCGTCCATCCAACGGATCGGACTCATCCATCTGACGGAAAAGAACGTCAAGCACATTTTTTCCGTCTTCCCGAGCCTGGAGCTGGCCTATGAGACCGACGAAGGGTTCGCCCAGACCTCCGCCAACCACAGCCGCCACAAGAAGGATTCGGCAGCCGTCGGCGCGGACCGGAGCTACCTCATCGACGAGAGTAAACTCTCAGGCGACTACTATTTCCATGAACCCTACCTCTCCACGACGACGGGGCACCTGTGTATCACCGTCGTCTACAAGACGGCCAAAGGAGGCTATATCCTGCTGGACTTCCAGCTGCGCAACCTCCTTGAACGTTTCATGCTGATCGAGAATAACGGCGCCCTCAAGCTGACCCACCGTACCCTCTACGGCATTATCGGCGGGGGGCTGCTGCTGCTGGGGATCTTTGTCGTCCTCTACGGACTTTTCAGTTTCGGCCACTACCTCATCGTCGAAGATGTGCTTTCGCTGGAGATGTTTTTCAAACCCGTCATCGCCCTCACTCTGGGACTGGCCGTTTATGACCTGGGCAAAACGATCGTCGACCAGGAGGTAATGCCCAAAACGCAGAAAGTCCATGAGGGGATCAAAGTGAAGACCCTGCTCAACTTCTCCGTCTCAATCATCATCGCCCTGATGATCGAGGCGCTGCTGGTCGTTTTCAAGATCTCCATCTCCAACTACCACGACCTTCCCTACGCCGCCTCGCTGATCGGCGCGCTCGCCCTGCTCTTCTTTGTGTTCTCCTACTTCATCTACATCGTCAGAAAGAGCGGGACCGCCCCTGAGATCGAATAGACCTCAATAGGCATCGAAGAGCGTCTGAATGAGCGCGGCATCGTGGGTCGCGAGCGAGAGCGGACGCCGCTGGCCGTGGCGGACCCGTTCGTCGAACGTATCGCTCTCAAGGCGGTAGAAGACGCCAAGCGGGAACGGCCCGCTCTCCATCGCCCGCGCCATCGCCGCACCGAGATCGGCCGTGTCGTGAGAGGCGTCCAGTTCGTAGGTATGCTCCCCGAACCAGCCGAAGGTGTTGATCTTATTGAAGGTCACGCAGGGCTGAAAAATGTCGACCAGGGCATAGCCGCGGTGCAGAAAAGCGGCTTTGAGCACCTGCTTGGCGTGTACGGGGTTACCGATATTGACCCGGGAGACGAACCCCGCCCGCAGCGCCAGCGCCACGGCGAGAGGGTTGAAGGGCTCGTTGCCGACCCCGTCGACCTGCACCTTCGTTTCCATCCCCTTTTGGCTCGTCGGCGACGCCTGCCCCTTGGTCAGCCCATAGATCATATTGTTGTGGACGATATGAACGATGTCGACGTTGCGGCGGACGGCATGCAGGAAGTGGTTGCCCCCCTCCCCGTACATATCGCCGTCTCCCCCCTCGGCCACGACGGTCAGTTCGGGGTTAGCCGCCTTGACCGCCGTCGCGACGGGAACGGCGCGCCCGTGCAGTACCCCAAACATATTGACGTCAACGTAATAGGGCGTCTTCGCCGCCTGGCCGATGCCCGAAACGATGACGACGCTGCGGCCGTCGGCTTTCAACTCGTCGAGCACCTCGCGGATCAGGGTCAGGATGCCGAAATTCCCGCATCCCGGACACCAGCCGATATCTGTATTTTCACGTTCAAACGGTTTCATGCGCGCTCCTTTATGACCGCGGCGAGTTCCTGCGCCAGCTGGTCGGCAAAATAGGCGAAGCCGTTGCTCTGCAAGATACGCCGGTCAACCCTGACACCGTGCAGCGCCAGCTGCTCCGCGAAGGCACCGTCGGCGTTGTTCTCGACGACGATGCGATAGTCGTAGGTCTGCAGGAAGGCGAGCTGTTCGGGATTGAGCGGATGCACCCAGGCAAAGTGGACCTGGCAGGTCCGGTCGTCTCCCAGACGTGCCAGGGCCTCGGCAATCGCACCGCGGCTCGAGCCCCAGCCGATCACCGCGATGCTCCCTGTGCCGCGCACCTCCGGCGGCCACACCTCGGCCACGATCCCTTCGGCCTTTCGGGCCCGCTTGGCGACCATCGCCTCTCGGACGCGGAAATCCTCGGTGATCTGTCCCCTTGCGTCGTGTTCGTGCCCGTCGCTGCAGACCAGCCCCTCGCCGCCGCCCGGCACGGCCCGGGGGCTGATACCCGAAGGGGTGTCGGCGTAGCGGTTGTACGTTTCGGATGCGGGTGCAATGTAACGGCGCTGTTCGAAGGCAGCGAAATCGACGTCGCCGGTCATCGCCATCGTATCGGCGAGGTACTGGTCGCTCAGCACAATGACGGGCAGCTGCCACCGGTCGGCCAGTTCAAAGGCGAGATGGCCCAGTTCGACGCATTCGTGCAGCGAACCCGGGGCGAGAATAATCCGCGGGAAGGGGCCGTGCCCCGAGTGCAGCGCGAGGTTCAGATCGCCCTGTTCACTGCGGGTCGGCAATCCCGTCGCCGGGCCGGGCCGCTGCGCCAGGTAGACGACGGCGGGGGTCTCCGTGATGCCCGAGAGGCTTATGCCCTCTCCCATCAGCGCGAACCCGCCGCCCGATGTCGTCGTCAGTGCCCGTGCACCGGCGTACCACGCCCCCATCACAAGGTGGATCGAGGCGATCTCGTCCTCGCTCTGCTCCACGGCGATCT
Organism: Thiomicrolovo immobilis; assembly: GCF_039645955.1. GTDB lineage: Bacteria > Campylobacterota > Campylobacteria > Campylobacterales > Sulfurimonadaceae > Thiomicrolovo > Thiomicrolovo diazotrophicus. Next base: position 1,761,439 of record NZ_CP147916.1, read on the forward strand.
CGAAACGCTTGGACATCCCCGCCATAAAGTTCAGGACTCCCGTGGAGGGGGACATCGGATAGGAGGCGACGAAGTTGCACCCCCCGGCAAGGAAACCGAAACCGCAGGCGGTCGTGCCGTCCATCAGGTGCAAGACGGCGGCCCCTTCGGGATGGGAGTAAGGCAACGGCGGCAGCGGGGGGTGCTGAAGAGTACGGCCCGCATCGGCCCCGGCCTCCGCCGCAAGAACATTCCCCTCGTCCCGCGCGAAACGCGCCTGCACGCTGGCTTTCAATGCATCCGTTTCAAGGCCCAGCATCCCGTAGACCAGCCCGGCGGCATAGGTGTTGGCGTAGCGCGGATCGCCCAGCCGCTGCGCCTCGCGCTGCATCGCAACGGCAATCGCGCCGGGCGCCTCCGCCGAAAAACGCTCGTCGGTCAGTACGACCGTCTGCGCAGTGAGGCGCGGCGCCGCGTGGGTCAGGGCCAAGGCGTCAAGCGCAATGAAGAGGTCCACTTCCCAGCAGGGTGCCTCCAGCGGGGTATCGGCAATACGGATAAGCGTCGTATTGCTCCCCCCGCGTACCCGGGACATGAACTCCTTGCTCGAATAGACATAGTAACCGCTGCGGACAAAGGCGTCGCTGAGCACCTTCTCCAGGGTGTCGATCCCCATGCCCGCCGCCCCGCCGATCAGAATGGAGAGGCTTTGCCCCGTTCCGGGCGGGGTTGGGGACACCGGTACATGCCGCTGCAGCGGCGGCATGGAAGGGTCGGCGGCGAAAGGGACCTCATACCGCCCGGCCGAAGGGAGCTTCGCATCCGTCTGCGGCGCAGGCGCAGGCCCTTCAGCCGTCGCGGCGACGGGGATAGGATCCTCTTTCGCCTGGGGATAAGGCATGCTCTCGCCCCAGGTGATCTTGCCGCCGTAATAGCCCAGCACGATCACCCCAAGGCCCGTCAGCAGGACGATCGCATGGTAGATAATGCCTTCGGCCGACATCGTGTAGACGATGCCCGGGGCTTCGAGATAGAGCATGATCGCGACGATCCCCGCCAGCAGCATCGCCACGGAGAGCACGATCTTGACGGCAAAGGGACGGCGCCACGTGCCCCCGTAATTGATCCGCCAGCTGATCAGCCCCGGTACCATCGCGACCGCCCCCATGACCGTCGCCGCCAGGAAAGTATAAAAGACGGCGGCGGCATAGAGTGCCGTCGGCACGGCGAAAAAGAGCAGGTCCATCAACGCTGAAAAGAGGTGCAGCGCGATGGGAAAATGGACGGTCATCGGGTGGGGGTGGTAACGGCGATAGAGCGCCTGCCAACGACGGCGGCGCTCCTTGTTCGCATCCGGAGGCGGCGCATCGGCCCGGGCCTTCAGCTCCGGCTCCGGCTCCGCATCCAGCGTGCCGATGACGCCGTAGCGTTCAAACACCTCATCGCCGTGCGGCGCACCCTCAAGCATGGGCGTGAGGTCGCGCCCCGCCTGATGCATCCCCTGGTGATTCCCCTCCGCCCACATCGGGCTCTCCGACACGTCGTAGATCTTCCCTTTATAGGCGACATAGGCGGGTCTTCCGTCGCGGCCGTCGTAGGCCGCAAGTTCACGCGGTGTCATGGCCTCCTCCTTTCGCTTCGCTTTTCGCGGAGGCCGTCACGCCTGCTTACGTGGCGGTCGTTTCGTTTGCCTGCATCGTATCGACATAGTCGCAGACTTCGCTGTCGTCATTGCACGGCTGGCTGTAGCCTGCGATAGGGTCGTTCTCCTCCGCGGCAAGGTTGTCGGAAACGAAGCGCCAGTTGATCAGTTTCCACCAGTTTTCCAGGTACTCCGGCCGGGCGTTGCGGCGGTCGATGTAGTAGGCGTGTTCCCAGACATCACAGACCAGCAGCGGCCGGCGACCGTAGCGTACGGGCGTGTCCGCGTTGGAGGTCGTTTCAATCACGAGGGTATTATCATTCCTGAGAATGAGCCAGGTCCACCCCGACCCGAACAGCCCGGCCGCCGCGGCGAGGAAGGCCTCTTTGAACCCTTCCATGGAGCCGAAGTCGCGCTCGATCATCTCGGAGAGCTCCGCCGACGGCTCCGTGTTCCCGGAGGAGAGGCCCAGCCAGTAGAAGTCGTGGTTGAAGACCTGCGCAGCGTTATTGAAGGTTGCACCTTCAGCCTCGCGGATGATCTTGAGCAGCGGGACATGTGCGAAGACCGTCGCGTTGATCAGCGTGTTGAGTTTTGCGACATAGCCGGCATGGTGTTTCCCGTAATGGAACGACACCGTTTCGGCAGAGATATAGGGTTCCAGCGCCGTCTCTTCGTACGGCAGCTTCATCAGTTCAAATGCCATATTATGCTCCTTTGATTGGGCTCGCTTGTATTATCATAACTTATCGAGGTAAAGGGATGGGAAGGAAATTGTTTTAGCGTCCGGATAAAGCCTGCCTTCAGAATAAGCAGACCGCCCGGGCGCGGGGGAACCAAAGAGTGTATACTTCCGTCAAAAAAGACCCGTCCAGTGAAGCAGTTCCTCTCCCAGACCGACCGCGGCGTGCTCTTCATGCTGCTCAGCGCCCTCATCTCTGCCCTCAACGGGGCCGTCGCCAAGCTGCTCGGCGACGACCTGAGCGCCCTGGAGATCGTCTTTTACCGTAACCTCATCGGGGTGCTTATTATCCTCGCGATGCTGCGCCACACTCCCCCGACCCTTCCCGGCGGCAAACTCCACCTGCTCCTGCTGCGCGGCTTTTTCGGCTTCAGCGCGATGATCCTTTTCTTCTATACGATTACCGTCATCCCGCTGGGCGAAGCGATCACGCTCAACAAGACCTCGCCGCTCTTCGTCTCCGTACTGGCCTTTTTCCTGATGAAGGAGCATCTGAACCGTTACGCTCTCGCGGCGCTCCTCATCGGTTTTGCCGGTGTCCTCTTCATCTCCAAGCCGACGGGGATGCTGATGGGGTACGAGCACTTTCTCGGGCTGCTCGGCGGTTTCTTCGCCGCCTCGGCCTACGCCACCATCAAAACGATCCGCCATGTCTACGACACCCGCGTCATCGTCCTCTCGTTCATGGGGGTGGGTACTCTTGCGCCCCTGCTGCTCTTTGCCCTTTCCCCCTTCGTGAGCGCGCCGGATGCCTTGGCGTTTCTCTTTCCCGCGTTCTTCTGGCCGACATCGCCGAAGGTGTGGGGGCTGATCGCTTTCATGGCCCTCATCTCCACTCTCTCGCAGTGGCTGCTTACCAAAGCGTACAGTTTCAGCAAAGCGGGGATCATCGGGGCGGTGAGCTACACGAACATCCCCTTCGCCGTCGGTTTCGGCATCATGCTCGGCGACGGTTTCCCCGACGCCGCCGTCTGGCTCGGCATCGCCATGATCATCGCCGCCGGACTTCTGGTCAAAAAAGGATAAGAAATGCACCAAGAGCACATTGTCATTCTCGGCGGCGGTTACGGCGGCCTGCGGGCCGTCGAACATCTCGCCGGCGACCCGCGTTTTCGCATCACGCTGATCGACCGCCACCCCTACCACTACCTGCAGACCGAAGCCTACGGCTACATCGCCGGGCGCTTCGACATCCACGACATCACGATAGACCTTGCGAACTGGTGCCGGGGCTTCGGCAGGCATGTCGCTTTCAAGCAGGCGGAAATCACCGGCGTCGACCCGGAGGCGAAGGAAGTCGTTTTGGAACATGAACGCATCCCCTATGACAGCCTTATCGTCGCCACCGGGGCACGCACGAACTTCTTCGCGTTTATCAAGGGCCTGCGCGAAAACAGCTATGGTGTCAAGAACCTCCAGCGCGCCTTCGCCTTCCGCCAGACCTTCGAACAGCTCGTCTACACCAAAGTCGAAGAGACCCGCGACCCGGAGCCGGCCGAGCTGCAGATCGCCATCGGCGGGGCGGGGCTCAGCGGCGTCGAGATCGCCGCGGAAATGGCCGACGTCATCGAAAAACACCACAAGACCCTCGGTACCAATGCGAAGAAGATCAGGATCACCCTCATCGACGCGGCTGACACGATCCTGCCGGGGATGAGCAGCTATATTGTCAACCGTACGGCAAAGCGCCTGGAATCGCTGGGAATCCGGATCCTGACCAACGCCTTTATCGACCGGGTCGAGGATGGCGCCATCCACCTCAAAGACGGCACGGCCCTCTCCTACCGTTTTATGATCTTCACCGGGGGGATCATCGCCAATACGCTGCACAGCGACGTGCCCCTTGAGACAAACCGGCTGGGCCAGATCGTTCCCGATGCCTATTTGCGCCTCTCCCCCCACATGAACGTCTACGCGGTCGGCGACTGCGTCGAACTCAAAGACGCGAAAGGCAACCTTCTTCCGCCGACGGCCCAGACGGCAGAAAAGAGCGCCGAGTACGTCGCCGCCTCCATCCGCAAACGCCTGAACGGCGACCCTGTTTCCCCATTCCACGCCAAGGTCGACGGCGTCTTTGTCGCCCTGGGCGGCCGCTACGCGGTCGGCGAGCTCTTCGGCATCATCCGCGTCAGCGGCTACACGGCCTACCTGTTGAAAAAACTGATCACCAAGGGGTACTACCTCGGGCTCAAACTGCGCATCAACACCGGCTTCAAAAAACGCACAGAGGCCTGAAGCCGTCAGATGACGCTGACGGGCAGGTAGAAATCGAGGTCGAAACGCTCGTCGGCTTCGAGAAAATGGTTCCGGCGGTAGACGACATAGGGCGGCAGGGTCTTCGCTTCGAAGCCGCTCTCGGGCAGCCACGTATGGTAGATGTAGCGGATCAGGTTCGGGACCTCGCCGTAGCGCCCCTGCATCGTGAAGCGCGCGCAGAGCGACGAGGGGATGACGAAGCTCGAGACGGAACCCGACACCTCAAAGTCGTCGGGGATCTCGATAGCAGCGACGTAGGCGCACTCCTCCAGCGGCACGATCGAGGGGTTGTCGTGGTGCAGCCCGATCTGCCGGGCCTGTTCCAGGCCGTGTTCGACCGCGTAGGCATAGAGCCGCTGCCAGACGTCGGCAATGGAACGGTTGTAGCCGCGGTGGCGCATATAGGCGACACGGATGGCGGGCATTTTGACGATGGCAGGTTTGAGCCCCGTAAAGTCCGACGTGATCCGCGGCATGTTGTCGGAGTAGCGGATATTCTCCTTTGAAAAGTCAAGGTAGCCCCCTTCGCGCCACTGCGTCGGCGTCAGCGCGTAACGCTGCCTGAAAGCCCGGATAAAGGCCGAGTGCGTGCTGTAGCCGCACTGCTGCGCGATCGCCGATACTGTCTCCTTCTTGTTGACGATGAGCAGGTTCGCCGCCTTCTGCAGCCGGATGGACTGCAGCGTGTCGTAGAAGTTGCGCCCCGTCACCTCCTTGAAGATCCGGTGGAAATGGTAGACGCTCGTGCGGTTGCGCTCTGCGAGCACCTCCAGGGTGATCGGCGAGTCGATATGGCGGTAGATGTAATACAGCGCGTCGTTGACGACGTGGGCGTGGTGGCGCAGCGTCTCTTTCTTCATAAAACAATTTTAGCAAGATCTGCATAGTTTTATGCAAGAAATATTGAAGATTAATCTCCGGAATCGGCGTATCATCGCGTTCATACAAAAGGATAAGAACATGAAACGCCAATTTATCCGGGAGATCCTGGATGTTATCACCGCGGACACCATCTCCTTCGCCGGAGGGCTTCCCGACGCCGACCTCTTCCCCCTCGACGCCTTCAAAACGGCGGCTGAGCGCGTCCTCTCCGAGCCGGCCAGCCTGCAGTATTCGCGTTCGCAGGGGTACGCCCCCCTGCGCGAAAAGATCGCCCGGCGCTACTGTGATGCGGGCTTTGAGACCCGCGCGGAGGAGATTCTCATCACCACAGGTTCCCAGCAGGCGATCAACCTCATCGCCATGAGCATGCTTCCCTACGGGGTCACCGTCGAACTGCCCGCCTACCTCGGGGCCCTCAGCGCCTTCCGGCTGGCAAAAGTGAAGACCGAGGGGGTCGCGCTGGAACACGACGGCATCGCGATGACACCGTTCAGACGCAGCATCGCCAGAACGGGGGCCGCCTACCTGATCCCGGACTTCCAGAATCCGACGGGGCTGCGCTACAGCAGTGCCAAACGCCATGCCGTCGCCAAAGCGGTGCTGGACGCCAACGCGCTGCTGATCGAAGACGCACCCTACAGCGAGCTCTATTTCGACCATGCGTCCCTGCCCATCAGTGCCACCATGCCCGAACGCAGCTTCCACCTTGGCTCCTTCTCAAAGATCCTGGCCCCCGGCCTGCGGGTCGGGTGGGTCCGGGCCAGCGAGGCGAACCTGCGCCGGCTGCTCGTCGTCAAAGAGGCGATCGACCTGCATACGTCGACCCTGGACCAGCGCCTGATCGACGCGTTTTGGGAGACCGAGGGGCTTGACCGCCATCTGTCATTGCTGCGCATCCATTACCGGGCCAAAAAAAATGCGCTCTCCAACGCATTGCGCACCCAGCTGCCCGACTTCGTTTTTGACGAGCCCCGCGGCGGCATGTTCCTTTACGGAAGGCTGCCCGGCTTTGACACGAAAACATTGGTCAACCGCTGCCTGGAGCGCGGGGTCGCCTTCGTCCCCGGCAGCGAGTTCTACCCGGGCACGCCTGCGCTCGACGAGCTCCGGCTCAATTTCACCCACACCGACCCGGCGCAGATGCACCGCGGCGTCGGACTGATGGCCGATGCCTACCGCGAACAGATCGTTTCGAAAATCACGGGAGTGGCCAGGGCCACGGCATGAGCAACGCTTCACACGCCTTTACGGAGAGGATAGCCGCGCGCTTCGAGACCTTCGACCGGACCATCGAAGCCCGTCTCGACCTTGTCTTTTCCAAACTGATCACCGGGCTCAAATACGCCTTTATCGCCGTGATGGTACTCTACCTGGCCGTCTGCATCCTCAGTCTGTCGCACAAGATCGTCTCCTTCACCCTGGACCAGGGGGCACTCGATTTCCGCTCCATCAAGATGATCCTGACCGACGGCCTCTTCGTGCTCATCGTCATCGCCATTACGAGGACCTTCCTGATCCGCAGCGCGTTCGACTATGCCCTTACCCTGCTCGAGATCGGTTTCGTCGTCATCATCCGCAAACTCATCCTGCTCGACACCGTGCCGGAGGAGACGGGACTGATGCTCGTTCTCAGCCTCACATCGACGCTCTTCTTCCTGCTCATCGTCTATATCCATAATCTCAGGCGCCGCTGGAACAGGGAGGACGGCACGGGGGGTTAACGGTAAATTAATGCCTTTGCTCTACAATGGTTTTTATTCAACCACTTACAGGAGCTCTTCGGATGAAACCTTTCGCAAAACTTGCCGTTATCGCGGCAGCAACCCTCGCCATCAGCGTCCCATCGGCCTTCGCGTGCAGCGCGCAGAACAGCATGCAGGGCATGCACGGCGGCAGCAGCAACAAAATGCATCTTGCCCGCAAAGTCGTCGATGCCGTCAGCCAGACGGGGCTGAGCAGCGCGCAGACCCAGGCCGTCACTGACGCCATCAACAGCTTCAAGGCAAAAATGATGACACGCAAAGCCTCCAAAACCTTCCCCATTGACGCCTTCGGTGACACTGCCTTCGATGCCAAGCAGTTCAAAGCGGCACAGCAGAAACAGTTCGACGCCAAGATGGCCGCGATGACCGAACTCTTCAGCACCATCTACACCGTGCTAACCCCGGAACAGCGCCCCCTCTTCAAACGCGCCTTCACCGCACCGATGGTCAAGATGATGATCAAGCGGAACATGATCAAAGGCGGTATGAAAAGCGGCGGCATGCAAAAGAGCGGTATGAAAGGAAGCGGTATGCAGCAGGGCGGTATGAAATGCGGGGGGATGAAGTGCGGCGGCATGTCCCGCTAGGAGAAAGACGCCTTTACATCTTGTCCAAACGCTGCATATAGTGCAGGTAGAACTGCTGCGCCGTCCGGCCGCTGCGTGACGCCCGCTCATGCGCGAAGCGCAGCGCTTCGCGCATGAGCGGCTCCCGGTCGGCCTCGACCCCCTTGAAATAGTGTTCGACCATCGCCAGGTAATCGTCCTGCGTTCCCTGGTAAAACGAAAGCCAAAGCCCGAAACGGTCCGCCAGGGAGATCTTCTCCTCGACACTGTCGCCGTAATGCAGTTCACCGTCCTTGACCGTCGTGCCTTCGTTGTCGCTCATGTATTCGGGGACGAGGTGGCGGCGGTTGGAGGTGGCGTAGACCCGGACGTTTTCCGGCGCGCTTTCGATGGAGCCCTCCATCGCACTTTTGAGATAGGTATAGGAGAGGTCCGTTTCGCCGAACGTCAGATCATCAAGGAAGAGGATAAAGCGGTACGGCTCGTCGCGCAGCTCGTCTATCACCTCGGGTAGGTAGCGCAGGTCCTCTTTGAAGAACTCCACGATCCGCAGCCCCTCCTCGGCGTAGGCCTGCAGCAGCGCCTTCACCAGCGACGACTTACCGGTGCCCCGGCTGCCCCAGAGCAGCACATTGTTCGCAAAACGTCCCGCAAGGAAGTTCTCCGTATTCTCGACAAGCGCCGCCTTCTGGCGGTCGATGTTGATCAGCGCCTCCAGCGGCATCGCATCGATCCGGGCAATGGGTTTGAGCGTCTCCGTCCGCCGTCTGAAAACGGCAGCCAGGGTTGTGTTCCATGCGATCATGGCATCTCCTCTCCGGCAAGGTATTTCCCTGCCATTATACCCCTGTGCAAATTTCGGGCACCTTCGCTACAATGATAATATAATTTCACAACGGAGGGCGGAATGAGAATTGCCATGGGCGGTGCTACGGGGTTCGTCGGGAGACACCTGCGAAAACGATTTGAAGCGGAAGGATGGGCGGTCATTCCGCTCAGCCGCAGCGACCTCGCGCTTCCGGCCGAAGCACTGGCCGAGAAGCTCATCGGCGCCGATGTCATCATCAATATCGCCGGCGCGCCCGTCGACCGCCGCTGGAGCCGCCGCTACAAGGCGCTGCTCGTCTCGAGCCGCGTCGGCACGACGGAGCGCCTCGCCGAGGCGATCGCCCTGCTGGAGGTCAAACCTTCCCTCTATATCGGCGGCTCCGCCGTCGGCATCTACCCCTCGAAAAAATGGCACGACGAACTGAGCGAAGAGTACGCCTACACCTTCCTCGGCGAACTCTGCCAGCAGTGGGAAGCGGCGGCGACGGAGGTCAAAGCGTACGGCGTGCGGACGGTCATCTTCCGCCTGGGCATCGTCCTGGGCAACGGAGGAATGCTCGCACGGATGCTGCCCGCCTTCCGGCTCGGCCTCGGCGGCGTCGTCGGCGACGGGAAGCAGTACCTCTCCTGGATCCACATCGGCGATCTTTGCGAGGCCTTCGCCCGGGCCGTCACCGATGCCAAGATGCGGGGAATCTACAACCTCGCGGCGCCCCGGGTCTCGACCAACAAGGAGCTCACCGAAGCGCTGGGAACGAAACTGCATCGCCCCACCTTCATGCGCCTGCCCTACTGGTTTCTGCGCCTCGTTTTCGGCGAGGGGGCGGAGGTGATCGCCGGCGGCCAGTGGGCCGTGCCGCGGCGCCTGCTTGATGCCGGTTTCACCTTCCGATTTGACCATCTCGGCGACGCCCTGGACAATCTGCTTACAAAACGGAAAGATTAAAACGCTTCCCTGCCCCGCCCGAGCGAAATAACGCTATAATTCAACCATCATTCGCAGCGGCGGAGCGTACCGAAAATCCGTCTCTTTCCCTGCACTACCAAGGACACACCATGGCCATCCCATCCGTAGCGTTCAAACGCCAGAATCACCGCCTTCTGCTCTGTGAAGAGAGCCGTAAAAACGAGCTCCTTGCCCAACTGCTTGAGGAGAACGCCGACAGAAAGATCAGCGTCGTGACCGCCGGCGATACCGGAGCCATCAGCGTCCCCGAGACCGTCACCGTGCTAAGCGACGATGCTGTAGAGGGCGCTGAAGCATGCGACCTGCTCATCAGCTACGACCTGCCGGAAGTGCCGCAGCGCTATCTCGATCGTATGGCGCTCGCCCGCGAAGGGGCCCTCGTCCTGCTGGGCGAGGAGGACCGCCCGCGGCTCATGGGCATCGAGATGCTGCTGGGCCGGGCCATCTCCCAGGAACGTCCGGAGGGCTTCGCCCCCGAAGAGGCCCCCAAGCCGGTGCAGCGCCCGAAACGCTACAAGAAACCATCCGCCCGTCTCTACGCAGAGGACGCACCGAAAAAAGCCCCCGCTAAACCGAAAGGCAAAGGCGCCCCGCGCAAGCCGAAAGAGAGCGGCGTTTCACGCTACATCGGCACGGACGAGAACGGCAAACCGATGTTCTCGGGCAAAACGGGCGAACGCAACCACCGCCATGACGGCAAGCCCCATGACGAAGAGAGCCTTGCCGCGAAAAAAGAGTGGGAAGCGAAACGTAAGAAGTACGGCAAGAAGCCCTATGATGCGAAGAAAAAACCGCCCTACAAGGGTGAGAAGAAACCCTATGAGGCCAAGAAGACCGAGACCCCTAAGGACAAACCGAAACGCCCGATGATCCGTATCAAGGCGGAAAAACTCAAAAAGAGCGAACCCAAAAAGTAAGCGCCGCTATTTTCCCAGCGTGTAGAGGTTGTTGCTGCCGTGGCACGCCGCCTTGAAACGCTCTTTGAGCTCCCGGTCGTAGGTCATGATGAAGACGTCGGCCTGCCGGAGCTGTAAACGCTCAAACTCCCCCAGCAGAAAATCATCCGCCACGTTCTTGCCGTGATCGACGACGGTGAAGTTGAACGACTCCAGCCGCTTGCCGTAGTCATACAGCTCCGCCTCCCACTCCCGCCGCTTGAGGTAGAGCGAGTCGGGGTTCGCCGCCAGGTAGATGCGGTCGTCGGGGACGTGGAACTTCTCGATGACGTGGGTGAACATGGGACCTATGGGGCCGAAGTTCTCGATATCCCAGAAGAGGTAGGTGCTGCGCGTACGCGTGCGCCGCTGTTTGTTGAGCAGCTTGAGACGCTTGGAGATATTGAGGTGGACATGGGCGTTGTCGTTGGTGAGCTCGATCTGCAGCTTCAGCGCCTCCGCCTCCGCCGTCTTGAACCCCAGCACCTTCCCCATGTCGATCAAGAGCTGCAGCTCGGCCAGCTCGGCCTGCGCCCCGCCCTTCTGGTAACGCCCCAGCGCCTTGATCTTCTCCGGCGGGAAAAGCAGCGCAAGCGTCACCGGCCGCTTTTCGGCCACAGCTTTGCGCACGGCATGGAAAATGGTGTAGGCCCCAGGCGTTTCCGGCATCTCGACTGCCCCTATGACCTCATCGCCTATCATAATCTTCTTCATGCTGCGGATTATAAGGAGAAAGCATAAAGGGGGCCTGAGATTTTCAGCCCGGAAGAAAATCATGGGAATGGCGCTTCGGCATTTTCAAGGCGTGTATTAATACTCTAGTGTTAGAATGCATCACACCATCGAAAGTCGCCCCTTGAAATCGAACAATACAAACGTCAGAAAACACCTCACCGAACAGACCATTATGTTCGCCAGCGTTGCGAAATGGATTGTCATCTCCTCCCTGATCGGCGCCGTGATCGGCAGCATCGTCGCCTATTTTTTGAAACTGCTTGCCTACGGTGAAATGAGCCGAGGGCAACTGCCGTTTGATTACTACCTGCTCCTCCCTTTCGCGTTGATGCTCGCCGTCACGCTCGTGCGAAAGTTCGCGCCCGCCGCGGAGGGTCACGGTACGGAGAAGGTGATCGAAGCGGTGCATAAACATTCGGGTAAGATGAATTTTGTCGTCGTCCCCGTCAAGCTTCTCAGTACGGCGCTGACGATCTTCTCCGGGGGTTCCGTCGGGAAAGAGGGACCGAGCGCCCAGATCGGGGCCGCCACGGCCTCCCTCCTCGCCTCCGTGATGAAATTCAGACCCAAAGACCGGGAGAAAGTCGTCATCTGCGGTATCAGTGCAGGCTTCGCCTCCGTTTTCGGCACCCCTATCGCCGGGGCGATCTTCGGGGTCGAGATCCTGATCGTCGGCGCCCTGATGTATGATGTTCTTCTCCCCTCCATCGTCTCGGGATTCGCCGCCTTTTATGCCGCAAAATTCTTCGGGATCGAGTACACCTACTTCGATATCGCCTTCTACACCAATCTTGATTTCGACTTTTTCCTGCTGCTCAAGGTCGTCGCCGGCGGAATTTTCTTCGGTCTTGTCGCCGACTTTTTTATCACGGTGATCCGGAGCAGCCACCGCTACATCGAGACGTTGCCCTTTCACTACCTCACCAAGGCCTTCGGGGGCGGTGTCATTTTGCTCCTGCTGACGCTCGTCGTGGGAGAGGCGTACCTGGGGCTTGGCTTCTCCACGATCCAGGACGCCCTCTCGCCCGACGGTTCGGCATCGGACGGCATTCCAGGATACGCCTTTATCCTCAAAAGCATCTTTACCGCCGTCACGCTGGGCAGCGGGGGGAGCGGCGGGGTCATCACCCCTATCTTCTTCGTGGGCGCCACCAGCGGCAACGTCTTCGGCCACATGGTCGGCGGCGACATCCCCTTCTTCGCGGCGCTGGGCTTCGTCAGCGTCCTCGCCGGAACGACCAACGCCCCTATTGCCGCCATGATCCTCTCGGTGGAGCTCTTCGGGATGAACGTCACCCACTATGCCGCCCTGGCGATCATCATCTCCTTCCTGATGACCGGCCACCGCAGCGTCTTCCCCTCCCAGCTCCTGGCCATGCGCAAGTCCGAGGCGCTGAACGTCAAACTCGGCGACGAGATCGTCAACGCCGACGCGACGCATACCACGCGTTTTTTCAAAAACATGAAAAAAATCTTCGGCATCCTTTTGAACTTCTGCTGCGGCGGCGGAGATGCGGAACGCTCCTTCCCCAGACTGCCGCGCACGCCCTCGAAGAAGCAGCGTCATGACGCCTGAAGGGCTTTCACCGGTTTAGGCCGCGTAAAGTGTTCGCATTCCGTCGCCGATGATGCATTTCTTCATAATCAGGATTATGACAGGAACGGATACAAGCGGGCTGGTGATTTTGGGGAGCAAGCAGATTACAGCAGTATGTTTAGGGACCGAAAGCGCACTAAACGGATGAAAAAATCTTTGCGGAAATCAAACCGCAGAAAACCCGGGTGGGTTTCCGGCGGATGGCAGGGCTTTGACACACTTACTGGAAGATTGTCGGTCCGCCGGGTACGACCCGGACGAAGACCATGCTGCCGTCTACTGTCATGTAGTTGTTGGTCGGATCGAAACTGACCGTCATGTTGACCGGGACCTGCGCCCCGAGCGTATCGTCGACCGTCAGGCCGAACTCCATGTTCGTATCGCCGGCGATCGTGTCGCATCCGGAGGTAATCGTATCGGTACAGACCGCACTCTCGTCCGTCGGGGCAGCCGGCGTCATCGTGACCGTGCCGTTCGTTTCGACCACATAGGTGCCGAACTCGGTCATGTTAAAGCGCCCGACGGTTCCCGGTTCTGAACCGACGGGATCGGAGCCCTGGCTGTCGTCGATGTCGGCAACCATATAGTTGCCGGCGCCGTCCAGGACCATGATGACGAATTTGATGTTGCCGGTCGTCGACTGGTTGACGATCCATGCCCCCGCTTCCGGACTGATTGCACTGCTCAGACGGTTTAAGACCACCGTACCGTCAATGCTGGTCAACGTTGCCGTATCATCGCCGTTATCGCTCACGGTCGCTCCCACGGCAGTATCGCCGGCATTGGTGTTGATCACCGGGGCGGCTGAGGTGAAGCTGCCGGAGGGGTCGAGCGTGTACTGACCGACTTCCACACCGCCGATGACGCCGTTCGTGCCCAGGACCTGCTGAACCCCCATGTACTTGTCGTTGTCGGCGATGATCAGTAGGGCGTCCATCGTCGTGATGCCGCCCAGCGCCCAGGCACCGACCAGCGTCGAATCGTTCGCGGTCGCCGTACCGGAACCGCCCCCGTTCATGAAGTAGGCGATCAGCGCGTCGCGGGCGATCGCATTGAACTTGATCTCGATATCGCCCGTAAACGCCGGCTGCATTTCGCCCTCGGCGACATAATCGCCGCCCCCGTCGTTCATCACGGTCGCCGCGAACGGCACCTGCATGCTCGGCAGCTCGACGATGATGACATCGCCGTTGCCGTCGTTCTGGACATACCAGCTGCCGCTTTCCACGACCTGCGGGTTCTGCATATCGCTGAAATCGATCAGTACGACCGTACCGCTGCTGCTTCCATCCGTATAGGTGTCCCCGGTAGTGAACTGGATGCCGGTACTGCCGTTGACGTTGAAGACGTAACCGCTCGTGCCGCCCTGGTTGGCCGCGACGAAGTCCGCCAGCGTCGTGAACGTCATGGAGGAGTAGTTTACATCATACGATCTCAGCATCCCCCAGAAATCATACTCATCACTCAAACGCAGGTGCGCCGTTTTATACCCAACAGAGCCCGCCGGCATGGTGATGCCGAACATCCCTTCGAGTGCCGCCTGGTCATAGACATCTCCCAGGTTCGCAAAGAGGTGGCCGTTCGGCGGGATGGAGACGTTGAGCTCCGTCCCGCTGGCGTCGATCGTGAAGGGATGGCTCTCCGTCACCGTGCCGTTGATATCTTTGAACATGACCGTGCCGTTCGAGTCGGCATAGAGTCCGTCGGAGTTGACCGCATAGACCGCCGTACCGTTGCTGTCGGGCCAGACGCCCCACAGGTCCATGTCCGCGAGGAGGGAGACCTGTGCCTTGGCAAGGGCATCCCACTCCGCCTGGCTGATGGGGATCTCGGTCAAAGCGTAGAACCCGTCCACCGTCACCGGCGGTACCGGCGGCGTGTAATTTTCAAGTGCCGTCGTAATTGCACCCATCGCAATATCGTTCCCCATCAGACTGCCGTCGTTGTCGAGAATATAGCCGGCCGTCGGTGCATTGTGCGCGCCCAGCCAGACATCGCCGTTGTACATTGTGACGAAGATATCGCCGTCTTGCATCAAGGCATCGTAATTCGGGATACTCGCATTAAGTTCAGTAAAGATCGTCAGCTCTGCCTGATTGGGCAGGTTACCCACCGTCCAGGTACCGACGATCTGTGTATTGTCGCTGTCACTGACGAGGTAACCGCTCATCCCGAGACTCAGCGTCGTGACGTCAGCACCCGTATCATCCACTGCAGCCGTAAAGGAGGCGTTCATCTGCGGTCTGACTCCCGTCGAACTGTTTTCGTCCCAGTAGATCATGTTCCCGTAGTTGTTGTTCATGAAATCTTCCATGAAAGCGTATGGCACGCTGACATTCATCGGGCGCCAGTCAAGGATGTACGTATCGACAAGATACTTGCTCTGCATCGTATAGTGCAGGGCCCCGGAGGGGAAGGTCACCGGCAGCGTCATACCGCCGCCGATATCGATATCAACCGTCTGGCCGTCCAGCACTTCCGCCTGGGCGATCTGATAGGCCGCGAAGGGAGAAGAGAGCGTCGTAGCGTCCGCACTGATCGTATAGGTCGACGACACTGCAGCCTCCGTCGTCCACGTGCCGTCGGCGGTATTGAGCATGAAATTGGTCCCGAACGATGCGGAAACCCACATGCTGTTGTTCCTATCAAATACGTATCCGTACACACTCATCGTACCGCCGTTCAACGTATGGGTTTCATACGCAAGCGTGCCGTTGTCCTCCACCCAGTAGCTGTAAAGCGTCATGCCGTCATAGAAGGACGTATCGGTGAGCACCGGGTCGGCAACGACCGTGACGGTAAAGGTCTCCTGTGCACTAAGCACACCGTCGTCGACGGTGACCGTCACGGTCGCCGTACCGACACCGGTCGGATCGACCGCCACCGTCGTACCGTTCGCCGAAACCGCGGCGACCGTCGGATCGGACGAAACGGCGCTCAGCGTCAGCCCGTCACCGTCAATATCGGCAACGGAAACCGCGACATCGAAACTCGGCGCGCTGAGCGCCACCGCTGCCGGATCGCCGATGGGGTCGATCGTCGGGGCGTCATTGACAGGAGCGACCGTGACAGTGACCGTTCCCGGAAGCGAGGTCGCGCCCTGGTTGTCCTGGATCGTGTAGGTAAAGCTGTCAGAACCGTTAAAGTTTGCATTCGGCATGTAGGTCACAACGCCCGTCACCGGGTCAACGCTCAGGTTACCGTCTGTCGCGGCGGAGACCGCCACCGTCGTCGCATCCACCGAACCGTCGCTGTCGCCGGTGTGTGCCACCACGTCGATCAGTACCGCCGTATCTTCATCGGTAGTGGCCGCAAAATCGCCCGCTGTGGGCGAGAGGTTGGCCACGACATTGATGGTGACCGTTGCCGCAGCGCTGGTGAGGTTGCCGTCGGAGACCTGATAATCAAAGGTAAAGTTGCCTTCGGAGGCGCTGGTGAAGCTGAAGGTACCGTCACTGTTGAGTGTCAGACCGGCAAGCGTCCCGACCTGCGTGAAGGTCAGCGTGTCGCCGACATCGATATCCGACGCATATGTACTCAGATCGCCGTCGAGCGGGGTATTCGTCTGCACCTGGAACGTTGCGGCCGACGCCGTCGGCGCGTCATTGACGTTGATGACTTCCAGATCGAAGGCTGCCAGCGTCGCCGTCAGCGCTGAGTCGGAGACGGAGATGACGATGCCCGTGGTCGTGCCGACATCGGCATTGCCCGGGGTGCCCGAAAGCGTACCCGTCGCCGTGTCGAACGTTGCCCAGGCGGGCTTGTTGGCAATGCCGAAGGTCAGCGTGTCGCCGTCGATATCGCCCGAAGACGGCGTAAAGGTGTAGAACGCGTCCTGGTTCACCGACGTTGCCGGCGTACCGCCGATCGTCGGCGCGTCGTTCACGTTAACGACCGTCACCGAGAAGAGCGGCAGGGAGACCGTCACCGTACCGTCGCTGACCGAGATATTGATATCGGCGGTCGTTCCGACATCGCCGTTGCCCGGCGTACCCGTCAGCGCCCCCGTTGCCGGGTCGAACGCCGCCCAGGCGGGCTGGTTGACGATGCCGAAGGTCAGCGTGTCGCCATCGATATCACCGGACGACGGCGTGAAGCTGTACGGTGCATCCTGGTCGACCGACGTCGCCGGCGTTCCACCGATCGTCGGCGCGTCGTTTACCGGAGCGACGGTCACGCTGACATTGCCGTCGGCGCTGCGTCCCGTACCGTCGCTGACCGTATAGCTGAAGCTGTCCGGGCCGTTGTAGTTCGCGGCCGGGGTGTAGGTGACCGTCCCGTCCGGATTGATCGCCGTCGTGCCGTGGCCTGCAGCTGAAACCGACGAGACGAAGAGCATGTCGCCGTTTTGGTCCGTATCGTTCGCCAGGACGTTGAGTGACGCATTGGTATCCTCGTCGAGGGTCAGAGTGTCGGCCACCGCTACCGGGGCAAACTCGTTGCGCTTGACGACAAGGTCGAATGCCCGGTTGTTCATAACCAGGCTGTTCGCGACCGTCGCTTTGAGCGTCACGGCCACGTCCGCCGTAGCACTGCGTGTCACGGCGCCGGTCGCGACATCGATGACGCCCACAGGCGTCGCCGACCATGTCAGGTTAAGATCCGGCGTATCATAGGGTGCCGCGGCGGGACTGCTCAGGACGAGATCGGCCGTAATGCTGTCATTGGCCGCATTCGTCCCGAGGTAGGTGATGTTGTTTGTGAGGGCATCCTCGACCTGCGCCAATGCGGCGATCATCGGGTCGACATAGGTTCCCGTTTCGATCGCATCGGCGACCTGGGTCGTGTTCATGTCGTTCAACGTCGTCGTCAGCTCCGTGACGGCGGCCGTATCGCCGTTTTCGATTGCCCCTTCCGCGGCTTCGGCGTAGGTGTTGATCGTCTCGCCGAAACCGTCCAGTTCGTTGACGGTCGTCACGTTCGCCGCGAGCGCATCGATCGTCCCGGCGAGCGTTTCAACAAAGGTCGCGATCGACGGATCGAGCGTCACCCCCGTATCGGCACTGACCTGGCCTGCCAGCTCGGTCGCGTTAAAGTCGCCGCTGAACGTCGTGGCCGCCAGAGATGCAAACACTTTCGCATAGGCAGCGTCAAACGATTCGCCGTCGCTTTTTGTCGCGGCGGTCAGTACTTCGGCGACCTTCTGTACTTTCTGCGCCGCCATAAAGCTGCCGCTGTCGAGCATCGGGTCGTTTTTGACCTGATCGGCAGTGACCCCGAGGTTGGCCGCAACCGTATCGGCCGCCGCATCGAACGTGATCGACGGGTCCGATGCCATGATCGCCGTGACATAGGTTGTCAAAGGCGAAAGGACGATATCCGGACGCGTCGCGTCGTAAACAGTCGAGAGCCGCCCTTCAAAGGGGTAGCCCGTACTGATATCGGTACCGCCGTAGGCATAAATCCTCGTCCCGTCCGCGATCGTCGCCTCAAAGGCGAAGTCGCCGTTCGCATCGGTCACCGTCGACAGCTCCGTAGCGTTATGCTCCCCTTCGCCGGTACTGTCGACAAAGACGGTCGCTCCCGATACATATCCGTCAACCACTCCGCCGCCGCTGGCGCTGCTCGTATTATTACTGCTGCCGCCACCGCCGCAACCGCCAATCGCGATTACGGCAGCCACAGACAGCATGATCTGGCTTATCTTGATCATTATGAACTCCTGAAACTTTTCCTGCTACAAAGCTACAGGAAAAAAGTCAAAAAAAGTCAAAAAAAGTGTTAGGGGGTGAAGCGGGTTTTACGAAAGGATGTAACCCTGTTTGCTGAGGCTCTTGATCCGAAGCTCGGGGGCGCGTTTTCGCAGGGAGTAGACGACCGTTTTCAACGAGGATGACGACACCTCCTCGTCGGCCCAGATGGCGAATTCGAGGTCGTGGTAGCTGACGACCTGGTGGCGGTGCCGTACCAGATGCTCCAGCAGAATATTCTGTTTGGCCGTCAGCGCCACATCTTCCCCGTCGGCATAGAGGCTTGCGGTGACGAGGTCATAGGTATGGATCGGCGAGAGGACGATACGTTCGCTCTTTTCCGCCTCGTCCTCCTCTAATCGTTCGCTTTGGTGGCGGCGGTAGGCGCTCCGCAGGACGGTTTCAAGCTCCTCGGGGCCGAAAGGTTTCATCACGTAGCCGTATGCCAGGGGGCGGAAAGCCTTTTGCAGCGTCTCGTTGTCGCAGTACGCCGTGATGTAGACGATGGGGACCGTGTGCTGCTCCCAGATCATATCGCTCAGCGCGAAACCGTCGACTTTGCCTCTGATATTCACGTCCATCAGGACCATCCCCGGGATCTCCTCCTCGAACGCGGCGATAACGGCCATGGCGTTATCGAACACACCGATAACGCGGATCCCCCACCCGTTGAGAATACTGGTGATGTAGCGGGCCGTCAGCACTTCATCTTCCACCACCATCACGGAGTCGATCATGCCTGCCCATCCTTTGCTTCAAATGTTATGGTAATGGTCACACCCCCGTCGGAAGCGATGTCGCAGGTACCGTTATCCAGCCCTTTGACAAGGTCGGTGATCAGCATCATGCCGATGCCCTCACTCGTCTCCGAGCGCTCAGGAAGCCCCTTGCCGTAATCCCGTACGATCAGATCGTAGCTTCCCCGGCCGCGCTGAACGAGTTTGATCAGCACCTCTCCGTGCTCCGTGCCGTCATAGGCATACTTGATGGCGTTGGTAACGCCTTCGTTGACGATCAGTCCGATCGACAATGCATTTCGGATTCCCAGCCGGATGGATTTCTCGCATTCGCAGTGAATCTGTACCGCCGAGATTTTCTGGAGGTTCAGCGTCAGCATCTGCAGGTAGTGATGCATATCAATGTCTTCAAAATCCTCTGCACTGTAAAGGTTTTCATGTACCATCGCCATCGCCCTCAAGCGGCCGATGTTTTCGGTGAAGTATTTACGGTATTTCGGCTCTTCGATCTTCTCCGACTGCAACCACAGCAGGCTCATGATGACCTGCATATTGTTTTTGACGCGGTGGTGAAGCTCCCGGAGCATGACTTC
The DNA here is from genome assembly GCF_039645955.1 of Thiomicrolovo immobilis. Classification (GTDB taxonomy): domain Bacteria; phylum Campylobacterota; class Campylobacteria; order Campylobacterales; family Sulfurimonadaceae; genus Thiomicrolovo; species Thiomicrolovo diazotrophicus. Next base: position 1,781,351 of record NZ_CP147916.1, read on the forward strand.
GCGCTCCCGTGCCGTTTTTGCCAGGCGCACTTCATAATCCACGCGCATATGTTCGAAATAGTAGACGACGAACGAGATGGCGACATAGCCGATAAACATCTGGATCAGGAGCCCCGCGGGAAAGATCGGGTCGCCGATATGGAACGCGCTCAGCAGCAGCACGACGCCGATACCGGACGCATTGAGGACACTCCACCGGATCCCCCGCTTCAATCCGTGCTGGGCAAAAACGTAAATCGGCAGGGAGGCGGTCCAGAAGAGCGCGGAATCCCTTTCGAATCCGTCGATATGCAGCGAGAGAATGGCGAGGCCCGAGATCACCCCGACAAGGATGCTCGAGGTCGTTTCCAGCCTGACCCTCCGGGTGCGGAACAGCATGTTGTTGATCAGGATAATGACGATCCCGAAGAGCTCCAGGACGGCAAGCGTATCAAAGCCGTGGGCCAGGTTGTTATAGATGTCCAGGGCAAGGACCAGGACCGCGAAGACCGTAATGAGGTTTGCAATGACCGAGCGTTTATACTCGATTGAATCTTCGGGATAGTCAATATTGTCACGGACAAAACGTTTACACCAGTGCGAGCAGAACATTCAGCCATCATAGCATGTTTTCTCTTGCGCCTGACGCGACCGCCCTTTCGGGCTCACTTCCCGGGCTGATTCGCCTTGTCGTGATCTTTCGCCTCTTCCATGCACGCGATCAGTTCCGTCTGCATATAGGCGCCCTGCAGTTTTGCGACCTGCTCGTCATGCCGCTCCTGCTGGTGCGCATCCAGTCCCGTGTCGTTATCCGCCACTTTGTCGTAGATGCTCTGCATCGCCGACCCCGCAAGCGTTTCGGTGGAATCCGTATGGACCATCTTCCAAAGTCCGTCGAGCCCGTCGGCGGGCACGGGGAGATTGCAGTAATAATACTTCGCCGGCGTCAGGCCCCAGAAACAGAAGCCGAGCGAGAGGTAAAACTCCAGTGCCTGGGGGACGCAGCTCGCCTTGAAACGCCGGACATGGTGCTGCACCGCCAGTTCGAACACCCAGTGCAGCAGCATCAGCGCGTAGCCGTGGCGCCGGTGGCACTGCGGGGTGAGGATATTGTGGATGGTCAGGTAATCGTGATAGCGGTCGATTTTGTAAAAAAGGTAGCACAGGTGCTCCCCCGCATCATCCGTGAGGATAACGCTCCCCTCGGCATTCCAGCTGTAGTGGCGGTCCCACCACCGCATCGCCTGGTCGGCGAAGCCCCGACTTTTCGCATCGTCGATCTGCGCAATGGAATCAAAGTACTCTTTTCGGTTAACGTCAATGACACGGTACGGCATAAATGCCCCTTTGCAAGCCAATAGTAATGCTTGAAAAGGGAAAACTTCACAGAGGTATTAAAAGTGACAAATAAGTGATGCGTTCAGTATAACGCCCCGGCTGTATCTGCGGTCCGCCCGGGTGTATAAGAAGTGACCATTTGGGTAACCTTCACTCTTTTGCCTTCAATATGTCTGCATTTCAACTTGCGATGTAGCTGATTTTGAGATATGATACAGCACAAGAAAGATGATATAGAGAGTTTCATCTTGGTTAGTTAAGTATTGAAGGCATTCTTTCCTCAATTTTTTCGATACCTTGCAGAGTGCTCCACATTCAATTTCGACGACTACATCAAAGACAAGGACTTGCGTTGGCAGATCTTAAAAAGGGAACCGTTAAATGGTTCAACAGTGAAAAAGGCTATGGGTTTATTTCCCCTGAAGACGGCGGTAAAGACGTATTTGTACACTTTCGCCAGGTCAACAGAACAGGCTACGGCCGCGTTGAGCTCCAGGAAGGTCAGGAAGTGACTTTCGAGATCGGCGAAGGGCAAAAAGGCCCGCAGGCAGAGAACGTCACTCCGCTCTAAGCCCCTGTCGGCGGAACCCTCCGCCACCAGGACACCTTTGAAAACCCTGCAGATGCCCTCAGGTTTTTCAAAGATGCCCTGCTCTCCCCGGGTCCGGAAGGTTCCGGCTACGCTTCCGAAACGCTCTCCGCTTCAACTTCCAGTTCCTCTTCCGGAACGTAGATCTCCGGAAGCGGCACGTAATCATCGCTTTTCTTGGCCTCTTTCTTGAGGCGTTTGGCCTCTTTCTTCTGCTTTTTATCAAGCTCCCGACGACGTTTTTCGAATGTCTGCGTACTGCGGGCCATCAGCGCATCCCCGCTTTCATCTGCGACAGATACGCCGCGACATCTTCCGCTTTCATCGGCTGCTCTTTACGGCGATCGCTCTGCGCATTGCGCTTCTTGTTCTGCTGCGCCGGCCGCTTTTTCGCATCGCCGCGCTCGCTTTTCGGCTGCTGCGAAGCGCGCTTGCCCGCGGTGTTCGTTTTCGCTCTGGCGGCAGACTTCGTCTTTTCGGGCAGCCGAGTCTCGAACCCTTCAACACTCTTCTGTGGGATCGACGCCTTGATCAGCTTCTCGATGTTGCGCAGGTAGTCAGCCTCTTCGGCGCAGACCAGTGAAACGGCCTCCCCTTCGTTGCCAGCGCGGCCGGTCCGGCCGATGCGGTGCACGTAGTCTTCAGGCACATTCGGCAGCTCGAAGTTGACGACATGCGGCAGCTGGTCGATGTCGATCCCGCGCGCCGCGATGTCCGTCGCCACGAGGACACGGACCCGACGTGCCTTGAAAGCCGCCAGCGCCTTCGTGCGCGCATTCTGGGTCTTGTTGCCGTGGATCGCCTCGGAAGGAATGCCGTCGGATGTGAGCTGCTTGCAGAGGCGGTTCGCCCCGTGCTTGGTCCGCGTAAAGACCAGGACCTGCTCCCAGCCGTTGGTGTTGATCAGCGTGGAGAGCAGTGCGCGCTTACGGTCCTGTTTGACCGGGTAGACGACCTGCGCGACACGTTCGGACGCCGTGTTGCGGCGGGCGACCTCGATCAGCTCAGGGGTGTGCAGCAGACCGTCGGCCAGTGTCTTGATCTCGTCGGAGAAGGTTGCGGAGAAGAGGAGCTTCTGCGCTTTTTTCGGCACGAGCTTGAGCACCTTTTTGATGTCGTGGATAAAGCCCATGTCGAGCATGCGGTCCGCTTCGTCGAGAATAAGCAGCTCGATGCGCGAAAGGTCAATGTTCTTCTGGTTCGCATGATCCAGCAGGCGTCCCGGCGTTGCGACGACGATGTCGACGCCGCGGCGCAGCTGGCCGATCTGCGGGTTGATGTTGACCCCGCCGAAGATCACCGCCGAGTTCAGCGGCAGGTATTTGCCGTAGGTCTCGACGCTCTCTCCCACCTGCGCGGCCAATTCGCGCGTCGGTGTGAGTACCAGTGCGCGGACGGGGCGTTTGCCCTTGGCAGGCGCCGCGCTGCTGAGCAGTTGCAGCATCGGCAGGGTAAAGCCCGCCGTCTTTCCCGTGCCCGTCTGGGCGCCGGCAAGGAGATCTTTCCCGCCGAGCACGACGGGGATCGCCTGTGCCTGGATGGGTGTGGGTTCGGTGTAGCCCGTTTCGGCGACAGCACGTAAAATGGGCTCTGAAAGGCCCAGTGTAGAAAATGACATATGTATTCCTGTCAATAGGGGAGCACGTGTAGGATCCTCCAAGGATCCGAACGTTCCCTCAAGCCTGCCAAATATCCGAAAACATTATCGATCCAGGCTGTGGTGAAAAAAAATTGTTAAGGTAATCAAAGGATGGCTATGCGCAATCGAAGGATGACGAAAACGGAGTCAGTCGCAGACCGTGGTGCGCTGAAAGTATTGACATTATACCATAACCCCTACTCCATCGGTTCGCAGCCTGCACCTCACCGACAGAGAGCATACTCTTCTTGCTCCCCGGAGGAGAGCGGCGTGAGCTTTTCAGGCTATAATAGTTCCCAGTGGAATACCGCAATCCCCTCAGTCTGAAAGGGAGCAGATGTATTACTACATCGTTAAAATCATCACTACGACGCTGCTGATCGTCGTGATCTCCGAAATCTCCAAACGGAGCACCCTTATAGGGAGTATTCTCGCTTCGATCCCTCTGGTCTCGGTTCTGGCAATGATCTGGCTCTATGTCGATACCGGGAATACCCAAAAAGTGACGGAACTCTCCTACAGCATCTTCTGGCTGGTTCTCCCGTCGCTGACACTGTTCCTCTCTCTTATGCTGCTGCTCAAGCGGGGAGTCGGGTTTTATCCGAGCATGGCGCTTTCGATCGTACTGACCATTGTGTCCTACTATCTGATGATCGCGCTTCTGGAGAAGTTTGGCATCAAACTGTAGCAACGAAGCGACCCCGAAAAGCGAACCGGGGATTATCTCGATGGAAAAGGAGGGAGGAAGCATGATCTGGATCACGGCGATACTCGGCTTTTTGGCTTTGCTGACACTGATAGCGGCCGTACTCGTCTTTACAGTACCGCAATGGATGATTGCGCAGGGAGCGGCGCAAGCCCGCCGCAGGGCCGGTTTGGAGCGCAAAACGCTCCGTGTCGGTGACTCGGTACTAGTCTACCTCGACGGGGGCAGCGGCGAGGCCATCGTCATGCTCCACGGTTTCGGGGGTGACAAGGACAACTTCGTCCCTTTTGCCGGCGCACTGGCACAAGACCGCCGCATCGTGATCCCCGACCTTTTCGCTTTCGGCGAATCGTCGCTTCCGCCCGGTGCCAAACGCGATCTCAGCTCCGAATCACAGCGGATTCTGGCGCTTCTGAATGCCCTGCGCATCGACTGGGCCCACCTCGTCGGCTGTTCCATGGGCGGACAGCTGGCCGTCTATTTTGCGGCGCACTTCCCCGAAAGAACACGCAGCCTCTGCCTCATCGGTCCGTCGGGTCTGTGGCAGGCGCCCCAGACCAGGATCATGGCGCAGATCCGGCAAAGCGACGAGAATCCGCTGGTCGTCCGTAGCCTCGAAGATTTCAAACGGAGCATCGCCGTAGGTATGCTCCATCCGCCGAAACTCCCTGCTTCGTTCCTGAAGGAGCTAGCAAAACCGCGCATTGCCAACGCCGAAACGGAAGAGCGCCTTTTTCGGATGCTTCTGGACACCCCAGTCGATACGCTGCTGGAGCGAATCAGCATGCCCGTACTGATCATTTTTGGCGCATTCGACCGAATCATCGATCCGGCGACGGCCGATTACATGCAAAAGAAGCTTGGTTATTCCGAAACGGCCATCATCCCCACTGCCGCCCACGTCGCAATGTACGAACAGCCCAAAGAGACAGCACGCCGTTATGAAGCGTTTCTAACGACTTGCGCTCAAAGAACATGGAGGAAACAATGATGGAAAAAATGCCGATCGCTAAAGCCTTTACGCTGATGGAATCCGGCCCGATCGTCCTTGTAACGACAAAAGACGGAGAAAAAAACAACATCATGACCATCTCATGGACGATGGTGATGGATTTCACGCCGCGCTTCGCCATGACGACGGGGCCGTGGAACTACTCTTATGCCGCGCTGCAACAAACACGCGAATGCGTCATTGCGATCCCGACGGTGGACCTCATCGACACGGTCGTCGGCATCGGTACCTGCAGCGGCTCGGATACGGACAAATTCGGGAAATTCGATCTTACACCGGCTGGCGGTGAATTTGTCGGCGCACCGCTTATCAAAGAGTGCCTGGCGAACATAGAGTGCAAAATCGTCGATATCATCGAGCAGCACAACATCATCGTGCTCGAAGGCGTGTGCGCATGGTTTGATCATGCGCGGAAGGAACAGCGGACCCTCCACGCCGTCGGCGACGGTACGTTTATTGTCGACGGCGAACGGCTGGACCGTAAGCGGATGATGCGTTCAAAACTTCCGGAGGGCGTCTGACGTGCGGGCGTCGGGAAAATATTGTAATTTTCATCCAAATGGACTAAGATTCATTAAATACTGTTTTTATTAAATTATGAATAGTGAAACAGAGCGGACGTCCTCCGTCTGTACCAAAGGAGAATCTTATGGCATATTGGAGCAAAAACAATCGCGCCTGCACAACAACCTGGTCCACGTTAATGCTTCTGGAGCAGCTCGACACGGTCTTTCGTGAAGCCGGAGAGCTCAAGATCAAAGAGCTTACCTTTTTCAATCAGACCAGCAGCGGTGATCAGCGCAAAGCCGCGGCCCGAACGCTCGCGATCCAGATGGACAATGTTTTCCGCGAAGTACGCGGCGCGACGTACGAGGAGGATATCACGGGAGAGCAGGCTATCGACGCGATGGTCGACGTTCTGACAACACCGGAGGCAACCGTTTCGGACCTGGCGGAAAAGTGTGATATCAGTTACAACTTCTACGGCGAGGATGACGAATGAAAAGAGGCAGCTCCCTGTGCGCACTCGTCGCAGGTGTCCTCGGTGCATTTTTTCTCGTAATGAACCCGTCGCAGGCCCATGCAGAGATCAATACCGACACCATCGTCGCTGCATCCAAATCCGGTGTCAGCCGCCTGCTGGATGAACGGCAGCCCCTCGCCGATGCGGCGCAGCGCTCCATTCTGGAAACGATGCTCAAAGGCGCGGATATTAAGCTCAAAGTGTTTGAAAGCGACGACAACGCCTCCACATCGCTCGGCTTCGAGTATGAATATTCCAGGGACATCGCCCAGTACGCTTTCCGTTCGGAGAAGGCAACGCACACCGGCCTGGCACTGAACTTCAGCGCTTCGGGCAACGTCGCGTTTGAGCAACAAGCCAACCCGCGCAATCTCACAGACACGCGCTTTTCGTTCGGATACTACTTTTCGACCGGAGGCGTTCTGCCTGCGACACCGGATTTTGCGCTCCTGAACAGGCTCGAAGACGCCGCCGCCGAAGCCAACACGACGGAGGAGCTCCGGCAGTTGTCCGCATGGAAAGAGCTCGCCAAAGCGGTGCGGAATCAGCTCTCGGATCAGTACTACTTCGACCTCTCCGTCAAAGGGGGCCTTGAAGCGGATCAATCCTTTAAAGCGAAGCAGTATTACTACGGGCTTTATGCCAATATGATTGCGAAGGGTTGGAATGCCGAAACGTCGGTGCTGGCCCAGTTCAATATCCTCGACTACCCGGCGGCGCTGCTGCGTCTGCTCAGCGGCGTCGATGACACCTGGCAACCAAGAGGCTCCTCTTTTCCGGAGTTTTTGATCGGCATCGACCAGGTAGACCCGGATTCAGACACCCCGCGCCAGATCATCGCCGGGGATGAATCCTCTTTTACGCGGATGCGGTTCGAAGCCAGTTTTCGGACCCTCGCCGCGACCTACAATGACGCCGACGCTTTTATAGAGGCGAACTACCGCTACTACCAGGAGATCAATCCCTCCAGTGCGGTCAAAGCCGCGGGGCTGGACACCTACAGCTTTTTTACGGTGGCGCTCGTCATGCCTGAGGCCGAGGGCCTTTACGTCAGTTATTCCGACGGGAAACTTCCCCTGGACAGACAAAACGACCAGGTATACGAACTGGGCTTCAAGTACAAGTTTTAACGCGGGCTGCGGAGCAACGGCTACTCTGTTGCGGCCGCGGGTTTCGATAGAAAGAGCGACGTATAGATCCCCGCCCCGATCAACACCGCCCCGACGACGTGATAGAACTGCAGCGTTTCGCCGAGAAAGATATAGGCCAGTACGGCACCGAAAAGCGGCATAAGGTGGGCAAACTGTCCCGTTTTCGCCGCGCCGAGCACGTCGATTCCCCTGTTCCAGAAGATATACGAGAGGATCGAGGCGAAGAGCGAGACGTAGATGAAGTAGGTCCAGTAATTTTCAAACAGCAGCAGTTCGGCATGAAACGTGTAGCCCTGCACCAGGTAGATCGGCAGCAGGTAGACGAACCCCAGGTACATATTGGCCATGAAGAGCTCCGCGCTGCTGAAGCCCGCGGGCTTCAGTTTGAACAGGACCGAATAGAGCGCCCATACCAGCGAGCTGACGAGCATCCAGAAGTCGCCGTGGCTGAGGTTGAGCGCAGCGATGTTGCCTATTTCCCCCTTGAGGATCAAAAAGAGAACCCCCATCGTCGAAAGGGCGATGCCCGCAACCTGCCGCTTCGTCACGTCATGCTTGAGCATGAGCGCCGAGAGGATCAGGATCATGATGGGCACGCTGGAGTTGATCAGCAGCGCGTTGGTCGCCGTCGTCGTCTGCAGCGCCGTGTAAAGGATCGTGTTAAAGAAGGTCACGCTCAAAATGGCCAGGACGGAAGTGACGACGAAGTGCGCGCGGATCAGCCGGATGATGTTGCGGAAGCTGACGTAGTACAGCGCCGGCAGCAGCATGACGCAGACCAGCAGCCAGCGGAAAAAGACCAGTTCCAGCGGCTGTACATCGTCACGGACGAACCGCCCCAGTACGAAGTTGCCCGACCAGAAAAGCACGCAGAGACCGACAAGAATATAGACGCTGTACTTCTTCATAGTGCTCCCCACGCTTAATGACTAGCGGCATTGTACAGGATTTTGAAATTTGGTTAAGATAGCCGGTAATGATTATGGGTAAACGGACACTGCCGATGACACTGCTCTACCTCTTCCTCATCGTACTCGTGCTGCTGATCATCGCGCTCTCCCTGCTCCGCTTCTGGGACCGGAACGCGGAGCGGACCGAATGGCGGCGGCTCCTCTCGAAACAGCCTGTGCACCCCGTACGGTTCGACCCGGCGACGGTGGCGGAGCTCCCGGAGGCGGCGCGGCGCTACTTCGCTTACACCATTGCCCCCGGCACGCCGCAGCTAAGCGTCGCCGAGATCGACATGAAAGGCCTCTTCAGCCTCAAACCGCCCGAGTACCTGCCCATGGAGGCCCGGCAGATCCTCGCCCTGCCCTACGGCTTTGTCTGGAAGATGCGGCTCATCGGCGGCCTGCCCGTCTCCGGTTCCGATACGGGGAGCTGGACGCGGTTCCGGATACTGGGGCTCTTTCCCGTCGCCCGGGCGGGCGGCGATACGGACCACACCCGCTCCGCCTTCGGCCGCTGCGTCATCGAAGCGGTGTTCTGGAGCCCGGCGGCCCTGCTGCCCGGCAGAGGGGTAGCCTGGGAAGCAGTGAGCGAGAGCGTCGCCCGCGTGACTGTGACGCACGGAGCGCTCTCGCAGACGGTGGATATCACCCTGGGCGACGACGGGCGTCCCGTGGAAGTCTCCATGCTGCGCTGGAGCAACGCCAACCCGCAGAAGCAGTACCGGCTGCAGCCCTTCGGCGGAACGCTGTCGGACTTCCGCGACGTCTCGGGCTACCGCCTCCCCTTCAGGGTCGAAGGGGGCAATCTGTTCGGCACCGAGGGGTACTTCCCCTTTTACAAAGCGGAGGTCACCGCGATCCATTTTCCTGCACCGGGCAGTTCGGGAGAGTAAGCTTCACTATTTTCTTTGAAAAATTATTAGAGAATATGATAAGCTGACGATAGAAAGTTTTGTTTTACCTGTGGGGAGGGAATAAAATGTACCGTATCAACCGGGAGAAGCTCCTGGCCGTCATCCGCGAAGTGGATCAGGCCATCTACAACCATAGCCAGTGGTACCAGAACATCATCCGTTCCATCGTCTGCCGCCTCCCCTTCGACCAGCGGGACATGGCCGAAGACGCCCACCACCACTGCACTTTCGGACAGTGGTACTACCACTGTTCCGAAAAGGAGATGCAAGAAAACAAGACCTTTCAGTCCATCCGCGGCGAGCATAAACAGGTACATGCCAATGCGAAGCTGCTGCTTGAGACCTCCTCCCGGGGCGAGGCCATCTCCTATATCGATTACGACAACTTCGCCAATGCCGTCGAACGCCTGCGCCTGAATCTGCAGACGCTCAAATACGAACTCGAAGAGACCCTGTACAACCGCGATCCTCTCACCGGTGTACGCAACCGTATCAGTATGCTCAGCGACCTGCGCAAGCAGATGGACCTGATCGATCGCCATGTGGATACGACGGTCATCGCCATCCTGGACGTCGACCGCTTCAAGCAGGTTAACGACACCTATGGCCACCCGGTAGGCGACCTTGTCCTTGCCAATATCGCCGCCTATATCCTGCAGCATCTGCGCCCCTATGACAATGTCTACCGCTACGGCGGGGAGGAGTTCTTGATCATGATGCCCCATACGGATGTCGAGACCGCCGCCGCTGTCATCGAACGTATCCGCGAAGGGGTTGCACAAATGCAGACGCACATGCATAACGGCGACACTGTCAGCGTCACGATCTCTGCCGGTGTGACCAAGCTCCGGGACCACCACAATATTGAAACCGCCATCGAAGAGGCCGACAAAGCCCTCTACGAAGCCAAACTGGGCGGGCGAAACAAGAGTGTCGTTTCCGCCTGATTGGCGCCTTTCCCGCTGCACCAAGCGCGCTGACGTCTGCAAAGCTTCAATCAATATTAATTTATAAAATAAGAAAAATTTTTATCCTCATCTGTTTTTTTTATAGTAACATAGCCGCCGTAACTAAAAAAAAGGAAAAATAACGATGCGTATTCTTGCCGCCCTCACCCTCTCCGCCACGCTGGCATTCGCCCAAAGCGTCACTTTCCAAGGCAGCCCCGTCGCCCTGGAAGGCACCATGCCCGGCGTGGGCGAAAAAGCCCCCACATTCACCGCCGTCAAAAACGATCTCTCGGTCGTCACCATAGGCGGTACACATTCAAAGACGCAGATCATCGCGTTCGTGCCTTCGATTGACACCCCGGTCTGTTCCCTCGAATCCAAAGCCTTCGACGACAAGGTCAAGCAGATGAAGGGTGTCGATCTCTACATCGTCTCCATGGACCTTCCTTTCGCCCAGAAACGTTTCTGCGGCTTTGAATCCATCGGCAACATTACACTGGCATCAGCCTACAAGCGCGCCGATCATGCGGGGGCGTCGCAGTACGGCGTCAACATCGGCGAACCGCTCCTCAAAGACCTCTTTACCCGTGCCGTCTTCGTCGTCAACAAAGAGGGCGTCATCACCTACAGACAGCTCGTGCCCGAAATCGCCAGCGAGCCCGACTATAACGCGGTCATCAAAGCGGTCAACAAACTGAACTGACGTTTTTCAGGCGCAGCTGCGCCGACCGGGAGCGCTCCGCTCCCATCCCCCTTGATCTTTCCAATATGCATCATCGCAAATCATCCATCCGTGCAGAGGTACAGACCATATAAAGAAAGCGGGTATCGGTAAAAAGTATACGGAGGAGTGAAGAGAGAAGCAGCAGCGCGCTGAAGCGCGGCTGTTCAGATGCAGTGGATGTTTAGACGCGGCAGGCGTTGACGACTTCCTGGATCTTCTCGACGACACTGGGGTCTTCGAGCGTCGACGTATCCTGCGTGATCGCCTCGCCCTTGGCGATGGAGCGCAGGATGCGGCGCATGATCTTGCCTGAACGGGTCTTCGGCAGGCCCGGGACAAAGGCGATGTCGTCGCAGACAGCGATGTTGCCGATCTCCTGCTTGATGACATTGTTGATCTCCTTGGACATCTCGACGTCTTCGGCCATACTCTCTTCGCCCTTGAGGACGACATAGGCGAAGATCCCCTCACCTTTGAGCTCGTGCGGCTTGCCGACGACGGCGACTTCCGCAACGTTCGGGTGCTTCTTGCACGCCGCTTCGACCTCGGCCGTCCCCATACGGTGGCCGGAAACGTTGATGACGTCGTCGGTACGGCCCGTAATGGTGATGTAGCCGTCGTCGTCATAGTTCGCGCCGTCACCGGTAAAGTAGACCGGCTGACCGTCTTTTTTGACGTCGCCGAAGTAGGACTTCACGAAACGCTCCGGATCGCCCCAGACGCCGCGGATCATGGACGGCCACGGCTTGGTGACACACATGTAGCCGCTCTCGCCCGCACCGACTTTCTTGCCCGTTTCCGGGTCGAGGATCTCGCCCATGATACCCGGCAGCGGGAAGGTCGCGCAGGCCGGTTTGATCGGGGTTGCACCCGGCAGCGGCGTGACCATGTGGCCGCCCGTTTCCGTCTGCCAGTAGGTATCGACGATGGCGCATTTGCCGCCGCCGATCTCCTCGTAGTACCACTTCCACGCCGGCGGGTCGATCGGCTCGCCGACGGTACCGAGGACCTTGAGGGAGCTGAGGTCGTATTTCGCAGGCTCCTCCGCCCCCGTTTTGTGCAGGACGCGGATCGCCGTCGGCGCCGTGTAGAACTGGTTGATTTTGTACTCTTCGACCATCTTCCACGGGCGTCCCGCGTCCGGATAGGTCGGGACCCCTTCAAACATCAGCGTCGTCGCGCCCATCGCGAGCGGTCCGTAGACAATGTAGGTGTGGCCGGTGATCCAGCCGATGTCGGCCGTACACCAGTAGGTGTCGTTCTCCTTGACGTCGAAGACCCACTCCATCGTCATCTGTGCCCAGAGGATGTAGCCCGCCGTGTTGTGCTGAACCCCCTTCGGTTTGCCGGTGGAACCGGAGGTGTAGAGCAGGAACATCGGGTCTTCGCTATCCATCGGTTCGCTTTCGCAGACGGCGGACTGCTGCTCGATCATCTCGTTGTAGGAGTAGTCGCGGCCCGCTTTCCAGTCGACATCCTCGCCGTTGCGCTGGACGACAAGTACCTTGTTGACGCAGTCGCACCCCTCTTCGAGGGCTTTGTCGACAACAGGCTTGAGCATGTACGGCTTGTCCTTTCTAAACGCACCGTCGGCCGTGATGACAAGTTTCGCCTCCGCGTCAATGATGCGGTCGCGCAGCGCTTCCGCGGAGAAACCGCCGAAGACGATGGAGTGGATCGCACCGATACGTGTACACGCGAGCATCGCATAGGCCGCTTCCAGGATCATCGGCATGTAGATGACGACGCGGTCGCCCTTCTTGATGCCGAACTCGTTCTTGAGGAGGTTCGCCATCTTGTTGACGTTGTAGTAGAGCTCCAGATAGGTGACGATCTTCTTGTCGCCGCGGTCCCCTTCGAAGATGATCGCCGCCTTGTTCTTGCGGGAGTCGAGGTGGCGGTCGATACACTGGTGCGCCACGTTCAGCTTGCCGCCTTCGAACCATTTGGCAAACGGCATGTTGCTGTCGTCGAGTACCTTGCCATAGGGCTCGAACCAGTCAATTTTCTCCTTCGCGAAGTGGTCCCAGAACCCTTCGTAATCCTCCTCGGCCCATGTTGCCAGTTCCTTGTATTCACACATGTTCTTGATGCGTGCCGTTTTGGCGAATTCGCGGTTGGGCTGGAAAACCGGTTTGACGGTTGTATCACTCATGTTCTCTCTCCTGTTTTGAGTTTAATCGTATTGTTCAATTTGATAAAGATCATTGCCGTCATGATCGCGTCGTTGACGGCATTGTGCCGCCCCATAGGGGGCACTCCCAGGTTGGCAAGGATTGTATCGAAGCGTAAATCAATGTTTCCTTGCGGTATACCGAAATTTTTTTTGTCAAAGTAAAGGCCCGAGACCTCTGTTTTCGGGTTGGGAAGTTCCACCCCGAGCCAGGGTTTGACGTAGCGGTTGATCATCGCCACGTCAAACTCCAGGTAATACCCTGCCAGCGGCCGCGGGCCGATGAAATGCAGGAACTTCTCAATCCCCTCCGGCGGGGAGAGCGCATACTCGAGATCGCAGGGCCTTATGCCGTGTACCTCGATGCTCTCCGCCGGAATGGGACGGGACGTTTTCAGGTAGACCTCGAAGGTCTCCGAGGTGAGGATCCGGTTGCCTTTCACCTTCACCGCGCCGATGGAGACGATCTCGTCCGTTTTGGGGTCGAGCCCCGTCGTCTCCGTATCGAAAACGACGACCTCGTCGCCGTCATAGGGTTCAAACAAAAAGGCGTACGCCTCATCCTTCAGCCGTTTGCGGTTCCGCTGCTTTCGCCACGCCTTGAACATCACATCACCATGTTCAGGTGGAAGTGGTAGGTCAGCAGCTTTTTAAGGGCGTTGACGACCTTGAAGCTGTCCTTGAGCAGGTCCCGCTCCAGTTTGTCCAGCCCGCCCGGGGCGATATCGTTGAGCATCCACCCCTCTGCGGCGTGTGCCAAACGGGCCCGCAGTCTTATCGAGAGCAGCGTGTCGTACGCCTCCATCAGCTCCGTCGAAAAGGTCTTGTCGAAGACCCCGGCATTGTTGAGCTGTTTGATCCGTTCGAAAGTGTTCGTCTCCCGGATCTTCTTCTGGAGCGCCAGGACGCGTATGCCGTGCACGATGGGGAAGATACCGCCCTTTTTCAGGTTCAGCGTGTTCCCGTGGCTGCGCTCGACCACCAGTCCCGAAAAGAGGCTCAGCGGCGTCTCGAAGCTGAGCGCCGCCTTCGCCATATGCGCCAGCACGTCGTCGCGCCCTTCAAACCGGCCGTAGAGGTACTGCTCCGCCCGATCCAGCAGCTCGGCGTTCCCGGCAACGCAGCGGGCATCCAGGAAGATATCGAGGTTCTGCAGCGCCGCCTCGTCCATCGAGCCGACCCAGCCGTCGATGTCGGTCTGGTAATCGGCGAGGGGACGGCGCCACCACGGATTGGTCACCATCACGTTGCCGGGGCAGTCCGGGAACCCGAGCCGGCGCAGGGCGGCGTTCATCGCCGCCATCTCGTCGGCGAAATCCTTCCCGCAGCCGTCGCGGATGATCAGGCCGTTATCCTGGTCGGTCCGCAGAATCTGCTCGCCGCGTCCCTCGCTGCCCATCACGATCAGCGCGCAGTCCCCACGGTGTTCCGGCGCGACGCAGAACTCGAACACCTTGCGGTAGATCTTCGCATTGAGGGCATTGACCAGTTTGGTGATGTAGCGAACCTTGACCCCCTTGGTGTGCAGGGAGCGGATCAGGTTGACCATCTCCTCCCCGATGCGCTGAAGCGCCTCGATGCTGTCGGCCTTCTCGACCTGCATCGCCACCAGGTAGGAGTGGCTGGCGAAGAAACTGAGCAGGTCGAGCTGCTCGAGGATCCCGACGACCTTTCCGCCGTCAGTGACGGCGACGCGCTTGATATGGTGCGCGGTGAACAGCAGCAGCGCGTTGAAAAGGAAATCCTGTTTCTCTATCGTCACCAGGGGACGGGAAGCGATGGTGCCGATGGCGCCGGAAGCCTCGACCGCCCCCATCAGGACGTTGCGGCGCAGGTCCGAATCGGTCACGATGCCGTAGCCCTCTTCCCCCTCGACGAGGATCGCCGGGCTCTTCATCGCCTCCATCTGCCGTACCGCCTCCGCAATCGGGGTTTCCGCCGCGACGATGCAGGGCGTATGCAGGTAGATATCGCCGATGCGCGCCACCATAAACGGCGTCAGGTCGTTTTGCTGCTTGAGCATTTTGAGCTGTTCGTGCTTGGTGACAAAGTCTTCGAGGTAGAAATGTTTGAAGGCGTCATGGTCCTGGATCAGATCGAGGAAAATCTGTTTGGGGAGTTCGTAGCAGATGAGTTCTTCGTCTACGACGAAGCGTTTGTCCGTTTGGCCGTAGATGAGGGCGTCGGCATCGAAACTGTCCATCGCCCCGTAGGCGTCGGTCAGCTCCTCACCTAGCCACTCATGCACGCTGCCTTTGATGATGATGTAGAGGCACTCCGCGGGGACGTTGGGCGAGACCAGTACCGTCTCCCGGGGGTAGTAGGCAATGTCCATCTGTGCCATGACGTTGTCCAGCGCCCGCGATGACAACAGGTCAAAGGGGTGCATCGACGCCAAAAGCTGCTTCTGGTCGAATATGCTCATGGATTTAGCACGCCATCCGGGCCAAACAAGGGATACCGCTTGCAAAAGCGATGTTTCCTCGAAAAGCCCGGATGCCTACACTGGCCCCTAACGGGTCAGATAAATTTGTTCCGACTTCGGCCGGAATCAACTCATGTTCCAACGATCTTGCTCCTTAGTGACTGACGGCGCCTTCGGCACCGATACCGGTCTGTGAACGGATGTTCTGGGCCTCGAAGGCTTCGCGTTCATTCTCGCCGTCCGCGCTTTTGTCGGTAATGGAGAAGAACCAGATACCGGCGAAGGCGACCGTGACGGAGAAGAGCGCCGGGTACTTGTACGGGAAGACCGCTTCCGCGTTACCGAGGATCTGGACCCAGACGATCGGCCCCAGGATCACCAGCAGTACCGCCGTAGCGAGTCCCAGCGAACCGCCGATGACGGCACCGCGCGTGGTCAGTCTTTTCCAGAACATAGAGAGGAAGAGCACCGGGAAGTTCGCGGAAGCGGCGATGGCGAAAGCCAGACCGACCATGAACGCGATGTTCTGCTTCTCAAACGCAATCCCCAGCAGGATCGCGACGATCCCCATGACGACGACGGCGATCTTGGAGATACGCATCTCCTGCATCTCGTCGACCTGCCCGCGGCGGAAGACGTTGGCGTAGAGGTCGTGGCTGATCGCCGAAGCGCCCGCCAGTGTCAGACCGGAGACGACCGCGAGGATCGTCGCGAAGGCCACCGCCGAGATGAAGCCGAGGAAGAAGTTCCCGCCGACCGCGTGGCTGAGGTGGATCGCCGCCATGTTGTTGCCGCCAAGCAGTGTGCCCGCCGCATCAAGGTAGTGCGGGTTGGTCGCCACCATGACAATCGCCCCGAACCCGATGATGAAGGTCAGGATATAGAAGTATCCGATGAAACCGGTCGCATAGAAGACCGATTTGCGCGCCTCTTTTGCGTCGCTGACGGTAAAGAAGCGCATCAGGATGTGCGGCAGACCCGCCGTACCGAACATCAGCGCGATACCGAGGCTGATCGCGGAGACCGGGTCGCTGACAAGACCGCCCGGGCTCATGATGGCGTCATGGGTGCTGTGGACCTCGACCGCCTTGGCAAAGAGCGCTTCGAAGCTGAAGCCGAAGTGCGCCATAACGGCGATGGCCATAAAGGTCGCACCCGAGAGCAGCAGCCCCGCCTTGATGATCTGGACCCACGTCGTCGCCAGCATCCCGCCGAAGGTGACGTAGAGGATCATCAGGACACCGACCAGGATGACCGCGACCTCGTACGGCAGACCGAAGAGGATCTGGATCAGCTTGCCCGAACCGACCATCTGTGCGATCAGGTAGAGCGTGACGGTCGCGATGGAGCCGAAGGCCGCCAGAGTACGGATCGGTGTCTGTCTCAGACGGAAGGAGGCGACGTCGGCAAAGGTGTACTTGCCGAGGTTGCGCAGGCGCTCCGCCACGAGGAACAGGATCAGCGGCCAGCCGACCAGGAAACCGATGGAGTAGATCAGCCCGTCATACCCTTTGAGGAAGACGAGGCCGGAGATCCCCAGGAACGATGCGGCGGACATGTAGTCGCCGGCAATCGCCATCCCGTTCTGGAAGCCCGTGATGCCGCCGCCGGCGGTATAGAAGTCCTTGGCCGTTTTCGTGCGTTTTGCCGCCCAGTAGGTAATACCCAGCGTCGCACCGACGAAGACGAGGAACATGACGATCGCGGAGACGTTCAGCGGCTGTTTATCCACGGCACCCTCAATGGCGCCCGATGCCATCAGCGTGGACGCTGTGGCCGTCAGAAGCAGGAGAAGACGTTTCATTCAGCCCCCTTTGCCATGTCGCGCTCGAGTTCGGCACGCACCTCGCGGTTAAGATCGTCGAACTCGCCGTTGGCGCGCTTGACGTAGAGCCCCGTCAGGACGAAGGCGATGAAGATGATGGCGACACCGACCGGGATACCGACCGTCGTGACCCCCGTCTCACTCAGCGGCGTGCCGAGCAGCGACGGGTCAAAAGCGATGGTAAGGATGAAGGTGAAATAGACCACCAGCATTACGATCGAAAGCTTCCAGGCAAAGGCGCTGCGCGTCTTCACCAACTCCTGGTACTTCGGATTGTTCTTAATATGTTCAACCATTTCGTTCGTCATGATCGTCCTTTAATTAAAAGTTATAGTTTACAATAAACCGGTATTCGTCCCAATTGACGGTTTTCGCCGCACTGTCGTAGAACTTGTCGGGGAAGTTCCCGCGCAGTCTCAGCTGCAGGTTCTTCACCGCCTCGGGGTAGTACTGGATGTCAAAGCCCGGTTCCGCCGCCGTCCAGGCGTAGCCCCCGGTAACGGTTCCGTTGACGTCTTTGACAACGGAATAGCCGTTGTTTTTGTCCATGTCGAATGCGACGTAGTAGGCCGCCACGCTCAGGTTGACGCCCTGCTCTTTAAAGGAGTAGGCCACCGCCCCTTTATAGGCTTTGGTCCCCGCCATGAACTGGTGGCGCGTCACCATCCCCTGCGTATATGCCGGCATCCCGCCCCAGGGCGTGATCACGGCATTCGCATAGGACTGGGTGCCGGTGATATCGGCATCGCTGTTCGCGGTTGTCTGCGAATAGGCGGCATAGGCGCTGAAACCGTGGTACTTTGCCCCGAGCTTCACCGCACCGTAGAGGCTGTCAATCTTGCCGTCGCCGCCGAGGTTCTGAAGCAGGTTGTCGCCGACGTTGTTCTCTTTGATCAGCTGGGCGCTGAAGAAGGGTTTCACCTCCGGGTTGAGCAGACATTTCCAGCTCACGCTCCCCTCGGCGTAAAAGGCGTTGAGGATGTCCCAGGCGTAGTAATCCCACGCCTGGAGGCTCAGATACTCATCTTTATAGACCGCCGCAAGCGTCGTGATGCCGGCAGTCGTCTCGCCGACGGCCCAGCTCCCCACATTGGCGAAGTCGCCGCCGTATTTGGGGTAGTTGGCCGCAATCGGCGAATACCCCGACGTGGCGCCGAGAATTCCGCCCCCCGTGTAGATGTTCGAGAAGCTGCCCGGGGCAAACTTCGTAATGTGCGCCGCGACGAGACTCGTGTTGGCCAGGCTGCCGTTCGTATAGACGTACGCCTCGAAGAAACTCGGAAGCATCCGCGCGTCATCGGCGGCGGCCATCGGCGTATTGAGGGACTGGCGTCCCAGCTTCAGGTTGCTCGCCCCCATCTTCAGGTTGACATAGGCCTCGCCGAAGATACTGTAGCTCTTGTAGCCGTTGCCGAACAGGGAGGGGTCAACCTTCCCCTCGGACGTGGAACCGTATTCGAGCCCCTGGAAGATCCGGTTCGTCGTATAGGCCGATGCCCCGAGGCTCACGCCTGCGAGCGCGTCCGTCTCATACCCCAGGTGCCCGCCCAGCGCCGTCGCGTTACGATGCGGTGCCCCGTCGTAGCCGGAGTAGTCCCGGTCGACGTAGAAGGCGCGGATCTGCCCGCTTGTTTTGCCGTTCGCAAACATCGCGGCGATATCGTCAGCCGCGTTGGCGGTAAGGAACGCAGCGGCGATGCCGGACAAAAGTAACGTTTTTCTCATACTCTCTCCTTGTACTCTCAGCACATTAAGAGAGGAACGTAGCGCGAACATAGCAATGGGATTCTGACGGAAAAAAATGCGGATTTTCAGCGAAAGGTGGAAAAAAAGTAACACTAATTCGGCCGTGACGGCCGGGGGTCAGCGCGAGGTGATCATATAGCCCATCGCCCGGATGTTCTGGATGAAATCCTCTTTGAGCCCCTTCTTCAGGCGGTTTACCTCGGCACGGATCGTCGCATTGTCGATGATCGCCTCGTCCCAGACGTAGATGCGGAATGTTTCGAAATCGACCACCCGGTTCATATTGCGCGCAAGCAGGTCGATAATCTGGTGCTGGCGGCGGGTCAGCGTCTGCGGTTCGTTGTCAAAAAGCAGGGTCTCGTTGAGCATATCATAGCTGTAGCGTGTGGAGAGGCGCAGATGTTTGCGCTGGTCCGGCGGGACGTCGCGCATGACCCGGTTGATGTGCAGGAGAAGCTCCTGCAGGTGAAAGGGCTTTTTGAGGTAGTCGAAACAGCCCAGCTCGTACGCCTTCGAGATCTCGGCGATGTCGGTCTGCGCACTCGTAAAGATCGCAGGCACGGCGACCTTCGCTGCATTGAGGCTTTCAAGCAGGCTCAGGCCGTCAATGGAGGGGACATTGATGTCGAGGATCAGCAGGTCGTACCCGCCCTTCATAATGGCCTCCAGGGCCTCCGCCCCGTCGACGAAGGCGTCGACCCTGTGGTTATGCATCTGCAGGTACTCGCTCACGGCGCCTTGCAGCATCACCTCATCTTCAAGCAGCAGAATTCTCATCGCACCCCCCTTTCGCAATAATATAGGTAAAGGCCGTCACCCCCGCCTCGGAGCTGATCTCCGTCTCGATGCCGTACTTGTTGCAGATCGACTTGACCAGGTGCAGCCCCAGCCCGAAACCGCTCAGCTCGTCCGCTTCCCGGTAGAAGGCTTCGAAGACCTTCTCCGGGCGGTCGATCGGGTTCGAGCGCGTCGTGAAACGCATCCGGGCCGTCTGTGCCACCACCTCCAGCTCGACGTCGACGGTGCTGTCGGGATAGGCGTACTTGATGGCGTTGGAGAGGTTGTTGTCGACGAGGCGCCGCAGCTCCTCCTCGTTGATACAGACCGGGACCGCCTCCGCGATCCTTGCCGCCACTTTCAGGCGGTTCGCCGCCATGACACTCTCGAAAAATACAAGCCGCCTCTGCAAAAAAGCTCCCAGGTCGATCGTGTCGGAGGGGTAGTCGATCCGCTCTTTTTTCACCATGTAGCGCAGGTCGTCGAAGATCGTATGGAGCATCTTTGCCGCCGCTTCGATATGGCCGAGGTAGCGGTCCTCGCCGTGCATGTGGCGGTAGAGGTCGATCTGCGTCATAATCACCGCCAGCGGGGTGTTGACCTCGTGGATGGACTGCTTGATAAAAGCGTCCTGCGACTGCACGAGCTGGTCGCTGAAGGCCTTCTCCTTCTGCAGTTTGGCCGTTTTGTCCCGCACCTTCTGCTCCAGTGAGGCGTTGAGGTCGGAGAGCTCGAGGTTGCGGCTGTGGATCGTATCGACCATGGCGTTGACGTGTTCGACGAGGGTCTGGAACTCCGCGATCCGTATCTGTTCGCGCTCGATGACGACGTAGCGCGACGCGGCAAGGGAGAAGAAGTCGCTGAAGGTACGGATCTCATCGCGCAGTACCTTGTTGATCAGTTTGATCCCGCTCAGCGCCAGGGCGAAGAGGATGGCGCTGAGGGTGAGGATCTCCATCACGTACTTGATAAGCTGGTCGCGCTTTTGCAGCTTCTTCTCTGCGATCAGGGCATCGATATCGTCAAGGTAGACCCCCGTACCAATCAGCCACTGCCAGGGTCCGAAGGCCACCGCCGTCGCAATCTTCGGGGAGAGCTTGCCCGTCGTCGGTTTCTCCCAGACGTAGCGGACGAATCCCCCGGAGCCTGCCGCCGCGATCAGTTCGCGCAGGATCTTCACACCGTTCACATCCTCGATGTCCAGCATATCCTTGCCGTAGTTTTCCGGCTTGTTCGGGTCGTTGATGTTGATGCCCTCAAGGGTATAGACAAAGATATACTTGCTGCCGTCGCCCCGGTCGTAGAGGGCGTTGATCGCATCGATGATGTTGCGCTGGAGCACCGCCTCGTCGAGCTGCCCGTGCCAGCGCGCGTACTCGTGCTCGACGAAACTGAGCGCGCGCTGCGTCTCCTCGCGGATCAACTCTTTTTGCTGCTGCAGGTAGGTCGCGCGCATCTGGGCCGCATCCCGGTCAAAATCCCGGTACTCTTCGAAAATGACCAGCAGCGTAAAGAGCATCGCAAAGCAGAAGAGTGCCACAATGGCCAGGAAGTTGATCTTCTCCAGGCTGATCGTATGCCACAGGCCGTGCGATGCTTTTCTTTTCAATGTCTCATATCCCGTTTTCCCATTAACTGAAATGAAGTTTATCCTAAATCTCATGCGGAACAAATCACGGCAGAAAACATATCGGCAGGATTCTTTCCAGGCGCTACAGCATTCTACGACGCTCCCGGTGTTATAATGTGAATCAAACACGCCGGCCTGAAGCTCCTATTTTGTCACTGATCATTGACGGAACAGCCCTCATCGCGACGGAGGCAAACTCGCCGACACCCAAATTTACCCAGAGAAAAAGATGCGCCCTTTGCCACTGCCTGCCGCTTCCCAAACGTTGAAAAGCGTCCAAACCCTGCTGCTGACCTTCCTCGCTTCGCAGGCGACGCTGCTTGCATCGGATCTCCCGCAGCAGCCGCTTTCCGAAGCGGACGGCACCCTCGTTGCACAGCACGAACCGTATACCGAGCACGGGTTGATCGTCGCCGACTACCAGGTGATCCCCCTTACGGGCGGCGGCACGATCGACCTGCTCGGGATGCGCTACCTCCAGCAGCTCAATCACTGGCTCTATTTCGGCGTCGGCTTCCATGCACCGCTGATCGAGGGGGATTACGGCGGCTTTATGACCCTCGATGCCACGCTCCACGCCCAGTACCCCCTCTACGAAGGACTCTTCATCGACGCGGGGGCGACCGTCGGCGGCGGGGGCGGCGGTTCCAGCATTGAGCAGAGCAAGGAACTCTCCGGGACGGGGGGATTCGGCATCGGCTACATCGGGTTGGGGTACGCCTTCGACAACGGCTTCTCGGCGGGAATAAACTACGCCCGCATCAAATTCCAGGATTCACAGATCGACAGCTCGCAGGTCAATTTCTTTATCGAGAAATCCGTCGATTACACCGCCGGTTCCTATGCCGATGCCGGCAAGATCGTTCCGGCTTTTTACGACCTGCTCTCTTCGCATGAGAACATCCTGACCTTCGAAATGAACAACATCTTTCAGATCGACCCGCAAGGCACGAACCGAAAAACTATCAACACCCTCGCGCTGCAGTACTCCCATTTTCTCGATGACGCCAACTACCTCTTCATCGAAGCGGAAGTCGGTTACAGGGGGCGCCCGCTCTACAATCAGGTCCTTCCCGGTGCCGGCCACCGTTTTGCGTTTACTCCGCACCTGCACCTCTACGGCCAGGTCGGCGTCGGGTCCGGGGGCTACTCGCCCGAGCTCATCGATACCGGCTCCGGGCTTCTGGTCTATCCCAAAGCCGCGTTGGAGTACCGGCTGAACGACGGCGTCGGCCTGGCCATCACCGGGGGCTACCTGGCCGCGCCGACGGGCAGCTCGAGAAACTATACGGTCGGAGCCGCCCTCGACTACCATCTCTCGGCCGGACGGAAAAAGACGCAGGGGGTTGATACGGCAACAGCCCCGCGCTACAAGGGGTTCCGCCTCAGTATCTTTCCCCAGAGCGACCTCAACGTCAAGGTCGCCCACGCGGATCACCACGACGTCCATATGCTCTCTGGGCAGCTCGACGTGCTCTTGCATCAGAACTGGTACGTTGCGACCCAGGCCAGCATCGCCTACAACGACTTCAGAGAGTACCCGGGATACGGGGAGATCCTGGCGGGCTTCGGGGTCCAGAACCGCTACACCCCTTCCACACGGTTTCAGAGTTTCTTCCAATTACTGCTCGGCACAAACGTCGATGGCGTCATCTTCAAACCCTCCGTCGGGACAAGCTACAGCCTCAGTGACCGCTTCGCGCTCTATGCGCAGGTGGGCCAGATCGTCTCCGTGGACACTGCGGACCTTTACCATGAGGATAGGCCCTTCAGCGCGACATCCGTGGGCGCAGGTCTCACCTACCGCTTTTCGCTGCCGTGAGCCCGGCGGCAGTCTTGGTCTATCCCGTTTTCCGCGAGTAACCCGCTTTAGAAACCGCCCGTTAAGTTTTTCCCAAATATAATGCGGATTAAATATAGACAGGAGTACTACCTATGTTCGGTTTCGGAAAACAAGAACTCAAGACCTACGACTACAGCGCCGAGGAGATGGCATCGTTCCAATGGGCAAAAATGACCACCAGCAAGGGTGTCATGTGGCTTAAACTCTACAACGAGGAGACGCCTAATACCGTCGCGAACTTCGCCTTCCTGGCCAAAGACGGCTACTACGACGGCCTCAATTTCCACCGCGTCATCCCGGGCTTCATGGCCCAGGGCGGCTGCCCGCACGGTACGGGTACCGGCGGTCCGGGCTGGAGCATTGCCTGCGAAACGGCCAACAACGTTCACAAGCACGTTAAAGGCACCCTCTCCATGGCCCACGCAGGCCCGAACACCGGCGGCAGCCAGTTCTTCATCTGCTTCGTCCCCTGCCCGCACCTCGACGGCGTCCACACCGTCTTCGGCGGCATTGAAGCCGGTGACGCAGACTCCATGGCCGTGCTCGACAGCATTGCCGGCCAGGACAAGATCGAGAAAGTCGAGATCCTCGCCGAAAAGGCGTAAATTACCGCCATGTTGGTCCATATCTGCTGCAGCGTCGACTCCCACTTCTTCCTGGAGAAGCTGCAGCGCGACTACCCCGAGGAGAAGCTGACCGGCTTCTTCTACGACCCCAATATCCACCCCTACTCCGAATACCGCCTGCGCTACCTTGACGTCCAGCGTTCATGCAAAAAACTCGGTATCGACCTGTTTGAAGGCGAGTATGACTTCGAGACGTGGATGGACGCCGTGCGGGGGTTGGAAAAGGAGCCGGAAAAAGGGGCGCGCTGCGAGGTCTGTTTCGACCGCCGCTTCGAGGTAAGCGCGCACAAAGCCCTGGAGCTGGGCGAAAAGCGGATGACGACGACCCTTTTGGTCAGTCCTCTCAAATCCCAGGAGCAGCTCAAACGCGTCGGCGACGCTTTCCACAGGGAGCACGGCGTCGAGTTCATCGCCGTCGACTACCGCGCCGGCGGCGGCACCCAGGATCAGAGCCGGGTCACCAAGGAGCAGCAGCTTTACCGTCAAGACTACTGCGGCTGCCTCTTCGGTCTCTCGATGCAGCGCGAGCACCAGGATCGCCTGATGGACGAGATGTTCTCCCCCATTTCAGGCCAGGTCCTCCCCGCTTCCATCGAGGAGCGGCTCGCCATGTACGAACAGCGGATGGCCCTCGAGGACGCGGGGAATAGCTACAGAATCGTCAAACAGAAGTTCCTCAACTACCGCCAGTTCGCCTGTCGTCTGACGAAAGGGAAGGCACAGAGCGTCCCGGCCTACGCCCTGCACTACTCCACCCTGCCGCGCCAACGCGCCAATGGAAAAATCGAGTATGAACAACACGGCATCCACTACCTCAACCGCGATGACATCCGTTTCATTACGATAGATGCGTTCAACAAAAGAATGGCAACGTCGTACAAAAGCGTGACTGAACTCATCTTCAACCCGCCGGCACTCGAAGACGAACTGGCCTTGCGCCAGCAGCTTTGCGAAACACCGTTCGACCTCACCCCGGTTATCGTCACGGACGAAAAACCCGACGGCAAATACGCCCTTTTCCTTGACGCCAAGGTCTACGAAGACACCAAAGAACGGTTGATCATCGACTGAACCCGCCCGGTTCAATTCAACATTGAACCGCACAGTCACCGCAAATCACATCACACACGTAGGAGAGCTTTCTCACGATAGTCCGCCATACAGCCTTCAGCTTTTATATCAACTCCGTATAATGTGAAGCAGCACACGCTTATGCATCTACGCCCTGTATCACAAAAACATTTTTTGACCGTTAAACATAAATTAACTCTATTTTTTAAACACTTGTGAGATAATGGCGCGACAAAAGGGGTGGGGCTGCATGCAGATCGTTAGAATCGCGTTTTTTATTCTTCTCGTTCTAAACGCGCATGCCTATGAATCGGAGGCGAAACTCCAAAGCGCCATTATCGGGAAAATCGCAGAGTATATCACCTGGCCGAATGACCGGCGGAGCTCCTTTACGATCACCATCCTCAAAAACCAGATGGGGACACATTTTGAAGATTTCTACAAGAACAATACCATTAAGGGAAAACCGGTCCGGATTGTTCTACGAGATGACGTTGCACGCGCAAAAAACCCAGAGGTACTCTATGTATCCGGGAAAAACGCGAGACAACTGCCGACCATCCTCAACACCCTGAAAAACCAGCCCGTACTGACCGTCAGCGACATGCGCGGATTCGCCGAAAAAGGCGGGATGGTGCAGATCTATTTCACCGGCCAGCGCATGCGGCTGAAAGTCAACCTCGATGCGCTCGAAGCTCATGGGCTCAAAGCCTCACCCCATCTGCTTCGCTTCGTCGATATCGTCAAGGAGCACAACTGATGACAAAACTCGGAATCCTCCTCGCCTGCAACCTGTTGACGCTTCCCATCCTGTCGGCGGAGGACAATCTTTATACCAAAAGCATGGAGAGTATTCTCTCCACAGAGTCCGAGCTGAAAGCCCAGGTCGGCTCGCGCACGAATGCCGTCAACTACCTGGAATCCAACACGCCGATCGATGTCATCACCCAAGAACAGATCGCCCGAAGCGGCATGACATCGCTCCCGGATATCCTGCGCTATTTCGTCGCAGGGTTCAATGCACCTGAAACCTCAATCGCCGACGGCAGCGATCATGTTCGCACCATCACGCTCCGGGGGATGAGTCCCGATCAGATCCTCGTGCTCATCAACGGCAAACGCCTGCACACCTCTTCACTGTTGCATGTCAACGGGACGATTGGACGCGGATCGAGCCATGCCGACCTTGATACGATCCCGCTGGCCATGATCGAGAAGATCGAAATCATGCGCGACGGTGCATCGGCGCAATACGGCTCGGACGCGATCTCCGCCGTGATCAATATCATCTTCAAAGGGATCGGGAACGACATAAAAGCAGGTCTCTTATACGGCGGACGGAAGGCGGGCGACGGTCACCAGACTGCAGGAAACGCGTTTGCCACCATTGCGCTTCCATACGATGGATTTGTCAACTTCTCCATCGATGCCAAAGGGCAGGAACAGACACAGCGCGCAGGCCTGGACCGCCGTGTCTCACCTCCTGCGGCCACCACCCATGTCGGCAT
This sequence comes from Thiomicrolovo immobilis, assembly GCF_039645955.1. GTDB lineage: Bacteria > Campylobacterota > Campylobacteria > Campylobacterales > Sulfurimonadaceae > Thiomicrolovo > Thiomicrolovo diazotrophicus. Next base: position 1,807,951 of record NZ_CP147916.1, read on the forward strand.
ACCCGATAGCGACAGCTTCACCATGGGGCTGAACGCGGAAGTGGCAGGCGCAGAGACGACATCATTCTACCTTGACGGATTCCTGCACCACCGCAATAGCCGGGCGGGGGCATTTTACCGTCCTGAAATCACCGCTGAAGGTTTCCCCGGCTTTCTGCCGATCATCAACGCGGACATTCTGGACTATGCTGTGACCGCCGGCGTCAAGGGGGTCAGCGACGCCGACATCACCTGGGACCTGAGCAATACGTACGGCCTCAACCGTATACACTACACGGTTGAAGACAGCCTCAACTATACCCAGGGCGATCCGCAGCTTCGCAGTTTCGACAACGGCAGTCTGCAGTTCACGCAAAATACGGTCAACTTCGATATCACCCAGCGCCGATCGAATTATAAGTTCTCCGCCGGCGCCGAGTACCGTTACGAAAACTACAAGATTCTTGCGGGTGAACAGGCTTCCTACGCAGACTACGGCGTGGTCAGCGGCGTGACTGCCGGGACACAGGGCTTCGCCGGATACTCTCCTTACAATGCGGTCAATGAAAGTCGCAGCAGCTATGCTCTGTACGCAGACAGCGTCTTCGATCTGGATGAACGGTTCAATGTGGAGATCCTCGTGCGCTATGAAGAGTACTCGGATTTCGGCGAGAGCACCAACGCCAAAGTGGCCCTGACGTATCAGGTTTCGCCGTCGCTGATGCTGCGCAGCTCCGGCAGTACCGGATTCAGGGCCCCCTCGCTGTCGCAGTCTTACTATTCCCAGACCTCATCGTTTGCCGGCGCAAACGGCATCGACACCCAGGGAACCTTCCGCGTTGACGACCCGATCGCGGAGGCACTGGGAGCCAAGCCGCTGAAATCCGAGCGCTCCAAAAATATCACTTTGGGCGGTGTCTATCAGCACGACAGCGACACGGCACTCACCGTCGATTTCTTTTACGTGGAAGTCAACGACCGTATCATGCTCAGTGACGACATCAACAATACCTCCGCCCTTTGGCCGAACGTTTCCAAGGTGCGTTTTTTCATCAACGCGGCCCATACCTCCACCCACGGCGTCGATATCAAGTTCAATAAGAGCTATCCCTTTGAGCGATTCGGCATGTTCAAAACCGGTCTCTGGTACAACTACAATATCAACAAAATTTCCGGTAACGGATCGGACAACTCAAGCGCCGATGATGCGACACAGAAGATACGAATCGAAAAAGGTCAGCCTAGACACGCCTTGCGTTGGCTGAACAACTACAGTTACCGCGGCCTGGATGCTACGGCGAACATCAGCTACTTCGGCAGTTACTCCCAGATGGTCGATGCCAAGGAGTACGTTTTTGACCCGATGTGGACACTCGATGCCGACATCGCCTACCGATTCGACTCCGGATTGACGATCGCCATCGGCGGGCATAATCTTTTTGATGCCGTCCCGAACAAATGGGACGGCCTTTCGGGGACCCTCTACGGCTACGACGGCATCAAGCCGTATTCGCGTTACTCCCCCAACGGCTACAGCGGCACTTTTTACTATCTACGCGCCGAAATGACGTTCTAAAGTCCGTGCGATGAAAAAACTGTTTGCGCATCTCAAAGCGGCTTATATCTTTCTCGCCATCGCCCTGGGAATCTTCATCGTTGCGACCCTGCTCTCATTCAAATACCAGGACACGCGCAATGAGATTTTCCAGATCAACAAGGCCCTGAATCTGCAATACGTGCAGGGACTCGCACAAAACCTCAGCGAAGATATTCTGCGCATCGTCGACAAAAATTTTCATGATGAGCTTATGACGAACGCCCTGCTGCATGATTACGTCGAAGCCGACCTAAAGCTGTTTATCACCACCAAGTTCAAGGATATCCGTCTGCTGGTAAAGCCTGCCGATACGCAAACGTGTATGATCGCAGCGGATGGGAATGCGTCACCCAGCAGACCCTGCAGCGAAAACGAACAGCTCATCTTTTCGGAGATTCATGACACCGGGGAACCCAGATATGTCGTCGACTCCTCCGAAGCAGACATCTGGGCGACCTATTATGCCCCTATCATCAGTCACAACAAAGTTCAGGCCGTCATCGTCATCAAGTTTTCAATGTTCGAGCAGCGGAGCATTTTGGGCGAACTTGCCAAATTGGGAAATCTGATCGAGTCGATTTTCATCTTTTTTGTCGTGATCGTCCTGCTGATCCTCTGGTTCGCCTATTTCGATTTCAAGCGCGAGGGAGACAAGAACAGACTGTTGCAGAAACTGGAAACGTCCAATCAGGAGCTGAGTGAAAAGACGAAACAGCTTGCGTTCAAGACCCAAAAAGCCCATGAGCTTTTTGTACAGGCCAGCCAGAATCTGGCGACGCTGAATGAAGCGCAGAGAATCGCCAAGATCGGGAGTTTCGATGACTATCTGGATCAGGACCATTTGATCTTTTCGGAAGAAAACTACCGTATCTGGGAAATCGAACCCGGGCAGGCGATCACACAAAAATCGCTTCTCACACGCGTCCATCCCGAAGATATGGGAACCCTTGCTCAGCACATCAATACCACGAAGGAACCACACGCGGACGGCATGTACGCATTCAGGATCATGACGCCAGACGGCGGAGCAAAACATATCCTGGCACGTGAGAGCGCCATCTTTGACGACGACGGGATCTTCATCGGTATCAGGGGAACCCATCAGGATATCAGCGAAAAAGTGAAGGCTGAGGAGAAAGAGCAGAAACAGAACCTGCTGATCATGCACCAAAACCGCCTGGCGATGCAGGGCGAAATGCTTGAGATGATCGCGCACCAGTGGCGACAGCCGCTCAATACGCTTTCGCTGACACTCTTCTCCCTGTATGTAAAAATCGCTGCCATCCCGGGGGTCCCTGATGACGTCAATGCCCTGCATGAGAAAGCGGATCACGCCATACAGTATCTTTCCAGAACCATAGACGACTTCAAGAGTTTCTTCGCCGAGGACAAATCGACCCAACGGTTCTCGCCTGCCGTGCTCCTCGATGAAACCCTCGGCATCATCGACAACCGGCTGGAACAGTACCGTATCGACGTGAACAAAAACTATGACGCCGTTGCCTCCATGCAGATCGAATCTCTGCCATCGGAACTGGGCCAGGTCCTTCTTGCCATTATCAACAATGCCATTGATGCACTGAAAGAAGTGCAGATCGACCGTCAGATCTTTATCGACATCATCCCCTTCGGCGATCATGGTGTGCACATTGAAATCGTCGATAATGCGGGTGGGATTCCCCACGACGTGATACCGTATATCTTCGAGCCCTATTTTTCAACCAAAAAAGACAAAAACGGCACCGGACTCGGGCTGTATATGGCCAAGATGATCATGGAGGAGTCCCTCGGTGGCAGTATTGCCGCCCGGACGGAAAACGATCGGGCCATTTTCACCCTCATACTCCCGGGATCGAAGCCTCAGCAACACCCCCTCGCCTAGCGACATCATCGGCATTGCCGGACGGATACCGGTGGCCTTTTTGCCCCGCGCGTTTCAGTCCATAATGCATCCTTAACGACAATTTCGCTAAAATCACTCACTTTTCCCCGGACAAAACATGCCGGGCAACCTATACAGAAAAAGGAAGATCCACCCACTATGATCGATGTTGTCGAAATTCAGAAAATTCTGCCGCACCGCTTCCCGTTCCTCCTCGTAGACCGCGTCACCGAACTCAACCCGAACGAGTCCCTCACCGGTTACAAGAACGTGACCATCGGCGAACAGATCTTCGAAGGCCACTTCCCGGGCCACCCCATCTACCCGGGCGTTATGATCCTCGAGGGGATGGCGCAGGCCGGCGGTATCCTTGCGTTTAAAAGCATGGATATGAGCGAAGAGGAAGCGGCGAACAAAGTCGTCTACTTCATGAGCATCGACGGTGCAAAATTCCGCAACCCGGTCCGTCCGGGCGACCGCCTGGAGTACCGCATGAAAGTCGTCAAGCACAAAGGCGCCATCTGGATCCTCGAGGGCAAAGCCTATGTGGACGACAAGCTCGTCTCCGAAGCCGAGCTCAAAGCGATGATCGTCGACAAGTAAGGCAGGGATGATGAGCAAAATCTCACCGCAGGCGATCATCGAAGCGGGCGCCGTCATCGGCAACGACGTCGAAATCGGCCCCTTCTGTTTCATCTCCTCCGAAGCGACCATCGGCGACGGCACCACGATCGCGCAGGGCGCCTGCATCTACGGGAAAACGACCATCGGCAAGCATAATGAGATCTTCTCCTATGCCGTCCTCGGCTCCATCCCGCAGGATCTGAAATTCGGCGGCGAAGACGTGGAACTCATTATCGGCGATCACAACAAGATCCGCGAGTTCACCCTCTTCAATCCGGGCACCAAAGGCGGCGGCGGCAAAACGATCATCGGCAGCCACAACCTCTTTATGGGCTACGTCCATATCGGGCACGACGTCGTGATCGGCAACCACTGCATCCTGGCCAACGCCGCGACGCTTGCGGGCCACGTCGAGATGGGCGATTATGCTGTTATCGGGGGGATGACCCCGATCCACCAGTTCGTCAAAATCGGCGACTTCGCGATGATCGCCGGTGCGTCGGCACTGTCGCAGGACGTTCCGCCCTACTGCATGGCCGAAGGGAACCGCGCCATTATCAGGGGCCTCAACCTTACCGGCCTGCGCCGCCACAGCGAGCGCAACGACATCGATGCCCTCAAATCCGCCTACCGCGACCTTTTCGAATCGGGTCAGCCGCTCAAAGAGACGGCGGCGGAGCTGGTGGAGAGCAGCGACAACCACTATGTACACAACCTGTGTAACTTTATCCTGAAAACCAAACGGGGAATCCCCTTTGAGAGGAAAACAGCATGAAACAGCGCCACTGCAGCTTCTGCGGGACCCATGAGAGCGAGGCGAACCCCCTGATCGCAGGGAACGACGCCTATATTTGCAAGAACTGCGTCTTCTCCGCCTACAAGATCATGTTCGGCGACGAGGAGGCCCTCAGCGAAGCGGACAAGCATCTTGTCGAATATGTCGGCGATCTGATGACGCCCAAGGAGATCAACGCATTCCTGGGCGAGTACATCATCGGGCAGGAGCGTGCGCGCAAGCTGCTCTCCGTCGCCGTTTACAACCACTACAAGCGGATCTTCAAACAGCACGACCTCGACGATGATACGGAGATCGCCAAATCGAACGTTCTGCTGATCGGACCGACGGGCAGCGGGAAGACCCTGATGGCCCAGACGATCGCCCGCATTCTCAACGTGCCCCTGGCGATCGCAGACGCCACCAGTCTCACCGAGGCGGGCTACGTCGGCGAGGACGTCGAAAACATCCTCACCAAGCTGCTGCAGGCGGCCGATGGCGACGTCGAACGGGCCCAGCAGGGGATCCTCTTCATCGACGAGATCGACAAGATCGCCCGCATGAGTGAAAACCGCTCCATCACCCGCGACGTCTCCGGCGAAGGGGTGCAGCAGGCGCTGCTCAAGATCATCGAAGGCTCCGTCGTCAATATCCCGCCCAAAGGGGGCAGAAAGCATCCCAACCAGGACTTCATCGCGATGGATACCTCCAATATCCTCTTCATCTGCGGCGGGGCCTTCGACGGCATGCAGGAGATCCTCAAGCGCAAAGCGGGCAAGAACGTTCTCGGCTTCGGCCACGAGCAGAAAAGTACCGCCGAGCAGGAGGTCACCATGGAGAGCGTCGAGCCCGATGACCTCGTGCACTACGGCCTGATCCCCGAACTGATCGGCCGTCTGCCGGTCATTGCGTCGCTCAACGAGATCAGCGAGGAAGACATGATCCGCATTCTCACCGAGCCGAAGAACTCGCTGATCCGCCAGTACGCCAAGCTCTTCGCCATCGACAACGTCAAACTGACCTTCGAAGACGACGCCCTTCGCGCCATCGCCGCCAAGGCCAAATCCCGCAAGACCGGGGCCCGCGGCCTGCGCTCGATTCTCGAAGAGACGATGATCGACATCATGTACGAACTGCCCGACTACAGCGGCTACGAGGTCGTCATCACGGCCGAATGTATCACCGAGGGGGAGAAACCCCTCTACATCAAAACAGACGACAAGAAAAGCGCTTAAAGGAACACGATGCTTCTGAACAAACTGATTGGACTCTTTTCCAACGACCTCTCCATCGACCTGGGGACGGCCAATACCCTCGTCATCGCCAAGGGACACGGCATCATCATCAACGAGCCCTCCGTCGTCGCCGTGAAGATGGAAAAATTCGGCCAGCAGCGCGTCCTTGCCGTCGGCCACGAAGCCAAGGAGATGGTCGGAAAGACCCCGGGCAACATCCGCGCCATCCGCCCGATGAGAGACGGGGTCATCGCCGACTTCGACATGACCGAGAAGATGATCCGCAAGTTCATCGAGAAGGCCCACGGCCGCTCGGCGCTGATCAGCCCGCGCATTATCATCTGTGTGCCCTACGGCCTGACACAGGTCGAGCGTAAAGCCGTCCGCGAATCGGCCCTCTCCGCCGGCGCGCGGGAGGTCTTCCTCATCGAGGAACCCATGGCCGCCGCCATCGGTGCTGGCGTGGACATCCGCGAACCCCAGGGGAACCTCGTCGTCGATATCGGGGGCGGTACGACGGAAATCGGCGTCGTCAGTCTCGGCGGCCTCGTGCTCTCCAAGTCCATCCGCACCGCCGGCGACAAGATCGACAAGGCGATCATCGACTACGTTAAACGCAAATACAACCTCCTCATCGGCGACCGTACCGCTGAAGAGATCAAGATCGAGATCGGCACGGCCCTGCCGCTGGAAAAACGCCTGACAAAGGTCGCGACGGGCCGTGACCAGGTCGAAGGGATGCTGAGCACCATCGAGCTCACCAGCGACGACGCCTACGAAGCGATGAAAGAGCCGCTCAAAGAGATCGCCGAAGCGCTCAGAGACGTCCTGGAAAAAATGCCGCCCGACCTCGCCGGCGATATTGTCGACCACGGCATTATCCTTACGGGCGGCGGCGCACTGATCCGCCAGCTCGACAAATTCCTGGCCGACATCATCCGCATCCCGGTCTTCGTCGCCGACGAACCGCTCCTGGCCGTCGCCAAGGGAACGGGACGCGCCCTGGAGGAGATCGACCTGCTCCAGGAACTCTTCGAAAATGAGTAAACGCGCCTCTGCGCTCCTCTTCCTGCTTCTGCTGTTCGCGGGGGCCGTCTACTTTTCGACGACCCTGCAATCCCCCCTGCTCTCCGTCCTGCAATCGATCAACCGCTCCTGGAACACCTTTAGCACCGGTATCGGCAATCTGATCGAGGAAAACTTCGAACAGAAAGAGACCATCGAGGCGCTGCGCAAAGAAGCTGAACTCTACCGACAGTCGCACCTGCTCCTGCACGAGATGGCCACCGAGTTCAACGCCCTGCTGGCCGAGAACAACTCCACCTTCCGCTACGACCCGCGCGTCGCCCTCGTGCGGACCATCGCCTATGCCAACTTTGCCGACATGACAAAGCTCTGGCTGCAGATGGAAGATTTCAACGCCTCGCGCCTCTACGGCCTCATCTACAACGAGACGGCCGCCGGGATCGTCACGGCGCGCGACGGCAGGCCGCTGGCCCTGCTCAACGGCGACTACCAATGCACCTATGCCGTCTTCGTCGGACCCAACAAGGCCCCGGGGATCGTCCGCGGGCGCAACAGCGATACCATGCTCGTACAGTACATCCCCACCTGGGTCGCCATCACCGTCGGCGACGAGGTCGTCACCTCCGGCCTGGACAACCTCTTCTTTGCCGGGGTCAAGGTCGGTACGGTCAAATCCATCGAACTCACCGGCGGCTACCAGAACGCCGTCATCGAACCCTACTACAAAGGAAACGATCCGGATTATTTCCACGTGATCACCGACATCAGATGAAACGATTCCTCCTTTTACTGCTCCTGCCCCTGTTTCTGGGAGCCAAAGATGATATCTTCCTCGGAGCCGGCCCCTATTTCCAGACCCTTCCCTACAAGGATGCCGACCCTGTTGTGCTCGGCACGCCCGTCATCTTCTTTGACAACTCCCTCTTCTACATCCGATGGACCCGGGTCGGGATGTACTTCTACGGCGAAAGCGGCGAGACGCAGAGCTGGGGGCTCTCCTTCACCGCGCAGCCCCAGATTATCGGCTACTACGAGCGCCGCGCGCTGACCCAGCTCAACAGCCGCTCCAAAACGCCTATTTTGCAGGGAATGCGTGAGCGCGACAGCGGTTGGGAGGGGGGCATCTCCGCCAGCTATGCCTACGGCGATTTTTTCGCGGAGTTCGTTGCGCTCCAGGACATTACCGATACGAACAACGGTACGAAACTGCGGCTTGAAGCAGGCCAGAGCTTCAGCGTCGGGGATTGGTACTTCGTGCCCAGCGTCCTGGCCGTCTGGCTCTCACAGCCCTTTGCAAATTACTATTTCGGCGTTAAAAACAGCGAAGAGGACCTGCTGATCGGCCGGCCCGCCTACCGCAGCGACGCGACGCTGAATTTTGCCGTCCAGACCTATGTGAAGTACAACATCAACGCACATTGGCACCTGCTCGGCAATCTCCGCGCCGACCGCTTCGGCGACCCCGTCGCCGACAGCCCCCTGACGGAGACCAGATACATGTACAGCGGCATGCTCTCCCTGCTCTACTCCTTCAACCTTTTCGGCGAAGAAAAAGCCGTCCTTAACCCGCCGGAAAAACGGTGACGCCGGCGGGGAGCCTTTTCCCGCCTTTCACCCCTTTTTAAGGGCCTCCCGACTATAATATCCTTCTGAAATTTTCATCTTTTTTGAAGGGTATAAATGCCAAAACGCGATGACATCAAAACGATTCTGCTCATCGGCTCCGGCCCGATCGTAATCGGTCAGGCCTGCGAATTCGACTACTCCGGCACCCAGGCGGTCAAAACGCTCAAAGAGCTCGGCTACCGTGTCGTCCTGATCAACTCCAACCCGGCGACGATCATGACGGACCCGGAGTTTGCCGACCGTACTTACATCGAGCCGATCAAAGAAGAGATCATCGCCCAGATCATTGCAAAAGAGAACGTCGATGCGATCCTGCCGACTATGGGCGGGCAGACGGCGCTGAATGCCGCCATGAGCATGTACGAAAAAGGGATGCTCGACGGCATCGAGTTCCTCGGCGCCAATCCCGAAGCGATTAAAAAAGGCGAGGACCGCCAAGCCTTCAAGGAAGCGATGATCAAACTCGGCATGGACCTGCCGCATTCGCGCTACGCCTACAACATGGACGAAGCGCTCGCGGCGGCCGAAGAGATCGGGTTCCCCATTATCATCCGCGCTTCCTTTACCCTCGCCGGCGGCGGCTCGGGCGTTGCCTACAACATCGACGAATACAAACTGCTTGCCCAGCGCGGTCTGGATGAGAGCCCGATCACCGAGATCCTCGTCGAAGAGTCCCTGCTGGGCTGGAAAGAGTACGAGATGGAAGTTATCCGCGACCGCGCCGACAACTGCATCATCGTCTGTTCCATCGAGAACTTCGACCCGATGGGCGTCCATACCGGCGACTCCATCACGATCGCCCCGGCATTGACGCTGACCGACAAAGAGTATCAGCGCATGCGCGATGCTTCCTTCGAGATTCTGCGCGAGATCGGCGTCGATACCGGCGGTTCCAACGTCCAGTTCTCCGTCGATCCGAAAACGGGACGTATGATCGTCATCGAGATGAACCCCCGCGTCTCCCGCTCCTCGGCACTGGCGTCTAAGGCGACGGGCTACCCTATCGCCAAAGTCGCGACCCTGCTCGCCGTCGGCTTTACCCTCGACGAGATCACCAACGATATCACCGGGACGCCGGCCTCCTTCGAACCGGTCATCGACTACATCGTCACCAAGACGCCGCGCTTCACCTTCGAGAAGTTCCCTGAAGCCGAAAGCACCCTGACAACGGGAATGAAATCCGTCGGCGAGGCGATGGCCGTCGGCCGCACCTTCAAAGAATCCATGCAGAAAGCACTCTGTTCACTGGAAACGGGCCTCTGCGGCTTTGACGAAATGGCGGGCGACATGGATCACATCCGCCACGAGATCCGCCGGCCGAACGCCGAGCGGATGCTTTACGTCGCCGAAGGCTTCCGCCGCGGTATGGGCGTGGAAGAGCTCTTTGAACTCTCCAAAATCGACCCGTGGTTCCTCTACCAGATCGAAGAGATCGTCGCCGAAGAGCAAACGGTCGACCTAGACATCCTTAACGACACTATCCGCCTGCGCAAAGCCAAAGCCAACGGCTTCAGCGACAAGAAGATCGCCCAGCTGATCGCCAAGCAGGGTGCGAGCGACATCCGCGAGAGCGACGTCTACAATGCGCGCAAACGCATGGGGATCCACCTCGAGTACAATGAGGTCGATACCTGTGCGGCCGAGTTCGAGGCGCTGACGCCCTACCTCTACTCCACGACGAACATCACGACCCTCCCCGAACAGCCGACGCGCGCTTCGGACAAGAAAAAGGTGATGATCCTCGGCGGCGGGCCGAACCGCATCGGCCAGGGGATCGAGTTCGACTACTGCTGCGTCCACGCGGCATTCGCCCTCGAGGAAATGGGGATCGAAACGATCATGTACAACTGTAACCCCGAGACCGTCTCCACCGACTACGACACCTCGGACGTCCTCTACTTCGAGCCGATCGACCTCGAGCACGTGCGCGAAGTGATCGAGTTTGAGAAGCCCAACGGTATCATCGTCCACTTCGGCGGCCAGACCCCGCTGAAGCTCGCAAACCCGCTCACGGCCATCGGCGCGCAGATCGCGGGGACCCCGGCGAAGGTGATCGACCTGGCCGAAGACCGCGAAAAATTCTCCGACTTCGTGACCAAGCACGACCTTAAACAGCCAGAAAACGGCATCGCCACGACCAAAGAGGAGGCGATCAGCGTCGCTTCGCGTCTGGGCTACCCTGTTCTCGTGCGCCCCTCCTTTGTCCTCGGCGGCCGCGCTATGCGCATCGTCTACAAAGAGGAGGAGCTTCGCCAGTACATGGACGAAGCCGTTTCCGTCTCCAACGACGCCCCGGTCCTCGTCGACAAGTTCCTCGACCAGGCGGTCGAGCTCGACGTCGACGCCATCTGTGACGGCAGCGAGGTCTATATCGGTTCGGTCATGCAGCACATCGAAGAGGCCGGCATCCACTCCGGCGACTCCGCCTGTTCGCTGCCGCCGCTCAACCTCAGCGATGCGCTGCTCGCACAGGTCGAACAGCAGACGAAAACGATCGCGCTCGGCCTCGGCGTCATCGGCCTGCTGAACATCCAGTACGCCATCTACCAGAACGAGGTCTACCTCATCGAGGTCAATCCGCGCGCATCGCGTACCGTCCCCTTCGTCTCCAAGGCGACAGGGATGCCGCTCGCGAAGGTTGCGACCCGCGTTATGATGGGCGACACCCTGCGCAACGCACTGGCCTTCTACGACAACTACGATATCGTCATCGAAGGCGACGGGCTGCTCAAACCACGCCTGCGTGACCACATCGCCCTCAAAGAGGCCGTCTTCCCGTTCAACAAACTCTACGGCGCCGACCTGGTCCTGAGCCCGGAGATGAAATCGACCGGCGAAGTCATGGGGATCAGCTCCAGCTTCGGCGTCAGCTTCGCCAAGTCGCAGATGGCTGCGGGCAACCGTATCCCGACTTCGGGAACCTGCTTCCTCTCCTTCATCACGATGGACAAACCGGCCGGCGTCGAGATCGCCCGCGGACTGCATGAACACGGCTTCAAGCTCGTCGCCACCCGCGGCACCCAGAAGGTGATCGAAGAGGCGGGTATCCCCTGCGAACCCGTCCTCAAGATCTCCGAAGGACGCCCGAACATCGAAGACATGATGAAAAACGGCGACATCACCATGGCGATCAACACCTCCGACAACAATACGTCGAAAAAAGACGCCATCGTCATCCGCCAGATCGTCCTGCGGATGAACATCCCCTATTTCACGACGCTCAGTGCCGCGCGCGCCGCGATCGATGCGCTCGGCCACATGAAGGACGATGCTTGGACCGCCCCGCAAGCCCTTCAAGACTACCTGGCCTGACACGGCTTCTGCTGGTCCAGACCGACACGACCGTCGGTTTTGTCTCGCAGAACGCGGAGCTCCTCGCACGCGCGAAAAGCCGGCCCCCGACAAAACCCTTTCTCAAGACCTTCGCCTCGATGAAAGCCTACAAGCAGACGGGACGTATCCCCGGACGCTTCAAGCGTGAAGTGCGGCGCAGCGTAAAGACGACCTACCTTGTCGGGGGGCAGGCCTTCCGCATCGTCCCCGAGGGCAGCTACCATCAGCTGCTGCGCCCCTACGGCTGGCTCTACTCCACCTCCGCCAACGCGGCGGGGGGACAATATGAGCCCGCCTATGCCGCTGAGACGGCCGACGTCCTCATCGAGGATGCGCGGGGGCTCTATGAAGACACACCCTCGACAATCTATCAACTGAACCATTGCAAGAAACGGAGAATCAGATAAGTATGAAACATGTCAAGTCCATCGCTTCGGGCCTCTACCTCGGCACCGCGGGCATCACGATGATGAGCGTCCTCTCCGGATGCGTCCAGGAGCAGCAGGAGCCCCAGAACCGCTACCTCATCGTTCAGCAGCAGCCCGGCGGCAAATACGTCGTTGTTGAGGAGATGCCGACCGAGGGTCCCAACCGCGCCATCATCCGCGAGTATGACGCCAACGGCACCATGACCGAGCGCTTCATGAACGAAGCGGAGATGAAGGCGCTGGCCCAGCAGGAGTATGACAAAATGCAGGCCGGCCAGAGCGAACTGAACCAACCGCCCCAGGGCGAAGGAATGGGACTGGCCGGGACGATCCTTGCCGTCGCCGCCGGCTCCCTGCTGGGAAACATGATCGGCAACGCGCTGATGAACAACGCCAACTACCGCCAGCATGCCGACCGCGTCAACAAAAGCGCCTACCACGCGACACAGAAGGCAAAAGCGGCCAGCAGCAAGAAAAGCTTTTTCGGCGGCACCAAAACGGGAAGTTCTTCAACCTCATCCACGACGTACGGAGGGTAAAAGATGGTCCGACTCGACACCGTTTCGGCACTGCCGAACGACGCCCTGGACGCCCTCGGCTTTACCTGGCACACCGACAGTGACGGTACACGCTATGTCGCCGACGAACTGGTTCTCGTCAGCGATGCCGAAGCCGAGGCCTACTACGAAGCGGCCAATACCCTCTATGACATGTACGTTCAGGCAGCGGAGTACGTCATCGAAAACGACCTTTTTTTCGATCTCGGCATCCCTTTCAACCTGATCGATCCGATCAAAAAGAGTTGGGAGAACGACGTCCACTGGCACGTCTACGGCCGGTTCGACCTTGCCGGAGGGATCGGCGGGGCGCCGATCAAGCTGATCGAGTTCAACGCCGACACGCCGACGGGGCTCTATGAGAGCGCCGTGCTGCAGTGGGCGCTGCTGAAACACAACGGACTTGATGAAGCGCGCCAGTTCAACAACATCTACGAAGCTTTGCTGCATAACTTCCGCCGCCTCATCACCCTCTTTGACGACACGGACGATTTCGAGAAGTTCTACGACGGCTGGAAGATACTTTTCAGCAGCGTCGAGGGCAATGACGAGGAGGAGGTGACGACGAAGCTGCTGCACCAGATCGCGACCGACGCGGGCTTCGCCACGGGCTTCGAGTTCCTTCAGAACGTCCGCTTCGACGACGAGGGGATCTTTGATGCTGATGACAGCCCCTACGAATACTGGTTCAAGCTCTACCCCTGGGAAGACATCGCCACCGACGAACCGGAACTCGCGGTCCTGCTCGGCGCGATCATGGCCAACCGGAAGGCGATCATTCTCAATCCCGCCTACACCCTGCTCTTCCAGTCAAAGGGGATGCTCAAGATCCTCTGCGACCTCTTCCCGGACTCCCCCTATCTGCTCAAAACGTCATTCGATCCGCTTTCGGGCGTGAAGCAGGTGGAAAAGCGGATGTTCGGCCGCGAAGGGGCCAATACTCAGATCATGGATGCCGACGGCAGCGTCCTGCACTCGACGGAGGGACCTTACGGCAACTATCGCCCGCTCTACCAGGAATATGTCCCCTTCCCGCAGGACCGCAGCGGCAACCGCTACCAGGCAGGCGTCTTCTTCGCCTACGAGGCGTGCGGGCTCGGTTTCCGCCGTGGCGGCGAGATACTGGACAATATGAGCAAGTTTGTGGGGCATATGCTTTCGTAGAAAGTGGTGAGGACATCCCGGACACTGTCCGGGGAAACGCTTCATTCCAGAAAATAGATATCCGGCCGGTCGATGACGCCGACCTCCTGCATCTTCTGCTTAAGATCCTCGGATGCGGCAAAGGCGCGGGCTTTTTCAAGATCGGCGGCTTCAAACAGCGCGATGACCTCCTGGGGGTCGTCCGCGTTTTGAAGCAGATAGACCTCTTTCAGCCCTGCGGCGTCCCTTGCCGGCTTATGCCCGTCATACCCGGGCTTCCATGCGTTAAAATCCCTGACTTTGTGTCGTACCATCATATAAGCCATCTCGTCTCCCTTGGTTGGATTATCGTTTGGAGTACCGCCCGAAGGCGGCAGCCTTCATACTTTTTTCAGTATGAAGCACCTTCGGTAGATTCCGACTTAATAATTACAATCAAAATCTCCGTTTTAGGAGAGAAGCGGACGGGAGATGCGAAGGATGTCAGTCGATATTGTAACGTCAGGAGGGGGCTTTCACCCCGTTTTGGTGTATATTTAACACTTCTGTTATAGAGTTTCACTATACTCTATAGATATGCCGCAATACGTCAGAACAACGGGAACGTGATCTGAGGAAATTGCAGGAATGTTTATTATCATCTCCAAGGAACATCATGACCCTTTTGCATCGCGCACTGATCACAGCACTCCTCTTTGTCGCCGGCCTCTCCGCCCAGTCTGTCGAAGTCTCCGGTATCTATGTCCGCGAAGTCCCGCCGAATATGCCCAACAGCGCCGCATTTATGGAGTTGACGAACACGACCGATACACCGGTCGCGCTGGTAAGCGCCGCTTCGACGGCGGCCAAGACGGTTGAACTCCACGAACATGCGAATGTCAACGGCATGATGCAGATGCGCCAGATCCCGAAAATCGACGTTCCGGCCGGCGGGACGACGATGCTCCAGCCCGGTGGCCTGCATGTCATGCTCATCGGCCTGACACAGAAGCTCAAAGCGGGGGAAACCGTCACGATTACATTGAACTTCTCCAACGGAGAAAGCATGACGCTTGAGGCCCCTGTCAAAAAGGTGGCCGGCATGATGATGCAGCCAAAAATGAAATGCGGCAGCGGCAAGTGCGGAAAGTGACGGGTGAGTTTCAAAAAACTTTTTAAGATCCTCGGCATCCAGCTCGGCATCGCCCTGCTGCTCGTTTTTGCCTATCTCGCCTACGATGCCGACGTCATCTACAAATGGCTTAGCGGCGACGTGCAGTTCGGCACGACGGCGAAAGAGTGCGACCTTCAGACAGGTGCCTGTACCGCGACAATGGGCGACGGCACGCCCGTGACCTTCGCCATAACACCGCGTCCCATCCCGGTCATGCAGAAGATACAGCTGCACCTTTCGACCCCCCATGCCTACAAGACACTCAAGGTGGAAATCTACGGTCTGAACATGAACATGGGCCGATACAGCTATACTCTGACGCGTACGAGCGATGGCAATTACAGCGGCGAAGGAATGATCCCCACCTGCACCGGGCGGATGGATTGGCGCGCCAACATCATTGCCGAAGAACCGACAAAGCGCATCGGTGCCTATTTTACCTTTTCGACGGAGTAACCATGGTCCAACGTCTGATCCTGATCCTTTTCCCGATTTTGCTGGCCGCCGTGGCCTATTTCTTTGTGATTCCCACCGTGGAGCGCTCCCACTACGCCTTTACGCTTGAGAGTGCCGACGGTCCGGTCAGCCTCAGCGACTTCCGAGGCAAAAAGGCCGTCGCCGTCTATTTCGGCTACACCTACTGCCCCGACATCTGCCCGACGACCTTCTCCAATCTCACGGGGGCGATGAAACTTCTTCCGCCCGAAGCGGCTGAAGAGATGCAGGTGATCTTTGTCAGCGTGGACACTAACCGCGATACGCCGAAGAGCCTCAAGGAGTATGTCGAATACTTCTACCCAACCTACATCGGCGTGACCGGGACGAAGCAGGAGATCGACGAGGTCGTCTCACGCTTTGACGGGACGGAATATACGATTCTCGAGGGGGGCAGCAAGGCGATGGGCTACACCGTCGGCCACACCTCCTACGTCTATTTTTTTGACAAACAGGGCAACTTCAGCTCACGCCTGAACCACAGCATCGACCCCCGCGAAACATTGACGCATATGGAAAAAGCGCTCGGCATCTCCCACTAATTATACGTTACCCGAGCGAAGCCCGGATGCCTACGCTAATCCCCCACAGGGACTTCTTTCAGGGCGCACACCATGCAATTTATCCCCGTATGAAGCGCTGACGTTACGCCTCTTCCGTCTGGCCGTTACCACCCGTGCCGAGCAGCACGGCGATCCAACGGGTCGACTCTTCCGAATCAAAAACGATCTTCACCATGATTGTCAAAGGGATCGAGAGCAGCATACCGACGGGCCCCAGCAGCCATCCCCAGAAGATCAACGACAAGAAAACGACAAGCGTTGAGAGATCGAGCCCTCTGCCCATCACCTTCGGTTCGATGATTGAACCCACCAGCACGTTGATGGCGACATACCCGGCTGCAATCCAGAACGCCGAAGCCGGGTCAAGCTGGATGAGTGCCAGCAAAACAGCGGGTACGGCGGCCATAATCGATCCGATATTGGGAATAAAGTTCAGCAAGAAAGCTACGACACCCCACAGTACAGGGTAATCCAGGCCGAAGATGAGCAGCAGCAGATAGACGAGCGCACCCGTACCGGCGCTGATCAATGCCTTGAGCGCCATATAGTGGTTGATCTTCGCCAGGATCTCGTTGAGATGCTTCTGGCCCTCAGAGTGGTTCCGGCGGTAGATATAGGCGATCTTGTTACGGTAGGCCACCCCCTCCAGTAGCATGAATACCGTCGTCAGTAGAATCACAAACCCGTTTGTCAGGATCGATCCGAACCCCTTGAGGGCCCCGGTCATATAGGCAAACACCGCGCTGGGATCGAGCAGCGTCTGCAGGTTCTTTTCCGGCAGGGTTATCCCCTGCCCAGTCAACCATGCCGCCACCCCGCCGAGGCGGTTTCTCAGATCGGCTTCATAGCCAGGGAGATTGCCGATGAAGTCATTCGTGGCATGGCCGACGATCACGCCGAAAAGCACAAAGAAGAGCAGCAGCAGACCGATGAGCATCAGCATGGCCAGCGCCATCGGGATTTTTCGATCCATCAGAAAGTGCAGCAGCGGCATCAGGATGATTGCAAGGAAAAGCGACAGCAAAAAAGGAATAATGATCGCAGATGCCGCTTTAACACCGGCAAAGACAATGACAACGGCGGCGAGGATAATAAAAACGTTCCCGAAACGGTTTGTCTGCTCCATAGCCTACGCTCCTGCCTGGATTTTTTTCTTATTGGTGCGCTGCTGCAGATAGTTGGCAAGATTCATCAGACTGAGCGTTACGAGAAAGATCATCAGTCCCGGGAAGAAACTGACCCACCATGCGATGTCTATCACTTCCTTCCCGTTGCTCAGGATCGTCCCCCAGCTCATCTGAGGTGCGACGATCCCAAGTCCCAGGAAGCTCAGACCCGATTCGGAAAGAATGGCACCGCCGACGCCGAAGGTAAAGCTGACAAAGAAAATCGGGGCGAGCAGAGGGGCATAGTATTTGAGCAGGATTTTCGCCCGAGACACCCTGGCAATATTGAGGATTTTGATAAAGGGCTGAGATGTCACGGCGAAACTTTCCGAACGCACCAGCCGCGCCGTCGTCATCCAGCCCGTCACGGAGATGATAAGGATCAATACCAGCGCCGAGGCGTTGACATAGCTCACCAAGGCCAGCAGCAGGAAAAAGGTCGGGAAGGTCAGAAAGAGATCCACGACAATGACAAACCCTTTGTCGACGACTCCCCTAGCATACCCGGCGATCGCACCGAGTATAAACCCGAGAAACGTCCCTATCAAGGCACTTCCGACCCCAATAACAAGCGAGATCTTCCCCCCCTCGATAATGCGCGCGAGAAGGTCCCGCCCGAGGCGGTCGGTACCGAACGGATGGGCAAACGAGGGTGCAGCGAGGATCGCGTCGCTGTTCAACATATAGGGGTCAGCCGAATAGAAGAAACCGCCTGCAAAAGTCACCAGGACGATCACTGCCAGCAAGAAGAGTGTTTTGCGCGGAAGATCATACATCATTCAGGCACCAGTCGATCGGAGCAATTCCCGCGCTTTGCAGGTAGGAATTGGTCCGCGAAAAGGGTTTCGAACCGAAAAAACCGCGGTAGGCGGAGAGCGGAGAGGGGTGCGGGGAGGTGATGATATGGTGGCGGGAGGCGTCGATGAGCGACGCTTTCATCTGGGCCGGCCGCCCCCAGAGAATAAAGACGAGCTTCTCCCGGCCGTCACTGAGCGCTTTGATGGTTGCATCGGTAAAACGCTCCCACCCCTGTTCCTTATGCGAATGCGCCTGACCTTCACGGACCGTCAGGACCGTATTGAGCAGAAAGACCCCCTGCTGCGCCCACGCCTCCAGCGTCCCATGCTGCGGGACCGCACAGCCGATGTCCTCTCTTAACTCCTTAAAGATATTCTGAAGGGAGGGCGGATGTGCAATCCCCCGCTGGACGGAAAATGCCAGCCCGTGCGCCTGATTCGGGCCATGGTAGGGGTCCTGACCGAGTATCACGACTTTGACCTTCTCATAGGGTGTCAGATTGTATGCAGCGAAAATGTCGGCACCTTTGGGATAGATGATAAAAGCAGCTTTTTCACCGAGAAGAAATCGCTTCAACTCCTGAAAATAGGGCTGCTCGAATTCCGAGGAAAGCACACGCTTCCACGAGGGGTCGATCTTGGGGTCAATCTGCATGGCACCGTCCGTATATAGAGTCGACGTAGTATACAAAAGAATGTGTTTGGGATGCGTAAAACGGAAGGAGTCCGCCCGAAGGCGGAGGAATGAAGTTGTTAGTGCACGGTGCGCTTAGAACGCAAAGTTCACTTGTGCACTTACACCGGTTTGAGAATGCTTAACCGTCGCTTTTGGGCCCGCCATACCGAGTGCAGCAAGACCGCCTGTTCCGAATTCAGTTTTCTTCTCTGGTGCATAGACCACTGCAGCATCAACTGATACTCTGTCAGTAACGCCATATGTTCCACCAAGGCTGTAATGCTGTTCAACAGTTGCAGGGAAGCCAAGAAGGTTAAACATGTTCAAAGCAGCGCCGCCGGCGTATGCGTAGGTATTCGGATCATTCGGGTCAACAAAACCTGTTCCATCCGGCAATTCCTGGATAGGGTTTTCAGCATAGTTGAAACCGGCGCGTACTGCCCAGTTGTCCATCGCGAATTCGTAACCGATCGCATAGACATTCTGGTTATCCCAACCAAAGTCTTTATACCCTGTCGCATCAGCCCATTTAATCTGCTTGTAATCAAAGGCAATGGTGTTTCCTGCGATGGAATAAGATACACCGACACCGATTTCGGCAGGCTGTTCCAGTTTATCACCCATAGGAGCCGGGAAAATACCAAAGTCGACAAATGGCTGCGTTGCAGAAGAGAGCTGCTGCTTGTATTCCATTTCGATTGCACTTTTATAAACAGCGCCAAGGGTCAGACCCTTTACGCCGACCTGTGCGAAATCGTACGCTGCACCAATGTTGAATCCGAATTTCAGATCTTGTGCAACACCGCCACCAATGGAATATGGATTGCCGTTATTCTGATTCATAAGATCCGGCATTTTGTAGTTAATACCGAGAGCACCGTACTGAAGAATAGGTGTAACGCCGATACTGAATCCACTGCGGGCATACGTAAATGGAACACCAAACTGCATCAGCTGAAGATTCGTCACCATCTGAAGGGTACCGTTGCCGCCAGTAGCTGCATCGCCAGCCTCACGATAGTCAACACCCATGCCGGCTGTTCCCCACATACCGATACCCCAGTAGAAGTTGTCATTTACTTTGTACGCAATGGATACTTCCGGAATCATATTCATATCCGCATCACTGTTTTGCGCACCGGCGCCTACATTCGCATCATATTTTACATGCGGCATGAAGAGTGTGCCACCAAAGGAAATCTCAACATCTTTAACAGATGAGATAAGCGCCGGGTTGGCAAGTGCAGATTCCGCACCGTGGCTCATACCAATGCCGACACCAGCCATACCGCGTGTCTTTGCACCCAGCCCAATAAGCGTATCGCCGTTCGTTGCAAACGCCGAAGTTGCTGTCAGAGCCATTGCGGCAGCCATTGCCAGTTTGATTGTACGTGTCATCTATTCTCCTACGAATAAAAATCAAATGAAAGCATTCGCTTCCGATTTCGATCATTATATGCCCTGGAAAATAAACCGAATCTAAAGCCGAACATCCCTATTTAAGGAGTATTAATAATAATTTTAAGCAAAAAGAGGAAATTGAAAGAAATAAAATATTTTTATATACTGTAGTTATGATACTAGGCATTTTTATTCATTTTCTGTTATTTTTTATACAGATATTACATTTTGATAGAAATGTGTCAAATATTTGACATAAATGTGAGAATGTTACTTTATGAAACATTTGTAGTCTGCTATACCATTTTATACGAGCAAATTTACTTCTCCTGATGACATTTTAGAACACAAGCAAAAGCACGGGTACTAGGTATTTAATCATCCAAAGTGATCACAACTATTGAAATAAGTTTTGACGATGAAGACAATAAAGTCAGTGTTGAGTTAAAGGTTAGGAGAAGAAAAAGGGTTTTAGTGATTGTGATTGATGTAAGGAGTAGTAAATCCGAGAACCAGGCGGCGACCTACGTTCCCAACCCTGAAAGGGTCAGTATTATCAGCGATGAGAGGCTTAGCTTCCGGGTTCGGAATGGGGCCGGGCGTTTCCCTCTCTCTATAGCCACCTGGACAATCGGATCTAAAGGCTCCGGAGAGCGCTTAGATCCGACTGTGTCGGTTATGATTGTTAAAGTCAACGGGTGCAACTACTTTGATTACAGCCTCTCATATTCAGTAAGGCAGTAAGACACTAATTTTAGGGAAAAAAGACGAACGGACTATTAGTACTGGTCAGCTAAACAGATTGCTCTGCGTACACACCCAGCCTATCAAGCATGTAGTCTTCATGCGTCCTTCAGGGAGAGTTCATCTTGGAGTTGGCTTCCCGCTTAGATGCTTTCAGCGGTTATCACATCCGAACGTAGCTACCCGGCGGTGCCCTTGGCAGGACAACCGGTGCACCAGTGGTTCGTCCAACCCGGTCCTCTCGTACTAGGGTCAGCTCTCCTCAACTCTCCTACGCCCACGGAAGATAGGGACCGAACTGTCTCACGACGTTCTGAACCCAGCTCGCGTACCGCTTTAAATGGCGAACAGCCATACCCTTGGGACCTGCTCCAGCCCCAGGATGCGATGAGCCGACATCGAGGTGCCAAACCTCCCCGTCGATGTGAGCTCTTGGGGGAGATCAGCCTGTTATCCCCGGCGTACCTTTTATCCTTTGAGCGATGGCCCTTCCACACAGAACCACCGGATCACTATGACCGTCTTTCGACTCTGCTCGACATGTACGTCTCACAGTCAGGCTGGCTTATGCCATTATACTCTGCGATGGATTTCCAACCCATCTGAGCCAACCTTTGTAAGCCTCCGTTACTTTTTAGGAGGCGACCGCCCCAGTCAAACTACCCACCAGACATTGTCCTGACAGAGGATAACTCTGCGCAGTTAGCTATCAGAATATTCAAGGGTGGTATCTCAAGGGTGCCTCATATACAACTGGCGTCATATAATCAACGGCTCCCACCTATCCTGCACATGAATATCCCAATAGCAGTGTCAAGCTATAGTAAAGGTGCACGGGGTCTTTCCGTCTTTCCGCGGGTAGGAGGAATTTTCACCTCCACTACAATTTCACTGGATCCCTGGTTGAGACAGCTCCCATCTCGTTACGCCATTCATGCAGGTCGGTATTTAACCGACAAGGAATTTCGCTACCTTAGGACCGTTATAGTTACGGCCGCCGTTTACTCGTGCTTCAATTCACCGCTTCGCAAAGCTAACGGATCCTTTTAACATTCGAGCACCGGGCAGGCGTCACACCCTATACATCCACTTACGTGTTGGCAGAGTGCTGTGTTTTTGGTAAACAGTCGGGAGGGACTCTTTGCTGCGACCCGCTTCTGCTCCACCCGCAGGGGTTTCACATACAACGGGCACACCTTATTCCGAAGTTACGGTGCTAGTTTGCAGAGTTCCTTAACCAGGGTTCTTCCACGCGCCTTAGAATACTCATCTCACCCACCTGTGTCGGTTTACGGTACGGGCGACTGTAGATATGCTTAGAAACTTTTCTCGGCACGACGGCATCAACGATTCTGTTTCTGCTCCGAAGAGCGTCGACAGCCTGTCAGATCTCGGTCTAGTGTGAAGCGGATTTGCCTACTTCACAACCTACATCCTTCGAGCCACTATTCCATCAGTGACCTCGTTTAGCCCTATGCGTCCTTCCATCACGCTCTACAGTCGGTATCGGAATATTAACCGATTTGCCATCGTCTACCCCTTTCGGACTCGACTTAGGTCCCGACTAACCCTACGATGACGAGCATCGCGTAGGAAACCTTGGGTTTACGGCGAAGCAGATTCTCACTGCTTTTATCGCTACTCATGCCTGCATGCTCACTTCCATCCGCTCCAGCACTCCTTGCCGGTATACCTTCAACGCTGAATGGAACGCTCTCCTACCACTTAGTAAAACTAAGTCTAGAGCTTCGGTGTACATCTTAGCCCCGTTATATTTTCGGCGCAGAATCGCTAGACCAGTGAGCTGTTACGCTTTCTTTAAAGGATGGCTGCTTCTAAGCCAACCTCCTGGTTGTTTCAGCAACTCCACATCCTTTTCCACTTAGATGTAACTTAGGGACCTTAGCTGCTAGTCTGGGTTGTTCCCCTCTCGACGATTGATTTTATCACCCACCGCCTGACTCCCGAGGTTAGGCATACAGTATTCGGAGTTTGATAGGGTTTGGTACCGCGGTGAGCAGCCCTAGCCCTGTCAGTGCTCTACCCCTGTATGCTAATAACTCGAGGCTATACCTAAATATATTTCGGAGAGAACCAGCTATCACTGAGTTTGATTGGCCTTTCACCCCTATCCACAAGTCATCCGGAGGCTTTTCAACGCCTATCGGTTCGGTCCTCCACCGGCTCTTACACCGGCTTCAACCTGCTCATGGATAGATCACTCAGTTTCGGGTCTGCAGCATCTGACTAATCGCCCTATTAAGACTCGCTTTCGCTACGGCTTCGCGTTCGCTTAACCTTGCCAGATACCACAACTCGCAGGCTCATTATGCAAAAGGCAGTCCGTCACCCCTCATAAAGAATGGGGCTCCGAATGATTGTAAGCTATAGGTTTCAGGTTCTATTTCACTCCGTTCACCACGGTTCTTTTCACCTTTCCCTCACGGTACTGGTTCGCTATCGGTCTGGTAGTAGTATTTAGCCTTGGAGGGTGGTCCCCCCATGTTCAGTCAAGATAACACGTGTCCCGACCTACTCGAATAACATGTAGATAGTTTTCGCTTACAGGGCTATCACCTTCTATGGCTCCTCTTTCCAAAGGATTCTGCTAACACACTACACGCTTTAGGGCTAGTCCCATTTCGCTCGCCGCTACTCTGGGAATCTCGGTTGATTTCTTTTCCTCAAGGTACTGAGATGTTTCACTTCCCTTGGTTCGCCCCCCGAAGGGTGACACGATTCGCACCGTGCCGGGTTGCCCCATTCGGAAATCCCCGGATCAAAGCTTCTTGGCAGCTCCCCGAGGCTTATCGCAGCCTAGTACGTCCTTCATCGCCTCTACCAGCCTAGGCATCCACCTATAGCTCTTAATATCTTTATTCTAATTAGCGCTTACTGCCTTACTCAATATGAATAAGACTGTAATATTTAATTGTAGTTGCAATACTCATGAATTTTACTTCATAAATATTTGTTGACTTTAACAATGATAATTCAATGAACGATTTAGACTCTTAGACACTAAGAAGTCTAATATGAATACTTCATCAAGTACTCGTATTAGGCTTCGTCCGTGGTGGAGAATAGCGGGATCGAACCGCTGACCTCCTGCGTGCAAAGCAGGCGCTCTCCCAGCTGAGCTAATTCCCCACATAGTGATCCTGGTGGGCCTAGGAGGACTTGAACCTCCGACCTCACCCTTATCAGGGGTGCACTCTAACCAGCTGAGCTATAGGCCCCTTCTCGGCATTTCTAATTCAATAGAACACAGATCACTGAAAACTAAGCAAGTAAGCGGACAGACACAATCTGAAATGTGAGATTTTCTCTTCGGGCCCTCAAACGAATGAGGCCCGGTTACTCTAGAAAGGAGGTGATCCAACCGCAGGTTCTCCTACGGTTACCTTGTTACGACTTCACCCCAGTCGCTGATTCCACCGTAAGCGGTAGCCAGTTTGGCATCCCGATTTCGGGTGAAATCAACTCCCATGGTGTGACGGGCGGTGAGTACAAGACCCGGGAACGTATTCACCGTAGCTTAGCTGATCTACGATTACTAGTGATTCCAGCTTCATGCACTCGAGTTGCAGAGTACAATCCGAACTGAGAGACGCTTTATGAGATTGGCTCCACCTCGCGGTATCGCAACTCTCTGTACGTCCCATTGTAGCACGTGTGTAGCCCTGGCCGTAAGGGCCATGATGACTTGACGTCGTCCTCACCTTCCTCCTCCTTGCGAAGGCAGTCTCCTTAGAGTGCCCAGCCGAACTGCTGGCAACTAAGGACGAGGGTTGCGCTCGTTGCGGGACTTAACCCAACATCTCACGACACGAGCTGACGACAGCCGTGCAGCACCTGTTTTCAAGCTCCAGTAAACTGGCACTACCGTATCTCTACAGTATTCTATCAATGTCAAGGCCAGGTAAGGTTCTTCGTGTATCTTCGAATTAAACCACATGCTCCACCACTTGTGCGGGTCCCCGTCTATTCCTTTGAGTTTTAATCTTGCGACCGTACTCCCCAGGCGGAATGCTTAATCTGTTAAGTGCATCACCGAAACTACAAGAGCCCCGACGACTAGCATTCATCGTTTAGGGCGTGGACTACCAGGGTATCTAATCCTGTTTGCTCCCCACGCTTTCACGCCTCAGCGTCAGTTATGTCCCAGCAGATCGCCTTCGCTTTCGGTATTCCTAGTGATATCTACGGATTTTACCCCTACACCACTAATTCCATCTGCCCCTTCCATACTCTAGGTTCCCAGTTTCAAGTGCAGTTCTATGGTTGAGCCATAGGATTTCACACCTGACTTAAAAACCCGCCTACGCGTCCTTTACGCCCAGTGATTCCGAGTAACGCTTGCTCCCTCCGTATTACCGCGGCTGCTGGCACGGAGTTAGCCGGAGCTTATTCATTAGGTACCGTCATTTTCTTCCCTAATAAAAGGAGTTTACACACCGAAATGCGTCATCCTCCACGCGGCGTTGCTGCATCAGGGTTTCCCCCATTGTGCAATATTCCTCACTGCTGCCTCCCGTAGGAGTCTGGTCCGTGTCTCAGTACCAGTGTGGCGGATCATCCTCTCAAACCCGCTATGTGTCATCGCCTTGGTGAGCTCTTACCTCACCAACTAGCTGATACAATATAGGCCGATCCCTCAGCGAAAAACCTTTCCCTGCGAACAGGAGTATCCGGTATTAATCACCGTTTCCAGTGGCTATCCCAGACTGAGGGGCACGTAACCTATACATTACTCACCCGTGCGCCACTCGTCAGCAAAGAAGCAAGCTTCTCCCTGTTACCGTTCGACTTGCATGTGTTAAGCACGCCGCCAGCGTTCACTCTGAGCCAGGATCAAACTCTCCATAATTGAAAAGACGCTCCATAAATGAAGCGATTACTGATCCAGCCCAAGATATAAAATCATTGGCTGTATAGTGTCTATACTTAGTGACCTAAGTAATAGACGGTTATGTATTGTGTCTTATCTAAGTAAGACTTCCAGACCTTGTCTGTCCATCCCACTTGCTTAGTTTTCAATGATCTCAAACTCTCGCGATCTTCAACCCGAAGTACCGCTAGATCGGCTTCTTTCGATGCCTCTCATCGTTTGTGGACGGGAATTATAGGGGATTCCTAAAGCAATGTCAAGAGGTTTCTGCGCAAATTTTCGAATTTCGCGAAATTTCTTTGAATTTGCTAATTTATGTAAATTTGTTACTTGTTATTTGCGCTGTTTTCGTGGACAGATTTGACCTCAGCGACCGCCGTAAAGCGGCTGTCCATCAAACTGATTTCATCCCCTTCTCTTACATTATATAGGGAAACGGGGCGCCCCTCTTTGACAACCTGGGCGAATCCCTTTTTATCCTTGAGCTTCGGATCCTGGGATTCAATGTTTCGCTGCAACGCATTCAGCAGCGACTGCTTCTGATTCAGCAGGAGCACTTCGCCCTGGTCCAAGCGGGTATACATCGGTTCCAGCATTGATGCCGCCTGCTGCAGCCGGTAAGCAATGCTTTGATCGAAGCGCTGTTGCAGCTGCAGCAGCAGTTCGCCCTGCTCTTTGATCTTCTGTTCGACCGAATGCT
Organism: Thiomicrolovo immobilis; assembly: GCF_039645955.1. GTDB lineage: Bacteria > Campylobacterota > Campylobacteria > Campylobacterales > Sulfurimonadaceae > Thiomicrolovo > Thiomicrolovo diazotrophicus. The sequence continues at coordinate 1,834,742 of NZ_CP147916.1, forward strand.
GGCGGTATCGTTCATACAGGTGAGCCACCGTCTGCATGTCCGCCTGCAGTTTTTCGCTGGCGCGGCGGTCCAGTTGTTCCTGGAGCGCATCGAGATTCATCATCATTTCATACTGATCCGGCAGGATCATCTGCATTGCGGCGGAAGGGGTCGGTGCCCGCAGGTCGGCGACGAAGTCCGTGATCACCCAGTCGATCTCGTGTCCGACGGCGGAGACGACCGGGGTTGCTGCTGCCGCAACCGCCCTTGCCAACGCTTCGTCGTTGAAACCCCACAGGTCTTCAAGGCTTCCCCCGCCCCGGCTCAGCACGATGACGTCATATCCCGCCTCATCAGCCGCTTTCAGTGCCGCCGTCAGTGAAAAAGGCGCCTGTGCTCCCTGGACGATGCTGTCATAGACGAAAAGTTCCGTCAGGGGCCAGCGATGCGCCGCCACCCGCTTCATATCCTGAAGCGCCGCCCCCGTCGCGGAAGTGATCAGGGCGATTTTTTTCGGGTAACGCGGCAGCGGCTTTTTCCGTTCACTTTCAAAAAGCCCCTCTTCCGAGAGCTGTTTTTTCAGCTGTTCGTAGGCCAGGGCCAATGCCCCCTGCCCCGCAGGTTCAATCATCTGGGCATTGATCTGGTACGTGCCGCGGGGTTTGTAGAGCGTGATCCCGCCGCGGACGACAACTTTGAGCCCCTCTTCGAGCCGGAAACGCAGATGGGCCGCGTTTCCGCGGAACATGACGCCGCTGACGGCCGAACCGCTGTCTTTAAGGGTGAAATAGATGTGACCGCTGTTATGATAGGTAATTCGGGAGAGTTCACCTTCGACGGCGACCTGGACAAAAGTCGTCTCGAGAAGGTTCTTGATCTGTTCGTTGAGGGCCGATACGGAGACCGCCTGCACCGGTTACGCCTTTTTGGCGATGATCAGCGTGGAGATATCCATGGAGAAACTCTGGATAAAGAGGGGCTCAAAACCGGCGGCTTCCAGTTCGCCCCGCATCCCTTCCACCGTCAAGAATCCCTCGATGGAGTTGGGCAGGTACTCATACGCCTCTTTGTTCTTCGAAATAAAACCGCCAATTTTCGGCAGAACTTTTGTCATATAGAAGTCGCGGATCATTCCCAGGATCGATGGGTGCTCATTTTTCATGAACTCCAGGATGACGACCATCCCACCGGGTTTGAGCACGCGGTTGAACTCCCGCAGCGCTTCTTCACGCTCGACGACGTTGCGGATGCCGTAGGAGATGCTGAGCATATCCGCCGTATTCGCTTCAACAGGAAGCTCCGTCGCCTTGGAGATGGCAAAATCGAAATCGGGGAACTTCTGCCGGCCAACACCGACCATCCCTTCGGAGGGATCGACGCCAAGGATCTTTTTGACGCTGATATTCTTGACAGCGGCGCGCTGACGCCAATAATCCATCATATCCCCCGTCCCGCAGGCGACATCGACGATCAGATCGAGCTCCGGCTTGTTATAGAAACCGAAGGCTTTGTCGCAGCCTTTGCGGCGCCAGCTGCGGTCGACTCCCATACTCATAACGCGGTTCGCCTTGTCATAGGTCGGCGCAATCTCGTCGAACATCGATACGATTTTTTCCTGTCTATCCATTCACCATCCATTGTTTGACATCCTCTCCCGAACGGGAGAGGTGCCTGATTTCAAATTGTTTTCGCTTTTGCAGAAAGCGTATTGTACCACCGCTTGAGGGCGCAACAAAACAGAGATACATATCGCACCGCGACTGCAATGATTCAAACATTCCCGGACCGCCCTCGACAAGAATATTACGGTACCGGTCCATTGCAGTAAGATCCGACGCGATCATCACCTTCCGGCCGGGAACGTTGAAGAGCGGGATCGTCCGATCGAAGTCATCCCGCTTGGAGAGAATAAGGATATCCGGTGCCTTGCCCTCCACCATCCTCGCATCCAGTGTCGGACGGTCGGTACGGACGGTATTGCCTCCGATCACGAGCAGGTCCGCCGCGTCGCGCATCGCATGTACAAAACACCGCGATTCACTCCCGCTGATGATCCCGCCGTCTATCGTTCCGTCAAGCCGCTGGGCCCATTTGAAGGTCACAAAGGGTTTCGTCTGCCACTGAACGAAGGGGAAAATCAGATCATCCGCTGCTTTGGAAGGTTGGTGTTCGACACGAATACCCGCTTCGCTGAGAATGGATGCTCCGCCGGCCGCTTCCGCATTCGGATCCGCCGCCGCGTAGACGACCCGACCCATTCGCACGCCTGCCAAAAGACGGGCGCATGAGGGGGTTTTACCGTGATGGGAACATGGTTCAAGAGTGACATGGATCGTACAGGAAGCAAAACAGCCGTTGTGATGGGCGAGAAGATAGTCGTGGATCGCGCCGGAATCCACAAGAGCCAGGATGGCAGTGTTAAACGTGAGGAGTGCAAAGGCATGCTGCAGCGCAAGCACTTCCGCGTGGGGACCGCCCGCTTTTTCATGCGCGGCGACAGCAAGGATACGGCCCGATGCATCAGTGACGGCGGCGCCGACGGCCGGGTTCGGGAAAGTACATCCCTGGAAAGCCCACGCCGCTTCGACGGCCAGCGCCATCGGATCAGGCACGGCCATCTGTGTTACCACTCGAAGTAGGTTGCGGCCTTGACGACGCTGTCAAAGGGGACCGCTTCGGTTCCCGCCTCGGTTTCGACGGCCAACATGCCGTCATCGCTTACGCTTTTGAGTTCGCCGCGCAGTTTCGTTTTATCCTGCAGTGTCAGCTTTACCTTTTCGCCGACGGAAAAACGGAAATGCTCCAAGGTTTTGAGCTTGCGCTCCACGCCCGGAGAGCTCACCTCGAGACGGTATTCGCCCTGAACCGGGGGAGTAACATCGAGCATCGGAGAGATCAGCTTCGTCGCTTCGACGCACTGGTCCATCGTCGTCCCGCCTTCGCCGATGACGTTAACGCGGTAGATCGTCTCGCCGTTTTCAGTGACGACAGACGTATCATAAAGGTGCAGGCCGATCGATTCGACCAGGTTCTTGATATCGCTCTCAAGACTCATCGTGCTTCTCCCCTTCGATCTGTTTGAAAAGTGCTTCGATCTGCTGTGTTTTCTGGAGCTGATCATCAAATATGAATGCCAGTTTCGGGCAGCGGTACCACCCCTGGTCTTTCATGCAGTAATCTTCGATGACCGGACGCGCTTTGCGCAGCTGCTTCAAAAATGCATTGCGCTCGGCTTCGCTGTAGTCGTGGGGATCGAGGTAGACCTTGGCGTCGCTGCGCCCCTTGGCACAGCGGACTTCGATGACGTCGAGTTCATGCAGGCGGGCATCCCCCAGTTGCGAAATCGCTTCGGGGATCAGCTCCTGCAGGATCGCGTCGGTGCGCTTCAGCTTGATCTCTGCGGGTGTCACAGCTCTACTTTCTGCTCCACACGGGTGAAGGTCTCGATGACGTCACCGACCTGGACATCGTCATAGCCGTTAAGAACAACCCCACACTCGTAGCCGTTACCGACCTCTTTGACGTCATCTTTGAAGCGCTTGAGCGATGTCAGCTCGCCTTCGTGGATAACGACACCGTCGCGGATAACACGGACCGGGCCGCCGCGGACAAGCTTGCCGTCAACGACGAGACAACCGGCAACCATCCCTTTCGGGATCTTGAAGACTTCGCGGACATCGGCCTGGCCGCTGTGCTCTTCGCTGAACTTCGGTGCCATCATACCCGTCAGCATGCCTGTAATATCATCGAGGAGCTGATAGATGATGGTATAGGTACGGATATCGACACCACGCTGTTTCGCCAGCGCCTTGACCGCACCCGTCGGACGGACGTTGAAACCGAGCAGAACAGAGTTTTCCGAGCTGTTCGCCAGTTCGACGTCGTTTTCGGTAATCCCGCCGACGCCGGAGGAGATGATATCGACCTTGACCTCGTCGTTGCGCAGGGCGAGCAGCGACGTGCGGATCGCTTCAAGCGAACCGTGTACGTCGGTTTTCAGAATCACCTTGAGGGATTTCAGTTTCCCTTCCGCAATCAGGGCCGTCAGTTCATCCAGAGAGGTCTTCGTACTGGCGGAGAGCTCTTTCTGGCGCTCGTACTCGGCACGCTTCTGTGCATACTCGCGCGCCTCTTTGTCGCTCTCCATCGCGATCATGATATCACCGGCAGCCGGGACTTCGTTCAAGCCGACAACCACGGCGGTTTCGCTCGGTCCGAGGACCTTGATCTGTTGGCCCTGATCGTTAATGAGGGAGCGGACGCGGCCGAATGCCTTGCCACAGACGACGTTGTCGCCGACGCTGAGCGTACCATTCTGGACAATGACCGTTCCGACAGGGCCGCGACCCTTCTCAACGGAGCTCTCAACGACAACCGCTTTGGCCGCCGCTTCCGGATTGGCCGTCAGCTCCATCACTTCCGCTGTCAGCAGAATGTTATCAAGCAGGTCATCGATCCCTTCGCCTGTTTTGGCGGAAACCGGTACGAATTCGACGTCCCCACCCCAATCGATCGGAGAGACCTCATGTTCTGCCATCTGTCCTTTGACCAGATCGGGGTTCGCGCCCTCTTTGTCCATCTTATTGACCGCGACGATGATCGGCGCTTTGGAGGCCTTGGCGTGCTTGATCGCTTCGATTGTTTGCGGCTTGACGCCGTCGTCCGCTGCGACGACGATGATCACGATATCGGTCGCCTGGGCACCGCGTTCGCGCATCGCGCTGAAGGCGGCGTGGCCCGGGGTGTCGATGAAGGTGATCTTTTTATCGCGCTGCTCAACCGTATATGCACCAATATGCTGGGTGATGCCACCGGCCTCGCCGTGGGCGACGCGGGCATTGCGGATCGCGTCGAGCAGAGAGGTCTTACCGTGGTCGACGTGACCCATGATCGTAATGACCGGCGGACGCTCTTCGAGGTGTTCTTCAGATTCTGCCTCGACGTACTCCTCTTCGTAGTTGAAGGCGTTGGTCGGGTCGATCGTCGTGACTTCGACCTCGAACTCTTCCGCGAGGATCTCGATCTCGTCTTTGCCCAGGAAGTCGTTCTTCGTCACCATCATGCCGAGGTTGAAAAGTACTTTGATGACGTCGGAAATCGGGTGGTTGATCTTCTCGGCGAACTCGTAGACGCGGATATCTTCCGGGATCTCAACGTGGGTAATAACTTCCTCCACACCCTTCTCTTTCGTGTACTTCCTGCGTTTTTTACGGGCGACCTGGCGCGGACGGTTGCCGCCGGGCTTTTTCTGACCGCCGCCGCGGCCGACGGGTTTCTTATCGCGAGGTCTCGGCTGCTCTTCGGGCAGTTTCGGTTTATCCTGCGTTGCTTCGCTCAAGTCGAGCAGTACGACTTCGTCGTCATCGTAGTCCATGGAAACATCCGACATGGAACCACCGAAGATGTCCAGAGAGGTGCCGCTGGTTTTGCGCTGTGTCGGTGTACCTTTGGAGGCTTTCTTGGCTTTTTTCTTCTGTGCGAGCTCTTCAAGAACGTCCGCATTGAGCTTCCCGTAGCTGGAAAGTTTCGTCGTTTCTTTGGAAACCTGAGCCGTTTCCTGAGCGGACGGGCGGTTTTTCTTTTTGATCCGCAGGCCGCTGCGCTTGATCGGCGTCACCTGCTTCAGGGCCGGTTCCGTCTGCTGAACCACTGCCCCGGAAACCGGCTTCGGTTTCTTCTCAACGGCAGCTTCTTCCGATTTCGCTTCTGCTTCCGCCTCGGCAGCCGCCGGCGTTTCCGCTTTTTCCGCTGTGACTTCGGCCGCTGCCGCTTCTTTGGCTTCAGCAGGCGTTGCCGCTTCTTCCTGGGTTTTCGCCGCTTTCTTCACGACACGGACTTTCGGTTCCGGCGCCGCTGGCGTCGTACCGCTCATGATAAAGTTAGCGATCTTCTCCGCCTCTTCCATCGAAACGGAGTTTGAAGCCGTTTTTACGTGGCCAAGCCCCATTGCCTGGGCTTTTTCGACGACCTCTTTTGATGCGATACCCAATTCTTTGGCAATCTCGCTTACTCTAACTTTATCTGACATCCGTGATGATCTCCTTTAACTCGTTCAGCAGGCGCTCGATCTCCCCGCTTTTGCATTGCCGGGCGAGCGCTTTGGCAGTCTGTTTTGCAGTGAAACACTCCGGGCACAGATAAAAGCTCCGTCCCGTCCCGCTATAGCGGCGCAGGGAACGCTCGGCGCATTGCAATCTCAACAGTTGATTCTGTGCTTCCCGTTTCCGACAGCTGACGCACATGCGAACGGGGCCCGAATAATTTTGGCGCATTATATCCAAAGTTTCCTTGAATGAGCGTTTTAGCGTTCGACCGTCAGGCCGTGGTTGTCCAGGTTGAGAATTTTGACCGCAAACTGGGGAAAGCGCTGTTCAAGCCTCGCCGCAAGCCCTGCGGCGTCTTCGTCGTAGCACAGGGAGAAGAACGTGGACCCGCTTCCAGAGAGCGTACTCATCAGTGCACCCTGCTCATACGCCGTCTTCTGGATCGTAAAGAGCTCCGGCATCATTTTCATCCGCGCTTTCTGGTGAAAACGGTCCTGAGTCGCGATCTTTAGCATTTCCCAATCCTCGTTGAAGAACGCCGCCACCGTCAACGCCGCATGCGAGACGTTGAAGACGGCGTTTTCCTTGCTGTAGGACTTGGGTAGCGTCGTGCGCGACTTCGCCGTCGAAATCGGCTTGTCGGGAATGACCACGACCGCCCTCAGGTAATCGGGAAGGTGCTTTTTTTGCGAAAAGACCTTGTTCTTCTCCACCGTAGCGACGTTGAAGCCGCCCATGACCGCCGGCGTAATATTGTCCGGATGCGACTCATACACAAGGGCGTGGTTCAGGATCCGACGTTTGGAAACGCGTACTCCCGCCGCTTCATGCGCCGTGGCGATGGCACTGACGATCACGGCCGAAGAGCTGCCGAGTCCCCGGGAGAGGGGGATGCTGTTGTAAAACTGGAATTTGAAATTCTGTTTTTTGTGCGTCAGGCGCTGATAGTGCTCGTTGAAGATGCTAACGAACATGTTGTTTCCCTTCAGACGGGGGTTGCCTTCCCCTTCGCCCTTGATGGAAACGCTGAAAAAACGCGACGGTTTGAATTCGACCCGATTGCGAAGGTCGACGGAAAGACCGAGGGTGTCAAAACCCGGTCCGAGGTTGGCGCTGGTCGCCGGAACGCTGATAATCAATCGTGCTCCTTAACCGACGGCTCCGATCCCGTAGTACGGCAGGGCATCGTCGGAAAAATCATTTAGATTCAGGTGGGACGGAAGGCTGAAATCCGCCTCAACCGGCGTTTCGAACTTTTGCGTCTTGATTGTGTCCGCCATTTTAACGAAATAGAGCTTCCCAACGGCTTTGAGCGGACGGTTCCCGTTGAAGTAAAATGCATCGGCCGCAAGCAGGCGTGAACCCAGAACAATACTGAGGGTTTTGAGGTAGAGGTAAGCGATCTTGATGGCCATAAAACTGCCGGGCCCCTTGGCATAGACGAGATTGCCGAGCGTGTACTTTTTCAGAATCGTCTCGAAGAGTTCCGGGAGGGAATCGGAGCTCTGCTTCGCACTCTCGTAACGCTCGACAAGTTTCCCGTCCTTGTAGATCCCAACGACGATCGGGGTGGTCAGCGCAATGACGACGGCATCATGCATATGCTTTGGCCATCGCCTTCGCTTCCGCCGTTGCGATCTCGACAACCTCGTAGTTCGCGGGGTCTTTGAGCAGTTCCAGGGTCAGTTTGTGGTTGAGGTCATGGCTTCCGGCGAAGGCCTCGTACTCCCCGATAAAGTTGATACCGATCAGCGACATGTCTCCGATGGCATCGAGAATTTTGTGGCGGACGAATTCGTTGCTGTAGCGCAGCCCTTCGGGGTTGAGCACCTTTTTCTCGTCCAAGACGACGGCGTTCTCCAGGCTGCCGCCCAGAGCCAACCCCTTGGAGCGGAGGTACTGAACCTCGTGTAGGAAACCGAAGGTACGGGCACGCGCGATCTCCGCTTTGTAGGTTTCGCGGCTGAAGTCGAGGTCAAAATGCTGTTCGGAGATGACCGGATGCTTGAAGCGGATGGTGAAATGGTAGCGCAGGTCGTTCGAGGGCATCAGTTTGACGTACTTGTCACCCTCTTTGATTGTCACTTCCTTCTTGATACGCATAATGCGCTTCGGGGCGTCCTGTTCGACCGTTTCCGCTTCATCCAGCAGGAGGCAGAAACTCGCACTGGAGCCATCCATGACGGGGACTTCGTCGGCGTCGACGATGATACGGAGGTTGTCGATACCGTAGGCGTATATGGCTGAGAGAAGGTGCTCGATCGTCGAGATGACGTAGCCGTCTTTTCCGATTACCGTCGCCATCTGCGTGTCGACGACGTTTTCGGGCTTGAGGGGGATGGAGACGCCGACGTCCTTGCGGACGAAGACGATCCCGCTGTCCGCCTCCAGGGGTTCAAGCCGGAGGCGTACCGGAGAACCTTTGTGTAAGCCGATTCCCACCAGTTCCACCGGTTTTGCGATCGTCGTCTGTTTCATGCATCCCCCTTACAGGCTCGTTATTGGCGTTATTATAGCCTAAAAACGTGAATAAATTGTGATAACTCCGCCTGTTAGCGGCGGCGGTCGATCACCTTTTTTGCCTCTTTGATGACATCGCTGACATTGAGACGGATCCACTGCTTATCCATCCACTCTTCCGGTCTTACTTCCACGCCCTGGACCAGAACGCCGAAGTGGAGGTGGTCTCCCATGGCATAACCCGTCATCCCCGTATTGGCGATGTGCGTTCCCGCATCGACGTGTTCGCCCTGGGTGACGTTCAGATTCGAACAGTGCCCGTAAAGGGTATAGAGCCCCAGACCGTGCGCCAGGATCGGCATATTACCGTAGATGCCGTTCTCGTCGGCGAAGACGATATCCGCGGGGTTCTGGATCTTGATCTTGCCCATTTTCACGCTGGCGAGGTCGAGCCCGAGGTGGTAGGATTCACTGACCTTCGCGCCGTTGTAGTAGTAAAGACGATGATCACCAAAACTCGCGACGACCTGTCCGTTTCGCAGCGGATAGAACGGCTGCTGCTCAAACCGGTCGATCTGGGCATCCCCGACTTTCGCCGTAATATTGTGGATCAGCTCTTCGTTCTGCGCGCGCATGGTTTCATTCACATAGCGGAAACGCTCGATCATATCGGCGTTGGCGGGGGCGCCGTACATCTGCGCGAGATCGGAAACCTTTCCGTTGAGAAAGTGGTCGCTGAGTTTGATCTTCGAAACGCGGTACTGCTTCTCCTGGAGGTGCAGCGGGATGTAGGCTTTCGCCCGGTTGCCCGCGACGTCATCGGCGATGACGTAGGCCCGGAAACGCTCGGCGGTCACCGGCCATGCGATCAGCGCGACATAGTAATTGGACGCATAGAAGGGGACAGCTTTGAAGCGACGCCCGAAGCTCGTCTCGATGTAGAGCTCTTCGAGGTTCTCGTCCTCGGCTTCAAACACCACGAGGGCCGAACCGCCCTTCGTGATCTTGTAGGAGTTGGCGATAATGCCCACTTTCGGTCGACGGGCGTCGATCTTCAGGGTGACACGTTTGACCGCGCGGTTCCCGGCAAAGAAGTTCCAGCGACTGGCATCGCGCGCCTCGACTTCGAGGGTAACGACATCGGTCTGCTTGCCGATCGTGCGGGCCGGGACCTGCAGCTCAAACTGCTTCGATTTCTCCGGTGCAGGCGATTTCGCCTCGGAGAGGATCGTCTGGTTACTGCCGCTCATAAGGGTGATCTTGTACTCCACGATGCCGCTCTGGTCGTCGATGGAGACCTTGAGCGGGGCTTCGCCGTTCCAGTAACCGCTGTTTTCGATGCGGATATCCGGTACGTCACGCTCGAACGCATCCGAGGTGTACAGGTAGACCGCACCTCCGATCGCGGCGAGCAGGATGCTCAAAAACATCACGCCGCCATATCCCTTTTTTCGTCGTCTCATTCCAACTCCTTTTCAATAATGTCGATCATTTTTTCTGACAAACGCTTCAGCGCCGTCCCCGTTGCCGTGAATCCGGATGCGAAGTGGTGCCCTCCGCCGCCGAAGGCCTCCGCGATCACCCCGACGTCAATCCCGTCGTCGGTACGCAGCGACACTTTGAGCGCACCCGCTTCACGCTCGCAAAGCATCACGGCCACGCGGACCGTCGGCAGGCCCAGCACTTCCTGCAAGACATCGTCGCAGACCGTATCGTCCGCCCCGCTCTGCTCCATCATCGCCCGGGTCACCTCCAACAAAGCGATGCGTGCATCGCTGCGCAGGGCAAGGCTTGAGAGCATCAAGGCCTTAAGGCGCAGTGCGGAGAGCGGACGTCGCAGGAAAAGCGCGTGATTCACCGATGCGATCTCCGCCCGAGCCCCGGCCAGTTCTGCGGCCATCTCGAAAACCGCCGCGTCCGTCCGGCGGCTCATAAATCCCAGAGAGTCTTCGGCAATCCCGGCATAGAGCGCCGTCGCCATTTTGGCGTTGATTTTGATCGCTTCGGTCTTGAACCATGTCAAAAGGACAGCGGTGGTACTGACCGCTTCCTTGTCAATGAGCTTGATATGCCCGAAGCCGTCGTTACTGCCGTGGTGGTCGACATTGATCAGCGTACATTTCGGCACAATGCCCAGTCGCGCCGAATCACCGCAGTCGAACGCGATGGCCAGGTCCGCCGTTTCATCCCAGCGCGATGTGATCTTATCCGCCCATGGCAAACAGAACAACCGTTCATCGATGGTTTCGCTTGCACAAAAAAGCGTCACGCGCTTTTGCAACCGAAGCAGGTGGGCATACATGGCGCATGCGCTGCCCAGCGAATCCGCATCCGGATGCACGTGGGCAATCAGCGCAATGTGTTCCGCGGCTTCGATCGCTTCGCGCATCAGTCCATTTTCATGGAGAGATCGATCCAGTTCGCCTGATGGATCAATGAACCCGTGCTGATCGCGTCGACCCCCGTGGCCGCATACGATTCGATCGTCTCTAGGGAGATATTCCCGCTCGCTTCAAGCTTGATGTAGGGATAGTTCGTGTTTTTGTAGACGACCACTTCGCGCAGCTGCACGGGGGTCATGTTGTCGCACATAACGATGTCCGCCCGCACGTCCATCGCCTTCTTCGCCATCTCAAAGGTTTCCGCCTCGATCTCGATCTTGGTGGTATAGGGAATCCTTTTGCGCGCGTCGGCCATGAATACGTCAAGGTCCTTGATCGTGCGCAGGTGGGTATCTTTGAGCATCAGGCAGTCATCCAGCCCCATGCGGTGGTTGACCGCCCCGCCGATGCGCGTCGCATACTTTTCGAAGTTGCGGAGCATCGGACGTGTTTTACGCGTATCGAGCAATTTGGTGCCGTAGGGTTCGATAAGGTCGACATACCGGCGGGTCAGCGTCGCGATCGAACTAGCATGCAGCATCATATTGAGGATCGTGCGTTCGCAGCGCAGCAGGGTATGCGAATCCCCGCTGAAATGGGCGATGACATCCCCTTTGGCAAAGCGCTCTCCCTCTTTCACGAACCATTTGACGTAGATGCTCTCCATCTTTGCCAGGGCATCAACGTACAAAACGCCTGCCAGGACACCGTCGCTCTTGGCATAGATCTTGGCCGAAGCTTCTACCGCCTCCGATACCCGTGCGTAGAGGTCCCCGCGGCCGACATCCTCTGCCATCGCCGCTTCGATAAAGTGTTCTATGTTCACAGCGCCATCATCCGATCAAGGGCGACCTTGGCCCATTTGCGCGTCTCTTCGTCCACATGGATCTCGTTGATCGGTTCGCCCTCGTCGATCGATTTGAGGGTATTGTAGAGGTCTTCGAGGGTCGTTTCGTTCATCGTCGGGCACTCCGGCTTCGTCGACGAGAGGACGTAGGTGTTCTTGGGACGCAGGCGGTTGACGAGATTGAACTCGGTGCCGACGGCGACTTTCTGATCCTCCGGGAGTTCGGCGATATACTTGATCAGCTGCGAGGTCGAGCCCGTGAAGTCGGCTTCGGCGACGATCGCGGGGTCGCATTCGGGGTGGACGGCGATGAGGATCCCCGGGTACTTCTTGCGGTAGAAGCGGATGTCGTCGACGCTGAAGAGCTGGTGGACCGAACAGAAGCCGTCGTAACAGATGATGTCGGCGTCTGAGAGGTTGTCGTCAATCCCGATGACGGCGGATTTGAGCCCCATCATGTTGGCGATGTTCTGCCCCAGGCAGCGGTCGGGAACGAAGAGGATCTTCTTGCCCTCTTCCAACGCCGTTTCGATAATCGTTTTCGCATTGGAGCTCGTACAGACCATCCCGCCCATCTTGCCGACCTTGGCTTTGACGTCTGCGTTGGAGTTGATATAGGTGATCGGCAGAATGTTCGTTTCGGCGATGCCCGCCTCTTCCATTTTTTTGACCGATTCGTCGAAGTAGAGGCTGTCGATCATCCGGGCCATGGCACAACAGGCGATCTTCGGCATAACGACCCGTTTTTCGGGGCTGAGCACCTTAACGCTCTGTCCCATAAAACCGACACCGCAGAAGACGACAAACTCGCTGTCGTCCGCCATCGTCTTCTTGGCCAGTTCCAGCGAATCGCCGGTGATGTCGCCCATGTCAAAGACTTCGTCGCGCTGGTAGAAGTGTGCAACGACCGTCACGCTCAGCTTCTCCTTGAGCGCACGGATCTTTGCTTTGAGTTCTTCGGTGTTATCCGTCAAATCATCTCCCCTGTCTGTCTGGTATCGGGCCGCCGCCAGCGGTGCGCCGCCCGGAATATTAATGGAATTATAACCAAAGCGTCGTTACCATATCCCTTATAATTCATATCTACTCTCAAGGCCCTGTTTTTATGGACTTCCTCTTCAATCCCAATGTACAGTTCTACCTGTTGGCTTACTTTGTAGGCGGTATCCCCTTCGGACTCGTCCTGGCCAAGCTGTTCGCCGGCGTCAATGTCAAAGAGGGCGGCTCGAAAAGCATCGGCGCGACGAACGTGCTGCGCGTCGTCAAAGAGACCAACCCCGCGCTCGCGAAAAAACTCGGCATCGCGACCCTCCTTCTAGACGCCCTCAAAGGGGTGGTCGTCCTGCTGATCGCGAAAGCCTTCGGGATGAGCGAAGCGGCGCAGTGGGGCGTGGCCGTCCTGGCCGTCGCCGGCCACTGTTTCAGCCCCTACCTCTGGTTTGAAGGGGGCAAAGGGATCGCGACGGGCATGGGCGTCATGCTCGTCATGCTGCCGCTGGAGACGCTGATCGCGCTCGCCGTCTGGGGGATCCTGGCCAAAACGGTCCGTATCTCCTCCGTCTCGTCACTGAGCGGCGTCCTGGCCCTGCTCGTGGCCAGCTTCTTCCTCCACCCGGGGATGGCGCACGCGCCGGTCATCCTGATCGTCGTGCTCCTCTTTTACAAACATATCCCCAACATCGTCCGCCTCGTCAGGGGCGAGGAGAAACGCGTCGTCTGATGACCATCGAGATCCGCGCCCTCACCTTTGACTGCATCATCGGCATCCTCGATTTCGAGCGGGTCACCCCGCAGCGCGTCATTGTCGACGCGGTCATCGACTACGACTATGAGGCAGGGCATTTCATCGACTACGCCGCCGTCGCCGACCATATCAGAACACAGATGCGGCAGGAAAAGTTCGCCCTCGTCGAAGAGGCCCTCGAAGCGCTATCTACGACACTGAAAGAAGCGTTTCCGGGCATAAAAAGCCTCTCGCTCACCGTCGCCAAACCGGACATCCTCCCTGACTGCCGGGTCTCTGTCACAAAAAAATCCAATTTTTAAAGAAAATTGAAAAAAAGTTTAAAATTTTCTAAAACTGTGCTATACTTCGCGAAAATTTTCAACAATTAGAGGATTAATGCATGCGCATTTTGATCATTGAAGATGAGATCACACTCAATAAAACTCTGGCCGAAGGGCTCAAAGAGTTTGGATACCAGAGCGACGTCGTCGAAACCCTCAAAGACGGTGAATACTACCTCGATATCCGCAACTATGACCTGATTCTGATGGACTGGATGCTCCCTGACGGCAACAGCATCGACATTATTCCCGACATCAAGGCCAACACACCGAAAACGGCCGTCGTCGTCCTCTCTGCCCGCGACGACAACGAGAGCGAGATCGCCGCGCTGCGTGCCGGTGCGGACGACTTCATCCGCAAACCGTTCGACTTCGACGTCCTCGTCGCACGCCTGGAAGCCCGCCTGCGCTTCGGCGGCAGCAACATCATCGAGATCGAAGACCTGATCATCAACCCTGAAGAAGAGAAGATCATCTACAAAGAGAAAGAGATAGAACTCAAGGGCAAACCGTTCGAGGTCCTGACGCACCTGGCGCGCCACCGCGACCAGATCGTTTCCAAAGAGCAGCTGCTTGACGCTATCTGGGAAGAGCCCGAACTCGTCACCCCGAACGTCATCGAGGTCGCGATCAACCAGATCCGCCAGAAGATGGACAAACCCCTTAACATCACAACCATCGAGACCGTACGCCGCCGCGGATACCGTTTTTGTTTTCCGAAAGAAGCATAAGGAACCGTTTCCTCATTCAGCTGATCGTCGCTTCGGCGGCGCTGCTGATCATCTTCTCCTCCATTCTCTACTTCTACATCCGACAGAACATCTACGACGAGAAACAGCATGAGATGCTGCAGTTCGCCAAGAACATCACCGAGTTCCAGTCCCTCTCCGATACGATGAGCAATGACACCGACGCCCTACTGGGCGTCAGCGTGGAGCTGATCTTCTACGATGCTTCCGGCGACGAACCGCACTTTTTTGACGACAGCAGCAACGGCCGTGACTACCTGGTCCTCCTCTACCCCTTCGAGCAGGCGCAGAAAACCTATCTCAAGGTCTCCAAAGACATCAGCACGATGAAAAAGCTGCTCAAAAAGATCCTGCGTTCGATCTTTATCATCAACGCTATCGGCTTCTTCATCATCGTTTTGTACGCCATCGCCCTCTCCAAGATGCTCACCATCCCCATCCGGCAGCTCAGCCACCGTCTGGCCAATATGAACGAGCACCTGGTCCGTCCGATCCGCGTCGAGCATCTGCCCGAGGAGTTCGAACCCCTCGGCGTCACGATCAACCGCCTCCTGGCGCGGATCCAGAACTTTGTTAAGTACCAAAAAGAGCTCTTTATCGGCGCGGCGCATGAGCTCAAAACGCCTCTGGCCGTCATCAAGCTCAAGAACCAGGTCACCCTGATCAAGAAGCGCTCACCCGAAGAGTATATCGAGGCGATTAAAAAGACCAACGAGACCGTCGACGAGATGAACAAGATCGTGGCCGACATTCTCAATATCGGCCGCCAGGAGGGTGCGCAGCTCGAAGCACCGGTGCGCCGGGACATCATCGACATGCTCCGGCGCAAAGGGGAGGATTTTGCGCTGCTGGCCCGGGCCGAGCAGAAAACGCTCGAATACGATCTCCAGCCCGAATCGTATGAAGCGACGATCCAGGAGGGACTGCTCAACCAGATCCTGCAGAACTTCCTTCAAAACGCCGTTAAATTCACCCCCGAAGGGCGCAAGGTCACCTTCACCAGCCGCGCAGAGGGTGAGGATCTCATTATCCGGGTGATCGACGAAGGGTGCGGGATCGACGACAGCGTCGACCTCTTCGCCCCCTTCAAACGCCTTGGGACCAAATCCGGCGTCGGACTGGGACTCTTCCTGGCCAAAAGCGCCGCCGACGCCATGGGAGCGGAGATCACGCTGCGCAACCGTACCGACGGCGTCGACGGAACGGAGGCGACGCTGGTCCTGCGCGCCAAACTCTGCTGTCCCCTTCCCCAGCAGAAGAAAAAATAGGGCACTATTTCTCCCCCTTTTTATCACGAAATCTAATCTGAATGACACCTTTGCGGCGAATGCTTTGCACTTCAAACTCGCCAAAGGTTTCTTCTGCTATAACTCGCAATTAAATTACTGACGCGAGCGCGTCACAAACGAGGTATGTATGTCCCTGCTGATCAACGATGAGTGTATCGCCTGCGATGCCTGTAGAGAAGAGTGCCCGACCGAAGCAATCGAAGAGGGGGATCCGATCTACATCATCGACCCCGACCGCTGTACCGAATGTGTCGGTACTTACGATGAACCGGCGTGTATCGCCGTCTGCCCGGTCGACTGTATCGTCCCGGACAAAGACAACGTTGAAACCGTAGCTGAACTGAAATTCAAACACGACCAGATCATGGCCGAGTACGAGGACTGATTCCGCTACGCCTTCCTATTTGCGCCGGGCGCCCTAGCGCTTGTGCGCCTGCAACGCCGCTGACGCGCGTCTGCTCTTCAACACGAAATAGCCCCATAACGTCACCCCGTATCCGAAAATACTCAGCATGACGACCCCCACGGTCACAGACTCGAACAGTGCCTTATGTGCAAAACTGTCGGGGATCATATGCACGAGGATAATGGATAGCGCCCCCTTCATGCCGCTGAAGGTCAGAATGAACCACCCCTCGAAGCCTACCGGTTTGATCAGATTGAAACGGTGGCCGAAAAGGGCGAATTTTGCCATGGAGAGTGCACGGATCATCGTCGTCGCGGCGAACATCGCAAGAATCTCGTAACGGTAATACCACAGCTGTTCATAATCGACGATCTCCGCCAGGGTAAAGAAGATCATCACCGTCGCCAGGTACCCGAACTCCTTCGCCATCTCGAAGATATACTCCAGGCGCTGTTCCGTCGTCGCATGGTATCCGCCGAAACGGAGCTGGTGATAGAGCTGCTGCAGCCGGTAGCTCTTCGTTTTACGCGCGTCGCGTTCACCGCTGCGCCGGATGTCGGCGTCGATCCAGGCCTTGGTGGCGATGATCGCGGCGATCAGGGTCAAAATACCGCTCACATGCATCTCCTCGCCCAGCACGTAGGCGGCATACCCTTCGACAACAAAGATAAAGAACTCCCCGCGTTGATGTTCGACGAGCTTCATCAGCAGGTAGAACCCGAACCCCATCGCGACCCCGAGACCGAGACTGACGGCGAAGACCCGTACGGCATCGAACGACGCCGCCACCGGGTCGATCGACCCGCTAAGCATCCACGGCAGCCCGACGAAAAAGAAGGCGATGACCGCCGTCGCGTCGTTCCCCAGAGACTCCCCCTCGATCAACACCTTGAGATCGTGGCTGATCCCCTCAAAGCGCGACAGCACGGACTGGACACTCACCGCGTCGGTCGCCATGTTGATCGCGAACAGCGCCACATAGCCTCCCAGGCTCAGCGGCGCGAAGAGTTCCAGCTGATAGAGGCTCGCTCCTGCCGCAATAGAGAGTGCAACGGCAAAGACCGCCAGGTAGAAGATTTCGAATCCGAATCGCCGGACATCCTTGAAATGCAGATGCAGGGCGTCGCCCATAAAAATGAGCGGGATACAGAGCAGGATCACCGTATCAAAATGGGCGCGCAGATCGAGCGGGACGGCGGCAGGGAACATCTGGTAGACCAAGTAGGAGCCGATCAGCAGCAAAAAGACCGACGGGACTTTCAGACGATCCGCCAGCGTATCGGAGACGACGACCACGGCCAGGAGGGTGATCAGCATGATTTCGGGGGCAAATGAGTGCATAAGGCGTCCTGTTTTTCGCCATTATAGCGTGTCGCCTGCCGTCAAATGGGCTCCTGCCTCCCTCCTCTTGGCGGACTCTGAGGCGGAATTTTGTATAATCCACCAAAAAAGGCTCACCTATGGCGAAGCGTACCGCGATCATCGATATCGGGTCCAACTCCGTTCGAATGGTGGTCTTCGAAAAAAGCAGCCGCTTTGCCTTCTCGCTGCTGCATGAGTCCAAGAGCCGCGTCCGGATCAGCGAAGGGGCCTATGCCGATGAGGGCAACCTCCAGAGTGCCGCCATCGACCGCGCCCTGGAGGCTCTCGGCGAGTTTCTCAGCATCGCCCGCGCCTACGGTAGCCGCAAACTGCTCTGTGTCGCCACCTCCGCGGTGCGCGACGCCCCCAACCGCGCCCTCTTCCTCTCACGCGCCCGTAACGAGCTCGGCCTGCAGATCAAAGTGATCGACGGGGAGAAAGAGGCGTATCTCGGCGGGGTCGCTGCGGCCAACCTTCTTCCGGCCATGAGCGCCCGCACTATCGATATCGGCGGCGGTTCAACGGAATACGCCTGTATCGCCTCCGGGAACGTCCTGCAAAGCGCCTCGCTCAACCTGGGCACCGTCCGGCTCAAAGAGCTCTTCTGCGACCGGGGTGACCTTGACGGTGCCCGCGCCTATATCGATGCGCAGTTCGCCGCCATGCCGCCGGTGACGAGCCCTATTGTCATCGGCATCGGCGGCACCTTCCGCGCCCTGGCCCAGATCATCCAGAAAAACCAGGGGCATCCGATGAAGAAGCTGCACGCCTTCACCTTTGGGGCCGACGCGCTGATGGCACTGGGGAAGAAGATCCTCGCCGCCCCCGACGACGAGGCCCTCAAACAGCTCGGCGTCAAAAAAGAGCGCTACGACGTCATCCGCCCCGGCACCCTGATCCTGATGCGCTTTTTGCAGCATGTCGGCTGCGAGACCCTCGTCACGAGCGGTGCGGGGGTGCGCGAGGGGCTCTACCTCACCGACCTCCTGCGCCACAACCGCCACCGCTTCCCGGCGGGCTACAACCCCTCTTTACGCTACCTGCTAGACTGCCATACGATCGAAACAACCTTTTCCAACCAGCTCCCGACCGTCGCCATGCGCCTGTTTGACCTGCTGCAGGCCCCCATGCACCTTCCCGACGAGACCCGGCGGCTCCTCAAGATCGCAGCCCAGCTCGCCAAAGTCGGCGCGTCAGTCCATTTCTACTCCTACCACAAGAACAGCCAGTACCTGGTCGAAAGCGCCCTGGAGTACGGCTACAGCCACGAAGAGATCATGACCGTGGCAGCGCTGGTGCGCTACCACAAAACGCGGAAAATCGCCAAACCCTTTTACAGCGACTATCAGCGGCTGCTCCCGAAGGCGAAGATCCTCAACCGTCTCAACCTGCTGCTCGCGCTCTCCGACGCCCTGCTGACCCACCGGCCGCGCAACATCGACTTCGAGCTGACGCTCGATGACACGGGTGTCCTGCATGTCCGAGCCAAAGAGGGCAGCTCCCTCTATCTTGCCAAAGAGCAGATCGCACGGCTGGGCATCGAAAAAGAGCTGACGGTTCAGATCGCGTAGCAGCGGCGGCAACGCCGCATGGCGTTTGATGACAGGGAAGGGACAGCTTAGAAGCGCTGTCCGATGGTAAATTCGAAGTGGGAGATCCGGTCGTCCGTTTCCGGGTTGATCGGGTTGGCGAAGACCAGCTGCAGCGGTCCCATCGGCGAGAACCACTCCAGAGAGACACCGTATCCACCGCGGGAGAACTCCGACAGCGACGAAGTACCGATCCAGCCCCAGTCCAGGAAGGTCGTCAGGCGCATCTTCGCCTTCGGGGCCAGCGGGAAGCTCAGCTCGGCGTTATGCGAGAAGGTCTGTTTTCCCCCCAAGCGGACATTGTCGCCGGAAATGGCATTGCGGTAGTACGGCATGGAGTAGGACTCGTAGCCGCGGACCGACCCGAGCCCGCCCATGTAGAACCGCTCCGCCAGCGGCAGGTAACCCGTATCGCGGGCGAGGTAATAGCGCGCTTTGTAGCGGAAGATCAGGTCAAAGCCGAGCCACTCGTCCAGCCCGTTGTATTTGCTCAGTTCCGTCCTACTCTTGACATAGTTCGCCTGGGCCCCGAGCCCGGCACGCTCGATGCTCTCCGAGATCGCCCACCCACTCCGCGCGACATAGTAGTCATCCGTATTGTCGAAGCTCATCGCCACCGAGACGGCGCTCTTGGCATAGCTCTCGAAAAAGCGCTGCTGATCCTGTGCGTAGAGCGACAGGTTCACGTCCCGGTAGTTGACGTTGGAGTAGGTGTAATTGAGGAACCCGGAGATGTAGCGGCTGAAACGGTGTCCCGTTCCCAGGGAGACCCCGTCGGAGTGGGTCGTATAGTCGTTGTACTGGAAATCGCTATAGAAAATCGAGAAGTTCCCGCTGAAATCGCTGTCGTTGAGGCGCGGATTGGAGATGTTGAACGAATAGTTGTTCGAACGCTGGGAGCGCTCCAGCCGCAGCCCGGTAGTGATCCCGGAACCGAAAATGTTGCGGTCGTTGACCCCGACACTGAGCATGAACCCGCCGTAACTGCCGTACCCGCCCCCAAGCTGGATATTGCCCGTCGGCGCCTCTTTGACCTTGACGACAAGGTCCATGGAGTGGTCATCGACCCGTTTCTCCTCGATGGTGTTGGCGTCAAAATAACCGGTACGCCCCAGGGCGTTGCGCGAATCTTTCAGATCCGTCAACGAATAGAGGTCACCCGGCCCCAGGTAGAGTTCGCGGCGGACGATGCGGTCGAGGGTACGGTTGTTCCCCGAGATCACGACGTTGCGGATCCACACCTTTTCGCCCGGAATAATGCGGTAGACGACCTCGAGCGTGCCGTGTTCTTTGTCCTTGCGCAGGTCGGGAAGCACCCGGACGTAGGCGTAGCCCAGGTCGGCGATCTTCGTCTTGATCCGCTCCGCGTCATCCCGGAAGGTCTTGATATTGAACGGCTGCTCCGTCTCGAGGGTAATGACGTCGCGCAGGACGGCATCGTCAATGACGTGCGTCTGCTGGTGCAGCTCGATCGCCTTGGTAATGTAGACCTGCCCCTCGCTGACCTGGTAGCTCATCTCGGCGGTATAGTCGTCGAAATCGATCCGGGTAAAGGGGGCATCGACCTTCGCGTCCATATAACCGTGCTGCATATAGGTATCACGGATACGCATCGGGTCGTAT
The DNA here is from genome assembly GCF_039645955.1 of Thiomicrolovo immobilis. Classification (GTDB taxonomy): domain Bacteria; phylum Campylobacterota; class Campylobacteria; order Campylobacterales; family Sulfurimonadaceae; genus Thiomicrolovo; species Thiomicrolovo diazotrophicus. Next base: position 1,855,538 of record NZ_CP147916.1, read on the forward strand.
TGCAGCTGGTCGAGCATCATCTTCCCGTCGTTGCGACCCCAGAACCATCCCATGAATTGATGCTCTTTATTGGCGATGTTTTCATCGAAAACGTCAGGGTCAAGCCCTTCCACGCCGCTGAAGTTCAGCTTTTTAATCAGGATCGTCTCGCCCTCGTTGACGACGAAGGTGACGGCGACGGAACCGTTATCAAGATGCTCCGTTTCGATCTCGACGACGGAGTCGATCTTCCCCTCCTGCGAGAGGTTGTCGACAATGCGCTTCTTCGCCGCCTCGAGCTTTTTCGGATCGTAGAGAGTGCCCTTTTTCAGCTGGACGACATCTTTCAGCGTATCCTCGTCCTTCTCTTTCCACCCCTTGAGCTCGATGCGCGAAATGACCGGCTTCTCAGTGAAATGAAGGGTCAGAACACCTGCGTCGTACGTCGCGTAGATGTCCGTGAAATATCCCTGCCCGAAAAAGCGCTCGATCGTCTTGTCGACCTTCTCCGTCTCCAGCGGCGTCCCCGCCTTCTGCACCAACAGCTGTTCGGCCACCCCCTCGGAGATGTGGACCAGCCCTTCGAATTGTACTTTTTCAACGGTTTCGGCGGCGAACGCGAGCGTCGCTGCCGTTAAAAACACCGCTATCAGTGCCGACCACTGTTTCATCAGAACCCTATATGCATATTTTCTTGTTTTTTGGAAACAAGGATTCTACCAGCCCGCAGGTTAATAGGACGTAAAAAGCCCCCTCTAATCCTGCGGGCGCTACAATAAGCGCGACATTAAGGAGGTGTGATGACACTGGGAATTATCGGACTGGGACTGATGGGTGGCTCGCTGGGAATGGACCTGCGGCAGCTTCCCTTCGTCAATGAGGTGATCGGACACGACCACAACGCCTCCCACTGCGACACGGCGCTGGAGCTGGGACTCGTTGACAGGGTCGTCGATTTCGACACCGTCTTGCAGTGCGATACGATCTTCCTTTCCGTCCCCGTCGACGGCATCATGAGCATCCTGCAGCAGATGCCCGGACGCATCAACGCGGACGCGACCGTCATCGACCTGGGCAGTACCAAAGCCCGCATCGTCGAGAGCATCCCGGAGAGCATCCGCCACAACGTCATCGCCGCCCACCCCATGACCGGGACCGAGAACTTCGGCCCCCAGGCGGCGGTCTCGGGACTTTACAGAGACAAGGTCGTCGTCCTGTGCGACATGGCTGATTCGGGCAAGCCCCAGCAGGAGACGGCCGTCCGGCTCTTCTCGGGCCTGCACATGCGGCTGCACTACATGCGCGCCCACGACCACGACCGCCACGCCGCGTTTATCAGCCATATGCCCCATGCCATCTCCTACTCCCTGGCCAATACGGTACTGAACCAGGAGGACAAATACAACATCCTCGCCCTGGCAGCGGGGGGTTTCCGCTCCATGAGCCGCCTGGCGAAGAGTTCGCCTAACATGTGGGAGGATATCTTCCGGCAGAACAAGGAGCACCTCCTCGAAGCGATCAGCCTCTTCGAAAATGAACTAGACGCGATGAAAAAGGCGATCAAGGAGGAGGCGTGGCAAGAGGTGCATGACCGCCTCGAAACGGGCAAGAAGCTGCACGAGATCCTTTTATGACCGAAGCGAACACGATTCTCCCGCAGAATCTCCAGGACCTCATCGCCAACCTCTCCTTCGTACAGGCCGTGCCGCTGGGGACCCAGCAGGGGATCCCCTTCGTCGCCGTCAAGGTCGCTGACAATAACAGTAAGCTCCTGGAGGACAACGCCGTCACCTGCGAGTTTAAACCTTCCATCTTCAACGTCGACTATAAGGGGCAGACCATTGCGCTGTGCATTGTGCAGTTCCGCCTCAACGGCTCCGACCGCCACATCTACACCGCCAGCTACGATCTGCATAACGACAAGCAGTACAGCGACTGCCACGACCTGCTCGCCATGACACAGTACGGCCTGCTCGTCGCGACGAACGATGTCCACACCTTCTTGCAGTTCGATACGAACTTCGACGGTACCTTTAACCCGCAGCAGATGATCAAAGAAGCCCGCGCGAGCGCCTCCGATTACGACCCGCTGCTTTTCAGCGAGGTCTCCTACGGTCTGACGATGCAGGCCGATACGCCTGCACACCTCTGGGAGTACCTGGAGACGATCGCCCCCGCCCTGCACCGCTGGTACGCCCGGATGCAGCTGCAGTCCGAAAAGGTCGAATGAACGCCTTCGATCTCATCGTCGCCGGCAGCGGCGCGGCCGGGATGATGGCCGCCATTGTCGCGGCCCGGCAGGGCAAGCAGGTACTGCTGCTCGAAAAACTCTCCAAACCCGGCGCCAAGCTCAAAGCCACCGGCGGCGGCCGCTGCAACCTCACCAACACCCTCGACAACGCCAGCTTTATGGGCCGTTTCGGCCGTGACGGCCGCTTTATGACCCCGGCGCTGGAGGCCTTCGACCACAATGCCCTGATCGCTTTTTTCGGTGAGATCGGCGTCGAGACCCACGCTCCCGACGGTTACAGGGTCTTTCCCGTCACCCACAGCGCGGAGACGATCCTTTCGGCGCTGGAAAAGGAGCTTCATCGCCTCGGCGTGGAGGTCCGCTGCAACCAGAAGGTCGTTTCCGTCGAACACAACGGCGAGCATGTCACCGGGGTGAAGACGGAGACGGACACCTTCAACGCCCCCCATGTCGTGCTCGCCACCGGGGGGCTCGGCTACCCCCAGCTTGGCGCCGAAGGGGACGGCTACGCCCTCTCGCAGCAGGCGGGCCACACCGTTACCGAGCTCTACCCCGCCATGATGCCGCTGAAAACCAAAGAGACCTGGGTACAGCACTGCCGCGCCGATACGATCCCCAAGGTCACCATCAAAGTCGACCTGAAAAAAGCGAAGAAACTGCGCGCGACCGGGGACCTCATCTTTACCAAGACGGGCATCAGGGGTCCCGCCGTCCTCGATTTCGCCCGCGACGTCACCCCGCTGCTGGAGCGTTATGGCGAAGTGCCGCTGCTGATCAATATGACGAAGGGGATGAGCGAGGACGAACTGCTCAAACATTTCAAGGCGTACCAAAACGACCATCCCGACGCCGTCACGATCGACCTTGTCATGACCCTGCTGCCCGAGGCCCTCTCGCTGCAGCTCTGCGCCCTCGCCCACGCCGACCCGCAGGCGAAGTTCAACAAACTGGACGGCAAGGTGCGCGACGCCCTGCTCAGACGCCTCGCCTGGACCCCTCTTACCGTTACCGGCCACGACGGTTTCAAGTTGGCGATGATCACCCGCGGCGGCGTGTCACTCAAGGAGATCCGTCCCGAAACGATGGAGAGCAAACTACTGACAGGACTCTACTTCTGCGGCGAACTGATGAACCTCGACGGTCCCTGCGGCGGCTACAACCTGCAGTGGTCCTTCGCCAGCGGCTACCTCGCCGGGCATCTCGGCCATCTCCCCGTTCCGCGGTAACAATACGGAAATTTTTGTTGGAGTATAATGTGATAACCTCCTCAAAAGGCACCGTAATCAAACAGAATATCAACTCTTTTTCCATCGCTGAAGAGATCTGGCACGCCGTCACCCACGGGCTCGGCCTGCTGCTGAGCATCGCGGCGATGAGCATCCTGACGCTGCTCGCAGCTCAGAGCGGCAGCGGCAAAGCGCTCGCAGGCGCCCTGGTATTCGGCATTGCGCTTATTTTGATGTACGGCATCTCCACCCTCTACCACGCCGTCACCGCGCCCATGGCGAAACGGATTCTCCAGCAGCTGGACCACTCCGCCATATACCTCCTCATTGCCGGAACCTATACTCCCGTCTCCCTGCTCGGCATCCAGGGAGCATTCGGCTGGATCATCTTCGGCGTCGAATGGGGCGTCGCCGCACTGGGCATCTATCTGAAAGTGGCCTACCACGGCCGTTTTGAAACCCTCTCCCTCATCCTGTACGCCCTGATGGGGTGGCTGGTGCTCGTCGCCGCCAAACCGATGCTGGCGCACGTCGACACGCTCACCCTCTCCCTCCTGCTCGCCGGCGGACTCACCTATACCTTGGGGATTATCTTCTACGTCTGGGATTCACTGCATCTCAACCATGCCGTCTGGCACCTCTTTGTCCTCGGCGGCAGTATTTTTCACTTTTTCGTCGTCCTTTTTCTCATTCCAAGCCGATAGTTCCGCAGGCCGGGAAGAGCAGCGGTTTTAGGACGCACTTCTCTACTTTTGTGTACACTTGAGGGCATTACAGGCAAGGAAGGATCTTCAATCATGGCATCCAGGTGGTGGGAGCGCGCCGTCTTTTACCAGGTCTATCCCCGCAGTTTCGCCGACGGCAACGGCGACGGGATCGGCGACCTCCCCGGCATTATCGGTAAACTCGACTACCTGCAGTGGCTCGGCGTCGACGCCCTCTGGCTCTCGCCGCACTACCCCTCCCCGCAAATCGACGCCGGTTATGACATTACGGACTTCACGGCGGTCGAACCCGCCTACGGGACGATGGCGGACTTTGACCATCTACTTGAGGCGATCCATGCGCGGGGCATGAGGCTGATCCTCGACCTCGTCCTCAACCACACCTCCGACCAGCACCCCTGGTTTTTGGAGTCCCGTTCAAACCGGGAGAACCCCAAACGCGACTGGTATGTCTGGCATGACGGCGACGGGGAGGGTCCGCCCAACAACTGGCAATCGGAGTTCGGCGGCTCCGCCTGGGAGCACAATGCCCTTACCGGACAGTGGTACTACCATGAGTTTCTCAAAGAACAGCCCGATCTCAACTGGCGGAATCCCGAGGTCAAAGCCGCGATGTTCGATGTCGCGCGCTTCTGGCTGGACAAAGGGGTAGACGGCTTTCGCCTGGATGCTATAGGCACCCTCTACGAAGACCCCGCACTGACCCCGCAGACGAGCCGCTACAGCGCCATTGACGTACTGCGGCACAACTGGCTTCCCAAAGAGACCCGCGACGACCTGCACTACATGGACATCGTCCGCGATCTGCTCCGCTACCAGCACGAACAGCCCGAGGTGTTTGCCTTGATGCGCGACTTCCGGGCCCTGATAGACACCTATGACGACCGTTTTCTCGTCGGCGAAACATCGGACGTCCGCTTTCTGGGAAACGGCAGGGACGCCCTGCACGGCATCTTCAACTTCGATGATGTGGCCCTCCCGGAATTGACGCCCGGTGCACTGCGGAAGATCCGAAGTGCCTGGCAAACTTCCGTGCCCGACGGCGGCGCGTTCTGCACGACCCTGAACAACCATGATCAATCCAGGATCGCCACCCACTTCGCTGCGGGGGAGCGCTCCTTGCAGCAGTGCCGCATCGCACTCGCCGTTACCTTGTTGCTGGGAGGCATCCCTTTCCTCTATTACGGCGAAGAGATCGGCATGCGCGACTATGCCATCCAAAGCCTCGGCGAGCTGCACGACAGCGTCGGCAGGATCTACCGCGATCTCCGCCTGCAAGAAGGGATCGGCGACGCGCAGATCCTCACAGAGCTCGGCACCTTCTCCCGGGACCGCTGCCGCACACCGATGCAGTGGGACCGTTCCCCCAACGCGGGCTTTGCTCCGGCCGGCGTCAGGCCATGGCTCCCGGTCCATGACAACTACCTGGAGGGCATCAACGTGGCCGACCAGACCGCCGATCCCGACGCGCTTTTGCCTTTTTACCGGGAACTGCTCCATCTGCGCCGCACCTATCCTGCGCTCCAAACAGGCAGCTTGCTGGACCTCGATCCCTCAAACGAGGCGCTGCTTGTTTTCCTGCGCACTGCCGATGCGCAGCGCTGCCTCGTCATCCTCAGCTTCGCCTCCGAACCCCTACAATGCCACCTCGGATGCCGCGGACGTATCCTGTTCCCAGACATCCAGAAGCAAACCGGGATCGCGCCGGGACCGTACGACCTCCCCCCCTTAGGTGTCCTCATCGTTGCCATCGAAGAGAATCTGCACGACTCGGACCGTTTACCTCTTTTCGCTATGGTGTAAGGGACACCGTTTGCACTTCTCGCATGGGATTTGCATGTAGATTAACTTTGAATTTTTCACACCACGAAACACCATCACAGGAGGGTAGTCACATCTCTATTGTTCACTCAGAAGACATCCACATTCTGGCCACGGATCTCGACGGGACGTTCTTAGAAAGCGTCAACAAAGAAGACGATCCGCTTTACCGCTATTTGCACGACAATCCGAATATCATTCTTGTTTTCAACTCCGGAAGGAATATCGAACTGATCCTGCCGCTTTTGGACGACATGTCCATTCCGACCCCCCACTACATCATCGGCGACGTCGGCGCCTCCGTGCTTGACGGTGCGAACCTCGAACCCGTACAGCCGCTGCAGCACGACATCTCGAAACGGTGGTACAAGACCCTCGACTCCATCGCGGACCTGCGCGAGCAGCTTGAGACGCTCGAACGCCAGGACCAGCCCCAGGAGCGCCGGCTCTCCTACTACGTCACGAGCAGTACCATCCCCAGGGAGCTCGTCGACGAACTCAGCACCCGCGAGTGCGACGTCCTGCACTCCAACGAGATCTACCTCGACATCCTGCCCAAAGGCACCAGCAAGGGTTCCACCCTTGAAGCGCTGGTCGAACATCTGGGCGTGCCCAAAGAGCGGGTCATCGTCGCCGGGGATACCCTTAACGACCTGAGCATGTACCAGCACGGCTTCAAAGGCGTCGTGCTGAACAACGCCGAAACCCCGCTCAAAGAGGCGGCCAGCCAGATCGAGCACGCCTACTTTTCCAAGGCTCCGGGGACCCACGGCATCCTCGAAGCGATGCACCATTTCGGCATCGCCGAGGCGCAGGAGGTCGTCGAAGCACCCGCCCCCGCTTACGGCAACGCCGACCTCGTCATGGTCTACCACCGCCTCCCGTTCCAGGAGGTCGAAGAAGCGGGGAAGATCGTCCGCAAAAAACACACCAGTCCCAACGGCATCCTCCCCACCCTGCTGGGCTTCTTTGCCAACGGCGAAAAGGGTTCCTGGGTCGCCTGGTCCAAGTGCGAAAGCCGTACCCCTGAAGATTTCGAGAAACACGTCGAGGTGGACAAAGAGCGGTACGAACATCTCCGGGTCTGCCGTGTCCCGCTGACGGCGTACGACGTCAAGATCTTCTACGAGGTCTTCTCCAAAGAGGCGTTCTGGCTTCTGCTGCACTCCTTCCACGAGAAAGCCGTCTTCAACCACGACCACTGGAAACACTTCTGCGAGGTGAACCGTATCTTCGCGGAAAACACGGCGGCCGAGGCGGCCGAAGGCGCCGTCGTCTGGATCCACGACTACAACCTCTGGATGGTCCCGGGCTACCTGCGGCAGCTCCGTCCCGACGTCAAGATCGCCTTTTATCACCATACGCCTTTTCCGTCAGCGGACATCTTCAACATGCTCCCCTGGCGGCGCGACATCATCAACTCGCTCCTGCAGTGCGACTATGTCGGCTTCCACATTCCCCAGTACGTCGACAACTTCGTCAATACGGTCCGTTCCAACACCCAGATCGAAGTCAACTCCCGCAAAAATGCCGCGCCGCTGTTCAAAACCTACGGCTGCGCGATCGGCGTCGATGACTATGCCGACTCCTTTACGACCGAGCTCAATACGGTCCGCCTCGGCGCACACCCCGTCGGCATCAACTGCGGCTATATCGAAGAGCTGGCCTCGGGAGAACATGTCCAGTCGCTTTACAAGAAGATCCGCGACGAGATCGGCGACAACAAGCTGATCGTCTCCATCGAACGCACAGACTATACCAAGGGGCCGGTGGACAAACTCAAAGCCTACGAGCACTTCCTCGAAACCCACCCGGAGATGCGCGGTAAAATCAACCTCTTCATGGTCTGTACCCCGCCGGCCAAAGGGATGGCGATCTACGAAGAGATCACCCAGGACATCGCCTACCACGTCGGCCTTATCAACGGCCGCTTCGGTTCGTACAAATGGACCCCGATCCACTACGTCAACCGCGTCATCCCCTTTGAAGACGTCATTGCCTACAACTGCGCCGCGGACATCGGCTGGGTCACGCCGCTTCGCGACGGCCTGAACCTCGTCGCCAAAGAGTACGTCGCCGCCCAGCACGCCATCGGCGGTAATGGTGCGCTGGTGCTCTCCGAATTCGCCGGGGCCGCCGTGGAACTGCACGGTGCTTTCCTCGCCAACCCCTACGACAAAGTCGACATGAGCAGTACGCTGATGCAGGCCCTCGAAGCACCGGAAAAAGAACGGATCTCACGGCTGCAACGCATGTCGAATATCATCCACCGCTACGACGTCAATGCCTGGGGGCAGGACTTCCTTTCCAGTGTAACGGAGAGCGACTAAACCTTTCGGAGGAGTCCGACCCTCTCCTTTTCCGCGCGCCTTGACAAACCTGTGGGCCGCCGAAAACGTGGAGAGGGAGTTGCAATGCAGCATCCTATAAATATAGATGAAATTTCAGCACATGAGGGAATGGGACGTGTTATGAAAAGGTATCTCGGTTCCTTCACCATCGACATTTACGATCTCGGCGGGATTATGGAGACTCGCATCAATGACGAGGCCCGGTGGATCGTCGAGCAGTATATCCGCACGATCAACGATGTCGCCGATGTCGACCACACGAGTCTCGAGCAAAAGGTCTCCGGTGAGTACATCGACGAAGAGCTGGACCGGTATCGGAACCTGCAGTTTTCGTTTGTCATGTCCTCCGGCGGTGAACGCCATGCGCTGCTGCGGGAGTTGTTCAGGCATTTAAGGGACATCGACACCGGCTGCATGGCCAATGTCGAACTCGAACCTTATTTCGGAGTATAACCGGATGAACCTAGCCTTGCGGAGAATGCCGGCTTACGGCGTACCGAACTCTTTGATGACAAGATGATCCGCACTGCTGTCGGCAGGATTGTACAGTGCATTTGTCGACCCGACAGCCATCCCGGACGACTCGGCTCTGACCCACATACTGACGGTATGGCTGCCGGCCGAGAGGCCGTCGAAGATCCCCGTGATCGTCGCCGGATGCGAAGGGAGACACCCCTCTTCGCCGTACTGCAGCATCGAACGCGCAGGTCCCGCCGACGACGGCGTGTCGTCGACCCGCAGTTCGAAAACGACCTGATCGTCGGCAATGACCCCGACACAGATGCGGCCGCTGTACTGGATCTCGAGCACGGAGGCGTCCTGCTGCTTGACATAGCTCCCCATATCGCCTATTTTGACGAACTCCCCGACAAACGTCCCGGTAAGAGGGGATGTCGTCCGGGGGACGGCCAGGGTACTCCATCCCACCAGACCGATCGCGGCGATGGCGGCGGTGTTGGCCGAGATGCGGCTGTTGTTGTCGTTGATCTGCGTCGTATGCTCGCCGAAGTTGGCGTTGACCTCATCGGCGAGGGCCGGCGTATTGGCGACAAAGGTGTTCATAGGGCCCACTTCCCCCGCCTCAAGCACGCTTACCAGCAGCAGTACGGCTGCTGTCCCCGTGATGCCTTTCATCGTCACTCCTTTTGGCCAGGTTGAGCGGCGTTATTTGAAGACGCTGCCGAGCATCCCTTTGACCGCCTGCTGAACGTCTGCGGGATAAACGACGAATTTGCCGTTCTGGCTCTCGCTCAGTTTCTCCAGTGCCGCAATGTAGCGATCGCCGAGCAGGAACATGGCGGGCAGCTCCTTCTCCTGGATCGATTCCGAGATACGGGCGATCGCTTCGGCAGAGGCCTGGGCCAGTGCGACCTGGGCCTGCGCTTCGAGCTTGGCGGCCTCGAGCTTCCCTTCGGCTTCCAGGATCATGGCGTTCTTGTTCCCGTCGGCCTTGGTGACGACGGCACGGCGTTCGCGCTCGGCGGCGGCCTGCTGTTCCATCGCTTTTTGCATGGAAGGGCTCGGGCTGATGTCCTGGATCTCGACAGACTTGACGGTGACGCCCCAGTCGGCGACGTCGTCGATGATCTGCTCTTTCAGGCGGGCCTTGATCATATCGCGGTTGGAAAGCGCCTCGTCCAGCTTCATCTCCCCGATAATGGAACGCAGCGTCGTCATAACGAGGTTGACGATGGCCATGCGGAAATCCTCGACGCCGTAGACCGCGTCGGAGGGGCGCGTCACCCGGATGAAGGCGATGGCGTTGGTGAGGATGACGGCGTTATCCATCGTAATGACCTCCTGCTGCGGGACGTCGAGGATGATGTCCCGCGTCGTCATCCGCTCGCGCACGCCGTCGATGTAGGGGATAATGAGATTGAGCCCCGGGGTGAGGGTCCGGTAGAACTTGCCCAGCCGCTCGATGACCCACTCCTCGCCCTGAGGGACGACTTTGATCCCTTTGTAGAGCGTGACGATAATAACCAGGGCGAAGACGCCGATAAGATAGAGTGAAACCATTTAGTTCTCCTTGAGGGGGGTCACTTTGATCAGCTGGCCGCTGACGTCGACAATACGAACTTTGGTCCCTACGGCGAGCGGCTCGTCGGCGAAGGCGGGCCATTCGCGGTTGCCCAGGACAGGGATGTCGAAGAGCACTTTTCCCCTTTGGGGCGGTTCGATCCCCTCGGTGACGGTCCCCTTTGTGTCGACCCTGTAATTGGGCTGACCGCTCTCCGACACGGTCCGTTGCCGTATAAAACGCCACCACCCCACGACAAAGAGCGTGGAGAGGATCGACCAAATCAGCAGTTCCGTAGAAAATGAAAGATCAAAGAGATAGGCCAGCGTCCCCGTCAGGATCGCGGCGACGCCGATTCCCAGCAGCAGAAAGGTCAGCGCCATCGTCTCCAAACCGATCAGCACCATCCCCAGGATCACCCAGTGCCACCACTCCACGTTTGCGTTCAACCAATCGAGCATGCTTTACTCCTCCGTATTCACACAAGTATAGCGAATAAACCTGCATGAGTATGTCCTCAACGCGCTTTCCGCTCCCCACGTTTCAAACGGCCGAGCAGCGTGGCGATCTTGCTGCTGTCCGGAGCTTCCGCCGCTTCGTAGAGGTACTTCTCTACCGCCTCTGCGCTCTTTTTCGCTTCGGGATCGTCCAGGTGCTTGAACAGTGCCACCAGCGCCGTGCGCAGCGAGTCGACACGGACCCGCTCCTCTTTGCTTCTGCGGCGTACGGCAAGCAGCGTCAGCGCGACGCCGAGGACAAAACCGGCAGCACTCCCCGCCGCCAGACTCCAGATCGTCATCGTCTCCTCCTTTGGAATTTCTCTCTGCTGTGAATGCACCGCGGCACGAACGTGGACCGGTATCGGCAGCGACGACGCCGTGACGACGCGCTGCGTCGCCGGGTCGAAACTGCGAAAACGCACCGAAGGGATCGTAAAGTCCCGCGCGCCGACCAGGGCGAAGGTCCGATTCACTTCATTGTAATAGCAGCCGTCCTTCCACGCAGCACTCCCGGTATGCCCCTCGTCAAAAACGCTCACACCGGCAACCGCCATCCGCAGCGGTTGTGCCGTTGCCAGGTTGCCGCACCCCGAGAGCGACAAGGTAAGGCGGACGGGTTCGCCGCTCTCGGTCGTGTTGCGGTCGATGACGGCCTTCAACGCGAAATCGCCGACCGCCTGCACCCCGCCCGGGACGGGATTGGCAAAGAGCGTTACGGGTTCGAAAAGATGCTGCTGCCATGTCACCGACGGCATCCACTGCCCCCACGCATCCTGCGTATAGGTGCGTTCGGCGACGTTCATCGCCGCCGTGCCGCTCGAGAGCTCCCCGCCTTGAAGCGGGGCGACGACGTACGTCTTCTCCCAAAGCTCCTTCCCGTTTTCGTTCCGCTCCTCGGCATGGCTCTGCAGCAGCTGGAAATGCGCCAGTTCCGGCGCCGCGAAACGGAAATCGACCCCCTTGTCCGACGCGGTGTGCGCAAAACGGTAGACAAGCTGCAGCGGTTCACCCTGGTAGACCTGGCGTGAGGAGCTCTCGACCGTCAGCTCGTAGCCCGAAAGCGCATTGACAGCCATCAGCAGAGCCAGCGCTTTACCACGGATCGACATGGTCGCCTCCCCCCGCGCGCTTCGGCGAGATCTTGTAGAGGTGCGTCCGGGTCTGCCGCTGCAGCGATTGGCGCCACATCGCCGCCTCGTAATCGCTCATCGCCGCCGTCTTCGCTTCGCCCGAGGCTACGGAGGGCTTTGCCTCCTGCCCCTCGTATGTTTCCGTCTGCGCGGAAGGGGCCTGTGCGCCGCCTGCCGGAGAGGAAGCGTCGGAGGCACTGTGTTCCCCGCCCGCTTCCGTCATTGCGGCCGCTGCATTGCGGCGTCGCTCCGCCTGCACCAGGCGCATCAGCCGCCCCCGGACGATGGAGAGGTTCTCCCGCGTCTGCGGGTCGTTTTGGAGGTAGAGCGCCTTCTGATACACCTTGATCGCCGCTTCAAGGTTCTCCCTGCCGCCCTGCATCGCCCGGGCGTTCCCCAGATTGTGCAGGGTTGCAAACTGCAGCAGCCTCTCCTTGGTACGGATCCGTCCCCACAATGCCGCGGCCGCGTCGTATCTGCCCGCACGGTAGAGGGCATGGGCGCTGTCGTACATCGCTTGGGGGTCGTTATCCTTACGTACGCCGTAGCGGTAAAAGGCGCGGGCCGCGCGATCGTAATCACCCTGCTCATAATAGTGCTGCGCCGTCTCCAGCAGTTCATAGTCACAGGACTCCGCCCGCAGCGTTGCCGTATGTCCGAACAGCAGAACCCCCAGCAGCAGTGCCGGAGGCACGGCCACGCGCTCGCGGCGGCTCATGGAGGCGTTCGCCACGAGCAGCAAAAAGAGCGCCAGCCCCAGCGGCAGGATATAGAGCTGACCGTACCGGCGGATCTCCTTGACCCCCGTCTCGCCCCCTTCGGCATGGCGGCGAAGCTCATAGAGCAGTGCTGCCACGTCACGGGAGCCCACCGTCATATCAACATAAAAGCCGCCCGTGGATGCGGCCAGGGAGCGCAAAGCAGGGTTCAGTACCGTCCGGACCGGCCTCTTCCCCCGCAGGACAGGGGTACCGTTTTGCTGCAGTACACCCCCCTGCGCCGTCCCGATCCCGAGGATGTAGAGGTGGAGCTTCTGCGCATTCGCGTAGGCGATCGCTTCGGAGAAGTCGCGACCGTCGCCTCCGTCGGTAAGCAAAAGAAGATTTTTCCGCCCCGTCTTGCCCATCACGCCGTTCGCCGCGGCCAGCAGCGCCATGATATCGGTCCCCTTCTCGGCGTAGGTATCGGACGCGAAATCTTCCAGCAGCGCCGTCAGCGCACTTTTGTCCGCCGTTGGCGGCACTACGGCATAGATGTCCCGGCCGAAGGCCAGTACCCCTATTTGTTCTCTTTTCGCCCGCGCGACCAGTGCAAGCAGCTTCGTTTTCGCGACGGCGGCGCGGGAGGGGTAGACGTCCTCCGTCTGCATGGATGCCGAGATGTCGACGGCGACCGTCAACGCCTCGTCCGGCGCCTTCACGACGGCCGTAGCCTCGGTAAGGACCGGCTGGGACATGGCGGCAATCAGCAAAACGAATATGGCCAGATAAATCAGGTTTCGCTGACGGAGGGAGAAGCGTTTTTCATTCACCCGGAGCCGTTCGAAAACCGGGCCGGCAAAGAGCTCCGCCGCCGGCTCCTTCTGGGTCAGGATAAAATAGAACAGGACCAGCACCGGCGGCAGCATCAGGTAGAAGAACTCGGGGTGGAGAAAGGTCATGCCACTCTCCGGTTGCGCAGGTAAATATAGAGCAGCAGTGTCAGAAAGCCGGCAAAGAGCGGGTAGATGTAGTAATACTCATTGACGATCAGCACCGGCGGACGCTGGGGCGACTTCTCCAGGGTATCAATCTGCGCGTAGACATCGGCAAGGGATGCGCTGTCCCTTGCCGTGAAATACGCGCCGCCGCTCTGCGCCGTGAGCGTCTCAAGAATCGACTCCTGCGGGGCGGGGTCTTCACCGATAACGACGGCATAGAGGCGCACCCCCTCTTTGGCCGCAAGCCCCCCGACAACGTCGCTGCCCACCGGAGCGCCGGGCGTGTTCCGGCCGTCGGTCAGAACCACGACGATCTTTTCGGCGCTCTTCGCGCCGTGCAGCGAGACGATCCCCCGGGCCATCGCCTCGTAGAGCGCCGTGTATTTGCCCGCGATGCCGACATAGAGCTGCCCGATGATCTGCGAGAGCATCCCCATGTCGGTCGTGGGCGGCGCGGCCGTGAACGTCCGGGTGCCGAAGACGACGAGACCGACGCTATCGCTGCTGCGCTGCGTCACAAAGGCCTGCAGGATCTCCTGGACCGCCTCGAACCGGCTGCGGGTACGGTCGTCCGGGTCGAAGTCGCCGTTGCGCATGGAGGCGCTGGCGTCCACCACCAGGCTGATCGCATAACCCGGGGTACTGACGGGTTGGTAGACCCGCTCTTTCACCGGCGACATCAGGGCAACGAGCAGCAGGATGATTGAAGCCCATTTGAGCAGCCAGAGCCAGAAAGAGGGTTTGAGCGTGACCGCCGCGAAGGCGGCGAGGTGCGGAAAGTAGAAGCCCTGGTGGCGCATGCGGCAGAGCGCTTCGCAGGCCAGAAAAATGAAGAGGAAGGAGATGACTTTCGGGAATTCGAAAAAGACCCCTTCAAACATCGATCATCCCGAGATAGATCCTGAAATACGCACGGGTCTCCTCGTCGATGGGCGGCACGCGCTTGCGAAACTTGTAGGGTTCGAGGCGCTGCTCCAGGTTCATGAAAGCCTCCTGAAGCTGCGGGGAGTCCGCCGCGAAACGGCGGCCGAGGCGGGTAATGGCGTAGGCAGCATCTTTTGCATCGTCAAGGTTGACCGCTTCCAGCGCTTTCAGAGATGCCCGGCGGGCGTTCTCCTTTCTCTCCTCGCGGTAACGGCGGATCAGCAGGTAGAGAACGAGCAGCAGGAAAAAGAGTACGACGGCCGCCGCAGCCGCCAGGTAGTAAGGCGTGTAGTCATGGATCTCGACCAGGGGCTTGATGTCATGCAGCGGGATATCGTCTGAACGCATTATCGCCCCTCGAACAGGCGCCGGAGTTTAACGCCGATATGGTCATCCGTGTAGATCTTCGTAAACCGGATGCCGTCTTTGCGAAGCTGCTCGTAGAGGGCATGATCATGCTCGCGGACCTTCGCTTCGTAATTGCGAACGGTCCGGGCATTGAAATCGCCCTCGAGCAGCATTCCGCTCTCGGGGTCGCGCAGCGAGGCGAATCCGAACGGCGGCGGATGCTCCTCGAAACGGTCGCGGACGATGATGCAGACGACCTCATGCTTCTTTGCCAGCAGCCGCAGTTGGGGAAGTTCGAAGAAGTCCCCGACGACAAGGAGCAGCGAGCGGCGGCGGATACGCTGGTAGAGCGTCTTCGCCATCGCGGCGTAATCGCTCTTTTTGCCGACCGCCTCGAAGGCATCGATCTTCTGCGTCAGCTCGGAGACGGCGTAGCGGTTCTTCGTCGGGCGCCCCTCGTCGTAGAGGCGGTCCGCAAAGAGCATGTAGCCCAGCGCGTCGCTGTTGTACTGCACGGCGTAGCCCACCGTCGCGGCGATCTCCGCCATCACCTCCTGCTTGAAACGGTGCTGCCCGAAATGGACGCTGCCGCCGAGCATCATCGCGACGACGACGCTGAGCTCCCGCTCTTCGCGGAAGATCTTGATATAGGGGGTGCGCATCTTCGCCGTGATGTTCCAGTCGATATGGCGGATGTCGTCGCCGGGCATATACTCGCGCAGCTCGATAAAGTCGTACCCCTCCCCGTGGAAGATAGAGGGGTTGTTGCCGATGAGCTCGCTGAAGACCTGGCGTCTGGCCTTGACGAGGATGCGCTGGACCGTTCCCATGAGGCTCCTACGGCAGCGGGACCGCTTCGATCACCCGGTCGATGATCTCGTCCGCCGTGACGCCGTCGGCCTCGGCCTCGTAGCTGAGTACGATGCGGTGGCGCATCAGTTCTTTAATAATGAAAGCGACGTCAACAGGGCTGGCGTAATCCTTGCCGCGCAGGTAGGCCATGGCCTTGACAGCCTTGAACATGTCGATGCTCACCCGGGGACTTGCGCCGAACTGCAGCTGATCTTCCAGGCCATCGAGCCCGTACGCCTTGGGCTCGCGGGTCGCAGTGACCAGCTCGATCATGTAGCGCTCCACCTCTTCATCGACGTGCACCTGTTTGACCTCCGCTTTGAGGGCTTCCAGGTCTTCATGGGAGATAACGGCGTTGATCGTCTCTGAGACGCCCGCGGCAATACGGCGGGCGATCTCGAGCTCCTCTTCTTTCGTGTTGTAGCCGACTTTGAGCTTGAGCATGAAACGGTCGAGCTGCGCCTCGGGAAGCTGGTAGACCCCCTCCTGTTCCACCGGGTTCTGCGTCGCCATAACAAAGAAAGGGGGTGCGAGTTTGAAGCTCTCCTCGCCTATCGTCACCTGCCGCTCCTGCATCACTTCCAGCAGGGCCGACTGCACCTTTGCCGGGGCCCGGTTGATCTCGTCGGCCAGCAGCAGGTTCGTAAACACTGGCCCGTGCTTGATCTTGAATGCGTTATGCTGCGGGTCGTAGATCTCGGCGCCGAGGATATCCGAGGGGAGGAGGTCCGGGGTGAACTGGACCCGTTTGAACTGCAGCCCAAGGCTCTGTGACAGCGCCTTGACCGTCGTCGTCTTCGCCAGCCCGGGGATCCCCTCGATAAGAATGTGCCCTTCGCAGAGCAGGCCGATCAGCAGCCCGTCGATCATCTTTTCCTGACCGACGACGACTTTGGCCACCTCGGACTTGATCGCTTCGATTTTGGAGTACATCTAAAACCTTCATAAAGGATAATAGGGGCCATTATAGCGTTTTGAAGGTATAGATTGCCCTGCACCGATGCCGATGGATGGGCGCAGGAGAGGTGAAAAAATATCCCATTTCAACACCGGAAAAGCTTTATCACACTTTTTTTGGATTTTTTTCCAAAAAGTATTGACTTTAAAAACTGATTTTCGTATAATTCCCGTCCACAAACGAAGAGAGCTTATCTTAACGTTTGAATGTCTCGTTAGCTCAGCTGGTAGAGCACGTCACTTTTAATGATGTGGCCGTTGGTTCGAATCCAACACGGGACACCATTGTTACTCCTTAGTGGCCCCATCGTCTAGCGGTTAGGATCCCAGATTTTCATTCTGGTTACCGGAGTTCGAGTCTCCGTGGGGTCACCACTTTCCCAACTATTTTTACACTGAAAAATCCCGAAACAAAAAAAAAGATGCTCTTATTGCATTTGTTACTGCAGCGCGCCCGATGCCACTAGGCGTTTGACCAGCTTCATATGGTTCATTACGCGCTGAAAATAGGGCCAGTTCACCATGCCTCCATTGTAGCCGCTGACGCTTTTCATATAGTCGTGGCGGCGGTTTTTGAGGATGACGAGGTAGTGCGCGGCGATGCCGGCGGAGAGTTTGAGGTCGGTGAGCAGCAGGTTGGCGATCTGCATGTCGCTGCTCGCCTTCAGCCATGCCAATGTCTTGACGCGCGCGGCCACATAGCGGGCGGTAGCCACCTGAACCTGCATCGGCCCCAGCGATGCCTTGGTGATGTCGACCCCTTTGCGGAAATCTCCGATGATATTCCGGCCCGCACTGCTCTCCGTCAGACAGATGGCGCTGAGGGTGTTCTCATAGGTCTCGCCGCTGCGGTCGGGAATGCTGCGCGCGACATCCCGCACGGTCTGCAGTGTCGAGAGCTGTTCCGGCGTGAGCGCAGCGCGCACGAACTCCGTCGTGGCATAGAAAAGAATCAGTAGACGTTTCATTGGGGCTTCCTCGTCAAAAAAATGCGTGGAATTCTACAGGAAAAGTGTGTTGAAGGGCGATAGATAATTGTTTTAAATAAAACTATTAAGAATATCTAATATAGAAGTGCTGATACCTTCCGTGATACAGGCAATAGACGGCTTAAGAAAAATGGGTAAAATTGACACTTTATCGGGAAAAATGAGCTTGAAATGGCTGTTTTCTTAAAAAATATGCACTGAAAAAAATGCGGAAGAGAGAAGGAGTGCTACTATTATTCCCAATCTCTGAACTTGTCCGAGATGTGTTTGTCCTTTTTGTAGCGGCGGCGGTTCATCGACTTTTCGATCTGGTTAGCGGTATAGAGGATATCCTCTTTGAGCTCGTCGATTGTCGCATCGCTGTCGCGGTAGGAGAGGATCTTGGTCACGAGGGTCTCGAGGTCGTTGTAGTCCCCTTTGTAGAGTGGGACCTTCTCGATGCGGTCAAGGTATTTGCGGTTGTTGTCGACTTTCTTGTCGAACTGCTCCCGCGTCGGCTCTTCAGCCTTGAAAAGATACTTGGTGATACTGCTCGTAAAACGCTCAAGTACCCGGATATAGCGGAGCCTTGCGGCATCTTCCACTTTTTTCGCCGACGCTTTTGCCAATAATTCACCTTTCGGGGGAGCTCAGACGGTATAATTATACCTATTCTAATAAGGTTGCAACGCTCTATGAAAAAACTGATTCTATTTTGGCTTATTGTTGCCGGGCTCCTGCATGCCGAGGTCATCAATGCACCGGCAAGCAAGACCCTTCTGGCCAAACAGATCCCCATTGTCGATATCCGGACCCCCGGCGAATGGAAAGAGACCGGCCTGGTCAAAGGGAGCATCCCCATCATGTTCTTCGACGAAAAAGGGGGGTATAACGTTGACCGCTTCATGCTTCAGCTCAAAGCCAAGGTCGATACGACCAAACCCTTCGCCCTGATCTGCCGCACCGGCAGCCGCACGTCGATGCTGGCCCCTTTCCTTGCGCAGACCTACGGCTATACCGTCTACAACCTGCAAGGCGGCATCATGACCGCCTACCGCGCGGGCCTTCCCATCGTTCCCTATCAATGAAACCGCTTAAAATCGCCCTGCTGATCCTTATCAGGGTCGCCGCCGTTTTCGGCGTCATCGGCCTGATCGTCTTTCTCTTCTGGGGCTTTTTGTACCTGCTGCTGTACTGAGAGATTATTTCTTAAAGCGGAAGGATTCGGCTTCGAGCAGGGCACGCAGCTTTTCGCTGCATTCGCCCTGGAACTCCATCCACGGCGTTTTGTAGCTGCCGCCGGAGCCCAGTTTTTTCTTCAGCCGTTTCAACAGAGCCTCGGCATCGCCCTTCTCCAGGGCAAAGGGGCCGACCAGTGTCACGGTTTTTCCCCGCCGCTTTTCGCGCTTGAAGACGAGAAAATGTTTTTCCGGTGCGAGCAGCTCCTGCGGCGTTTCCGCTTGGCGCTCTTGCACTTCCGACCAGCCGCTGCCGAGATCCCCGCCAATAAAGAGGTCAAGCTTCTTACCGCGGCTCATGAGCTTCTCCGATATATTCAAACCGTTTGATGCAGACACCTTCGTGGGGGATACATTCGGTAAACATCGCCAGGGGACGCACCCAGAGCCCATGTTCGCCGTAGAGGGCGAGGTAGACGACGAGCTCCTCCTCCGTTTCGGAGTGTTTGGCCACGCCGAGCACTTCGTAGTGGTTCCCCTTGTAGTGCTGATAGAGGCCCGGTTTAAGCACCGACGACCTTTTGAGAGAGGACACGCATCCCGTTCGCTTTGTAGGCACCGGCGTCGATGCTCTCCATCACGGTGTCGGCGTCGCAGCAGTGCGTATCGTAGAGTACGACGATCACCTCATCGTCTGCTTGCAAGAACGTCGTCTCGCCGTAAGCCGTGTAGCGCGTCGCCCCGATGCTGATGATCATCTTCTCGGGGTACCCCGCCGCTGCAAGATAGGAGAGCACCGGCTCCAGCGGGCCGGTATCCGTTTGCATATTGAGCTGGTTGACGATCCAATCCGTGAGCTTGGTGTGAAAATAGCTGTATCCCGTCAGCGCGGCGTCTTCGCCGTAACGGTGCAGTTCGCTGCCGCGGCGCAGGAAAGAGGCGATGTGCCAGCTGTCCATCACACCGTCTTCGGCAAAGGTGTCAATGGGCGTCATCTCCGCTCCGAGGCCTTTGCTCATCGCGCCCCAGTTCTTCTTCTCCGAGATCTTCCTGGCCCCCGGGCGGCGGATGGAGCAGTCGTTGTAGGGGGCGAAGCGCTCCGGTGTGATCGAAACGACCTGCCCCTCTTCATAGCGCAGACTGCATTCCAGCGCCACTTCCGGTTCCGCCTGGACGTTCAGCGCGGCGTCTTCGGGCAGTTTGATGGTATCGGAGGAGAGAGGGTAAACGCCGATCTGCCCGTCACGGCCCGGCATGTAGAAGGGAAAGATCCCTTTGGGACCGTTTTCATAGGCGACCTCGAGGTTTTTGAAATCCTCTATCTCCCCGGCCTGTTCCAGGTGCAGGGCAAAGTTGCCGGCGATGCCGAACCCGGCATAGGCGTTAAAGTTTTCCATTCTCTTTCGCCTCGACGTACTCTTCGTAGCTACCTTTGAAGTCATTGTAGGTGCCGTCGGGGTTGAGCTCGATGATGCGCGACGCGAAGGCGTCGAGGAGTTCGCGGTCGTGGGAGACACAGATGACGTTGCCGTCGAACTCGAACAGCGCCTCGCCCAGCGCGACGATCGCCTCAAGGTCGAGGTGGTTGGTCGGTTCGTCCATGACAAGGAAGTTCGGACCCTCGAGCATCAGTTTGCTCAGCATCATCCGGTGCTTCTCGCCCCCGGAGATGTTCGTCGCCGCTTTCTCCTGCTGCTCGCCGTTGAAGAGCATACGCCCCAGGCAGTTGCGGATCTCGGAGATGTCCGCCTTCGGATCGAAGGCGCGCAGCCAGTCATAGAGGGTGTCGTCGCTCTTGATGCGGTCAGTCGTGTCCTGCGGGAAATAGCCCGGCTCGATCGTCGCGCCCCATTTGACCTCACCCACTTTGGGCTTGAGCTCCTCCATGATGATCTGGCACAGCGTCGTTTTACCGACACCGTTGGGGCCGATCAGCGCGATCTTCTCGCCCGGCTCGATGTGGAGGTTGATGTTATTCAGGACCGGGCCCTCGCCGTAGTCGTGGCTTACATTAAGGACGTCCAGAGCCTCGTCGCCCATCTGGCGTTTGGCTTTGAAGACGATGCTGGGGTCGCGGCGGGAGGAAGGCTTGATATCTTCGATCTCCAGTTTCTCAAGCTGCTTCTGGCGGGACGTCGCCTGCTTCGCTTTGGAGGCGTTGGCGGAGAAGCGGCGGACGAAGGCCTCAAGCTGCTCTTTTTCTTTCAGCTTCTTATCGCGCTCCATCTCCATCTGCTTCGCCATGACGTTCGCGGCAATGTACCAGTCGTCGTAGGTACCGGTGAATTCGCGGATCTTCTGGTAGTCGACGTCAAGGATGTTCGTGACGACGGCGTTGAGGAAGTGGCGGTCGTGGGAGATGACGACCATCGTCCCCTCGTGGCGCTGCAGTTCGTTCTCCAGCCAGCTGATCGTTTCGATGTCGAGGTTGTTGGTCGGTTCGTCGAGGAAGAGGACGTCCGGTTTCGGGAAGAGCACCTGGGCCAGCAGAACCTTGAATTTGTCGCCG
The DNA here is from genome assembly GCF_039645955.1 of Thiomicrolovo immobilis. Taxonomy (GTDB): domain Bacteria; phylum Campylobacterota; class Campylobacteria; order Campylobacterales; family Sulfurimonadaceae; genus Thiomicrolovo; species Thiomicrolovo diazotrophicus. Next base: position 1,876,976 of record NZ_CP147916.1, read on the forward strand.
CTCGGCAGCGAGGACATCAGGTCATGATGATTTTCTGCCGGGATGCCAACGTTCTCGAGGATCTTCGTAATGTTGACGTCGTACTCGTACGTCGGGTCCTCTTCCACGCTGATCACTTCCAGCTCCGCCAGGCGGTTGTTAACGGCGTCGTCTTCGAAATCGCCGTTGGTGTAAAGCTCCTCTTTCTCCTTGATGGCGTCGTAGAGGCGCTTGTTGCCGTACAGTACCGCGTCGGCGATGGTGAAATCTTCGAAAGCGAACTGGTTTTGACCGAGGACACCGACTTTCAGACCCGATTCGATGGAAATCTCGCCCTCAAACTCTTTGTCCTGGCCGCTGAGGATCTTGAGAAAGGTCGTTTTCCCGGCGCCATTGGCCCCGATCAGACCGTAGCGCTTATGCGGATCGAGTTTGAGGTTGATGCCTTCGAACAGCACGCGGCTGCCGAAGCGTTTTGTCAGGTTTGTTACTTGTACCATTATGTCATCGCTTCTTTTATTTTTTCGCGATTATACCATACAGCACTTTTTGTATTTTTTGCCGCTGCCGCAGGGACAGGGATCGTTCCGCCTGACCGAGGCTTCGTAGAGGGTGCCCTCGTCGTAATACCAGCGGCCGTCAATGCGGCGGAAGGTGCTCTTTTCGTGATGCACCCGGATGGGGCCGTCGCCCTCCCGGTAGAAGGCTTTAAAGCTCACCGTGGCATCCGCGCCTTGCACTTGCGATGCGAGCACTTCCAGTCCAAGCCACGTCGTCGCTTCCGCGTGCTGCCGGATCAGTTCGGCATCCTCGGGAACCTGCTTCTGGGAAACGGTCGTCGCGACGAGGTATTCCCCCGCCCCCACGACGTAGGCGCTGTAGCGGGAGCGCATCAGCGCTTCCGCCCCCGGTGCCGCCGCAATGCCGTCTATCAGCGGCGCACAGCACGCCTCAAACGTTTTTCCGCTGCCGCAATAACATTGCATGCGCCCTCCTTCAAATCATGGTCGCATCATACCATGCAACGCGGTCAATGCACTAGGCTTGGGAACGGTAGCGGTTCAGCAGGGCGCAGTGGCGTGCCCGTTCGTAGTGGGAGGGAGTCAGTGCAACCCCTTCGAGGCGGTGCAGCATCCCGACGAGCTGGTCATAATCATCAAAAGTCAGGCGTTCGCCGTGCAGGACGCGTCTGGCCATTTCGGAGAGGACGGCATCACTGGAGTACTCGGGAAAGAGCATCCGGAAATGAGCATAGACAACTGCGAAGCTTCCCCCTTCCGGGGCAAAGCGCTCGGCGACGATCTGATGGGCGCTATTCGCTTCAAGCCCTTTGGCAACGAGCGCTTCGGCAACGGCCTTGCGCACTTCATGTTCGGACTGCTCCGCGTTACGGACAGTCACCGCGTTCGGACGCAGCGGTACGGCAAGCAGCAGGTTACCCGCCAGAATCAAAGAGCCCATAACTGTCATGACCGGTCGCATACATTCTCCCTTGCCGTAAATTTTGTATTGGAACAGTCTACCGTTAAAGGGTAAACGGTTCTAATGCCGCCGCGAAAGCCCCGGATTCAGGCTATAATTCCGTATGACTTATACAATCGAAGACGAGTACATTGAACTCTATAAACTCATTAAACTGCTCGACCTCGTCGACAGCGGCGGGCAGGCCAAACAGCTGATCGAAAACGAGCTGGTCTACCGCAACGGCGAGATCGAAACCCGCAAACGGGCGAAGATCCGCCCCGGTGAAACCATCCACATCGGCGAAGTGACCATTAAGACCGTCTGAGACGTGTTCATTTTCCGGAGTGTTAATGCGCCTCTAAATGGCCCCTTTGCTATAATCGCGCCATGATTAAAACATTTGCCCAACTCCTCGCAGAGGAAAAAATCGACACCATTGAGAGCGCCCTGAACGTCGCCCTGGACAACGCGAACGAATCGCCGTTCTGGTCGCAAAAGGTCACCCCCCTGGCGCATGCCGTTCTTTCCGTCCTGGTACCGCTGCGCGATCAAGGGCTGCTTTTCGATCCGGAAGGCAAACCCCAGCCCGCTTTGACGCCCGCACTCGTACTGCGCTGGTGCGACCTTGTCAGCCTCAAGACCCTGGCCTTTACCCTGCAAAAAAGCAACGAAGCCTCCCGGCTGCTCCGCACCGCTCTTCCCGACGAAGCGTGCGCAGCCTATGCGCCCGTCGACCTGACCGTGCTCGGCACCTACCTCAGCGGCTACACAGTCAACCTTGAAAACGAAGCGCTCGACTTCCCGATCGCCCACTACAACCTGCACACGGGCATTGCCGGTGCGCTCGAACCCCTGATGAAATAAAGGCAGAAGATGATGACGCAGGAACACCCGGCCCTCAAAACCGAACAGTACCTCAACCCGACGGAAATCGCCGCGCACCTCGAAGGCGTCGAATACATCGTCATGGCAGCCCCTGCCGTGCGTGACGACGCCAAAGCACCGATCCACTTTACGCTCTTTCTCAATACCGCCGACAATCTGCCCGCCGACATTCAACAGGCCGTCCTCGACAAGTTCGCCGACCAGTACGGTTTCCGCGATATTGCCGACCTCTTCAGCCAACCCGACCGCGTCGCCTTTGCCGTCACAAACCAGGAGACACCGATGCCGCTGCACGTCTTCAAACCCGAAGACAAAATGCACCTTCCCACGGCTGTGATGTTCATAATGGATTTTGAAGCCGACTCGGACAACTTCCCGGAGGTCAAAGAGAAACAGCTGACGGGCTGGACCTACGCTTACGAAACGGCCTAACGCGGGCCGTGCCCTTATCGGGCCTCAACGTGATATAATTTTGTCACTACCACGACAAAGGAATCCTCTTGTACAAACGCTTCATGATCCTCGCTGCCCTTATCGTTCTCATCGGCGGCTGCAGCAAAGTCACCAAAGAGAACTACGACAAAATCGACTCCGGCATGAGCTACGACGAGGTTGTCAAACTGATCGGCAAACCCGAAGGGTGCTCGGAGACCCTCGGCATCAGCAGCTGCCAATGGAAAAGCGACGGCGCCGTCATTGACATCAAGTTCATCTCCGACCAGGTGACATTCACCTCGGCCAAAGGACTGAAGTAACCCTTCCCCCTCTGCTTCCTATGGGAGCAGAACATCCCTGACGATTCTTGCTTCGTCTCCGTAAGCTCTTTTCAAACGCTACCGTATAAACAAAACGCCCAACACGGTCAATGACATTACAACCGTCACCGGTCTGCTCACGAAAAATACAAAGAGGTGGAAAAAAAAGGGGAAAAATAGAGTGGAGAAGAAGGTGGGGAGCCGCCTGTAACGGGCTCCCTGCAGATACGCGGGGGGCGTTACATCATCCCCGGCATACCGCCCATACCGCCCATGCCACCCATATCCGGTGCGGCCGGCTTCTCTTCCGGGATCTCGTGGATCGTCGCTTCCGTCGTCAGCAGGAGGCTGGAGACGGACGTCGCATTCGTCAGGGCGACGCGCTCGACTTTGAGCGGGTCGATGATGCCTGCTTCGAACATATCGACATACTCGCCTGTCGCCGCGTTGAAGCCGACATTCTCGCTCGCCGCCGTCTCGATACCGTTGACGACAACGCCCGTGTCAAAGCCCGCATTGGCAGCGATCTGCTTGACCGGTGCTTTGACGGCGCGCAGGATGATCTCGTAGCCGATTTTCTGGTCGCCTTCGAGATCGAGCTTCACCTTGGACGCGGCACGGATCAGTGCAGCACCGCCCCCGATAACGATCCCCTCTTCCACGGCGGCTTTTGTCGCGGAGAGCGCATCATCGACGCGGTCTTTTTTCTCTTTCATTTCCGTCTCGGTCGCGGCACCGACCTTGATGACGGCAACCCCGCCGGAGAGCTTCGCCAGACGTTCCTGGAGCTTCTCTTTGTCGTATTCGGAAGTCGTCGCCTCGATCTGCGTCTTGATCTCGTTGATACGCGCCTGGACCGCCGCGCTGTCGCCGATACCGTCGACGATGGTCGTGTTGTCCTTGTCGATAACGACGCGGGACGCCTGGCCTAGGTCGGCAAGGTTCGCGGATTCCAGCGTACGGCCGATCTCCTCGGAGATCACCTGGCCGCCGGTCAGAATCGCGATATCCTGCAGCATCGCCTTGCGGCGGTCACCGAAGCCCGGTGCTTTGACCGCGGAGATGTTGAGAATGCCGCGCAGTTTGTTGACAACCAGGGTCGCCAGCGCTTCGCCTTCGACGTCTTCGGCGATGATAAGCAGCGGACGGTTCGTCTTCTGAATCTGCTCGAGGACCGGCAGCAGGTCTTTAAGATTGCTGATCTTCTGGTCGAAGAGCAGGATGAATGGGTTTTCGATCTCCGCGATCATCTTCTCGCTGTTGGTGATGAAGTAGGGGCTGAGGTAGCCGCGGTCGAACTGCATCCCTTCGACGACGTCGAGTTCGTCGCTGATACCCTTGGCCTCTTCAACGGTGATAACACCGTCCTGACCGACTTTTTCCATCGCTTCGGCGATCATGTTGCCGATTTCGCTGTCGGAGTTCGCGGAGATCGTCGCAACCTGGGCGATCTCTGTTTTGTCCTTAATGGACTTGGAAATGGCTTTGAGCTCGGCGAGGATCGCTTCGGTCGCTTTGTCCATGCCGCGCTTGACCTCTACCGGGTTTGCGCCGGCGGTAATGTTGCGCAGGCCTTCCTGGAAGATGGCGTTGGCAAGGACCGTTGCCGTCGTCGTACCGTCACCCGCCTCGTCGGCCGTGTTGGATGCGACCTGCTTGACCAGCTGCGCGCCCATGTCTTCGAGCGGATCTTTCAGTTCGATCTCGCGGGCGACGGAAACGCCGTCTTTGGTGATGTTCGGAGAGCCGAAACTCTTCTGGATCAGGACGTTGCGTCCGCGCGGTCCCATGGTGACCTTGACCGCGTCTGTCAGCTTTTGTACGCCTGCGGCGAGGGTATTGCGTGCTTCATCCGAAAAATGAATCTCTTTTGCCATTTTCTGTCTCCTCTAAAATTTATTTGATAATTCCAAAAATGTCGTCGGCATCCATGATGAGATACTCCTGACCGTCAAGGGAAAGCTCGTTGCCGGAATACTTGCCGAAGACAACGGTATCGCCGACAGTGATGGTCTCGACGTCGCCGCCAATTGCTACAATCTTGCCCTGGGAAGGTTTCTCTTTTGCGTTGTCCGGGATGATAATCCCCGAAGCGGTGGTCTGAGCGTCTTCCACGCGCTCGACAAGCACACGGTTACCAAGTGGTTGAAAGTTCATGTGTTCTCCTTTGCGTTACAAAGCACAATGTGCCATATTTTTTACGCGCTAATTTTACTTTATAGGTATTGAATTGTCAAGAAGTTTAGTCGATTTGGCTAAAGAACAGTTAGCCTTTTAACATATAAACTGTTTAGCTAAACTATTGCCGAAAACAAGAGGAACACTTTTAGGAAAATCTAAGGACTCTGCAACTATAATTTCGGTCTTTCAAACGGATGTCAAGGTAGCTCAGCTGGTTAGAGCGCTGGTCTCATAAGCCGGAGGTCGAGAGTTCAAGTCTCTCTCTTGACACCATCCTTCAAACCCCTAACTTACGGACTTCAAAGCAACTCAAATTTTTAACCGTGCCCTGATCGTGCCCTTTTATGCCTCGATCGACACTTCGTTTATCGGTCCCATATCCGCCAGCATTGTGCCGGTGTAATGGTTCGTATTTACCTGTGGACCTGTATGTCCGATCCACTGGAAGATGATGTCGTCGCGGTACCCTTTATTTTTGAGTAACGTATTGTAACTCGCCCGGAATACCTTCAGCGTGACAGGGGGGAGCCCTGCTTCCGCAGATATCTTTTTCAGCTTTGTGCTGATGACGGCATGGTTCGTGTAGGGCTTACCCATGTAGGTGAGCCAGACGAACTCCTGGTGACCGGTGCGGAGGTACTGGCGCTTGAGGGCGTCGTAAACGTGCTGCGTCATCGGCAGCACCCTCTCCCCTGCTTCCGTCTTCGGTTTTGCTTCTTCGCCTTCGCGGATCCGCGTATCGACTTTGATGACTCCTTTGTCGAAGAGGATATCATCCCAGCGCAGCGCAATGAACTCGCCGCCGCGTACACCGGTGAATAGCGCCACGGCGTAGCGGTCGCGCTCCTCTTCGTTCATCCTGGCAAACAGCTTCGGGAAGTCGTTCTCGTAAAGGAACACCTTCTCCTTCGCCGGCAGGCCCTTGGCCTTTGGCAGCTTGAACAACGGGTTGCGATCGATCAGTCCGTCTGACACCGCGTAATCGAAAACGACGTTGAGCAGCGAGCGCCACTTTTTGTTTATGGTATTGCCCGAGTAGCTTTTGGCCATCTCGTTCTGCCACCGCTGGCAGTCGCTTTTCGTTATACTGTCAATGCACTTATCGCCGAACATCTCGCACAGACGCTCCAGCGCCGATTCGGCTTCCTCCTGCGAAAACCTGTTCCTGTTCTCGCTGGTGATGGAGACGATGTCGGCGCCGTATTCCCGGAACAGCACGCCGGATGTCGGCCTCCCTGCCCCGTACAGTTCAGAGTATTCATCGTCAAAGTTTTTCAGGTACCAGGCGATGAGCCTCTCGGCCTCTTTTTTGCTCCCCGGCTTTCGCCCGGTAGACAACCGCTTGCGTTTACCGAACAGATCGCTGTCAAGCGTGATCACCCCGTTGGGGTTCAGATAGACGCGTCGTCTCATAATAGCTCCTTTCGGCGCTATCGGCACGCCGTTATTTTACCCTATGTTTGATCCGCCATGCCGCGGAACGGTGAAACTCCCATGCGTTCCCGTTCTTGCGGAACATATCCGGCGGGAGATTGCGGAAGCACCACTCACGGAGGCCGTCGAGTGTCTTGTACCCGTACTGTTCAGCGATGCCCTTCGTCAGCGGGATCCACTCGGGGATCGCCATGAACGCATCGAATGCGTCGGCGAGATGGCGAATATCATCCTGCATTTCCTGTAATGCGCTCATGGCATCTCCTTTCGTTTAATCTATGCTTTGCAGCAGCGGCATCGATGACTTTATAAACGTCGTCGCTACTTCGAGGTTGAGTCCGTCGCCGTAGCCTTTAAGCCCAATGCGGCGCCACCTGGTATACACGCGTCCCAGATCTCCGGAAGGCCCTGAAGCCAGCGGGAATGTGCCGGGTTCAACTGGCCGCCACTTTCCATCTGTGCAGTAGAGCCAGTCAGCAGCGTCCCATCCGATTTCAGGCGGGCGGGGCAGTCCATTGTCAGAACTTCGTCCGGCTGTGGTGTCCGGCCCGTACCGAACGCTTCCGACCTCTTCTTCGACGATGCTGTCGGTGTCGCCCAGCCAGTCGTCAGTGCAGCAGTCTGTATGTTCATTCCGCCCTGACGACCCTCCGATCCTGGACCTGTAGAGCTGTTCGCTGTTGGAGTCGGCCAACCCACGACTCCGACAATCATCGATAGCTCTATTGACTTCCCAAGGTTTGCCCTGCGCTGTATGCATGGGTCGTCCCATGAGCCTCTGTCCCTGTTGTCCGATGCTGTCGGTGTCGGCCAGCCTTTTAGCGACAAAGTAGAGCCGCTGTCTGATGTTCGGAGCGCCGACGCCCGCAGAGCACAGATCGGTCCCCCCAACGGCATACCCCATGTTTTCCATGTCAGCGCGTACAGCGGCGAGCCACGTCCGGCCGTCGATGCTTGCAACCTGTTCTCCAAAGCAGACTGCAGGCGCGAGCTCTCCGACGATGCGCGATACTTCCGGGTAGAGGTGGCGCTCGTCGGCGAAGTGACAATGGCCGCAATCGAGGCAGATGAAATATCCGGTTCGTTTAGGATGGCAGAGATGAGATCCGCCGCCACAGTTCGGGCATGTCTGCCCGGAGCCCGCCGTGGAGAATGGAGGGCAGGGGCACGAGAAAGTACAGGCGTATCTGTCGTCGGGCCATCCGGCACGTCGCAGTGCGGAGCTCCACACTCCGATGCCGGCGAAGAAGTGGTGCTGGCTATATCCCATAAGGTCAGATGCTTTGACATCGGTAATGCTCCTTGTGTCTATTGCTCCCGGGGCGATGGCCCCGGCGTTCATGAGGTTTTGCAGCCATGCGGCTTTTTCGGGGTCGAATTCGTTGTAGTAGGCGTAGGGTTTTGGCATCATTTACCCATCTCTGTCGTCTTCGACACCTATGTTGTCCGGTTTCTTCGCAGCTTTTAATATGTCTGAAACTTTTTCCCTGTCCATCCACACTACAAGGCACATTTTCTTGGAACCTTTATGATCGAATGGTACGTCAGTACCAAACGTGTACGAGTAGTCATACTTTCTCTTTTTCGCCTCTATCATGCAGGAGTCTAGGTTTTGAAAAGTAACGTCTTCGTCTCCATAAAGTTCGATAAGTTTGCTCAATCTCATAATGTTCCTTTGCAAAATTTCAGTGATTGCTTTCGTAGATAGGTGATACTTCGCCCCATGAAACTCGAAGCGATGTACATGCCGGCGTGGTACCTGAGTGGCGGTCTTGTTGGTTTTTGGCTCATGAATGGCTCCCTTCGAACATGTGCGCGAAGCGCCGCATCGTCCTTTTGTTGAAGTAGCGCCTCCACAGGTACCCGCGGGCGATGCTGACGATGGTGAACACTACGGCGATGGTAATGTTCTGCCCGACGTTGAGCGTGACGCCAAACAGCGGGAACACCAACGGCTGCACGACGAACGCGCTGAGCAGCAGCCCGCTCATGACATTGGCGACGTTTTCGAGGAGGGATTCGGTTCTGGACTGCATTGCAATATTTCCTTCGGTGGATTTTCAAAACAGCTACACTCGCACGCATGAAACTGGAAGGCGATGATCTGCCGTTGCTGGGCGACGATGTACTTACTGCCAAGCTGCGCCTGCTGCGCGGGGTGTGGAGGGTGGATACCTACGGGGTGCCAGTGAGGCACAACCGGATGCGGTACGTTTACTTCGACCCGGACGGGTGCCGGTTCTACATTTCGGAGCATCAGCGGGAGCGGATGCTGGCGGGGGTAAGGTGGGGTGATGCGCCGGACGGCGAGGCGGCGGTGATGGCCGTAGCGACCAGGTACAGCCTGACGGTGATCATGGTGGGTGCTTTACGCAGGAGGCTCCTGGGGGAGCGGACGTTTTTGCGGTACGTTCACCGGCGGCCGGATTGGTTCTCGTAATTCAAAACATGCAGGACGTCCGAAACGTCCACCGCGAAGAATCGACCGACGCCGAGGTCAGTCTGCTCGCCTGCCACGGTGATCCGTGTGCCACCCCACTTGCTGATGATCTGCGGGCGGATGGTTTTATAGCCTACAGAAAGAACAACGTAATCGTATTCCTGAAAGCGGCAGTGCTTGAGAATATACTCAATGCCGGCCTTTTCCAGTTGCTTTGCCTCAGATTTCAAAATTTTCAGACCTGAGTTCCATATAAACAATTTTTGTATCCAGTGCGACGAAATCTTCCGAAAATCTTCAGGCTTCCGTCCTTCCGCAATCTTATCTAACCAGTGCTGAGTGACGACGAGATGCAGGACGCGGGCGCCTTTGGGGATGTAGTCTTTGTAGGATTGGGGTTTCATTTACTATCCTTTATTCAGATTCACTCAATTGAAAATGAGCCATACCATCGAAAATTTCTGGTATAACATTTACTTCATTCCGGTTTACAATTTGCCTGCTATTCATTACTGATATCATAAGTTCGTCGTTCTCAAGTTCCTTTAAAATGGGGCAAGCAATAACACCATCTTTCCATCTCACATATACAATATCAATTTTATTCATCCCATCACCTCTTCATTAGAACCAAATGCAAGTGTATATTCTTCATATTTCATACTTTGTCCTTTCTGACTTTCGTAAGTGCTACCCACGGATTATTCGCGTAGTCGTATTCAGTTCCGGCGAAGCGTGGTTGCCAAATGCCGTCCATAAAAGATTCCCATGCATGCTCCCACATTCGCTTTTCATCAACAGTAAACCATTCGATAAAATCTTGTCTGGAGAGGGCCCATTGTTTTGTCTTAAATACTCCACACGCCACAGCCTCATCCTCCGTCAAATCCCACAAGCGCTTGATGATGGGCTGTTCGTCTGCGACTTGCAGATGGATGCGTGATGCCCATTTCGGCATTGAATCTGCTAGACGCCAATCCCCTCTTGCCGAAAGGAACTCGCCAGATGTAAGCCCTTCTGGTAATAGTTGCTCTCCATCTGCCTTGTACCAAATCAAATGTTTATCAACTTGATGAGAAGACCATTCATCATTGATATCTGATGCAACAGCGACAGCATTAAATAAGTTGGTAAGGGCATACTCTTCCTGCACAAAGATCAAGTCACCTGCTTTGAATGGTGGGATAGTTCTAAAGATATTGAAATTTACATGGTCATAAAAAGAAAGAACTCCATCAATTATTTTAGGAGTTTCATGTCCTTCAGGAGGCTGCGGTATCAACGGCTCACACAGCATCGTAATCCGGCCTTCGTGCAGTCCTTTTGCGATTTCTGGTGTTGGGGTGTAGGGTTTCATCGCTCAGCTCCCGAAGTCAGAAATGTCTCCGTCGACGGCCATGGCGCTTTCCAAGCGATCTTCCATGCCGTTGACGATATCGAGGCATGTGTTCAGCTCATCGTCGGACAGGTCACTCTTGCCGATCGCTTCCCGGGCGGCGTCGATGCCCTGCTCGGACGCGATCTTCCTGATGCGGTAGCCGACGTCGTTGTAGGCACCGTTTTGGGGGTAGTCATGCATCTGCTTCATCCTCCACGATCTCTGCGTCTGCCAACCTGACAACGTTTGTGTACCCGGCCGGCTCCCGTGTGAGGTAGCTGCCGCCTTCTTCACGGATGAGGGGGAAGATTTCGCCGATGTGGTCCGCGTACCACATCATCGGGTCGCTGCAGGATATGATGCGGATCTGTTTCATGCCGTCGCCTTGACGAAGGGCATGACGTCGCCGGTATTGAGCTTCTGCGGCATGACGATCTCAGCGCGTGCCTCTTCCTTTGCCGCGGCGATGATCTCGAGGATCTGACCCTTCGACAGCACGAATGTATTTTCCAGCCCTGCTTCAGCGAATGCAGTTCCTTCCGGTACCTCGATGGGCTGAGCGTCAATGATGGCTGCTTCGCAGTGCTCTGTGTCTTCATAGCCGGCGATGCGCTCCCAATCTTCCTCGCCGTCTTTATGCTCCTCAATGCTGTAGGGCGGTTCAGGATGAGCAGAAGCATCGTCATGGTTGATGAAGTTGCCGTGTACCTCCATGGCCGTCTGCTCGTCCATGAACTCATTCCCGGCGGGCCATGGGCCGGTCTGCGGCTGCTCTTCCTGCTGCATCGGCGGCAGGGCGTCTAGGTACTTGCGGAGCTCTTCTAGCCTGCTCTCCATGATGGGGCCCTGGCGGCTGATGCCGGCGAGATCCTTGAGAGGGCCCACCTGGTCGAGGCGGATGCCGAGGGCTTCGGCGATCTCGAGGTTGCCGAGTCTCTTTTGCTTTGCCATATTCTCTTTCCTTTGCTGTGCGCTCGCCGCGGCGATGCCGTCGCGGCGCTTCTTTTTTGGTTCGTCCTCGTTCTCGAGGAGGTTGCGGTACGGTCCCGGTTTGATACCCGCCTTTTTGCAGGATGCCGCATAGGAATCCCAGGCTTCTTTCGGCGTCATGGGACCACTCCCAATACCCCCGCCGTGATGATGGACACGACCAGGACGGGAACGAGCAGCAGGAGCATCTGGGCCAGCGCGCATTTTATGCGGGTGCCCCGGGTACTTGCGTATCTGCGGCGGGCATCGAGGAGCTGAAGTTCGAAGATCCAGTTTTGAATTACTCTCATGACAGTACCTTTGCCCGTTTGAGCCGCTGCGCGAACTGCGCGACGGTTTCGGCGGAGTTGGTCGCCAGGATGCGGGCGAGTTCTTTTTTAATGATGGTTGATTTCATGATCCCTCCTTTTTGAGACGTTCAAACTCTTTCTCAATTGCGATAAGGCAGTTGGTCAGTGCTTGTACAAATGTTTCTCCTACTCCTTGAGCTTTGCTGGGCGACATTTTTGGGCAATCCAAATTCATCGGATTTACTGATATGACTTTGTGCTTGTAGATTGAATTGATAGAAACTGAAAACCAGCTACGCTCTTCATTCGCATATCCAAAGCGCACCCACAGCCTTTTTACTTCTCTTTCGAACTGTTCGATTGTCGTTACGACTTTGACCATCCGATCTCCTTTTTGATCTGTTCATATTTGGCCCGGGCCTGCCGGGCGGTCCCGAACTGCTGCACGCTGCAGCGGCCGGCGTCGTTGAGCCAGACCTTGCAGTTCCTGGCTTCGAGTTTGACGGCGGCGGTGTTAGTGGTGTGCTCTTCGCTGCATGGCGCCGCGGCGAACTGGTCGGACGGGCATGTGAGGTATAGGGGTTTCATTAAAGCCACCATACTTCCGGCAGCGTGATGGGTTGCGGAATAAGCCCGCATAGCCTCGCGTTAATGGCGCGATATCTTTCCGCAGCACAACGAGCTGCAGCCTCATCAATGTAGTGCGCCTTTTTTGTGACCCTCAGCCCCGGGCGCCGGTCGGTCCGGTACAGCTGATGCCGCATGCCTTTAGCATGGCGGTAGTCTCCGCCAGCGTCCTGCGCATCGCGGCTTCCTCCCCTGCGGCCATGCTGCGGTGCAGCGCCCTTCTTGCCCTGATGTCGTTGTTGATGATGTTGAATGCCTGACATGTCATGCTTTCCTCTTTTTTGATTGTGCGGCGAAGCGGATGGGGAGCCGTTTCGCGTTCGGTTTTTCCGGCACCCCACCCGGCCCCAGCAGGGTGACGAGGCGGGGCTTCATGCCGCCAGCTCGCGCTTGATCTGTTTGAGCGACTTGACCAGCCAGAAACATGCACTGCGACTTGACAGATACTCGCCAAAATCGACCGTATCTCCATGCTTATATTTCACATATCTGCGATAGGCAGATCTGCGATCTCTTACAGTTTGTTCGTATGCGAAAAGCACCGAATCATAGATGCGCTGCAGGCTTTCTCTGTGCTCTTTTTTCGTCATGACTTTTTCCTTGTGATGGCGAAACCGCAAAAGGAGACCACGGGGAGTGTGTGTTAAGGAGGAGAACGAAGGGGTGTCCCCATGGTCTCTTTTTGCGGTTCGTGGTTGGCCGCCGCGGGGGCGGCGTGGTTAATACCCGTAAGATGTTTTGATGAAATCAAACGTGCGCTTCCAGTCCCATTCATTGAGCACGTATTTCTTATACTCTTCCTGTGTGATGTCGAATTCGGTATCTGTCGAGAACTCGAGCATGCCGATGACCTCGTCGTAATCCTTGACAAACGATTCAGGCTTGATGGCTTGAATGCTGGGGACGTCATCGTATTCATCAATCATGCTGATCCGGGTGATTTCGTCTTTGATCTTTGTCTGGAACTCTCCCCAAAGTTGATCAAACTCCACCTGGTGCTTTTCGCGGTTTTCACGCAATACCTTGAGCAAGTTGTCTTTGTCGACTTTTACCGTCTTCATGGCTTCCCTTTTGAGTATTTGATATGGGCAGGGCCCTACCAATATTTAGACACTCGTCGAACTCTCCGAGAAGCCGGCGGCCTCGGCAGGCGGCCCGTCCGCGCGCCGTGTAAAATTTAAAGCACGATATTGGTGGGTTGGCCGGTTTCTCGGAAAGCTCTTTGTGGTTGGCAGAGCGGGGATCGAACCCGCGACGATCCGGTTATGAGCCGGGGACTCTACCGCTGAGTTATCTGCCAGTGTTGGTGTGACCGGCCGGATTCGAACCGGCGGCCTCCGGATTAGGAATCCGGTGCTCTATCCTGCTGAGCTACGGTCACATGAGCTCTCAACGCTTCCGACTACTTAACTCATACGACGAGGATTTCCTTTGTGGTGATATGGTTTTCTTTTACGTCGGAAGCGGTGAAAGCTCTGGGCTTCTCCGGGCTGCTTCATTTCACGCTGCGGCTGCAAGCCAGGGCCGCACTGGTTCCGGTCGGCATCTTCGCGCGGTCTTAGCGGGTGGGCTTTCGCGTTCGGATGATGCGGCGCATCGCTGCGCGGGGCGGACGTGGATAACGCATCCTTGTCCTGGGTGACGAAGCGGCGCGCAGCCGCGCCGGATCATCGGGCGAGCCATAGGCTCAACGGAACCGGCCTAGACCGGATCGATTGAAGCTACGGTGATGTCGTTCTCTTCGGCGTACTCTCTGAAGCCGATGCAGTGCTCTTCCAGGTAGTCGAAGACGCTCTTATGCAGCGGCGGGGTCTTGCCCTTACGCTTGAACCGGTTTCCGATGGCTGTCTTGATGCTGCCCTGCGTCGTCCCAAGCTCGTTGGCCATCTGCTCCGGCGTGCGCCCTGAAGCCCAGAGCCCGGACTTGATGTTTTCCCAAAGGCTGAGCGTGGTGTTAAACGTCATTTCCTGCAAACCTTTCATTGTCTTCGCTATAATTGTTATCGTTATGAAAACGTAAACGAATAGAGCCATTATAGACAATTGTCAAGTTAATTGTCAAGGCTATAGAGGAAAAGTATGAACAATCCTGAAAAATGGGGTGAGAGACTCCGCGAACTGCGTGAAGAAAAAGAGATCACACAGCAGACAATTGCCCAGACTGTTGATAAGGATGTAACACAGATCAGTCGCTATGAACGTGGGGGTGGAGCTCAGAAGATGCCGAAGTCCTTCAGAAGGGAATTGCAGGGTCTGTTCACACCGAAGGAAATTATTTACATTGAGACGGGCGAGCGCGTGAGTAACGGTGCCGTATTTACAATGAACGATACCAAGAATAATGGCGCCAATTACGCCAATCAGATAAACGGTGATGCTCATTTCGGCGGAGATCCAATGATGCTAAAAGAAGATGCTACCGGCATGCTTAAAATACCAAAGAAAAGCGGTACTGGGATGGTTGCCATGGACTATTTCGGCGATGTGTATGCCAGCGCAGGCGGTGGGGCCTACAATGAAGAGGCGGCTATTTCGACCCCCATAGCATTTGAACGGTCGTTTCTGCGAAGTCATTTTGGGTTGGAGCAGTTTGCCGGCATGCACATCATCAACGCCACCGGCGACAGCATGTCCCCGACGATCATGAGCGGTGAGCTGCTGTTCGTGAACCCGTTTGAGAACGAGGGTTCCCGGATACACGACGGCGCCATCTACGTCATCATGTGCAGCGATGTTCTCCTGGTGAAGCGCGTCAGACGCAACCCCATCACAAAAGTAATGCGCCTGATCAGCGATAACGTCGATGTCGATGATATCGAGCTCGGGGAGGATGACATGGACAGTTGCAAAGTCATCGGCCGCGTCATCGGCCATTTTGAGAAGCTGTGATGCCTGCGTTCAACCAGAACGGGACAACGAACAACGGACCGACGGTGAACCAGCTGCATGGGAATGCCTATTTCTTCTCCTATTTTGAGGAGGCCCACCTCGACACAAAGGGGATGAAGGACTTCAAGGCCATCACAAACTACAGGCTCTATGAGATCTTGTACTACGTGCTTGCATTTTCATTTGTACTCCCGTCAGTGTACGCGGCCGAGGGCGTATCGAAGGCTATAGAGAACGACCTGTCATTTATGCTGTTCTTTCCACTGTTCCTGTCGTTGGGTGTCGTGTCTTCTATATTCGCAATCGACAAGCTGGCCGGTCATTATTCCATGACGAAGGTTTCACTGGAGAAGAACATTATGACCATGAAGGGGGTAGAGACCGACCTTGTAGATAGCGTTTATGAGGTGAAGCTGGGTGGGGTATTGAAAAAAAAGGTGCTGCTTTACCAGATCAGAAATGACAACGGCGATGTCAGAACATGGGAGCAGTCGATCACCTTTCGTTTCCGGGCGCAGGCGAATTTCTTTTACCGGTATGTGCAGTATGTGCAGCGGAAGAAGATGGAACAGATGATGAAGAAGGAGGTAGAGTAGCATAATGGGAATAGGGATCGATAATATAGAGCATCATTTACACCTCTTCCAGGGGCAAAATACGAGCTTCCCCTTTCAGGGATGGTGCGAACCAATTTATGCGGCGATGATTCGGGCATACCAGAACGATAACGGGCTGACTGTCACAATCGGAAACGACTATATTAAGAATATGATAACAGGCGAGTATCGTACCAATGCTACCTATAGCCCGATAGAAACAATCATCGGAAGAGCAGGAATTGAGAAAATATCATTGCACACCACTGATATCATGCTTAAAAATTTTCCGTCGCTCAAGCCCGAGGACAAAAAGGACCTGAAGGATTATTTGCAGTACCTTTTTATAGAGCTGATGAATAATGTTGCTGACCATGCCCACTCTGCTGTCGGCGGGTACACAATGGCGCAATACTTTCCGAGCGGAAGGCATATCCAGTTCGTGGTTGCCGACAGGGGTGTTGGCTTCCTTGAAAATATGAGACTAAATTACGATGATGTCAGCAGCGAGCTTGATGCGATAGTCAGAGCGTTCAACAAAGGCGTCACTTCCACCAGGCAGACAATGTATGGAGCTGCTAAAAATGCAGGATTTGGTCTCTATGCAATGCTCCAGATCATGCTGGAAACCGGCGGGAAGTTTGTCGTCATTTCGAATGGGGCTATGATGCGCTATAACGGGGAATTTGACATGATTGATCTTGATGTTCCGTGGAAGGGCGTCATTGTCGCTTTCGAGTTTGACGAAGCGAAAATCAACCATGATATGGATTACTTCAGGAACACATATTTATGGGGGGAAGACCTCGGGGAAGACGAGGACTTCTATAGTTAGGCGCTACGCTCTTTTGAGTATTTAATTACAAAGTTGATGGTATTTTTAATCCCATCCTTTGCATTGACCAGTTTCACTTTTCCACGGATATACTCGATGCCGAACGCACGGATAAAAATCCCGAAAAATTCATCAATGAAGGATTGTGTCACCTGGTCGACGCCTACGAAGTCAAGTGTAACTTCTTCACCGGCATCGAGCACAGGTTTCATTTTCTCCCTGATGATTTCACCGGCACCGCGAGAACCAATAAAGTCAAAACCACCGGTTTCCACTTTTACGTTGATTACGATGCTCATCGGATCACTCCTTTTTGGTGGCGTGATTATACCAAAGTGTAGAATAGATACACAAACAGTATAGTCATCATTTACCATCATTAATGCTTAAACGCTGTCACTAGCTGCGCAATGCAACAATAATTCTACTTCTCCTCTACAAGCCTACGTTCTGAAATGATACTCTTCACGGCATGCGTCGGCGAGGGGGATCCGTACCATGGTTCAGCTGTCATTTTTGAGCTTCACCATTGTCCCGGTAGCAAAAACTGACAAGATGCTTCCTGCGTTGCTGTTGTTGTAGGTGTGCTCAATTTTAACCGCTATGACGGCATCGGCCCCGGCGAGATAAGCCTTTTCTCTCAGTTCTTTATGAATATCTCTGTTGGCGTCGGAGAGCGCACGCTCCAGCGAGTTGATTCTCCCGCCTACGATGTCGCGTACAAAGCTAAAGAGATCCTTGATGATGTTGATACCGTAGATGCGCTGCGCCGTCACCATGCCGAGTCTTGTCTCAACCTGGTCGGAGATAGCCATTTCGGTTGTGAGCATGATCGAGTTTACGGCGTTTGCATTTGCGGCAAGCTCTGCCTCGCGCTCTTTTTTCAGCGCTATTTCGTTGAAGACATCCGGCGACTGACACTCTTTGCAAAGCCCATCCACCATATCAAGAACACTTACTACTTTGCCGCAGCTTTTGCATGTTGCCATACAATTTTCCTCCAAAAAATGAAATATACTTGACAATAGACTAAACAATTGTCTATTATTATGTATTCCAACACCCTTATCTGAGCAGCAGTTGGAAACCCTTTGAGGTGCTGCTCTTCAGATATCGGGACTCAAAGGAGCCAAAAATGGCACTTCCGAAACACCCATTCATCTACAAATCCGTGATCGCAGCGATGCAGCTTTTCGGCAAGAGGCATTCTGTTTCTGAGCGGCAGCACTTTGCCCCGCTGCTCGGATACAACGGGCCGAACGACCACATCCAGCTCTCTTCTGCACTTAATTATACGACATACAACCCATATAAACCTAAACCGTTATCAATCGACCAGCTTGTCGTCCTTATCGAGGAGCTGGGGCCTGATGCCAGGCCGATCATGGACGCGCTCGCCAAAAAGGCCGGCGGCGTGTTCGTGACAGAGGCCCAGGCGGCCGCATCGCACGACGACGTCCGCGACGAGCTGCTGCAGATCGCGGCACTGGCAGGCGACCTGTCACAGCAGTTCCTGACCTCGCTGCACAACGACGGGGTCATCGACGACCTCGAAGCCGAAGAGCTCGCGAGGATTGCCTACGAAGCCAGGCGGCAGATCAAGGCATTCGAAAATATGATCGAACAGGCGAAACAACCCCACGAAGAGGAGTAGAGCCATGAACGGACGTATGAAACGATACCACGGCATGATGAAGACGGTTCTTGAATACCTTGCTGCAGGGAATGAACTTAGCCAGTCGGATGCAGCAGATCTGTGGCGAGAGTTTAATTTACGGAACAAGATCAGCCAATTGGGACATGACGATTGGCCAATCCTCCGCAGGGATGAGCCTTCAAAACGAGGGGGAAAATACAAGGTTTACTATCTAGACCCAGACCGCAGTAAGTGGCCATACGATCCACTGGCCTCAGCATGATGGACGAACGACTCTATAACCTCTTCTTCGAACGGGCGGTGCTCTCTTCTGTCATCTTCGAGCCTGAGCAGATCGAGGAGATCGCCGGCATGCTCAGCGCGGAGGACTTCTACCTGCCGGCGCATCAGCACATATTCGAAGTCATTTCAGCGCTTGCCCGCGACGATAAGCCCGTAGACGAAGAGTTTATCCGCACGCGCCTGGCCCGCGAAGGGAAGTTCGACGAGCAAGCGATGATGGCGATACTGTCCGCGAATCCCATCTCGAACGTATCGGCCTACATCGAGCAGATCAAAGAGAAGGCGCAGAACCGTGCACTGTTGTCCCTGACGACCGATATCAAACGCATGGTAGAGGAGGAAGGCGCAGCCCCGGACGAGATCATAGGAGGATGTGTAAATAGCCTGGAGTACATCGCCGACAAGGGCATGGTCCGTGAGGACGGGACGCATGACTTTATTTCCGGGTTCCGCACGAAGTTCGCCGCGGCGTCACAGAAAGGTGAGCAACGGCTATTTTACAGCGGTGTCAGTTCGCTTGACGATCTGATAGGCGGGTTCGAGCCGGGATCTCTTGTCGTAGTCGGCGCGCGACCGTCGATGGGGAAAACAGCCCTGGCCGTCAATATGACGATCCACGCGCTTGAGAGCAGGCACGGCGTCTACTTCGACTCGCTGGAAATGCCGGGAGAAGATCTTATGCGGCGGTTGATCGCCGCGAAGTCAGGCGAATCCATCAGTGACCTAAAGCATGGCGTATGCCGTAATCTGGAAGCCGTGAGGGAGGCCGAGGCATTCTTCGACACCAAAAACTTCGTGCTGCGCGATGCGAGCTACATCACCATCGCCCAGCTGCGTGCCAGGGCGAAGCGTGAGCTGCGGCGCAACCGGAATATAAAGTACTGGTTCATCGACCACCTGCGCTACATCAAGCGCCCCGGGAAGCAGCGCGACGACCTGGAGGTCAGCGATATCACCAAGGAGCTGAAGAAGATCGCCAAGGAGTACGGCATAGTCGTCGTGCTCCTGAGCCAGCTAAACAGGGCGAACGAGCAGCGATCGAACAAACGGCCGATGCTTTCAGACCTGCGCGACAGCGGCGCGGTGGAGGAGGATGCTGATGTCATCATCTTCCCACACCGGGAGAGCTACTACCAGCGCAGCGAGAACCAGCGCGAGGCGCCGACGAACGACGCTGAGCTGATCGTGCCGAAGAACCGCGACGGGGAGTCAGGATTCGCACTGACGAAGTTTAACGGACCGACCGGCCGCTTTGGTTCATTCCCGGAAGTAGTGCACGAGTATGGGGCAGGCAGCTACAGCATGCCGACAATCTGAAATAAGGACGGGAAAAGTGAGCGTAAAGCTGATGGAGAAGGCGTGGAACGCCGACGTTAAAAAATCGGACAAGCTGGTGCTGTTGGCGCTTGCCGACAATGCTTCTGATGAAGGATACTGCTGGCCGTCATGGGAGACGATTATGCGCAAAACAGGCGTGTCCCAGGCGACGCTTTCCGGCGTGCTGAAGCGGCTTGAAGACATGGGACTTGTCAGGCGTGAACATCGGAAGAGAAAATCTGGAAGCAATGCATCAAACGGGTACTGGGTGCTGCAGGATCCAGAGAACCACACTTCAGAAACTGAACCATGCCACACTTCAGAAACTGAAGTACCCACACTTCAGAAACTGAAGTACCAGACTTCAGAAACTGAAGTACCATACGAACCGTCATGTAACCGTCATGATGAACCGTCACCAGAAACTCCGTCAGCATCATCGTCATCTTTTGCGAATGACGGACTGTTCAATGCTGTTTACTCTGAGCTCAGACTGTCAGGCGCTCAAAAGTATCTCGGGTCGAAGCAGAATGTTTACGCTGCATACCTGACCGTGAAGGAGTTCATCGGCATCCGCGACCTGGCTGTTGCGTACAAGCGCTACACGATGGGGGTCGTCTCAGGTGAAAATATCGTCGGACTCGCCACCTTCATCGAAAATGAGATGTACCTGAGCTTCCTTCCGAGGGAGATGGTGCTGGTGCTGGATGAAGGTAGGGAGATATCCGGCATCAGAAACGGCGATGTGTTCCAGGCAGAGAGCGGAGAGCAGTTCCAGTTCAGCGACGCACGGTTCGTCGAAAAGCTGCGGGCCGGGGAGATCAGATTTGACAACGGGGGCGGAAGATGAACAACACCTTTGCGGACATGGTCGAGCGGATGAAGGATGTACTGTCGAATGAGATCGGCGGGAAGGTATGCGACAAGAATGTTGCTTTCTCCCTGGAGATAGAGCCGGCGGTGATGGCGAACATGAAGTACAAGAATAGGATCCCGTACGATGCCGTTACCGGGTTTTGCATCGAGAAACGTGTCAGCGTCAACTGGATGCTATTCGGGATAGGACCTATGGAGATGAAAGATGCCGCGAAAAGTCTGTAACGCTCCCGGGTGTAACAAGCTCGTACCGTACAACGAACGGTACTGCGATGATCACCTCCGCGACGAAGTGAAGCGCCGCAACGACGACTATGACAAGAACCGCCGCGATCCGAGAGCGACACGGTTCTACAACTCGTCAGCGTGGAAGTCGGTCAGGGAAAAAGTGATGCGCGATGCCGGCGGGCTATGCCGATCATGCCTTGAGCATGACTTGACGGTGACCGCCAATGTCGTCGACCACATTGTCCCGATCGAGGTCGACTGGTCGAAGCGTCTTGACAAAGACAACCTGCAGCCGCTTTGCCATTCGTGCCATGCGAAGAAGACAGCCAACGATGAAAGACAGTATGGGAGGGGGGCATGAAATACCTACAGATCGGACACGCCAAGACCGATGCCCCTCTCAACTTTTTACAAAAACCATTTCGCAGGGGGTAGGGCTTGAAGCGTAAACCTGTTGACTGGGAGAAACTTGAAAAAGACTACCGCGCAGGTGAGTTTGCCACCAAGGCTGCCATGGCTGAGCGATACGGATGCAGCACGACCGCCATCAACAAAAAAGCCAAAAAGGAGGGATGGCCTATTTACGAGCCCCGCAGCGAAGTTCTGGAAAAAGTTTCGAAGAAGCCGCCTGCAAAACCTCATGAAAAAATACTCGGACCGATTGCCATGCGGAAGATCGACGAGCTGAAGAATGAACTCGGAGAACATTACAGTTCCGTTGACGAACCGCTAATCGTCAGCTACGCAAAATCGTATGAGCGATACCTAGACCTCGAGAAACGGATGGTCGATGAGGACGTGATAGCCTACAGCTCAAAGACAGGATCTGCATACATCCACCCGCTGTTCAATGCGATCCAGATGACGCAGAAGACACTCGTCACACTTGCGGGGCAGCTGGGGCTGTCGATAGCCAGCCGTAAAAAGCTCGGGATCAACTTTAACGGGGAGGATGGTAAAAGAACCCAGAGCCTGTTCGATATCGCCGGTACGATAAACAATATGGATGTCGATGTCTAAGCCGTATTACGAAAAAACATTCGAGCGCCATGCCAATGACCTGAAGACTGTTGAGTCTGGACTGCGAGACGACATCCGATTTAATAAAAAGCTCGGCCTAGCCTACGTCGCTGTCATTGAGAAGCTGCACCACTTCGAGGGGGAGCTGGCCGGGCAGCCTATCGTTCTTGAAAGCTGGCAGAAAAAGGCTATCGTCATCCTGTTCGGATGGCAGAAAAAGCGCACAGGGAAGGACGGTAGCCCGCTTTTAAAGGACGGAAGGCCTCAGTGGATTCGCCGTTTCACGACAGCATTTTTCTTCATCCCTCGCAAAAACGGAAAATCAATCCTTGCATCAGGCATCGGTATCTCTGAATCAGTGCTCACGGTTGAGAAGGGAAACCAGATCGTAAGCTTCGCAACGAAGCGAGAACAGGCAAAGATCGTCTGGACCGGCTGCGAGAAGATGGTAGATTATAATGACGATCTCCGCAAAGAGACCCGCATCGCATACAGCACGATCCACATCAACCCGACCGACACGACTATCAAGCCGCTTGGCCGTGATGACAGGTCCTATGACGGGCTGAATGTCGGCCTCGGTATCGGCGACGAGATCCACGCGCACCCGGACCGCGGCATGATCGAGGTCGTGAAGAGCTCCCAGGGATCGCGCCTGCAGCCGCTGATGCTCTACATCACCACAGCCGGGTTCGATACGGCATCGCCAGGATATCAGGAGTACGAGTACGCCAAGCAGGTACTCGACGGCGTGATCGAGGACGACAGCTATTTCGCCTTTGTCGCAGAGCTGGACCCTGAAGACGACCCGTTCGATGAGGAGGTATGGGTAAAAGCAAACCCTAACCTCGGTATATCAAAGAGCTGGGACTACATGCGCGTTGCGGCGCACGAGGCGAAGACGCGGACCGAGGCGCTCAACAACTTCCTCGTTAAGGATCTCAACCGCTGGGTGAATGCTGCAGAGAACTTCATCTCGTTCGAGGCATGGAGGGCATGCGCGGACAAAAACCGCGATGTGTCAGCAGCGAAAGGAAAGCTGCTGGGCTTCGACCTCAGCCGTGTGGACGACTTCACCTCACTCGGGGCCACGTACCTCATGCCGGACGACACGGTCCATATCAAAACACACTTTTACATCCCGGAGGACAACATCGCCGAGCGAGAACGGGAGCTGCGTGTTCCGCTGAGCAAGTGGATATTGGAAGGTCACATTACTGCGACGCCCGGGCCGACAATCAACCAGAAGTACATCAAGCGCGACATGATGCAGAAGATCACAGACGAAGGCATCGACGAGATCTGCTATGACGCCTACCTGGCGAAAGAGATGGTCTTCCAGATAGAAGACGAGACCAGCTTCGAAGGGTTCGTGCAGATCCGGCAGGGGTTCCGCGACATTTCCGTACCGACGTACGCCTTCCGCGACGCGATCATCAGCAGGACGATGACACACGACGATAACCCCGTCATGAACTGGATGGTGTCGAACCTTACCGTCGTCACCGATGCCAACGGAAACGTGAAGCCGGATAAGTCTAAGCGCACGCGCAAGATCGACGGCTGCGCCGCAGTGATCAATACCTTCGCCCGCATCAGCAACTTCGAGCCTCCGAAAGAGAGCATTTACGAAACCAGAGGGGTACGATCTGTATAAAAGCATAATCATTTTGATTATGAAACGGCGTTTTAACGATTTTTGGTTGTAGATTTTCAGCATGAACGAGCTGAAAACTGCATTTTTCCTTTACTTTTTCCTGCTTCTCATCGCCGCAGGCTTCGGAATTTCCGCCGCTTTGGCCTTCCCGCAGTACAAAAATTACGCTATTTCAGCCGCATTTTTCGCCCATTCTTCCCTTATCTCATACCTTTTTTGGCAGTTTGTCCGCGAAAAATATCCGAAAAAGCAAAACGGCGGTGAAGCATGAGCCTGATCGGCCGCCTTTCGCATCGGGAAACGTCTACGCTAGCAAAACCGACCGAATGGCTGTCTGCCATGTTCGGCGGTGCGTCGAAGTCCGGCGCGAATGTCACACAGAAGACTGCGCTGGAGCATAGCACCGTCTATGCCTGCGTTAAGATCGTATCGGAGTCCATGGCTTCCCTCCCGCTCTCCGTCTATCGCAACATGACGAAAAACGGGAAGACCTACAAGGAAAAGGCGCTCGACCATCCGCTGCACTTCCTTCTCCATGATGAGCCGAATGATGATATGACCTCATTCACATGGATTCAGGTCGTGCTGATCGTTTTGCTGCTTCGCGGGAACCATTACTCGCAGATCGTCCGCAGTCAGGCCGGAAGGATCATCGGCATCTACCCGCTAGACGCTGACCGTATGACGGTCGTGCGTCTATCCAGCGGAAAAATAGGCTACATCTACCGCAGTGAATCCTATGGAGAAGTTCCATTGTCCGCCGAAGAGGTGCTGCACTTCATCGGGATGAGCCTTGACGGCATCATCGGCATGAGCGCAATAACTTACAACCGCAATACAATCGGGATGGGGATCACCCTTGAAGAGTTCGGAGGCACGCTATTCAAAAACGGTGCCTACCCGAGCGGCGTCGTCACCGGCGAAGGCGTCCGTGAAATGAGTGACCTTGCATTCAAGCGGTTTAAAGACAGCTTTAATGAACAGTACCATGGAGCCGATAACGTCGGTAAGACAATCCTGCTAGAGGACGGCTTCAAGTTCACCCCCATCACTATTAGCAACAAAGACGGACAGTACCTTGAGAGCCGTAAATTTACCAAGGCCGAAATCGCCGCCATGTTCGGCGTACCGCTACACAAGATCAACGAACTCGACAAAGCGACCTTCTCCAATATCGAGCAGCAGTCGCTCGAGTTCGTCATCGACGCCATCCGCCCCTGGGCTGTGCGGATGGAAAAAGAGATGAAGCGCAAGCTCTTCACGCCTGCGGAGAAAAAGACGTACTTCGTCCGCTTCAACCTTGGGGCGCTGCTACGCGGTGACACAGAGTCCCGTTACAAAGCCTACGAATCTGCCATCACCAAGGGGTGCTGGATGACGCGTAACGAGGCGCGCGAACTCGAAGACCTTAACCCCATCGAAGGGCTGGACGACATCATCGTCCCGCTCAATTTCACAAAGGAGGGACAGCAAAATGCGAACCAAGGCTGAGATCATCGCCCGCATGAATGAAGTCGGCATGTCACAGCGCATCTGCGCCGGATCATGCCAGGCATTCCGGGCGGTCGATACCGGTCTGATCGACCAGGATAAAAAGATGGTGCCGTTTGTCGCCATCAGCGCCAATAATGCAGGCGAGCGGATGGACTGGTGGACCGATGAGATCTATATCGAAGAGCTCGATGTCAAAGGCGCGAAGTTCGACCGGCTCAGAACCATGTTCAAAGACCATGCGAAAAGCGTCGATAACGCAGTGGCGCGGCTTGAAAATGCTCGAGTCGATGCTGGAGCGTTCAAAGTGGACGCCTACTTCGGCACGGACACGAACAGCTACGACGTCTTTCGCAAATATGCTGATGCCATCCTTACCGATGTCTCCGTCGGGTATATCGTCAACGATGTGCAGATTACTGAAACCAAGGGCGAGCCGATGCATGTGCTTGTCACCGACTTCGAGGTCGTCGAGCTTTCGGCGGTCTGGCGCGGTTTCGACGGCGGTGCGACAGTCGGGCGCTCGGCAACCCAAGGCGGCGAAGGCGTGCAGCCCAAGCTTCACAGCGCGGACATCCTCCGCAGAAAACTAAACCTCAAAACAAAGGACACAAAATGAACCTTGAACAACTGCGCGCCTTCCTGGCGGAACTTGATGGAAAAATGCGGTCCATGCTCGACGAAAACCCTGATGGGCTGACCGACGAGCAGAAGAAAACCTACGACGAACTCGAAACGCAGTTCGATGAAACCCGTGCGAATATCGAAGATGCAGAAAAGCGCCAGGCAAAAGCAGAAGCACGCTCGCAGTACATGGGTCAGCCGCAGCGCCAGCCGCTTGTTGCATCTCCGAACGGAGGAAACCGGAACGAAGATGACAAAGAAAAAACGCTTTACCGTGAAGCGTTCTGGACGGCACAGCGCCGCCATGCCATGACGGAGCCCATGACCCGTGCGCTGCAGGTAGGCACCGACTCCGAAGGCGGATACATCGTGCCGCAGGAGTTCCAGACTTCACTTGTTCAGGCACTTGACGATGAGAACGTCTTCCGCGGTCTTGCTTCTGTCGTCACGACGATGAGTACCAAAAATATCCCGCTCGAAAATACGCGTGGCAATGCAGGATGGGTCGATGAAGAGGGTGCATATCCTGAATCCGATCCGGTCTTCGGTCGTATGCAGCTCGGCGCGCACAAGCTCGGCCGCATCATCAAGGTTTCCGAAGAGCTGCTCAACGACTCCTTCATTAACATCGAGGCCTATATCGCGCAGAACTTCGCACGCTCCTTCGGCGCAGCGGAAGAGGCGGCATTCGTAAACGGAGACGGCACCGGTAAACCGCGCGGCGTACTGCTCGATGCGGCGAACGGCGTAACGGCGGCCAGCGCCACGGCGATCACCGCCGACGAGATCATCGATCTGTTCCACTCCGTCAAGGCAGGGTACCGCAAGAACGGCACATGGCTGATGAACGACAGCACGGCGAAACTGCTTCGCAAGCTCAAAGACTCTAACGGTCAGTATCTCTGGCAGCCCGGCCTGCAGGCAGGTGTCCCTGACATGCTTCTCGGGCGCCCTGTGGCATACAGCAGCTCCATGCCTGCCGTCGCCACAGGTGTGAAGTCCATCGCCTTCGGCGACTTCGGCTACTACCAGATCGGTGATCGCGGAAGCGTCAGCATGCAGCGCCTCAACGAACTGTATGCAGCCAACGGACAGGTAGGTTTCCGTATGCACAAGCGTGTTGACGGACGCCTGACACTTGCAGAAGCAGTCAAGACACTGACACAGTTGTAAAGGCTAAGTCATGGATAAGTTGAAGGTAGTCCTGAACACAGGACTTTCAGGAACAGACGGGAGCTTCGGAGCAGGGGAAGAGGTTGATCTTCCCCTCGAAGAGGCCCTGCTGCGTATCGAACGTGGCGAAGCGGAACCGAAGGTTAAAAAACATTATGAAGCCGCCCTCGAAAAACGGGAAAAGCTTGCACAGGAAGCTGCCGAAAAGCAGGCTGCCATCGATGCCGTCGCGAAAAAGGACGAGCTGACAGAGCGCTTGCGGGGCATCTACCGCGAAGAGGCAGAAGTCTCCGCCGCTCTAGCGGGCGTCATTCTCTCCGATGAGGAGATCGAAGACTTCGTCAAAACCCGCATGGAAGGCGAACCGCCTTTCAGGCCTGAAGAAGGCGGCAACGGGAAATGACCATGAACCTCGTGCTCAAAACGTCTCCATCCGGCCAGGTTGTTTCGACAGCGGAAGCGAAAGCGCATCTCAATGTGCTGCACGGCGATGACGATGCCTACATCGACACGCTGATCGCCGTCGCTACCGAGCAGGCTGAGGAGATCACAGGGCGGCAATTCCTGACAGCGACCTATGAGCTGTACATGGACGATCTGCCGCTCAGTTTTGAGCTTCCGAAGCCGCCGATGGCTTCGGTGACGTCCGTGGAGTACATCCCGGACGGAGAGGCTGTGTTTTCCACGCTTGACGCGGCGCTCTACCTGGTCGGCAAGGGTGATGTCACGGAGATCGTACGCCACCCGGACGCAACCTACCCGGACGTCGAAAATATCATCGACGGCGTCCGGGTGACGTTCGTATGCGGGTACGGGGCATCGGCAGACGTCCCGGCGCCCATAAAGCACTGGATCAAGAAGCGCGTCGCGACGATGTACGAGATGCGCGAGGAGCAGACGGTCGGCGTCAAGGCGGAGATCGCCGAAAGCGAATACGACCGCTATCTCCTAAGCAAGTATAAGGTGAGATGGCTATGAGATCCGGAGCGCTGCGTACCAAGATCGTGATCAATTCGGCAACGACGACACGTTCGGCTACCGGTGCGCCAGTAGAGGCGTTTGACACCGTCATCGCTACCTTTCGTGCAGACGTAAGGGACATCAAGGCGGAGAACCGCTTCCTGTCACAGCGCTTCAACAGCATGGTGACAAAGCAGCTCTACGTGCGCTACGTTCCAGGGCTTGAGGCCGGGATGCGGTTCGAGCTCGACGGGGCGACCTGGCAGATCGAACCGCCCCGCGACATCACCGGCAGGAAGCGCAGTCTTGAGCTGCTTGCGTCGGAGGTGCTCGATGTCTGAAGCACGCGGTCTGAAAGAGCTTAGCAGAGCGCTGAAGCAGTTCCCGCCGAACGTTCAGAAAAACATCATGGTCGGCGCTGTCCGGGCGGGCGCATCGCTGCTGGCAAAAGAGGAAAAGAAAAACCTGAAGCCGCACGACGACACTGCCCAGACGCGCAAGTCTGTCGGCATCGTCAGGCGCAAAAGCGACAACAAGAACATTGTGAAATTCTCTGTGGGCCCCCGGAAGTCAAAGGGCGGCTGGAAAGCACACTTCCTCGAGTACGGCACCTCGAAGATGGCAGCCATCCCCTTCGCACGCCCCGCCTTTGAGAACAAGGGGCCCGAAACGATCGACGCCGTAAAGAAGTACGCAGCAAAGCGGATCCCGAAAGAAATTGAAAAGGCCAAAAGATGAGCATCGAAACAGATCTGTTTTCGCATCTGTCAAACGACTCCGGCGTGAGCGCTTTGGTAGACGCGAGGATATATCCTCTCACCATGCCCCAGGACTGCCAGAGTCCGGCGATCACCTACCAGGTGATCAACAACCGGGAACTGCAGTCCATCAACAAGAGGGTGCCATGGGGGGAGGAGGTCCTTGTTCAGGTCGACTGCTGGAGTAAAGATTTCGACGAAACTCTGGCCGTCAAGGATGCGGTACAGACGGCCATGCACAGCTTTGCGCAAAAAGCGCACGGCTTTAACTCGCGTGCAATGCCGTTTGAACCGGAAACCAGGCTGCATCGTCAGCTCATTGAATTCTATGTGAAAGGATAACCACATGCCTACTACTACATCACCGGATTTTGAAGGTCTGACGGTATCAGTCGACGCCGCGCCCGGCGGAACGCCGGCGGGGTCCCCGTCCGAGATCGGGCACCTGCAGGACATCAACCCCATCATCGACAAGTCGCGCAACTCAAAGAAGTACACGCCGATAAACAACTCTGCTTACGATGAGATCGTATCGGTTGGTTCTCTGATGAACGGCGACTTCACGGCACAGGTGCTCTATGACCCGGAAGCGTCCGAAGGCGTCAACAAGCTTGAAAGCGGCATCGACAACAACGAAGAGGTGCAGATCATCATCGAACTGAACAACTCGCTCGGCACGAACGGTACCAAGTTTACTAAGTTGGTCAAGGTGACGGCATTCAAGGTCGACGGTGAAGTCGACGGGAAGCTGCTCGCATCCATCACGGCGGCACAGATCGGCAGCACGACTAAAACAGCGGCGGCCGTCTGATGCTGAGTAAAAAAGAGATCCTCGAAAAGCTGAAGCCGCAGGTCGTGGCGCACCGCATCGATGCGCTCGATGCCGATATCAGCATCCGCAGGATGCCTATGTCGGAGCGCATCGAGATCGAGGAGGCTTTCCTCGAGACCATCGACGGTGAAGAAGGGAAGAAAAAGGTCCTCCCGAAAGACTTCCAGCGCCTCCAGGCAACGATCGCGGTCATAGCCATGGTCGATGATGCAGGTGAGCAGCTTTTCGACAGCGTTGACGAGCTGTACTGCCTCGCCGGTCCTGTCCAGTCGATTGTGTCTGAAGCATACATGGTCGCCACAGGGTCGAAAGAGCCAAAAAAGTCGAAGGCCGACTGAGGCTCTTCCGGGTAGCGCACGCACTTGGCTTCCGGTCGCTCGCCGAGATGGACGCGACGCTCAGCTACGAAGAGTTCAGGGAGTGGGAAGAGTATTTCAGCATCGAGCCTCCTGCATCGGAACGCATGGAAATACAGATAGCCATGCTCATACAGATGATCTCCGGTTTTATGTGGAAGAAGCCGGGAGAAATGCAGGATTTCATGGTATGCGCCACGAAGCGAAAGAAACAGAAGTCGAAGGCGTCAGCCCTTCTTACCAAAGTCAAAGCACTTTTTAAAGAGGAAGCATGAGCAATACAATCGGAACGGTCTTGATCGATGTTGCTGCGGACGTATCAAACCTCGTCAGCGGAATGGACAAAGCGGACCGCATTTCTCAGGATCGCTCCAAAAAGATTGTCGGCTATGTGAAGGGCATAGGCGCCGCTCTCGGCGGTATCGCAACTATTCATGTTTTTGAATCGATCATAAGCGGCTCAATTGACTCCGCAGACGCCATAGAGGAGCTGTCCGAAAAACTCGGCATGACCGCGAATGAGCTCTCACGGCTCGAATACTCTGGGAGCATGACCGGCGTGTCTATGGGAACATTAAATGCGGCGATGTCCGCCATGATCCGCCGTACGGAGAACTTCAAAAGAGACGGAACAGGTGCAGCGGCAAAGGCAATGGACGACCTCGGCATTTCAGCCGAATATGCAAGGGAACACTTCACCGATACAAACACGACGTTTCTTCTGCTGCTCGACAGACTTTCACATGTAGAGGACCAGACGAAACGTACCGCAATTGCCCAAGACCTTTTCTCAAAATCGGCGTCCGGCGTTGTGCTGATGGCGAACATGGGCGCAGACGGATTGAAGAAGCTCGGTGACGAGGGGGAGCGCCTCGGAGCTGTCATCTCTGATGAGTACGCGAAAGATGCCGCCGAATTCAACGAAAGCCTCGATCGCATGGGCAAGCATATCGACGGTATCGCAAATTCAATAGGGGCGAAGCTCCTCCCGTCCATGGCTGATTTTTTTGGGAACATCCACGAGTTCTTGAGTGATGATCAGTCTATGGAGTCGCTTTCTGATGGAGTGAAGTATGCCGGGCTCCTGGCCGGCGGTATCGCCTCTACAGGTGTTGCCATGAAGGTAGCTGGCGCTGCATCATCCCACTATTCAAAAGTGCTTCTGCTTCAAAACCAGCTGGGCATGCAGGGTGCCGCCGCGGCGATGGCTCATGCCAGATCACTTCAGTACCAGGCTATCAAAACAAACGTGGCCACCGTATCTACACGGGCGCTTTCCGTTGCCATGCGCGCCACGCCTTACGGCCTGATCGCGTTCGGATTCGCAGAAGTCGTCTCTGCCTTCATCGACACCAACGAGCAGCTCGACTATCTCAAAGAAGGGTTTGACGAAGCGGCATTGGCCGCAAAAGGGCTTAATCGCGAAACCGCACTTTACGAAAAGAAAAAAGCGATGGAGAAGCTTCGCGATCTCACGCTTGAGATCCAGACGCTTAGCACGAAAAAAGTAAGCCTGATGGGCATCAGCAACCAGGAGGAAGCCGACCTTCTTCTTGCTAGAAAACATATGGATGAGCTGAGGGAAGCAATCAAGTCCCTCAATGTAATCATCGACGGAAATACAAAATCGAACAATGATAATTCGGATAGCATTACCAATACCAAAAGCAAAACTGATGCATTCGTCAGGAGCATTGATGCCGAACGCGAGGCATTACGAGATGCTGCTGAGTGGATGCAAGGCCTCTACGATATCGAGGTAAAAGTCAACGGGACCGACTATGACAGGAAGCTGAACGATATCACTAAAGAACTCGTCAAGATGGCAGACGCAGGTGCAGATGCTACCACCATGATGCACTTTTACAATCAGGAGATGGAGAAATTTTACGCCGCTCGTCAAAATGACCCAGAGCTCGACCAGTGGGGTAGCCAGCTATCCTCCGCGATGAACGTCATCACATCGGACGTCGACAAGATCAATGACAAATACATGGCCATGCATGACGTCGTCAAGGATCTATTCGACGAGAACGAAATGCAGAAGTTCTATGCTGCCTGGCAGAAGGAGGCCGAGGGAACATTTGCCAACGCACCTGACGCTGCCACATGGTTTGACGGCTGGACCGACGTAGTAACGCAGACCTTCATGACCGGGATCCAGGACGCTTTCGACGGCGGGTTCGATATGAGCAACTTCATTGAGACGATGACGGGTGCTCTTGGCAATTCATTTGCCCAGGCTTCAATGAATGCAGGTATGCAGAGTATAGCTGCAGGAGGTTCGTTCGGAAGCGGAAATGTTATCGGGCTTGCAGCCGGGGTCGGGCTCATGGCCGCTGGTTCGTTGATGGGAGAGAGCGACTCCGAAAGCGCAACCGAACGCCTTATACGCCTCGAAGAGGAGCGCATCGCCGCCATTGATGAGCAGACGAATAAGCTCCTGGCCAAGCTCGACGAGCAACTTGATGTGCTGAAGACGATCGGGGACATCAGCGGAGCCACCGCGTCCGGGGCGGCCAAGGCAATTTCCGAATTTGCCCTCACGTACGAGAAGGAGCAGGCTTTCGGCCGCGCGTATTTGAACAGAGACGTGCTGGACGAACTGTTCGGTAGCGATATCCCGTTCGACTACACCGTATCGACCGTGGCGACCGGTGGCGCCTCGGCGTATGCAAATGCCGGCGATGTCCTGGCGGCACTGAGCATCGGTGCGCAACGGCCATGGGAGTCCGGTGAGGACTACCTCGCCCGCATCGGAACGGGGCTGTCCGACTTCATCGACCTGGTCGACGGGGCGACGCCGATGCTCGGGGATATGTCGCAGGCCATCAGCTCGCTTGAGAGATTTGTGGGAGAACTGGGGGTGGAGTTCATCCAGCTGGCGGAAGAGCTGTCAAACACGACCGACGGGTTCAAGGATCTCTCGGACAGGCTCAGCGGAAACACGTACTGGCAGGACCTCGCCCTGGAGCGCGCGAAAGAGACCATCTCCGGCATCTACGGCGGTCCGTTCGAAGCGGAGGCGTTCGCGAGCTTCCTGGACCAGACCATCACCGCGCTCGATTTCGACATCACGAAGGCCAAAGAGGTGTTCCGCACCGGAACGCTGGAAGAACAGGGGCAGATGCTCGACCAGTTCGTCGAGTATTTCAACCTCGCTTCCGATTCAACGATATCCGACGCGCTTTCGCTCACGGATGCGATAATGCTCATCGGTGAATCCATGGCCGATGCTGCCGTCCAGATGAACGAGTACACCGCGCAGCTGTCCAAGTTCGACGATTATATGCTTGGCCTCGTCAATGACCGCACGGCGGCCATGAATATTTCTCCTGTTAACAGTGCGGCATACATCCCGACTGTGCAGTACCAGGCGACGATCCCGCAGACGATCACGGCGCAGACCGATGACGAAACAAAGCAGCTCCTCTTCACGATGTCGAAATCAATACAGGCGCTGAATGACAAGTTCCGCATGGCATTTGACGGGTCGAGTACCGACGGCCCGGCACTCCGCACAAAAGTGATCGCATGACGCTCCTGACCCAGAAAACCTTTGACCTGCTCAGCACGACGGCCGCAGACACGTCGTACCCTGCATGGGACTCTGCCGGTAGCTATGCGCTGGATGATAAGGTCATCTATAACCGCTATATTTACAAGTGCATTGACGGAGCCCCAGCTACGCCGCCGGCATGGAGCAACGTCTCTCAGTATGCGGCCGGTGACCGTGTTGACTATAGCAGCGCCACGTATGCCTTCCTCAGCGAATACCTGTCGCTTCCGAGCCCGGACAGTGATTCGCGCTATGACCTGCAGACATACACGACATGGAACGATACGACGACCTATAGCGCGGGTGATGTTGTATTGGTCTACTCATGGTACCCGATGCTCAGGAAGCTCTACCGCTGCAAGGTTGGGAACACTGGGCAGACACCAAGCTGCACAAGCACCTATTGGGATTGCGGAAACCTTTGGAACGACACGACATTCTATGCTTCAGGGGCATTCGTCCTCGTTGGGGCAGGACCAGGAACACCCTACGTCACCAATTCGGCCATTACGGCGGAGACACCGGACGTTGACACAACGAACTGGTCCCAGGTGACCCCTGAAAACGACACGACAGTATGGAAGAAGGTAGGACCAGCCAACAGCCTCCGCATGTTCGACGCACAGAACACGACGAAGACGGTCGGCACCGGTGCGCTGACGGTGGCGGTAGAGGCTTACGAGGTGGACGGGCTCTACTTTGCCGGGCTGGATGCCGACTCCATCACGATCAAGGTCTACAACACCGTGACCGAAGCGCTGATCGAGGACAACGCCTACGACCTCACCTTCGAGCCTGAGGACTGGCTCGCCTACTTCATGGGCACATGGATGACGAAGAGCCGAAAGTCTTCTACCTACTGGCGGACCACAATGGATCGCGACGTCATCATCGAGGTCACGTTTGACAAGGGCACTGAAAATGCTGCATGCGGAGTCATGATCATCGGGGAAGCCAAGCCCATCGCCGTCTCTATCTGGGATGTGCGCCGCGGAGGTGTCGACTACACCGTCGTCACGCAGAATACCGATGGTAGTTCAACGGCGACGGAAACGGCCGTCTACCTCCCGCTGATCGATATTGACTCCATCGTCGATACGGATGCCACCGCCAGGGTGATCGCTGACCTGGAGGCAGTAAGAAATACCCCCATCGCCATCATCGGCGACGAGAGCGATACCTACGAGGCCGTCAATATTTTCGGTGTCATTTCATCCTTCGGCGTGACCCTGCAAGGGCCATCAAAATCAACCGTCTCCATGGAAGTGACGGGACTTTACTAAAGGAGAAAACATGTCAACACCTTCCTTGACGACGACGATAACGGCACTGCCTACACCGCCGTCGAGTACGGACAAGACGAACTTTAAATCGCGTGCCGATGCCTTTGTTGCGGCGCTGCCGACGATGGGAACGGAGTACAACGCAGGTATTACGGAGCTCAACCAGGCATTCACATGGATGGCAGAGCAGGTGACGCAGACTGGGAATAATGTGACAGCATCCCAGCTCAGAGCATGGGAGTCGGAAGCGGAGCGTCTCACAGCAGAGAGCTACGCGACGGAGCCGGAGGACGTACCTGTCAAGATCTACACCTCGGTCGGCGACGGGACGTTCACGGCGACACCGACAAACCCGGCGGAGTACTCCGCGCTGCATTATGAAGCGAAGGCCGCAGCCGACAGCAGCAGCAGCTCATCCAGTGCAACATCTTCCCAGCTCAGAGCATGGGAGTCGGAAGCGGAGCATCTCACAGCAGAGAGCTACGCGACGGAGCCGGAGGACGTACCTGTCAAGATCTACACCTCGGTCGGCGACGGGACGTTCACGGCGACACCGACAAACCCGGCGGAGTACTCCGCGCTGCATTATGAAGCGAAGGCCGCAGCCGACAGCAGCAGCAGCTCATCCAGTGCAACATCTTCCCAGCTCAGAGCATGGGAGTCGGAAGCGGAGCGTCTCACAGCAGAGAGCTACGCGACGGAGCCGGAGGACGTACCTGTCAAGATCTACACCTCGGTCGGCGACGGGACGTTCACGGCGACACCGACAAACCCGGCGGAGTATTCGGCGCTGCATCACGACTTGAAAGCAGCAGCAAGCGCCCAGTCCGCATCGGATGACCGCGCTATCGTCGAGGACGTCGCAAGCGGAATCGGGCTCGCTGAAATCTACGACATCAATCTTATAGGAGTTCAAAATGTCAACAACCCTTGATGCAAGACTCGCGGCGATTGCCGCCATCACTGCAAATGCACCCTCTGCAACGGTGCAGAGCATCGCCTATATGGCCGACGCCGTCGATGCGGTCGCGGAGGACCTTTGGCAGACGCAGGAGTGGATCGCCGCGAAGCAGGCGGTCATCGACAGAGTAGCAGCACTGTGTGCCACGGAGACGGACGGGCGTAACCTCGACTATCTCGCCAACGCGGCGCAGAAGCTCGACCGGACGTTCGACCCTGACGACTACAGCGATATCTACACAATCGGCGACGCAGGGACAATCGGGTACGGCGTCGCAGCGCTGCGCGACAGCGAAGTGCCAGCGGGATGGTTCAAGCTCTACGGGCATGACGACAAGACGAGCCCGAATTACGGCAACCTTATTGATTGGTCAACGAGCATTGGGGTTCACATTGGGAAGTTCTTCATAAACTACAATGTCGATAACACATTCGAAACCGCCATCTATGCGAAAACCGGCTTTGTCGTTCATCCAGCCTTTTTGAATGCAGGCACAGAGATGAACGGGATGATTATCGACAAATACACCTGCGGAAATGTCAACGGTATCTTCTGCTCCCGCCCCGGGATCGACCCGTGCAGCACAAGTACATTACATAACCCGATCAGTAACCTGAACGGAGCACCGCCGAACCGCGACGGGGGCATATACGCTGCGGTAGCGACACGCGGTGCTGGATACAACGTGCCTAGCATTATGCAGTACCGCGCGCTGGCTGACTTGGCGAAGGCCCATGCCGATGCAGTACCATCGACCGCAGAAGCGGCGTGGATGGACGTGCTCCCGTATGCGCCGAAGGGATGCAATAACAACGCCTTGGCCGATACGAATGACAGCGGCGTGACGTTCACTGCATCCGGCTACAGCAACTGTGCGTTGACCGGGTCCGGCATACCGTTCGCAAAAACAACGCACAATGGGCAGGCTTGCGGCGTCGCGGACCTGAACGGAAACATGTGGGAGGTCGCATCAGGCTTCACGCTGCTCGAAGCCGTCGTCGGTGTGCCGGCGGCAACGGACTTCAAGATCATCAAGCGCAGCGTCGATCTCCGCGACATCGTCAACGACGATACGACCCAGGGGCTCGGCGGGGCATACGACCCCGACCTGTACGATGCGCTTGACCTGACCGGGTACGTTGCGGCCGACCTCTCAAGTCGGTACGGAAACGGAACGGAGACAGTTTTTGAAATGAATACCGATACTGCCAGCGACGCATACAAACGCACTTCGGTCGGCATCCCCACAGCCCTTGGAAGAAGCTCTGGGGGGTCTACCGCTTTCGGGAACGACTATTTCAAAGAATACTGGAAAAACCAAATGGCCCCGACTGTCGGCGGGTATTGGGCCGCCGCTTCGAATGCCGGCGTGTTCGCGCTCGCTCTGGACCGCGCCCAGACGAGCTCGAGCTACCTTGAGGGTGGTCGCGCCTCGTATTTCTTGTAGGGCTGAGCGATAGCGATGGCCCTGAAGCATAAAGCCAATATTAATGAAGGAGTACAAAGATGTTTCGGTATTTTGAATACAGCAGGGTGACAGAAGGAGGCGAGATCATGGATCTGATCGTGCCGGGGAAAGTGGAGGCAAATGTGCTTAGTTTCGGTGGAAACGACTTTATCGTTTCCGTGTCAGGAGAGGATGCAGACATTACGGCATTTGCGCAAATGCAGCACTCGGCGCTCGCCATAGAGGAGCTGACGGTCGATGCCTTCATGGCGCTTGCCAAGGAGTCGGAGCAGATACGGGCTATCAATTACTCGGTGGCCCGCGAGATCGCAAAGCGATACTCCATCGCCGACGAGATCGGTATGATGAAGCGCGCAGAGACCGACCAAAAACGCGTGGCATATGAAGCTTACGTTGACTCATGCAAGACCGAAGGCGACGCCCGCAAGGCCGAGCTTGGGTACGCATGACGAAAGCGGTCATTCGTTT
Source organism: Thiomicrolovo immobilis (assembly GCF_039645955.1). Taxonomy (GTDB): domain Bacteria; phylum Campylobacterota; class Campylobacteria; order Campylobacterales; family Sulfurimonadaceae; genus Thiomicrolovo; species Thiomicrolovo diazotrophicus. The sequence goes on from NZ_CP147916.1 coordinate 1,914,689, forward strand.
CCGGTGAGCTTGCCAAGCTTGGTATCAGTGTCATTCAATAAAAGGAGAGTGAGATGATGTTTTTAAACGAAATGAGCCAGCCGGATAAGAAGAAGCACTTCATCTATGAGGCAGTGGTGGCAATCATCGCCGTCGTTGCTTTCATTGCGCGGAGCCTTTACCGCACCGGTGCTGTCGACTTGATCGATGCCGGCCTCGTTGGTCTTGCTGCAGCTGCAGCGGCCGGGTTGCTCAAAGGAGTGCTCGACTGGCTCACAAGGTTCTCCTGGTGGCGCGAGCACGTTTCGAGTAAACCGTGGTGGCCGCTCCCGGAAGAGGGCCATGTCGATATCTATGACTTCATCGCAGGGATGGCCGGCGGCGCTGCCGTCTCTATCCCGGTGATCATTGCAGGGGCGATCTGGAAGCTGATTGCCATGTTCATATAGGAGCCATCACCTAATGACAACAGTCGCCACATCAAAATCGGAGGTCAACACTAATGCCAAATAGAGTAAAGGAGATTGGCACCGGGATCATCATGAACTGGTTCCTTGGTGGACTTGGCCTCATCATTGTTGCGACGATGTCATACGCTGGGACGCAGGCGACAAAGGTTCCGGCACTTGAACAGAGGATCGAGGACTGCAAAGAGAGCCACAGGGCGCAATCTGAAATAAACAAAGAACTGATTGCCCTCGTCAGGGATACCAGGGAAGAGCTCGCTGGGGTAAAGGCCCAGCTATCTCAGCTCAACAAATCACTTGACCGGATTGACAGGAGAAGATGATGGCAACCGCAGCAGAAAAGACCGAACGCCGCTATCGGATCATCAAATGGCTTCTAGCATACGGGGCTGTGTTCGGGATAGCCGTTCTCTATCTTCTTTACAAGGGAATTGATGTGTCAAAGGTCGAATGGCTTGGAACAGCTGTGTTAGCGACAACGGTGGCACCCGCAGTGCTCAACTGGTTCTCAAAGCCGCCAACTGACGACAGCGCTTTGCAATAAAGTAATATAGAAGGAGAGAGAGGCCATGTGGAAAGAAAACCTTATCGAACAACTGAAAGAGCATGAGGGGTTCCGCGGGGATCCGTACAACGACCATCTCGGCTTCCCCACAATAGGATATGGCTGCAAGCTCCCGCTGAGCAAAGAGGAGGCGACCGTGGTACTGAAGATGCGCCTCGAAACGAAGATATCCCAACTCGAATCGGCCGGTGATGTCTTTGAAACGCTCCCAGAAGCGGCGAAAGAGATCATCGCCAACATGGCCTACCAGATGGGCGTCGGTGGTGTGATGAAGTTCAAGGACATGTGGGCCGCACTCGGCCGTGGAGACTTCCCATCCGCCGCAGCAGCCGGCAGAGACTCCAGGTGGTACCGCCAGACGCCGTCGCGCGCTGAAGAGCTGATGTCAAGACTGGAGGTGCTGTGATGGTACCGCTTAATCTTGTGCTTATCGCCGGCGGCGTAATCCTGTCGGCTGTTCTCACCGGAGCGTTCTTCCTGCGCATCTATATCGCTTCTCTCAATGGCGATATCGACGCCAGGGACCAAACGATCATCCAGATGAATGAAGCGTACATCGCGGAGCATACGGCAAAAGCCAACTGCGATGCGAACGTAGTGACACTCCACGCTGCTATTGACGAGAGTAACGCAGAGGTCGAGCGCTGGCGAAAGAAGCCGCCGGACGTGAAGGTCGTGACCGTGACGCAGGTGGTAGAGAAACTGAAGATCGTCCGCAGCGACGACAACGTATCAGAGGAGGAATGCTATGAGACACACTCTGTACTCGAGGCCGTGAGGGGGGCAGGACTATGAAAGCAGTACCGATGAAGCTGATTCCAAACGATGAGGGAACGCATACCTTCGTGAAGTGTCCAGTCGAGGAAGCTACGCACGTAAAGTTGATGCTACCGTGCCACCCGGCAGGATATCCAACACATCTCCAAGTGCAGTTGAGAGGGTCTAGAGCGGATACCGGAAATTGGTCATGGAACGGCGACACTGAAAAACCAACCCTAAAGCCTAGTGTTTTACTTGGACCTGTTCCTTGGGGCCCTGAAATGAAAATCTACCGAAGCCACTCATTTATCAATGATGGAATGGTGAAGTACCTTGACGACTGCTCGCATGATCTCAAAGGTCAGACGGTAGAACTGTTGGAGGTGGACGATGAGTAGAGTTGCCGCATTACTGCTGCCAGCCACGCTAGTCTTTAGCGGCTGCACATGTAAGCCGGAGATCCGCACCGAGTTCGTCCACCGGCCAGTGAAGGTGAAGGTGCCCGTCCCGTGCCGCGTCCAGAAGACGAAGTGCTACGACATGTCCGACATGAACGACAGCGAGGTCGTCATCGAGCTGGTACGCTGCATCGAGGCGCACCGGGAAGCAGAGAGGGTATGCCAGTGAACGAAGGCCCGAAATTCATCTACTGCAAGTGCGGAGCGCACTACATCGACAGCTATCCGAAGTGCCCGGAGTGTGGAAAGGAAAACGAGGAATATAAAGGGGAGGAGAAGAAGAAATGAGGCGGGGCACGCCGTGCCCAATGTATATGCCAAATGTGTGCCGATAGCATATAGTAGAAGATAAAAAAGTTTATGAAGTCCCTATTTTAGGCACTTGTAAAAATGGTGCTGGTATCAAGTCTCTCTCTTGACACCATCCACCTAAAAACTCCCTATTTACAGAGCTCCCAGATTCAAGCACTGCTCACTATGCTCATACGTGTCATTTCGAGAGAACTTTTTATTTAGAACCGTGTGATGTATCACGCCTTTCGATCGGGACGATCTTTTGCTCTACTTCTCTCTATTTTCAAGTTTCATGATGGTGTCAGTCAGATAATTTCGTATCTCCTTTAACGAGTCACGCACCTGTACATATTTTTCTCTTATTTCCGGTTCATCAAAATAGAAATCGTCGCGATCGTACGTACCGATTTTGTTCAGGTTTTCGGCAGCCAAGTCGATATGCTGAATACGCTGTTCAATACTTCTTATGAGTATTTTTTGATGATGGTTTGACATTGAGTTTCCTTTGATTTTAATATGCGAATTATTTAACTGCAGATTATGTTCGAAGCGTGCCCATCTACGGCACTGGCGTTCTGCCGGTATCTATATTAGTGCGTTTTCCTGATATAGAAAGCCGCGTAGTTTTGTTCCGTATTTCTTGGCGTTGTATGGACAAAACCCTCGGCATCGACAAGCTGCAGCCCTTCGGGGAGTTCTGCCGCCATCCTGTTTCGGTCATACTGCATCGCATTCAAGCCTGCACACTCGGTTTCCCCGTCAGCGGCAAAGGTATTGATGATGGCGGTTCCGCCGGGAAGCAGGGAGGCATGCAGGACCGCAAAATACTTTCGGCGCTCAGTCGCCTCCTGCAGAAAGTGGAACATCGCCCTGTCATGCCAGACCCGGAACTGCTTCTGAGGGTTGAAATTGACGATATCCGAACAGACATAATCGGGGATGTCCGCATCCCGCGCCAGGCGATCCCGCACGATCTGCAACGAGGCTTCGGACGCATCCAGCAGACAGAGGCTGCGGTACCCCTTCGCGATGAGATTGTCGACTAGCAATGAAGCGCCGCACCCCACGTCGATGACGGCATCCTCCGCGCCCGAAAATCGTTCTATCTGTGCAAGGGATTTGGCGGGAGTGGTTTGATGCCATAAGACATCGGTATAGGTTTTTGACCTGAAAAGGTTGTCCCAGTGCTCCTTGCGGGATGCTTCTGCCGTATTCGCCATATGGTTCCTTTAGCGTTCACTGTTGAGACCGGTGATACGAGCGTACCGTCGGCAAAAAAATCGGCTCCGGACCGTTAGGAGAGCCCCAGCTCTTTGTCGATGTTCTTCTGGTCGAAGCCGCAGATCCAGCGGTTGCCGATGAGCACGACCGGGACGCCGCGGCAGCCGTGGCGCATGCAGTCCTTGGCCGCCTTGGCATCTTTGGAGATGTCGATGGTGCGAAACCTTATGCCTTTGTTCTTGAGGTACTTCTTTGCCTTATCGCACCAGGAGCAGCCCGGCGCCGTAAAGAGGGCTACGGGCTTCTGGCTATTGGGCTTCGGCTTGCCGCCGGCTTTTGAAGCGGCAGGCCTGGTGCCTCCGGGTTTTTTCCCCTGTGGTCTGCTCTTGGGTTTCTCCGCCATCGCTCTGTCGCCCTACTCTTTCGTCACGATATAGAGCTGCTCGTGGTTGTACTTCTTGAGCAGGTCCATCACCGTCACGAAGTTCTGAAAGGTCGCGTCTTTGTCGCTGCGCAGCACCACCGTCTGGTCTTTGGGGATCTCCGCAATACGCTTTTCCAGCTCCGCGACGCTGATCGGCGTCTTGTCGAGATGGTACTTCCCGTCCTTGGTGACGTAAACATCGATCTCTTTGTGGTCCTCTTTCTTGTCCGCGGACTTGGCATCGGGGAGTTCCACGGGCAGGATTCCCTGCTTGATGAACGTCGCCGTCGTCACGACCATGACCAGCAGCACGAGGAGGATGTCGATCAGCGGGATGACGTTGATCTGATCAAAGCGTTTACGCTGCATCCCGCTGATTCCCTTTTTGCGTGTTGACGTCCCAGTAGGTGAGCAGCCGTTCCATCTTGCGCAGCAGCGCCGTATAGAAGACGATGGAAGGGATCGCGACGAGGATACCGAAACCGGTCGCCTTCAGCGCCAGCGCCAGCCCCGTCATGACTTTTTTCGTATCGACCGCGCCGATCTCGCCGAGACCGTAGAAGGTGATCATGATCCCGAGGATCGTTCCCAGCAGCCCGACATAGGGCGCATTGGCACCGATCGCCGAAATCGTGGAAAGGTTGTCGCTGAGATCAAGCTCCAGCAGCTCCTTGCTCTCATAGGAGTTGACGTCGACGCCTCTGTAATACATCAGCCGCTCAATAAAAAGCCACAGAGCGATCACACTCATCACCAGCAATGTGCCCATGACTCCATAGTCCAACAACTGTTCTGCCAACTCCAACCAATTACCCTGCATCTTCTGCTACCTCCGCTAAATTTAATGTTACCGTCGTCCCCTGCCCCGGCGTCGAATCGATACTGAGCCCGATCTTGTGCCGGTCGCAGTAGCGTTTGACGAGATCGAGCCCGATCCCGTAACCCGGCAGGGAGTCGTCGCTTTGATAGTAACGGTCAAACACCTTGAAGAGTTCGACCTCGTCCATACCGCGCCCTTCGTCGCTGATCTCCAGGCGTTTGGCCTTCAGGCGCAGGCTTATCGTCGTCCCTTTTGGGGAGTTCTTGACCGCATTGTCGATCAGATTGTCCACGACTTTAATGAGGCCCATTCTATCGAGTTTCAGACTAATGGGCTCTAAATCACACGCCAGCGTCACACCGGGGTATATCTCCTGCAGCGCCTCGCAGCGCTCCTGCAAAAGCGGGGCGACCGCAACGGTGTCGATCCGCTCGCGCTGCATCTGGCTTTTGATCAGGTAGTCCAGTTCGTCGTAGCGGGCCTCAAGGAGTTCGCAGGCCGAGGCGATCCGTCCGAGGCGCTTGCGCGCCTTCTCATCCGTGCACCCCTTCTCGAGCATCTGGGCGTTCGTTTTGATCGTGCTGACAGGGATGTTCAGCTCGTGCAGCGTCTCCTTGGAAAAGCGTTCCAGGGTTTCAAAATGGCTGATAAGCGGTTCGATCGCGATCTTGGAAAACATCCACCCCAGCAGCAGCGCAAAGGGCAAGGCGATGAAAAGGAGCGAGACGATGGAAAAGATCTCGAACTGCAGTTGGAGGACAAAGACCCCGGCGACGATTGTCAGTACCGAGACGACGTAAAAGAAGGCGATTGCCAGGAAGAAGTTACGAAACAAGGCGATACCCTACTCCACGGATATTTTCGATCATCTCCGCGCCGATCAGCTGTTTGATCCGGTTGATGTAGACGCGTACTGCCCCTTCGCTCCCCGCTTCGCCGGCGCTCCAGAGCACCTCCTCGATCATCGCCTTCGTGACGGTCTTGTTGCAGTGACGCATCAGCAGGGTCAGCAGGTCGTACTCTTTACGCGTCAACTCGAGGGGATCGCCGTCAAAGAGGACGGTATGATGCTCCGCGTCATGGCAGAGACGCCCGTTGCAAAGCCCCTCGAGCCTGCCGCTTCGGCGCAGCAGCGCGGTGATGCGCCACAGCAGCTCATCGTTGTCAAAGGGTTTGGTCAGGTAGTCGTCCGCTCCGGCCGTGAAGCCGTCTTTGCGTTTCTCTTTTTCTTTGTGCGACGTCAGGAAGATCGTCGGCGTCGTATCGGCCGCGGAACGCAGTTCGGAGAGCAGCGTCAGGCCGTCGACCTGCGGGACGTTAATGTCGAGCAGATAGAGGTCGAAACTCTCTTCAAACGTCACATCAAGCGCTTCCTGACCGTTACGGCACCACCGTACGCGGTAGCCCTCATCCTCAAGCAAGTCGCCGAGCGTCTCGCCCAGCAGCAGATCGTCTTCAAGCAGGAGGATGCTGGCCGTCGTCATAGCACGTCTTCGATACTCCAGCCGAGCGTTTCGCCGGCGAACATCGGAACGACGTCGCCGTATTTGGCCGGAACGGTGAAGGGGGTGTCGGAGAGGGTCACCTCTTTAAACTCGGGGCAAATGCCGTAGATACTCTGCGCATTGTCACTGACAAACGCCTGCAGGTTCTCCAGTTTACCGTATTGGTCGAAGAGCTCACACAATGCCTGCAGCGCGATAGGCGCCGTAAAGACGCCGGCGGCACAGCCGCAGGCCTCCTTTTTATGCTGCGGGTGCGGCGCGGAGTCGGAACCGAACATGACCTTCGGATGCGCCTCAAGCGCCACTTCAAGCAGCGCCTCGCGGTCTTCGGGCCGCTTGGCAATAGGCTTGCAGAAGAGGTGCGGCCGCATCAGGCCGCCGGCAACGTCATCGAGGGTGATGAGCAGATGATGCAGGGTGATCGTCGCATAGAGATTGGGGTACTGCTCCAGCATGTCCACCGCCGCCTTTGTCGTAATGTGCTCCATCACGATTTTGAGGTCGGGGAAGTTGGAAGCGAGCATCTCGTAAACGTTCATAAACTCCGCTTCGCGGTCCATGACGAAGCCGTCAGTCTCGCCGTGGATCAGCAGCGGGATCTCCAGGGCGCTCATCGCCTCGAGGGTCGGACGCATGGCATCAAGGTCAAAGCTGCTGACACCGCCTTCGGAGTTCGTCGTGATCCCGGCGGGGTAGAGCTTGACGGCGAAGATGTCGTCGCGCACCTCTTCGAGGAAATCGCGCTCATAGTGCTGGTAGAAAAGGGTCATCATCGGCTCGAAGTAGTCCGCGTTCGTCGTTTCAAACAAATCGTCCTCGTCGCTCAGCGGCGTTCCGAGGGCCGTGAAGATACGCTCTTTATAGGCTTGAACATCCTCTTTTGTCGTGACCGGCGGGACGAGGTTCGGCATGACGACCGCCCCGCTGAAGCTGTAGGCGCTGAGCGGAGCGACCGTCTCGAGCATTACTCCGTCACGGAGGTGGAGGTGCATGTCCAGTGGCATTAAAAGCGTATGCGTTTTCATCAAAATCCTTGAAGTCTTAATCAATACTTTATTCTAACATTTCACGGATTTATTTGAGCACAAAGCGGATCGGGACATGCAGTGTCAGCGCGTGTTTCGGGTGCGGCAGACGGCCTGAGAGCGACGTAATCGTACGAACGGCAGCCCGGTCCAGAATGGCGCGGGCATGCCGCTCGACCGAGACGTCATGAACCGTGCCGTCCGTTTCCACCCTGAAACTGGCGATGACCTCCCCTTCGATATGGCGTTTGCGCGCCATCCGCGGGTAGTAGAGGTGGCGCTGCAGCAGCTGCGCAATGACAGCCAGATGCTCATTCATGTAACTTTCGCTGCTCTGCTGCGCAGCAGTGTCTGCCGCTCCGGTCTGCGCCGCAGCGGGCGTTTCGGCCGTGCTTTCCCCTTCGGCCGCCGCGACGGGCTCGGCTTCCTCTATCACTTCCACCGGCGTATCGGGCTGTGTCTCTTCAATGACCGGTGCCGGTTCCACCTCCGGCTCCGCTTCGACAAGCGGTACCGGTTTGACCGCTGGGGCCTTCATCACAACCGCCGGCTTGACGACCTCCCTGCGTTTTACGACCTTCTCCGGCTCTCTCTTCCGGACGGGGGCAGGCTTTGCAACAGCTGGCGCCGGCGTTACTGCCTGCTCGCTCTTTTTCGGCGGCAGCGTCGGCGCCACCCGCGACAGTGAAAGACAGTAGTGCGGGGCCTCGGACGAAACCGACAGCGGAATTTTCGGCAGCACGACGATCAGCAACACGATGCCGATCACCAGGTGCAGTGACAGTGAAACCAGAAATGCCTGCGGGGAACGTGCCATGCCGTATCCTAACCGAAAAGTATTACAAAAGTATTAATCTGCTTCTGCTATGATTGCGCGATGTACGAGAGACTAAAACGCCTGATACGGCCTGAAAAAAACAGCTCCGAACCGCTGACGACCGACCTGCATTCGCATCTTGTTCCCGGCATCGACGACGGGGCCAAAGACCTTGAAACATCACTGAGCCTCGTGCGTTCCCTCTACGACCTGGGGTACCGCCGCCTGATCACGACGCCGCATATCATGATGCACCGCTTTCCCAACTCCCGCGACACGATCCTGCGAGGGCTCGACACGCTGCGCACTGCGGTCGACGCCGAAGGGATCCCCGTGAGCATCGACGCGGCCTCCGAGTATTATGTCGACGAGCACTTCCGTGAACTGATTGAGAAAGAGGAGCTGCTCACCTTCGGCGAAAATGAAGTACTTTTCGAGCTCTCCTATGTGATCCCTCCCATCGACCTTGAGACCATCGTTTTCGAACTCCAGGGCCGCGGCTACCAGCCCGTGCTCGCCCACCCCGAGCGCTATCTCTATATGCACAAGGATGAAGAGGCTTATCCCCGCCTCAAGGAGAAGGGGGTACGTTTCCAGGTCAATATCAACTCCCTGGGAGGGTACTACTCCAAACCGGTGCAGAAAGCCGCCCGCCGTCTGATGGATAAAGGATGGATCAGCTACCTCGGATCCGACACCCACCACCGGCGCCATATCGACGCCCTGACCAAAACACTGCATGCCGACGTTGTCGCCAAGGTGCAGCGCAACAATACCCTCCGCAACAACACCCTTTAAACGGCGCGTTTACGTATAGTACTTGTCGCCGCCGTACTTGTAGCCGTAGCCGTAACCGTAACCGTAGTTTTTCTCAATATCTACGCCGTTAAAGATGATACCGACATGATCGATCTTGTGCTCCTGCACCAGACGGTCCAGCCCGCGCACAAACTCTTTTTTCGAATAGCCGTAGCGTGTCACCAGCAAAGACACATCCGCCTGGTGCATCAGAATCGCCGCATCCGTCACGAGACCGACCGGCGGGGTATCCAGGATGATGTAATCATAGCGTTCGCGCAGCGTCTGCATCATCTCTTTGGCATAGTCGGACATAATCAGTTCCGACGGGTTGGGCGGGACAGGGCCGGCGGCAATCACGTCCACACCATCCTGCTCGGAGTGCTGAATGATTTCATCCAGATTATGACGGTGACTCAGCAGGGTACTTAGTCCCTTGTCATTCCTGAGATCGAAATATTCGCTCAGTTTCGCCCGCCGCATATCAAGATCGAGCACGACAACTTTTTTCCCGCTCTTTGCATAGATCGCCGCCAGGTTTGCGGAGACCGTCGTCTTCCCCTCCCCCGAAACTGTCGAGGTGACGACGACCGTTTTGTGCGCCATGTCACTGCGCATGAACTCCAGATTGGTACGCAGGGCCCGGAACGCTTCGTAAAAGATCGAATTGAACTTCTTGCCCTTGACCGTCGGAATCATTCCGTACACAGGGATATGCGTCAGGCGTTGAATGTCATCCTGGCTTTTAACCGTGTTGTCAAGGAATTCACGCACGAAGGCGTAGAAAATCCCGAGGATAAAGCCGAGGATCAGACCGACGACCGCAATAAGCGCGCGCTTCGGTTTGACCTGTTCATCCGATTTCGGCAGCAGAGCCGAGTCGATAATCCGTGTTTTGGAGACCGTCGAAGAGCGCAGGATCGCCGTTTCGGCCCGTTTTTCCAGCAGGAAGCTATAGATCTTCTCATTGACCATCGTTGTCCGGGTCAGGTTGACGAGTTTCTGCTCCTGTCCGGGCAGCGCTTCGAGCGACCGCTTGTAATCATTGACTATCTTGGTCAAGGCATCTTTTTGCTGCTGGATCACTTTCAAAGAGCTGTCAATGGTAAAAAGTACCGATTTGCGCATTGAACTGATCGACTCGGAGAGTTTTACCACATCGGGGTGCAGCTCCGTGTATTCGACCAGGAGGGTTTTACGCTGTACCATTTTCTCTTTCAGGTCGGAGATCATCGCCACAAGGTCCTGATTGGCAAAGCCTGCCGATCCCAGTGCAATTCCGGAAATATCCGCATTGTTCAGCATATACTGCTGCAAGTTGGCGAGAACGCTCTCTTGGATATCGAGTTCCTGGAGTTTGCTTTCGTATTCGCTCAATTTATCCGTCGTGATCGACGCTTTTTGCGAAATATCGACGACGATGTTACTCTGTTTGAAGCGCTCCAGATTCTTTTGCGACGATTGCAGCGCTTTGTTGATGGCGTTGAGCTGGTCGTCGATAAAAGCGAGGGTATGGTCCGCCTCGGCCGTTTTGCTTTCGATCTCCTGATCCAGATAGGCCCGTGTGACCGCATTGGCGATCTCCTGGGCACGCAGCGGGACGTTATCCTCATACGAAATGATCATAATCGAGCCCATTTTGGATGCCAGGGATGTCGTCAGATTCCCCTGGAGCATTTCCCACATCTCTTGATTCGGCGTAACACTGAAGCTGTACTCATCTTCTGTCAGCTCCGTAATACGGTTCACCTTGAGTTTAAACCACGGCGACGTGATCAGCTCGCCGTATCGATGCGTCCCTTCATAAACGACGGGCGCATGTTCCGGCGGCGGCAAGAGGCCGATTTCGCGCAGGATCACCCGGGGATTCAGCATCGAAGGGGGATCGATTTTCAGTTCGAAACGCTCCTGATCTATTGGAATCAGCTTTATACGGGCCCCGTAGGCATCCTCATCAATAAAGGTTGTCGTAACGATAAAAGGCGAATTTTTGTAAAGCTCTGTTTCCCGGAAATGCTTGTTCGTAAAGTATCGGGTGCCGATATCGAGGTACCCCAGCGCTTTTTGCAGCAAGAAACGCGATTTGATCACAAGCTGTTCATTGTCAAGGTTGACGCCGCTGATCCCGAAGGCCTGCGACATAATATCCATATTGCCCAATCCGCTGCCGAACTTGTTGCTCTCCTCCTGGACTTCGATCATTGTGCTGACCCGATAGACGTTGGGGGTGATATAGGCGAAAATAGCCGCCACAAACGCGATAACGACCGTAAATGTCATAACCGCAATTTTGCGGCGCCAGATTGTTGCAAAAAGCGCTTTCAGATCGATTTCATCATCTTCAATAGTTGTCATGTTATCCTGTGCCATATTACTTCCCAAGATTGTTATCCAGATAGACGATATTTACGAACGGCTGCAGCATGGCCGAGAGGAGCTGGAAGGGCGGTGCGATCTCTTTAAAGGCCATGTTGTAGCCTTTCATTGCTCTTGGCTGCACGTAGACGATATCGTTGGGCTTGAGAAAAAGGCTTGTCAGACGGATCGCCGACATCTCCGTCAGATCGACAACGCGCACTTCAGGTGAACGCAGATCCCCGCGAATGATCTTAATGTTGGTCCGGTCTGCATAATCAGTCAGGTCATGGGAGCGGGCCAGGGCCTCGACAAGATTCATCATCCCGTTCGTCACCGACACGACACCAGGATCTTTGACCTCACCCAGTACGAAGATGCGCTGGTTCATGATCTCGACAGTCACATAGGGGTTGCGCAGGTACTTCTGGTATTGCGTAATCAGAAAACTGGCCGCCTGATCCTCCGTCATCCCCGTGATCTTCTGCCGGCCGATCAGTGGGAGACGGATCGTCCCCTCCTGGGTTACCAGCAGCCCCAGCGTCTCGTCCCTGCCGGCATACATGGCGGAGCTGGCTCCTCCCCGGCTGCTGACCATCGAGGTCATCTGCCGCGAATCTGCCGAAGACTGGTTGTAGACCATCACCGACACCCGGTCATTGGGCGCGATGATATTCTCGAATACCATTTCGGCGTGGTACTCCTTCTCTGAAATCGCCGTCGTTTCATCGGAAACGTTTTCGTCCTGAAAAAGGCGGTACTCCTTCATCGAGCATCCGCTGAACATCAACAGCGAAAAAAATATCAAAATCGTTAACAGTCGCAGGGACATAGTATCTCCAGATCGTTCTTTAAAATGCGAAGGATTATAGTCTATAGATGGTAACAAGAAGCTAAACAGAGGAAAACTGTTGTTAACAATTGATGAAGAAAACGCCGCGAGGGCGTCTGTTTTAGTGGCAGCCGCAGCCTGTGCCGCAGCTTTCGCCGCTGCTCTGCTCGCTCTGCTGCGGGGCCGCTGCCGTCGAGCAGGCGGAGACACCCGGAGGGGTATTGGGCTGGATCGCGTTGTTGTCGACGCCGCCCTCTTCATTGATCTTTTCGATCTGCGCCCAGATATCCTCGGCCGCTTTCATGTAGCGTTTTGCCGTTTCGGATTCCGGTTTGGCATAGGTGACAGGCTTCCCTTCGTCGCCGCCGATACGGACCGCCGGTTCGATCGGGATCTCTGCGAGGATGTGCGTGCCGAACTCCTGCGCGAGGGGCGCCGTCGTTCCCTTGCCGAAGATGTCATACTCGACGCCGGTGTCCGGCGCGATGAAACCGCTCATGTTCTCGACGATACCGCCGATCGGGATATGCAGTTTCTTGAACATGTCGAGTGAACGGCGGGAGTCGTCCAGGGAGACCGTCTGCGGTGTCGTGACCGTCACACCGAGGGTGACGGGAACGCTCTGCGCCAGGGTGAGCTGCGCGTCACCCGTTCCCGGAGGCATGTCGATGACGAGACAGTCCAGTTCGGACCAGAGGATGTCCCGCAGGAACTGCTCGATCGCCTTCATGATCATCGCCCCGCGCCAGATCAGCGACTGCCCCTCTTCCATCAAAGAGCCCATGGACATCATTTCGATCCCGTACGCTTTGATCGGCAGGACCTTGTTGCCTTCGATCTCCGGTTTCATATCCTCGACACCGAGCATACGCGGGACGTTCGGGCCGTAGATGTCCGCATCGAGCAGACCGACCTTCTTGCCCTGCATCGCCAGCGCGATCGCCAGGTTGACGGAGCTGGTCGATTTGCCGACGCCGCCCTTACCGGAGCTGACCATAATGAAGTTCTTCACCTGCGGCGCGATGTTCTTGCCCTTAGAGGAGCTTTCGCGCGGCATTTTCGGTGCCGCGATGTTAACGGTGACGTTAACCGCGCCGGCACGTTTGAGCTCCGCCGTCGCCTCGTCCGTGATCTGCTGCGCCACTTCCGGCGCGCTGGAGGTGATGTCGACCGTGACGGCAACGTCGCTGCCGCTGACACTGATCTCTTTGACGAATCCGAAGGTCACGATATCTTTCGTAAAACCCGGGTACGTCACGTTAGACAATGCCGATTTTACAATTTCTTCTGTCATAACTGTTTCCTTTTAAAGTTTAATGCTGTGCCGCCGCCGCTTCTTTGGCGATGGCTTCGATAGCTTCGGGGTTATCCATAATGTTCTGCGTGATCTTGTACGAACAGAACTTCGGCCCGCACATGGAGCAGAACTCCGCCTCTTTGAAGACATCCTGCGGCAGGGTCTCGTCGTGGTACTCGCGGGCCCGTTCGGAGTCGAGCGCCAGTTCAAACTGCTTCTCCCAGTCAAAGGTGTAGCGCGCGTCGCTCATCTCGTCGTCGATATCGCGCGCCCCTTTGCGGCCGCGGGCGATGTCCGCCGCGTGCGCCGCGATCTTGTAGGCAATGATCCCTTCGCGGACATCTTCCGCGTTCGGAAGCCCCAGGTGCTCTTTGGGCGTAACGTAACAGAGCATGGACGCCCCGTGCCAGCCGCCGACGGCCGCGCCGATCGCCGAGGAGATATGGTCGTATCCCGCCGCAATGTCGGTGACAAGTGGCCCGAGAATATAGAAAGGCGCCTCGTGGCAGAGCTCACGCTGCAGCTTCATGTTGCGCTCGATCTGGTTGAGCGGCACATGCCCCGGTCCCTCGATCATCACCTGGACGTTTTTCTCCCAGGCGCGCAGGGTCAGTTCGCCCAGGACTTTCAGTTCGCCCAGCTGGGCATCGTCGCTGGCGTCCGCCAGACAGCCCGGACGCAGCGAGTCGCCCAGGGAGAGGGAGACGTCGTGACGCGCACAGATGTCCAAGATCTCGTCGAACGCCGTGTAAAACGGGTTCTCGCGGTGGTAGTGCATCATCCATGCCGCCATCAGCGAACCGCCGCGGCTGACGATCCCCATTTTGCGCTTGGCGACCTTCGGCATCGTCTCGAGTAGGAAGCCCGCATGGATCGTGAAGTAGCTCACCCCCTGCTGCGCCTGGCGTTCGAGCACCTCGAGCATCTTCTCGATGGTAAGGTCCTCGATCTTGTTGTTGACGTCGTGCAGGATCTGGTAGATCGGCACGGTCCCGATGGGGATCTTGGAGTTGGCGATGACCGCTTTGCGGATCTCGTCGAGGTCGCCGCCGGTGGAGAGGTCCATCGCCGTATCCGCTTTATAATGTTGGGAAACCTGAACCTTCTCAATCTCGCCCTGGACATCCGAGGCGATCGCCGAAGAGCCGATGTTCGCGTTGATCTTGCAGGTCGCAGCGATCCCAATGGCCATCGGCTCAAGGTTCGTGTGGTTGACGTTGGCCGGGATGATCAGGCGGCCGCGGGCGACCTCGGAGCGTACCAGCTCCGGCGACAGATCTTCGATTTTGGCGACGTACTCCATCTCTTCGGTGATAATGCCCTGCTTGGCATAATACATCTGCGTACGGACGTTGTCGTTTTGACGTTTCTCTACCCATGAGGTTCTCATAGCGAACTCCTGTAGCAATTCTTTGGCGTAATATAGTCACCGCCGATAAAAAGCCAAACGGCATATCGAACGAGCGACAATCTTTCAAAATAAATTAAGAGAAATTTACTCCGAATTGCAGCAATCTTATTTGTGGAATCATACATTATCCGCTGCAATTTTCCGCTTGCACCGGCAGCCTGAAAAGAAAAAGTATTACGATTCTACACAAGGCGCACAAAAGCTTTGGCCCTGTATAATTTCGTAACATTTTTCCGTAAAGAGGATAGTTTTTGTCTGATTTAACGCTTATCCTGCTTGCTGCCGGAGATTCGCGCCGTTTCCAGTGCGGCGTGAAAAAACAGTGGCTCCGTATCGGTGATGAACCATTGTGGCAATTTGTTACGAATCGTTTCATCCGCAGCAAACAGTTTGCAGAAGTGATCGTCACCGCGCATCCCGAGGAAGCCGCTTATATGCGCCTGCACGGAAACTACCATGTCGTCAACGGCGGCAGCGACCGGCAGAGCTCCCTCGGCAATGCCCTGGCCGCGGTCAAGACGCCCTACGTCATGGTCACGGACGTCGCCCGCGGCTGCATCGATGCGGCGCTCATTTCCCGGCTGATTGCGGAGCGTGACAAAGCGGACTGCATCGTGCCGGCCCTCGGCGTGCATGATACCGTTACCTTCCACGGCGAGACGATCGACCGCGGCGCGCTGCTGCGTATCCAGACCCCCCAGCTCTCCAAAACAGACGTGCTCAAAACGGCCCTGGCGACCGATGAAACCTATACCGATGAAAGCAGTGCCATCGTTGCCGACGGCGGCAGCCGCCACTTCGTCGAGGGGGACGAAGCCGCCAGAAAGCTGACGACGCTGGCCGACCTGCGGGCAATGGCGTGCTTCGAAGGACCGGCGGCGACCGTCCTCACCGGCAACGGCCTCGATGTCCACGCCTTCGATACCGAAGGGAGCATGGTCCTCGGCGGCATTGCCATCGACCACCCCGTCGGTTTCAAGGCCCACAGCGACGGCGACGTCGCCATCCATGCGCTGATCGACGCCCTGCTCGGCGCCGCGGGCATGGGAGACATCGGGATGCTTTTCCCCGATACGGACGATACCTACGCAGGGATCGATTCTGCCGAGCTGCTCGAAACGGTCGTCATGCGCCTGAAGCGCTACGGCTTTGATATCGTCAATGTCGATATCACGATCGCGGCGCAGACACCGCGCCTCTCGCCTTATAAAGAAGCGATGCGACAGCGGCTCGGCACCCTGCTCGGTCTGCCGCCCGTACGGGTCGGCGTCAAAGCGACGACGACGGAAAAACTCGGCTTCATCGGCCGGAAAGAGGGGGTCGCCGTGATCGCCACCGCAACGATAAACTATATGGATTGGACACAGTTATGAGAGTATTGATTATTGAGAATGAGATCTATTTGGCACAGAGTATCGCCAGCAAACTGGGTGAACTGGGCTATCAATGCGATATCAGCAGTTCCATACAGGACGCTTTCAAAGGGGTCGCCTATGACGTCGTGCTGCTCTCGACCAATATCAGCGGCCAGGACATTTACCCCGTCATCGAGGCGTTCCGCGACGCCGTCGTCATCCTGATGGTCTCGTATATCAGCAACGACACCGTCACCAAGCCGCTGGCCGCCGGAGCAAAAGACTATATTCTCAAGCCCTTTATGATCGAAGAGCTTATCCGCAAGATCGAGCACTTCCAGGAGTTCAACCGCCTCAAACTGGCCAACGAGACCTATAAGCGCTACCTCGACCAGCACTTCAAAGGCGTCAAGATCACCCAGGACCTCGACAACGTCACCCCGCCGGTCTTCATCGCCTCGAACTTTCAGAAATACGCCGACCGTTTCGCCTTCGATTATGCAAAGACCAATGGTCGGGAGCTGGTCTACATCAGTCTGGAGAACAGCAACGCCTTCAACGACATCTCCAAAGCCCCCGCCGCGTCGCTACTCTACATCACCGACTTCCAGTCGCTGAAAAAAGCCGACCGCAAGCCCTTCCTTGAACTCATCAACGCGCGCAACGTCATCGTCTCCAGCACCGACTCCGTCGATGTCGAAGGCGTTCAGGTGATTGAGATAAAAAGTGACAGCACCGTCTTCGAACAGGGCGATATCCTCCCGATCGAGGACTATGTTAAATATATCGTGTTAAATTATCAGCATAAATTCCCCGATACGGAACTCTCCAAAAAACTGGGAATCTCGCGTAAAAGCCTCTGGGAGAAGCGTAAAAAGTATGGCATCATCAAGAAAAAATAGCGCCCTCTTTCTCGACCAGGAAGCCCTGTCGGCCCTCAGCATTCTGAATGCGGGCATGCTGTCACCGGTCACGGAACTGATGAACGAAGCGCAGATGAAAGAGGTCCTCTCGACGGGCCGTTTCAATGACACGACCTTTCCCTTCCCTTTCATTCTCGCCCCCGCCGGCAGTACGAATGAAAAAATTCTCGCAAACGCCAAGCCCGATGAGACACTCGACCTGATCGTCGACGGCGAACGCTCCGGGACGCTCGTCGTCGGGGAGGTCTTCGAAATCGACCCCAACGAGCGCGTACGCCACATCTACGGGACGGACAACCCCTCGCATCCGGGCGTCAGCTCTACCCTGAAGCGCCTCGGCAGACGCGCCGTCAGCGGAGCGCTGAGCTTGGAAAAAGATCCCGTCGCGCCGATCCTGCAGAACATCGAAGAGGCCAAACAGCGTATCGGCGCCAAGCATACGACGGCCATCATGATGGCGGCCAACCCCCTGCACCGCGCCCATGAACGCCTCATCCGCCAGACACTGGACACGACCGACCTCGTCGTCATCTTCCTGCTCAAACCCTACAACCAGGCAGACCTCAGCTACGAGATCCGGGAGCAGGCGCTCACCTACTTCGTCGAGAACTACCTCCCCCGGAACCGTGTCGTCATCATCCCGCTGGAGTACAGCTACATCTTCGCCGGCTACAACGAGGTCATCATCGACGCCATCGTCGCGAAGAACTTCGGCTGCGACCGCTTGATGATCGGCCAGAACCACGCCGGGGTCGGCATGTACTACGACCACAACAGCAACCAGTCCGTCAAAGACCGCATGCACGGCATCGACATCGAGGTCGCCATCGCCCGCGAATACGTCTACTGCAACGAGTGCAAGACGCTGGTGAGCACCCAGACCTGCCCCCACGGCAACCATCACCACATCTCCTACCACGCCGACTCCATCCTGGAGCTCGTCAAGACGGGCCTCATGCCGCCGGCGGTGCTGATGCGCAAAGAGATCTCCGCCATCCTGCTCTGCCGCCTCTTTCCGGGCCGCATCAAGAACATCGAGAAGCTCTACTACGACATCATGCCGGTCAACGGTCTGCTCGAAGAACACACCGACCGCGACTTCTACATCAAACTGATGGAACTCTACCAGACGACATCACTGACCTAAGTACGGTATTGAAAGGACACTATTTGAAACTCAACTGGATGTTTCTGACCGTAGGCTACAGCGGTCTCTCCCCCAAGGCCCCCGGTACCGTTGGAACCCTGGTCTCTTTGCCTATCGGGATGGCCATCCTGCTCTTCCTGGGTCCCCAGACCCTCTTTCTGGCCACGATCCTCATCACGCTGATCGCCGTCAAAACGATTGATGCCCACGAGCAGGCCGGCAACCCCCATGACGACCAGCGCATCGTTATCGACGAACTGGCCGGGATGTGGCTCGCACTTGCCATCGCACCGGGGATGATGATCGCGCCGGAAGCCCTGACGCAGTGGGAGAACGGTTTTGTCATCCAGAGCCTGCTCGGCTTTGCATTCTTCCGTCTTTACGATATCAAGAAACCGTCGATGATCGGCCGTATCGACCGTGAAGCAAAAGGGGGAATCGGGGTGATGGGTGACGACCTGCTCGCCGGTGTACTCGCGGGGATCTCCGCGGCGCTCGTCTGGCAGGTCATTCTCAAAGCAACGGCGGCATTCGCCGTCTAGAAGAACTCCATCAGCAGGTGGGGAGACCACTCCGGGATATAGATCCCCGCATCTTCATAATATGCCATATGGTGCGCAAAAGCGCTTGACGCCAGAGCCCCGGCAATACCGAATGCAATAATAAACTTTTTCATGCTGTTTCCTTTGAATGAAATCAGCGCAATGTTACGGGAAATGTGTGAGCAGAGTGCGAGCGGCCGAGGGCCGTTCAGGAAGGGTTCGGCGCCAGGGCTTCCGCAATGAGTTCGATAGGGTTTTTGAAGACCGTTTCCGCCTCCGCCTGGTGCAGGGAGTTGTTGATCTGCATCCGGCAGGCCGAACACTCCGCGGAGACGACCTGGGCGCCGCTGGCTTTGATCATCGCCGCTTTGGGCTTGCCCGCCGCTTCGGCGAAGTGGTACTTCTCCGTCTGCATCGTCACCCCGCCAAAACCGCAGCAGGCGTTCGGATCGCTCATCTCTTTGATGGCGTAGCTCTGGCCGATCAGTCTGCGCGGCTCCTGGTAGACCCCCTGCATTTTGCGGGCATGGCAGGGGTCATGGTAGGTGACGGTGAGATCGCGCCGTCCCCTGGAAGCGAGCAACTCGGAGAGGTGCGTCTTCTGCTCCAGCCACTCCGTCGCCATAAAGACCTTGTTTTTCAGCTTCTGCGCCCGCGCTTTCCACTCCGGCTGGTCGTGGAAGAAGTGCTCATAGTCGATCTTGATCATCGCCGAACAGGTCGCTTCGGGGATGATGATCGCCTCGACCTCGTCGATGAAGCTTTCGAAGTACTCGATGTTCTTCTTCGCATTGTAGTCGACGGTCGCGAAATCCCCCGTGAAATAGGCGGGCGCACCGCAGCACAGCTGCTTTTTGGGGATGAACGCGTCGATCTCCAGCACTTCCAGGATCTCCATCAGCGATTTTCCAATGCCCGTATAATTGTAGTTGGCCAGACAGCCGATAAAGATGGCGACTTTGCGCTTACCACCGTTGTCCGTCATCTCCGGGTAAGAGTTGAGGAAAGACTTTTTGCCCATGGAGGGGAGCAGACGTTCCTTCTTGATCAGCGGCAGGGAGAAACGCGGCTGCATGGAGGAGGTCTGCTCCTTGATCTTGAAACCGCAGGTCTGGAAGGCGTACCCGGACTTCATAAAGAAGTCCATCAGGCGGCGGTGGCGCAGCAGGAAGAAGAACGCCTTCTTGAACCAGGCGATGCCGAACTTGTCGGCGATGTCGGCGCGCACCTGTTCGATGACCATGTCAGTGGGCAGAGATTTGGGGCAGACGTCGGTACAGTTGGTACAGAGGAAGCAGCTCTCGAAGATATCTTTGGCCGTCTTGTCCAGCTCCAGCTGGCCGCGTTCGTAGGCGCCGAGCAGGTCGATGAAACCGCGGGGGCTCGTGACCTCGTCCGCGTTGACGTTGTGGATCGTACAGACGGGGATACACTTCCCGCACTTAATGCACTGGTCGGAGGTGGCCGTAAAATTGAAAATCTCTTCCGTATACCGTTTAGTCATGGCGCAATTTTAGCGAATGTTTTTCAATTCGTTTATATTTTTGATCATTAATACGAATCAGACAGTTTTCGAAAAAGTCTTCTTGTTGCCGGCATGTTTTTTCATGTAAGCGTCAAAGGCCATCGCGATATTGCGGATGAGCAGCGTGCCCGTCGGGGAACACTCGATCTTCTCCGGCGCGATCTCGAGCAGCTCCTCGTGGACCATCGGCTGCAGCTCGTCGAGGGCATCGGCGAAGTACTCGTCGAACTTCACGCCGAACTTCGTCTCGAAACGGTTGATGTCGAGCTTGAAGTTGCTCATCAGCTCCATAATAACGTGCTGGCGGATCAGGTCATCGGCACTGTGGGTAACGCCGCGCTCGAAGGGCAGGCGCCCCGCGTCGATCGCCGCTTCGTAAGAGGGCATATCTTTGAAGTTCTGCGCATAGTAGTCCACGCCCTCGCCGATGGAGGTGAGCCCGACGCCGACGAGGTCCGCCCCGCCCTTGGTCGTATAACCCTGGAAGTTGCGGTGCAGCTCCCCCTTCTCGATCGCCTTGAAGAGCTCATCCTCGGGCTTGGCGAAGTGGTCCATCCCGATCATACGGTAGCCGTTATTCTCCATAAAATCGATCGTCTGCTGCATGATGGAGAGCTTTTCATCCGGCTGGGGAAGGGTCGTCTCGTCGATCTTGCGCATCGTCTTTTTCAGCCACGGCACGTGGGCGTAGTTGAAAACGGCGAAACGGTCGGGGTTCAACGTCACGGCGAGCTTCAGCGTCTCCATGAACGTTTCAAGCGTCTGGTGCGGCAGGCCGTAAATAAGGTCGACGTTGACGCTGACCATATTGTATTTGCGCGCCAGGTCCATCGCGTTTTTCGTGATGTCGTAGGGCTGGACACGGTGCACCGCGACCTGCACCTTCTCGTTGAAATCCTGGATCCCGAAACTGACGCGGTTGAATCCGGCCTCGCTCATCACCTTCATCTGCGCCTCGTCGATGTGGCGCGGGTCGATCTCGCAGCTCACCTCTGCATCGGCGGCGAAATTGGGGAAGTGGCTCTTGATGGCAGTGATGATCTCATCGAGCTGTTCGGCGCTGAAGAAGGTCGGCGTCCCCCCGCCGAAGTGCAGCTGGATCACCTCCCGCGACGTGTCGAGGTGCTGGGAGAGAATATCCATCTCCCGCATCAGGTAGTCGATGTAACGGATCTTTTTATCCTCTTTGGAGGTAAAGACGACGTTGCAGCCGCAGAAGTAGCAGGCGTTGCGGCAGAAGGGCAGATGGAAATAGAGGGAGAGCGGACGCTTCTTGTCCTGCCCCTTCAGCTTTTCGAGGTAGGTGTCATATGCGAAATCGGTGCTGAACTCCAGGGCTGTCGGGTAACTCGTGTAGCGCGGTCCCGGTCTGGAATATTTGGTGAATTTTGCGAAATCAAGCATGCTCTGTCCCATCAAGGAAAATTAAGATGCTATTATGCCCGCAAGGGGCTTGCGGGGGGATAAAACAAGCCTTAGTAGGCGATCTTGAACTGGAGGCTGAACTCCTGCCCCGGCGTCGTAGAGGCGGTCTTAAGATTCCCCTGCTTGTACTCCAGCTTGCTGTCGAGCAGGTTTTTGGCCTTGAACTTGACCGAATAGATCAAGTCGCTGTCTTTGAAGAAGTAGTTGTTCAGTTTCCACTGGGTGACGAAATCGAGCTTCGCAAAAGGCTGCTCGTAGACGTCTTTGTTCTTTTCCGTCCCCAGCGAGACGATGCGCTCACCGATCTGGTTGAACAGGAAAAGCGCACTGTCGCCCGTATCCGCGTTATCGTAACCGAAGGTCAGGTTCACGACATAGGGCGACTGCCCCTGCATCGCACGCTTCTTGGAGGTCAGCGTATTGATGTAACTGTAAAAAGGATCGGTCGCATCGGTTTTGGGGAGCTTGATCTCTGATTGGATCAGCGCCACGTTCGTCGCGAAAAGCAGGTTGCTCAGCGAATCGCTGACGAAACCGAAACGTTTGCGCAGGTCGACCTCGACGCCGTAACTCGTCGCCGAGTCGGCGTTGATGTACGTCTCCAGGAAGGTGTTATCCTGGGAGTCATCGCGCTTGATGACCTTTTCGATCGGGTTGTCGAACATCTTCGCAAAGAGCGCCATCGAGAACATCTCGTCCGCTTCCATATACCACTCGTACTTGAGGTCGTAGTGGTCGATATAGGTCGCGTTCAGGCCCGGGTTACCGAAGACGATATTCTCCGTCACCGGGTCCTTGTAACGGCTGTTACTGAACTCCCGGAAGTCCGGACGGCTGATGCTCTTGGCGTAGGCAAAGCGCAGCTGCATCGCGTCGTTGTCGAAACGGTAGGTTGCCCCCAGGCTCGGGAAAAGATCCGAGGTCTCCAGCGGTGCGTAGCTTGCCGCCGCGTCAAAGAGCTGCTGCGACGACTCCTCCTGGCGGACCGAGGCGACGATGTCGAAGTCGTGCGTGACAGAGAGCAGCTGCTTCAGGTAGAAGGCCGTCACGTCCTGGGTCGCCCGGTAGGAGTCCGTCAGGCGGTAGGAGGCGGAGAAATCCAGGTCGTTGGCGTACTTCTGGTAGATCGTGTCCATATCTTCGGGCATATCGCTGAAGTTGGAGCTGAGCATCTTGAAGCGGCGGCTGTCGAAGTCGCGCTCTTTCGAGTAGACGAACACCCCCGCCTTCGTATAGTTCTCGTTCCCGTTAAACTCGAACGGCAGCGTGAAGTCGCCGCGGACATTGTCCACCGTATCGTTGAGAATAAAGTAGTAGTACCAGTTTTTGCGGTCCCAGTTGAGCCCGGAGGTCTGGTGCAGGTAGTTGTACTCCACCGTCCCCGGCTCGTCGCGGTACGCTTCCGCCGTCTCGTAGGCCCAGTCGATTTTGAGGTTGTCAAAATAGCCGTCCGTGCCGCTGCCGAAACGCAGTTCGTTGCTGCCGCTGATCTGGTGCATCGTCAGCCCCGTCTCGACATACTCGTAGTAGGTCTTCTCGCGGTCTTCGGCGCTTCCGGTGTAGTCGACCGAGGAGAGCGTCGTCTTGTCGCTGGTCTGCATCGTCGCAAAGAAGGTGTACTTGAACTTCTGGTTTTCCAGGTAGTTCACGCCGAGATTGACCATCCCGGACAGCTCCTCTTTGAAGGTCGTCACATCGGCCGTCGTATGGTTGTCGTGGTAGATCGAACCCGTATTGATATCGTAGAAGAACTTGTTGTACTCGGTCTTGTCGTTGTCGGACGTATTCTTGTAATAAACCGTCCCGGAGGCACCGACGGAAAGGTCATCGCTGAAGGCATAGCTCTTCCCGGCCGCGACTTCAAGCTTGCCGCCCGGCGGCAGTGTCGTCGATTCGCGGTTCAGCGAACGGCTGTGCAGCACATCCTGTGTCACGGCCCAGCCGCCGACGTTGTTTCCGCCGCTCAGCGCGCTGGAGGGGAGCGGAACACTGTTGTCGCCGTTGGTCGTCGCTTTGCTGCCCGTATTGCTGTTCATGATCGCTTCGACGGCGATAGAGGCATACCCCTCGTTGCCTGCCGGGATCTCTTTGCTCTTGATCAGGACCGTTCCCCCGCCGAAAGAGGCCGGCAGGTCACCTGTATAGGACTTCTGGATCGTGATGCTCTCGACGACGGAGGTCGGGAAGATATCAAGCGGGACGACCCGCTTCGTCGGTTCCGGCGACGGCACGTGCAGATCATTGAGCATGACCGTCGAGTAGCGGTCCCCGAGTCCGCGGACATAGACATATTTCCCGCCGACGATCGTGATACCGCTGACACGTTTCAGGGCCGCGGCGACACTGCTGTCACCGCTTTTGGAAAACTGTTCGGAGCCCAGGACGTTCCCGACCGCGTCGCTGTTGCGCTCTTCGGTGATCGCGGCGGCGACCGAACCTTCGATATGCGGCGCCAGGACGATGAACTCTTCCAGCTCCATCGCTGCGGGACTCAGCTCGACCGTGCGGCTGACCATCTCCTTGGGCAGCACCGTCACCTTGACGTTCTGGGAGGAGAAGCTCGTGTGGATGATGGAGAGGGTCCGGTTCCCCTCCGGCAGGTCGATGACGACATGGCCCTGTGCATCGGAGACGGCATTGATTTTGATCCCCGGCACGAAAACGCGGGCACCCGCGACCGGTTTCTCATCTTCGGAGGAGAGCAGCGTCAGTGCCACGGTCCCGTTGACCTTGACCACGTCCTGCTTCGCATCGCGCTGCGTCACATTCCCTTCCGGCGCTTCGACATCCGCAAAGAGCAGCGTTTTGTCCGATTTCAGCGACAGGATGATCTGGGTCTGTTTGTCCGCGGCGATGAGAAAATTCTTCTTGACGAACGCCTGCGGCGCGCCGTCCTCCGTTGCCAGAAGCTGCAGCTGGTAGTTCCCCTCCGGGAGGGTCGTTCCCAGATACCCCTGGGCATCCGTCGTGAACGTCATCGTTTCAGGCTTGGCCGCTTCCGCTTCTGCCGCGGAAAGGTTCATGATCACGACCTCCTGCGTCGGCAGCGGTTTGCCGTCTTTCAGAACATAGAGCGCCAGTTCGCCGCCTGCGGCGAAGAGGCTCATTGTCAGCAGTGAAACCAGAAAAAGTATACGCGTCATTGCTGGCACTCCCATATATTGTTTTTGCATTTTTCCATCTTCTTGCGCAGTTCGACGGCCTTGGCGAAGAGCTCAGGCTGAGAGAGGGTCTCGAGCAGCGCTTCCGTCTGCTCGAACTCTCCCTCCATGTAGTAGGCGTACGCCAATGCGTAGCGCATGCCCTCCTCTTCCATCAGGCCGCTGCGCGCCATCGCCTTGCGGGTGACGATGATACGCTCATAGTCCCCGTACTCCAGGAAGATCGCGATGCGCTGCTTGTACTTCTCTTTCGTGTCGAGCATCTGCGTGTTCTTGAGCAGCGCCATCACGTAGTCGCGGGCGCGGCGGTACATCTCGGCCGACTCGTTGGTGTACTTCCCGTCCTCGATGGAGGCCTCGTTAAAGAGCTCCGCCGCGGCACCGATCATCTCTTTGTCGATGTAGAGGTGCGCCAGCATCACCGTCACTTTGGCGCTGCTCGGGTAGCGCAGGTTCGCCTCTTCCCCCAGTTCGATCGCCTTCTCCGTCTGGCCGCTCTGGCGCAGGGCGTTGATGAAGTTGATCAGGATCGTCTCGTTCGCCTTCGCGTTTTTCAGGTAGACCTGCGCATCATCAAGCGCCGCCTGGAAAAGCCCCAGGGAGACGAGGTAGTAGAAACGCTGCTTGTAGGCGTCCCAATAGGATGGGAAACGACTGTTCACATCCCGCAGGACCGCCAGTGCCGCATCCTTGTCGCCTTCGCGCCAGAAACACTCCGCCTTGAGGCCGAAGAGTTTCGGGTTCTGCGCCATAAGGTCGGGGACCTTGTCCAGCGCCGCGATACACCCTTTGTACTCCTTGAGCTTGAAGCTGTTCTGGGCAATGTAGAGGTAGAGCGGCTTGGACGCGTTTCTGTCCTCGTTCAGCTCGATGGACTTGTAAAAGTGGACGTTGGCCTCTTTGTAGAAGCTCTTTTTCGTCTCGACCAGCCCCTTGAGCATGTAATAGCGCGGCAGGTCGAGCTCTGTGTCGTTAAGATCGACCATGTTCAGCGCATCGTTGGCACGCTCGACATGACCGTCGCGCAGCATCATTGCACCCAGTTCGACATAGTCGACATCATCGGTTTTCGCCGCCAGCTGGACGGAGAGAGCCCCGACCAATGCCGCTATAATCCAAAAACGTTTCATCGGTTCTCCTCCTTAATTGAGGTCGAAGCGGATCTTCTGCTTCGCCCATACTTTGACCGGCTGCCCCTGGTACTGCGCCGGCTTGAATTCCCAGGTTTTGACGGCCGCGACCGCGACGTCGTCGAAGGTGTCGGCCGGATCGCTCTCAAGCACCCTGACCTTTTCGACACGCCCCTGCTTGTCGATCAGCAGGTTCATCAGGACATACCCCGTGACGCCCATTTTGCGCGCCTTCTTCGGATACTCGATCGGCGTGCGGCGGGAGGGCTGCGGCGCCTGGTCGACCGTATCGTCGGTCATGACCATATCGTTGCCGACATCACCCAGCAGCGCATCGTCGCTGAGCAGATCATCGGCCTGGAACGCTTCCAGGCCCGTATCGAGGCCCGAGAGCTGCGAACTGAGATTCGGCGTCGGCGCGCTGCGCTTCGGCTTCACCTTTTTCGGCTTCGGCTTCGGTTTGGGCTTGGGCTTCGGTTTGGGCTTGGCCACCTGCTGCATATCGAACTGCGCCGAAGCCATCTTCTTCTTCGGCGGCTCCGTCCACCCCTCGTTGTTCATCTCGATCACGACGATAAAGACGAAAAAGAGGCCGAAGACGCTCCACAGGAGGGCCAGCGCGTGTTTTTTCAGCGGGGAAGCGTTGCGCACCTTATCCGACCTCTTTGTTCGTGGCGACCGCGACATCCTTCGCGCCGGAGAGGCGACACTGGTCGACGACTTCGATCAGTTTCTCCACCGCGATCGTGTCATCGGTCACGACCAGGACGGACTTCTCCGTCGAGGTGCGCAGCATGTCGCGCAGTTTGCTCTGCAGCGCCCAGACCTTTATGGGCTGGTTATCGATGTAAGCCTGGGCCTGGTTGTCGAGGTAGACCTTGATCACCTTGCTCGATGCCCGCGTCGCCGAAGAGGCTCCCGGACGTTCAAGGTCGAGCTTCATGTCTTTGACAAAGGTCGTACTGACCATGAAAAAGATCAGCAGAATAAATACCATGTCGATCAGCGGCGAAATGTCGACGGCCTGATCCAGCTCTTTTTTCTGTCTAAAACGCATTTACTTTCCTTCTTCTTCCGAACAGACGATATCTTTGATCTGTTCCAGTTCGAGTTCCATGATCTTCGAGCGGCGGTCGATCAGACGGCCGACGACCAGACCCGGTACGGCGACGACGAGCCCCAGCTGCGTCGTGAACAGCGCCTGGGAGATCCCCCCGGCGATCCCGCCGCCCTGGCTGTAGAGCGTCATGCTCCCGAGCGAATCGAAGGTCTCGATCATCCCGGCTACCGTTCCCAGCAGACCGATCAGCGGCGAGACCATGACGATGGTATTGACGGTTTTGCGGTACTTTTTGAGCTCCTGATAGTAGGAAAAGAACGCATCCTCGATCAGCTCGCGCCCGATCGTGCCGCGGTACCCCTCGTTGACGATCTTCAGGGCATCGACGATCGCGCCGTCGATGAGCCCCCGGGGCACTTCGCGCTTCCCGGAGTCGAACTTGCGGATCAGAACCCGCACGCTCTTTTGCGACCCGCGCTTGATGGCGTGGAAGCGGTAGCCCAGCGCGTACCACAAAACGATGACCAGCACGAACAGCGGCCACATGACAAAGCCGCCGCTCTGCATGTAGACCAGAAACTGATCGAAAAGGTTATGGAGTGCCGGTTGCATTATTTCTGCTTGTTATACTCGTTGATCAGGTGCAGCGCGGACTGCTCCATGCCGTCTTTGATGCGCTCCGCCCAGCCGTTGAGCATGTTGCCCAGCAGCAGCAGCGGGATCGCCACGATCAGACCCAGTTCCGTTGTGACCAGCGCGATCGAGATCCCGCCGGAGAGCAGTTTCGGATCGCCCGTACCGAACTCGGTGATGATGTCGAAGGTTGCGATCATACCGGTCACGGTACCCAGCAGACCCAGCAGCGGCGCGACGGCGGCGACGACCATGATGGCCGAGCCGTAACGGTCGAGACGTTCGCTCTCGTGCATGATCGCCTCGGCAACGATATCCTCGACATGTTCACGATCGCGGTCGAGGTTGCGCACCGTCGCCTTCATGACGCGGGCCGCCGCCCCTTTGCGGCTTTTCAGGAAGTTCAGGGTCGCTTCGACGCCCTTAGACTGCAGTTCGACCAGCGTCTCTTTCGCTACCGGCAGCGTTTTGGACGCAGCACCGCTGAGGAAGAAGCCGCGCAGGACGACGAGCAGGAGTGCGAACAGACCCATCACGACGATAACCCAGCCGATGATACCGCCGGATTCAATGACGTCCATAACGCCCTTGTCCGCCTTGTCCTCAACCTCTTTGGAGACGTTTTCATAGACGAAGATCTCCAGTGATGCGGGCATCTGTCCTGCAGCCAGGGCCGTCGCCGTCGCCGCGGACGCCGGTGCGTCCCACAGTTTCAGCTTGTCGCCGCCCGCCGGGACCAGGACACCGGACGCGCCTTCGGCGACGCCGTAGGTCGCGATGTTACCGACCTTGACGAGCTTGCCTTTCTGCTCCGTACCGTCTTTGAGGTAGAAGCTCCCCTCGGTGACGTTGACAGACGAGAGGTCACGGCCGAGCTTCAGCGTCTCCGCAAAGAGCTGGTTCAGTGTCGCCGGGTAATCATTCTTGTCGATGGCAAGCTTGATGCCGTACGGTGCGAGGGAGGATTGCCCCTGCAGGGCGACGGATTCAAGCAGCGCCGTATCGTCGCTAATGTTCTCCGCGTTCTGCTGTGAGCGGAAAAGCTGTTCGCCGAGGCGGTCGGATGTCTGGGTCTTGACCAGAACGTCATTCTGCAGTGACGCGATCTCTTTTTTCGCAGAAGAGACGCGTGCCGCATCCTCTTTCTTCACCTGGGAAAGACGCTGCTGCAGCATCTCTTTCTGGGCTTTCAGGAACGCAAACTCTTTGGCATAGGCGCGCTGCAGTTCTGTTTCTGTCGCGGCGGAGAGGGAAAGGACCGCCATCATCAGGATAAGGACAATACGTTTCATTATTTCACCTCCGTCGTCGCAATGGCATTCGGCAGGGTAAAGTAGCCGGTGCGGATCTGTTTGTGCATCGCGTCAAACAGCGCGATGATCTGCTCTTGTTCCGCCTTGTTCACGGACTCTTTGTAGTACCAGCCGTTGGCGTCTTTGGCCACGTAGCCGACACGATCGTCCGGCGTCATGAAGTACATCATGACGGTGCCCAGACGTGCGATCTCCGCCAGGCGGTCTTCGCCGTCGAGCTTGATCGTCTGTTTGAAAAGGCCGTTCTCCTTGGTCATGCGCACTTCGTCCGCGTAACTGTTCCAGACCTGCGCCAGCGCCTTCTGCGGCGTGATCAGGCCTTCGTTCATCTGTGATTCGATACGCGCGACATCGTCAAGGCGCTCCGCTGTTTTAAAAGGAAGTTCGGAAGCGATCTGCGTTTTAAGTTCGGCGATGGCGGCAACGACGACGGGCTTGATCCCCTCGCTGTTCTTGCTCGCCGCGGCGATCTGCTGACGGACCTTGGCGATCTCCTGCTCGATCTGCTTGATCTTCAGGTTCTCGCGTCCGATCGTCGCATCGAGTTCGTTCTTTTCGATGACGAGCGAACGCATTGTCGCTTTCGTGTCATCTTTTTCTTCCTGAATCTGCGTGTTCAGTTGTTCGACTTCGGCGCGCAGCTTCATCAGCGATGCCGCCATGTTTTCTTCGGTACTTGCTGCGAGTGTTGTCGCTGCGATCAGCGAACCGGCCAGCCAGAGTTTTATCGTATTCGGTACCATACATACCCCACATAAAAAAGATAGGCGAAGGGTACAGGTTTTGTGTTACGCTACCGTCACCGGAAGATTACATAACGGAAACATTTTTGAGTGTAGAAGGGGGAGAGACCGGGGAAACCCCGGTCGGGGGGAGAGTGAAGGTTACTGTTCCAGCGGATCGTTGGTGCCGGCTTTACCTTTCCAGACGTTAGCTTCGGTCACACCGAGGCATGATACATTGTCATCGACATTGAGGTAGGCTGCGTCAATCGCTGCAAGACCTGTCGTACCGACGTTTGTGACAAAGTAGGCGTATGCCGTATTGGCCGTCGCATCCTTTGAGTTTGTGTCAGAGTACGTCGTTGCATCTGTCAGCGCCACGCTCGTATCTTTGAAACAGACATCGCTGGAGATATGCTTCGCACCTGTCAGGTAAGCATCCTCGCCGCGGAAGAAGACCATTGCCGTATCAACTGTCTTGTCGCTGACGAACTTGACGTTATCCCACTTGAAGCCGGCATCGTACTTGTTGTAGAAACCGCCGCCTTTGATGTACGCCGTATAGTTGATGATATCCGGCTGCGTCGCATTCGTATCATCCGTCGTGATCGTGTTGTTGTCGTTACCGAACTCCATACCCGCAGAGTCGTGATCGTTCGTGCTGTCGACGTTGACCTGCTTAACCAGGACGTTCTGGATCGTACCGCGGTAACCGAGGTCCGTGTCAACAGAGTCGTCGTGAGCGTTGTAGACATAGAGACCGTCGATGTTTACGCGGCCGCCCCAGATCTCCAGACCGTCATCCAGACCGCCGATGATCGCGATGTTTTTCAGGATCGTACCCGAACCGACACCGGCGAGGGAGAGACCGTTGAGCTCTTTGTCTTTCTCGACTTCGTAACCGCTGTGCTTGACAGCGACATACTCCAGGTGACCGGAAGACTGTGTATTGTCACAAGCTACCGTTACACCGCCGTCACAACCGAAGGCAACCGTTTCGTCCGCTTCGTAGTGTGCAACACCGTAGTGTGTGTAAGCGTTACCGGCGAGGACAAGACCGCCCCATTCGCCCGCTGCGTTATCCTGGGAGTTGCCGTCGACATCCTTCTTGGAGGTAAAGACGATCGGCTCCGCCTGCGTACCGATAGCGATCATCTGCGCACCCGCCTCGACGACCATGAAAGAGTTCGGCGTGACGCCGGCCAGTGTCGTACCTGCCGGGATTGTCAGTACTGCCGGCGCTTTGACGTTTACCTTGCCGTCGATCGCGTATTTGACCGTTTTGTCAAGGGTCATGTCGCTTGTGATCTCGCTCGGGAGCGCCGTATAGATGACCGGCGGAGTCTCCAGCGGATCCAGAGAGCCTTCAGAACCTTTCCAGATTGTCGCTTCATCGGCACCCGTACAGACCGTATCCATTGTCGTCGTGTTCGCGTCAACATAGATCGTGCCGCTGCCCGCATAAAGCTTGTTCGTCACAAAGTATGCATAGGCAGTGTCTGCCGTCGCGTCTTTGGAGTTCAGGTTTGTATACGTGCTGTTGTCATCCAGTGTCAGCGCCGTGTCTTTGAAACAGACCGGACCGTCGATGTGTTTTGCACCTGTCGTGTAAGCGTCCTGGCCACGGAAGTGAACCTGCGCTTCGTCCGCCGTCTTGTCGCTGATGAACTTGACGTTGTTCCATTTGAAACCGGCGTCGTACTTGTTGTAGAAACCGCCGCCTTTGATGTACGCCGTATAGTTGATGATGTTCGGCTGTGTCGCGTTGCTGTCGTCCGTTACGATCGTGTTGTTATCGTTACCGAACTCCATACCCGCAGAGTCGTGGTCGTTCGTGCTGTCGACATTGACCTGCTGAACGAGGACGTTCTGGATCGTACCGCGGTAACCGAGGTCGGTGTCGACAGAGTCGTCGTTGGCGTTGTAGACATAGAGACCGTCGATATTGACCGTACCACCCCAGATCTCCAGACCGTCATCCAGACCGCCGATGATCGCAATGTTTTTCAGGATCGTACCCGAACCGACACCCGCGAGGGAGAGACCGTTGAGCTCTTTGTCCTTCTCGACTTCGTAACCCGTGTGGACGACACGGACATACTCGAGGTGACCGGAAGACTGCGTATTGTTACAAGGAACCGTGACGTCGTCACAACCGAAAGCAACCGTTTCGTCCGCTTCGTAGTGTGCGACACCGTAATGCGTGTAAGCGTTACCGGCGAGGATAAGACCGCCCCATTCACCCGCAGCGTTCTGGCTGGAGAGTCCCTGAACATATTTCTGGGAAGTAAACGTAATCGGAGCCGCTTCCGTACCGACAGCATCCAGCTGGGAACCCGGCTCGACGACCATAAAGGAAGCCGGAGCACAACCCGCTACCGTTGTACCGGCAGGAATCGTCAGAACAGCGTTGTTCGTAACGTTAACCTTGCCTTCCAAACCGTAGACTTTTGTGCTGTCCAGGGTCATATCGGCATCGATGACAGCCGGAAGGACCACGTCGATGACAGAAGCGTCACAGACGGCAGTCGTACCGCCGCCGCCACCGCCGCCGCCACCACAGCCTGTAAAAGAAAGTACTGCAGCGGCTGCTGCGCTCAGGGCAATTGTCGAAGTTCTATAAAAATTCGCCATACACTTACTCCAAAGTTGAAAAGTTGCCGCAAGTGTAGGACGCTTGTGTTACTAACGTTGCACAGTCGTGAAACAGTAAGATTACAAAGAAATGATTTTGTCGTAATTTTTGAGTAACCAAAACGTAACATGCTTTCTATACTGTTCTGCCATAAAACACTATCTATAAGGTATCTGGTATGAAAGCTACTATCGCCGTCGTCGAGGATGATACGGATCTTCTTGAGCTCCTGGAGTACAGGCTGGGCAAAGAGGGCTTCGACGTTGTCGGTTTCACCAATACGAAAAACGTGAAGCAGGTGCTGACCGAGGAACCGGTCGACCTGATCATCATGGACCGTAACCTTCCCGATGTCGAGGGGAGCGAATATATCGCGATGCTCCGCTACCAGGGGCTGAAAACCCCGGTCATCTTTCTCTCGGCCAAGGACAGCAATGCCCAGGTCCAGGAGGGATTCCTGCGGGGCGGTGACGACTATATCACCAAGCCTTTTGAAATCGACGAGCTAATCCTGCGGATCAAAGCCGTGCTGCGGCGCACCCGCGGCGAAGAGGAGGAGCAGGTCGTCACCTACCGCGACATCGAGCTGCACCTGCATTCGCGCGAAGCCTTCATCAGCGGGTTATCCGTCGAACTGACCAAACTGGAGTTCAACCTGCTGCGTACCTTCATCGAGAACCGCACCACCGTGCTGCGGCGCGACTACCTGCTCAAAAGCGTCTGGGGGAAAAGCGACAGCTACCAGGGGCGCACGGTCAACGTCGCCATCAACCGCCTCAAAGAGAAGATCGACCCGGACAAGAGCAAAGACTACATCAAAACCGTCCGCGGCATCGGCTACATGATCCGCTAATCGGTGCGCCCGCACCGGAAACAACGACAAAAAAATCAAAAAATATTTTTAGACAAGAAGTGAAACGAAAGGTAGCGCGGTTCAACTGCGCGCGCCCTGGAAGAAGTACCCGCGGGGTGTGAGCTCTCTGCTGAAGAGAACACAGCGTTAGCGTAGGTAATTCGGGCTTAGCCCGTATACCGTCAAGAAAAAGGTGATCAGCCGAACTTGCCGCTGATGTACTCCTGGGTCAGTTTTTCCGCCGGGGTGACGAACATCTCGTCAGTCTTGTTCAGCTCGATCAGCTCCCCAAGATACATAAAGCCCGTATAGTCGCTGACGCGCGCGGCCTGCTGCATGTTGTGCGTCACGATGATGATCGTCACGCGGTCGCGCAGCTCCATCACCAGCTTTTCGATCCCCTGGGTGGAGATGGGGTCCAGGGCCGAGGTCGGTTCGTCAAAGAGCAGGACATCCGGCTCCACGGCGATGGCTCGGGCGATACAGAGACGCTGCTGCTGGCCGCCGGAGAGCCCGTTTGCGTCATGTTTGAGACGGTCTTTCACCTCGTCCCAGATCGCGGCGTCGCGCAGCGCTTTCTCGACACGGTCGGCAAGTTCCGTTTTGTTTTTCAGTCCCTGCAGGCGCATGCCGTAGGCGATGTTGTCGAAGATGCTCATCGGGAACGCCGTCGGCTTCTGGAAGATCATTCCGATCTTGATGCGGAGGTTGATCAGGTCCTCCTTGCTCTCGACGATATTGCGCCCTTCGAACATGATCTTGCCGTCATACGCGTTCCCCGGGTAGAGGTCGTGCATCCGGTTAAAGGAGCGCAGCAGGGTCGTCTTCCCGCATCCGGAAGGTCCGATCAGCGCCGTGACCGAATTTTTCGCGATCGGCATAGAGATGTTTTTAAGGTTCGGTGACGTGGCACCGGCATAGGTGAAACTGAAATTGTTGACTTCGATCGCCTTCTCGGACGGAATGTCGATAACGGTCGCCATAGGCTATCTCCCTTTTTTCTTGAGTAGGATCAGACGGCCCAGAATGTTGAGGCCGAGAATAAACATCGAGAGGATGAACGCCGCGGCCCATCCCATCCGCTGCCAGTCCTCGTAGGGACTGGTTGCGTAGTTGAACATTGTCACCGTCAACGACGCCATCGGTTCATTGAGGTCGTAGTTGAGGAAGTTGTCGTTAAACGAGGTGAAGAGCAGCGGCGCCGTCTCTCCCCCCACGCGGGCGATCCCCAGCAGGACGCCGGTCAGCACCCCCGCCTTCGCACCGCGGTAGACGACCTGCATGATCACCTTGTATTTCGGGGCGCCCAACGCAAAGGCCGCTTCGCGCAGGGTCGAGGGGACAAGCTGGAGCATGTCGTCGGTGGTGCGCAGGATGATCGGGATCATAATGATCGCCAGCGCGATAACGCCGGCCCATCCGCTGAAGTGCCCCATCGGCAGGACGACAATGGCGTAGACAAAGGAGCCGATAACGATGCTCGGCGCACTCATCATAATGTCGGAGATATCGCGGATGATCTCGGCGAGCTTCGACTTCTGGCCGTACTCGCTGAGGTAGGTCCCGGCCAGGATCCCCAGAGGTACCCCGACGAAGGTCGCGACGCCGACAAGGATGAGCTGGCCGATCAGCGCCTGCCGCAGCCCGCTCTCCTCGTAGCCCGGAGGTGCCCCTTCGAAGATGAAGATGTTCCAGTTGATCGCTTCGATGCCGTTGGCGACGAGGACGTAGAGGATCCAGAAGAGAAATCCAATGCCCACGAGGGCCGAAAGGCTTGAAAGCCCCAGCACGATTTTATTGATAAGCAGCCGTTTTTGAATCGCGGTCATTTTACCTTCCTTGTACGGCGCAAAAAGTAGAACTTGGCCATCGCAATGATGACGAAGCTCATCACCATCAGGATCAGCGCCAATCCGAAGAGGCTTGAGAAGTAGAGGTCCGTATCCGCCTCGGTGAATTCGTTGGCCAGGGTGACGGGAATCGACGTCGCCGGCGCGGTGATGTCGAGGGAGATCTTGTGCACGTTCCCCATGACGAAGGTGACGGCCATCGTCTCGCCGACAGCGCGCCCGAGGGCCAGGATCAGCGAGCCGATGATCCCCGCTTTCGCATAGGGGATGACGACATCCTTGATGACGTCCCACTTCGTCGCGCCGAGGGCGTAAGCCGACTCTTTGAGGATGTCGGGCGTGGTATTCATCGCGTCGCGGGTCACCGCCGCCATGAACGGCAGGATCATGATCGCGAGAATGATCCCCGCGGTGAGCATCCCAATGCCCAGACCTCCGAAAATATCACGGATAATCGGCACGAAATAGAAAAGCCCCCACATCCCGTAGATGACCGAGGGGATCGCCGCCAGCAGCTCGATGGAGACGCCGACGGGGGATTTCAGTTTGGCCGGAGCAATCTCGCTCAGGAAGATCGCCACCCCGATGGCGACCGGCACGGCAAAAAGCATCGCCAGGAAGGTCGAGATCACCGAACCGGCGATCGCGGCGAACCCGCCGAATTTCTCCAGGTTCGGTGCCCACTTGTCCCCCAGGACGAAATCGAAGCCAAAAGCAGCGAACGCTTCGGTGGAGTGCTGGAAAAGCACGGTAAAGATCCAGGCGACGAGCAGCAGTATGGCCACGGCAATAATGCGGGTCGCGTTTGCAAACAGTTTGTCAATCAGAAGTGTCAAACTTTCTTCTCTCTTCATAGGGTTTGTAGGCCCTTAATATAGTGGGCGCAATGGTAAGTCACAAATGTTACAGAATAATTACGACGGGGGTAAAAAGACCGGGGAAAAGGCCGTCACTCCTCCAGGGGTCCCCCCGCCGGAAGTGCGCTGTCCGTCGGCTTCTGCAGCAGGGGAGTGATGCCGAAACCAAACGAGGAGCCCTCTCCCTCCACGCTGCTGATCTGAAGTTTCGTGCCGTGCAGTGCCAGGATATAGCTGACGATGGAGAGCCCCAACCCCATCGAATTGTCCCAGGTATTCTTTTCGACGCGGTAGAACTTGCTGCTGATGCGCTCGATCTCCTTGGCGGCGATCCCGATCCCGCGGTCGTGTACCCAGAGTGTCCCCTCATTGATCTCAAGGAGCACGGCCGATTCGGAGTACTTCATGGCATTGTCAAGCAGATTGGTGACGACCAGGTCGATCATCGTGCGGTCCGCTTCGACGAAGATGGATTCACAGGAAACCTCCAGCGTACGGTCCGTGTACTTTTTCGTAATGTTGTTCGCACACTCCGTTGCCAGATCACAGAGGTCAAACCGGCTGTATGAAGGGGCCAGGTCGTTGTTCTCGAGTTTGACGGAGAGCGACAGGCGGTCAAGCATCGTCGAGATCTTCTGGGCGTTTGCCGTGATCTTCTGCAAGAAGCGCTGGCGGATCCTGCCGTCTATTTCCGGGTCGTCATAGAGGGTCTCCGCATACCCGACGATCGAGGCGATCGGGTTTTTGAATTCATGGCTGATGGCGGAGAGGATATCGTTGCGCTGCTTGTTGATCAGGCGCAGGCGCGCCGTGTACTTGCGCTTCTGACGCTCGCGCTTGGCCAGTTTTTTGACAAGGTTCTTCAGCAGCAGCGAGATCTGCAGGAACTCGGTGAAGTAGCGGGGTTTCACCACCGCCTTGTAGTTCTTGTCGCTGATCTCTTCGAGATAGGCCGAGAGCTGGGCGATGTCGTAACGGATCTTGCGGCTCATCCGTATGGCGAGGTAGACCACGACGAGCAGCAGCAGCCCCAGCACGGTTGCGAGCCGGAAGAGCAGCGTGTAGAAGTCGTCGAGTACCTTCTGAAGGCTGACCGCAAGACGGAGCGTATAGGTGCTGCCCTGCCAGACGATACGCTTTGCCACATAGAGAAAATCGATGCCGATCGTATGGGAGAAACGGACGGCCTGGCCGTACTCGCCCTTGGCCGCCGCCATCACCTCTTCGCGGTTGGCGTGGTTTTCCATCTCTTCACGGTTCGCATCGCTCTCCGCCGCCACGGTGCCGTCGACGGCAATGACGGTGATACGCTTCCCGATCTGCGGCGCCGTCTCCGCAATATAGCGGTCCATGTTCGTGACATACTGCAGGGTCGACTCTATCAGTCCGATCTCCTGCTTGAGACGTACCTCGTAGTCGCTGATAACGGACTCTTTGAGGGTAAAGTAGCCCACAAAGGAGGCGATAAGCCCCATCAGCGTGAAGATGCCGAGAAATTGGAGGATAAAGGAGTGGTGGATCTTCAGCAAAGTGTGTACCCTACTCCGCGTACCGTTTTGATGTACTCTTTGCTTTTGTCAGGGTCGATCTTCTCTTTGAGGCGGTTGATGGCGACATTGACGGTGCGGTCCTGGTACACCTCATCGCCCCCCCAGACGTGCTCCAGCAGGTAATCCCGGTCGAGCACGACGTTCTGGTTTGAGATAAGCGTATGCAGCAGATCGAATTCGAGCTTGGTCAGCGCGATGGGCGTCCCCTCTATGGTCACCTCACGCGAAGCGAGGTTGAGCAGGATGTCCCGATAGGCGACGACACCTTCGGAAGGGCTGCCCTTGGTCCGGCGGAGTATCGCGTTGATGCGCAGCAGAAGCTCTTTCATATTAAAAGGCTTCGTCATATAGTCATCCCCGCCGCGCAGGAATCCCTCTTCGATCTCGCTCTCTTTGTTCTTGGCGCTGAGATAGATGACGGGGGTCTGGACCCCCTCCTTGCGCAGTGAAGCGATAAACTCGCTCCCCTCCGCCCCGGGAAGGTTCCGGTCCATGATCATCAGATCGACGGACTCCTCGTCGAGCACGCGGCGGACGTTCTTCGTGTTCAAGAAACCGATCGTCTCGAAGCCCTCTTTTTCCAGGTTGTACTCGATGAGTTCGAGCAGATCCTCTTCATCTTCAACGATGACTATCGTCGTATGCATTGCGTTTCCCACTCCCTTGTCAATAGCTCTGAAGTTTTCCGCCTTTTTGTTCGAACATCAGCAGGTTGGCGACGTTCACGGCACGATCACATACCCGTTCCAACTTGCGCAGTGTTCCGAGCATACGCACATATTCGGCGGAAAGCTCGTGTTCGGAAATAATCATTGACATGATATCTTTTTCCAGGATCGCAAAGAGATCATCGTTCTTGCTCTCTTCGACCATGACCTTGCGGTACGTCTCTTCGACATCGCAGTTCGCGATATCGGAAACACAGGTGTGAATGCAGGCCAGGGCGTTGACGACGCTCTTGTGCAGCTGCACGATGGCGTTGTCAAACGGTTCGAGATCGCAGTCGCTCTGCAGAAGCTCACGGATGCGGCGGGCATACTTTTTTGTCCCTTCGGCGATGCGTACCAGTTCGTTCGTCATCTTGAGGTAGGCGACCAGCCCCCGCAGTTCCTGGGCCTCCGGACCGAACAGTGCGAAGGTCTTGACGATCTCGTTGTCGACGGTGTTGCCGTCGTTTTCGATCATCTTCAATGTGTCTGTTGCCGCTTCGAAGCCTTCTGCACTCTTGGCGCTGTACGCCTCAAGGGCCATACGGTTCGCCGTGACCTCTTTTTGAATGATCTCGGCAATCATCCCCTGAATCTCGCGCAACTTCGTTTCGTAGCGTGGAAGCATGCTTATCCTTACTTTCTTTCAGATAGTTTATCACAATTCAGGCCTGCGGCGGTATCACCGTTTCGGGCCGTGCTATGCGATATATTTATAAATGTCGGGCGCGATTATACGGAGGCTTGGTAACATAAAGGTTACAAAAAATCCGCCCTCTCCGCCGCAAAGCGTAATCATTCTGTAACCATACGATTTTACAATGCCGCCATCACAACACGAAGGATCGTTTATGCTCAAACGCATTGCAACTGCCCTCACGCTTGCATCGCTTGCACTGACCTCTGCCGCTGCCGCCGACAAGATCAGCGGTGCCGGTGCCTCATTCCCTGCCCCCCTCTATTATGACTGGGCTTTCAACTATGGCAAAGAGACTCACAGCCGCGTCAACTACCAGTCCATCGGTTCCGGCGGCGGGATCAAGCAGATCACGAACCGTATCGTCGACTTCGGTGCTTCCGACAAACCCCTCAAGACCAAGGAGCTGAACAAAGCGAAACTGCTTCAGTTCCCGGCCGTCATCGGCGCCATCGTCGTTGCCTACAACCTTCCGGGGATCGCCGACGAACAGCTCAAGCTCTCCAACGGCATCGTCGCCGACATTTTCGCCGGCAAGATCACAATGTGGAACGATCCTGCCATCGCGGCAGAGAACAAAGGGCTGGAACTCCCGAACCAGAAGATCATCGTCGTCCACCGTTC
Organism: Thiomicrolovo immobilis; assembly: GCF_039645955.1. Classification (GTDB taxonomy): domain Bacteria; phylum Campylobacterota; class Campylobacteria; order Campylobacterales; family Sulfurimonadaceae; genus Thiomicrolovo; species Thiomicrolovo diazotrophicus. Next base: position 1,954,425 of record NZ_CP147916.1, read on the forward strand.
CGACGGTTCCGGCACAACGTACAACTTCACCTACTACCTGACAAAGAGCTCTGAAAACTGGGCGAACAACTACGGTGCCGGCAAGGCGATTGACTGGGCTGTCGGTATGGGCGGCAAAGGAAACGAAGGTGTCTCCAACCTCCTCAAACAGACCCCGTACACGATCGGCTACATCGAAAGCGCCTACAAAGAGAAGAACCATCTCGCCGCGGCAACGCTGCAGACGGCAAACGGCAAATGGGTCGCGGCGCGTGAAGAGAATTTCAAAGCCGCTGCCAAGTACGCCAGCTGGACGAAAGAGGACAACTTCTACGCGCTGCTCGCCCTGCAGCCCGGCGACACTTCCTATCCGATCGTCGCGGCGACTTTCATTCTCCTGCCGAAAGAGAAACCGGCTATGGACAAGAAGGTAACCGCTTTCTTCGACTACGCCTTCAAAAAGGGTGACGACAGTGCGAAAAAGCTCGGATACATCCCGCTGCCCGAAAGCACAAAGCAGATGATCCGCGAGTACTGGACGACCAACATCAAATAACCCGGGGGTTCCCCTTCTTTTTTGCGGCGGCTTCGTGCCGCCGATTCTCCTTCAAAGCGCTCCCTGCGAGCCGCTTCACTCCTCTAAAAACACTATTTCAACCGTTTCTGCCTGAAAGCACCCTGTGCTATACTGAACCCGATACGGTTCATCTCAGCACAACCGCATCCGGTTACATGACAGTCGCACTTTGGTTACATAAAGACACAGCTTTGTAATCTTTATGTAATCTACCTGCTTTACAATTCCCGCAACTTATTATGAGGAACCGAAAAATGAAACAGATCGTTTTCACGACGATTACCGCACTCCTGCTGGGCGCCACGGCTGCGAACGCAACCCAATTCTATGTCGACGGCAAGGGCCAGGTCTTTACCGAACCGGCCGAGGACAGAACGGCACTGGAATCGGAAACACCGGTTTTTGCCAAATCATCCAAGCTCGAGTTCAGCGGCCTGCACTATCTCGGCTACACCTATGAAGACAAAAAAGCCCTTCCCGAGGACAACCTCGAAGAGCTGCAAACGGGGAACTTCGAATTCAGACGGAACTACATACAGGTCAAAGCCTTCTTCTTCGACGATCCGAAAAGCTACCTCCGCGTCACCCTTGACACGACCTATGACGCGACCAACAGCTCGACCGGCGGTTATGCGAACATGTACGTCAAGTACGCCTACATCTACCTCAACAACATCCTGCCTTATACGGGTGTCGAATTCGGTATGGCGCACCGCCCCTGGATCGACTACGAAGAGCACAACGGCTGGTGGTACCGTTCAATCTCCAAAACGATGGTGGAATCGGCGCAGGCTGCCGACCTGACCAACTCTGCGGATGCCGGGATCAACTTCAAGACCAAACTCCCCTATTTCACCTCCGAGATCGGTCTGTTCAACGGTGAAGGCTACCACGGGACGCAGGGCAACAACGACAAGATCGGTACGGGGAACTCCATCGAATGGCGCCTCACGGCTGCCGCGCTCGGAGACGGCGATGTGAAACGCAAGGCGACCAAGAACACCTACCTGGATCTCTCTTTCTTCGGCCAGTACAATATGCTCAACGACGGCAACGAAATGAACGGAACGGCGCAGACCTATACATTCTACGGCTTCCACACCGTCTACAATATGCCTTCGTTCCTGCTCTCTGCACAATATGTTATCGCGGAGAACAACAATGACACGACCTATAAGAAGAGCGGTTCGGGCTTCTCTGTGAACGGAACATACCGCTTCGGCGACGCCTACGAGTTCGAAGTGCTGGCCCGTTACGACAACTGGACGGCAAAGATGGACAACAATCCGGATCTGAACACCGAGAACTACATCTACGGTGCGGCATGGAGACAGAACAAGAACCTCAAATGGCTCCTGACCGGCGAGACCTATGTCGCCAACGACAAGAAGAACTATGCCGGCAGCTATACCCAGGACTTCACCGCGGTTATGCTGACCGCAGAAGTCAGCTGGTAAATCCCGCCAGACAACACTACCCCAGGAGGCAGAACAGTTCCCGGAGCTCTTTTGGGCTCTGCGGACGGTTAACGCTCCAGCTATCTCCCCCATTTTTCTGCAGCTCGATCTCCGCGTTTCATTGCATGAAGCAGATGACGCAGTATTGAGAACATTTTCATTACAGTAATGTAACCCTTTTGTAATCTTTAGCCTCTACAATGCCGCCACCTATTTTGAGGAGTAACCCAATCATGAAAAGCACATTGATTTCATCCTTGGCTGTTGTCGCTTTGAGCACAGCTGCCCATGCGACAAGCACGACACTCTACACCGACCCGACCACCGGTCAGGTCTTTACCCAAGAGGGCGAAAACCGCGTCAAAATGGGAGAGTTCATCCCTGCCGAAAGCGCGAAAGCCAACGAAAAAACGGCAACGCTGCAGGGCCCGACCGTTGAAAACGGCGATTCGCCGGAGTTCCTGCTGGGCAAAGAGACGGCGCCGAACATGAAGTTCACGGCGTCGGACAATCCGGACATGTGGCTCAAACTCGGGGTTCGCATCCAGGGGACGTTTGAAAACTACCAGCGCGATTACGAAGACGCGGCGAAGAGCGACACCGACAACTGGGACGCCTACCTCCGCCGTACGCGTTTCGAAGCCGCCGCGGGCTTCGGCAAGCACGTCTCGTTCACGATGGATATCCGCAACGACAAGGCCAACTATCAAGATGACGGCGAGCAGAAGTTCAACGTCGGTGATGCCTACCTCAAGATCAGCAAACCCTTCAATACATCCCTCGTGAACTTCCGCCTCTACCGCGGAAAGATCGACGTGTCGCGTACCGAAACCGTCAAATCCGCCTACGTGCTGCACTACGACCGCCCGCACGTCGCCGACGAAGCGGCCCAGTACATCACCCACAACCGCCGGGGAACCAATGCGAAGATGTACGGGGACTGGAAGAAGAAAATCTATTACGAAGTCGCTTTCGGTGACGGCGTCTACTCCGGCAAGTTCAAAGACGCGGGCGGCAGCAGCTTCGACGGGGATGATTTCAACCAGAAGAGCTTCTTCTACGGCGGGAAAATCGTCCTCTCGCCCTTTGACGGCTGGGAAGAGACCAAGCGTACGGAGACCTACTTCGGCAAAGGCAAGCACTTCGAGATCGGTGCCGCCTACTGGAACAGCCCCGGCATCGAATATGCCGACAGCAACGTGTCACAGACCATCGACCACGAGCTGATCAACCTCGAGATGTCGGCACACTACAAAGGCGCCTTTGTGCAGGCGGAGTGGTTCCGGTTCGACGGTGTCGTCAAGAACTGGGGCGAAGCCGAGACCGGCAAATCCAGCGGCTGGTACGTGACCGGGGAGTACGTCATCGAAGCGCTGAATTACCTCGCACCTTTTGTCCGTTACGAAAACTGGGACAAATACGACGGGAAAGGGGACTGGAAACTCGAATCGAAAATGGCAGGGGTCAACTGGTACCTCAGAGGCAACTCGACCAAAGTCGGTCTCGTGTTCCAGGAGGATACCTACGGAAAAGATCTCGGCGACTATACCGATACGCGCTTCAAGCTGACGACGCAGTGGTTCTTCTAAGAACCGCCGCCCCCTCCTCTACACCTCAATCCTCGATGTAGTACCCGATACCCGAAGCGTTCTGGATAATATCCGTGGGCAGCTTGTTGCGCAGACGCCAGACCAGGGTACGCACACTGTTCTCCGTCGCTCCCTTCTCCTCCCAGACGTAATTGATCGCCTGGTCGAAACTGACCACCAAGCCCAACTGGGCCACCAGCAGCCGCATGAAGGCGTTCTCTTTCTTGGTCAGCTTGATCTTCTTACCCTGATAAAAGGTCTCGCAGACGCTGATGTCGAGATAGTAGTCCTCTCCGAAGGGGACAATAGGCTTGTCGGAGAGCTTCTTGTTGTAAAGCAGTTTCTCGAGGTTGAGTTTGTCGTTCTTCAACCCCTCGAAGTTCTCTTCGCGCTCCTTTTCGACATGAAACTTGTACATCGCCATCTGGATCGTCGCATGCAGCGACTCCGGGTCGAAAGGTTTGACGATATAGCCGTACGGTTCGGTCTGTTTCGCCTCGTCGATGATGTCGGCATCGGAGTGGGCGGTAAGGTAGATGAAAGGGAGGCAATGCCTCTCGCGGATATACTTCGCCAGTTCGATACCGTCGGCATCTTCCTGCAGGCTGATATCGACCAGGACGATATCGGGCTCATACACCTTGATCTTATTGGGTGCCTGGATCGAAGAATCTACCGTGGCAGCGACTTCATATCCCTGGTTTTCCAAAGCGATCTGCAGGTTCATCGCTGTAACGGGATCGTCCTCGACGATCATGACTTTGTAACTTTCCATCCCAACCCTTAAACAATCTCGATAATGCCCCTCAAAAAGTGCATTAAAAATAATTATAGTGAAAAAGGACTTTATTACAAAGTTATCATAGAAGTGTCACATAAAACAGAATTCACCAAATAATGAAAATGTTTCGAAACGAATCAGCTTCCCTCCCCGATGAAGGCATTGAAGCAGCCGCGCATCGAACCGAGCATCCCCGTATAATCCAATGCCGCGTTGCCCGCGCGCGCCTCCCATTCCATTTTTTCGGCCAGCTTGGTCATGCTGTCGAAACGGAAATTGCTGCTGGAACCCTTGATCGAATGGGCAAGCAGCGTCACCTGTTTGAGATCTTCCGCGTCAATGGCCGCCTCGAGCTCCTCAAAACTGCTCTGCATCTTTTCGCGGTAGACGCCCAGCAGCATCTGCAGCTGCGCTTCGGTGACCTGCAGGATCTCGCGCAGCTCCTTGTGCTCTGGGAGCACCGTCTCCGGGGCCGTCTCCTCGGCGGCGGCATCTTCCGCGCGGGGGATGAAACGTTCGAGCGAACTGATCAGCGTTGCCATCCGGATCGGCTTGCCGAGGAAGTCGTCGTAGATGCGCCGCTGTTCGATCCCCCCGAGCACGTTTGCCGTCAGGGCGATGATAGGCAAGTGCTGCCGCCCCTCGCGGTTTTCGATGTGCCGCATCGCCTGGACGGCATCCCGTCCGTTCATGACCGGCATCTGTTCATCCATCAGTACAAGGTCGTAATGTTCCGTCCGCATCCGTTTGAGCGCTTCCGCACCGTTGCCGACGATCTCGTAGCTGACACCGAGGTTGCCCAGCAGCGTGCCGATCAGCTCCTGGTTCGCTTCGTTGTCCTCCGCGACGAGCAGGTGGGCGTTGAAACGCACCCCGGCAGTATCCGCCCTCGGCTCCGGCTCCGTATCCCCCATCAGCGCCGTCTCGATCACCTCCTGGAGTTTTGAGCAGTACAGGGGCATGACGAGCGGCGTCACGCCGCTGATGTTCTCATAGGTGTCGTAGGGCGCATCCATCAGCGCCACCTTGGGCGACCCCTCCGCCAAGAGCGCCTTGCGCTGCGCCTCTCCGACACAGTGCTCCGAGAAAAAGAGCAGATCGTAACTGCCGTCCAGCGCTTCGACCGATTTGATTTTCACGCCGAAGCTCTGCAGATAGCGCATCAGGGAGGCCGCCATCGTATCAAACTTCTGTTCGGGGCAGTAGAGAGCGAGCCGGTGCTTGCGGATACACTCAAGGTCCGTCAGAAGCGGCCGGGTCTCATCCCCCACGATGACGGGGAGGGTAAAGGTGAACGTGCTCCCGATCCCGGGGTGCGAATGCAGCGTGATCTCCCCGCCCATATGCCGCACAAGCTGGGCGCTGATGGAGAGGCCAAGACCCGTGCCTCCCACCCCGGGAAGATCCTCGTTCCTGGCCTGGGAAAAGGGGTCGAAAATGTAGTGCTGGTCTTTGGCCGCGATGCCAATGCCCGTGTCAATGACGCTGATGCTGATGCGCCCCTCGGTGTAGAAAGCCTCCACGGTGATTTCTCCCCCCGGCGGGGTGAACTTGATGGCGTTGCTGAGCAGGTTCGAGATCACCTGCTGGATCCGCAGCGGGTCGGCGATCAGCTCGTAAGGAATGCGCGGATCGATGAAGCTTGTCAGCGTCAGATGCTGCTGGTTGACGCTGGGCACGAAGAGCTCCAGGGTGTGGCTGATGGTGCTGTGCAGGTTGAAAGGGGCCGGCTCGACGGTGAATTCGCCGCTGCGTAGTTTGGAGAAGTCGAGGATGTCGTTGATGATGCTCAGCAGGTTCTCGCCGCTGCTGTAGATGATGTCGAGGTAGCGGCGGTCCTTGACCGTCTGCGCCTCGTCCTTGAGCAGGGCGACAAAGCCCAGGATGGCGTTGAGCGGCGTTCGGATCTCGTGGGACATGTTGGAGAGAAAATACTCCTTCGCCTCTCCCGCCGCGATCGCCTCCTCCTTGGCAACGACGAGGTCGGTTACCTCGTAGCTGATCGCCATGTACTCCGTCACCGCATTGTGGGTATCGGTGATGGGAACGACCGTCGTATCGATATAGAAGGTGCTTTCATCCTTCGCTCTTCCTTTGATCGTCCCTTTGAACACCCCCTCCTCGCCGATGGCCGCCGCGAGGCGGTTGAAAAAGTTCCCCGGCATGTCGGGGTGGTAGAGCATCGTGTGGGGGCTGCCGACCAGCTCCTCCTGGCTGTAGCCGCAGATACGGGTCAGTTTCGCATTGGCATAGGTGATCGTCCCCTGCGCATCGGTCTTGGCGACGATGGCGCTCTCATCGATGGCGCGCCGGTACTCTTCGAGCAGTTTGACGTTGCGCTCGATCTCCCGCTCTTTCTGGTAGATCGTCTCGGTATAGCGCTTGAGCACCCCGGAGAAGTTGAGGTCGAAAACATAGCTGATCTCGTCGTAGACCTCCTGGGAGTTCACTCCGAGCTCGTAGGAGATGTCCACCATCGCGCGGCGGAAATGGCTGCAGAGCATAAAGAGTTCGTCAGAGGTCACCTCGTTGTCTTTGAGGTATTCGAGCAGTTCCGCCATGACCGGGCAGTCGCCGATCTGCATCTCGCCCCGGATGACCATTTCGAAATAGTCGTAGACCCCCGAGGCGTACTGGCGGATAAAAAAATCGGTTTCGATCCCGTGGCGCTTCAGCACCGATTCGGCCGTCTCATAGGAGACCCAGCGCTGCAGAATCGTCGCCTTGGCCTCCTTGAAACGGTCAATGACCCGTCGAAGCTGCGGAACGGACGGCATGCGCTCCTCCTGCGATGTTTAAATGAAAAAAATTGATTTTAGCATATTGAGGGAAACGGTCAAGCCTAAGGGAGCACCCAGGCGAAAACGCCGACGGCGAGCAGGGCGAGCTGCCCCAACGCGATCCCCGCGGTACCGATGATATTTCCGGTCTGGCAGCTGGTGCACTGCTTGTACTTTTTCGCCTCGTACTCGGCGTAGAAAAAGTAGGCAATGATCAATACGAAGATCAGCCCGAGGGCGGCCATGTCCGCCACGGCAATGGTCTGCACCGTCGCCGCTTCGACGGTAAACGGCGCAATGAAGCTGAGCAGGACGCCGAGCATCACGAGCCGGTAGGCTTTCTTGATGTAGTCGCGCACAAAGACCGTCGGGCAGCTGCCGCTCTTTTCCCCTGGCATCCGGCTCTCTTTGACAAGTCCCTGATCCAGATAGGCGTCAATCTGCTGCCGGACCGCCTTGGGGACGCGGTCGACGAAGGTGCTGCCGAAGGCGTAATCGAGCTGGTGCTGGAAGGTCCGTGCCAGTTCCCCCTCCACGTCGCGCGAATGCATCGCTCCCGTCTCATCCTCGTAGATGACTGTGAGGGAGGTGTAGCGCTCCACTTCCGCCGTAAAGTCGTAATAGGTCGAACGCTCCACCGCGGCCGCTTTCCCCTTCTCTTTGAGAAAGCGGGCGTTGATGTAGGGGGTGTATGCGTCCTCCTCTTTGAGGACAATGACGTTGTACTGGATGCCGATCTGGATGGCGGAGAGGGCATCGAGGCCGTTGGCCTCCATCGTGTCGGTCATATCTGCGATAATGTCTTTGAGGGTCTCGTTGAAAAAACGGACATTACCGGAAATAAGACGTATGCGCGGGTCAGGGTATTTGAGCAGAGGTTGGATCATTGATGGATTCTTTAAAGTGGTTGAGTTACTGACGTGACGGCCCGAGGGCCGCAGGTGTTATCCGTGGCTTTTACGGACGACGATGATCATCTTGATGTTGATGATCACAAAGCGGATGAACTGCCAGATTTTGCACGTACGCATCATCCGGGCGAAACGGCCCGGGATCATTGAGGTGTTAAACTTGTCGTTCAGCGCGAAATTCACTTCTTCTTGTCTCATATCTATGTTCCTCCTTTCTTATTCCGGAATCAGCGTCCAGCCCGGCTTGAGCTTCGCTTTGTAGATAAAGAGGTAGTGCAGGATATGCTTGATCCAGTGTCCTGCCAGACCGATCTCACCGAAGGTGTAGTCCGTATCGCGGCCCGTACCCGGGTACTTGTCGAAGTCCGGTACGACCGGGTAAACGGTCATTGCCGCCGCCTGGCCGTTGAGCCACCCTTTACCGGCGGAGGCGACACAGGCTGCGCCCATCTCAGCCATGGAGGCTTCGTGCAGGTGCGCGTTCTCACCCCGCGTCATCAGGTCGACGACGGAGTGCGCAACGGCCTTGCCCATAATACCCGAAGGCATACCCGTCCGCGGCGGTGTCGGGTTGATCACCGTGCCGTTGGGCGATTTCATCGGTTTGGAGATGATATGCGGCGGTGCGAACGCGATACCGGCGGCGAACATGTTCTTGTACGTCGGGTTCTGGTAGGTACGCGGCCAGTCGCTCGCTTTCCACTCTTCATACGGTTTCGGCGTGTAATCCGCGTCAACCTTCATGAAGCCGTTCGGCGCGAAGACCGTATCGGTGATCTCTTCGCCCGCTTTGTTATAGGCTTTGAGACCGACACCCGCAAACGGCGGGATCAGCATCGCGAAGTCAAAATTCTCTTCGCCGGTGGAACCGTCAAGCAGTTCGTAACCGACTTTGCCTTTTTCAACGTTGTTGACGTGCGCACCGATCACATAATCGACGCCGCGTTCGGCAAAGAGGGATTCGGTAAAGATACGGGAGCTGACGACGTAACCGCCGACTTTCATATGCAGACCACCCATACCGAAGTCACCGAGGAACGATTCGTTGGAGATCCACTTGATCTCTACGTTATCGCGGATCCCCGCCTTGCGCGCTTCGTGTTCGATGTTAAAGATATACTCAAACGCCGCGCCCTGGCAGGTACACATACCATGCCCTGTCCCGACGAGGATCTTCTGCTTTTCGCCCGCTTTCGCTTTTTCAAAGATCTTGTTCAGCTCTTCGCTCGCATGCACGGCGTGATCAGCGGTACAAACGGAAACGGTGTTCTCACCGATCTCGCTGCCCTCACCCAGGCCCGGGGTCGCACCGAAGTTCAGTTTCGGCCCCGTGGCGTTTACCAGATAGTCAAAAGTGACATCTTCATTCTCGCCGGCTTTATCCTGGCCGGTATACTCAATCGTCACAAAAGGCTTGTCCGAATTCGCATCCCCCTCGGGATTGATTGAGACCGCTTTCGCTTGTTTATAGGTGATACCTGCTTTCGCATATACCGGTGCCAGATCGAAAGTGACATCATCTTTTGTCATCTCTCCTACGCCAACCCAGATGTTCGACGGAATCCAGTTCCATTTGGAATTCGGTGTCACAACGACGACTTCATGCTCTTTACCCAACCACTTTGCGGCGAATGTTGCCGCCGTATGGCCGGCAACACCGCCGCCGAGTACGACTAATCTTGCCATGCTTACTCCTTCTCATCTCATCGTAAAAACTAACGAAGATTTTAGTGCAAAAAAATACATTCATGACAATTCTACGACCCAGGAGTCACAAAATTATCACTTTGATAAGTTCTGCTTAACTTATTCTCTAACATGTTTCATAAATTTACATTTAATCTTTAAGGAAAATGACGAAGAAATGAATAAAATAATCATTAATTATAATTATTCTAATTTTATCTTATTTTAATTTTGACGATAGTACTATTCATTTTCACCATTTTCATCGTCAAAGGAATAGAATGACAACTTTCGGAAAACTCACAACCTCCGCACTGCTGGGCCTTGGCCTCCTTACTTCTGCACTGCACGCCGATGCAGGAAAAGGCCAACGCCTCTATCAGAAAAAGCTCAAAGAGACCTGCGGTATGACCGGTGCCGTCTTCGCGGCAAAGCATACGCAGATGGAGTGGGAAGAGGCCAAAGAGAACGGCAATCTTGCCGAAATGATGACCGAAGCCTGTCCCGAAGGCAAAAACTTTTTTGAAAGCGACAAGTTCGAAAGCAAATTCAAAGAGCACCTCTACGATTTCGTGCACGACTTTGCAAGCGACAGCGGCAACATCCCCTCTTGCTGATCGCCCGCCCCTTTCCCCGGAGGGCGTTATCCTCCGGACCCCTCGCCGATAACCCGTTTAACACCAAAAGGAAAACCATGCGAAAAACCCTCCTTTCGACTGCGGCACTGACGCTGTTCTCCAGCGCGCTTCTTGCCGATGATGCATCGATGCAGGCAGAGATCGACGCCCTGATGCAAAAAGTGGAAAAACTCGAGAAGCAGCAAAAGCGCACCAACAAGAAACTGAGCCAGGTCAATGCGCAGAGCGCCAACGACAACATCAAGTTCGGCATCGACTTCAGAAATGCCGTCGACGTCATCGACTACCGCAACAATGAGAGCGACACCTATGCCACCAACCCCTCCTTGCTCTCCAGCCGCCTCTACCTCACCATGGGCGCGGCGCCGATGAAGGGATTGACCTTCCAGGGCAAACTCGCCGTCTATGCTACCTGGGGCAGCCATCTTTACGTGACCGACCCGGCACTGAAAGACTGGGCGGCCAGTTCGAAAGCCTCCGATACCGTCATGCGCGTCAAGGAAGCCTATTTTGTCTACTCCGACGAGCTCGGCGGACAGCCGATCAGCGTCTCGGTCGGCCGGCGCCCCTCCACCAACGGCTTCCTCGCCAACTACCGGGAGAACGAAACCGATCCCGGCTCCCCGCTCGCGCACATCACCAATATGGAAGTCAACGGGGCCATGGTCCGTCTCGACTGGGGCCGCTTCATCGACGGGGCCTATACCAAATTCGTCTTCGGCCGCGCGCACAGCGGCGAGATGCAGGACATCTACGGCGACGTATCGGGCGCGCGCACGCCCTATGCCTTGAGCGGCGGTGACGTCAATACGACGCTCGAAGACACCAGCGTCGACTTCCTCGTCATACCGGGGAATGCCTATGATGACGGGCAGTACCAGGTGATGTACCAGTGGGCGCACATCTTCAATACCAAAGGCCGAAAGCTCGACGGGAACATTCCCAAAGCGGCATCCGGGACGGCCGACCTCTTCTCCGTCGGTCTGAAGGTCACCGGCATCGGCGAAGAGATCAGCGACTTCCTGGATGAGACGACCCTCTTCGTTTCCGGTGCGTATACGCACTACGACGCCAAGAACGGTTACACGCTCATAGGCTCTTCCGACGGCGGCGTGCGCAGCGGCAGCTCCGTCTGGGCCGGGGTCATCATCCCGGACATGCTCACCGAGCGCGGCAGACTCGGATTTGAATACAACCGGGGTTCAAAGTACTGGACGCCGATGACCTGGGCGGAAGATACGGCAATAGGCTCGAAAATCGCCGTGCGCGGCAGTGCCTATGAAGCGTACTGGAACTTCGACCTCTTCGGCGTCAAATACCTGCCGTCGCAGATCCGCTACACCTATGTCCAGCATGACTATACGCCCAATATCAACTGCGCCGGATGGTTGGCGCCGGTTGAAACAGATATCACGGCGACCGACCTGCGTTTTGCCGTCAGCTACCGATACTGATCATCCCGTCTATACGACACCCCTGCCGTTTTGGCGGCAGGACCATAAGGAGTGGAATAAATGAATATGAAAAAACGGTTTAACAACCCGGAGCCGAAAACGCCTTCGGTCAACCTGTCGCGCCGCGAAGCGCTCAAACTGATGGGGATCTCCCCTATTGCCGCCGGGGTGCTCGCTTCCGCCGGAAGCGGCAGCGTCAACGAAGCCCGCGCCTCCGGTGCGAAGGGCAAAATCGTCATCGTCGGCGGGGGTGCGGGCGGTATCATGGCGATGGCGCGTCTGCACCGCGCCCTCTCCAATCCCGACATCACCCTGATCGCCCCGAACGAAAAACACCTCTACCAGCCGGGGCAGGTCTTCATGGCCGCGGGCGAATACACTTATGACGACATCGTCAAAGAGAACCGGGAGTTCATCCCCGACGACGTCAACTGGATCAAGGACGAGGTCAAAACCTTCGACCCGGACAATAACAGGGTTATCACCCGTGCCGGCGAGGAGGTCTTCTACGACTATCTCGTCGTCGCGACGGGCCTGCAGTACCATTATGAATGGATCGAGGGTCTGAGCGCGGAGATGATCGGCCAAAACGGCATCTCCAGCGTCTATCTGAACGACCCGGAAAAGGGAACGGCCGACGGCGGTTCGATCACCTGGGAGTGGTTCAACGCCCTCAAAGCCGCGGCCAAAACGGGCAATCCGAAGGTCATCTGCACCCAGCCGGCCACCCCGATCAAGTGCGGCGGCGCCCCGCAGAAGATCCTCTACCTCAGTGACGACTTCCTCAAGCGCGACGGTCTCAGCGCGGAGTTCACCTTTGCGACAAACGGCGGCAGCCTCTTCGGGGTGCCGGAAGTGGACAAGACCCTGGTCGAAGAGGTACAGCCGCGCTACGGCAATATCACGAACAAATTCGGCCACAACCTCGTCGCCATCGATGCCGCCGGCAAAGTCGCGACCTTCGAACACAAATACGAGGTCCAGGGCGAGTACGACGAGGACCTCGAAGAGTACGATATGATCACCAAGGTCGACCGCGTGGAAATGCCCTATGACTTTATCCACATCGTCCCGCCGATGAGCGCGCCGGACGCCGTCGCCTCCTCGCCGCTGGGGTGGCAGAAAGGCTCCGCCAAGGGATGGCTCGAAGTCGACCGCTACACCCTCCAGCACCTGCGCTACCCCAATGTCTTCGGTATCGGGGACGTCTGCGGCATCCCGCTGGGCAAAACGGGCGGGAGTGCGCGCCACCACGGGCCGATCATGGTCGCCAACCTCCTGGCGCAGATGGAAGGCAAGGAACCCAAAGAGAAGTTTGACGGCTATACCGTCTGTCCCCTCAAAACGCAGTATGGTAAAATCATCCTGGCCGAGTTCGACTACGACGGTGCCGCGCCCTCCTTCCCGCTCGCCGTCGGCGAGCAGCGCTGGGCATGGTGGGCCTTTGACCTGTACATGCTCAAACCGATGTACTGGTACCTGATGATGCGGGGGCTGATGTAGCAGATGCGTAAACCGATGCTAAGAGAGGGTGCGATCTTCGCGCTGCTGCTTATCGCATTGTCACTGCTTCTGCACCCGGACCTGCTCAGCGATCCGGGCACGCGTCTTTCGCACATGACCGGGAGGGGGAACTACATCCACCCCCTGGTCTATACCCTGTTTGTCTATCTTGTCGTGCTCCTGCTGCGGGGGGTGATCCGCCTGTTCGCACGCTTCTTCCGCCGCAGCGGCAGCGCAGACTGAACGCTTTTATCCCGCCAGAATCTTTCCGACGATCTCGTAAACGTTTTTCGAAATACCCCGGTGCGCCTGCACCTTCTCCAGCGCATCGCGCATCTGGGCACGGCTGTGCGCGTTCAGACGGTTATAAGTCTTGAAAGCACCGGAAAGCCCCGCTGCGATCATCGGGTTGATCGCATCCAGGGCGATGATCTGCTCCGCGACGAAAGCGTAGCCGCTGCCGTCATAGGCGTGGAAGTGGTACGGATTGCGGGCGAAGCTGCCGATCAGCGAGCGCACGAGGTTCGGAACTTTGATGTTGAAGACCTCATCCTCCATCGCCGCGCGTACCCGTGAAAGCGTATCGGGCTGCGGGGAGGAGGCGATGACACTGAAGTACTTCGTCATCACCAGCATGTCGCTGCTGTAGCGCTCATAAAAGTCGCGCATCGGCACCTCCGCCGCCTCCGGTGCCCCGTGGTGCAGCAGCTGCAGCGCAGCCAGGCGGTCCGTCATCGTATGACTCTCTTCATACTGTGCCATTGCGCTGTCGATGCTCTCGGCGTCCTGCTGTGCCATCAGGTATCCGAGAAGCCGGTTTTTCAGCGCGCGCGCCCCGATGCTCTCCGCTTCGAGCCCCATATGTGCCGGACGGTGCAGGAGTGCGTAGAGATGGCGCATCGTCGCTTCGCAGGCAACGGCGATCTCGCGGCGTAGGGCGTCGGAGGCTTCCAGGATGGCATGGACGTCGACGGTCTGCTGCGTCTGCATCAGCATCGTCACCGTCGGCAGGGAGAGCAGCTGCGCCTTGAACTGCAGGTCAAGGGACTCATCTTCGAGGATATGCTTGAAGCTCTCAAGGAACTGCGGGCTGACCGCCTCCCCGCGCATCATCGCCTCCAGGGTCGAGCGTGCAAAGGACTGGGCCGCTTCGTAGCGGACGAACCCGTCGCTATCAAAGCGCATCAGGTTCATCACGTCCTCCTGGGGGTACTCCATGACAACCGGGGCGCCAAAGTGGCGGTTGAGCGACAGCGCGGGCTCGCTGGCCAGCCCGCCGAAGGTGAAGCTCTCCTCGTCGCGGGTAATGAGCAGGATCCCCCGCTCCAGCAGCGGCTGTGCCCCGGTATCGCCCTCAAGCTGCAGCGGGAGTTCCTCGCCCGCATGCCCGAGCAGCGCGAGACGCAGCGGCATGCAGTAGGGCTGCTGCTTCCGGCCGTCCACCGCGTCGGGAACGATCTGCTCGAGCTTCAGCGTCAGCCGGCCCGACGCCGGATCGTAGGAGTGCTCTGCGCAGAGCGAGGGGGTACGTTCCTGGGAGTACCATAGCGCGAACTGTGCGAGGTCGATCGGGCTGTACTGCTGCATCGCCCAGAGAAAATCCTCCGTGCGCACGGCCTGGCCGTCGAAGGTCTCGAAGTAGAGGTCCATGGCCGCGCGCCACTTCGCCTCCCCCAGGATCGTGTGAAGCATGCGAATCACTTCCGAACCCTTCTCATACACCGTCGCCGTGTAGAAGTTGTTGATCTCGATGTACTGTTCGGGTTTGATGGGGTGTGCGGTCGGACCGGCATCCTCGGGGAACTGCCGCTCGCGCAGCATGTCAACGTCCCGGATGCGCTGCACGACCTCGGACTGCATGTCGGCGCTGAAACTCTGGTCCCGGAAGACGGTGAGCCCCTCTTTGAGGGTCAGCTGGAACCAGTCGCGACAGGTGATGCGGTTCCCCGTCCAGTTGTGGAAATACTCGTGGGCGATGACGCTCTCGATGCCCAGGAAGTCGGCATCCGTCGCCGTCTCCTCGTCGGCCAGGACGTAGTGCGAATTGAAGACGTTGAGCCCCTTGTTCTCCATCGCCCCCATGTTGAAGCTGTCCACGGCGACGATGTTGTAGACGGAGAGGTCGTAGCTGCGGCCGTAGGTCTCCTCGTCCCAGCGCATCGACGCCTTGAGCGAACGCATCGCGTGGTCAGCGCGCGGCTCGTTGCCCTTGTCGACATAGATGTGCAAGGCGACCTCGTTGCCCTCCGCCGTCGTAAAGTTGTCGCTGATGCGGCCCAGGTCCCCGGCCACGAGGGCAAAGAGGTAGGAGGGCTTCGGAAAGGGGTCTTTCCAGAGGGCGTAGTGGCGCCCGTCGGGGAAACTCCCCTCCTCTTCCAGGTTCCCGTTGCTGAGCAGCACCGGGCAGACGGACTGCTCCGCGATCACCTTGACGGTGAAGACGCTCATATTGTCGGGGCGGTCGATAAAGTAGGTGATGCGGCGGAAGCCGTGGGGTTCGCACTGGGTGCAGTAGATGCCCCCCGAACGGTAAAGCCCCTCCAGGGCCGTATTCTTGTCCGGATAGATCTTCGTGACCACCTGCACCGTCGCCTCGGCACCCGGGTCGAAGAGCGTCAGCGTCTCTTCGTTCCGTTCGTAGGCGTCCGTGGGGATCTTCACGTCATCGACCTTGACGCAGAGCAGCTCCAGGTCATCGCCGTCGAGCAGCAGCGGGACCGGAACATCACCGCGGCGCTTGATCGCCATGCGGTTGATCACCAGGGTATGCTCTTCGAAAATCTCGAACGTCAGTTCCGTACTCAGGATGTGGTATGCCGGGGCTTCATACTCTTTCAGATAAATCGTTTTGGGTTGGGACATGCTTTTTCCGTTTCTCGTAAATAGGCTGTGCAATCTTAACGTAGGCAGACCTGAACCCTATTTAAGAACATTACGTTCCATTTTGGGGTAAGATTGAGGATACCAACAGAAACAAATAGCGAAGGGGAGTTCTTGAGAATGAAAACGACACACACTTTTGCACGGCAGCCTATTTTGGATACCGAAAAGAACATCTACGGCTATGAGTTTTATTACCGCAACAATGTCGGCGAAAGCGGCTTCGAGAACGCCCGGGCCGCGACCGCCTCCCTGCTCGTGGCGCTGCTCAACCAGATCGGGTTGCAAAAAGCCTCCGAGAACCGCCCGCTCTTTATCAACATCGATTCGTCGGTCCTGCTGACGGACCTCCTGCTGGCGGTCCCGCCGAAGCTGTTTGTTTTCGCCCTCCCTGCCGACGCGCAGCTGGGAACCCGGGAGGCGGAGGTCCTCAGAAAACTGCATCACAGCGGCTACCGCTTCGCCCTTGAGAACATTGACACGCAGCAGGGGCTCACCGGCGTTTACGACGTCCTGCTTCCCTTTATCGATTTCATCAAGATCGACGCCAGTGCCACCGACAACGATCTGCTGCCGAAGATCGTCGATCGCTTCAAAGGCAAACAGCTGGTTGCCGAACGCGTCGAGATCGACGACGTCTTCGATGCCTACCGAGAAAGTGGCTTCCGCTACTTCCAGGGATTTGCCTGCGGTGCGCCTGTCCTGATGGAGTACAACCGTGTCGACCCCAAGCACATGGGAGTCGTCAAGATCTACAACATGCTGCTTGACGGCACCCCCATGGACCAGATCGCCAAGGAGATGCGCAACCACAACGAGCTCTCCATGCAGCTGCTGCAGTACCTGCACTCCCACTCCCTCAACAACCCCTTTCCCAACCGCTCCATCGAGGAGATCATTGTCAAAATGGGCACCGAGCAGCTCAAACATTGGCTCTCGCTGATCATCTTCGCCAAAAGCGGCCAGACAATCCAGGAGGGCAAAAGCCCCCTCTCAAAACTGATGGAGCAGCGCATCGACGTCATGCACTGTACCATCAGCTGCATGCAGAGCGAGGATGAACAGCTCTTTGACAGCGCACGCCTCATGGCCCTGATCTCCCTGATGGAACCGGTCCTCGGCCTCCCCCTCAAAGCGGCGCTCTCCGGACTGCCGGTCGACAACCATATCGAAGACGCCCTGCTGCTGCATTCGGGCCGCCTCGGGAAGATCTTCGGCCTGGCCCTGGCCCTGGAAAAAGATGACGCCGCCTCGGTACGCCTGCTGATGGACGAGCTGGGGCTGGAGCCGGAGATTCTCCCGACACTGAAAAACATGATCAAAATGTAAATGCGCCTCTTTCTCGCCCAGGCGGCGACGCTTTACGACTACCCCGGTATCCAGGCAGCCTTCACCCCCTGTATGCGGGGCCGGTGGCGCCCGGAATCCTCCCTGCACGCGACACTGCTCTTCCTGGGGGATCGCTTCCCTCCCGAAATGGTCATCGACCTTGTCCGCCGCTGCGATCTCCCCATGGCCGATGCCTATATCAAAGGGATTGAACGCTTTTCCCACAACCGCATCCTTTATGCCGCGAGCGAGCACCCGACACTGGTGGAGGGGCACCGGATGCTCAGCAGCGCTTTTGAAATGCAGCCCCACGGGCACTACATCCCCCACGTCACCCTGATGCGCTACAAAAAGATCGAGACGGCATGTTTCGAAAAGGAGAAGACGACTGCCGAGGCGGTCATTGCGGGGAAAATAGAAGGGGGGTTAAAACTGATGCGCAGCACGTTGACGCCCGCCGGCTCCGTCTACGACACTCTTTACGCGTTCTGAGCGCAGCGCGCCTCGATCGCCTCGACCGATTTGGCCACCGCAACACTGAGGTTTTCGCAGCCGCTCTCCGTCACGAGGATATCGTCCTCGATCCGGATGCCGATGCCGCGGTACTTTTCAGGCAGCGACTCGTCACCCTCCGGCAGGTAGAGCCCCGGCTCGATGGTGAGCACCATCCCGGGTGCCAGGGGCAATTCGTTGCCCTCCGCGTCGTGGTAGGGTGCCTGGTCGTGCACATCTATGCCCATCCAGTGGCCGATGCCGTGGGGGAAGTACTTTTTGTGCGCTTTCGCCTCGATCAGCGCGTCCACCTCCCCCTGCAATATTCCCAGCGCAACCATCTTCTCGCAAAGCATCCATTCGGCGTTTTTCTGCAGTTCGCTCTTGAGAAGCCCCGGCCCGATCTGGGCAATGACGGCGACCTGCACCTCCAGGACCGCCTCGTAAACCTCCCGCTGGGCCTCGCTGAAACGGCCGTCGACGGGGAAGGTCCGGGTGATGTCCGTGGCGTAGTGGCGGTATTCGCACCCCGCGTCGATGAGGACAAGGTCCCCCGCATTAAGCGGCGCATCGTTTTTGATGTAGTGGAGGGTATTGGCATGGTCCCCGCCGGCGATGATGGTCGTGTAGGCGTCGCTGTAGGCGCCGTTCTTTGTGAACATGTACTCATACTCCGCCTGGAGCGCATACTCCATCATCCCGGGGGTACAGACCGCCATGGCGTGGTGATGCGCCGCCGCCGTAATCTCCAGTCCCGCACGGATCGTGGCGATCTCCTCTTCGCTCTTGAGCAGCCGCATCTGCCGCACCATCTGCGTGACGTCGATCATCTGTGACACCGGCCGCTTCGTATCCCGCTTGTGGCGCAGTGTGTCCGCCGCATTCCGGGCGCTCTCGAAGCGCTCGTCCGCGCCGAAAATATCGCCGTAGAGCCGCGGCAGGTTCTGCAGCAGTTCGGGCAGCTTCTCCTCGAACTGCTCGACGGAATAGACCTCGTCGAAGTCAAAATGCTCCTTCGCCGCGTCGACACCCGTGCGCTTGCCCGTCCAGAGCTCCATCTCCTCGACTTTCGGCTGGACAAACAGTATGCTCTTGTTTGTGTCGCCGCCCTTGACAAGCACGAGCGCGGCATTGTCCTCCTCAAAACCCGTCAGGTAGAAAAAATCGCTGTTTTGCCGATAGGGGTATTCCGTGTCGTTGGAGCGGGTCTTCAGGGTCGCGGTACCGAGCACGGCAGCGCCCTCTTCCATCTGTGCCAAGAGCCGGTCACGCCTCTGTTTATAGGTCAATTCGTTCATGCCGTAATTGTAGCCCGTTTCGCTATAATTGCACAACTTTTACGGCGCAAAAAGCGGGCAGTCGCCCGCGGCCGCCCGGACAATACACTAACCAGGGACCCAGATGATCGACCTCAAACTGCTTCAAAAAGATTTCGAAAACGTCAGTGCCGCGCTGATGCGCAAAAAGGTCAGCCCCGACCTGATCGACGAACTCCGCACACGCAACGAAGCCCTCAAAAAAGCCAAAGTAGCTTTCGAAGAGGTGCAGGCGGCCCAGAACGAGATGAGCCGCCTTTTCGGGCAGTATAAAAAAGAGGGCAAGGATATCGCCGAGCTCAAGGCGAAGGTCGACGCGAACAAGCTCCGCATCGGCGAACTGCAGGAGGCGCAGCGCGAGGCCGAAGCTGCCCTCGACAGCCTCGCGATGGGGATCCCGAACATGCCCGATGCCGACGTCCCGGACGGCGAAGACGAAAACGACAACGTCGAGATCGCCAAAATCCTCGAACCGCGCCACTTCGCTTTCACCCCGAAAGAGCACTGGGAGCTGGGGGAAGCCAACGGCTGGATCGACTTCGAACGCGGCGTCAAGATCGCTCACAGCCGTTTTGCCGTCATGCACGACATGGGTGCGCGCCTGGAACGCGCCCTCATCAACTTCATGCTCGACTTCAACCGCGAACGCGGCTTTACGGAGATGAGCGTGCCCGAACTCGTCAACAGCCGCGCGCTCGAAGGTACCGGCCAGCTGCCGAAGTTCGAAGAGGACCTTTATAAGACTGAGGAGGAGGATCTCTACCTCGTCCCGACGGCCGAGGTGCCGCTGACGAACCTCTACCAGGACGAGATCATCCCCGAAGAGGCCTTGCCGATCAAGATGACGGGACACACCGCCTGTTTCCGCAAGGAGGCGGGCTCCGCCGGGCGCGACACCCGCGGCATCATCCGTCAGCACCAATTCAGAAAGGTCGAACTCGTCAGCATCACCAAGGCCGATGACAGCGACCGCGTCTTCGACGAGATGGTGGCCTGCGCCTCCGACCTCCTCAAGGCACTCGAACTCCCCCACCGCCTCGTCACGCTCTGTACCGGCGACCTCGGCTTCGGTGCGGCAAAGACGATCGACCTCGAAGTGTGGCTCCCGGGACAGAACACCTACCGCGAGATCAGTTCCGTTTCCAACACCCGCGACTTCCAGGCCCGCCGGGCAAAGATTCGCTACAAAGAGGGCAAGAAGAACGTCCTCGCCCACACGCTCAACGGTTCCTCCCTCGCCGTCGGCCGCACGATGGTCGCCATCATGGAAAATTTCCAAAATGAAGACGGCTCCATCGAGATCCCGCAGGTCCTGCACAAATACCTCTAAACCGGCGCACCCTGCGCGCCGACACCCCTAAGCCAGCGCTTCCTTTTCGCGGTAGAACATCCAGGTCTGGATCACGCCCCTGAAGAGGAAGAAAAGCATAAAATTAATCCAGAGCGCATCGGTAAAATCGATCTCCTTCGTCAGGTAAAAAAAACCGAGGAAAAGTGCCGTGGAGTAGAGGATGGCATTGCGCAGCGCCCTTGCTGCCGTCATCCCGATAAAGACCCCGTCCCAGATAAAGGCGGCGAAGCTCAGCAGCGGTATGGCAACGACGTAGGGCATGAAGGGGAGCGTCGCGTCGATAATGGGTTGCTGATCCGTGTAGAGGTGCAAAATAGCCCCGCCGAAAAGGCCGTAAAAAAGCATATAGAGCAGGCTGAAGCCGACGCCCCAGGCGAAGAGGTAGCGGATGACGCGGTGAAAATCCCCCCACTCCTTTGCTCCGTAATAACGGCCGACGAGGGACTCCGCCGCGTTGGCGAAACCGTCGAGACTGTAGGAGAACCAGACGACGAACTGCAATAGAAGGATCATCACCGTCAGGGTCTGCTCGCTCTCTTTGGCCGCCTGGGCGTAGAAAAACGCAAAGACGAAGGTCAGCGCCGTCGTGCGGATGAAGATATCCTTGTTGACATGCAGGAAACGCCCCAGTTCGCTGCGCTGCAGCATCGCCGCAACACCGTAGGGATGCAACCGCGCTTTGTATTTGAGCAGAAACACCGCGGCCAGTATTAGTCCGGCATACTGGGCGATGAGCGTGCCGTACGCCGCCCCCTCTATCCCCCAGCCAAGCTCCATAACGAAGTAGTAGCTGAGCACGATATTGACGAGGTTGATGCAGAGGGTGACCGCGAGCGGGATCACGGCATTCTGCATCCCGAAGTACCACCCCGTCAGCGCATAGAGCATCAAGACCGCCGGCGCCGTCCAGATGCGCAGCTCGAAGTAGCGCATCGCCTCCTCGCTGTACCCCGCACCGACGTTCATCAGCTCAAACGCGGTGGCGGCCAGCGGCCCCCGAAAGAGTAACAGCAATCCCGCAAACAGCAGCGTCACAAGCAAGGCGCGGTAAAGCGTCAGGGAGATACCCCGCGTATCGTGTGCTCCGAAGGCTTGCGCGGTCATGCCCGTCGTTCCCATGCGCAGGAAATTGAGCGAACCGTAGAGGAAAACGAAGATCATGCTCACCAGCCCCAGCGCCGCGAGTTCGGCGCTTCCCTGGTGCCCCATCAGCATCGTATCGACCGCCGAGACCAGCGGCACGGAGATATTGCTGATGATGTTCGGGATCGCGAGGGAGAGTATCTTTTTGTTCATGGGCTCGGCAGTGTCGGTGGTATGACGGCGCTATTGCAATATGGGTGCCAGGACACCCGGTTACTTTTTATGCCGGTGCCGGTATTTGCGCAGCAGGGTATAGCGCTGGTAGAAGAACCAGGTAGCGCGCAGCGGTCCGTAAAGAATGTAGATCGTAAACATCAAGGCGACGCCCTCGATGGGGTAGAGGAAGATCAGCGAAGCCGCCACCAGCAGCGCCACCAGAACACGCTTGACGTGCATCGCGTGCATATCAATCTTTTTGAAACTGGGGTAACGGATGTTGCTGACCATCAGCAGCGCCGTGACAAGCGCTCCGGCCAGGATAATCCAGCCGTAGGCGGCATGCCCCCCGTATTTCGTGAACAGCAGCACAAGCACGGCCGAAAAAGTGGCTGCGGTCGGAATCGGCACCCCGATGAAGACCGAGGGTTCCGTCTGGGCGGTCATCACGTTGAAACGGGCGAGACGTATCGCGCCAAAGATGACGAAAAGCGCGCTCACCAGCACCCCGAAACGCCCGTACTCGTGCCCGGCATAAAGGTAGATGAGCATCGCCGGTGCGGCACCGAAGGCGATGATGTCGGCCAGGGAGTCGAACTCGGCGCCGAAGCGGCTGCAGGTGTTGGTCAGGCGGGCGACGCGGCCATCAAGCCCGTCAAAGATCAGGGAGAGGAGGATCATCCACGCGGCAAACCCGAAGCGTCCCTGCGTGGCGGCGATCATGCTGTAGACGCCGGCGAAGATGCTTGCGGCGGTAAAGAGGTTCGGAAGCAGAAAAGCGAGTGAGCGCGACGGTGCGGCCATGAATTACCTCATATACCCCAGCAGGGTCTGGGTGGCGTAGACCCGCTCACCCGGGTTGACGGCGACCCGCGTCGAGGCCGGCAATGTGAGGCGTGTCACCCCATGGGTCAGTACGCCGTAGCGTTCGCCCCGCATGCGGCGCTTCCCGGGAAGATTAGTGTCGATCAGGAGCGCAAAGGGGGTGAGCATCAGGATATGCGTCAGAGTGACGCTCCGCCCCTCTTCGTCCTCAAACACGATCGCCCCCCGTTCATTGAGCGTTTCAAAAAGGGGAGAGCGGCGTGCCAGCCGGCTCCCCCGGGTCACCGTCTCGAAAGAGGGCACCCCTTCCACAAAAGGGACGGTCAGCAGCGCCGCATCGAACCACCCTGTTTCGATCTCGACCGAAACGCTGCCGTCGGGAAGGGTATCGATTGCCGTCACTCTTCCGTCGCAGGGCGCAGTCACGCTCCCTTTTTCAAAATAGGCCGCCGTCCGGGCGGGTTTGCGGTATTTCCACAGCAGATACCCCGCGGCGGCAATAAAGAACCACGACATGAGCTCCCAATCGAAAAGTGCGCAGAGGAGGGCCGCAGCCGCGGCGATGCCTATTGGCTTCCATCCCTCTTTGACGATCAGGTCTCTCAGGGCGTTCATGACCGTTCCGTGCCGTCCTCAGGCATCGCAGAGGCCTGCGACATATCTTCGGAGACTTCACGGTCGGCTTTGGCCGCCGCCGTTTCGTCCAGCAGAGTTTCCATGCCGTTGGCCGTTTCGAACGCCTGGATAATCTCGCGCACCTCGGCCCCGGTAATGTTCTCGCGTTTATACAGCAGGGAGACCATATCCTCGATCGCACCGCGGTAGGTCTCCAGGCGCGCTTTGACGTCCGTATAATGCTCTTCGAGCGTCTGCTTGATAAAGGCGTCCATATCCTGCGCCATCTTCTCGCTGTATTCGCGGGCCTGGCTCATCCCGCCGCCGAGGAAGGTGCTGCGCTGGCGCTCGAGGACCATCAGGCCCGCGACATCGCTCATGCCGTACATCTGTACCATGGCCTTGATGATGTCGGTGGCACGTTCGAGGTCGTTGCTCGCCCCCGTCGAGATCTCGCCGATAAAGACCTCTTCGGCCGCGCGGCCGCCCAGCAGGACGTCGACCTCGGCGAACAGTTCGTGCTTCTGCGCCAGGTACTTGTTCTCCTCGGGCGTATTGAGGGTATACCCCAGCGCCGCAAGGCCGCGCGGAACGATGGAGACCTTGGAAACCTTCTTCGCCCCCTTCGTCGTCTCTGCCAGCAGGGCGTGGCCGCTTTCGTGGTAGGCAACGATGCGCTTCTCTTTCTCGTCGATGCGGCGGCTCTTCTTCGCCAGGCCGGCGATGGCGCGCTCGACCGATTCGCGGATATCGCGCTGGTGGACGCTTTTCTGGCTCTTGCGGCCCGCGAGCAGCGCCGCCTCGTTGATGATGTTGGCAAGGTCCGCCCCCGCCAGACCGGCGGTCAGGCGCGCGATCTCTTCAAGGTCGACGTCCTCGTCGATCTTGATCCCTTTGACATGGACCTTCAGGATCGCGATACGCCCCTCGTAATCGGGTTTGTCGACAAGCACCTGGCGGTCGAAACGGCCCGGGCGCAGGAGCGCGGGGTCGAGGACCTCCGGGCGGTTTGTCGCGGCAAGGATGATAATCGGCGTGTCGGTGCTGAAACCGTCCATCTCGGCGAGCAGCTGGTTCAGCGTCTGCTCGCGCTCGTCGTTGCCGCCCATCATGCCGCCGGCGGCACGGCTCTTACCGATGGCGTCGATCTCGTCGATGAAGATGATGGAGGGGGCGTCTTTCTTCGCCTGTTCGAAGAGGTCGCGGACCCGCGCGGCACCGACCCCGACGAACATCTCGATAAAGCTCGAGCCCGAAACGGAGAAGAACGGCACGTCCGCTTCGCCCGCAACGGCCTTAGCCAGAAGGGTCTTACCCGTCCCCGGGCTTCCGACCAGCAGAACCCCTTTGGGGATCTTGGCACCCAGTTCGACGTAGCGCTCCGGGTAGCGGAGGAAGTCGACGATCTCATGGACCTCCTCTTTGGCCTCTTCCGCCCCGGCGACGTCCTCAAACTTCGTCTTGGGCTTTTCGGAGTTCACAAGCTTCTTGGCGTTGCCCATGCCGAGAATGCCGCCGCCCATGTTTTTTTGCATGCGGCCCGCCATGAACATCCAGATGGCGATGATGATCAAAAACGGCAGCAGCCATCCGAACATCTCCGTAAACCAGTTGGATTCGGAGAAGCCGCTATAGTCGATCTTCTCTTTATCCAGCAGCGGTACGAGGGTATCGTCGTTAGCGACTTTGCGCGCCGTATAGGTGATCTTCTGACCGTTCTGCTCACCCAGGGCGCGGATGTAGGACTGGCCTATCGCCACTTTGGAGATGCTCTTGCTCTTGATGAGATCCTTCAGTTCGGAGTAGCTGACCTCCTGCGTCTTGCTGACGCTCTGTCCCATGACGCCGTTGCCGCCCTGTTCCCCGATAAGGGCTTTGAAGATCAGAATGACGACGACCGAAAAGATCGCGAAGGTGATCAGCGGGTTCTGGTTAAAAAAGTTCTTGTTATTGTTATCTTGGTTGTTATCTTGTTGCGCCATAAAATAATTATCCTTTTGGTGTCACGACAAGGGTGACCCATTCCTCTTTTGCGATTCGCTCCGCGACATCCATATCCGCGTAAGCCTCCACAATTTTAGCTTCATATTTATCCAATATGCCTGAAAGAATCAGCCTGCCGCCCGGCCGCAACAGCTTTTTCAGCTCGTCGGCGATGAAGACAAGGACGTCCGCGACGATATTGGCGATGACGACATCGTAGGTTGCCGTCGCCTGGGCCGCCGACCCTTCCCAGATGTGGCGGAGGTCTACGTCGTTGAGTTCGCAGTTCTCCAGGGTGTTGCCGACCGAGACCGGGTCCGTGTCGCAGGCGTCGACGTTCGCGCCGAGCTTGCAGGCGGCGATGGAGAGAATGCCGCTGCCGCAGCCGACATCGATGACGTCGTCCCCGGGTTCGACGAAGCGTCCGACCGCTTCGAGGCACGATGCCGTCGTGGGGTGGTGCCCCGTCCCGAAGGCCAGTGCCGGGTCGAGGACGATGTTCACAAGTTCGGGATGCGGATCACTCCAGGTCGGGTGGACGTAAAAAGGCGCCACCTCGACGGGGGTAACACTCTCCTGGTAGGCACGCACCCAGTCCTCGGTCCGTTTCTTCTCCAGGGTCATCTCGACGTCGATGCTGCTTCCCAGCGCCTTCTGCAGCGCTTCGGCAAACTGTTCCAGCCCCCACTGCAGGGTGGAGAGGTCATCTTCGCTCCGGACGATAAAGCCCGTGTCGGTCTCTTCAAAGCCGACCGGGAGGGTGTCGGCAAGGAAATCGGCAAAGAGCTCGCGGTGTGACGAAGGGTTGACGGTCAGCTCATAGTAGATCTCATCCATTCCCGTACACCTTCATCACCTCTTCGAGGTCAATCGTCCCTTCATAAAAGGCTTTGCCGATAATCACGCCGGCAACCTCATCGGTCACCGCCAGGGCTGCGAGGTCGCTGTCGTCGCGGACCCCGCCGCTGGCGATCGTCGGGATGCCGGAAGCGCGGGCGATATCGAGGGTGAAATCGACGTTGACGCCCCCGAGGGTGCCGTCACGGCCGACATCGGTACAGATGATCGCCTCGACACCCGCATCGGCGAAAGCCTTTGCCAGGTCCGTCGCTTTCATCTCGCTCACTTCGCCCCATCCCTCGACGGCGACATAGCCGTCAATGGCGTCGATCCCGACGACAACGGGGTATTTAGCCGCCATCGCTTTGACAAATTCGGGGTCTTTCACGGCAATGGAACCGAGGATGACACGGTCGATGCCCAGGTCGAGGTAGCGTTTGATCGTCGCCTCGTCGCGGATCCCGCCGCCCAGCTCCAGCTTGACGCTGCAGTTCTGGCGGATCTTCTCGATCTGCTCGAGGTTTTTCGGCTCTCCGGCGAAGGCACCGTTGAGGTCGACGAGGTGGACCCATTCAGCCCCCAGTTCCTCGAAACGCTTGACAAGCTCCCAGGGCTGGGAGGAGTACACCTTCGCACTCTCCATAAGCCCCTTGGTCAGGCGGACCGCCTCACCGTCTTTCAGGTCAATTGCCGGTAATATCGTCATACGTTGCTTCCTCACAGGTTGATAAAGTTTTTCAGGATCTGCAGCCCGTTCTTGTGGCTCTTCTCCGGGTGGGGCTGGATGCCCATCACGTTGTCGTGGGCGACGGCGCTCGTAAAACGGTAGCCGTACTCCGTTTCCCCGATGATGTCCGCATCCTCGCCCGCCACGGCGTGGAAAGAGTGGACGAAATAGAGGTAGTGCGCCTCGTCAAGCCCCGCAAAGAGGGGGTGTTCCCGGGTGAACATGCGGTTCCATCCCATGTGCGGCACCTTCAGCGGATGGTCGAACTTCGCCGTATCGAAGGCGATCACCTTCCCTTTGATCAGCCCCAGCCCCGGGTTCGGTCCGAACTCCTCGCTGCTTTCAAACAGCAACTGCATACCCAGGCAGATGCCCAGCATCGGTTTGCCGCTGCGCGCATACGCCCGCAGCGCCTCGTCCATGCCCCGTTCGCGCAGGTGCTCCATCGCGTCTCCGTAAGCCCCGACGCCGGGGAGGATCAGCCGGTCGTACCCGGCGAGTTTGTCCGGGTCGCTCTCGACGGCAACGTCCTCCCCCAGCAGCGCAAAAGCATTTTTCACGCTGGCCAGGTTGCCCATGTTGTAGTCACAGATACCTATCATTCTTCAATCGCTCGTTTCGTAAATTTGATATAGAGTGCCAGTGCCACCAGCAGGAGGGAGACCCCGCCGATGATGTAGATGGCGTTGACCAGCATGGCCGGCTCGGTCATCGCGAACTTGAAGACAAGCATCAGGGCCTCGATGGAGAGGGCGATGATGATGGAGCCGAGGAAACGTACCATCGTTTTATGCGGGTCGGTTGCCCCGCTGTCCTGCCTGTGGCGCCCCAGAACCTCCTCTTCGAAGAGGGTCTTAACAAGGTCGAAGATAGCCAGGGCCAGGGTCAGGAGGATCGTCGACTCGAAGACCTCCTTGATCTCGATTTTACGCACGTCCAACCCGAAGTGCAGGAAGGTCGTCACCCCCTTGATAAAGAGCAGCAGCGCCACCATGGACAGCATAAAGGTAAAGGCAGCGTAACCATAACGGAAAAGACGCCCGTAGAAGGAGTGCAGCGCCATCGGGTGTGCGATCTGCAGCACCGCGTCCAGGGGCATATCCAGGCAGGCGACGTAGAGCAGCGCCCCATTTTCGTCGAAGATCGGCTGCGAGGCCGTAATCGTAAGGTCCTGGGTGATCAGCGACGGGTACGGATCGGTGATGGTACAGCGCTTCTCCCGTGCCGCGCGGTAGTAGTAAGCGCGGTCCGAGCGGATACGCCCGAAATCCTCGTCCGTCTGTTTCCCTCCCGGCAGAAAGGTCGGGGTGACCTGAACGCCCTTCTGGTCCAGCAGGTAGATTCCCTCTGCATCCCGCAGATCGCCCATGATCTTCTGCATGCGTACCATGATCGCTTCGGGGGTGATCGACGGCAGGCGGTTGGGCAGGTTCTTGGAGAAGAGGTAGCAAAAATAGGCCCGCGCTTTCGTGCGGATCTCGGAAAAGTTCTGTATGTCGCGTGCGACCATGGCATTCCCGTCCTCAAATAGTAGTACGTGATTATACCTCACCCCTGATGGCAAAGCGCTAAAGGACGAAGGGGAGCACCCAAAAGGCTCAAGGGTTTGACGCTATAATAGCGCCATGAATCACCCCCGCATCGCCATCGTCCGTCTCAGCGCCCTGGGCGACATCATCAACAGCGCCGTCGTCTTGCAGTTTATCCGCAAACACCGTCCCGAAGCCCGCATAGACTGGATCACCGAGGCGCAGTTCGCCCCCATGCTGCAGGGGCACCCGGAGCTCGCTACCGTCCACGGCATCCCCCTCAAACAGCTCAAACGCGAGAAGCGCTTCGGGCTGCTGCGCGACACAATCGCTCAGCTACGCGCGCTGGGCCCCTACGACGTCATTATCGATATGCAGGGGCTGCTCAAATCGGCCCTCGTCGCCCGTCTGCTCGGTCCGAATGTCCACGGCTTCGATGCCGCTTCGGCCCGGGAGGGCGCCGCGGCGCTCTTCTACCGCACCAAAAGCCGCATCCCCTACGAGGCCAATATCATCCGCCGCAACTGCGACATCGTTGCGGAAGCCCTCGGTTTCACCGTCAGCGATGAAGAACTGCTCGCCAAGGCCCCGGCTCTGCCGGTCGGAGCCCGCCCTGATTTCCTGGACGACGTCCCCTATATTGCCGTCGTCGTCGGAGCCTCCTGGCCCTCCAAGTGCTACCCGCCGGCGCAGCTGGCCGCCGTCTGTGACGCCCTGCCGCTTCCCTGTATCCTCGTCTGGGGTTCCGAGGGTGAGCACATGGACGCCGAGGCGATCGCCGCCGAGACCGCCAATGCCCGCGTGGCACCGAAAATCGGCCTGCCCGCACTGCGCGACCTCATCGGCCATGCGGCACTGACGATCGGCGGCGATACGGGACCCACCCACCTTGCCTGGGCGCTGAACCGCCCCTCCATCGTCCTCTACGGCCCGACGACCCCGCGGATGATGTTCGAAACCCCGCTGAACATCGCGGTCGAATCGGACTCGGAGGTCGATATCCTCCGTATCGACAAAACCGACATGAGCATCGCGACGATCCCCCCCGCCTCGGTTATCCAGAAAGCGAAAGAGTTGCTATGATCCTCTACTATTTTTTCCGCGCCGTCGAGTTTTGCCTGATGCTCCTGCCCTACGCCCTGCGCAAAGCCTTCTTTACCGGCCTCGCCTCCCTCGCCTACGCGGTCGACCGCCAGCACCGCGCCGTCATCCGCCGCAACCTCGAGATCGCCTTCGGGGAAAACGTCGGAGAAGCCGAGGAGAAGACAATCGCGCGCTACTGTTACCGTAACCTGCTGCTGAACTTCCTGCAGGTCCTCGAAAACCAGCGCATGACCCCGCAGCGACAGGCGGAACTGGTCACCTTTGCCAACCGCGACATCGTCGACCGCGCCCGGGAGGCGGGACGCCCCGTTATCTTCGTCTCCGGGCATTTCGGCAACTGGGAGCTCGGAGCGACGGCCATCGCCTCGCAGATCATGCCCACCGTCAGCATCCACAAGCAGCTCAACAACCCTTACTTCGACCGCTACCTGCTCGCATCGCGTTCGCGCCTGCAGATGCATATGGCGGAGAAACACGGCGCCGTCAAACACCTGACCCGGGCGCTGAAAAAAGGCGAAGCCGTCTCGCTGATGATCGACCAGAACATCCGGCCGCGGGAGAGCATCTTCGTCGATTTCTTCGGGACGCAGGTGACCCAGACCTCCGCGCCCGCCTTTCTGGCGCGCAAATACAACGCGGCGGTCATCCCCGTCTTTATCCATACCGAGGATGAGCAGCACTATACGGTCCGTTTCGAAGAGGAGGTTCCCGTGCCGCATACGGAGAACGCCGAAGAGGATATCCGCATCGCGACACAGCGCCAGTCCGATGTGATGGAACGGATCATACGGGAGGAGCCGAAGTTCTGGTTCTGGTGCCACCGCCGCTGGAAAGGCGGGAGCAAGGGGATCTACGAGGCGTAGTCCTTAACGGGCACTCCGCTTTTTTCCGACGGCGTAAAAGAGCGGCCAGAGCAGCACTGCCGCCACCATCATCAGAGAACTCAGCAGCTGCCCCATCGTCATCCAGCCGCAGCAGATAAAGCCCAGCTGCGGGTCCGGGGCGCGCCAGAACTCCGCCGCGAAACGCATCGCCCCGTAGGCGAAGCCGTAGAGCAGGATCAGCTCCCCGCGGAAGCGGCGGTGCTTGCGGTAGAGCCAGATGATGGCGAAAACGACGACGCCCTCCAGTACCGCTTCATAGAGCTGCGACGGGTGGCGCAGCGCCCCGTGGACGTAGATCCCCCAGGGCACATCGGTCACACGGCCGATAAGCTCCTGGTTGAGGAAGTTGCCGATCCGCCCGAAGACATACCCCATGGGGACGGCGACGGCGACAATGTCCATCAGCAGGCCGAAATGGATGTGGTGGCGCTTGCTGAAGAGGGCCGAAGCGATGAAGAAGCCGATGACCGCCCCGTGATAGCTCATCCCTCTGATACCGACGAACTCGCCGTTTTTAAACGGGTTGAAGATCTGCCACGGGTGCATCAGGTAGTAGGCCGTATCGGGATCGTAGAAAAGGATGTATCCCAGCCGCGCCCCGAGGATGACACCGATCTCGACCCAGATGAAGTAGGCGTCCAGCGTCAGCGTGTCGACGGGTACCCTGTCGCGGCGCACGTACCATTTCGCCCCGTAGAGTGCGGCGAGCAGCGCCAGAACGTACATCAATCCGTACCAGTGCACCGGCAGGCCGAAAAGCGAAAAGGCGACGGGATTGAAATGTTCGTAGATGTGGTTCCAGTACTCCATGGCGGCTCTTTCAGTGAATTGGACGCAAGTATAGCCAACTATATTTACAGATAGTAACTCAGCGAGGTCTTTCCGAACTTCTTGCGTTTTTGCAGGCTATAAGACCCGATCACGTCGGGCAGCTCGAGCCCGCTCATATGCTCGATGGTGATGAGGCGTACCGCTTCGCGGGGCAGCTTCGCGATCAACGAGAGCATATTGTCGTAGATATCCTCATGCCCCTCCCGGATGGAGAAGGGGGGATCGATAAAGAAATAGGCGGGCTCGCCGAGCTGCTTGAGACGTGCCACTGTCTGCGCGATCGTCTCGAAGGTGTCGCCGGCGATCACCTCGCAGGCCGCGGGGTCGGTCTGGGCGATGTTGCCCCGCAGCACTTTCAGCGCGTCACGGTCACGCTCCATGAAAATGATGCGTTTCGCCCCCCGGCTGAGCGCCTCGAGGCCGATGGAACCGCTGCCGGAAAAGAGCTCGACGAGGACGCTGTCCATAATCTCGAACTGAAGGGTGTTGAAATAGGACTCCAGCACGATCCCCTTGGAGCTGCGCGTCGTCGTTTTGGAGGGCAGCTTCAGCAGTTTCCCCTTGTATTTTCCTGCCACGATCTTCTTTGTCAGCGGTTTCATCCTCGCACCTCGTTCATGTAATATTCTATGCTGTAGCGCAGATCCTCGTCCAGGTCCGGGAGGCTGCGGAGCATCCAATCCAGGTAGCTCGGGTCGCGGCGGGCGACATCTTCGATGAATTTGCCGCCGTATTTGCCGAAGGTGAGCTTGTGCACCAGCGCCTGTTCCGTCGTCAGCGCCATCAGCCGCTCGTTGTCGGCCATCGCTGCCAGGTAGCGGTGCAGCAGCAGGGTATGCAGGGCGTCGCTGAGCGCATGGTGGGCGCTCAGGGGAATCCCCAGTTCGTCGGCGAGAGCCTGCTCCTCGCGGTAGAGCCGCAGCTCGTAGCGCAGGTACTGCAGGGAGAAGTGCTCGATCTCGCCGCCGAGCAGATGCTTGACGCATTTGAGCGTATCGATCATCCCTCCCTGCCAGGTCACTCCCTCCCTTGAGAGCATCTCTAGGTCGAAGGAGAGGTTATGGCCGATCAGAATCGTCTCGGGTGTGTTGAGTACTTCAAGCCGCTTTGCCGCGCCGGTCGCGTCGAACTCCGGAGCCTCCGCGAGCATCTCGTTGGTCAGATGATGCACCGCCATCGCCGCCGGCGGCACCTTTTTCGGAGGCTGGACCAGGTCGTACAGCGTCTCGTACCTGCCCTCTTCTTCGAGGATCATCCCCACGGAACAGATGCGGTCTTTTTTTTCGAGACCGGTCGTCTCCACGTCAAGGTAACAGAGCATCAGAACCGTTGCAGGAGCGTATGGTAGTGTTCAAGGGTCCGGAAACTCTTCTCAAAGCGCCAGCGCAGCACGAAGGCGACAACGGCGTCGCGCTGGGTGGGTTCGAGCTTTTCGGCGCGCCCGAAATAGGCCAGTGAACTGTTCTTGTTCCTGACTTTCGCCTCGCGGTCGTAGGTGATAGCGATGATCTGGACATATTTGCCCTCATGCGGCGTCCCCAGCGTATCGTCGGCAAGGGAGATCCCGGCGAGGTTCATCGCCTTGAATTCGAAAAGATCCGCGAATTCGGGCACCTTTTCATCGACGCCGAGAGCGTGGTAGAGGGATTCGAGCGCAGCCATGTTCTCCTTGCGTGCGACTTCGTAGCTTGAAATCTTTGCCGTAAGGTTTTTCAGACGATCCAGTGCCGTTGACACGTCTGCGCTCCTTTCCATTGATACGCTCCGGGAGCAAAAGCCCCCGTACCTACGCTAACGCTTTGTTCCGCCCCGGCATTTCCTTCGGTCATCCTCGGCGGAGTGCCCGTACCCCAAGGGTACTTCCTCCGAGCGCGCGCCTTCAGCGCTATTAGAACGTCACCTTCGCGAGCTATAACATTAAGATGCTCGACACACAAGCCATCTTCTGCATTATCATAGCAGTTTAACCAACCGTGCTTTATAATCAGCAAAAACTTTGGCGCATCGCGCCTGTGAGGTGATATGGATTATTTCAAGATCAACGGACCGAAAACCCTGGAGGGCAGCGTCGCCGTCTCCGGCGCCAAGAATGCCGCCCTGCCGCTGATCGCCATGACGATCCTTTCCGAAAAGCCGGTGACCGTCACGAACCTGCCCCACGTCGTCGACATCAAAACCCTGCTCAAACTGCTGACCAACCTCGGCGCGGCCTTTGAACTCGACGGTAACCGTGTCACCATCGACACCCGGCCGGTCAGCCATACAATGGCCACCTACGACATTGTTAAAACCATGCGCGCGTCCATTCTCGTCCTTGGCCCGCTGCTCGCGCGCTTCGGCCACTGCGAAGTCTCCCTGCCCGGGGGCTGCGCCATCGGGCAGCGGCCGATCGACCTGCACCTCAAAGCCCTTGAGCATATGGGCGCGGAGATCACCATCCATGCCGGCTACGTCCGCGCCGAAGCCCCCGACGGCCTCAAGGGTGCGCACATTCTCTTCGACAAGATCACCGTCACCGGCACGGCCAATATCGTCATGGCCGCCGCCCTGGCCAAAGGGAAAAGTATCATCACGAACGCCGCGCGCGAACCCGAAGTCGTCCAGCTCTGCGAGATCCTCCGTGATGCCGGGGTCGCCATCGAAGGGATCGGCAGTTCCGAGCTTGTCATTGAAGGCACCGCGGGCAAACTCGTCGACATCGCCTCTTTCGCCGTCATCCCCGACCGCATCGAAGCAGGCACCTACCTCTGCGCCGCGGCCATTTCACGCTCACCGCTAACGCTGACAAATGTCCGGCCCGACCACCTCGAAGCAGTTCTGGGCAAACTCGAAGAGATGGGCGTGGGGATCGAAACGACGGAGGACACGATCACCGTCCACCCTGTTCAGTCCCTCAAACCGGTCGACATCACGACCATGGAGTACCCCGCCTTCCCGACGGACATGCAGGCGCAGTTCCTCGCGCTCTGTACCCAGGCCGAAGGGACATCGACCGTCGAAGAGCGCCTCTTCGAAAACCGCTTTATGCACGTCAGCGAACTGCAGCGCCTCGGGGCCGACATCACCCTCAAGGGCAATACCGCCACCGTCAAAGGCCCCTCGGCGCTCTTCGGCGCGGATGTCATGGCCACGGACCTGCGCGCCTCCAGCGCCCTCGTACTCGCGGCGCTGGTGGCAGAGGGGGAGACGAACATCCACCGCATCTACCACCTCGACCGCGGCTATGAGGCGCTCGAAGAGAAATTCAGCCTGATCGGTGCGGACATCGCCCGCCTGAAAGAGTAGTAGGGAAAAGAAAAGGGGGGATCACTTCTCTTCGAAGATGATCATTTCGTAGATACTTTTTTTCGTCACCAGCGCCTTCTCGGGCGGTACACTGGTGCTCTGCTTCGCCTGGGCCAGCTGGTAGCGCAGCTCGGCAATCTCCTGCTCCATCGTATCGATCTGTTCCTTGAGGCGCAATGCCACATCGACACCGGCAAGGTTGACGCCCATTTCGCGGGTCAGGCGGAGGATCAGCTTGATGCGGTCGATATCGCGCTGGGAGTAGAGACGAATCCGGCCGTCCGAGCGCGAAGGGGTAATAAGGTTCTCACGCTCATACTGCCGCAGGGTCTGCGGATGGATGTCGAGGATCTTCGACACGATGCTGATCAGGTAGACCGGTTCGTCATACGTATGCATGGCTTACTCCTTAGGTAGTTGCGCTTTCATCGCCTCGGTCAACTCTGGATCAAGGTCGTCCACATTCGGCAGGATGATGTTCGCGACGAGGTAGAGGTCTCCGCGTACGTTGCTTTTGCGGTTCATCACCCCCATCTCTTTCACACGGAAACGCTGGCCGTTCTTCGTGTTCTGCGGTACTTTGAGGGTAATCTCCTTCTCCAGCGTCTTGACGCTCACCTTGTCGCCGAAAAGCGCCGCGTAGAGCGGGACGTCAAAGGTTTTGATCAGCGTGTCGCCGTCGCGCTCGTATTCCGGGTTGGTGGCAATGTTGATCTTGAGGTAGAGATCGCCTGCGCTGCCGCCCTGTTTGCGCCCTTTGCCGCGGACGCGGAGCTTCTCAGCCGCCTTGATCCCCGCGGGGATCTTGATGTCGAAACTCTCCCCCTCCACGTTCACCTGGTGCTTGCCGCCGAGGATGGCCGTCTGGAACGGGACGGTAATGGCGCTCTCCAGGTCGAGGTTGACCGGCTGCTGGTAACCGCCGCCCCCGAAACCGCCAAAACCTCCGAAGCCGCCTGCACCGCCGCCGAAGCCCCCGGCTCCGCCACCGAAACCGCCGAAGCCTCCCCCGCCGCCGAACATCTGGCGCAGGATCTCGTCGAGGTCGACGTTGCCGCCCTGGGCGCGGGCAAAGTCCTGGAAGTTCTGGCCGCCGAACATCTGGTCGCCGAAACGGTCGTACTGCGCTTTCTTCTCTTTATCGCTCAGCACCTCGTACGCGGCATTGATCTCTTTGAACTTCTCCTCCGCTTCGGGGGACTTGTTCACATCGGGATGGTACTGGCGCGCCATCTTCCGGTAGGCTTTTTTGATTTCCGATTCGTTCGCGTTTTCATTGACGCCAAGGGTTTCATAAAGGCTTTTGCTCATGCAGTGTTACCTAGTTATATATTTTATTTTTAGCAGTGATTATAGCATATAAGTTGAGTCGATGTCAATCAAGGTTTGTTTTGCAGCGCTTTATGGAACTTTTAAGTTTCCGGTAGTATAATTTCGGCCCTCGGGGTGTGGCGCAGACTGGTAGCGTGCTTCGTTCGGGACGAAGAGGCCGCAGGTTCGAATCCTGTCACCCCGACCACTCTTCTTACTTTTCTACACAATCTTTTACGTTTAAAATGTCAGTATCGGTTCCCATATCATGCTGCAGAATAACTGATTTTCAATCTTTACTCATTGATAGATATAGCGTTCAAACGTTTCCTTTGGCACTTATTCATATATCCATGATCGAGAAGTCCTTATTGGCAAAATGATTGTCATTATGCAGTATCAATGAGAAGTAAGCGCAGCGTTCACGGCCCTTATGGATCATGGCCTTATGCAATCACAGACCGGACTGACGTCAATAAAGATTTAAAGAACAGCTTTCCATCACGACTTGTGTCCCCGCTACCGTGCCGTCACTCTTCCAGAGGGCGAAGCCCTCTTCGCCCCATGCGTAGAAAAGCACCTTGCCGTAAAGCCCGCCGAGGATAAACGGATTTGAGCCTTTATCAGGTCTAATATCTTTCACTACCTTCGTCCCTGCTTCCGTACCGTCGCTTTTCCAGAGTTCTCTGCCGTAAAGGTCATCCTGGTAGTAGGCAGCGAAATAAAGGGTGTTGCCGACTGCTGTCAGCTGCTCAATGTCACTGCTGTCACTGCCGGGGACCAGGTCTTTTACCATCACGGTCCCTTCTGTCGTACCGTCGCTCTTCCAGAGTTCATAACCATGCGTTACATCGTACGCTTTGAAATAGAGTGTACCGTTCACCGCTGTCAGATAATCCAGATACGAGCTGTCAGGACCCTCACGAATATCTGCAACTATTACAGTTCCTGCTGCCGTGCCGTCGCTCTTCCAGAGCTCTTCGCCATGCACGCGGTCATCGGCGGTGAAATAGAGCGTGCCGTTCACCGCTGTCAGCCGCTTCGGCGACCATCCAAAGACAGCTTTGACCATCACAGTCCCACCCGCCGTACCGTCGCTCTTCCAAAGCGCATCGCTGGACACGTCGTCATGCGCTATAAAATAAAGGGTACCGTTCACGTTCGTCAGATAGCCCGGATAGGAAGAATCTCCGCCTGTTCGGATATCCTTCACCATCATGGTCCCCTCCGCCGTGCCGTCACTTTTCCAGAGTTCCAGGCCGTTCACCCCATCGTAAGCGGTGAAATAGAGCGTGCCGTTCATATCCGTCAGCTGTTCCGGTCCCGAGCTGTCAACGCCCTCGACAATATCCGTGACTATCGCGGTCCCTGCCGCCGTACCGTCGCTCTTCCAGAGCTCCCAGCCGTGCACAGGTTCATTGACACTGAAGTAGAGGGTATTCCCGACCGCCTCAAAGTCATAGAAACTGGGGCTATCGGTTCCTTCGACAATCTCTTTTACCATCACGGTACCCGTCTCGGTGCCGTCGCTCTTCCAAAGCTCTTCGCCGTGGATTTTGTCATCGGCAACGAAATAATAGGTATCGCCGATCTGAACGAATGTTTTAGGTTCTCCGTCAGTCTTCAACGATCTCCGGGTTGTCTCGTTGGTGCTTTTGACCATAAAAGTCCCCTCTGCCGTGCCGTCGCTCCGCCAGAACCCTCGGCCGTGCATATCGTCTTCCGCGGCAAGGAAGAACGTGTTGCCGATTGCAATCGCCGGAGCCGGATAGGAACTTGACACGCCTTCCCTAATATCCTTGACCATCACAGTCCCGACCGCCGTACCGTCGCTCTGCCAGAGCTCATGGCCGTGATCAGCATCACTGGCAGCGAAATAAAGGGTGTTCCCCACTGCCTTAAGCCTGTTAGGATACGATGAAGACGTACCGGCATAGATATCTTTTACAAGAACGGTTCCCTCCTCTGTACCGTCGCTCCTCCACAGTTCCTGGCCATGGGTAGCCTCGCTGGCACTGAAATAAAGCAGCCCTCCCATTTCTACCAGATTCTGCGGAGATCCATAGCTGGCACCCGCGGCGCTATCCTTCACGATGACGGTTCCTGTTTCCGTACCGTCGCTCTTCCAGAGTGCCTCGCCATTTGTAGGGTCATAGGCAATGAAATAGAGGCTCCCGTTGACATTCGTCAAAGCACTCGGCCATGAACTTCCAGTAGGATTGATATCTTTGACCATCACTACGCCTGCGTCCGGATCGGTTCTCCACAGCTCGTAGCCTGCAGAACCGTCGGCTGCTTTAAAATAGAGGGTGTCACCGACCGCCGTCAGTTTCTGCGGAAAGGAGCTGCCGCCCTCGTCAATGTCCGCTACCATGACAGTCCCTTCCGCCGACCCGTCACTCTTCCAAAGCTCCCAGCCGTGCACAGAGTCATTGGCGCAGAAGTAGAGGGTTCCGTTGACGTTCGTCATGTATGCAGGAGAAGCATCGTTCGGCAGATTTATATCTTTGACTTTTACGGTCCCCTCCGGTGTACCGTCGCTTTTCCAGAGCTCCCTGTCAACAAAGCTATCGCCGACACTGAAATAGAGAAGGCCGCCCATTTCAACCAGATAGATCGGATTCCCGCTCGTTGTCCCCTCGACAGTGTCTTTCACCAACACCGTCCCCGCTTCCGTCCCGTCGCTCTTCCATAGCTCATAGCCGTGAAGCTCATCATAGGCTCGGAAATAGAGCGTCGTACCGACAACCGTCAGATAGACCGGGTCCTTTTCATAGGAGGACGACACACCACCCTGATAATTCAGCTCCATTTCAAAGGGGAACGACACACCTTTGAACATCACGGTCCCCGCTTCCGTCCCGTCGCTCTTCCAGAGCCGTCGATTACCATTATCCAGGCCGTCATCGGCAATAAAATAGAGCGTCTCACCGATTTTGACGAACTCCTGCGGATTCGAAGCATTCTGATAAAGGTTGATGTCTTTGACCAGCCGCGTCCCTGCGCGTGTGCCGTCGGTGATCCAGGGTTCGGTGCCATGTTGCGCATCACACAGCGGCAGCATCGCCGTCTCGCCAGAATTGCCGCCGCCACAGCCTACAGCGAGCAATGCAATAAGACTTGCAGAAAATGCAACTAATCCATAATAGGCAATTTTTTTCATGACTGTTCCAAATTATTTTATGTATTCAATACTATATGACCTTGACTTAAAACAATGTATATAAATTTATAATGTTATATACCGTTATATAGCCCCTCTTGATCGTCAAATTGAATTCATAGCAGTGGCAGGGTACTCTCTGCACTTTGACATCTTCCGAGTCTCTATTCAGAGGAACAATCAGAGCAATTCTTAAAGAATTAAAATGAAAAAGTGAAGAGAATTGTAGAGAGGAAAGCTTCCGGAAGGTTCCGGAAACGTTTAGTGGAGGAAGTGGCGGACGCCGGTGAAGTAGAGCGCCATGCCGTATTCGTCTGCCGCGGCAATCACTTCGTCATCACGGATTGAGCCGCCCGGTTCGATGACCGTCTTGACGCCTGCGGCCGCCGCAGCGTCGATGGAGTCGCGGAACGGGAAGAAGGCTTCGCTTGCCAGCGCGGCACCGGTGACGTCCAGCCCCATCGCCTCGGCTTTTTTCAGCGCACACTGCGACGCGTCGACGCGCGACGTCATCCCCATGCCGACCGCGACCATCGCCGCGTCCTTGACGTAGACGACACAGTTCGATTTTGTCAGCGACGCGACTTTCCACGCGATCTCCGCGTCTTTCATCGCCGCCGCATCCGCGCTCAGCTTGCTTTTCTGCTCGGCGTTGCTGATCTCATCCGCTGCCACCTTGTCGGCATCCTGGAAGACGAAACCGCCGTCGATGTGTTTGAAGTCAACGGCATCGTTGGCGAGGACAATCTTGTCGCTGCCGTATTCGAAAAGCTTGATGCGCTTCTTCGCCGCGAACACCTCCTGCGCTTCCGCCGTGATACGGCCGGCAATGATCACTTCGAGGAAGATCTCGTTCATCTTCTCCGCCAGCGCCTTGTCGACGACACCGTTGACAGCGACAACGCCGCCGAAGGCGGACACGGGGTCGCATTTGAGCGCTTCGGTATAGGCGTCGAGCAGGCTGTCGCGGATGGCGAAGCCGCAGGGGTTGCCGTGCTTCACGATACAGACGGCACTTTCGTCGCCGAAGGCCGCGGCGATCTTGACCGCGCCGCTGATGTCGGTGAGGTTGTTGAAGCTCGCCTCGCCTTTGAGGGTCGTAAAGTTCTTGCTGAAGTGCTCCTCGAACTCGTACAGCGCCCCCTTCTGGTGCGGGTTCTCGCCGTAGCGCGTATTCATCACCTTCTTGCCAACGACGAACTGCTTCGCCCCCATTCCATCGTTGAAACGCTTGTTCATATAGTTGGCGATCATGCTGTCGTAGGCGGCGGTGTGCTCATAGGCTTTGATCATCAGGCTGCGGCGGAACTCGACGCTGTTCTCGTCGTTCTCGATCGCGTTCAGGACCAGGGAATAGTCGGAGGGATCGGTGACGATCATGACGCTGTCAAAGTTTTTCGCGGCGGAGCGGACCATCGCCGGTCCCCCGATATCGATGTTCTCGATGATCTCCTCGAAATCGTCCGTGCGCTCGATGGTCGCTTTGAAGGGGTAGAGGTTGACGCAGACGAGGTCGATCGGCTCGACGCCCAGTTCCGCGGCCTGGTCCAGGTGCGACTGCTTGTCGCGGCGATGCAGGATGCCGCCGTGGATGTAAGGGTTGAGGGTTTTGACGCGCCCCTCGAAACACTCCGGGAATTTGGTGACCTCATCGATCTCGATGGCCGCGATACCGGCCTCTTTCAGCATCTTGAACGTCCCGCCCGTTGAGATGATCTCATAGCCGTTTTTCACCAGGGACGCCGCGAATTCGACGATATTGCTTTTATCGCTGACGCTCAGCAGTGCTCTTTTCATTCCGTTTCGCCTTTTTTCGGGCTGACCGCCCATGTATTTCATTGACGGAATTTTAACAAAGGAGCGGTTAGGATTGGATCAAATTCTGATCACGCCCCGTGTTTTTGGCGGATATCCAGGAACTGCCAGAGGTTGTCGACAAAGAGCTCTACCAGTTTAGGATCGAAATGTTTGCCGCTCTCTTCGGTAAGATAGGCCAACGCCTTGTTCACCTGCCACTCCTCTTTATAGCTGCGTTTGCTCAGCAGCACGTCAAACACGTCCGCCAAGGCAACGATACGCCCGAAGATATGAATATCCTCCCCCTTCAGTCCTTTAGGGTAGCCGCTCCCGTCGAACTTTTCGTGGTGCTGGGCGGCGATGATCGCTGCGGCCCTCAGTACGGGCCGATCGGTGCGGCTGAGGATGTGGGCCCCCCACTGCGTATGGTGCTGTACCGCCTCGCGCTCTTTGGCTTCCAGCGGCAGAGGTTTGTTCAGAATCCGTTCAGGAACGATAACGTTGCCGATATCATGCATCGCCGAAGCCCTCTTCAGCATCTCGATGGCTTCCGGACGGAGTCCGTAGAGCTCGCCGAGCAGCGCACTGTATCCCGCGACTCTTTTGAGATGCCCCTTGTCCTGCGAACGGAGTTCCCCGACATACGCCAGGGTGTAGATCAGATCCTCCTCCGTCTCATCAGCATGCCGTTCACGGTGTTTTCGCAACTCCAGGTGCGTCCGGACCCGCGCATAAAGTTCCGAACTGTTGAAGGGTTTGACAATGCAGTCCGCACCGCCGGCTTCAAAACTGCGTTTAATCTCCTGCGCCCCCGGGATCATCCCGGTAAAAATGACGGGGATCTCCTGGGTCTTGGCTTCCGATTTCAGCCGCTTGCAGATCCCGTAGCCGTCGATGTTCTTCGCCGTTGCGTCAAGCAGGATCAGGTCGATATTCAGCGCGCCCGCTATCGCCATTGCCGCGTCTTCGTTCTCTGCCCCCAAAACGCTGCACCCCTCTTTTGCGAACAGTTCCCGGACGGTGACGATATGCTTCGGTGATTCGTCAACAACCAGGATTTTTGCCGGAAAAATTTTCATATTTACTCTTTTTAAAAACAATAAACAATATGATAGCACCGATATATTAATTTTTTATAAACTTTATTGTTATATAGCATTCTTATCACATTTGATCCGCCGGAGCAGATCGGCAGTGCGCTATAATGCCGCATGCGAACCAGACGCCTGCTGCTCTTACTGCTGTTCCTCGTCGCCCTCAGCGGCGAAGCACTGCACACCCTCAGTGCGCACCATGACGGGAGTCACTGTCCCGTCTGTACCGTCGTCGCCCACGCAGCAGCACCCGATATCGTCAAACCGTTCGAGCCGTTTATCCTCTTCCATGACACTGAAGAGCCTTGCCTGGCCGCCAAAGTCCACAGCAGCTTTGCCTTCCACTTCGTTCCGGCCCGGGCCCCTCCCCGCTTCGTTTAATCCCTACAAAAAAACCATAGCACTATGCAGCACCCATCACAAATCCAACCCGGGTGCACTGATTAAACGGAGTCTATTTAATGCAAAAAACTTTTATCTCCCTGCCCCTTTTCTACGCACTGCTCTTCGCGGATGCCGCTACGATCCTTCCGGTCGAAAAGCGTACCTTCGAACAGTCCAAGTTTATTCCGGATATCTCTCTGATTCTTGACGCTTCCTACGTTACCCGCAATAAGACAGATGACGAGATCGCCCACTACGAGATCCCCGGTGTCGCCCACGGCATCATGGGGGCCCACGCCCACGACGGGAACTCCCACGCCACCTACAACGCCTACAACGGCTTTAACCTCAACTACGGCGAACTAGTGCTCTCCAGCTCCGTCGACCCCTACTTCACCCTTGACGGCACCTTCCACTTCAGCGAAAACGGCGTCGAGATCG
The DNA here is from genome assembly GCF_039645955.1 of Thiomicrolovo immobilis. GTDB lineage: Bacteria > Campylobacterota > Campylobacteria > Campylobacterales > Sulfurimonadaceae > Thiomicrolovo > Thiomicrolovo diazotrophicus. The sequence goes on from NZ_CP147916.1 coordinate 1,997,260, forward strand.
AAGAGGCCTATTTCACCTCGACCGCCCTCCCCTACGGCCTGCGTCTGCGCGGCGGGAAACTGCTCTCCAACTTCGGCCGCCTCAACTCCCAGCACCACCACTACTGGGATTTCGGGGACATGCCGCTCATCTACCAGGCCTTCCTCGGGGATCACGGTATCAATGAGAAGGGGGTCCAGCTGCAGTGGGTCGCTCCGACAGAGACCTACCTGATGTTCGGGGGCGAGGTACTCCAGGGCGAGAACGAGATGATGTTCGGCACCGCCAGCATCGCCGACCCGACCGCGACCGACCCCGATGCCGCGCCGCTGGCCGAATCGGCTGACGCGCCCGCCCTCTTTGTCGCCTATGCGAAAACCGCCGTTGATATCGGCGAGACAACCGTTATGCCCGGTATCTCCTACGCACGCGGCACCTCGCGGCTTGACCACTTCGAGGATGAAACGCCCCACGCTTTTTCCGGCATGAGTTCACTCTACGGTGCCGACCTGACCGTCAAACACTACTTCGACTCCTACAGCTTCCTGACCTGGCAGAGCGAATGGATGATGCGCGACATGAAGGGCACCCAGTATGCGCAGCCCGATGTCAACACGACGACCTCCGCCTCCCTGCGCAAAGAGCAGGCCGGCTACTATACCCAGCTCGTCTACGCCTACAACATGAACTGGCGTGCCGGCGTCCGCTACGACAATATCTATCAAAACGACGTCACGAAAAACGACGTGCTCCAGGATATGGAAGACGGATTTGAGCGCATCAGCGCCATGGTGGAGTACCACCCCAGCGAGTTCAGCCGTTTCCGTCTTCAGTATAATCACAATACGGCCCTCTATAACGAGGATGGCCAACGCCAGAGCGTCGATACGATTATGCTGCAGGCCAACATTGCCATCGGGGCGCACGCGGCACACGATTTTTAAGACATCCGTCTGTACTCGCCAGGGCAAGCTCCGAAGGTAGCTCCTTCGGGCACGCGCTCTTGGCGCTTAGTATGGGATGACACCCGATCTATAAAGGTTTGACATGAAAAAACTGCTTTTTATCCTTCTGCTGCCTGCCGCGCTCCTTGCCCACCTCAACATCGCCGTCACCTACCCCTACATCGGCGCGCTGACGCGGGCAGTTGGCGGTGACCACGTCACGACCGTCGTACTGGCCAAGGGCAACTGGGATCCCCACTTTGTCGTTCCCCGCCCCTCACTCATCGCCAAGATGCGCCGGGCCGACGCGCTGATCATGAACGGCGGCCAGCTGGAAATAGGCTGGCTCCCTCCACTGATCCGCCGCGGCAACAACCCCAAGGTCAATCCGGGCGCACCGACCTTTTTGAACCTGGCGCAGGGCATCGAGCTGATCAACAAACCGAGCGAGGTCGACCGGGCAAACGGGGATATCCACCCTGCCGGCAATCCCCATTTCCACCTCGATCCACACAACATCCCGCTCTTGGCAAAACAGATCGCGCTCTTTCTCGCATCGATCGATACGGAGCACAAAAGCATTTATGAAAAGAACCTGGAAAGTTTTAATGCGGAATGGGAAAAAAATCTCGAGCGCTGGACGCGGGTTATGGCCCCGAAACAGGGAATGAAAGTCGTGCAGTTCCACGACAACCTCGCCTACTTCAACAAGGCCTACGGCCTCATAAATATCGCCACGATCGAGCCACTGCCGGGGATCCCGCCCTCCCCGCGTCACACCCTCGACGTGATCGGGAAGATCCGAGCCAAGCATCCCTGCTGTATTCTGCACGACGTCTACCACTCCACCAAGACCGCGGAATACATCCGGGACAAGACCGGGATCAGGGTCATCCTGATGCCCCATGACATCGGGGCGTTGGAGTCCATCGACTCCCTCACAGCCCTGTTTGACTACCTGACAAAGGCTCTCACCGATGATTGATATTTTCCTGCCGCCGCTGCTGCTCGTCTTCGTGCTCGTCATGATCCACGCCTGGTTCGGCAAAGGGGTGCTCGAGCGGGGCATCATTTTCACCGACCTCGCCATCGCCCAGTTCGCGGCGCTGGGCAGTGCCGTCAGCCTGGGCTATTTCCACGGCGACTATCTCTACCTTTTCACCCTCGGCAGCGCCCTCTTCAGTGCCGTGCTCATCGCGTTTGCATCCCACAGGAACCTGCACCTGGAGGCCTTTATCGGGATTCTTTACGTCCTGGGAGCCAGCGGCGTCATGATGGTCCTGGCCAACTCCGCCGAGGGGATGGAGCACTTCAAGGCGCTACTGGCCACCGACATTCTCTTCACCCCCCTCGAACACGTGCTCTACAGCAGCATCGTCTATGCCCTGCTGGGGCTGTTGATCTGGCAGCTCTACCCGCGTCTAACAGGGTTCATGCAGGAGCTGCTCTTCTTTGTCATGCTCGCCGTCACCGTAACCTCATCCGTTCAGCTTGCCGGCGTGCTCGTCGTCTTTACCCTGCTGATCGCACCGGTCTTCATGGCGTCCATGCAGAAGCGTTTCCCGCCGCTGGGCTTCGCCTTCGTTTTCGGCTGGGCTTTCAGCGCCGCGGCGATCGCCGCATCCTACACCTTCGACCTGCCGACGGGGTACACCATCGTCTTTCTCGGTGCCCTCGGCGTCCTGCTCGGCACCCTGATGCTCAGCCGTAAGAAAGCGTGACTACTCGTCGAGGTTGTTCTCGTCCCAACAGGCGTCGACCTGCCGGTCGATGGCGAGGTCGGCGCTGGTCTGCTCATTGACGTCGCCGACGATATCCCACGTGCTGATTGCCATAAAGGCAAAGGCCGCCACCAGCACCGCCGTCACAAAATAGATGTTCATATACTCTTTCTTGAAAAGCTTCACGGGACTCCTTTCCACTCCAATTGTCCCCATTTTATAGCATAAGGGTTAATAATATGAAAAGCCGTGACAGAAGGCGTCTTCTTTTAGGCTTATCTAAGGCGGGTATAATGTCGCCATCACATGCAAAGGATAATTTATGGAGCTCAAAGATCAGATCAGAAACGATATTAAAGAAGCGATGAAAGCCAAGGAGGTCCAGCGCCGTGACGCGCTGAGACTGCTGAGCAGTGCCATGAAACAGATCGAGGTGGACGAACGCAAAGAGCTCAGCGACGACGATGTCATCGCCATCATTCAAAAACAGATCAAGCAGCGCAACGACGCGGCGGCCCAGTACAAGGACGCCGGACGCGACGAGCTGTACGACAAAGAGATGGCCGAGATCGCCGTATTCGAAACCTACCTTCCGGCACAGCTCGACGACGCCGAGCTCGAAAGCGCCGTCAAGGCGATCATCGAAAAAACCGGTGCGAGCACGATGAAAGATATGGGCAAGGTCATGGGAAAGGCCAGCAAAGAGCTCGCGGGCCAGGCCGACGGCAAACGCATCAGCGGCTGCGTCAAAACACTCCTTTCATAAACTTTCCCGTTCCGTCACTTCCCGGACGGAACGGTCCCAGCCCTCTCTTCACGACACCCTTTTGCCGTCCAGAGTTCCGAGCACTGTCCGATAGTATATTCACCAAGGAAAAGTCATGACAACGAAAATCACATTGGAGCTGAGACGCTACCTGCAGATCCTCATCGGCGGTATCGTACTGGCGGCGGGAGTCACCCTCTTCCTTGTGCCCAACCATATCACCTCCGGAGGCACCCCCGGGATGGCCATCCTTGTCAACTATTTTACGGGGATCTCCATCGGGACGATCATGCTCTCCATCAACATCCCGATGGTGCTCATGAGCATGAAGTTCATCGGCCGGGGATACGCGTTTCGGACCATCTTTGCCATCGTCGTCATCGCCATGTCAGCAGATATGTTTTTGGAAATGCTGAAGCTCCCCGCCCTGACGCAGGAACCGCTGCTGGGCACCGTCTTCGGCGGGATGCTCATCGGCCTGGGCGTAGGGCTGATCGTCAAAGCCAGCGCATCGCCCGGCGGCCCCTCCATCATCGCCGGCATGATCGCCCACAGGAGCCACTGGAAGGAGGGGGATCTCATCATCGCGCTCGATGCCCTGATCGTCTTCTCGGCCGGATTCGTCTTCCCGAAACTCGACAGTATGCTCTGGAGCCTGGTCGGCGTCTACATCAGCGCCAGGGGCATCAACCTGATCCTCTCAGGCCGCCCCTCCAAAAAAGTGCTGCACATCTCTTCGGAGAACGCCGAAACCCTCAAAGCCCATCTCCTGCACAAACTGGGGCATGAAGGCGGCGTCATCCTCGAAGGAACGACACTCCACACGGGAGACGAACGGCGGCTGCTGATGCTGATCGTGGATAACAATAAAGTCCAAAGCGTCCGGCAGATCGTCCAGGCGTATGACCCTACGGGTGTCGTCGTGGTGATGGAAGCATCGGAGTTGATGGGCGGGTGACTTTAACGGCGACCATGCCCGTAAGCGGCATGATGCATTGAGACGTTAGCAGGATCTTATATATCCGGCTCTTACCGGAATTTGAGGGGGATTAGTTCGGGCAGCCCTCGCCCGTTTTCAGACAGTGCAGCGCGCTTTCGACGTCGTCCTGGCGCATCAGCGACTCCCCGACAAGGAAGGCGTCGACGCCCGCTTTGCCCAGATCCTCCAGCTGACCGTGCTCGTAGATGCCGCTCTCGGCCACGATGATCTTGTTGTTCGGGATGAGCGGGATAAGCTTGTAGCTCAGCTCCATATCCATCTCGAAGGTCTCGAGGTTGCGATGGTTGATGCCAATGATGTCCGCACCCGCGAAGATCGCCTTGGTCAGGTCCGCCTTGTCGTGGATCTCGACCAGCGCCTCCATCCCCAGGTGGCGGGTGTAGTCAAGCAGCTCTTTCAGCTCTTTGCGCGAGAGCGCCTTGGCGATCAGCAGGACGAAATCAGCGCCGTAGACGAGGGCTTCAACCAGCTGGTACTTGCTGACGATAAAGTCCTTGCGCAGGAGCGGAATGGCCGCATACCGGCGGATCTCCGCGAGGTAGTCCAGGCTCCCCTGAAAATAGTGAGGCTCGGTCAGTACGGAGATGGCGTTCGCACCCCCGCGCTCATAGGCCTGCGCGATGGCCACCGGGTCGAAGTCTTCGCGAATCACACCCTTTGAAGGGCTCGCTTTTTTCACTTCGGAGATGATGCGGTAGGGCTCCTCTTCCGTCGCTTGCAGGTGCGGGATGACCGGCCGCGGCGCACGGGCATTGAAGGCGAGGGAGCGCCCCAGCCAATCCATGCTGTACTCCTTTTCACGGCGGGCGAGGTCCTCTTTGGTCTTCGCGATAATCTCATCCAGAATCATTGCTTTCCTTGTGTTGTTTTACGTAAGCGTTTCATGCACTCCTCAATGGCTTTGACATGTTTGTCCAGCTCGGGGTCACGCTCGCCCCCCATCGCTTTGAGCGCTTCTTTCATCGTGGCGTCAGCCTTGCGGCACTGGCCGAGCTTGTAGTAGCCCCAGGCGAGCGAATCGAGGTAGAAAGGCGAACCAGGCTCCTGCCGCAGAGCCGCCTCGACATACTTGATCCCCTCCGCAGGATCGACGTCGTTATCGATGAGCAGGTATCCCAGATAGTTGAGCATCAGGGAGTCTTTTTCGCTCTTGACCGCCGTCTTCAATTTCTCCACGATCTCCGCGACCAGCTTCGGATCCGTTTTGTCCTCGGCCGCTTCAAAAGCGAAAATGGCGCTTTGTCCCAGGTAGGTCGCATCACCGCTCTGCTCGTAAAGCTTCTGTGCCAGTTCCGAAGCGGCGGTGTACTCCTTGGCGTTGATATAGAGCTTCAGCAGCATGGCATCATCCGAATGGTGCTGTTCCAGGAACTGTTTGAGGTGGAGCATGTCGTTTTGATAGCTGTAGATGCGGGCGATCGCATCGGCGACGTCCTGGGTGGGGTAGTTGCCGTAAAGCCGCAGATAGGTCCCCAGCATCCCCTCGACGTTGTTCTGCTCACTGTAAAGTCCCGCCAGTCGTTTACAGATGCGCTGGGAACAGCCGTGAAGGCGGATATGGGTCTCAAGCTGGGCGATAGCGTCTTTTTGGCGGTCAAGGTTGACGTAGAGGATGACCGCCATTCGGTCGAGGACCGCCTCGTCGTAATCGAGGTCGTAGGCACTCTCCAGGTAGCGCAGTGCCGTGTTGTACTGCTTTTGGCGTGCGTAGATCTCCGATACCCCGATGTAATCCTGCTTTGCCTTCGTCTTCTTCAGCAGCGCCAGCGCCGCCTGTTCGGCCGTTTTGACTTCTCCCTTGCCGAGCAGCCCCCGGATCCGGTAACGCTCTATCTGGGCATTGAACCCCTCTTGCTCCTGGAACGCCTGGGCATTTTCGAGCACGTCGTCGTACTGTTTTGCATGCAGCAGGTTTTCAAAAAAGTGGTCCCGGTAGGGAAGCCGCGGCGCCTTTTCGTAGAGCACCGCATAGAGCTGCGCCGCCGTCGCGTACTGCCCGTGCGCCTCCGCGTCAAGAGCGAACAGGGCGTAGGCATCCTCTTCCTCGAACGCCTTCGTCTGCGGCGACAGTGTCGGTTCTTTCAGGCTGCAGCCTGCGAAAGAGAGCAGCAAAAGGGCCGTGCAGGCAATACGTTTAAACATCGACGATCCCCGGGCACTCCCGCTTGAGCTCATCAACGCGGGTCTTATAATACTCCCAGAAGGGAAAAGTGCGGCACTGGGAAGGGCGGGCCGTGTAAACGCGGCAGCCGTTCGTCTCCCGGTCGAAAAAGATGCAGTCATGCGACATCCCGATGATCCGCTCTTTGATCGAGAACTTGTAGCCGCGTTTTTCAAGGTAGGTGAGGCGGAACTCCGTCTCCGCCATTTCCAGGGCCGCGGCCAGCGCCCGGATCTCCTCGGGGGAGACGAAGATATTGCCGCTTTCACCGGTGCAACAGCGTCCGCCGCAGCCGGCGCAGGCGGAGGGGTCGAACGCATAAGGATAGCCGTCTTCTTTTATCATGGGGTGCATTTTATACTGTGCGTCCTTGCATCGCGGTAGACCTGCAGGCTCTTGGCGGAAAACTCATCTTCGTCAAAGGCGAAAATCGGCGGCCGGACGCGCATGAGCGAACGGGAGTTTTTCCGGGCGTGCAGCATCACCAGGGTCGCATTGCGATCCGGTTTCGAATGAACGAATTGTACATCAACCACTCTTAATTTGGCGCGTTCGCAGGCGGCGCAGAGGTGGGCGAACTGCTGGGGGTCGTAGCAAAGCAGCAAATGTCCCTGGGGGCGCAGAAGTTTTGCCGCGTGGGAGATGAACGCGTCGATGGGCAGGTGCAGGTTGTAGCGCGCCGTGTGCACCATCTCATTCTCCGAACGCGAGGCCCCCTCGTGATAGAAGGGAGGATTGGAAACGATGTAGTCAAACCCTTCCGGGTCTTTGAAGGCGAGAAAGTCCGTGTGATGGACCCGGTAATCAATCCCGTTCACCTCCGCATTCTTCGAAGCGTACTGCACGAAAACGTCCTGTTTCTCCACCGCCTCGAGCCGCACTTTCGGATTGTCGCGGGCCACCAGAAGCCCGACGACACCGCAGCCGGCACCCACGTCGAGCATACGGCCCCGCGGTGCGAAAGAGGAGATGAAATCGTACAGGAAGATCGAGTCGCTGTTGTAACAGTACCCCTCCTGCGGCTGGTAAAGCAGCATTTAGTCCCCCCGTCGATATAATTTCCGTCATTATACAGTGCCGTGGCGTCCTCGCCCAAAAGAAAGGATACACATGATCATCATCCCCGCCCGTCTGGCCTCCACCCGCTTCCCGCAAAAAGTCCTGGCGGATATCGGCGGACTGCCGATGGTCGTCCGCACGGCACGGCAGGTGGCCCACCTCGACGACGTCGTCGTCGCGGCTGATGACGAAAGCATTATCGACGTCTGCAAAGCCCACGGCGTCAAAGCGATGCTCACGTCGACGACGCACAAAAGCGGCACCGACCGCATCAACGAATGCGCCCAGCTGCTTGATATCCCCGACGATGAACTCGTCATCAACATCCAGGCCGACGAGCCCTTTATCGAGCCGGAGGTCCTGACCCTGCTGATCGACCGCCTGAATGCGCTCAAGGCGGAGGGTCGCCCCTTTGTCATGGGCAGCTGCTACAACGCCGTCAACGCCGAAGCCGCCGACGACCCGAACCTCGTCAAGGTCGTCGTGAACGCGAAGCATGACGCCATCTACTTCTCCCGTTCAATGATCCCCTACAACCGGGGCGGCGGGGCCACCTACTTCGGCCATATCGGCATCTACGGCTTCACAAAGAGGAGCCTCCATGCCTTCTGCGCCCTCGACGACGCGCCGATCGAGGACATCGAAAAGCTCGAACAGCTTCGCGCCGTCCACCACGGGCTGCCCATCAGCATGGTCAAAGTCGCCAGCACCGGCTTCGGCATCGACACGCCGGAGGATCTGGAACGGGCCAAAGAGATCTTTGGGGTCCAATAAAACGGATCCGTCACGGATTAAAAGCCCTGAAACGCCAGCGTACTGCATGGGCATATGCCATGGAGAGTGTTCAAAAAGTAATGTCGGTTGATTGAAAAAGTAAAAAAGAGGTCTCCGGCCGAAGCCGGAAAAGTAGAAGCTCGTTAGATGTTGTCGCGGATACCGAGATCGGCGACGAGTTTGTCGTATGCTACGCGGTTTGTGCGTTTGAAGTAACGCATCAGACGGCGGCGCTGACCGACGAGCTTGAGCAGACCGAGGCGTGACGCGTGGTCTTTCTTGAAAGTTTTGAGGTGTTCCGTCAGTTCAGCGATACGTGTGCTGAGCAGTGCGATCTGCACTTCTGAAGAACCGGTGTCGTTTTCGTTACGTCCGAATTTTTTAACAATCTCTTGTTTTTTCGCCGCATCCAAAGCCATAATAGCCTCCTGAGGGTATAATAAAATTTTCGTTCACAATCGAACAAGGGCGAAATTATAGCGAATGTTTTCTGTTTTGGCAATCTTCCCGGACGGCTCGCAGGCGCTTTTTACTAAACTTCTCCTCTATAGTCGTTTTTTTTGAGCTACGCTTTAGGGTAATCGGATATAATTTCTCTTAATTAAACCAGATCTCCTGCACCATGGGATCGGAAAGTGACGCCATGCTCATCACCCGTGCCAGCGAATACGCCCTGCTCTCGCTCATCGTCCTGGCCAAGGCCGAGAAGCCCCTCGATGCCGATACCCTCTCGAAGGAACTCGACATCTCCAAAAGCTTTCTCGCGAAGATCCTCCAGTCGATGGCACGCAACGGTATTCTCAACTCCTTCAAGGGCGCCAACGGCGGATTCGCCCTGGCCAAGGATATGCACGACATCACCGTCAGGGACATTACCTGCGCCGCCGAGGGGAAAAACCCCTCCGTTTTCGACTGCTCCAAATCCCAAAAAGACTGCCCCTCCGACAAGGCGACTACCTGCCAGATCTGGCCCGTCGTCAACCGGCTCCAGGATAAGATCGACACTTTCCTCGAGAAACTCACCCTCGCCGACCTGATCGAACAGTAACCCAAGAAAGGCCATTGTGACCATTTACCATCTTTCCCATATCGACCTCGACGGCTACAGCTGCCAGCTCGTCATGCAGCACACGCCCCACACCATGCATTTTTACAATGCCAACTACGGCGAGGAGGTCCCCGAGCGCCTGCGCCAGATCGTCGAGGCGATCGCGCACGAATCCGAGGCGATGATCCTTGTGACGGACCTGAACCTGACCCCCGACGAATCCCGCTGGCTCGACGCCGAGGTCAAGCGCTTCAACGAATCGGGCAAAAACGTCACCCTGCAGCTGCTCGACCACCACGGCAGCGGCAAAGAGAGTGCGGCCCGCTATGCATGGTATACGCTCGACACGGACCGCAGCGCCACGAAGATCACCTACGAATTTGCCAAAGAGCACGGCTGGCTGCAGGAAGAACCTGCGTGGATGGAGGCCTATGTCGCCGTCGTCAACGCCGTCGACCTCTGGCTGCAGGATGAAAGGGAGAATTTCGAATACGGCAAAGTGCTCATGCGCCTCGTCAGCGAGACGCGCGAGCTGGGGCGCACCCTCTTTGCCGAGCAGGACCGCGCCTACAAGCTGAGCCTGCTGACCGAAGCCGCGGCGATGATCGCTTTGCCCGACGCCCCGATCGTACTGGACGAGAAGATCCATCTGATGAAAAAGGGGTTTTTCCGCGAAGAGGAGAACAACACCCTCGACAACCTGGTGACGAAGTACATCGTCTCCCTGATGGGGGCGAAGCGCAAAGAGATGACGATCTACTACAAAGGGTACCGCGGCTTTTTAAGCTATGCCGTCGGCAACACCTCCATCATCGGCAACGGCTTCCTCGTCACCTACCCCGAGTATGACTTCATCGTCGACATCAGCCCCCGCGGGACGATGAGCCTGCGCGCCAACAACCAGGTCGACGTCTCCCTCATCGCCAAAGAGTGGGCGGGCGGCGGCGGACACCCTAACGCCTCCGGGGGCCGTATCCAGGGCTTCAAAGAGCAGTTCCGCTACGACAAGGTCAAAGCGCAGATCGAGTCGCTGATCGCCAAGCGCGAATCCGTCTCCGGGAAACTGCCGCAAAAAAGCGAATAGGCCCCTAGCGGTTCTTCGCGAAATAGCGCTCCACACCCTCCGCCAGGCCCCTGGCAAAATAATCCTGATACGTATTGCTGTGAATCCGCACCGCCTCTTTGGGGTGGGTGATAAAGCCTATTTCGACGAGGACCGCCGGCATCTGCGCACCGACCAGGACCCAGAACGGCCCCTCTCTCACGCCGGCATCCTTCACCTCTTTGTAGCGGGCCCGCAGCGAAGAGAGCACACTCGACTGCAGGTCTATGGCCAATTTGTGCGACGCAACGATCTTCTCGGAATTGAGGACGTTCAAGAAAGTGCTCTTCCCGTAGAAATCCATATCCTCTACTTCCGCCTTGTTCTCCAGGGCCGCGGCGTTCGTCGCCCGCTTTGAACGCGACGGGGAGAGAAAGTAGGTCTCGATGCCGTACGCTTTTCGCGCCTTGCTTTTGGGTACCGCGTTGGCGTGCAAGGAGATAAAGAGGTCCGCCCGCTTCTTGTTGGCGTAGCCCGTGCGGTTGCGCAGTTTGATGAACTTGTCCTTGCTGCGGGTCATGTAGACCGTATAACCGCGTTCGCGCAAGCGTGAGGCCGTCTTCACCGCCAGGGAGAGGACGATCTCTTTTTCCTTGTATCGGTTGTGCCCGACGGCCCCGCCGTCTTTGCCCCCGTGCCCGGGGTCGATCACAATCACCCGCTCCTTGTTGCGGGCCTGGACTGGGCTCAGCGCCGGCACGCGCTTCGGCGAGGTCACCCCGGAGAGCCCGGCGCGTACGGTCAATGTCTTCTCATGCTTGGCAAAGCGTACCGGCAGCGCCTGGGAACTTTCAAGGACCAGACGAATCGTGTGCGGTTTGTACTGGGTGAGGCTGATGCGCTTGAGATCGCGGTGGGTCAGCGTGTGGGACCTGTCCAGTACCGCGTGAATGTCGAGAACGTAGCGGTAGCCGTGCTTGCCGCTTTTTTTCAGTTTGAAGAAGTTGACATCCCTGTTCGAGAGCGGTTTCTCAAAATGAAACACGAGATTGCCGCTGTCCCATTCGACCTCGTCAAGGCGGTTCTGCCCCTTTATGCTCGGTGCTTTCACTCTGCTTTTCGAAGCCGGTTCCGGCTTTGCGACCGGTTCCGGCTCCGCCGCCGGGGCCGGTTTGACGTCCGTTGTCGGCGCCGGCAGTGTTTTGAGCTTGTTGCGGTAGTCGCTGACGTCGATATGCAGTTTGTTTCCGCTGGCAACAATCCCCTCCAGCGCACGCCGTTTCTTGGCGGCGTCCCCTTCAACCGTTGCGTCCATATAGGCGGACTTGAACGTATCGTATGCCTGGAAAATTTCGGATTGTTTATTGGATTGAAGCGCCGTCTCCGCCTGGGAGAGGTTCATCCCACTGAGGGCAGACGCGGTCAGCGTAAGAGCCGTGACGATTGCGCGGAGCCGCTTCAACGTCATTACGACCTATTCGCCTTCGGTAAGCTTTTTCATCAGGTCGGCGACACTGATGAGTTCGGTGATCCGGTAGCCGTTTGTACCGGAGAAGAAGAGGCCCAGTTCCGTGTTCCCCTCATAGGCGTCGCTGAGGCGGTCGGCGATGCAGAAACCGACCGCTTTCGCCTCGACCCCGCGCTCGCAGGGGGCGACACAGTTAGAGATACACTTGATCGCAGGCCCCGTGCGGGTTTCGACAAGGCTGCTCAGGTTCGTGCGCACGCCTCTGGCCGGGTAGCCGACCGGGGACTTCATGAGGTGAATATCCTCCTCTTTTGCTTCGAGCAGGACCTTCTTGAAGTTCGGGTGGGCGTCGCACTCGTAGGTCCCGATAAACCGGGTCCCCATCTGTACTCCTTTGGCACCGAGCGCCATCATCTCCTCGATGTCCTTCTTGTCCCAGATACCGCCGGCGGCGATGACGGGGATATTGCCCCAGCTGGCCGCCTCTTCGACGACCGGAGCGACCAGATTCTCGAGCTGGTGCTCCTCCATGGAACACTGCTCATAGGTAAAGCCTTGGTGGCCGCCGCTCTTGGGTCCTTCCAGGATCACGGCGTCGGGGAGGCGATTGTAACGCTTCTCCCAGCGCTTACAGATGATCTTGAGCGCCTTCGGCGAGGAGACGATCGGCACGAGGGCGACATCGGGGTACCCTTCGGTGAACTCGGGCATGTTCGTCGGCAGTCCCGCTCCGGTGATGATGATGTCGATTCCCGCTTCGCAGGCGTCCCGTACGACACGGCCGTAGTCGTTGATGGCGTAGAGGATATTGGCAGCCAGGGGCGCATCGCCGCAGATCTTGCGTGCATTGTTGATGATAGCCGTGAGTCCCTCTTTGGAGTAGAAGTTCTCCACATCCAGCGGGCGTCCGGAGACGAGTTTGTGCGCATGCTCTTTCTGCTCGTAATACCCGGTCCCGACGGCGCTGATAACGCCGAGGCCGCCCTCTTTGGAGACGGTGCCGGCCAGACGGTCCCAGCTGATGCCGACGCCCATACCGCCCTGAACGATCGGTTTATCAATAGTGTATTTGCCGATTTTCAGCGGTTCGAAACTCATCTATTTCACCTTTACGCGTGCAAACTTGCGCTTGCCCACCTGCAGGATGTACTCCCCGGCTTCGAGCTGAAGCTGTTCGTCATCCACTTTTTGCTGGTCCATTTTAACGGCTCCTTGCTTAAGGTCGCGCCGGGCCTGCGATGTTGAGGGTTCAAGCCCGCAATCCTGTAAGGCTTTGGCGATCCAGACCGGTCCGTCAAGCGTAAATTCGGGCATATCGCTGGGGAGTTCGCTCTTGGCGTGGACCCGGTCGAACTCCGCCTTCGCCGCCTCGGCATCCGTTGCGCTGTGGAAGCGTTCGACGATTTCCATCGCCAGTGCTTCTTTGACCTTTTTCGGGTGGGCTTTGCCCTCTGCGACGTCAACCTTGAGCTGCGCGATCTCGGCAAGGCTCTTGTGGCTGAGCAGTTCGTAGTAGCGCCACATCAGGTCGTCCGAGATGCTCAGCATCTTGCCGAACATCTCCCCCGGGGCTTCGGCGACGCCGATATAGTTGTTAAGGCTCTTGCTCATCTTCTGAACGCCGTCAAGGCCTTCGAGGATCGGCATCATCAGCACCGCCTGCTCTTTGCCCTTCTCGTAGGCGCGCTGCAGGTGGCGCCCCATCAGGAGGTTGAACTTCTGGTCCGTCCCCCCGATCTCGATATCGCTGTCGAGGTGGACGCTGTCGAAGCCCTGAAGCAGCGGGTAGATGAACTCGCTGATGGAGATGGGCGTACCGCTCTTGTAGCGCTTTTCGAAATCGTCGCGCTCAAGCATCCGCGCGACGTTCATCAGGGTGGTGAGTTCCAGCATCCCCGCCGCGCCGATGGGGTTGATCCAGTCGGCGTTGAAAAGGACCTCCGTCTTTTCAGGGTCAAGGATCTTGAAGACCTGCTCCTTGTAGCTCTTGGCATTTTCGGCGATCTGCTCCGGGAGCAGTTTTTTGCGTGTCTCGCTCTTGCCCGTCGGGTCCCCGATCTGCGCCGTAAAGTCGCCGATGATGAACTGGACGCGTCCGCCGATGCGCTGGAAAGCGGCCAGCTTGTTGAGCAGCACCGTATGCCCCAGGTGCAGGTCCGGCGCCGTCGGGTCGAAACCCGCCTTGACGCTGAAGGTTTTCCCTTCGTCCAGGGCCGCTTTTACCAGCGTCTCGATACGCTCCTCGTCGATGATCTCCGCCGTTCCGCGGCGGATCTCAGCCAATGCTTCTGTTACTGTCATTCTTTCCCTTCACCTCTCACACGGAGCGATACGCGTCGTCCGTTCGAATAAACTGTATGATATGAATTTTTTGTTCAATTTTAGCGCGGAGGCGGTTAATATCCGCTTCCGAACTCTGGAACTCCAGCTCGCACAGCTGCTGGTGTTCCTGGCGTTCCTTGCCCAGTTCGATGCTGACGATTTCCGCCCCCAGCTTTGCCAGGAACGTGAGGAAATCCGCCAGGGCTCCCTTGGCGTTATGCATGCTGACGATCATGTGGTAATGGAAGATACTCTCCTGCTTCCAGCGCACAAAGAGCATCGGCTCCTCATCCTCGATCAGCGTCGCGGCATGCTGGCACATCTTGTGGTGGATATGCGCCTTGCCGTTGCTGACGAAACCGACGATCTCGTCCCCGGCTTTGGGGTGGCAGCAGAAATCGAAAACGACGTCCGAGATCGTGTGGTTCGAGAAGAGCTCGATCGAGCCGAAACGGTAGAGTTTGAGCTTGAAGCGGTGCGACGCCAGGAAGGCGCCGAACTTCTTGTGCGAGCGCAGATCTTTGAGGTAGTGGTGCAGCACCTCCCGCAGGTAGTCCACGTCCCGGGCGATCATCCAGGCATTCTGCAGACGGTTGTGTTCGCGCATCCACTCCCGGATGCGGGTCACGTTGAGCTGCATGACGCCGCGCATAATCAGCAGACCGCTCCGGCTGTCGATGTCGCGGATGCGGTGGCGGCAGTTGATGCGGATATGCTGTTTTGCCCGGGAGGTCTTGACGGCATCCATCCAGCTGCAGCGCAGCAGCTTCTCCTCTGCGGTCATGATCCGGACGATATCGCCGTTATGCAGCTCGGCCAGCAGGCTCTTGCTCTCCTTGTTCACCAGGCACGACTCCGCCCGGTCGCCTATTTCCGTATGGACGGCGTAGGCGAAATCCAGCGCCGTTGCCCCGCGCGGGAGAGTATAGGGTTTGCCTTTGGGAGAGAAGACGCTGATATCTTCGCTGTAAAGATCGGTCTTGGCCAGTTCGTAGAAGTCCTCGATCGACTCCTCCTGGTACTGCAGGTTCTGCAGCCAGTCGAGGTTGATATTGTTGCCGCCGCTCTTGTACTTCCAGTGCGCGGCGACCCCCAGCTCCGCCGTTTTATGCATCTCGAAGGTACGGATCTGCACCTCGATGATGGAGGTGTCGTCGAAGACCGTCGTATGCAGGGTCTGGTAGCCGTTCTCTTTCGGGATCGCGATGTAATCTTTGAAGCGCGACGTAAGCGGCTGGAAATGCAGATGCACGAGCCCGAGGACGCTGTAGCACTGTGTCGGGTCGTTCACGAGCACCCTGATCGCCAGCAGGTCCAGCACCTCGTCGATGCTGATCCCCTTGCGCTGCATCTTGAGGTAGATGGAGTAGTCGTGTTTGATCCGGCTAAGGATCTCGTAGCTGCCCGGAATGATCCCCTGACGCTCCATCAGCTTCGCGATCTTCTGTCGGAAACCGTTGAGGCGCAGCTCGATGTCGTGGTAGTTCACCTTCAGATAATCGTCGATGCGCTTCTTCTCCTCCGCGAACACATAGGAAAAGCTCAGGTCTTCGAGGAAGTTTTTGATATAGGAGATACCGAGACGGTGGGCAATAGGGGCGTAGACGACGAGCGTCTCCTCGGCGATGCGGCGCTGTTTGGCCGGCGGCAGCGAGTCGAGGGTCAGCATGTTGTGCAGCCGGTCGCAAAGCTTGACGACCAGGACACGGATATCCTTGATGGAGGCGAGCAGCATCTTTCTAAACGTCAGCGCCGAAACGACAAGCTTCTCGTCCGAGTGGGAGGGAATGAGCTCCTTGTCACGGATCAGGTCGATCTTGGTCAGGCCGTGCACCAGGTGGGCAACGTCGGAACCGTAGCGCAGTTCCACCGCTTCGATGGTGTTGGGCGTATCCTCGACGACGTCATGCAGCAGCGCGGCGATGACCATGGCCCGGTCGCCGGTAATGGAGGCCACCAGCGCGGCAACGAGGATCGGGTGGACAACGTAGGGTTCGCCGCTTTTGCGCGTCTGGTGCGCATGGGCATCTTTGGAGAAGAGCAGTGCATCCTCGATCTGTTCATCGAAGGGGATATTTTCGTGCAGTAGGGCTGTCGCACTTTCAATATCCCGGATGGCGCGGATCTGGTTGATATCAAAATTGTTTGCCATGGCTGCTCTTTGCGGTCAGATGTGGGAGCGCCCGACGGACGCAGGGAGGAAAGTTAGGCTTTCTGCTTGAAGCCCTTGATGAGCACGAGGCCTTCCGCGATTTCCATCAGTGCGAGGTCTGTCGACTTGGTCGTCTTCAGGTCAAGGTTGAGCTTGCTCTGGGCACCGTTCTCGAGCTCTTTCGCACGCTGTGCAACGGCAATCGCGAGCTGATAGCGGTCGATGCCGGCAGTGTTGAGGGCTTTGGCAGTGATCTCTTCAAGACGCATAGTTGTCATGGTGTTTTCCTTTGGTAATTTTCTTACTGCTGTACGATGGAGCAGTTGGTGTAATCGCCGCCGATAATCTCAAGCAGGTTCCCCGACTTGAACATGTCGCAGACGATAATCGGCAGTTTGTTGTCCTTGGCCAGCGCGATGGACGTATCGTCCATGACCTTGATGTGGTCGTGCAGCGCCTGGTCGTACGAAAGGACATCCAGTTTAACGGCGTCGGCGAATTTGTTCGGGTCGCGGTCGTAAACGCCGTCGACCTTCGTCGCCTTGATGATGACGTCGGCTCCGATTTCAACCGCCCGCAGCGTCGCGGCGGTATCGGTCGTAAAGAACGGGTTCCCCGTGCCCGCCGCGAAGATGACGACGCGTCCCTTTTCCAGATGACGGACGGCGCGGCGCTGGATGTAGGGCTCGGCGATCTGTTCCATTTTGATCGCCGTCTGCACCCGCACTTTCAGTCCGGCGTGTTCGCACGCCTCCTGCATCGCCACGGCATTGATCACCGTCGCAAGCATGCCCATATAGTCCCCGGCGGTACGGCGGATGATCCCGTCCTTGGCCGCCGTCACACCGCGGATGATATTGCCGCCGCCGATAACGAGACCGACCTGGATACCCGCGTCGACGAGGCTCTTGATCTCCTGGGAGATGTAGTTGAGGATCTGGGTGTCGATCCCGTGACCGGCTTCACCGGCCAGTGCTTCACCTGAAAACTTAACCAACACCCGTTTTTGACCCATCAAACACGCTCCTCTCTCACACCGGCGGCGCCTGTTCCGCGCAAAAAGTGTCTTTATAAAATCCCGCAATTATATTTTACAGTCGCTTTAAAGGAGCTTTAAGAAAAGCAAACCCCCGCCGCACGGGGGGATAAAAGTTTCGTTAGGAAGCAGCGTATCCGCCGTTAAAACCACAATTCGTCGCCGTGGCGCAGCAGATCGACGTAATTGGCCCGCTCCAGGGCCGAAGGATTGGGAGCCTTGGCGTAGCTGATGGCGCCGCGCATCTGGTCGAACGATTCGTACTCATGCTCCGTCATCCAGCGTTCCGCGGCCTCCAGCATCACGGCGGCGTGGGCCTCCCCCCGTTCATGGAAGACCGTCGCGGCCGCCACCGTATTCGCTCCGGCCATGACGGCCTTGACGATATCGCTCCCTTCGGTCACCCCGCCCCCGGCGCAAAACTGCAAGGCGCTCTGGCCGTAACAGACGGCGACGGCGCGCAGGGCCGCAGCGAAATCGGCCGGGGAGCTTTTGGAGAGTGTGCGCGTCCACTCCAGCGCCTCCAGGTCGATATCGCTCTGGTAGAAGCGGTTGAAGAGCACGGCGGCCGTCGCCCCCGCCTCCTCCGCCGCCTTAAGGAAATGGGGCAGCGCGGTAAACGCGGGGGCCAGCTTGACGGCGAACGGCAGGGTCGTCTCCCGCCGGACGGAGGCGATCGCCTCAAGGTAGTGCGCCTCGATCTGTTCCGCGGAGGTCCATGCCCTGTTCGCCGGGTAGTAGAGGTTCAACTCCAGCGCATCCGCGCCGGAGTCTTCGAACATCTTGGCGTAGGTCGTCCATCCGCCGGTACTGACCCCGTTGAGGCTCGCGATCACGGGGATATCCAGGGCCGTTTTCAGGGCGCGGAGCCGCCCCAGGTAGTTTTCCATCTCGTAATTCTCGAACGCCCCCTCCGGGAAGAAACTCAGCGCTTCGGAGAAGGCATCCCTGCCGTGAAAGAGCATATGGTCGACCTCGTGCAGCTCCGCGTTGATCTGCTCTTCGAAAAGCGAATGCATCACGATCGCCGCCGCGCCGTGGTCTTCCAGAGCGCGGCAGCGGTCGGTATGCTGGCTCATCGGCGACGCCGAAACGATCAGGGGGCTTTTGAGGGTCAGTCCGAGGTATTCGATACTCATTTGCATACGTTCTCCTTGCTAAAGGTCAGGTTCCCACTGTCGGCGAGGTCGCGGTAGCGTATCCAGTCCCGCTGCGCCTTGTCCGTTGCCGCCTCCAGGAAAGCACCTGCCCGTTCGGCATTCATCTTCAGCACCATCTTGAAGCGGGCCTCGTTGTACATGTAGCTCTTGACCGGCGTTTTGGGCTCTTTGTAATCGAGGGAGAAGGGGTTCTCGTCACTACCGATCTTCCCGGGGTTGTAGCGCATCAGCGGCCACAGCCCGCTCTCCACCGCCAGCTTCTGCTGCTGCATGCCGTAGCGCAGATCATACCCGTGGGCGATGCAGTGACTGTAGGCGATGATGATGGAGACCCCCTCGTAGGCTTCAGCCTCCACGAAGGCCTTGAGTGTCTGCGCGTCGTTGGCACCCATCGCCACCCGGGCAACGTAGACGTTGCCGTAGCTGAGCGCATGCAGGGCCAGGTCCTTCGCGTCAGCGGGTTTCCCCCCGGCGGAGAACTTCGCCACCGCGCCTATCGGCGTTGCCTTGGAGGTCTGTCCGCCCGTGTTGGAGTAGACCTGGGTATCCATGACGAGGATGTTGATGTTGCGCCCCGAGGCGAGCACGTGGTCCAGACCGCCGTAGCCGATGTCGTAGGCCCAGCCGTCGCCCCCCATCGCCCAGACGGATTTGCGGATCAGGTAGGAGCTCACCCCTTCCAGAAGCCGCGCCTCCTCCCGGTCGATGCCGGCGAGTTTCGCTTCGAGGCTTTTCACGTCCGTACGCTGGCGGGCGATCTCCGCTTCCGTTATCTGCGCATTGCCCGCCAACGCATCGGCAAGTTCGGACCCGACCTCATCGCGCAGGGTTTCGAGGAGCTCCCGGGCGAAGTGCGACTGCCTGTCGATGCTCGCGCGCATCCCCAAACCGAACTCCGCGTTGTCCTCGAAGAGGGAGTTGGACCAGGCCGTCCCCTGCCCCTGCGCGTTTTTCGCCCAAGGGGTCGTCGGAAGGTTGCCACCGTAGATGGAGGAGCAGCCCGTCGCGTTGGCGACGATCATCCGGTCGCCGAAGAGTTGGGAAGCGAGTTTGACGTAGGGGGTCTCCCCGCAGCCCGGGCAGGCACCCGAAAACTCGAAGAGCGGCTGCAGCAGCTGCGCCTCTTTCACCTTGGTACGGTCAAGCCGGCTACGGTCGACCTCGGGCAGGGAGAGGAAATAGTCCCACTCCGCCACCGCCGCGTCGTGGATCGGTTCGATCGACGCCATGTTGATCGCTTTTTTGGAGAGATCGGACTTGTTCTTCGCCGGGCACATCTCCACGCAGAGCGAACACCCCGTACAATCCTCAACGGAGACTTTGATCGTAAAGAGCTCGTGCTCCCCAAAGGTTTTCGATTTCGTCGTGACGGCGCTGAAGCCTTCCGGCGCCGCCTCCAGCAGCGTATCGTCAAACACCTTTGCCCGGATAACGGCGTGCGGGCAGACCTCCATGCATTTGCCGCACTGGATACAGACGTCCGGGTCCCAGACCGGGGCATCCAGGGCGATCTCCCGCTTCTCGTACCTGGTCGTTCCCAGCGGCCAGGTGCCGTCTGCGGGGATGGCGCTGACGGGAACGCTGTCGCCTTCAAACGCTTCAAGCTTCGCCGTGACATTTTCCAAGAACGGATCGGCGACGTCGAGCTTATAAACCGGCAGCAGGTCCGCCCCGGAGCCGACGGCGTCCGGCACGTTGATCTCGTGCAGGTTCTCGATCGCCTTGTCGACCCCGCAGAAGTTCATCCGTACAATCATCTCGCCTTTTTTGCCGTAGGTCTTCTCGATACTCTCCTTGATCTTCGCGACCGCCTGCTCCGGAGGGATCACTTCGGCGATATGGAAGAAGCAGGTCTGCATGATCGTGTTGATCCGCCGCCCCAGTCCGCACTCTTTGGCCACATCATAGGCATTGATGATGTAGAGTTTCAGCCCCTTTTCGATGATCCGCTCCTGGGCGATCCGCGGCAGGCGCATCCACACCTCGTCGGCGTCGTAAGGGGCGTTGATGAGCACCTTCGCCCCCGGCTTCGCCTGCTTGAGAATATCGTATTTGAGAATGAAGACGAACTGGTGCACCCCGACGAAATCCGCCGTGTCGATAAGGTAGGTCGAACGGATCGGTTCCGGGGAGAAGCGCAGGTGCGAGATCGTCATGGAGCCGGATTTCTTCGAATCATAGACGAAGTACCCCTGCACATGTTCTCCCGTCTCCCCGATGATCTTGATGGAGTTCTTGTTCGCCCCGACGGTCCCGTCGCTGCCCAGGCCGTAGAAAAGCGCCTGCGTTACCCCCTCTGACGGCGTCTCGAAGGGAGCGGCCTCGAGGGAGAGGTGTGTCACGTCGTCGGTGATGCCGACGGTAAAGCGCGGTTTCGACTCCGCTTTTTTCAATTCGTCGAAGACCGCTTTGACCATGGCCGGCGTAAACTCCTTGGAGGAGAGTCCGTAGCGTCCCCCGATGATACGGGGCATCGATTTGCAGCGTCCCCTGGCGAAGGCTTCCGCGTAGGCGTGCATCACGTCCGAGAAGAGCGGTTCCGCATACGCCCCCGGCTCCTTTGTACGGTCAAGGACCGCGATCGCCTCGACGCTTTTGGGGATCGCTTCGAGCAGGCGCTCGGCATCGAAAGGACGGAAGAGGCGGACGGTCAGGACGCCCGTTTCGTATCCGAGCGTATTGAGCGCATCCACCGTTTCGCGCGCCGTCTTCGCGCCGGAGGTCATCAGCACAATCAGCTTTTTCGGGTTGGGACAGCCGTAGTATTCGTACAGACGGTACTGCCTGCCCGTCAAAGCCGCGAAACGGTCCATCTGCTTCTGGACGATGCCGGGGAAGGCGTCATAGTAGCGGTTGACGCTCTCGCGCCCCTGGAAGTAGACGTCGGGGTTCTGGCTCGTTCCCCGAAGGACGGGAGCTTCGGGGTCGAGGGCGCGCGCCTTGTGGGCGTTGACCAGTTCGGTCGAAATCATCGCTTTAAGCACCGCATCGTCGAGCGTCTCGACGTTCATCAGCTCATGCGACGTTCTAAAGCCGTCGAAAAAGTGCAGCACGGGCAGCCGCCCCTCCAGCGCCGCCGCCTGGGCGATCAGGGCGAAATCCTGCGCCTCCTGGGCATCGCAGGAGGCAAGCATCGCGAACCCCGTCGGCCGGCACTGCATGACATCGGTGTGGTCTCCGAAGATCGAGAGCGCCTGCGCCGCCAGCGAACGCGCCGCGACGTGGAAAACGGTCGGGGTGAGCTCCCCGGCGATTTTATGCATGTTCGGGATCATCAGCAGCAGCCCCTGCGACGCCGTAAAGGTCGTCGTCAGCGCCCCGGCCTGCAGCGCACCGTGGACCGCGCCGCTCGCACCCCCCTCGCTCTGCATCTCCATTACGTCCGGCACGGTGCCGAAGATGTTTTTCTCCCCATTCTCGGCATATTCGTCGGAGTGTTCCCCCATGGGGGATGAGGGGGTGATGGGATAGATCGCGATCACCTCGTTGGTTTTGAATGCGACGCGCGCAACCGCTTCGTTGGCGTCCATAACGATGCGTGACATACCGGGCTCCTTATCGTAATGCGTTGACGTTTGGACCCATTGTACTCCGACGCACTATAGACAACGATTAAAAAAAACGGTTTGCAACCGTAAGGAGATTTTCGGGGTGCCGAACCCCGTGAAAATGCGCAGCGGCGCTCAGTCGATCAGGTTGATGGCGGAGAGCAGTTCGCTGTCGATCGTGTAGGTGTGGGAGACGACGTCATCGATCTCCATGAGGCCGTAGGCCCCGTCGCGGTAGTAGACGACCTTGTTGGCGTCGCGGGAGTGCAGGAGGTGGTCGATGGCGTGGATGACGAACTCAAAGGCCATCAGCCTGTCCGTCACTGTCGGATTCCCCCCGCGCTGGATATGCCCCAGAATACTCACCCTGGTTTCCAACCCGATGGTCGACTCCAGCCACTCGGCGATCTCGGCGGTCTTGCCGGTTCCCTCGGCGACCACCGCCAGAATGTAGCCGCGCCCGCCGGCCACCTCTTCGAGCAGCTGCTTCTCTGCGACTTTGATATTGAAATCGGCTTCGGGAATAATGCAGATCTCCGCCCCGCTGGCCAGGGCGGAAACAACGGCAAGATAGCCGCACTCCCGCCCCATCACTTCGACGACGAAGGCCCGGTCAAAGGTCGACGCGGTATCACGGATCTTGTCCAGGGCGTCGCGGATGACGTTGAGCGCCGTATCGACGCCGAGGCAGTAGTCCGTGCCGTAGATATCGTTGTCGATCGTCGTCGGAATGCCGACGAAATTGAGCGGGAACTCCTCGCTGAAACGCTGCATCGCACGGAAAGAGCCGTCCCCGCCCAGCACGACGAGCCCCGTAATGTCATACTTCTTGAGATTCTCAAAGGCCTGTTTGCGGTATTCGTATTCGAAAAAGCGTTTGGAACGGGAGGAGCGGATAATGGCACCGCCGCGGTGCAGGATCCCGGCAACGTCACTGTGGGAGGCTTCGGTGATCTCGCCGTCGATCATCCCCTCGAGGCCGTGGTGAATGAAGTAGTGCTTCTGCCCGCGCTTGAAGGCGTAATCGACAAACTTCTTGATCGCGGGGTTCATTCCGGGCGCATCGCCGCCCGAACACATGATGGCCAGTGCCATGCGCGCTCCTTTTTATTCGTCGACGGTGACGACGTCGCTCCGGATATCGTTGAACAGCAGGGTCTTGTGGTTCATACGACGCTGATAGAAGAACTGGTTGCGCTTCATGTTTTTGAGCTCGGAGGTGTTATAGTAGTTCGCATTGGAACAGCGTCCGAGGAAAAGGAAGGTAAACAGCAGTTTGAGCTGGGCATTCTCGAAGATCTCGTGGGGCTGCGACAGGAACGTGAGCCCGAATTTTTTCATATTGATCATGCTAAAGATATACATGAGGAAGTCTTCGAACTTCGTGTAGAAACCGCCGAGCTGTGCGATCTCATGGAAAAAGTAGTAATAGTTGTCCAGCAGCTCCTGCTTGGAGATCGTCTGTGAGAGCCGGCTTTTCACATCACGCTTGTTGGAGAAGTGGCTCGGGTTGACCGCGAGGTAGATGTGCTTGCGTGCCTCGACTGCCTCGTCGAAGGCAGCGTCAAAGGCATTGCTCTCTTCAAACTGCATGTAGAAGAAGTGCTCGTCTTTGTAGCGCGCTTCAACCTCGTCGATGGCGGGGTCCGAAAAGTCCATGTAGAGCGTCGGGATGCCGCTGGCGATAACGAACTCGCGGATCTTCGAGGCGAGATTCGTTTTACCCGCACCCTCTTCGCCGAGGATGAGCGTATTCTTGTCAAGAAGGTCTTCGGAGAGTTTCAGTGACGCGATGCTGCTGTTGCAGTGACCGATAATGCTTTTCATCCGCACTCCTTAGTGTTCGCCGACGAACTTGGCCATGTCCATCAGACGCTCGGTGTAACCCCACTCGTTGTCGTACCAGGCCAGCACCTTGACGACGGTACCGTCGATGACGCTGAGCATATCCGGGACGAAGGTACAGCTGTAGGAGGAACCGACGAAGTCGCTGGAGACGCGCTTGTCGCGGTCGACCTCGACACGGCCCGCATATTCGCCCGCCGCGGCGGCTTCGAAGGCGGCAATGACCTCCTCTTTGGTTGTCGCTTTTTTCAGGTTGACCGTCAGGTCGACGACGGAGACATCCGTCGTCGGGACACGCATGGCGTACCCGTTGAGCTTGCCCTGAAGGTGCGGCATGACCAGGCCGATCGCCTTGGCGGCACCGGTTGTCGTCGGGATCATATTGACCGCCGCCGCACGGGCACGGCGCATATCTTTTTTATGTTTAACGTCGAGCAGGTTCTGGTCGTTCGTATAGGAGTGGATCGTCGTCATCAGACCGTTCTCAATCCCGAACGTGTCATCGAGGATCTTCGTCACCGGCGCCAGGGCGTTGGTCGTACAGCTGGCGTTGGAAATGACCGCTTCGCCCTGGTAACTGTCGGTATTGATCCCGATGACGTATGTCGGGGTATCGTCCTTCGCCGGTGCGGACATGACGACCTTTTTCACGCTGCCCTTGAGGTGTTTTGAGGCCGTTTCCGTTGTCAGGAAAACGCCGGTACACTCGACGACGACTTCCGCGCCCGCTTTGCTGAAGTCCAGGGACTCGGGGTCGCGTTCGCTGAACATCATGACCGGTTTGCCGCCGACCTCGATGGTATGCTCATCGATCACTTTCGTATCGATCCCCGTGTGAACGGAGTCGTATTTCAGCAGGTACTCCAGCATATCCGGTTTGGCGGTCGTATTGATCGCCACCAGTTCCATATCGTCGCGCTGCGCCGCGATCTTGATCGCGATCAGGCCGATCCGTCCCGTTCCGTTTACCGCTACTTTGATTGCCATAATGATTTCCTCGTAGGATAATTTATGCCGCCATTATAGTAGAAATGGTGTATAGATTAGGTTACACCCTTGCATAAATAGTGCCCATACTCCGTCGTCCCCGGGGCTGAAGAGGCCCTTCGTTGTCGTGGTATCGTGGTTCGCCTTGGTCTATCTTTGCCGGTGCTGCCATGTGACGCGACGAAAGATCCATCTCCGGGTGTCCATCACCAATACCGATCTTCTGCTACAATAGTTCCGAAACGATTGCTTGCCCGCAGGAACCCACCTGCGTATGCAAAGGGGAGCCATGAACCTTTTCGAATCCCTCCACGCCCAGCCGTGCAGCATCGAGGGGCTGCGCGAAAGTCTTCGGCAGCGCCATAGCCAGACCCATGAGCACTGTGAACGGGTCGTCCTGCTTGCCGACGCCTTCGGCCGCGCCTGTTCCCTCTCTCCCGACGAGCAGGTTCAGCTGCTCTACAGTGCGATGTTCCATGATATCGGCAAAATCGGCATTCCCGACAGCATCCTCTTGCACCCGGATGCCCTTGCGCCCGAACAGCGCGAAACAATGCAGTTGCACTCCACCATGGGCGAAGCGATCGTCCGCCTGCTGCAGCTCCCTCAGGGCGACAGGATCGCCGACCATGTACGGCATCACCACGAACACTTTGACGGCAGCGGCTACCCCGACAGGCTAGAGGGCGAGGCGATCCCCCGCATCGCCCGGATGCTCTCCATCCTCGACAGCTACGACGCCCTGCGCGAAACGCGCCCCTACCGCGCGGCCATGCCCCACCACGATGCCATTGAGATTATGCAAAACGAAAGCGGTACCAAGCACGATCCGGAACTGCTGACAATTTTTTTGCAGCTGGAAGTGATGGATATGATTGAAAAACAGTATGGTGCAAATGAAAAGTAGTTGAGAAAGATTGGTGGAGCTGTGGAGAATCGAACTCCAGTCCGAAAACAAGCTACCTGCGGCGTCTACATGCTTAGAGAGGTTGTTTAGTTTAACCGGGCTTCACACAACCTGCAAAGCTAGACCGGGCGAGTCTCGAAGTTCTTCTGCAGATGAGACAATCTACAGATATATCTGGAGAAGGGTGATACTTCAAAGTCCTTCCTATCCAGAGTCGGAAGGCGAAGCAGTCCTAAATTAAGTTAAAACTTACGCTACAGCGTAAGCAGGACGATAATTTGTGTTGTTTGCAGTTATGCAATCTGAGCCGTATATCGGGATGCTCAGCCCGGCATGCAACCGTAGGCGACCTGCTCCCGTCGAAACCAGGTCAGCCCCGTGTTTAAGTAAACATTCAATTATACCATAATTCCGGAGACGCCGGAGAAAACGGCGCACCGGCAGGTGTGAAGCGGCTCCTTATTTCAGCAGCCAGACTTCGATGCGGCGGTTCGCCGCGCGGCCCTCTTTGGTACCATTGTCGGCGATCGGCTGGGACTCGCCCTTGCCTTCGGCGATGATACGATCTTCGGAGATGCCGTTGGCAATCAGGAGTGTTCTGACGCTGTTCGCACGTGCTTCGGAAAGTCCCTGGTTGTACTTGTCGCTGCCGCGGCTGTCCGTGTGGCCGAGAATCTTCACGTTGTATGCAGGGCTCTCTTTGAGGAACTCTGCGAATTCAACGACTTTGCCTTCGGACTCTTTTGCGATGACGGCAGAAGCTGTCTCGTAGCGGATCTTCAGCGTCTTGACAACAGGGCAGCCGACCATATCAACCTTGAAGCCTTCCGGCGTGTTCGGACAGTTGTCTTTCAGGTCGCTGACACCGTCGCCGTCGCTGTCTACCGCACATCCAAGCTCATCCACGCTGGCGCCGTTCGGGGTGTCGGGGCATTTATCGGAAGCATCGACCACACCGTCATGGTCGCCGTCAAGCTGGCATCCCATAGCATCGACTGTCGCGCCTGCAGGGGTATCCGGGCACTTGTCCGTCCCGTCGACCACGCCGTCGCTGTCACTGTCGAGTGCGCATCCGTTCGCATCAACGCTCACGCCGGCTGCCGTGCCGGGACATTTGTCCGCGTCATCTGCAACCCCGTCGTTGTCGCTGTCCGCCGGTGCATCGGCAACAGCAGGTGCCGGCTCCGGTGCAGGTTCCGCCGCCGGTTCGGAAGCGCCGAAAGCAACATTCACACCGGCAAGAACGGCCAGATTGTTATCCCAGCGGTCGTCATTGTATTTCAGCATATAGAGTGCTTCGAGTTTCAATGCAACCTCTTCGGCGATCGGGAACTTGAATCCGAGGCCGGCGTCGGCCATCACGCTGTCTTCATTGTCATACTTCAGCTTGGTCATATTTTCATACCCCAGACCGGCTTTCATATAGGGGATCGCCGTTCCGAGCGGGCCGTATTCATGGACACCGTTGAGCATGACACGGGTAATCGTCGTCTCGCCCCCTGCTTTTTTGTAGACGACATCCGGCGAATAGAGCAGCTCAAGCTCGGGCTTGATACTCTCAAAGATCGCATTGAACTGGACCGCTGCACCGATCGTCCCCTGCTTGTTCATCTCCAGATTGCCCTCCGGGATCACCCCTCCGACAATCGCAGTCACTTCATAATCTCCGGCTGTGGCAGTCGATGCAAGGACTGCAGCGGTAACCGTAGACATGAAAAACCCTAATTTGCGCATTGTTTCTCCTTTAATTTATAACGAAATTTCCCCTCACTTCATGGGAAGTTCGTCATTTTGCTGCATTATAGCACGTCAAATTCTCATATTTAATGACAAAAACAAAAAAATTGATAGCATTTTGATACAGAGAGGATACAAAAGGAGGAGAGATAAGGATTATTGATACGGGAGACCGGCCGAAGGGCCGATGCTTACTCCCACTCGATCGTTGCGGGCGGCTTGGAGCTGATATCGTAGACGACGCGGTTGATCCCGTCGACTTCATTGATAATGCGGCGGCTGATGCGCTCGAGCAGATCGTGCGGCAGATGCGCGAAGGTCGCCGTCATACCGTCGACCGCTTCGACGACGCGGACGCAGACCGTGTTGTCGTAAGTACGGTTATCCCCCATGACCCCGACGCTCTTGACGTTGAGCAGCACGGCAAACGCCTGCCATGTGCGGGTATAGTAACCGCTCGCCTTGAGCTCGTCGAGCAGAATGACGTCCGCTTCGCGCAGCAGGTTGAGATCCGGTTTGTTGACGTCGCCCATGATACGGATCGCCAGGCCAGGCCCCGGGAAGGGGTGGCGGTTGATCATCGACTCGGGGAGTCCCAGTTCGCGCCCCAGTTTGCGGACCTCGTCTTTGAAGAGTTCGCGCAGGGGCTCGATCAGCTCGAAGTCCATCCAGTCCGGCAGGCCGCCGACGTTGTGGTGTGACTTGATCGTCTCGGAAGGCCCTTTGACGGAGACGGACTCGATGACGTCCGGGTAAAGGGTTCCCTGTGCCAGGAACTTGATACCGGAGTGCTTTTTCGCTTCGGCTTCGAAAACCTCGATGAAGGTGTGTCCGATCGTCTTGCGCTTCGTCTCCGGATCGGTCACGCCAGCCAGGCGCTCCAGGAAGAGCTCGGAAGCGTCCGCCACGACGAGGGGCACTTTCAGGTTGACCTTGAAGACCTCCTCGACCTGTTCGCGCTCGCCCTTGCGCAGCAGCCCGTTGTCAACGAAGACCGGGATCAGCTGGTCACCGATCGCTTCGTACAGCAGCGCCGCGACGACAGAGGAGTCGACCCCGCCGGAGAGCCCGCAGAGCACCTTGCCCTCGCCGACCTGCTCTTTGATCTTCGCGATCTGTTCTTTGAGGAAGTGACCCATATCCCACTTCTCGGTCACGCCGCAGATCTTGCGGGCAAAGTTGCGCAGCATGAGGTACCCCTCTTCGCTGTGCTGGACTTCCGGGTGGTACTGCATGGCGTAGACGCGCTTCTCCTCATTTGCGATCGCCGCGAAGGGGGAGTTGTCGGAGTACGCGATCGGCGCGAAGCCCTCCGGGAGCACGTCAACGCGGTCGCTATGGCTCATCCAGACGATGCGGCCGTTCTCGCATGATTCAAACAGCGGGGAGACGTTGCCGTGTTCCTCATTGATATAGAGCTCCGCCTTGCCGTATTCGTGGTGATCGGAGCGGATGACCGAACCGCCGAAATCGACGGCAATCCGCTGCATCCCGTAACAGATCCCCATCACGGGGAGGCCGAGGTCGTAGATCGCCTTGTCCACTTCATAGGCATCTTCGTCGTACACCGAAGCCGGGCCGCCGCTGAGGATGATCCCTTTGGGGTTTTTCGCGGTGATCTCTTCGACTTTGGTGAAGTAGGGAACGATTTCACAGTAGATACGTTCCTCGCGCAGGCGGCGTGCAATAAGCTGCGTATACTGCGATCCGAAATCCAGTACGATAATGCTGACGTCTTTCACGGTAAGACCTTTATGAATGGTTGATTGATAATGAAAGGATAGCTTAAAAGGGGTTAGATTTGGGTTAGTGTCGGGCGGTGCGCCGGAGGGGTGTTCCGCCCCGGCAGGCAACGCCGGAAGACGGGCCTAGTAGAGCCCGAGGATCTCGAACTGGATATACCAAAGTACCAGTGAGAGGAGATAGCCCGCCAGGATCGTCCAGGCGTATTTCATATGCGCACCGAAGGTGTAGATTCCACGCAGACGCCCCATAACGCCAACGCCGGCGGCGGATCCGAAACTGATCAGGCTCCCGCCGATTCCTGCCGTCATCGTGACGAGCATCCACTGATCCAGCCCCATCTCCGGGCTCGCTTTGAGGATCGCGCTCATCACCGGGACGTTGTCGACGATCGCCGAGAGGAAGCCGACGCCGATGTTCGACGCCGTCGCACCGATCACCCCGTAGAGATCGTGGATGTAGTTGAGGAAACCGACATAGTGCAGCGCACCGACGGCGGAGAGGATCCCGAAGAAGAAGAGCAGCGTATCGTTCTCGATCTTCTGCATGTTGACGAAGATATCGAACGAATCGCGCTTCTGCTTCGTCAGACGGAAAGAGTAGAGCTTGAGCAGCGCCAGACCGAAGACCATGCCCCACATCGCCGGGAAGTGGAAGAACTGGTGTCCCAGGACCGCAATAACGATCGTTGCAGCCCCCAGGTAGACAACCGTCATTCCGCCGTCGCGCATCTGCGGTGCCGCTTCGCTGCTCGCGTCAAACGCCGGCGCTCCTGCCGGAACGAAACGGGCCAGCAGCCATGCCGTCAGGACCCAGCCGCCGATGGAGGGGACAAAGAGGAAAAGGAAGTCGATAAATTCGCCCTTCTGCGCCGTCCACGCCATCAGGGTCGTAATATCTCCAAAGGGACTCCAGGCACCGCCCGCATTGGCCGCCACAACGATATTGATCGCCCCCGGTACGAGGAACTTGTGATTGTCACGGTCGATCGTGAAGAGTACCGTCGAAAGGATCAGTGCCGTTGTCAGGTTGTCGGCTACCGGCGAGATGAAGAACGCCAGCAGCCCCGTCAGCCAGAAAAGTTTCTTGTAGCTGTATCCCTTGGAGACGAGCTTGTATTTCAAGACGTCAAAAACGCCCCGTTCAATCAGGGTCTCGATGAAAGTCATCGCCACGAACAGGAAGAAGAAGATCTCCGCGATCTCCTCGATCAGCGTGCGCATCTCCTCATGAAGCGGGTCCGGAGAGAGCCCGTTGAGCGCATAATAGATCCCGATCAGCATAAACGAGAACGTTCCGATGAACAGGGCCGGCTTGGCCTTGTTCAACTCATATTTTTCTTCCGTTGCAATAAAATAATAGCCGATAACAAAGACGGCCAGAACGGCGATCCCGACCCACGTCGAGGTCAGGTCAAGCATGGTGTCATGCATATAAAACTCCCAATTGAAATATATTTTACACCTCCGACGGTGTTATGACTCAGTTTTCGCGGTAATGGACCCCGACCGACTCTTCCCTGGCCAGGGCGGCGCGGACGATCTCGTGCGCCGTCAACAAGCGCAATCTCAGCATCCGGCCGATCGGGGAAGCGAGCATGGCGTCGAGCGTGGCCAGTGCTTCCTGGAGCCCTTCTGTCGTCCGGACAATGGAAACGAATTTCCACATTATACGGCGCAGCTGCTCCTTTTTCTCTTTGTCTCCCTCGACAAACAGGGGCTCATCTCCCGGGGCGAAAGGGGTGGAGCAGTTGCTCCCCGGTTCGCTCAGAAGCGCCGCGGTCGCGCGTTTGGCGAAGACCAGCCCCTCCAGCAGCGAGTTGCTGGCCAGACGGTTGGCGCCGTGGACCCCCGTCGACGCCGCTTCGCCGATGGCATAAAGCCCCTTGACACCGGCAACATGGCCCTCCAGGTCCGTCTTGATCCCGCCGATGGCGTAGTGAAACGCCGGGGAGACCGGCACGCGGTCTTTGGGAACGTCAAAACCCATATCCCGCAGGTTGGCGCTGATATTGGGGAAGCGTTTATGGAAATAGGCCGGATCAAACTCCCGGAAGGAGAGGTATATCTGCTTTTTCGTCTTGCGGCGGTAGTCGAAAAGCGCCCGGCTGACGATGTCGCGGGGGGCAAGTTCGCCCCGGGGGTCGTAATCGAAGAGGAAACGGTAGCCGTCTTCATCCTCGACCTGCGCCCCCTCGCCCCGCAGCGCTTCGCTAAGCAGCTGCTTCTGCACGGACTGGTTACCGAGGTAAACCGTCGGGTGGAACTGCATCATCTCCATATTGTCCAGGGCGATCCCTTTTTCGACACAGATACCTTGGATATCCCCGCTAATGCTGTAGGCGTTCGTGTGGAAGCGGTACAGCGAGCCCACCCCGCCGCTGGCGAGGATCACCTGGTGTGCGAGGATCACTTTGCGCTCGCCCTTGTAAACGACCTCGACCCCGCAGATCTGCCCCGCTTCGATCAGGAAATCGATGACGGTGGCGTTGGCCAGCATGGGGTGGGGATTATTCAGCAGCAGAAAGTGGTGGAGGTGCCGACCCGTCGCATCGCCGCCTGCATGCAGGATACGGTCGGCGGAGTGCGCCGCCTCTTTGGTATAGAGCAGACGCCCGTTCTCCCCCGTATCGAACTTGAAACCGCGTGCCATCAGGTCACGAACCACGCTCTGCGAGGTTTCGCTCAGCACCCGGACCGCCTCTTCGTTGCACATGCCCGCACCCGCGTCAAGGGTGTCTTTGATGTGAATGGGAATATCGGCGTCGTTGCGCGCGGTCGTCACGCCGCCCTGGGCGTAATAGGTGTTGCACTCCCAGGGGCGGGTCTTGTTGATGAGGAGGACTTTTTTATCGGTAGGAATGTTCAGCGCGGCGTAGAGTCCGGCGACCCCGGCACCGATGATGAGGACGTCATACTGCATCAGCGCACCTTTTGCGGGGCTTCGTAGTAGGGATTACCCTTGTAGCCGCATCCAGAAAGGCTTAACAGGCAAACCGCTATAATCATCATATGAAAAATGCTTCGCATATTCTCGCTTCGCTGCGGCAAAAGCCGTCGTTTTCAAAATTGGCGCACTTCGAGTGTATCCGCCGCATCCAGGGGCTTTTCCCCCCGCACCTGCAGCGGCTCGTACGGTACGGCTATTTTCACAACAAAATACTCTATTTTGTTCTTAGCCATCCGGGCGCCAAACAGGAGTTCGATAATATCATTGCCTCGATTAAAGCCCCTTTAAAACTCTATACGCCGCCGGAGTGCCGGGAGCACCTGCCCGAGGACATCCGTGCCTTCGTCACCCACCGCATCGAAGCGGCAAAAAGCGAAGACACGGGGATGATACGCGACACCGAAGCCCTCTACACCGAACGCTCGGAAGGCGCCTTCGGCAACGAGGCCCACCATCCCGAACTGCACCGGCTCATCGAACGGATCAGAGAACACATCCATGCTCGAACAGATTCAGAACCTGCCTGACCGTCCCGGCGTCTACCACTACTACGACGCCGGCGGCCACCTGCTCTATGTCGGCAAGGCCAAGAGCCTGAAGAAAAGGGTGAAGAGCTATTTCCGCTTTACCCCCGTGCTCGCGCCCAACCCGACCCTTTCCCCCCGCATCCGCAAGATGCTCGGCGAAACGGTCTCGCTGAACTATATCGTCGTCGAAAGCGAACACGATGCCCTGATCCTGGAAAACTCCCTGATCAAGCAGCTCAAGCCCAAATACAACATCCTGCTGCGCGACGACAAGACCTATCCCTATATCTATATCGACCGCGCGCTCCCCTTCCCCCGTTTCGAGATCACGCGCAAAGTCATTACCGGCAGCAGTATCGAATATTTCGGCCCCTATTCCGTCGGGGCGCGGGACATCCTCGACTCTCTCTACGACCTCGTACCGCTCGTGCAGAAGCAGAGCTGCCTGGCCGGGGGGAAGACCTGCCTTTTCTATCAGATGAAACAGTGCCTCGGTCCCTGCGAGGGGCTGGTGACGCCGGAGGCCTACGCCGACCTTATTGACGAGGCCAAAAGCCTCATCGATTCCAAACGGAAGCTGCTCTCCCGCCTCGAAGCACGGATGGCTTTTTACGCCGAATCGCTGCGCTTCGAAGAAGCGGCGAAACTGCGAGACCGGATCGAGCGCATCGAGCGCAGCGAACAGCTCTCCAAGATCGACCTGGCCAACGCCGCAGACTATGATATCTTTGCCGTCGCCCACAACGATAAGTATGCCGCCATCGTCCGCCTCTTCATGCGACGGGGCAAGATCGTCTCCTCCGCGTTCGACACGATCCGCGCGGGTGCACTCTTCGACCCCGGCGAACTCTACGAACGCACCCTGCTGGAGTTCTACGTCCATGACCAGCCCCCCATCCTCGCCCCCATCCTCGTCGCGGACGACTTCGAGACCCGCGAGTGGGTCGCATCGGCGCTCTCAAAACATCTGGGGCGCAAAGTACAGATTCACGTCCCCCAGCGCGGCGAAAAACGCAAAGTGATCGATACCGCGCGCCTCAATGCCGAGGAGCTGCTCCAGAAACAGCGGCATACGGGGGCCGAACGGACCGCGGAAGCCCTGCAGGAGCTCTGCGGACTCTCCGCCTTCCCCGAACGCGTCGAGGTCTTCGACAACTCCCACCTCGCCGGGGTCGCTCCCGTCGGGGCCATGATCGTGGCCGAAAAAGGGACGTTCCTGAAAAAAGCCTACCGCCACTACCACCTCGAATCGCGGGATGAGTACGCCCAGATGCGTGAAATGCTGACCCGCCGTATCGAGGGTTTCGGCACCAACCCGCCGCCGGACCTCTGGATCATCGACGGGGGGCGCACCCTGCTGCTGCTGGCGACGGACCTTCTCGCCTCCGCCGGGGTCAACCTCGACGTCATCGCCGTCAGCAAGGAAAAAATCGATGCCAAGGCACACCGTGCGAAAGGCAAAGCCGCCGACCTGATCCATACGTTCGAGGAGACCCTGAGACTCCCGACGACCGACCCCCGTCTGCACTGGGTGCAGCGGCTGCGGGATGAAGCCCACCGCTTTGCTATCACCTTTCACAAAAAGCAACGAGAAAAGGAGGCAAAAAGCTCAAATCTCCTGCAACTGAAGGGCATTTCTGAGGCCAAGGTCAAAAAACTTCTCAACCATTTCGGCACCTTTGAAGCCGTTTATGCAGCCCCCGAGGAGGAACTCGCCGCCCTCCTCAACATTGCTGATGCAAAAAAGATCAAAAACAGTTATCGATAAGTTGCATTTTGCGGTTAATATGCTATATTTATCCAGACACAAATTAAAACAAGGTCGACTATGCAGGTAGTAGAACCGATAGATGAAGAGTTTAAATTCGAAGGCCGTGCGATCGTGAGTGAAACGGATCTCAATGGGATCATTACCTTCGCCAACCGGAAGTTCTGTGAAATCTCCGGCTACACCAAAGAGGAGCTGATTGGACAGCCGCACAATATCATCCGCCATCCGGATATGCCGAAAAAGGCCTTTGAGATGATGTGGAATACCATCAAACAGGGTAATGTGTGGACTGGTCTTGTCAAAAACCTGCGCAAAGACGGACGGTATTACTGGGTCGAAACAACGATCACGCCGATCCAGGACGAGACCGGGGCGATCACCAAATATGCCGCAGCGCGCAAAGGGGCCAGCGAAGCGGCCATCGAAGAGGCCGAAACGCTTTACGAACGCCTGCGCGGCGAAGAAGCAGAATCATAACCTGAAGGAGGCATTGTGCTGATCTACAACCACAACAAAGAATTGGTGGGTATTGACGACGAAACACTACACCATCTCGGATACAAAACCCTTTCCGAATTTCTGGCGGAGCACAGGGATGTGGCTGAAATGTTCGTCAAGAAACCGGGGTACATCCACAACTTCCAGAACTTCCCCTGGATCGACTTCGTCCTCCATGCCGACGCCGAAGACACCCGTGCCATTATCCAGAACGACAAGGTCCATTTCTCGTGTACACTGGCCCTGTCGCCGATCTTCATGACCGATGCCCCAGACAACGAAGGGTATGTCGTTCATCTCAAACAGGTTAAGGCCCTCAGCGGGGCGATGGAGCCCTTTGAACGTCCCTCCCCGGCAGAAATGCCGGCATTTGAAGAGCATCCGGTACGTCCCCACGAACCCGAAGCGCCGATCGTACCGCCTGCACCGGCAGAGGAGTTTGAATTTGAAGAGCTCCCGGCGATCGACCTGCCCGATATCAACCTTGACGGATCCCTGAGCGAACCGGAGAGCTTTGAAACCGAAAGCCCCGAACCCGAGCCCTTCGCACTGGAAGAAGAGCCTTATATGCCGGAAACCTTTGAACCGGTTTCCGCCCCCGAAAAAACCGAACGGCCGATGCTCGGCGATTATATCAACCAGGAAGAGCAGGCCTATCTGGACAACCTGCAGACGGATCATGACTACGTTTTCGACCCCAATATCGCTGCAAGCGAACTCGGCCTTCCCGTCGAACTGATCGAGGAGTTCATCGGCGACTTTATCCAGCAGGCCCACGAATTCAAAACGGGGCTCTTCAATGCCAACCATGAAGAGGATTTCGACGAAGTTCACCTCCTTTCGCACAAACTCAAGGGGGTCGCGGCCAACCTCCGGATCGAAGACGCCTTCGAGGTGCTGAGCATCGTCAACGCTTCACGCGACCAGGTCGAGATCGAAGCCAACTTGAAGCAGTTCTACCTTATCGTTGCCAAAATGGAAGGCAAACCGCTTCCGGAAATGACCGAAGCGGCGGCACCGGCAAGCGAAGCCGTCGAACCCGAGACCAGTAAACCCGCTGTCTCAGAGCCGGCGGAAGAGGACGACCTCTATGACTTCGGCGACCTTCTGGGCACTTCCGCACCCGAGGAGTCCCCAGGCTTCAAGGAAGAGCTTAAACCGCCGACCGTCGAAGAGGAGCCGGCGTCTCTGGAGCTGGGCAGCCTGATGGATGACGATATCGAACTGCCGCCGATTAAAGATGAAAATGCCCCGGCAATCGAGGAGGAACCCCGCGAACCCGTCGAAGATGTCGAACCTTTCAGCCTCGATATCATCCCCGAGAAGGAACAGCACCTGATCGACGATGCCGAAGAGGGGGAACACTACCGACAACTCAGCGGCGAGGCTTCACAAGACACCGCGCTGATGTCCGGTGCCGAAGAGACCAAGCTCCATTACGACCTCACGCGGGCCGCGGCCGAAATCGGTCTGAGCGAGTCCTTCGTCAAAAGTCTGGTGACAGATTTCGTCGAGGACGCCAAAAAGAAAAAAAGCGAAATCATGCAGGCGATCGATGACGGTAACCTGAAGAAAGTGCGCTCCGTGGCCTTCGAATTCAAAGGCCTTTCAGACAACCTCCGCATCGAGGACGTCTCCCGCAGCCTGACCAAGCTGCTTAGACATGAGCAGCTTCCGGCCCTGAAAAAGGAAGCGGAACACTTTTATTCACTCTTGAAACAACTCTAAAAAGGAAGCTATATGAATTTGGGACTTAAAAGCCAGTTGCGTCTGATCAGCCTCTTGCCGATCCTCCTCCTACTGAGCCTTGCCAGTTTCTACGTTTATACCTCGTTCAAAGACTACCAGTCCGCGGAAGTCCTCCAAACGAAACTGGCAGAGAACAAATACCTCAATGAACTCTTTACCAACATTTCCCGCGAACGCGGGATGACCGTTATGTACATGGGTAACCACTCCGAAGCGACGAAAAAATCGCTGCTGGCCCAGCGGGACATCGTTGACCAGGGTCTGGCACAGCTCAGTGGAACGCTGAACGCCCAGGACAGCACCGCACTGCAAGGAACGGCCAACACCATCGAAGAGGTCCGCAACGCCGTCGATACCGGCAATGCAGAGTTTGAATCCGTTTATGCCGAAGCCTACGGCAGCCTGCTGACGTCCATCCTCGATATTCTCGGGCACATCACCCAGATTTCCGACGACAAGGCGCTCTCTTCCAGTGCCTCCGCCTACTACAACCTGCTCCAGTCGGAGTTCTATACCGCTTCCGAACGCGACTTCATCTCCTTCATTCTCGCCCGCTCCACCGCGCTTGAGACGGAAGAGGTCAACCGCTGGCTCTCGCTGATCGGCCGGGCCGACGCTATCAGTTACGATACCGCCCTCGACGCCGACCTCAAAGCCGCCATGGACGCTCTCTTCAAGAGCGAGGACAATGTCGAGCTCTTTGAGGATATCACCGCCGAACGCGCCGAGATCATCCAGGCCATCAACGACGGGCTCTACTCGACACAGTCCGGTGTCTGGTTCGCGATGCTCTCGGAAAAGACCAACCTTCTTTCCGAAGCCGAAACTGTTCTGATCGAGGCGATGGACAAACGTGCAGCCGTCGTCCAGACCCAGGCCCTCGAGATCCTGACCGCCGCCGTCGTCATCTGGGCCATCGCGATCATTATTGCGCTGCTGGGCTACTTCCTTGCCAACGATATCGCCCGCAACATCAAGGACCTCGAATCGGTCCTGAAACGTGCGGCAGAGGGTATCGAGACCGAAAGTTCCGATATCAACCTCGAGACGGCGAAGGGTACGGCGCAGGCCTACGCCCTGCTTGAAGGGGTCATTGAACAGACCCGGATGGATAAGGTCTCCGCCCAGGAAGCGAGTGAAGCGAAATCGATGTTCCTGGCGAACATGTCCCATGAAATCCGTACGCCGCTCAACGGGATCGTCGGCTTTACGGAACTCCTCAAAGACACCGACCTCCAGGAAGAGCAGCGCGAGTTCATCGATATCATCGAAAAGAGCTCCGAGAACCTGCTGGAAATTATCAACAACATTCTCGACCTCTCCAAGATCGAAAGCAACAAGCTCGAGATCGAAGAGATCGCCTTCAACCCCCTCGAAGAGTTCGAGAGCGCCGTCGAAGTCTATGCCGTCCGTGCTTCCGAAAAACATATCGACCTCGGCTGTTTCATCGACCCGAGCCTGGAACGTCCGCTCAAAGGGGACCCGACCAAGATCAAAGAGGTCCTTATCAACCTCCTTTCCAATGCGGTCAAGTTCACAAACAGCGGCGGCGCGATCAACGTCAATGTCCGCCGCGAAGCATGCGATACGCCAAACCGCGCCCGCATCCGCTTTGACGTCAAAGACAGCGGGATCGGGGTTACCGCGGAGCAGAAAGCCCGCATCTTCGAGGCCTTCGGTCAGGCAGACACCTCCATTACCCGTAAATACGGCGGTACCGGCCTGGGTCTGACGATCTCGAGCAGCTTCATCGAGCTGATGGGCGGCAAACTCGATCTTGAAAGCGAACCGGGACAGGGAACCACCTTCTTCTTCACCCTTGAACTTGAAGAGATCGAGACCCTTAACGAATCGCTTCAAAACAGTTTTACCAATATCAACGCGCTCATTATGAACGATGAAACGCGCCAGAAGGCACAGACGGAATACCTGCTCGAGTACCTCAGCTTCTACGGCGTCAAACATACGACATTCAATGACCTTCGCGAGCTGCAGCAGCTCCAGGAGAAGGGCAGTTACGACATTCTGATCGCCGACTTCGACTATTGTGACGAAGAGGTGCTGCAGAAGGTCAGCGCGACGCCGGAAGCCACCGTCCTGATCACCAAGTCCTACTACATGAAGAAGATCGAGAGTATGGAGCTTGAGCTTTTCAAGGTCCTCTACGAACCGCTGAACGGTACAAAACTGCAGGCGGTGCTTGAATCCTTCGACGCCGAAGACTACGTCGTCAAAAAAGCGCAGAAAAAACGTAAAAAAGTCAGCGCCGACAGCCGTTTCGATGCAAAGGTCCTCGTCGCCGAAGACAATATCATCAACCAGAAGCTGATCCGCCGTACCCTCGAAGAGCTCGGCCTGGAGATCACCATCGCCAATAACGGTCTCGAAGCCTTCGAAAAACGCAAAAACGGCAACTTCGACCTTATCTTCATGGATATCCAGATGCCGGTCCTCGACGGGATGGAAGCCACCATGGAGATCCTCGACTTCGAAGAGGACGAAAATCAGCCGCATGTGCCTATTATCGCCCTGACGGCCAACGCCCTCAAAGGGGACCGCGAACGTTTCATGGACGTCGGGATGGATGAGTATACGACCAAGCCGCTGGTACGTACCGAGATCCTCAACCTCCTCAGCCAGTTCATCGGCGACAAGATCGTCGATGTCCGCCAAGCGGAAACCGCCGAGGAGACTCTCCCGGCTGCAGTAGAAGCAGCCCCGGAGGAAACGGTCGCCGAGACTGCCCCGGAGATGACCTATAGCGCCGATATCCTGCTGGTGAAAAAAGGGATTCTTGAGAGCAAGCTCTTTGGGCAGCTTCTTGCCGATCTCGGCTTCACGTACGACACCGAAAGCGGTGCCGAAAATATGATGAAGGCCCTCGAAGAGAAGGCCTACAAACTCGTGCTGTTCGACCAGGAGATTGATGGGCTTGACTTAGAGAGCCTGCAAAAGACCCTGGAAAGCAAAGGGCATAAAACCGCGACCGTCATGATGGTCGACCCTGGCGTCGAGCCCGATGAATCCACACGCAGCCACGTCAACGACGTCATCAAAAACGTCATTAACAAAGACCTTCTGCGTCTGATCTTTGAAAAATACGTATAAACTCTAAAGGAAACTGAATGCCGAACAAACAACTGAAAGTACTCGCCGTCGATGACGACCTGATCAACCTGAAGCTGCTCAAATCCATGCTGATGAAAACAGGATATGTCGCTGAAGTCATCGAAGCCAAAAACGGTGCCGATGCCATTGGTGAGCTTAAAAATGCCACAGACATCGACGTCGTACTTCTCGACATTATCATGCCGGTCATGGGCGGCCTGGACATGCTTCGTGTCCTGCGTGCGGACGAGAACCTGAAGCAGCCGCCGGTCATTGTACTGACAACAGACGAGACGAAAAAAGCCGAGGCCCTCGAAGCCGGTGCAAACGGCTTCCTGATGAAACCGGTGCGCGAGAAAGAGCTCAGCGCAAAGATCTCCCAGCTGATCCTCTGATCGGCCGGGCTCCCTCTTCTTTCCTCTACACGCCTGAGAGAACGCGATTGACGGAATAGCGCATATCGTCGTCCAGGTTTTCCATCTTATCCATCATCCACTGCAGATACCCGCGATCATCCGCCGCGATTTCAAAGAGCGTCTTGCCTTTATACTTGCCAAAACGCATCGGCCCCTTGTAAAAGACGGGTTCCTTCGTCAGTGCGACCATCTTCTCGACAGGGTTTTCTCCGGGAAAACGCTCCTGGACACGCGCGCGCAGACGGCTCAAAAAGAGTTTCAGCGTCAGGACGTCGCCGATGGCGTCGTGCGCCTTGATCTCGACCCCCAGTTTCTGCGCTTCTGCCGCTTCCTCTTTGTAGAGCCCCATCTTATAGCGGAAATACTGCAGCCTGTGGGCCTCTTCCTCTTCGAAAACATGGCGGGCACAGCGCAGGGTATCGATGAGTTTCATGCCATTGGCAAACCCCTCTTTCTCCAGCATTCCCAGGTCAAAAGGGGCGTTGTGGATCACGAGGTAGTTCTCGTCCCGGTTCAGCGCCATAAGTGCCCGGTACGCCGTCGTCTCGGTACAGAGGGGTTTACCTTCGATCATCTCCGGCGTAATGTGGTGCACTTCCATCGCGCCGAACGCGATCGGCACTTCCGCGGAACAGAAATCGTTGTAAACCTCCGTCTGCTGTCCCGCTTCCAGGACAATGAACCCGAGCTGGATAATGCGGTCCGTTTCCCCCGCCCCCGTCGTCTCCGTGTCCAGCAATACGAATTTCGCCATGCCTATCGTTCCTCCTCGTCAAAAAGTTCGTTGAAAAGCTGCTCCATATCAAACACGGCCTTGGGCGTCTTCCACAGCAGATGCGGCAGCAGTTCGAGGAAAAAGTAGCCTACATAGATCATCGGATAGAAGACCTTGACCTCGTAATAGAGCTGTTTATAGGTGTGGTGTGCCCGGATCCATCGCCGTGCCATTTTCGATCCCCCCATCGCCAGGTTGACCTCGAAGGAGACAATGAAGCCCCAGACGAGATAGGTAAGAATCGTCCCGAAGAAGAGGTACCAAAAAGAGAACTGGAGTGAATAAAACATCCTGTCATTGTGCCATAGCAAACCCGTAACTAACCAAAAAGTGTCTACAATGTGTCCCATGATATCAAGCGTCTTCGGTTATCTCGGTATTGTGCTCGCACTCGGCGGCGGACTCTGGCGGATCGAGACGCGCGCGCCCCTCAAACTCTTTACCTGGCTGCCCGCCATCGTCCTGATCTACCTCTTTGCCATTGCACTCTCTCAAAGCGGCCTCTTCGCCCAGAACGCTGCACAGACTTTCGCCTACAAAGAGGTGAAATCCTGGCTCCTGCCGATGATGCTCTTCATCATGCTGCTCCGGCTGGACCTGCATGCATTCCTCACACTGGGCAGACCCCTGCTGCTGGCCTACGGCGCTGCCGTCCTCTCCATCGCCGGCGCCTTCTTTGGGATCTTTGCCCTCTTTGATTTCGGACCGGAGGCCGCCGGCGTCTTCGGAGCGCTTGGCGGGAGCTGGACCGGCGGAACGGCCAATATGCTCGCCGTCGCCGCGGCCCTTGGCATCTCCGAAGCCCAGTTGGGGCCGGCGCTGGTCGTCGACTCACTGCTCTATACGCTCTGGGTCAGCGCCCTGCTGCTTGCCGTCCCCTTTGCCCGCCGTTTCGACCGCTGGAACGGTGCCAATCCCATGGAAACGAATACATCAGAAACTTCAGAAGGCGAAAGCAACCTCCGCTCCATCCTCATCCTCACGGCTATCGCACTCCTCATCGCGTCTGCGCTCAGATACATTGCCGCACTGCTCCCCCTCCTGCCCGAAAGCACCTGGAGTGTCCTGCTCGCGACGCTTGCGGGTGTCACGGGCAGTTTCACGCCGATGCGACGCCTGGGGGGCAGCAGCACGCTCGCTTCCTTTCTGCTCTATCTTCTCGTGGCGCTGATCGGGTCGCATGCCTCCTTGCATGGTTTCTCCGAGGTGCCGCGCTACCTTGCCGCAGCTGCCTCCATCCTCATCCTTCACGCTTTCTTTATGCTCCTGATCGCACGGCTCTTCAGACTCTCGTTCTTCACGATCGGGGTCGCCTCCCTGGCCAATATCGGCGGGGTCGCTTCGGCCCCCATTCTGGCGGCCGCCTATAACCGTCTACTCATCGGTCCCGCCGTCATCATGGCCGTAATGGGCTATCTGATCGGCACCCTCGTCGGCCTGTTGATCGCCTCCGGCCTGCAGAGTATCGCCGCATGACCATCAGCAGTACGCGCGTCTATCGCGCATCCATCCCCCTCGCCACCCCCTTTGTCACGGCCCTTCGGCGTGTTGAGGAGGTCACCTTTGTCGTCCTCGAATTACATACGGACAACGGTGCTCGCGCTTACGGCAGCGCACCGGCGACCAAGGCGATTACCGGCGAAACCCTCGAGAGCATCGAGCAGGCTTTACATACCAAAATCCTTCCGCTTTTACAGGGACGTCCTTTCGAACTGCAAACACTGCTGCATACCGTCGCCACTTGCCTGCCGGGCAACAGCAGTGCCAAGGCGGCGGTTGACATGGCACTCTATATGCTGGCGGCACAGCACGAGGGGCTCCCCCTTTACCGCTACCTGGGTGCGAAAGAAGCAACGCCCGTCACCACTGCCGTGACCGTCAGCCTCGATACACCCGAAACGATGCGAAACAAAGCCACCGAACTTTTCGAGTGCGGATACGACATTCTTAAAGTCAAAGTCGGCGGAGGGGACGGATTGGACGCACAGCGCATCAGGGAGATCGCCAATGCCCTCCCCAAAGCGCAGCTGCTCGTCGATGCGAACCAGGCCTGGAACCTGCAGGAGAGCCTCGCCTTTATTGATGCATGTGCCGATCTGCCCCTCGCTCTGATCGAACAGCCCGTGCCCGCACAGGATCTTGAAGCGCTCCGTCAGATCACCGCCCGCTCCTCCTTTCCCATCCTGGCCGACGAAGCCGTTTTCGATGCCGAAGATGCCCGACGCGTACTCGATACCGGTGCGGCCGACCTCATCAATATCAAGCTGATGAAGTGCGGCGGTCTCGCCGGTGCCCTCGCCATCCTGGACGTCTGCCGAACCTA
This sequence comes from Thiomicrolovo immobilis, assembly GCF_039645955.1. GTDB lineage: Bacteria > Campylobacterota > Campylobacteria > Campylobacterales > Sulfurimonadaceae > Thiomicrolovo > Thiomicrolovo diazotrophicus. Next base: position 2,040,775 of record NZ_CP147916.1, read on the forward strand.
CGGGACCCAATGCATGCTCGGCTCCATGCTCGAAGGTCCCGTCTCGATCACCGCGGCGCTCCACCTCGCCGTCGCCTTCCCCGACCGTTTCGCCTGGATCGACCTCGACAGTCCCCTGCTCTATCGTACCCTGCCCTCCGACCTGCCGTTCAGCGTCCACGGCAACTGCTATCGCCTATAGCGCAATTCTTCCATTTCTCTTCACATTTCTCCATTTTCAATAATCCATATATATTTCAATAAATTTTTGTCAAAATGAACATTTTATACAGTATCTTTTAATTTTTTTCTGTTTTTAAGTTTTATCAAAATAATTCGATCTATACTTTGGATTATTTGAATGAAAATATTTAAAAAATAACAGTTTTGTTATCAACTCTATTCGAGGTTGGAAATTATGACAAGCAGTAAATCCATACGTTTGTTTGTCGCAGCTGCCACGACTTTTTTACTTTTCTCCCACGATGGTCATGCGGCGTGTGAAGATCAAAACAATCTAAATCAGTGCAACCGGACCGGGTATTGTGCCTGGGACACGGATGCTGGGGTCTGTAGAACCGGTATGCAGGAGGACCTCTGTTACGATACGCCGGTGACGGAGTGTTCTTTACATGCTGTCGCGGGCAGCGTACTTGATATCGCGACTGATGTCCTGCCCATCCTCACCCCTATCCTTGACAGCCAGGGAATCGTCTACACCGTCGTCGACGGTGTCATTTACATCGCCTGCGATGTCGTCGATCTTGTCCAAGGCATTCTGAATGCCCTCAATATCGAGCTGCTAGGGGGTCTTATCCAGATCAACCTGGGAGAAGGCATCCAGATCCTGCAAAAAAACACGATCCCGATCAAGCACGCCAATACGGACGGTGACCTTTCCGATGTGCAGGTCATCGCCGACAATTCGCTGCTCCAATCTCTGGTGGGGCTCGTCGATTTTTGCGGTGTCGACGGGAGCCCCGGAAACTGTCAGCGCGAAAGCGCGCTGCAGCTCAATCTGGGCTACCTCGGTCTTGTCGATCTCCTGGGCGACGCCATTGTGTACGACATGCCGAACATGGCCGTTGCGGACGGGAACCACTCGGTCTTCGCGCTCACAACACTCAACATCGATATTCTGGCACTGCTAGGCAACTCATCGTCGCCGCTGCTGTACGGACACTACGCTAAAAACGGCGAAACGTTCGGCGGTCTGATTGCCAGCTGTTCCGCCGCGGGAGGGGGAGGGAGCGGAGAGCCCTCCATCCCCTCGACGGCAGACATCGTCGACACCGACGAATACCCCAATTTTGCGAGCCGCCAGGTTCTGAAAACGAAGGTGGCGGGGAACCCGCAGACCGCACTGACGGTTGTCTACCTCGATCCGACGACGCATGCGCCCAAAACGTTCAACAGCAGCGGAGAGTTCAAATGGTTGCCGCCTCTTGAAGTTCTGCTTTACCGCACGGACAGCAGCTGTACGGACGAGCTTCCCCTGGCGGCACCGACGACGGGAAACCCCGCGGGCGAACCTGTCATCGCCTACATTGAAAGCGGCACGAGCTATGCGGATGCCAATACCTTTACGATGGCTGCCGTCGCCAACAGCAATACTCGTATCCTCGCCAAATACGCGGACTGGGGCGATCTGCTCAACGACCTCGAATCAGCCAGCAGCTGCTTTTTGAACTCCAACTGGGCCGCCAACTTAAACGGCCTTCCCCAGTGTCTGAACAACCTGGGAAGTTCCAGTGGCATTTCACAAGAACTGATCGAGAAATACCCCAATATCGCCACGGTCTGTCTCAACCCGCTTTTAACGGGCGAGCAGCAGCCGTGCAGCTCCTCCGCCTACGATAACAGCGGCTCCAAAGGCTTTATCCTGCCGGAAAAATACAATCACGCCTACGGCTGCCTGGCCTGTATCCTTGACAATGCTGCGGATGTGACGGCCTGTTCAAGCGACAATTTCGCCATCCGGCCGTCATCCTACACCCTGGGGCTCAGCGACTCCGCCACCCCCAAAATCGCCGGCATGTCCTATACGCTGGAATCCGACGCCCTTTACGTCGGCGGGGGAACGGCACCGACCAGCGGTTATACCACGACGCTTGACAATACCAACGACAAAAATGCCTCTTTCATTTTCAGTCCTGTAGCTGCCGCGACCAACTGCCCTTACGGCAATCACGGTTTCACGTTCAGCTTCACGGACGGCGTCGGCTCGGGGTCGATCAGTTACCCGAACGTCGGCGATGTCAATATCACCCTGGCCGATGCAAACTGGACGGGTGTGGATCAGAACAAAGTCGGATGGCAGGAGTGTCTTCCGGATTCGAACAGGACATCCCCTGACCCTGTAGGGTGTTTGGTGACGGCGAGAGTATCCGAACGTTTCATCCCCGACCATTTCGACGTCAACGCCTCGCTCGACAACGCCGGCAGCGGCTTCACCTATCTTTATGACATGAACAAAGACAACGACGTCAACCAGACAGGTTATGACTACAACCTCTCAACCGCCTCCCTGGAAATAGAGGTATCGGCGATGGGTGCGAACGGCATCGGTACCCTGAGCAACTATCTCGACAGCTGTTATGCCCAGGACACCAATATCACGCTGCAGACGGCAGGCACACAGATCAGCCCGCCGTCGGCGCTGGACTATTTTCTCTATTTCAACCCGACCGAAGCGGATCCGAATGTTTCCAACAGCGGTGAGGGAAAAACCGCCCTGCCCGCGAACGGTCTATTGAGCTCCTTGCCCATTACCAACGTCACGGCAAGTTTCCCGTCCCGGACGGCGCCGGACGCCAACGGAACGACGTTGATCGCATACCGGATCAACTTCGACCGTCGAGTCAATCAGCCTGTCAATCCGTTCCGGCTCTCGTTGTCCAGCGTCGACATTGTGGATACCGACGGTGTTTACGGCTCCGACAACAGCCCAAGCCCCGATACTGCCACCTTCCTCTACGGCCGGGTACACGCACCCCGCTACCGTATTGATTGCAGCAGCGCCGCGCTGAGTTCCTGCTCGTCGACACAACCACTGCAGCTCTTTTTCGAGTTCTACAGCAGCGATAACAATCTGACGCTCAGACGACAATACGCCCTGGACAACGAGCGAAGCAAAGATGCGATCCTCTGGTTCCGCAACACGGACCACAGCGCCCTGCTTGAGGGGAACATTACCGTGCTTAGCCACCGCTACAACGGCTATAACCTCTATACGACATCGGCACCGCTGCATCAAAACGGCGGCATCGGCACTCCGGCGGCCGGGGCTTCCTCGGTGAGCATCGGTTATGACGGCAGCAGAGGCTATCCCTACAAATCATCCATCGGTCTGCATACGCAAAAGTGGCTGAACTACGACCGGTTCAACACGGATCCGGATGTCAACAGCTCTTTCATGATCGAATTCAATGCCGTCGGCCAGAAGACAGGCGAAGGCAACGTGCCCAATACGGATAGCGGGCCGGCCAATTCGAACAGAAGAATCATGTGGTAGATTGACCGCTGATCCATTTTTCAGCCCGTATAAAGATGCCGCAGGCGACAATGGCCTCATCGGAGCGGCTGTTGCGGTGAGGTCCATCCTGTGACCGAGACCCTTTCCGTGCTGCCCCCTGTCGGAGGAGATACCATGCCCTATAGCGTCTATATCGTTCAATGCAGCGACGGCACCTACTACACGGGGATCGCTACCGACCTTGAACGACGCCTCAACGAGCATAACCACTCTGCCAAAGGGGCCCGTTATACGCGTGCGCGCCGCCCCGTCACCCTCGTCTACACCGAACGCCACCCCGACCGAAGCAGTGCGCAGAAGCGCGAATACGCCATCAAGCAGATGCCCCGCAACAAGAAGAGCGCCCTGATCGGGAAAAGCTAATCTTCAAGCCTCTGCCTGCAGAGGTATGTTATAGTTTTATAAATATCTTGAAAGGCCCCCAATGACCGAAGCTGAAGACCTTACCGACCTGTTGGAGAACGACGTGATCCCCGAGATCGAGTCCTTCATCGACGACCTTTATGAAAAAATTGCCGAAACCAAAAATGCAACAGACGAGGACAAGACGCAGCTGGCCGAACTGCAGGAGCTGAAAAAGGAGTTCGCCCTGCTGCTTGACGAGGTCAAAAACGGCGAACTGGACGAAGAAGAGTGTCGCGCCGTCATCGACGAGATCGACATGATGCGCGAAGAGGAGGAGTAAGCAGGCCATGAAAAAAACACTGACCTTTATCGGCAACGGCAATATGGCCGTCGCCATGGCCAAAACCCTGAAAGAGCGTTATCTCATCGAGGTGGTCGGCCGGGATCTTGCGCATCTTGACACCTTTGAAGCCGCCGTCGGGACCGACGTCACCAAGCACCTCCTCAACGACTTCGATATCACCGGGAAGACCCTGCTGCTCTGTGTCAAACCGGCCAATATCGTTGAGGTCGGTACCAAACTGCATGGTAAAGCCGAGGCCCTCTACTCCGTCCTTGCCGGCACAAAGGTTGAAATGCTCAAGAGCCACATCGCCGCCGCCGGGACCGTCCGCGCCATGCCCAATCTCGCCGCGACCGTCGGCAGATCCATGACGACGCTGACCGGCGACCGCCACCTCGAAGCCGAAGCCATTTCCCTGTTCGATGCGATCGGGATGACGCTCTGGCTCGGCAGCGAGAAAGAGCTCGATATCGCCACGGGGCTTGCCGGGAGCGGCCCTGCCTACCTCGCGCTTATCGCCGAAGCCCTCGCGGACGGCGCTGTCAAACAGGGACTCAAGCGCGATGACGCCATGACCGTCATGCGCGGCCTTTTTGCCGGTTTCGGGGAGCTGATCCAGCACGAACACCCCGCGTTGCTTAAAGACGGGGTGATGAGCCCCGGCGGCACGACGGCTGCCGGCTACAGTGCACTGGAAGCGGCCGGGGTCAGAAACGGCTGCATCCAGGCCGTGGAGCGTGCTTTTGAGAAGGCACGCTCCTCCTGAGCCGTGCGCTTTAGTGCAACCTCCCCGTCTTCTCTCCAGCGCTCTCTGCGGAACATTACCGACCCTCCAAAAAGGGCACGGTTCAGCGGCAGAGTTGCCCTCTCGTCCGCGGGCCGAAAAACAGCATCATACGCTTTTCATAACGGGAGACAGGCGACTCTGTGTCCTTGAGATTGTCCCATTTTTTCTATATTTTCGCTTTAAGAATAAATGAAACTATTTCAAAATACAATAGATGTAACAGGTATGAAATGTTTGATTTAAAGTATTTTTCCAAGATTTCAGACAGTAAAAGGACCACGATGTTTGGAAATGTTATTTTTCATTTTGCCAAAACAGCAAGCGCAATTTTGCTCTTTTCAATGCTGTTTTTTCTTCCCCAAACCCTTTCGGCGGCTATCACCGGTGTGCCCGGTGACTGTAGCAGCGTCACAGACACCGCCGTTTTCGATCAGTCCAATCTTTCCTATACGAACCAAACCTACGTGGGGGGAGACTCAGAGAAGTGGGATTATTACTACTTCTCCGTAGATATACCGGGCGAACTTATTATTACGTTAGAGACGAATTCCAGTCTGGATCTTCTCTACAGCGAATCCTCCTGTAGCACTATGACAGATATCTCCAGCCCCTATAGCATCAGCTATCTAAACCCGACGGATCTGATGGTCAAGGTCGAATCGGGCTCGGCGAACCAAAAAGATTATATTCTCAAAGTCACCTTTGTACCGGCGCCGCTTTCTCTCGTGAAAACGAATGTTCCAGGACAGATCCTGCAAAACAGCGCTACCAACGTTGATTATTCACTGATGGGGGTCAACAACCAGGCCTTTGATAGCGGCAGCATCACCATCACAGATACCCTTCCCTCCGAAGCGAACCTCTCCACATTCAACATCATCGATGACGGCGGCTGTACCTGTACGGCCCCGGATGCCTCCAGGACCTTCAGCTGTAGCTGTCCGGCACTGGCTGCGGGGGATTATGCGATTGTTGACTTCAACGTCACCCTTTCCGCGGGAGCGGCCCCGGATACGATCACGAACAACGCCAGTATGACGGACGGGACACAGAGTGCCGTCACCTCGTCGACCGTCGACGTCGTCGATGGCAAAGGGGTTGTCGAACTGAAAGTGGAAAAATTCGCCGAAGCCGATGCCATTCCCGTCGATACCGATTTCTCATACTACATCTTTATTACCAACTACGACAATGCCTACGCCTACGGTGTCCAGATCTGGGATCAGATGGACCCCAATATCTATTACACCGGCTACGACACTTCAAGCGGATGGATCTGTACCCCGCCGAACAGTCCCGCCGTCAAAGGAGACTCCTTTACGTGTAGCTACGTCGGGACAGACGGCACCGGTGGCATGGGCAAGGGGATCGTGTACCTGAAAATCAACGCGCGCACGGCCAGTGCGCTCGATACCGGCGTCACCGCCGACGTCAATGTCAGCACCTGGAACAACGTCGATCTCGCCGCCGCCAATACCCTTCACAACGACTCCATCACACATGCAAGCAGAGAGGTAAATATTACGTTAAACGACGTTGCACCGGGCGGCGGGGCCATCGGCGGTGTTTACATGAAAGGGGGGCTCGTCGAAATCTCCGAGAACGATCTTAGCGGCGGCAGAAACACAGCGCAGATCCGGACAAAAGTGGCTGCCCAAATCGGGAGAGCCAGCGCTTCTTATGCCGCTGGCGAAACGCATATCCCGACCTACTTTCTCAACGACAGCAGCGACGGCGCCACACCGACAGCCTATAACCCTACGACTGCCGCCGGCTCCAATCCCATTCCGCTGACGGTTATCATCAGACTCGCGAACGATCAGTGCCAGGAGGCGAGCCAGACTTACGTCACCTACACAAGCGATCCTGCCGTAAGCGGTGCACCGCTGAGCGCACTTTTCGAACCCGGCGACAATTCGCCACGTTATGCAGGCGTCAGCAGCAGCGGCATACCCGGTGATTTCAAACTGCGCAACATCGCGACAAAAAAAGCCCGCTTTATTATGAAGTACGTCAATATCAACGAGAAAATTGCCGACTCGGATGAAAAGTGTACGCAGACCTCTACAACCAATCCGGGGAACATCAAAGGGCTGCCACAGTGTATGAACTCCGGCGGCTCGACAAGCCTTGACAACAACAAATACCTCAACGTCTTCGGAACGTCCGCATTCGTGCGCTGTTTCGGCCAGAACGGCAGCCCCTGCGATTCCAACAATCACGGCTTCAGTTGCGGCGAAGGCAATACCAACTGTGTCGGCTACAATGCGGAATACGACCACGAATACGGATGCTACGAGTGTACGGTCGGGGGACTCGGCTACTGTACGCAAGACAACTTTGCCATCCGTCCCAAAGCTTTTGATTCGAACATCACGACACTTGTCGGCGTCGGCGACCCTGTCAAAGCCGGTCTGGATTACGGTCTGGCGTTCAAGGGACTGACAGGCAATACGGCCGATCCGTCCGAAGCGACCCTCCTCTATAACGAGATCGAAGACACCCTGACCGACGGGACAACGTTCCAGATCGATCTTAACATCAGCGACCCGACGAAGGTCTGCCCGCAAACCAATGTCAATATGACCCCTGCGGTCCACTTCGTCGACGGCGTGGATTCAGGCCTCTTCCGCTTCGACAATATCGGCGATATCAATTTCAGCATCCACGAAACGAACGGAACGGAGTTTGCCAAAGTGGATGTGAACGATACGCCTTGGAGTGACAGACGTATCGAACCATTCAGCATCTCCTTCCGCATCATTCCGGACCATTTCGAGGTCAACGCGACGCTTGACGACTACGGCGACGACTTTACCTACCTCTATGACATGAACCTGTACGACGACTACAATGTCTCGACAGCAAAGTTGGCGCTGGACATCAAAGCGATGAGTGCCGACAACAACGTCACGAGCAACTATATGGAGACCTGCTACGCCAAAGACACCAATGTCACCCTGCAAATGCATGGCACCGCGATCAAACCGGCCGGTTCCATAACGGAATTCCTCTACTACAACCCGGCCGAAGCCAATGGTACGGTGGACAGCGGCGAAGGTTCCTACACACTGCCGGGCGGCACCCTGACATCGGTTCTGCTTGAAAACACGACGACGAGCTTTCCCGATGATGCCGTGGATGGGAACGGTACGACCCATATCGAATACAGGCTCAACTTCAACCGAAAAGTCAACAAAGTCGTCGATCCGGTGCGAATCGCGCTTAACAGCGTCTATGTGAATGACAGCGAACCATCACCTTTTACCGTGACCGGTTCTCACACTTCGACGGATACGGCCACCTTCCTCTACGGACGGGGGCATGCACCGCGCTACCGCGTCAACTGCGGTACAGTCGTCACCGGCCCCTGCCTGTCGCAGAGTTTGGAGCTCTTTTTTGAATTCTATGCGGACAACGACTCCAACCTGACGCTGCGCAGAGCGTATGCCCAGGACAATGAGCGGAGTAAAGATGCTATCATGTGGTTCCGCAATACCAAGCACGATTCCGGGGCGGACGGCAATATTACCCACCTGAGCCACAAGTTTTTCGGGTATGACCTCAATACAACGACAAGCCCCCTTTACCAGGGAACGTCGATTACGGCCCCGGGCAACGGCATTTCGAATGTGCGGATCGGCTACCGGGGCGGCGACGGTTATCCGTACAAGGCCTCCGTCAATCTTCATACGGATCGATGGCTCAAGTACGACCGTTTCAACGCCAACCCCGACGTCAATGCGTCGTTCCTGATTGAATTCAACGCCATCGGCGTGGAGGCGGGAGAGGGCAACCTTGACGGTACGGACAGCGGTCCGGCCAACTCAAATAGGAGAATCCGGTGGTAATGAAACGCGCATTTACGATGATTGAGATGATCTTCGCGATCATCATTATCGGCATCACGGTTGCCGGCGTTTCGCAGATCATGACGCGAAGCGGGAATACGATGGAGGGGGCGCTTTCGCAAGAAGCGGTCTTCCTGGCATCCATGGAAGCAGCCAAGATCTTTTCACACCGATGGGACCCCAACTCGAAAGACACCTCGAGCGAACTCGCCTATTCAAAAATTCTCGATACAAACTGGGATGCCAACCACAAACGCACCTGTCTCGACACTGCAACGGGTTCGAAATATACGGTCCCGTGTGCTGCCGACGACATCCAGACCGTCCTGCGCTACGGCGGTATCGCCGAGGATAAACACCGCCGTTTCCACAGCCAGAGTACCGCCTCCTCACAACCCTATCCTGACGGTGTCCCGGATGGTACGACGGATATCAACATCACCAATGAGCACGGCTACAAACGCACCTATCAGGTCGCCGTCAACTCCGGGTATATCGGTACGGCTTTCGCTACGGGGACAGTGGGGGGACCTACCGATATCAAAATGACTGTTGTCTCCATCAATGATAAGAACAACGGCAACGCCAATCTTGTCCGGATGCGGGTCTATTCATACAATATCGGTGAAATCGACTATGCCAAGAGGACGTTCCAATGAGAATGTATTACAGTAGGCTACGGCGTGCGTTTACGATGATCGAACTGGTCTTCGTCATTGTCATCATGGGTATCCTCGCCAAGTTCGGAGTGGAGATTTTCCTGCAGATCTATGAAAGCTATACCCGGACGACCATCGCCGCCTCGCTCTTGAGCAAATCCGAGGCTGCCGTCAGTCAGATCGCCAACCGCCTAACTTATAGGGTCAAAGATTCCATCATCGCCAGCAGCGGTGCGGCGGCATCCTTCGTACCGCTCTCCAGCGTCACCGGCAACGAGACCGTCTTTGAATGGATCGGCCTGGACAGCGACGGCTGGGATAATGGCGACTTCAGCGGCATCATCGACCTTAATGACGGGAATACCACCTATACCCAGCTTCACAGTCCCGGCACCGCTACGTTACCGGCGAACGGCGCACTGCTCTTTATCGGCTCAAAAGTCAATGTACAGAACAGTTTCGGGTGGCATGATACGAATGTCTCTGCGAACAGCCACCAGGATCTTTATGTCTACGACGGTGTCGCATCGCAGAACATCAACTTTACCACCAACCCTTTTTCGGCAGGTGATGAGATCTTTGAGTTCTATCATGTCGCAGACAGTGCTTACGCGCTTGTGCTCGACACGGTCAATCACAAGCTCTATCTCCACCAGAATTACCAACCGTGGCAGGCTGAAATCTATACGGGCACGGGGGACCTGTTGACGGACAACGTCAAAACCTTTACGCTGCAAAAAGCGGGGGACATCATCCGAATCGAGCTTTGCCTCAGCAACAAAGATTTTATGGATGAAGGGGAGTATTCAATATGCAAAACAAAAATCGTGTTCTAAAACGGGGCGGCTTTGCCGTCATTGCCGCCGTTTTCATGATGCTGTTGATCACGCTCATGCTGTTGAAGATGCTCTCGTACTCCACGGACGTCTCTGCGCGTACCAGCAACGACTATCTCAACGAGCAGGCACAGCTGCTGGCGTTCAATGCCACCGAAGACGCCGTCTACCGCATCTCGGGAGAAAACCGCGATGCAAACCTGAGCTGTACAACTTCCTTCAATGACACCTACCCTTCAACGGGTACGGCCATGTTCAATATCAACGTGACAATCCAGTACATCTGGCAAACCGGCATGATCCCTGGCGGCACCGGATGTAACAACATCCTGACAACCGTTTCGACGGATACCCAGCATGGCTCCGCGCTGATCGACGTTTATGTTACATCACACGCTTCACTGAATCTGGATGAACCGATCCGATTCCACCGTCGCACGCTGCAAAAACTGTAAATTGATCTAGAGGGAAGAGACGGCAGAAAGCCGTCGGAAACGATTAATAGAGACCGAAACGACCGTCATTTCGTTTGTAGAGAACCCGAGTCTTCCCGTCGTTATCCAGGAAGATCTCAAACTGCTTTTCACCCGTTTTCAGCTCATCCAGCACATCGGCGACTTCCCTCGGTTTATAACTCTCCAGTTCAACCGGGATGACTTCGTCCTCCTGTGCTTCGGCCGCCGCTTTGACGTCTGCCGATTCGCTCTTGGCATCGTTCATACTCTCATGGTGGTGATCGCTCAGCTTGTCGTGCATACGGCGCAGCGCCTTCTGTGCCCGCTCGATCGCGATGTCGATCGCAGCATACATATCATCGTCACTCTGCTTGATAACAACAGTATTCTTGCCGGCAAGATTGATGGTAAACTCCACCGAGACACCCTGTTTTTTCCCGATGCTTCGCTTGGCGCAAACCGCCTGTGCCGAAATGATGTCCAGGTTGAACTTCGAGAGCGATGCGATCGCATTTTGCAAATACTCTTTAATGGGATCGGTCAACTCGATCGCTCTACCGGTCAGTGAGATATTCATCATGGAACCTTTCCGGGCCTCGCCCTCTGTGTGAATTGTCGTAGGCAACGATTATAACACAGTAAACATGTCATTTTTCAAGCCGTAAAGCGACAAACGCGCTAAAATATCCCATGCAAATTGAACAGGCCGATATCGAAAAATTTAAAAAACTCGGCGTCTACTCGGCCGCAGAGCTCGCCATTCACGCCCCGGTCCGTTTTGAGGACCGCCGGCTTTACCCCAGGCTTAAAGAGGGCACCGAGCAGGCGATCGATGCCACCGTCGAATCGATACAACGCTCCCCCCGGACGGTGACCATCTCCCTCTATGTGCACAACTTCGGGCACCGAATCGAGGGGGTCTTGTTCAATCCGAAACCCTATATGCTGCGTTTTTTTGCCGAAGGGGAACGCACCCTTTTCTACGGCCGTATCGACTGCAGACAGGGGCGCTGCCAGATGAGTCACCCCCAGCGTATCCCCGAGGCGGGCACGCTCACCCCCAAATACAAAACGCCCCTGCGCACCGACGTCATGGCCCGTCTCGCCGCACGCTACATCACCCGTGAAAATCTACTGGATGAGGGGCTGCCCCCCGCTGTTGCCGATGCACTGCTCGGGCTGCACTTCCCCAAAGAGGCTCCGCTGAAGGAACCCACACCGCAACAGCTCTACGCCCTCAAATACACTGAGCTCTACAGTTATATGCGTTCGCTCCAGGGGAAACGACGCTATTTTCATGCGTTGAAAAAACTGGAGGGCGACTGGCGTGTCTGGGCCATGCGTCTGCCGTTTCTCCTGACCGATGAACAGGCAAAAGCCATCGAGGCGATTGAAGCGGACTTCAAAAAGCCCCATGCCGCCAAACGGATGGTCGTCGGGGATGTCGGCGCGGGCAAAACGATGGTGATACTGGCGGCGATGCAGATGGCCTCCCCCCACCGCAGCATCCTGATGGCGCCTACGACCATCCTTGCCAACCAGCTATACGAAGAGGCGCGTAAGTTCCTCCCGGAAAAAAAGATTCTGCTCATCACGAATGCTACCCCGAAAAAAATGCCGCTGGGGGAGGCCGATGTCCTTATCGGCACCCATGCCCTGCTCTACCGAGACCTCCCCGAAGCCGCGCTCATCATGGTCGATGAGCAGCACCGCTTCGGGACCGCGCAGCGCCACCGGCTGGAGAAACTGCTCTCGGAGGGTACCCGTCACCCTCATTACCTGCAGTTCTCCGCCACACCCATTCCCCGTACCCAGGCGATGATCGATTCCGCCCATATCGACGTCAGCCTCATTACCAAGACCCCCTTTCAAAAAGACATCTCGACCGCGGTCATCCACAAGCCTGACTTCCCAACCCTGCTGCAGCACATCCGCGCGGAGATCGCGCAAGAGCACCAGGTCCTCATCGTCTACCCCCTTGTCGAAGAGAGCGAGAATTTCGGCTATCAAAGCATTGAAGAGGCCAGAGGTTACTGGGAAAAACATTTTGAGAACGTCTACGTCACTCACGGCAAAGACAAGGAAAAAGAGGCGATTCTTGAAACGTTCAGGGAGCGAGGAGACATCCTTCTTGCCACAACCGTCATCGAGGTCGGCATCTCGCTTCCGCGTCTGACGACAGTTGTCATCGTCGGCGCCGAACGCCTCGGGCTGGCCACCCTTCACCAGTTGCGCGGACGCGTCAGCCGCACAGGCCTCAAAGGATGGTGTTTTCTCTATACGAATCTGGGGGAAAGCGAGCGCCTCGACGCCTTCCGCCAAACGGACAACGGCTTTGACATCGCTGCACTGGATCTGAAGTACCGCAAAAGCGGCGATCTGCTCAAAGGCAGTATCCAGAGCGGGAAAAAGTTCCTCTGGGCAGACATCGGCGAAGATGAGGGAATTGTCCGGGAAGTCAAAGCGGCACTATCGCGCTGAGTAGTGCTAAGTGCCAAGAAGCTTGTCAGCTTCCCTGTTGCTGTCAAGGTCGAAACGTTCATTAGCGGGTCAGGCGGATCACCGGGAAATGGAGTGCCCCGAAAGCGGCAGCCTTTTATCCTTTTTTCTTCCCGGTTCGGCTTCTTTTTTGGATAAGCAAAAAAGAAGGGGAACAAAAAAACCTACTACTCCTCTGTTACAATTGAGAAAGTAAGCTTCTCGATCTCTTTATGCTTCTTGATAAAGGCGTTTAGCGTGGCAAGATCGAGGGTTTCGATCTGAGCGAGTTCGCGTGCGGACGCGCCGATCCCCTCTCCTTTATAGTACTCCAGGAAGGTACGCGAAAGGCGCTGGGAAAGGGTCTCGACCCGCAGCGGTTCGGAACCGAGCAGAAAACGCTTCGCTTGGTCAAGCTCCTCCTGGGTCGCACCCTTCTCTATAAACGTGTCGATCACTTCGCGCACGGTTTCAACGGCCTCTTTCTGAGAAGCAATCTTCGTCTGGAGGTAGCCGAAGAAGTAGCTGTTGGAACGGGCGATATTCGCACGGCAATAGGCGGAGTAGGCCAGGCCGCGCTTAACGCGGACCTCCTCCATCATCCGGCTGCCGAAGCCGCCGCTGCCGAGGATGAACATGGCGACGCGGCTGATGTAGTGCTCGGCGTCCCCTACCTTCATCTCAAAAGGGGCGCCGAAATAGACATAGGCCTGTTCCGTTTTTCGCTTGAACAGCTCCGTCTGTGCCGCCGCACTGGCCGGGTAGTACCCCAGACTCTCCAACGCCCCTTTCGGCAGGGTACTGAGCAGCCGGCGCGCGGCATCCTCCGCGTCCGTTTTGGAGATATCCCCGCCGATCACGACAATGGCCCGAGAGGCCTGGAGGTGATTTTCAACAAAGGCTTTGACCGTTTTGAGTTCCATCGCCTTGACGCTTTCAACCGTCCCGGACGCCGGGGACGCCAGCGGCGTATCGGTGAAGAGCATTGCCCTCAGTTCACGGTTGGCGACATAGTCGAAATCATTCTCTTTGCGGCTCAGCGCGCCGACCATGGTTGTCTTCACCTTCTGAAGGGCTTCTTTGCTGAGGTTTGGAGCGGTAAGCAGCTCTTCGAGCAGACCGACCGCTTCACCGAACTCCTCTTTGAGCGAGCCCATTTCAAAGACCATCGTCTCCGTCCCGGCATGAACGCTGAGATGGATGGCGCGGGCGTCGAGCGCCTCGGCAAAACCGACGGCGCCGCGTTTTTGGGTCCCTTCGTTGAGCATTGAGGCACTCACCTTCGCCAGCCCCGCATGCGCACCGTCCTCGATCGAACCGCTCTGGCGGAAGACCAACTGCATGGAGACGATCGGTAACCGGGAATCGTGCTCAAATATCATCGGCACTTTGATGCCGTTTACTTCTACCTGTTCCACCGTCGTTTCAGCCATTACAATCTGTCCTGTCAAAAAAATGAATAATAGTAGCGCTTTGAGGCTCACGCAAAAAGCTCCAGGGTTTCATACGCCGTATTCCGGATCGCCGGGGTCTCGCCGATATCGCGGATCAGGCGGACCATTTCATCCTTGGCCATACGGAAGCCCGCCCCCGCACTGCGGACAACGTTCTCCTCCATCATCGTTGAGCCCAGGTCGTTGGCCCCGAACTGCAGCGCCATCTGACCAATATAAGGCCCCTGGGTCACCCAGGAACTCTGCAGGTTCGGTACGTTGTCCAGGAAGAGACGCGAGACTGCCAACAGGCGGAGGTAGCGGTTGGCCGAATGTTTTTTCATCTCGGGGAACTCTTCGAGCAGTTTGGTATTCTCGCCCTGGAACGACCACATGATAAAGGCGCGGAACCCCCCGGTTTCGTCCTGCAAGCGGCGAACCATATCCCAGTGCTCGACGATCTCTTCGTCCGTCTCCATCGTTCCATACATCATCGTCGCCGTCGATTTGATCCCGAGCTTGTGCGCCTTGCGGTGGATATCGATCCAGACGTCGGCATCGATCTTGCGTGGCGCGATAATATCACGGACCCGGTCATTAAGGATCTCCGCGCCGGCACCCGGGATGGAGGAGAGTCCCTTTGCCTTCAGCCGGGTCAGGACCTCCTCCACACTGATGCGCGATACCTTGGCGATAAAGTCGATCTCGATAGCCGAAAAGCCGTGAATGGTGATCTGCGGGTATTTCGTATGGATATGCTCCACGAGGTCTTCATACCACTCGATTTTCAGTTTCGGATGGACCCCGCCCTGGAAAAGGATCTGCGTTCCGCCGATGGCGAGCAGTTCGTCAATCTTTGCATCGATCTCGTCATAGGTGAGGACGTAGGCATCCTCGTCCTTTTCATGGCGGTAGAACGCGCAGAACTTGCAATCGACCCAGCAGATGTTCGTATAGTTGATATTGCGGTCGACGACAAAGGTCGTGACCCCTTTGGGGTGCAGCGCTTTTTTGCGGGCCGTGGCAAGCTTCCCGAGGGTTTTGAGATCGGCGTTGCGGATCAGGTCAACCGCTTCTTCTTTGGTGAGTCTGCTCATAGTGGTTCCACTCCCTCGTACAATATTTCCTTGGCCGCAGTATACCGCTCAAGGATTCAGCTCCGCCCCCCTGTCGGGAACGGCAGCGTTTAAAAAGATTGATTTAAGCGCAGGCGGGGCTTAGGATGCAGCTTTCTCTTTGGCGATCGCATCGAGCACGCCGTTAATGAACTTGGGAGACTGTTCCGTACCGAAGGCTTTGGCCACCTCGATCGCCTCGTTGATCACGACAGCGGAGTCCAGATCGCTGTGAAGCGCCTCGTAGGCTCCCAGACGGAGTGTCGCCCGTTCAATAGAACCCAAACGGTCGAAATCCCACTCCTTAAGGTGTTTGACAATCGCTTCGTCCACCTCTTCCAGATGCGCCATAACCCCGTCAAAGAGCGTCAGGGCAAAATCCTTCTGCTTGTTGCGGATCTTCTTCTCTTCGAGAATCTCATCGGTATGGTCGGCAATCGCACCGTTACCGAGGTCATAGGCATACAGCAGGCTGACGACCGCCATGCGTGCGTGGTGACGTGTCGCCATTACGCCTCGATCTCCGCGTACAGGTTCAGCATCTCAATGACCGTCGTCATCGCTTCGAAACCTTTGTTCCCCGCCTTCGTACCGGCGCGTTCGATCGCCTGTTCGATCGTATCGGTCGTCAGCAGGCCGAAAGCGACCGGCTTGGCGTACTTGAGCGACACCGTCGCGATCCCCTTGGTTGCCTCCGCAGAGACATAATCAAAATGCGGTGTCGCACCGCGGATCACGGCACCCAGCGCACAGACGGCGTCGTACTTGCCGGTGGCAAGCAGGCGTTCCGTCGCCATCGGCAGTTCAAACGCGCCCGGGACCAGCACAAGATCCAGCTCCGCGTCATTTCCGCCGTGGCGGGCATAGGCGTCTTTGGCGCCTTCGACCAGGCGGTCGGTGATCAGGTGGTTGAAACGCGCCGCGATAATGGCAACTTTCTTGTCCGTGGGGACTTGCAGTTTTCCCTCGATTACTTGCATCTTTCTTTCTCCTTGTTTAACTTTCTTCCGTGCCGCTTCGCCTAACGGCTGCACGCCTCGATGGCGAGCAGTGTTTCCGTCAGCTGCTTCAGTCCTTCGAGCGTGATCATATTCGGGCCGTCGCTCAGGGCGCACGAAGGGTCGAAGTGGGTTTCGAAAAAGAAACCGTCGACGCCGACAGCGGCCGCCGCTTTCGCCAGGTAGGGTACCATCGAGCTGTCACCGCCGGTCTTTCCGCCGCCGCTGCCGGGCATCTGTACCGAGTGCGTCGCATCGAAAACGACCGGAGCAAACTCGCGCATGATCACCGGTGAGCGCATGTCCACGACGAGGTTGCCGTAGCCGAAACTCGAACCGCGTTCGGTGAGAAGCACCTTGTGCTTTTTCGCATTCTCATACCCCACCTCATCGCAGCCGCGGGTCTTGAGGACTTTCAGGACAGAGTAGCGCATATCCGCGGGGTTCATGAACTGTCCCTTTTTGATGTTGACGATACGGTCCGTTTTTGCCGCGGCGACGAGCAGGTCTGTCTGGCGGCAGAGAAACGCCGGGATCTGGATAATATCCGCGACTTCCGCCGTCGGTGCCACCTGGTAGGACTCATGGACATCGGTGACGATCTTATAGCCGAAATGCTCTTTCACCTTCTGCAGCAGCCGAAGGCCCTCCTCCAGGCCCGGTCCGCGGTAGCTCTCAAGGGAGGTGCGGTTGGCCTTGTCGAAACTCGCCTTGAAATAGAAGTCGAACCGCGCATCCTCATGGTAGGGCCGCAGCGCTTCTGCGATACGGAAAAGGGATGCTTCGCTCTCAATGACACAGGGACCCGCCATTAAAATCATTCGATACTCCCGTTACCCTCAATCATCGCCTTGGATTCGACCGGCCGCATCTGCGGAGAGACGACCCGCTCTTTGTATTTGCTGTTCCCGACGGCATCGTCGAAATCGTCGACCGCCTGCTCACGGAACTCCGTCAGGGAGTGGCCTGTTTCATGCGAGTAGACGATATATCCCAAAACAACAAGGACCAAAACCATTGTTTTCTTAGAGTTTGTCTGCCACTGCATGTACGCCAGAATCAACAAAACGACGATTGTCCCCGGATAAAGCCATGATGCATCCATGATGTACCCTTTTCGTGCTCGGCAGTGCCGCCGAAAATAAATAGGATTATACCAGAGGTTGTTAACAAATCCGGCATTGTGCTGCCAGTGTAAGGCACACGACTACCGCGACGCCTTGATCGTTTCATAAGCAGCATTGATCTGCTGCATCTTCTGCGTAGCCTCGGCCATATACGCCTCATCCGCCCCTTTTGCCTTCATAAGGTCGGGATGATACTGCTTCACCAGAGCACGATACTTCTTCTTGATACTCTCCATCGCTTCACCCTCTTCCGCGCCCAGCAGCGTGTACGCCTCCTGCAGAGTGGTACGGGTCGGCCCCGTTTTGTAGATCTGCGCGAACTGGGCCATGATCGCCTCGACCTGGTCCGGTGCGATCTGCAAAAACGCCGCGATCTTGGTCAGCAGATTCTCTTCGTTTCGGCTGAGCTCCCCGTCGACGAAGGCGAGATTGACAAGAAATGAGAACATCCCCAGACGCTGCTGCGGGTGGCGCACGGTCGCATAGGCCAGGCGCTGCGCAATCGCATCCGCATTGAAGCGCTGCTCCTTTTCACGGTTGAAAATCGATTTGAGCTCTTCACGGACCATCTGCGGGTCCGGAAACGCGTTGGCGATATCCGTGAAGGTGTTTCCGATCAGTTCCGCCTCCAGGGTGTCAACCCGGCCGTCGGCTTTGGCCACCTTTGCCATCAATGCGACAAAAAGCCCCAGCTCGGAGTTGCGCACCACTTCGGAGGTCACGGGACCTCTCCCGGTCGCTTCCGCCCGGTACTGGTAGCGACCATAGCTTCTGAAAACCCAGACGAGAAAGAGCCCTACAAACAGGTAAAAAATCAGTGATCCCATACGCTATCTCCCTCCACATCGATCTCGATGCCGACGATCCGATCGCACGGCACGATCTGCGTCTTTTTGGGCGCACTGACCACATAAAACCACCGGCTCTCCGCCATCAGCGCCTCGTCATACTCCCCCGTGCGTTTGACGTCTTCGGTCTCCATCCGGCGCAGAACGACCCCGGTAGAAAATCCCTGCCGGTAATCATCGGCCGCCGTATCGACATCCGCGAACTCCACCCGGTCGGCGGTGCGGATAAGACGGCAACGGTTCTTGCGAGCCCATCCTCGCACGCCGAACCAGAGTGTGACCATCCCCAGAAGCGCCACGCCCCCGGCGGCCACCGTGTACGTGAAAGCGACGGCGGCGACAAAGATCGTCAACGCTCCCCAAACAACAAATGCCGCTTCGTCGATTTTTTCAAAAGCGATGACCCGGAATGCCAATACGAGCGTCCGCAAGTACTGCAGCCACGCCAGGAGTTTAGCCATCAAAACGGTCCCAGAAAAATTCGATCCACTCCGTCGCTTCCCGGCAGCTGAAATCGGGTTGCTCGCAGGCGGTGGGCTTGGACCACGGCGCGGCGCATTTGATCGTGCTTTGCGGATAGCGCTCCCGAAGGTAGGCCTTCACCTGCTGCAGGGTTTTGCCCGAGTCAACGATGTCATCGACGATCAGGATCCGCCGGAAGGTTCCGCCGGGGCAATCGCCGTCGATGGTGACCGTTTCGCGCTGGGAGGCGTCATCGTAGGACGCCACCCGCAGCAGGCCGATGTTGCGGACATCCAGGCCGTATCCGAGCAGCTGCGCCCCCATCATGCCGCCGCGCGCAAGCGCCACGATCATATCCGGCGCGTAGGCACGGCAGGCGGGGAGCAGGGAACGCATGTCCGCTTCGAAAGCCTCATAACTGTAATAAAACATGGCCGCATTATACCACTAAAGCCCCCCTTTACCCATGCATTGCTACCATGACGAAAAGGGAGTTTTATGCGCTTGAATTTCTTGGCTCTTTTGACGGTCACCCTCCTCTTTTCGGGCTGCCTGACACCGACAACCCCCGAAGTCCCCGCCTGGGTCGAACACCCGCCGCCGCCGACGGCAACAACGCTCTACGGTGTCTCCGTGGCCAAAAGCAAAGAAGAGGCGCATATCTCCGCCCTCGGCAATATCGCTACCACCATGCTCAGGGGCGCGGAACCGGCCCTTGAGCAGCGCGTCCGGGATGTCACTGAGCGCAGCCAGACCGCAGCCGCGATGCGTACGGTACTCCGGGAGATCGACTATCCGGGTGTTACCGTCAAAGAAGAGGCGGAGATGGGAGAGGATCATGCGGTCTTGATCACCATGCCGCGCAGCGTTTTCGCCGCACAGATCGATGATCGGCTCAAAGCGCACCGTCAAACGATCGAAGCGCACCTGCCTTCCGACGACGCCCCGCTTTTCGAACAATTGGGCAGGCTAGGCGCTGCCCATGAAGAGAAACCGATGCTGCTGGCGGAGGTATTGCTCCTCGAAACGGCCGACCCGGCGGCCGACACGAAACCCTACTACGCGTTTATGGAAAAAACGGATGCGGCGTACAATGCCCTGAAATTCGGCGTAGCCATCAGCGTCATCAGCGATGCGGAGGCGATCGTCTACGTTGATACCGTGGAGCAGACCCTGCGCTCCGAGGGGATGACACCGACAGGTAACCGTATCGGTCTGCTTCTGCTGCATGCTGACAGCCAGCAGGAACGGCGCAACGGCGTGTTTAACGTGACCATGCGTGTCCGGCTCGAATCCGTCGCGAAGGGCGAGCGGCTCGCACAAAACGAGTTTTTCCTGGAAGCCGTGTCGCCGCAGAGTTTCAGCGATGCCAAACGCCGCACCGCCGAAGCCCTCAAAGCACGTCTGCGGGAGCTGGGTCTGTTTCGTACACTCGGGTTTTAGTACCCGCTAACGCCGTTTACTCCTCCCCGAAATAGTGTTCCCGTTCGGGCTCATGTGCCCGAAGACGGTTGAACGCTTCATTGTTTCCGCTGCTCCGTGCGCTGTTCAGCGCTTTGCGCCACTCCCGTCGGGCTTCCATATAAGCGACCCTGGCCCGCTGCCGGCTCGCACGCCGTTCTTCGGCGACCATGCGGTTATAGGCTCTCTCCTCTTCCCTGAGGGCGGGGACCTCCGGGGGCAGGTCAGATACGATCTGTTCCGGCAGGGCGTCCGCTGCCGGCGATGGTGGTGGCGACACCGCCTCGAACGAGGTCGGCACGGCGAGTTTTCCGTCAACCGGGGCATTTGGATGCCCCTCCATCCGTCCCGCCGCCAGGAAGGCAACGGTCATGACACTCGAGGCCAAAACAATCCAGCGCATCGCTCACTCCCTCTAGCTTGTCGGATCGCCGTCACAGTCCCAGTCTTTCGGGTCCAGCGGTCTTTCTGTCGCCCCCGGGTAGATCAGTGCGTTCGTGTCGTCGCAGTCAGGGGACCAGTCTTGGGTATAGAAGCCGTCACCGTCACTGTCGGTGCCGATCGGGACCAGGGCCGGAGCATACCAGGTCGTGGACGACCCGTTCTCCGACATCACCTCGAGGTAATAGGTCTGCGTCGTTGCAATCCCCCCGGCATCCGGCGTACTCATCTCGATGATCCCCCCCGGGCCTTTCGAATCGGTTATCCCCAGTGCCGCCCCGCCGTTATCGAGCAGTGCGGTCTGTAGCCCCGCGGGCCCCTGGGAATAATCCACGACATAGGCCGCAGCGTGCGGCGGGAGCGTCACCTTGTAGTAGTCGGTGTCGTTTCCCGGATCGATCGTATGCGCCAGGGTGTAGAGCGCGCTCTGATAGATGATCTCGCCGACGGCGCTTTTGGTGCTGTAGATCGTTGTCGCGCCTCCCAGCGTTCCGTCCGGCTCGAAACCGTCGGTGCCACTCGGAGCATCCGCCCCCGAACAATCTTCATCGATCCCGTTACCGGCAATTTCGTTTGTGTACGGGTAGACGGCGTTATTGCTGTCATTGCAGTCATAGGTAGCGGAGTAACCGTCGTTATCACTGTCGATAAAAAGCCGCACGCCGAGCTGATAGCTGGCCATATCGTAGGCATAATAGGAGTAGACATGGATCAGGTAGTTCCCCGTTTCCGTAATCGTAATCTGATCGATATTGCTGTCAAAGGAGAGGAAATTGTCATTCGACGCTACCAGCGTCACCCCGTCGGCTTTGTAGAGTTCGATCACGGTATCGGCCGTATAATTCAGGTTCGTCGCGAAGAGTTCGTAGGTTTTGCCCGATACCAAGGCAACCTTCACCCAGTCTTCGTCTCCCTGGGGATAGATCGTGCGCGTTTGCAGTCCCCCGACGAGGATACTGCTGGGTTGGTCTTTTGTATTGTCGCCGGCGCTGCCTTCAAATCCGTCGGCGGCCGTCGGGAAGGCGGCGGCGATGATAACTCCTCCGCCGCCGCCTCCGCCGCTGCTTGCATCGGCTGTGTCGCTCTTGACCTTGCAGCCTCCGGCCATCAGTGCGATCGCCGCAAGCAGAACGATTCCTTTCTCTTTCATGGTTTTCATCACTCCCTCCTTCTTATGCTTAACAGGGAAAAACGTGAATTAAAACCATCTTACAACGCGCCGCCTTTCGCTTCACGGCGGAGAAAATAACTAGCTGTTAAAATTCAAATGCATTAAATAATCACAAAAAATAGTTTTTTTTGAAAAAAATTATTCCTGACCAAAACTCAGCGCCTTGGGGTGGACGAAAGCAAGGTTTGCCCAGTTCACGCGCGGCTGTTTCAGAATCAGACTGTGGGGCGAGATCGCCCGCGAGAGGGCGACGTAGAACTGCGAGGGGGCGAAGATCTCCGTCGTGTCGATGACCAGATCGCCGATACTCATCCCCTGGGACTTGTGAATGGTAATGGCGAATGCGAGGACGATCGGGAACTGGTAGAGGGTAAACTGCGGCACCTCGACCATCTGCTTCTCCTTCTCGACCGTGCGCTCTTCCCAACGGCTTTTCTCCGTGCCGACGCGTTCGAGTTTGACGACCATACCGTCCTCTTTGCGGATGTGGACGCTGTCCTGTTCAAGCCGCACGACGATCCCCCGCTGGCCGTTCACGTAGTTCCAGCTGTTGCGGGTAAAGAGCACCGGCGCGCCCACCTTCAGCTCCAGCACTTCCGGGATGCGGGCATCCGCCATAAAACGCTCCACCTCCCGCTGCTGCGTTTTGGCGTCGTGACAGACGCTTTGGGTTTCAAAGGCGTAGAGATCCCCCTCGACCGCATCAAGCTGCTCGCGGTTGTGCTCGAAGGCCGACCGGTTCGTCCCGTAGAGAAAGGTGTATCGCGAGAGGTCATCCCCCGTCGGTTTGATCAGCTCATGCAGGTAGCAGTGCTCTTCCTCCGTGACCCGGGCATGCCGTACGGCGTTCAGGACACCGTTGAATTCGGCATCCTCACTGCGCCAGTTGTGCGTCAGCGTCACCGTCTCAAAGGCGAACTGTTCCCAGCTTGGGGCCTCGAAGGCGAAACGGATCGTGCCTTTTGTGACCGGCGGAAGCTGCAGAAAATCCCCCACGGCCAGGAGCGCGCCGTCAAACCCGCACTGCAGCAGGCGCAGCCGCACCATATCGAGCACTTCGGCACTCACCATCGAGATCTCGTCAATGACAACGAGGTCCATCGCACGCACCAGTTTGACGATCTTCTTTTTGGGGATGAGCTTCCCCCGGCGTTCGAGGTCCGTTTCGCTGTCGGCGATGCCCAGGTCGAAAAAACTGTGCAGGGTCTGTCCGCCGATCAGGGCCGCCGCCATGCCCGTCGAAGCGAGCTTGGCGACTTTTTTCCCTTCGGCGCCGTAGGCGGCGATGATCTGGCGCGTCAGGGTCGTTTTGCCGGTACCGGCCCCGCCGGTGAGAAAAAGGTTCTGTCCGGATTGCAGGGTATCCAGCAGCGTAGAGAGAGAGGTCGTTTCCATGGGTACGGGCCGCTCCGGCCCCGGGAGGGCTTAGGCGGCCGGGGCGCGGCCGAGGCTGATCTTGGTCCCTTTGAACTCGAGGATCTCGACGTCGATGTCGTCCCCCTCGCTCAGGACATCGGAAACGTTGCGCACGTGCGAATCGGAGATTTTGGAGATGTGCAGCAGGCCGTCGACTCCGCCGGGCAGTTCGATGAAGGCGCCGAAATCGACGATCTTCTTGACCCGCCCCTTGACGATGTCGCCGACATGGTACTCGGGTTTTTCCATCTTCGGCACTGAGACGATCTGCTCGATATGCTCGCGCGCCCCCTTGACCCCTTCGCGGTTCTTGCCCGTCACCTTCACGTTGCCGGCTTTCTTGTCGATATCGATCGCGACCTCGAACTTTTCGATGATCTCTCTGATCGTCTTGCCCGCCTGGCCGATGACATCGGCGACACGGTCGGGATCGATGCTGAAGAAATCGCTGCCGGGCAGTTCCTCGCTCAGTTCGATCTTGTTCTCGGCGTCGGCCATAATATCGATGATGTGGGCGCGTCCCGCCTTCGCCTGATAGAGGGCCGTTTTGAGCAGTTCCAGGGAGATCCCGCCGAGCTTGATGTCCATCTGCAGCGCCGTGATCCCCTCTTTGGAGCCCGCGACCTTGAAGTCCATATCCCCGTCGTGGTCCTCAAGACCGGTAATGTCGGTCAGGACCATGTGCAGGTCCCCCTCGCTGACCAGCCCCATCGCCACGCCGGCGATCGGATCGGCCGTATCAAGGTCCGCCGCTTTGAGCGCCATGTAACCGCCGCAGACGGTCGCCATGGAGGAGGAGCCGTTGGACTCGAGAATCTCGGAGACGAGACGGACCGTCTGTCCCGGGGCTTCCAGGACCGGTTCGAGGGCACGCTTGGCAAGGTTGCCGTGTCCGAGCTCCCGGCGGCGCGGCGGCTGGACCGGTGACGCCTCCCCGACGCTGAAGCCCGGGAAGTTATAGTGCACCATAAAGCTCTCGTACTGCGCCGAACTGTCGGTAAGCTCCTCATACATCTGGGCGTCTTTGTTGCCGCCGATGGTCAGTGTCACCAGCGCCTGGGTCTGCCCCCGGGTAAAGAGGCAGGAAGAGTGGACGGAGGGAAGAACGTTGGTCAGGATGCTGATCGGGCGTACTTCGTCGAGGTGGCGGCCGTCGGCGCGGGTCTGCGTCTGCAGGACCTGCGTGCGGACCGTCTCGCGCTTGACCGCTTCGATCGCTTTTTTGAGGGCGTGCTCGTCAAACTCCGGTTCCGCGTCGAGGATCTTTTTACGCAGATTGCGCAGGGCCGTGGAGCGCTCGGTGCGCGCCATTTGAGCGATGGCCGCGGCGATATCGTCGCTGTGGTGTTCTCTGACGTACGCCATCAGATGCTCGTCCGGCTCCGCGGCGATGCAGGTCAGCTTGAAGGTCTCTTTCTTGAACGGAGCGAACGCCTTTGCATAGGAGCTGTTTGCCGTCGCCAGCAGCTGCTGGGCTTCGGAAAGCAGGACGATGAAATCATCCTCGCCCATCGCGTTGCTGCGGTAGCGGGCGATGGTCTCGGCGGCGAGCGCCGGATCGACGAGCGGGTCGACCATCATCGTGTCGAGCAGCTCCGTCTCCACCGAACCCTGGACCCGCATCTCGATCATCAGCAGGTCCGACTCCGTTCCCGCGAGGAAAAGGTCCAGGGTGCTGTTTTTAAGCTGCGGCAGCGTCGGGTTGAATAAGACCTCGCCGTCGACCTTCGCCACGCGGACGGCGCTGACGGGGATGTCGATGTCGATGTCGGAGACATACAGGGCCGCCGAAGCGGCGTTGAGGCCGAGTACCTGCAGGTCGGCATCTTCATCCGCGCTGAGAACCATCACGGTAATCTGGACCGGGTTGGCGAACCCTTTGGGGAAGAGCGGACGCAGGGAGCGGTCGATGATGCGCGAGGTCAGCGTTTCGAAATCGCTCGGTTTGGCCTCGCGTTTGATGAAACCGCCCGGGATCTTGCCCGCGGCGTACGCCTTCTCGATGTACTGCACCGTCAGCGGCAGAAACCCCTCTTCGACGAATTCGGTCTCGTCGATGACAACGGTGGCCAGGACAACCGTGTTGCCGGCCTTGAGCCACGCGCTTCCGTTTGCCTGTCGGGCCACGCTTGTAAGCGCATACTCTTCCGTTCTGTTCTCGACGGCTACCAGTACATCATAATCCATTTAGTCCCCTAGTATCTTAATAATCATTTCATCCGAAACATCTTCTAGTTCTGAATAATAACATGATGTTTCTATATAATCCTCCAGCACGTGTGGGCAAAAGAGCGCATCGCAGAGCGGTTCGACGGCCGCATAGACCTCTTTGGGCATCACCGGTGCACAGGCATAGAGGGCATCGGGCGAGCGCGAAAGGACGGTTTTGATCGCGCACATCAGCTTCAATCCGCTCTCCGCCCCCTGATCGACAAGGAGGACTTTTTTGCCGCGCAGGGTTGTGAGCGGGCGCCCTTTGCGGTAGTGGTAGATCCGGGAGAGGATCTTCTCTTCGTGCTTGCGGTGCGCCTCGCCGTAGACGTAGTCGTACTGGATGCCGAAGGCCTTGACGAGGTCGTCGTTGATTACGATCTCCTCAGTCTCGCTCACCCTCCCCAGTTCGCACTGCGGGTTCTGGGGCGCCGTGATCGATTCGCCCAGCAGCCAGTCGACCTTGAGCTTCATCCGGACGTTGAGCTCCTGGCACAGTGCGATGCCTCCCTCCGAAAGCGCGATCAAAATCCACGATTCTCGCTGCATCTGCGGCAGCGGCAGCAGCTCATTCAGCGCCGAAACGGCCGCTTTTCTATCTTCAAACAGTTTCATCACGAACCATCCAATGCATCACTGAGTTTGTAGTTGACCTCGGTCCCCCCGATCGGACGGAGTTCGATGGTGAAATAGACATACTTCTCCAGCAGCGAGTCGGCCTGGGCGTTGGTCAGGATCGGTCGGTTGTTCTCGACATAACGCATCCCGAATTTCCAACAGCGCTTCGTGTAGTCGAAGCCAATCTCGGAGAACTTCTTCACATTCGCCTCCAGGTCATAGGCGTACCGGCCGAAATAGCGATAGTGGTCATTATAGCGATATGCGGCGTCAAAGGTCAGGTAATTGACCCGCTGCGTCCCGTTGACGTCGGGCTGGTCTTCGTAGAGGTCCATCGCACCGACGTTGAGCGCGCCGTCGCTGTAGCGGATCCCGTTGAGCATCTTCGAGACCCGGTGGTTGTCATAGTTGTAAAAAACATCCGAATAGAGCGAGACTTCCGGGGTCACCTGCCAGTCCAGTTCGTTTTCCAGCTCGCTGAGCTGATCCTGGTTCCGGTCGAAGGAGAGGCGCTGCGAAAGACGCTGGTAGAGCACCTGTTCGCCCACGTCATTGACGAAGAACTGGCTGAACTTCAGGTCCAGCGCCTCTTCGATCTCGTTGACGGCATAAAAGTCGCATTCGGGATAGAGCGCCGCATCGCTCCCGCTGCAGAGTGACTGCTGGGTTTTGTAGTAGCCCGTCGCGTCATCAACACCGGCCTTGGTATAGGCAAGGTCCAATCCGGCCGTGTGGCTGAAGCCCTCAAACGCTTTTGTCACCTGCGTCCCCGCATTGAAGACATGGTAGATCCGCCCGAAAAGCCCGGTCTCGTACTCGCCCCCCGCCGGAATGGCCGACACGGTCGTCGGCTCGTTTCCGAAGGTGATGTATTTTCCGTTCAGCCTCGCACTATAAGAGAGCAGCAGGTAATCCTCCAGCGCAGAGGTCTGCAGCGTCACGGGGAGGTCCACCTCTCCTTCGACCGCGCGCATCCCCGTTTCGCGGAAGATATTGTTGCCGCGCAGATCGAAAGTGTAGTAGACGTGCTCATCGAGGAAGGTGTTGATATAGCGGTGGTAACGGAGGATCGGCAGGTTCTGCGGGGTATCGGCATTGCTCTGTTTGTTCAGGTCGAGATAGTAGCGGAGGTTCATGCCGTAATAGGCATCCTCTTCATTGTAAAAGAGGTTCACCCGCGAGAGCACCTGGTTGGAGGTGGCGTAGTTCACGGTATCGTTGGACGAGAGGTTGATATAGTCGATATCGTTCATCCAGCTAATGTCGGCATAGAGCCCCGACTGCCCGGGGAGGTCCAGCCCCAGCCAGCGCTGCAGCACCGCCGTATTGGTATAAAAGAAGTCGAAACCGTAATGGTTCGAATTGGCCAGGTCATAGGTATCGACATAGGAGGACTTCTCCTGGAAATAGCCCGCCTGGACCATCCCCTCCGAGACGTTCGAATCGACAAAGCGGAACTTCCCGTAAACCCCCTCGCCCCGCTCCGTGCGCAGCTGCGGACGCAGCTCCACGTCCCAGGAGGGGTCGATCGCGATATAGACAGGCTGTTCGACAAAGAACCCTTCCGTACTGGAGACACCGAAGGAGGGCACCAGCAGACCGCTGCGGCGGCGGTTGTCGAGGGAGTAGCCGAAATAGGGGAAGTAAAAGACGGGAATGCCGTAGATCTTGAGGTAGGCGTTATAGACGTTCATCCAGCGCGATTCGCTGTCGAAATCGGCGCTGGAGAAGTAAAGCACCCAGAAGGGATCGTTGGGATCGCAGCCCGAGACCATCCCGTCTTCGACCGTGAAGTCCTTGTCTTCCGCCCCCGAACGCGAGGAGCTCATCCAGACATTCGTATGGCGGTCGAGCATGAAAAAGGGGGAGAACTCCCGGCTCTTTTTGGCGACATCGAGCTTGGCATAATCCCCCATCGCGAAATACTCCGACCCCTGCATGGCGACGATATTTCCGAAGAGTTCCAACGTACTGCTGTTGCGGTCGAAATAAGCCTCGTTGGCACTCAGATAGTAGCTTTTGTACAGAACGAGGACGTCCCCGCTCGCATGGACGACGCTGAGGTTCGAATCGAGCCGGGTCGCGAAGAATTCAATCTGCTCTTCCGCCCGCAGCGCGGACAATACAAAAAGAAGAAGGAGCAGGAACCTAGGCATTGACGACAACGGTGCGCGCAGTGCGGTCATGCCACGCCTGGTTATTGGGGTCGAAC
Organism: Thiomicrolovo immobilis; assembly: GCF_039645955.1. Classification (GTDB taxonomy): domain Bacteria; phylum Campylobacterota; class Campylobacteria; order Campylobacterales; family Sulfurimonadaceae; genus Thiomicrolovo; species Thiomicrolovo diazotrophicus. The sequence goes on from NZ_CP147916.1 coordinate 2,069,556, forward strand.
ATCGCCCAGATGAAGCCGAGGTAGAAGATGATCTCGCTGAGGATGCGGAAGACGGCGCGGTTGAATGCCGGCAGCCAGCCCGGGATCCCCCCGTCCTCAATCGCCACGACGCGGATACGCATCGCCATCTTTCCGAGCGACGCACCGTAGAGGGCGACAAAGAGCGTCTGGTAGAAGACCTTCATCCCCAGGTATTCCAGGGCGTAAGCATTGGTCACAAAGAGGAAAGTCTCCATATCCTTGGCCTGGGAAATAGGGCCCCAGAGCATAATCGTAAAGAGCAGGCTCAGCAGGAGCTCGTCGATCAGGAACGCCAGGGCCCGCTTCGGGATGGAAGCGAGTTGCAGTTCATGCCGGTGCAGCAGCGTTTCGATCGTCTCGTTCACGGGTTAGAGGGCCTGGTAAGCGATATCGGTCCGCAGTTTTTTCCCGGCAAAGTGCACCTGGCCGCAGAGAAGGTAGGCGCGGTCGCGGGCCTCGCGGATGCTCTTGCCCGTTCCGACGCAGACGAGGACCCGTCCGCCCGTCGCGAAGAGCTTGCCGTCTTCCTCGCTGACACCGGCATAGGCGATATGCGAATGCTCGGCCAGTTCGGTGTGAACGATCTCGTCGACGACGATCTCCGCCGGTTCGCTGCTGCTGTAGGGGTAGTCGCGGCTTGCCATGACAACGCCGACGGCGTATTCGTCTTTGAACTTCACGTCAAGCGTGTCGAGCTGCTTCGTCGCGGCCTTGTAGAAGAGTTCGCTCGCCGGGGAGCTGAGCAGCGGCATCAGGATCTCGCACTCCGGGTCGCCGAAACGGACGTTGAACTCCAGGGTGATCGGTTCGCCGTTCACGATCATCAGGCCGATGAAGAGCACCCCCTCGAAGGGTGCGCCTTCCGCCTGCATCCCGTCGAGCGTCGGGCGGACGATGCGTTCCTTGACCTTCTCGTAGATTTCGTCGTTGACGAGCGGCGTCGGCGCATAGGCCCCCATGCCGCCCGTGTTCGGTCCCTGGTCACCGTCAAGGAGGCGCTTGTGGTCCTGTGCCGCCTGCAGCAGGATAAAGTCCTCCCCGTCGCAGATGGCGAACATGGAGAGTTCGTAGCCGTCAAGGAACTCCTCGATGACGACCTTTTTGCCCGCGTCGCCGAAGGAAGCGCCGCTAAGCATCTCCGAAGCGGCCTTTTTCGCCTCGTCGTGACTCATAGCGATGATAACACCCTTGCCCGCGCAGAGCCCGTCTGCCTTGACGACGACCGGCGTCGGCAGGGTCTCGATGAACTTGAAGGCCGTCTCGATGTGGTCCGTCTCGATATAGCGGGCCGTCGGGATGCCGTACTTGGCGAGGAAGTTCTTCATATAGACCTTGGAGCCCTCGAGCTGTGCCGCTGCCTTGGAAGGACCGAAGATCGTCAGCCCCTTCGCTTTGAAGATGTCGACAACGCCTTCGGTGAGGGGCGCCTCCGGTCCGACGATGGTGAGGTCGATACTGTTGGCAATCGCGAAATCCGCCAGCGCATCGTACCCCTTGATCGCAACGTTTTCGCCCAGCATCGGCGTCGCCCCGTTGCCCGGTGCGAAATAGAGCTTCTCTACCGCTTCATCCTCTGCCAGTACACGCCCGATCGCATATTCGCGCCCGCCGCTGCCGATAACCATTACATTCATTCTTTTGCCGATCCTTCTTGCTGTTTTCATTCAAAAAGACGGCATCTTCTTGAATGAAAGCGGCATCTAAACCCGGGCGGCCGTTCCGCAAGATAGCTTTGGTTCTCAAAGCCAAAATAATACGGACTGAGGGCTTCCTCAGGCGGCAGTCTCTCAGGCTTGCGCCTTCAAGCGAGATCACCGGCACACAGAAGCGGCTACACCGTCCATAAAGTAGATATGTAGAACCCCCTGAAATGCGAGAGCTCGCACCGCTCAGGCTTAGAAGGCAATTATAGCCGATACGCCATAAAGAGGGGCTAAAAAACGGGAGGTTTCCCCCCTACTCGTTGATGCGTTCTTTGATTGTTTTGGCGATGCGGCTGCAGTGGTTGATCTTTTCGGACAGCGAGAGGTCTTCGCGCAGCAGCACGTTGATGAACGCCGAACCGACAATGACGCCGTCGACCCCCTCCGCTTTCGTTTTCGCCGTCTCTTCGTTGACGCCGAAACCGACGTAGACAGGCGTCTGCGTATGGCGGCGGATCGAGGCGACGACCTCGCCGAGGTCTTCGCTTTTACCCGCACCGGTGATACCGGCGTAGGCAACGAGGTAGATGAACTTCTGCGCAGCGCTGACCACGGTTTTCACCCGGGCATCCGTATCCGTCGGTGCGACGAAGGCGATGTTGCTGATACGGTGCCGGGCGAAAGCATCGGCGTAGAGAACCGCCTCTTCATGCGGCAGGTCCGGGACGATCAGGCCGCTGACACCGAGATCGTTCGCCTCGCGAAGGACCTTCTCCATCCCGAACTGGTAGAAAGGGTTGAAGTAGCCCATCCAGAGGGTATCGACGCGGGGCGCCACGGCGCGGGAGACGTCCAGGACGTCTTTGAAGCGGAACCCGTTCTCCAGGGCGACGTAGTTCGCCGCCTCGATCACCGGTCCGTCGGCGACGGGATCGGAGAAGGGGATACCCAGCTCCAGCGAATCGACACCGCTCTCTCCCATCGAGAGCGCGAGGTCGATCGTAAAATCTTTGTCGGGATAGCCCGTCGTAATGTAGCCCACCAGTTGTTTTTCCACCAATTACCCTTTGAGCGGATCTGCCCGTGTTCGGGCGCCGCCACCCTTAGCAACGGGACGGCGGCCTGCCATATTTATCCGCAATTGTAGCATTTTTGGATAAAATCGCTCTCAATTGACTAGGGCGCCGTGAAGGGGATATCCCCCCGAATTCCGGCATGCCCGCAGGAGCAACCAATGGCTAATAAGCTGAGCGTCGGTGCCATCCGAAAGGCCAAAGGCGGGACACCGCTGATGATGATCACCGCCTACGACGCCCTCTTCGCACGCCTTTTCGACCCCATTGCCGACATTCTCCTCGTGGGGGATTCGCTCAATATGAGTTTCGCCGGGAAACCCGACACCCTCAGCGCCACGCTCGAGCAGATGATCTACCACACCAAAGCCGTCTGCAGCGGCGCGCCGGACACCTTTGTCATCTGCGACATGCCCTTTGGCACCTATACGACGGCCGAGCGCGCCCTGGACAACGCGATTGCCGTTTACCAGCAGAGCGGGGCCGACGCCGTCAAGATCGAGGGAGGCCGGGACAAAGCCGACATTATCGCCCACCTCACGGCCAACGGCATCGCCGTCTGCGGCCACATCGGCCTGCTGCCCCAGGCGGTGCGCGGCGAGGGGGGCTACAAGGTCAAAGGCAAAGACGAGGCCAACGCCCTCTCCCTGATCGAGGATGCCAAAGCCGTCGAAGCGGCCGGCGCCTTCTGCATGGTCGTCGAAGGGGTCAAAGCCGACGTCGCGACGCGGATCGCGGAAGCGGTCTCCGTCCCGGTCATCGGCATCGGCGCCGGCAGCGGCGTCGACGGGCAGGTGCTCGTCTTCTCCGACATGCTCGGCCTCTACGAGCCCTTCGTGCCGAAGTTCGTCAAGCAGTACATGCAGGGTGCCGATGCCGTCAAAGCGGCGGTCACGCAGTACAAGGAGGAGGTCGCCGCACGCACCTTCCCGGCAGAGGAGCATACGTATTGATCGCTAAAACCGTGTCCGTACTCATCTTGGGGATACTGTCCTCCGGCTGTTCCAGTGAAATGCGCTACGACATGGCGCATGACATCGCCAAACAGAACTGCCGCAATATCACCAACCCCGACGAGCGGCGCGCATGCGAGGCGCAGCACGACCAGCCCTATCAAGAGTACAAAGCTACGGAACAATATCCGGTGGGACAGTAACGATGGAACGTATCGTCGAAATCGAAAAATTCAGCGCCGAGGAAACGGTGGAAACCTCCCTGCGGCCAGAGGGGTGGGGCGATTATATCGGCCAGGAGCAGATCAAGAAGAATCTCGGCGTCTTTATCGAGGCGAGCAAAAAGCGGGGCGAAGCGCTGGACCACACCCTCTTCTTCGGCCCTCCGGGTCTGGGGAAAACGACCCTGGCGCTGATCATCGCCAACGAGATGGGCAGCAGCATCAAGGTCACCGCCGCCCCGATGATCGAAAAGAGCGGCGACCTGGCCGCCATCCTGACCAACCTCGAAGAGGGGGACATCCTCTTTATCGACGAGATCCACCGCCTCTCCCCTGCCGTCGAGGAGATCCTCTACCCCAGCATGGAGGATTTCCGCCTCGACATCATCATCGGCAGCGGCCCCGCGGCCCAGACGGTCAAGATCGACCTTCCCCGCTTCACCCTGATCGGCGCGACAACGCGGGCGGGGATGCTCTCGAACCCCCTGCGCGACCGCTTCGGCATGAACTTCCGCATGAACTTCTACCACCCCGAGGAGCTCTCCCGCATCATCATGCAGGCCGCGGAGAAACTGGGCAAACCGATCAAGCACGACGCCGCGCTGGAGATCGCCCGCCGCTCCCGGGGAACGCCGCGGATCGCTCTGCGGCTGCTGCGCCGGGTCCGGGACTTTGCCGATGTCGCCGACGAAGCGACCATCACGCATGAACGCACCGTCTACGCCCTCAACGAACTGGGCATCAACGCCCACGGCTTCGACGAGATGGACCTGCGGCTGCTGGAGCTGCTGGTCCAGGCCAAAGGACGGGCCATGGGGCTCAGCACCATCGCCGCGGCGCTGAGCGAGGACGAGGGGACCATCGAGGATGTCCTGGAACCCTACCTGCTCGCCAACGGCTACCTGGAGCGTACCGCCAGGGGACGCGTCGCCACCCCCAAGTGCTACGACGTGCTCCGGCTCACCCCGCCCGCGGAACAGAGCGGGCTCTTCTAAAGGATACACCGTGAAACCGCAGACGATCTTCGCCATCCTGCTCGCGGCATCACTCTACTGGATGTACCTGCTCTACAGCCCCTACCTGATGAGTATCCTGATCGCTTCGCTGCTGGCAGTCTCGACCTTTTCGTTCAAACGGCGTCTGCGGGAGTGGACCGGCTCGGTCTTCGCGGCATCAGCCCTCTCCACCCTGATGATGGCCCTGCTCTTTTTCGCCCCTTTGGGCTATTTTCTCGCCAAGATCACTATCTATCTGCAGCACTTTGACCCCACAACCCTCGAATCGGTCATGGACTACCTACAGGAGCTCATAGAACGCGCGCCGGGGTTCTCCGGCCACTCCAAGTCCTACGTCTCGAACTTTATCGCCTCGTATGATCCGGCCGAACTGACCAAGAAGGCCCTCGCCTACGCCGGGACCATCGGCAGCATCAGCGCGTCGTTCGTCAAGAACGCCTTTATGATTATCGTCTTCTACTTCTTCGCCCACCTCTACGGGCAGCGGCTGGCAGGCTATTTCAAACACATCATCAACCTTCCGCCCGATGATGCCCGCCTGCTGGGCTCGGAGGTCTCTTCGGTCATGAGCATCGTCTTCTACTCCATTCTGCTCACGGCGGCGCTGGAGGGGGCACTCTTCGGGATCGCCGTCAGTTTCATGGGCTACAACGGGCTGCTTTTCGGCATCCTCTTCGGATTTGCTTCCCTCATCCCCGTGGTCGGCGGCGCCCTGATGTGGGTCCCCTTCTCCCTTTACGAGCTCTCCCTCGGCGATGTGGGCAGCGCCGTGTTCATCGCGCTGTACACGATCCTGGTCATCTCCGTCATCGCCGACACCTTTATCAAACCCGTCATTATCAAAAGCATCGACAGCCGCCTCTCCTCGACCGAGAGCAAGCGTAACGAACTGATCATCTTCTTTGCCATTATCGCCGGTCTGACGAGCTTCGGTTTCTGGGGCATGATCCTCGGCCCCGCCATCACCGCCTTCTTCATGGCGCTGCTGACGCTGATGGAGCGGAAAAACGCCCTTGCCGACACGATAGCGAAAGCCGACTGACGATCGCGCGGGGATTACATCCGTCCCCGTCGCAAAACAGATCGGCGGCGTTTACTCGACGATGCACTCCGCCTCGACACGACGGTTACGTGCCCGTCCCTCCTCCGAGGCGTTGTCCGCCACCGGTTCGCGCATACCTCTGCCTTGTGCAACAATGCGCTTCTGATCGATCCCCGCCTTCACCAGCACTGTTTTGACGGCTTCCGCACGGCGCGCGGAAAGCCTCTGATTATAGGCGGGCGTACCCGCGTCATCCGTATACCCTTTCAATATAACCTTAGAGGCGGGGTTCTCATTCAAAAAGTGCACCAAAGCACGTATCTGTGTTTCTTGTGCTTCGGAGACCTTCGCAGAATCAAAGGGAAAATGCACGACCCGCGCCATCGTCAGCGGACACCCCTGCGCATCCACCCGGACGCCGCGCTTCGTGCCGCTACAGTGATCTTCCGTATCGAGCACCCCGTCATCATCGCTGTCCCTCTCCGGCGGTTTGTCGGCGGCGGCCGGTTCCGGAACGGGGACCGGTTCGATCGCCTCCGGCTCCGGTGCAGTTTCGCTGGAGTGCACGGCGCTCTGCGCGTCACCGACGCCGAACAGATAACTCACGCCGATCATCCCCAGCCATCCCGTTTCATTTGCATCCAGATTGAACCGTTTTTTCGCTTCCACGACGAGCTGCCATGAATCATTCAGAGGAAATTTGCACCCGAGGCCCGGCAGTACCTGCCACTGGTCCCGTCCGGTGACACCGCTGATGGTGCGATACCCTACGGCCAGCGAGAGGTAGGGCTTCACGGCGCCGGACTCCGGGAAAAGATCATAATCGATGCCGGCCATGTAATCCGTCACGTTGACACGCCCGTGTCCGGGAAGATCATAAGCGGCATCGAACGCAGCCGACAGCTCGGCGACCGCCGACCAGTTACCGTAAAAGCGATAGGCGGCGCGCACGCCCATGCCGGGGAACAGATCCTCTAGCGGATCGTTCTTCGCCTCCTGGTAGAGCGCGGCCCCCATCAGCCCGATCTCGACCTTTTTCAAAGCGTCCGGGGCGGTATGCACGCCTTCAGATTCCGCGAGTAGCGCCGCCCCCGCGAAGAGCACGAAAAAGAGTCCCACGGTTGACATGATCTTTGCCATCATCACCCCCTTTTCTGAAGCACATTTTTTGAGGCTTGTGTTGCGGTGAAGCCTCCCGCCGTCGTTCTAGGCTAGGCACCCGGATAGGATGCTTCGAGCCCCCCGTACAATTCATCGGGCGTCATATCGCCCTTCTCTTCCCAGAGCCGCTTCATCACGACGTTGTCCTCTTCCCCGTTCCAGATCTTCACGTAGTGCCCCTCTTTGTAACCGTGGTCCTGGCGGAACCGGTTGAGGATGTTCTTGCCGACGTAGAGGCGGTAGAGTGAAGTAAGATCAAGATTGCTCATCCGCACGAGTTCGAAGAAATCCGCCAACAGCTTGGTCAGGTCGGGCTTGCCCTCAAGGGCGTCTTTCATCACCGACTCCACCTGGGCCATCACCAGACGTTCGACGGCGAACCCTTCCGCGTCATCGTTGAGCATCTCGTAAAAGGGCATGATCGCGATCGCCCTCGCCGCGTCATCGAGACTGCCGAGATCGCGCTGCTTGTACTCCTGCAGCACCAGGCTCATGACGAAGTGCCAGACATCGACGACCTCGATCTGCAGGTTCGCCCAGTCGGGGTCAGCGGCGATGTTTTTCCAGTGCTTCCATGCGAATGAATCGATCATCTCCGCGCACTCCATGTAGATGCAGCGCTTCCAGTTGATCGCCTTGCCGTTCTTCGTCGTACCCGCTTCCCAGTCTGCTCCGTTCGTGGCATCGTTAAGCTGCTGTTGCAGCTGCAGCATCTGTAAAGCTCTGTTCATGGGTACGCTCCGTGTTTTTGACGATATTCTACCGGGAATTGCTTTGAGCCACCCTTCCCTTAGAAGGGCCCAACTAACCCTGTGATAAAAGTTTCTTATTTATGCACCGGTGGGATAATGGAAGCATGGTCCTGCGGACCGGAAGGAGTCTGCCATGCCCCCCGCACCCTTTACCATCGCTGCCGTTCAGGCCGAACCCGTCTTTCTGGATCCGGAGAGGAGCATAGCCAAAGTGTGCCGTTTTGTCACCGAAGCGGCAGAGAAAGGGGCCAAGCTCGTCGTCTTTCCCGAGGCGTTCATTGCGGGCTATCCCGACTGGATCTGGCAGGTCCCTCCGGGCAATATGACCCTCAACCAGTCCCTGTACGCCCGTTTCCTCGATGCGGCCGTCACCCTCCCCTCCGCAGAGGTGCAGATCCTCTGTGACGCAGCGGCGGCGGCGCAGGTCCACATCGCGATCGGCATCAATGAGCGCAGCAGCAGCGGCGGTTCCGTCTACAACACCCTGCTCTTTATCGGACCGGAGGGGCGCGTACTCGGACACCATCAGAAACTCGTACCGACCCTCGCGGAACGCACGGCATGGGCCTTCGGCGACCCCGCGACCCTGGAGGTATACGAGACGCCCATCGGCAGGCTCGGCGGGCTTATCTGCTGGGAGAACTACATGCCCCTCGTGCGTCAAAGCCTTTACGAGCGGGGCATTTCCCTCTATGCCGCACCGACCTACGACGAGGGGAGCGCCTGGCAGGCGAGCATGCGCCATATCGGCAAAGAGGGGCGCGTCTACATTGCCGGATGCTGCATGGTGCTGCGCAAGCAGAGCGTACTTGACGCCCTCCCCGAGCTTGAGCCCTATTACCGTGAAAGCGGCGAATGGATCAACAGCGGCAACAGCATGATCGCCGGTCCGAACGGCGAAGTGCTCGCCGAGCCACTCTACCAAAAAGAGGGGATCCTCTACGCCGAAATCGACCCCATACGCCAGAAAGGGGCGAAATGGAACCTCGACGTCGCAGGCCACTACGCGCGCCCCGACGCCTTCAGGCTGGAGAGGGATTTTCTGAAAGGGGTGATGCCTAAGAAGGGGGAGTAGCTTCCCAGATGAGCTTCTTTCCGAAACCGAGCCGGTTGTCGGTCAGTTTCATCCAGGAGGGCTCCAGCCGCCACAGTGTGGGACGCATCACTTTGGCATAGGGGAAACGTGCAAAGTAGCAGCGCGCGTCCGCCGCGTCGCCGATAACGATCCGGCCGCGGCACTGCAGCCCCCGGATCTTTCCGACCGTATCCGTTTCCAATGCGATGCCTGCCGCCACCGAAGGATTCGCTTTCATCTGGGCAGTATGCTCCGTCTCCTCAGACGAGGCGAATACGAAGCAGTTGCGCGCATCGTCATACGCGTAAAAAAGCGGTGTGGCGTAGGGAATGCCGTCGCGGCTCGTGGCGAGGGTCAGGACATGATGTCCCCGCACAAAGTCGGCGATGGCGTCAAGAGCGGAGCGCATCGCGACGCCCCGGGAAGAGAGGTAATAGCATAGAGGGATTATAGCGCGAAAATGCGCCGCATCCCTCAGGCGCAGCGTATCAGATTAACGTACCAGTCGTCGCGCATATAGCCGCGGCCGGGAATCAGAGAGAGCTGCATCGTCCCGTCGCAGCAGTGAACCTCGCTGATCAGCTCTTCGGGAACCTCGAGCTCTTCGCAGAGGTACTCTACCGCGACTTCGTCGCTGTCGATATCGGGCCAGCCCCAACCGTTTTCCAGATGATGGATTTCAAAGGTCGTCTCTTTCATTGCTCACTCCGGATGCAAGATGGCGCAATGATAATGGCGTTTCATCTCCTCCCTGTTACGGCAACGTCTCATTTCCATTTCATAACGCTGCCTTCATTCATGCAAAAAGCGTTCCACAAGCCCCGTCAGCGGTTCGGCCGCCGCCACGGCGCCCATCTGGAGGAAGTCGGAGAAGAAGGCGTCGATGTTCTGTTCAAAGGAGCCGAACATCGTCACATACTCCTCGCGGCGGGGATTGACGAGCACGGAGTGTTCGAATTCCCGGGCGATGGGGACAATGTCTATCACCTGCCCGCTGGTGCCGATGGCAACGAAGAACTCCGCATCGTTCACCGCTTCATAGATCCGGCGATACATCGGCGCGCTTTCGCCGAACATGACGACGTTGTGGCGGACGGCGGCGCTTTCGCAGCGCGGGCAGCAGTCGTCTTCCGTCTGCCCGGCATAGCCGATATCCCAAAGATGCCCGCAGCTTTCGCACCGTAGATCCCGCAGGGTGCCGTGCAGGTGGATCACCTCGTCGCACCCCGCCCGCTCCAGCAGATCATCGACGTTCTGCGTCAGGTTCCAGATCTGCCCGGGGTAGCGCCGCTGCAGTGCGGCGATGGCCCGGTGCATCGCATTGGGCGCTTTGTCCGCCAGATCGTGACGGCGGGCGTTGTAGAAACGGGTCACCAGTTCCCGGTCCGCTTCCCACCCCTCGGTCGAGCAGACCTGCATGACGTCGTATTCCTCCCACATCCCGTCGTGGTCGCGGAAGGTCCGCAGACCGCTCTCGGCGCTGAGGCCGGCACCGCTGAGGATCATCACTTTTTTCATGGCCGCTCCTTCGGTAACGCTATCGGGGAAAACGCCCCGGTGCATTTCGTCAGGATACCATGTCAGCCGTAAACGGAATCGTGCGCCGACACCCGCACGGCTCAGCGGCGCTCGGCGAGACGGGGCGCCATCATCTCCATCTGCATTTTGATCTTGTAGGTCAGCGGTTTCAGACTGCTGACCTCGGCATAACCGACCGCTTTATAGGCACGGTTCACTTCCTCAAAATAGGCTTTGTATGCCTCGAGGTACTCCAGCAGAGGCGCTTCCATCTCCTCGTCGAGGTAGAGTTCCGAGATGGTGACGCTGACTTGGGTCCACGCCGTATCGAACGCTTTGGCCAGTCGCGCATCCGGCTGCTTGACAAAACGCCCCTTGACGCGGCTGAGCTCCCGCCAGCCGTGCAGCAGTTCCCGCAGTCCGATACTGCCCAGGCGTCTGTTGAATTCACCCAGACCGCCGAGCAGCCGGCGGTAGTGCTGATGGAGCTCCGGCGCGCTCTTCTGCAGCTGCATGCCGATGCCCCGCACCGTCTCCTTGTAGGTATCCAGATCGCCGAGAAGCGCTGTGCGCTCCTGCTCCGGCAGGCCCAGCGTGAGCACTTCCGCCCGGATGCGGGCAAGGCCCTGCTCCTGCCCCTTTATCAGCGCGTATTCTCCGCGCTTGGTGATCGCGCTGGCGTCGCTGGCATTCTCCTTGAACTGCTTCAGCAGTCCCATCCGCTGCGACGCCTTCTCGTGCGCATCCGTCTCGAACAGCCCGGCCTTCAGACCCGCGAATATACAAACCGAAAGGAAAAGAACTTTCATCATGCCTCACACACCCCCGTGGAGGCGCGAAAGAGCGCCCCCGTTTTTTCCGCGAAGTGTAGACAAAAGAGATTACGGTCCCGTTACAGACCCGGTATCGGCTAGAAAGCGCGCAGTGCCCCTTCCAGCCTTGCAAGCGCCGCGTCCATCGTCGGTGTCGGTACGGCGAAGTTGAGGCGCATGAAACCGCTCCCTTCCCTGCCGAACGAAATGCCCGGGCTCAATCCGAGGCGTGCCTCGCCGATAAAGAACTCCCGCAGAGCTTTGTCGGAGCCAAATCCCATCTTCCGGCAATCCAGCCAGGCGAGGTAGGTCCCCTCCGGCGGCCGAAAACCGATCTGCTCGTAACGTCCCACCAGCTCTGAGAGCTTGTCGATGTTCCCCTGCAGGTGTACCAGCAGCCCCTCCAGCCACGCTTCGCCCTCCCGGTAGGCCGCTTCGAAGCCGGCATGGCCGAAGACGGTCCCCTGGGCGAAATGGATCGTGTCGTAGACCGCTTTGAACTCCGCACGCATCGCGGCATCCGTCATCGCAACGGTCGAGATCGCCAGTCCCGCGACGTTGAAACTCTTCCCCGGGCCGATCGCGGTCAGTGTGATCGCGCGGACGGCCTCTCCCAGGGCGATAAAGGGGGTATGACGATGGCCGGCAAACAGCAGGTCCGAATGGATCTCGTCGGCAAAGACCCTGATGCCGTGGCGCAGGCAAAGTGCCGCCAAAGCTTCGAGCTCCGCGCGCTCCCAGACGCGGCCGACGGGGTTGTGGGGGGAACAGAGCAGCAGGAGTTTCGTCTTCGGTGTGATCTGCTTCTCAAGCCCCTCCAGGTCAAAACGGTAAATCCCCTCCGCATCCTGCCGCAGGGGGTTGGAGAGCACTTTGCGCCCGCTGTGCCGGATCGTGCTGACAAAGGGGGGATAGATCGGGGGCTGGACGACGACCTCATCACCCGGCGCGGTAAAGGCGGCAATGGCGGCAGAGATGGAGGCGACGACGGAGTGCGAATACAGGAGGTCCTCCGGTTCAAGCGTCACCCCGTGACGGTGCGCCATCCAGCTGCACTGCGCTTCAAAGGCGCTGCGGGGCATCTCCTCGTAGCCGTACACGGGGTGTTCCGCCCGTTTCATCACGGCATCGCGGACGCACAGAGGAGTCTCGATATCCATGTCGGCCACCCACATCGGCAGGACGTCTTCCGTCCCGAAGAGCTTTTGGCGCAGGGCGTACTTTTCGGCGTTGCCGCCGCTGCGCTCCGCGACGCGGTCAAAGATTGACATCGCTGCGGTCGACCTTTGCCTGCGTGTCGCACTGCTGCACCAGCCACGCGATCAGTGCCGTTTTAAATTCGGAGACCCCTGCGCTCCACCCTTCCATCGCGCTTCGCACATCCGAAACAGCGCTCTTGTACCGGTAGGCGAAGGTCTTTTGCGCCAGGACACGCCGGCTGTATTGGTCGACGAGAACGGCATAAAGCATCAGCTCCGTTTCACCCGCCCCCGTTTCGCCGATCGTCTGCAGCATCTGTTCGATGCGCACTTCAAGCAGCCAGTCGTTCTTGGCCAGGGATTTGTACGGCACGACCCCGACGAAAAGTCCGCTTTCGATGACGCTCTTTTCGATCATCTGCTGGATCTGCTGCACCGGGGACTGTTCCCAGCGCGCCTGCGTATAGCGGTAGAAGCGGTGGTCCGACCCGGCGTAATGGATCGCGGTCCCCCCCAGCCACTGCGGAGCTTCGATAAGGGCGATGCGGATCACACGCTCCCGGCACCCCTCCGCACTGCTCACGACGATTTGCGCCCCGTCGTTGAGCCGGTAGCTCTGTACCGGCGGCGCTTCGCGCGTCAGGCTGCATCCGCTGACCAGCAGCGCCATCAGGACTCCCGTTATCCATTTCATTTCGCTTCTCCCGGTCCCACCTGCGGCGGTTGATGTTCAAAGAGCATATCCGAAGGGTTTTCACCATAGCGCAGCAGCATCTGGTTGAGCAGGGTCAGGCTCTGCTCCATCTGGCGCATCGTCACTTCGAACTGCGCCATGCCCGGCCCCATCGTCTCTTTGATGCTGTAATCGCCGTTTTTGTTCCGCGCATTGATCACCTCCAGCGTCTTGGCCATGGAGTCAAAACTCTCCTGCAAAGAGGCCAGAGAGACCTTGACCTGTCCCATCGCGGCGTCGCTGCTCTGCAGCAGTTGCGGGAGTGACGACGTCCTGGCATCGAGCGCCGTCGCCAACTTCCCGATCTTCCGAATGGTCCCGTCCAGATGCGCAAACCGTTCCTTGGTCAGCCCGGTGTCTATCTTTTCCACGATATTCGCACTGTGATAGAGCAGCCGGGTCAACTCCTCCTGGTTCTGTTCGCCGATCAGCTCCTTTAGGCGCAGCAGGAGCTCTGAGATGTTCTCGGATGCCGACCCGAAGGTACGCTCCAGGGTGACAAAAAAGGAGGGTTCGAAGGGGATTGTCGGCATGGCGTCCTCATCCTCTTTGGATCTGAGCAGCGGGGCGGCCTCGCTCCCGCGGCTCAGGTCCACGTAACTCAGCCCCGTAATACCCTGCGACTTGAGCTTGGCGATCGTATCCGTTTTCACCGGGGTCGTCTTCCACACATCGATGATGACCTCGATCTTCTCGATATTATTGGGACTGATGCGGATGGCACTGACTTTCCCGACCGTCACACCGCGGAACTTGACCGGGGAATCGACGTTGAGGCCCGACACGGACTCGCCGAACTCGATACGGTAGCTCTGCAGCTCATCCTTTTTCGCCGGCTGAAGCATCCAGATCACAAAAAAAGCCATCAGTGCCAATGAGAGCAGCACAAATATGCCGACGACCGTCTCGTTCGTTTTGGCGTTCACGACACGTCACCTCCAAAAAATGTACGGATAAACGGACTCGGCACCCCTTTGACCTCCGACAGCGTCCCCTCGGCGGCGATGCGCCGCTCGTCGATAATCGCCATACGATCGAGGGTCGTCTCGATCGAGGCGAGGTCGTGGGTGACCATTACTACGGTTAATTGTAGCATGTCCCGCAGCCGCATGATCAGGGCGTCGAACTCCCGGGCCGAAACGGGGTCGAGCCCCGAGGTCGGTTCGTCCAGAAAAAGCAGCGGCGGGTCCAGAGCCAGGGCCCGGGCCAGGGCGACTTTCTTTTTCATCCCCCCGCTGAGCTGGGAGGGGTAGAGCTTCCCCTCTTTGGGCGTGAGCCCGACGATGTCGAGTTTGAAGGCAACGATCTCGTCGATCAGCGCGACCGGGAGCGCCGTGTACTCCTTGAGCATCACGGCAATGTTTTCGGCCACGTTCAGCGAGGTGAAGAGCGCATTGGACTGGAACAGCACCCCCCATCGGCGCCGCAGCGCCTGTGCCGCGTCGAAAGAGAGCCTGTCAAGCGGATCGCCGAAAAGGCGGATGCTGCCGCTCTGAAGCGGCTCGAGAAGGATGATCTCGCGCATCAGCGTCGATTTTCCGCAGCCGCTGGGGCCGAGGAAGCCGTAGATCTCCCCGGCATTAACGTGCAGCGACACCCCGTCATGCACCAGGCGCTCTCCGAAGCGCGTCACGACGTTTTCGACCTCTATGACCGCCGCCATCTCAGAACCCCAACTTCGTAAAGACGATGGAGAAGAGCGCATCGCAGATGATCACGGCAAAGATCGCCTCGACGACGCTTTTGGTCGTATTGATCCCGATACTCTCCGTATCGTTTTTCACCTTCAGACCTCGGTAGATCCCGATGGAAGCGATAAGCACGGCGAAGAAGGGCCCCTTCACCAGCCCGACCCAGAAGTGTTTGAGGGCCACCGCCTCGGTAAAGCGGTCCATAAAGAGCGTGACCGAAAGTCCCAGCTCCGTATGCGCGATCAGCATGCCGCCGAGCATGCCGAACCCGTCGGCGAAGAAGATGAGGATCGGCATCATGATGATCAGGGCGAAGAGGCGCGGCAGGACCAAAAAGGCATAGGGATCGAACCCCATCGTCCGCATCGCGTCGATCTCCTCGGTCATCTTCATCACCCCGATCTGTGCGGCGTAAGAGGAGCCGCTGCGTCCGGCGACGACGATGGCGGTCAGCATGGGGGAGAGTTCGCGCAGTATCGAGATGCCCAGCGCGTCGACAATGAAGATGTTGGCGCCGTAGGTTTTCAGCTGTACCGCCGACTGGTAGGCGACGACGACGCCGACAAGGAACATCGTCAATGCGATGATGCCCAGGGCCTTGATGGCGCTCTCCATAATCTGGTAGCCCGTCTCTTTGTAGCGGAACCCTACTTTGCGCGAAAGCAGGTGCATAAACGCCAGGAAGGTCCGGCCGATAAAGGCGACGATGCCCGCACCGTTGGCCGCCACCTCCGCCGCGTTCCGTCCCGTCTGCGCCAGGAGACCGGGAACGGGAACGGCAAAATCGATATCGGGGTGGCCGTAGCGCTGCGTCATCGCCAGCACCCGTTCAGTCTGGGCGTCCGCCCCCTGCACCACCACGACATTGCCGGCCTCTTCCAGGCCGCGCCGGAGCCGCTGCAGCAGCAGGGCCCCCGCCGTGTCGATCTGTTCGATGGCCGAAAGCTCAAGGAGCACCTCGTACTCCTTCAGACGGGCCAGCTCCTCCCCGCTGATCGCCCCGGCGACCGCGTCAAGCGTCATGGCGTGCCACGGGCCGCTGCAGTGTACCGTCATCCCGCGTTCGGTCTTTTCGATCTGCAGCTGCGCCATGGCTCCTACCCCTCGTTCCACTCCTGCGCTTGCAGGGTAAAACCGTTTTGCTCGTTCCTAACGATAGCATAGCGAAGATTACAGGCAAATGCGGCGGGATTGAAGTAGCGCACACCGTCCACGTCGAACCGCTTCCCCTGGTGGTAGTGCCCCTCAATGAAAATGTCAACGTCTGCCAAGGCCAGCGGGGCGAGATGGGCCCGCACGAACGTCTCGAAACCCGCCATCGTATGGCAGTGGTTCTTCCGCTCCAGGTAGGCCTCGAGCTTCGCGATGATCCCGTTGCCGGTCAGGCGGTTGATGACACCCAGCAGACGCAGTACCGCGCCGTTTCGGATCAGCGCCGTGTAGATCCTGTAGGAGAGCGGCTGGTTGAAATCGCCGTGGGCCAGGAGCACGGCACGATCGGCGCAGCGGCAGGCAAAGGGCTGGTAGGAGAGCGGCACGACGGTGGCCTCCGGGAAGAGCGCGGCAAGGTTGTAGTCGTGATTGCCTTCGAGGTAGAGGACGGGAATACGGCGGCTGATGCGCTGCAGCACGGCAACGGCCTCGGCGTTCATCGCATGGGTCACCTTGATCTGCCCGAAGAGCAGATCGAAGATATCCCCCATCAGCAGCAGCTGCGGAACCTTCACGGTGCCTGCATCCACCGCCAGCAGAAGCGAGAGCAGCTGCGGGCGTGTTGCGGAGTAGTGGGCATCGCTGATCAGCAGGGCGCCGGGAAGGATCTCGTAGGGGTCACGGGACATAGGCGATGATCGGGATGCCCGTGTTCTCCTCCAGTCCCATCATCAGGTTCGCGTTGGCAACGGCCTGGGAAGAGGAGCCGCGGACGATGTTGTCCACGCTGCTGTTGACATAGAGCTTCTTCCCGCGGACCTTGGCGTAAATGTCGCAGAAATTCGTGCCCGAACAGGCTTTGATATCGACCGGGTTTTCAAAGATGCGCACGAAGGGTTCATCGGCATAATACGCCTTCAGGACAGCAATCGGATCGATCTCCTCTTTGAGCAGGGCATAGGCGTCGATCAGCTCGCCGCGGGTCGCCGGGATCAGGTGCGGAACAAAGTTGATATCGAAATCTTTTCCGCTGTCGAGGAGAAGCTTTTCACGGATCTCCGGTTCGTGGCGGTGTTCGAAGGGTTTGTACGCAAAGATATTCTCGTTGATCGAGACAAAATGGGTACTGGTCGTGCACTTCTTGCCCGCACCGCTCACACCGCTCTTTGCATCGATGAACACCGGAAAATCTTCATCAATGTATTTCGTAAAGGGGAGCAGGCCGAGAATCGATGCCGTCGGGTAGCACCCCGGGTTCGCGACCAGCCGCGCGGATTTGATCGCCTCGCGGTTGAGCTCGGGCAGGCCGTAGACGGCATGCTCAAGGTTCTCAGGGTCGATATGGGGCACATAGTGCGCCTCGTAGGTCTCGCGCTTCAGGCGGTAATCCGCGGAGAGATCAACGACCTTGACCCCCAGGGCCATCAGCTCTTTGACGAACCCCATCGCCGTCATATGCGGCAGAGCGAGGAACGCCAGCTCGCAGGAAGCGGCAACGGCCGCGGCATCCGCTTTGTGCACATCGCACTCAAAGATCCCCTGCATCGCCGGGTGCAGCTCGGTCAGACGCATCCCCCCTTCGCTGGTGGCCACGTATGCCAGTTCAAAGCGGGGATGCCCGGCCAGAATTTTGACCAGTTCCAGGCCGGTGTAGCCGCTGGCCCCGATAACGGCGACCTTAATCATGGCACTCAAAGATGATCTCCTGGTATTTGACTTCGATGACCTCGAACTCTTTTGTCCCGCCGGGGAGCTTGGCTTTGAGCTCGTCGCCCTCCTCTTTGCCCAGCAGCTGCTTGGCCAGTGGAGAGGCAAAAGAGATCAGCCCCAGCTCGGGGTTGCTTTCGCAGCCGCCGACGATGGTGTAGGTCATCTCTTCGTCCGTCTCCATATCGCACAGCACGACCGTCGAGCCGAAACTGACGCGGCTGTGTTCCAGGGTAGAGGGGTCCACGAGCTGCGCATTGCCCAGCATCTCGGCCAGCTCGCCCAGACGGTCGTCGATCTGCCCCTGGCGCTCTTTGGCGGCATGGTACTCCGCGTTCTCCTTCAGATCCCCCAGCGCCACGGCCTCTTCGATCGCCTTGACGATCTCCGGGCGTTCGACCGTTTTAAGATGGTTCAGCTCCGCTTGCAGTTTTTCGTATCCGAAGCGGGTCATCGGTTGTGGCTGGCTCAAAATCATTCCTCGTTTTTAGAGGAATTATAGCGCACATCGCTCTCCCTTGCCAGACCAAGCGCGCGGCACGAAACGGCGGGTTAATCATTTTTTGTCTACTATTTTGGTTTCAAGCGTATCCAAAACGTCCAACAAACGGTCTCTACCCGACCCCAATATACCGGAGCTATTATCATGAAATTTTCCCGCAGAGACGCCCTGAAACTCGGTGGAGCCCTTGCGGCCGCCATGGCGGCCGGCGGTACCGCCGAAGCCGCCGAGGCGACCCCGAAAACCGACACAGCCAACAGCCCGGCCCCGCTGCCAACTCCCAAAGGCCCCCGCGTCGTCGTTGTCGGCGGCGGGTGGTCCGGGCTCAGTATGGCGAAGTACACCAAACTTTTCGCCCCGACGGCCGAGGTCGTTCTCGTCGAACAGCGCGACGTTTTCATCTCCTGTCCCGTCAGCAATATGTGGCTGGTGGACAAGGTCGGCCTGGAGTTTATCACCCACGATTACTACCAGGCGGCCCAGCACCACGGCTACTCCTACTTCCATGCCGCGGCGACGGGCGTGGACAAAGTCAACAACACGCTGTATACGACGCGGGGCGATATCGCCTACGACTACCTGGTCCTCGCCCCGGGCATCGACTACGACTACTCCTTCTGGACCGACGACCCAGGTGTGGAGAACCGCCTTCGCCAGGAATACCCGGCGGCGTTCCGTCCCGGCTCGGAACATATGACGCTCAAACGCAAGATCCACAGTTTCCAAGGGGGGACTTTCCTCCTTACCGTCCCCGGCGGGAACTACCGCTGCCTGCCCGCCCCCTACGAGCGCGCCTGTCTGATCGCGGACTATTTCAAGCACAACGGGATCAAGGGCAAAGTGCTCCTGCTGGACGAGAACAACGACATCACGATCAAAGCGCACGGCTTCCACACGGCGTTCGAGGAGCTCTACAAGGAGTACATCGTCTACGAACCCAACGCCGTCATCGAGGCGATCGACCTCGACAAGAAGCAGGTCAAAACGGAATTCGACACCTTCGCCTTCGACGACGCCTCTTTCTACCCCCATGTCCGGGGCGGTCGGCTTCTCGAGGTGTGCGGGGTCGCCAAGGATACCGTCTACAACCGGTTCGAGGGGGACATCGACCCGATGACCTACGAGGTCCGCGGCCATCCCAACATCTACATCACCGGCGATGCCCGCCCCACGGGCTTCTCCAAGTCGGGGAACACTTCGCTGAGCGAAGGGCAGAACGTCGCGAAAATGCTCGCCGCGAAGATCAATAAACAGGCCCCCCTCAAGTGGATGTCGCCGGTGACGCTCTGCATCTCCGCTGTCTCCGCCTTTCCCGAGCACGGGATCTTTATCCACTCCGAATACGCCTACAACCCGAAACACAAACAGTTCGAGTTCGCCACCCCGGTCACCGATGAACACTGGAAAGGCGAAGAGGGGCTGGAGAATGCCCGTAACATCTACGGCTGGGCGGAAGCCTGCTACATCGATATGTTCGGGGCCGCCAAGAGCTGACGCTCAGGCAAACGGTCCCCAACGGCCGCCGCACCGGTGCGGGTATCTTTCCCCCTACCCCAGCAGACGCATCATGACCGTCACCGTCACCATGCTGCCGAGCAGGGTGGCAAACACCAGCTTTGAGGCGAGCGCAACGTCGCAGCCGTAGCGCTTGGCGAAGGCAACGCTCAGCATGGCCGAAGGCATGGCGGACTCAATGACCAGCACCTGGAGCTGCCACGCTTCAAGCGCGACATAGTGGGCCGGCAGCGCGATAAGGAGGGGAGAGGCGACCAGCTTCAGGACAAGCACGGCGGCAGCAATACCGGCGATCTCCCTGAGGCGGTCGAAGCCGAGTGAGACCCCGACGAGCAGGGTAACTAGCAGCGTATTGGCCTTGGCGACAATCTGCACCGCATCAAAGAGCGGCGAGACCGCCATGCCGGTCACGGGCAATCCGGCAACGCTCCACGCGCTGCCCGCTGCAATGGCGATAAAGATCGGCGAGCGGAAAAAGGCCAGCGCCCCGGCCCCGCCGGATCCCGACGCTTTTTTGCCGCCGTAGTGCATGGCGATCATCGCTCCCAGCGTGAACAGCGGCAACCCCACCCCCAGTTCCGAGACCAGCGACGCTTCGGCCATCGCCTCCGCGTTTTTCCCAAAGAGCTCCGCCACCAGGGCATATCCCAGGAGTGTGGAACTGCCGAAAACGGCCGCAAGGATAAAACTGCCCGTTTTCGGCGCGGAAAGGCCCATCACGCTGCTGACACCCCACGCCAGCATGAAAAGAAGCATTTCCCCCGCCATCATCAGTCCCGTGACGAGCAGATATTTCCATTCCAACGCGGCATGCGAAAGCGCATAAAAGATCAGAGCCGGCAGGGTCAGTTGCGTGATGAGGGAGGCGAACAGCGTGCCGTGATCGGGGCTAAACATGCCCGAACGGCGCAAGTAAGCGACGAGCAGAATGATACAGACAAGCACCAGCATCGAGCTCAGCGTATGCACATAAATATCCATGATGCCCCTCCGCGTGCCTCAGGCGATATAGGTCTCGAAAGACATGGCCGACAGATCGTACCTGATGACGCGATGCGCCCCGCTCTCGGCGATATAGAGGCTGCACCCCTGCTTGCACAATCCCGCGGGTTCGTTCAGATCGGCCATCAGTGTCATCATCCGGCCGCTTTGAGGGTCGTAGACCTTGAGCTTGCCGTTATAGGTATCGGCGATGAAGAGGCGCCCGCCGCCGCAGCCGTCCCCGATCCGGCCGCAGGCGATGCCCTGGGGATGCTGCAGCACTGGCGCTGTGTCTGAATCCCCCCAGGTGAACAGTCCCTCACCCACGGCAGTCTGCACGTGACCGTTCTCGATAGAACGCAGGGCGGAGCTCTCCGCGTCAACGAACCAGAGCGTACCGTCGTCACAGCGCGTCAAGCCCATCGGCTGGGCCAGCTGCGCCGCCTCCCCCGCCCCGTCGCGCAGCGCTTCGAAGCGGTTGCCGTAGGTCTGAAGCGGCTGCAGCGTCTCCTTGTCGTAGACCGTGACGGTGTGCGCCCCCGCCTCGGCGATCGTGATCGTCTCCGCCTCCACGAGCAGGGCCGATGGGGAGCGCAGCTGCTCGAACAGGACCGTTCGTTCCTCGGTGCGCAGATCGATGCGGCAGACGCTGCCGCCGGCGCGGTCGGCGATATAGAGCATCCCCTCCGAGAGGGCCAGTGCCGCGGGGGTCCGGAAGGGGGTAAAACGGCGGACAAGCTGCCCGGCCGCGTTGTATTCGCGCACATCACCGCCCCCGCTGTTGGCTATGAACGTTTGTTCACCCGATACCAGCACGGCTTCGGGAAAGCGCAGCGGGCCCGGCAGCGCCGGACTTTCGGCCGCGCTCTCCCGCGGGAGCAGGCCCAGCTTCCGAAGCGCCAGGTCGATGGCGACGCCCTGCGCCTCCCCCCGGAACGTCGCCGCAATATACCCCTCCGCATTGACCAGTACCATCGTCGGCCACGCCTTGACCGTGTATTGATCGACCAGAGCACCCTCCGGGTCGTTCAGGACGGGGTAGGTGATCCCCAGCCGCGCGACGGCGGCACAGATGGCTTCGGCCTGCTTTTCATGGGCGAATTTTCCGCTGTGCACCCCGATGACCTGCAGGGTGTCGCCGTAACGGGCCTGCAGCCGTGTGAGCATCGGGAGGTTGTTCATGCAGTTGATGCAGCCGAAGGTGAAAAAGTCGAGCAGCACGGCCCGGGGGCGCAGCTCGCGCAGCAGGTGCGGCCCGCCGGCGATCCATGCGCCGCGGTCGAGCTCGGGAGCGCGGACACTCATTTTGAACCGATGAGCCGCCGTACCGCCAGCGAGCACATGGTCAGGCCGAAGGCGGCGGTCACCCCCATGAAACTCCCCTTGACCTTCACCCGCGGCGGTTCGCTGCTGAAGATGACGGGGTATTTCTTGCTGAAACGGCGCTTTTTGAGCTCGTAGCGCAGCTTGGAGGCAAAGCGGTCGCCGTGGGCCGTCCAGATGGTCCCCACCTCGATTTTCGTGGGGTCCAGACGTTTCGCGGAGCCCGTCGCGCTGATCAGTTTCTTGTAGCACTTCTGCGCCAGGGCCAGTTTGGCCTTCGTATCGTCGATGGCGTCGAGCACAAGGTCGTAAGGCTCGAAGTCGAAGGCTTCCACCCACGCCTCGTCGATGCGCGTTTCGATCACGGCGATCTGAGGATAGTGGGCCTGCAGCGCCTTGACTTTCGACTCGCCGAGGTGGTGTTCGCTCCAGAGCTGGCGGTTCTGGTTGCTCTCGTCATAGGTGTCGAAATCGACGATGGTGATGTCGTTCACCCCCGAACGGATCAGGCAGTCCAGGCAGAAACTGCCGACCCCGCCGACGCCCAACAGCAGCAGTTTTGCTCCCTGCAGCTTCTCAAAATCCTCTCCCAGGAGCATGCGGGAACGTTCATAGCGCACGGTCAGACTCCCAGCCAATCATCGAGCGTCCGCATGGAGGCGTAGGCGCTCAGGTCCAGCATGATCGGCGAGACGGAGACGTGCCCCCGCATCACCGCTTCGAAGTCGCAGAGCTCTTCGCGCCCCTCTCTCGCTCTATACTCCAGGGGGTGCAGCCCCAGCCAGTAGTACTCCTTACCCCGGGGGTTGCGGTGCAGGTGGGCGTCGTTCGCGTAGAAGCGGTGGCCCGCGTAGGTCACTTTCGTCGCGGCCTCCGTCACCTCTGGCGGGATATTAACGTTAAGGAACTGGCGCGGCGGCAGGGGGAATTCGGACGCGAAGATCTTTTCCACAAGGTCAGAAATAGTCTCCTTCGCCAACGCAAAGTCCGGCAGAGGTTTCTCAAAATCCATCACTTGCGAGACGGCGATGGCCGGGACCCCGTGAAGCACCGCCTCCATCGCCCCGGCCGCCGTGCCGGAGTAGGTAATGTCTTCGCCCATGTTCGAGCCTTTGTTGATGCCGCTGACGACAAGGTCCGGTTTGCGCCCCTCGAACATCGAGTGCAGGGCCAGGTAGATGCAGTCGCTCGGCGTCCCGTCGTCGAGCTTAAAAAAATCGTCGCCGACGCTGATAAAACTGAGCGGGTGCGACAGGGTCAGGGAGTGGCCGCAGGCCGATTTCTCGCTCGAAGGCGCGACAACTGTCACCTGGCCGTGGGGCCGGAGTGCTTCCACCAGCGCCAGCAGCCCTTCCGATTCATAGCCGTCGTC
This sequence comes from Thiomicrolovo immobilis, assembly GCF_039645955.1. Taxonomy (GTDB): domain Bacteria; phylum Campylobacterota; class Campylobacteria; order Campylobacterales; family Sulfurimonadaceae; genus Thiomicrolovo; species Thiomicrolovo diazotrophicus. The sequence continues at coordinate 2,093,018 of NZ_CP147916.1, forward strand.
ATTGGTGACCAGAATTTGCTTCACGTTGTTTTTCCTTATTGGTTGTGATATTATTATTTTGTATAACTTGATTTTATTCTGAGATCGGAGTCCGTCCCATGCCTATGACACAACAGCATAACGGGGATATACACGTCCCGAAATCTTTTGCAAAACAAGAAGTCGACCTCACCAAGGTCTTTCCCATGCCGGAGGGGTATGAATACCTCTTTCTCGGACTCTATTTTATCACGATCCCCTACGTCGCCGGGCTGCTCTTTCTGTTTATCTTTATCGCCAAGGGGAGTTTCAACAACTTCTTCTCCCTCGATATCGCCATGTTCGCCGCTGTCTGGGCGATCGGATACGAGGTCTGCGCCGCCGTCGCTCTGACGGTTATCTTCTATAAGATGTTCCGCTACCACCGAACCCACAAAAGCCTCGTCCGGACGAAGGAACACACAACGAAACCCCTGCACGAGGTGCATAACCTCTCATAGCGCGGTGATATAGAAGCGGTTGACCCCGTCGTCGTATGCGTAGGCCAGCTGCAGATCGTGGGCGTGCAGGATCGCATCCACCAGGTAGAGCCCCAGCCCGAAGCTGTTGCGCGCCGGGTGCTCCTTCGTAAAAGGCTCCACGTAATAGCGCAGCGGGTGGCGCAGCTTCTCCCCTCTGTTTTCGAAGACGAGTTCTTTGCCCTCCATGCTTATCGCCACCCGTTTGTCCGGCGAATACTTCACGCCGTTGTCGATCATATTTTTGATGACCGTCGCTATCATCGTGAAATCGCAGGCCATCCGTTCGCTGCTGTCGACGTCGACGCTGATCATCTCCGGCTCCAGCATGGACTGGTCGATCGCCTCGTCGATCAGGTCCACCAGCCGGTAGGTCCCGATGTGCTTGTTGCCGAAGCCCGAAGAAGCCTCCTCGATCATCGCGAACTCGTTGATGAGCTGCTCGAGGCGCAGGAAGATATTGTTGAATCGCGCTTTCTGCTTGGGTTCGGCGAGCAGCTCCGCGGAGATCCGACCCTTGGCGATAGGCGTTTTGAGTTCATGCATCACGTTGCGCAGAAAGAGGGTCCGGGATTCGATCAGGGTATTGATGTTCTTGCGCGCCTGCTCGAGCTCGTTGGCGAGGATCGCGATCTCGTTACCCCCTCTCATTTCGAACACGACGTCCCTGTCGCCGCCGGCGTAACGGATCACCCGCTTTGTCAGGATGCGCAGAGGACGGATCCGGCGCCAGATAATGAAGACCGCCCAGGCGATGACGAAGACGATCGTCAGATAGGCGCTGAGCAGATGGGTCGGGAAATAGGGGCGGAGCTGTTCATCCAGCAGCAGGAACCTCCCCTGGGGGGTCTCCAGGAAAAAGTAGATCTTCCCCTCCGACTCCAGCATTGTCGCCCGCAGGTCGCTGACCCGGTCGAGGGCGTGCATCGCCTCGTTGGAGAAGTGCATGGTGCGCACCACCTCCTGGAACCCGACGCGTTTGAGAATATCGGCTTTGTCGAAAACGGCCCGGACCGCCGCGTCCCCCTGAATGTTCGACAACCCGTAGACGGCGAGGTTCGCCTCCAGGATCGCTTCGGAGGTATGCTTCATCATATGCTCGCGGTAGATCTGCGTGATGACGGTGTACTTGTTGAAAATGTTGTCGATGTACTGGGCGCGGTTGTTCTTGTAGAATTCCCAAAAGACGAAGGTGACACTGATCAGCGTCACCGCAAAGGCAAAGAGGATCGTCAGTAAGACGGCATTGCGCCTCATTTGATAAGCTTGTAGCCGATGCCCCGCACCGATTCGATCAGGGATTTGTCGCCGAGCTTGTTGCGGATCCGTCCGACCATGACATCGATGCTCTTGTTCGAGGAGTCTTCGTTGATCGCGTTGACGTTGAGGATGATATCTTCGCGGGAGACGACCATCCCCTCTTTTTTGATCATGAAGGCGAGGATGCCGTACTCCGCGTTGGTCAGATCCAGCGCACGCCCCTTGTAGCTGATCTGCATCGCCCCTTCATCGAGTTTGAAGTCGCTGTGGTGCTCCTGGGCCTGTTTGGCTTCCGTTTTCGCGGCGTACCGGCGCAGCACCGAACTGATGCGGGCTTCGAGTTCGCGTGGGTCGTAGGGTTTGGGGAGGTAGTCATCGGCACCCAGCTCCAGGGCGTTGACCTTGTCGGTGACATCCGAGCGGGCCGAGGAGATGATGATGGGAATGTCCTGGCGTTCGCGGATCGCTTCGCAGACCTCAAGCCCGTCCATCCCCGGCAGGGTCAGGTCGAGGATGACCAGATCGTAGGGTTTGAGTTTGAGAATGCTCAGCGCTTTGAAGGGATCGTCCTCCGTTTCGATCTCGTACCCGAACTGCTCAAGGTACTCGGTCAGGATCTCCGCAAGCTCGAGATCGTCTTCAATCATCAGTATCTTTTTCATGCGAGCATTTTATCCCAGCAGCATTAACTTTTAGCTAACGGTCCCCTAGTGCGGCAGCAGGGCCTCAGCCCCCGTCAGCATGAGGGTGAGATGGTAGGCGACAAAGGCAAGCGTATAGGCCGTCGCCGTCGTAAAGAGGAAAAGATAGATGAAATATTTGATCCCGCCCGCTTCCCGGGTAAAGACGACCGAAGCCGCAAGGCAGGGGAGGTAGAGCATGATCACGACGATGAAGGCGACGGCCGACGCGAAGGGGATATGCGCGCGGATGGCGCTGATGAGGGTCTTGTCCGTTTCCGTCACCCCTTCGCCGACGGCGTAAAGAACGCCGAGGGTCGAAACGACGACCTCTTTGGCCGCCAGTCCCGTCTGCAGGGCGATGGCCATTTTCCAGTCCAGTCCGATCGGGGTAAAGAACGGCTCGATCGCCTTGCCGATGCGTCCCAGGTAACTCTGTTCGAGCTGGGCCGCATCCGCTTCGACGGTGAGGTGGGACGCTTCGGTCGTGTTGACGGCCTGTTCGATCTTCGCGCTGTAAGCCGCCTCGATCTCATGCGAGTGGGGGTAGCTGCTTAAAAACCAGACCAGCATCGATGCCCCGGCGATGAAGGTCCCCGCTTTGCGCAGGTACATCAGCGTCTTGGTCAGCACCGTGTGCCAGATAAGCTTGACCGACGGCAGGCGGTATTTCGGCATCTCCATGACAAAGGGTTCATCCTGGCCGCGGAAGGCTGTCAGCTTGAGGACCTTCGCCGCGACCAATCCGATCATCGCCCCGGCGATGTAGATGGCGAAAAGGACGTTGCCTGCGATGCTTGGCGCGAAGAAGGCCCCCGTAAAGAGCACGTAGACCGGCAGACGTGCGCCGCAGCTCATGAAGCCGATGATAAAGAGCGTCAGCAGACGGTCGCTGTCGTTTTTCAGGATCCGCGCCGACATATAGGCCGGGATGGAGCAGCCGAACCCCGTCACCAGCGGAATGAAGGACTGCCCATGAAGGCCGAATTTGTGGAAGACGCCGTCAAGCAGGAACGCGACCCGCGACATATACCCCGTCGATTCGAGCAGGGCGATCCCGATAAAAAGGATGATGATATTCGGGGTAAAGAGGACCACGGCCCCGACCCCGGCGATGACGCCGTCGACGACAAGGGAGCGGATATCTGCGTTGAGGATCGTCGCGCCCACCGTTTCACCGAACCAGCCGAAGAAGGCGTCGATCCACTCCATCGGGATATTGCCGATCTCGAAAGTAAGCTGGAAGAGCCCCCACATCAGGAAGAGAAAGATCGGGATACCCAGCACAGGGTGGATAAGGAGGTCGTCCACCCGCTCGGTGAGGCTCTTCTTCTCTATGGGCTGTTCGGTCTGGCGGACCGTTTCCGTGATAACCCCCCGGATGAACGCGGCATACTCCTCGGCGAAAACCTCTTTAACGTCATCCGTATCATGGTGGGTCTCGATGTGCTTGTCCGCTTCAATGAGCAGCGGCTGCAGCTCCGTCCAGAGCGGCAGGTCATGCAGGGTACGGTAGGTCTTCTTCTCGTTCTGGAGCAGGTTGATCGCGATGTTGCGGTTGGAGATCGCCGCCTTGAAGCGGTGCTCGTCGAGGTAGGAGGCGATGATATCGATCTCCTCTTCCACGGCCTGGGAGAAGATCAGCTTCGGCTCCTGGTAGGGGGTCTCATGGGTGGCAATCACCGCTTCGATCAGTGTCTCGATCCCCATCTTGGCCGCTGCGGAGACCCGTACCGCGGTGAGGCCGAGCAGTGTCGAGAGGTAGTCGTAGTCGATCCGGATCCCCTCCCGGTCCGCCTCGTCGCTCATATTGAGCGCCAGCACCATCTTCTTGTTCATCGTCATCAGCTCGGCGGTGAGCTGCAGGTTTTTCTCCAGGTTCGTCGAGTCGACGACGTTGATCATCAGGTCATACTCTTCGTTGCACAAAAAGTCGTGGGTCACGCGCTCTTCGATAGAGTAGTCGGTAAAAGCGTAGGTGCCCGGCAGGTCCACGATGGTGAAGTGGTAATCCTTGTAGTCGAAAAAGACCTCGGATTTTTCAACCGTGACCCCGCTGAAATTGCCCACGTGCAGGCGGGCGTCGCTGATGGCGTTGATCAGCATACTCTTGCCGACGTTGGGCTGGCCGACGAGGGCGATGCGGATATGTTTTTCGGTAACGGGACAGACGGGGACGGTGTTAGGCATCGGCAGTGACCTCGATCAGTTCGGCTTCCTCTTTACGCAGGGCAAGGCGCATGCGCCCTATCTTGATCTCAACGGTGCTTTTGGCAGGCGCGAAACCCATCAGCTCCACCCGTGCCCCTTTCATGACCCCGAAGGAGACGAGACGCTGCTTCAGAGGCCCCTGCGCATGCAGCTTTACAATGGTGGCACTGCACCCTTTCATACACTCTGTCAATTTCACTGTTACCCGAGTCCCATCCTGATTGGTTTCTAAATGATAATAAAAATCAAATTAATTTAGACTAAATTAGCGCTGCTAATCCATTGGCCGTATTATACCTGCCCCGCCACCGATTTTTCCGCTTCGTCTGTTATAATGCCGCCATGAAATTTCTTTACCGTGCTGACAACCATTTCAATCTGGCCAACCTCTTTACGATGGTCAATATCGCCAGCGGACTCCTGGCCGTCTATTTCATCAGCCAGAACAACTTCTTTACCGCGATCATCTTTGCCTGGATCGGCGGGGCCTTTGATATTTTCGACGGTAAAATCGCGCGTAAATATGCCCTCTCGAACGAGTTCGGTATCCAGCTCGACTCCTTCGCCGACTTCCTCTCCTTTGTGCTGGTACCCGTCTTTCTGATCTTTCAGGCGGTGTACACGGGACTGGACGGCGCACTGTTGCTGCTCTCAGGTGCCGTCAGCATCTACTACGTCGTCAGCGGCCTGCGCCGCCTGATCCAGTTCAACATCAACGCCGAAGAGGGAAGCGTCGAAAAATACTTTACCGGCGTCCCGACCCCGCTCGGCGCCATTTTGCTCTGGCTGGCCTATCTCACCGCCGCCTATGGCTTTACCAACGCCTACATCGTCATGGGGGCGATGGTCCTGATCGGATGGCTGCTCAACTCGACGGTGAAGGTCCCCCACCCGTAGCCTCTTGCCGGAAGCGGCACTCGCCTACCGTCACCGTCTTCCCCTCTTTCGTCGCCTCCAGCACATACGCGAGGATCCCTTCCGGGTCCGCGCCGCCCATCTCCTCGCTGATGATCCGCAGCGCATCCTCACGCCGGGTCGGCACCCAGCGCGTCTCTTTGACAAAACAGGTCAGCAGGCGCAGGCTGCTCATTCCTCTTCCTCCGTCTGGTGTTTGCCGATTTTCAGGTAAAAGCAGGCGCCTTGTTCGATATTGTCAAAGCTCAGCTCGCCGTTGCAATGCTCCTCGACGATGTTGCGGGCCATGTAGAGCCCGAGGCCGGCGGCACGGCTGTCGCCCTTGGTCGAAAAGTAGGGTTCGAAGATCCGGTCGGCGATGTCCGCCGCCACCCCGCCGGCATTGTCACAGAGGCGGATGACGACGAACTGCCCCGTTTCATAGCACTCGATCTCGATGCGCGGCAGTGCGATCCGCCGTTCGACCAGGGCCTCCTTCGCATTATGAAGCAGGCTGATCAATACCCGGATAATCTCGTTTCGGTAGAGGGGGAGGGTCATCGAGCACTCCAGGCGCGTCTCGACCCGGATATCCGTTTCGGCCAATTCGAGCGCCAGCAGGGAGAGCGCGCTCTGCACGGCTTCGGAGAGATCCACGGCTTCGCGGACGGTATCGGGGCGGAAGAACTCCTGCCACTCCCCCAGGCTTTCGAGCATTGATGTCGCGATCAGTGCCGCGGCTTCCGCCTGCTTCGACCGGTCGCCACCTTTTTCCGGGAGCGTGGCGAGCCGTTGCAGCGGCTCTCGCCAACGGCTTGCGACCAGTCCGACCGTCTCGTCCATGGCATTCGTCAGCGAACGCTGCATCCCCAGGCGGTCGCTGCGGCGCTGCCCCTCCACCGCATCCTCTACCCTGGCATCTACCGTCGCATTGAACTCCTGCAGCGCGTTGTCGCGAAGGCGCACCTGCTCCCGGTAGCGCAACAGCAGCGTGTAGCCCCAATAGCCGGAAAAAAGAATGGAGAGAAGGACCGTCAGGGCGACAAAGGCAGTGCCGACGATCAAGGTATCCTGCTGCGGGTCGCCATCATACAGCGTATAGAGAATGCTCTCAGCAATGAAGGCGAAGAGCACAGGGATCGTCGCAATCAGCCAGGGGAGCACTCCGTCGCGTTTCATTCCGTCCCCTCATCCTTGCCCGGCAGTGCTTTTTTCGGACTGAGCCCGAGCTTCTTCATCTGTTCTGCGCGGCGGATCAGGTTCCCCTTCCCGCTGGAGAGCTTGTTCATCGCCGCCTCCCACTGTCCCTGGGTTTTGCCGAGCTGGTCGCCGATGCGCTCCATGTCCTCGACGAATCCGACGAACTTGTCATACAGCGCTTCCGCCTGCCGCGCGATCTCCGCGGCGTTTTGCTGCTGCTGCTCGGTCCGCCAGATATTCTCGATGGTGCGCAGCGTCGCCAACAGGGTCGATGGGCTTACGACAATGATGCGGGCATCGTACGCTTTTTTAAAGAGTCCGCTGTCGTTCTGCAGTGCCAGGTGGAACGCCCCTTCGATCGGCATGAACAGCAGCACGAAATCCAGCGTCCGCATCCCCGGCAGGTTTTCGTACCGTTTTTCGGAGAGCCCTTTGATATGGGCATTGATCGAGACGAGGTGCTGGCGGAGCGCTTTGGCTTTCTGCTCGGGGTCGTCGCTGCTCATAAACTGTTCGTAGGCGACGAGGGAGACCTTGGAGTCGATGATGACACAGCGCTCCTGGGGGAGGAACACGACCACGTCGGGGCGCAGCATGTTTCCCTTGTCGTCCTTGTAGGTGCCCTGGGTCTCGTACTCGTGGCCCGGACGAAGCCCCGAGCTCTCCAGCACCCGCTCCAGCACGATCTCCCCCCAGTTCCCCTGGGTCTTCGTCTCCCCCTTGAGGGCGTTTGTCAGATTGAGCGCATCCTCGGCGATCCGTTCGTTAAGCACCTTGAGTCGTTCGATCTCGCTTTTGAGCAGGTGACGTTCCTTGCTCTCTTCGACATATTGGCTTTGTGTCTGCTTGGAGAAAGCGTCGATCTGTTCGCGGAAGGGTTTGAGCAAAAGCTGCAGCTGCTGCTGATTCGCTGCGTCAAAGGTCTTCGCCTTCTGTTCGAAGATCTTATGCGCCAGCCCTTCGAACTGTGCGCCGAGCGCCTGCTTCGCCTCATCGAGCAGGCGGAGCTGCTCCGTATGCTGCTTCTGCGCCTCCTCGTAGCGGGTCTGCAGCACCGCAAAATCGCGTTCCAGGCGCTGGTGGGCCTGCCGGGCGTTTTCGAGCTGCAGCGTCCCCGCTTCCACGCTGCCCTGAAGCCGCGCCTCCTCTTTCGCGCGCCACGCCAGCGTATCGTTCAGCCGGATAAGCTCCTGGTCGCGCTGCTGAAGCACCGCCTGCTGCGCTTCGGCGGCCTCCCGCGCCGCCTCCAGGGCCGCCCCCCGCCGGCGCAGAAGCAGCAGCATGTACAGCGCCGCAGCCGCCAGCAGCAGGGCTATCAGGAGAGGAACGATCTGGTAAGGGGTCATAGTATCCACGGGCACGCGCTTTTTTAGATTCTGAATTTTGATATTGATTATAGTGAGAAAATGGTTATGAAAGCGTAAATGAGGCAGCCCGGGGAGGGCTTATTCCGGCAGCAGCGTCAGTTTGAGCACCTCTTCGATCCGTTCGACCGGGACGATCGTCACCACTTCCTTGACCTCGTCCGGGATCTCGTCGAGGTCGCGCTCATAGTTCTTTTTCGGGATGAGCGCCGTGTGCATTCCCGCCTTGTGCGCGGCGATCAGTTTCTCCTTGAGCCCGCCGATGGGCAGCACGTTGCCGCTGAGCGACACCTCGCCCGTCATGGCGATCCCGGCGCGCACCGGCTTGTTGCTCAGGATGGAGGCGATCGCCGTGCTCATCGCGATCCCCGCACTCGGTCCGTCTTTGGGCGTCGCGCCGTCGGGGACGTGGATATGGAGGTCGTAGCGCTTGTAGACTTCGCTGGCGTCCAGCGTCGTCTGCTCCTCCTGCTCTTTGAAGGTACGCGGGATAATGGCGTGGTCCACCTTGACCTTACCGTTGTCGATCTGCGTCTTGACGACGCTCATCGCGATACGCGCGGACTCCTTCATCACCTCGCCGAGACTGCCGGTAAGCTGCATCTGCCCCTTGCCCTTGATACGGATCGTCTCGATCTTGAGCACATCCCCGCCGACGGCGGTCCAGGCCAGCCCGTTGACGACACCGACGCGGTTGACGTTGTCGGTCTTCTCGATCTCGAAGACCGTCTTGTCCATGAACTCTTTGAGGTTCTTGACCGTCACCGAGACTTTGCCCAGCGTAGGGTCTTCCAGGATCATCTTCGCCGATTTGCGGGCGATGTCGGCGATGCGGCGGCGCAGGTTGCGCACCCCGGCTTCCCGGGTGTAGCTGTGGATCAGCTCCTTCATCGCCGGCGCGGAGACCGTCACCTCCTGTTTTTTCAGTCCATGCTTTTTGAGCTCCTGGGGCAGCAGGTATCGCTTGGCGATCTCAAACTTCTCCTGGGGCGTATAACTGCTCACACCGATAAACTCCATCCGGTCGCGCAGCGGGGCCGGGATCCGACCGACGTCGTTGGCCGTCGCGATGAAGATCACCTGGCTCAGATCGAGGTCGAAGTTGACGAAATAGTCGCGGAAATGGCTGTTCTGTTCGGGGTCGAGAATCTCGAGCAGCGCCGCCGTCGGGTCACCGCGGTGGGACATCCCCACCTTGTCGATCTCGTCCAGGACGACGACGGGGTTCATCTTCTTCGCGTCGATGATCCCCTGCACAACCCGGCCCGGCATCGCGCCGATGTAGGTGCGACGGTGCCCGCGCAGCTCATTGACGTCTTCAAGCCCGCCCAGGGCGATCCGGACCAGGGGGCGTTTGAGCGCGGTGGCAATAGAGTTCGCCAGAGAGGTTTTCCCCACGCCCGGAGGGCCCGCGAAACAGAGAATGGCACTGCCGCCCTTCTGCGCGCTTTTGCCCCGAAGCTCCATCAGCTCTTTGACGGCGAAGAACTCGGAAATCCGCTTCTTCGGTTTTTCAAGGGAGAAGTGGTCCGCATCGAGCTGAGACTCGACGTTCTCGATCTTGAGGGCTTTTTTGGCAAGTTTGCCGAAGGGGATCTCCAGCACCCACTCGAGGTAGCCCTGGATCATCCCCGCGTCGGCGGAGTCGGGGTGCAGGCGCGCATAACGGTCGAGCTGCTTGGAGATCTCTTTGTAAGCGTCTTCGCCCATGTGCTCTTTCATCGCTTCGAGCTGCTTGCGATACTCGGCGATCTCCTCTTCGCGCTGGTTGTCGACGCCCAGCTCCTGCTGGATCTCTTTGAGCTGTTCTTTGAGGAAGTACTCTTTGTTGATCTGCTCCATCTTCGTGTTGACTTTGGTGCGGATCTCGCGCTGCAGCTTGCTCGCTTCGATCTCCTCGATCAGGTAGTCGATCAGCAGCAGCAGGCGCTGTTCGGTATCCGCCTCGACGAACATCTCATACGCGCGCTGTTTCGGGAGCTTGACCGTGCTGCAGATCAGGTCGGCAATGCGGTTGTACTCCTGGGTCTCCTCGATGGTGCGCAGCAGGTCCGGCGGGAAGAAGTTGCTCACCTGCGACAGGGCCCGCACCTTTTCGCGCACGACCTCGAGGATCGCGTCCATTTTGATCTCGTTGACAGGCTTGGGGTCGATGGTATCGACCAGTACCCGCAGCGGGTCTTCGCCCCGCGCTTCCATCGCCTTGCCCCGCGCCAGCCCCTGGAAGAGGACCTTCACCCGGCCGTCGGGCAGCGAGACCTTGCGCATAATGGAACCGATCACCCCGGCGTCATGGATGCTCTCGAGGGTGCGTTCGCCCTCCTGCCCCTCCTTCGTGGGACAGACGATGACAAGCGAGTCGTGTTCGATCGCATAGGTCACCGCCGCGATATTCTCATCGTCTTTGAGAAACAGCGGCGAGATCATGAACGGGTAGAGGAACAGCCCGTCTTCAAAAATGACCGGCAGTTCGGTCGGGAAACTAGCATAATGGTCCAGTTGCATTACTCTTCCTTCATATCGGTTCGGTTTTCATCGGCTACGTCATTGTAACTGTGGCGGGAGACAACGCTCTGGGTGTCGGGGATGATGAAGGCGTACCAGCTCGCATGGCCGTCGCCTTCGAAGATCCGCCGGTACCACGCCGTCTGCGCCGGGTCCACTTTTTCCCAGTCGATCCACGGCTGGGGTTTTTTCCCGCGGTAGAACGCGGCGGCTTTCGGTTTGTCAAGCCGGTCGTAGAGCTCCGCGATCGATTCGTTCAGGGCCGCTTCGGCGAGGTAGAGCCGCGTGACCATCGTATCGACGACCGGGGCGTACGTCGAACGGGGGTAGAGGCGCAGGAAACGCTCGCCCTCCGCGATCGCCTCGTTGATCAGCCCCTGGTCGCGGCGCGGGTTAGGCAGGGCCATGTATTTGGCCTTGACCTTCATATACTCGGCGTACTCGCGTTCGGCGGGGGTCGCGTAGCGCTTGATGTATTCGGTCAGGAAATGCTCGGCGAGCAGGTACTCCTCCGACTGCAGGTGTGCGATCGCCATGATCATCGTCGCCTCGGGCAGCAGCGGCGAGCCGATATGCTCGCTCTGCAGGGAACTGTAGTAGTTGTCCGCCTTGTCGAGGTTGCCGTCGGAAACGGCCGCGACCATCTTCTCGTACCAGTACGCGGCCGGTTTGTTGTATTCGTCAAGTTCTTTGGTACAGCCGCCGAAAAGGACCAGCAGCGTTATCAGGGTTGCAATTGTTTGTTTTATCATTCTCTCCCACACGGGTTCCAAAAAGTGAAGCCATTTTAGCGAAAAAAGTTAAAGGGACGCGCCGCGGCGCTCCCACAAACCAGTACACACCGCAAAAGGCAAAAATTTCGCTATAATTGCATTTAAATTTACCGGGCCCGATCAAACTATCCTTCCTGCTTATTAAGCCGCTTCAGAAAATGCAACTCAATTTTTGATTCACTTCAGTCGCAACGATGGTTTAGCCGTGTCCGTTTCAAGAGAGAAAATGCAGACACCCCCCATCGAAACACAAGACGATACCGTCGCCGCACCAACGGCCTCCTTTGACGATTTCGGGCTCCGCCCGGAGATCCTCCAGAGCATCCGCTACGCCGGTTTCAAAGTCCCCAGTCCCATTCAGCAGCAGGCGATCCCCCTCGTCCTTGAAGGGCGCGACGTCGTCGGCCAGGCCCATACCGGGACCGGGAAAACCGCCGCCTTCGGCCTGCCGACGCTGAACCAGATGGCCCTTGACCGCGGCGTCGAGGCACTTATTATCGTCCCGACCCGCGAACTGGCCAACCAGGTCAGCGACGAGCTCTTCAAATACGGCAAGAAGCTCGGCATTCACACCGTCACCGTCTACGGCGGCAGCTCCTACAACCGCCAAATCGGCCTGATCGAGCGCGGCGCACAGGTCGTCATCGCCACGCCGGGCCGCCTCAAGGATATCCTCGAGCGCAACATGCTCGCCGATTTCGCCCCCTCCACCGTCATCCTTGACGAAGCGGACGAGATGCTTGACATGGGCTTCCTCGACGACATCAACACGATCTTCGACTTCCTGCCGACGGACCGCCAGACCCTGCTCTTTTCAGCCACGATGCCCAAGCCGATCAAGGCCCTTGCCGAACGTATCCTCGTCGATCCCGCCTTTGTCTCCATCACCCAGGAGGAGACAACGAACAAGGATATCGCGCAGCAGTATTATGTCATCGAAGAGAATGAACGCGACGACGCCATCATCCGCCTGCTCGACGCCGAAGAGCTGGAGAAGACCATCGTCTTCTGCCGCACCAAGCGCGAAGTCGACCGCCTCTCCAATGTCCTCTCCTCCGTCGGCTACAACGCCAAGGGACTCCACGGCGATATGGAGCAGCGCCAGCGCGAATCCGTCATCAGGGGCCTCAAAGAGAATGCAATTGACATTCTTGTCGCCACCGACGTTGCCGCACGCGGGATCCATATCAACGACGTCAGCCACGTTATCAACTACCATATCCCCTTCGATCCCGAGAGCTATGTCCACCGCATCGGCCGGACAGGACGCGCGGGCCAGAAGGGGGTCGCGATCACCCTCGTCACCCCGCTTGAGTTCAAAGAGCTGCAGCGCATCCGCAAGATCGTCGGTACCCAGATGGCCCACTCCTTTATCCCGACAAAACAGCAGGTACAGTCCAAACAGATGTCCCGCCTGGTCAACGAGATCGAAACACAGAAGATCTACGATGAAGCGACCGAACTCTTTAACGCGCTGTGCGATGACATGGACCAGACACAGATCGCCTACAAGCTCATCTCGCTGCTGATGAAGAACCTGAACGTCAAAGGACCGCAGACGATCGGTGTCCCCAAACAGCGCCTGGATAAGATCATGGAAGCGATGGAACGCAACGATAGAGGCGGACGTCGCGGCGGCGGCAAACCGCGTCGCGGCGGCTATAACAACAACCGCCGCCGCCAAGGCGGCGAACGCGGCCACGGCGAGTCGAATCAGGGCCGCTCCCGCGGCGGACGCCGCTAGGCCCTAACTGATATTCATCGAGAAGATCGGCAGCAGCATCGCGGTGACGATGAAGCCGATCACCCCCCCTACCAGCAGCATCAGCATCGGTTCCAGCAGCGAGAGGAAAAGCCCGATCTTATCCTTGTTCTCCTCGAAATAGAGCTCGGAGAGGTTCTGCAAAATCGCCGTCACCTCGCTCGTCTCCTCCCCCAGCGCGATCGCCTGGGCAAAAGAGGGATCGATCTCAAACCCCTCCCGCAGCAAGGCATTGGAAAGCTTTGAACCTTCAACGACCCGGTCCGAAGCACCGGCGAACTTGCGCTGGAGCACCTGGTTGTGCAGGACGTTCGCCGAGAGGTTGATCGTCTGCGCGAAGGGCACCCCCGAACGGATCAGCACCGACGCGATATAGGAGAAGCGCCCCAGCTCCGAGGTCTGAACGACCTGCCCAAAAAAGGGGAGTTTCAGCTGCAGCAGATGCACGCCGAACCGGAAAGGGCGGTTGTACTTCATCGCCGAGGCGAAGAGCCCGATCAGCGCCACTATCCCCACCACGAGCCCGATCCAGTGGGCAGTAAAGAAATCCCCCGTTGCAATGACGAACTGCGTGACCGGCGGCAGCTCCTGGTCGAGCTGGTCGAAGATCCCGGTGATCTTCGGAACGACGAAGGTGATCATGAACGCTACCATGAAGATCGAGACGACGATGATAAACGAGGGATAGGCGAAAGCGCTCTTGATCTGCTTGCTGATGCGGTCCTGCTCTTTGAGGAAGATCGCCATCTCCAGCAGAACCTCCTGCAAGATCCCGCTCTCTTCGGAGACGCGGATGGACTGCTTGTAGAACTCCGGCAGGGCCAGGATATTCTGCCGCTCCAGCGCCTGGTAGAAACTTTTCCCCTCGTCGAGCATCGTGATGATACTGCTGAGGAAATTCGTCATCTTCTTGTTTTTCGCATACTGGTTCCGGGCCAGCTTCAGGGCGTTGACAATTGAGATGCCCGATTTGATGTAGATGGAGAGGTCGCGGCTGAGGATGGAGAGCTCATTCGCCCCGGCGACTTTTTTCCGCGAAAAGTTCAGACGGCCGACGGCGGCGCGCTTCTCCGCTTCGAGCTTGGTATAGAAGATCCCCTGGGAGCGGAGGCGCTTTTTCGCCTCCTCCAGGTCGGCGGCTTCGAGGACCCCCTTGGTCTTCTTGCCGTCTTGCAACAGGCCCCGATAGGCATATACCATTCTTTCCCCTTAAAAGTCGTAGACCCGTTTGTCGTCGGGTATCAGTTCCGTGCGGTTGTAGGCCGCCGCCGCGTCGTCGAGCGCCTCGAAGCTCCGCGTCGGTTCCCCGTAGGCGTCAAACAGATAGAAGCGCTCTCCCGATTCGACGATATAGCTCGAGCTGCTGTCGTTCGCCCGGAGCCTGAAGGCGAAGCAGACGTTCACGACATCCGTCTCCCCCCTGCGCACAGGCACGAAGGTGAAGGGTACAAACTGGCCGTACCGGTCTTTGCGGTAGACGGTGGGTTCCTGCTTGAAAAGGGTAATATCCGCCCCTTCCACCGGCTGGCCGTCGACAACGACGCTGCACTGCGCACAGGGCTCCGGACAGACGAGCGACACCTCCCCCTGCTCCGTCCGGAAAAGGGAAAGATAGTCGCGCAGCGTCTCCAGCGACACCGTCTCCCTCCCCTCCGTCGGGGCGCGGCCCGTTGTCAGCTTGTTGATGAAAACGCCGTAGAGGATGGCGATCAGTATGACAACCAGCAGCAGTTCAAAGAGGGTAAACCCCTTCCTACTGCTTGATGCACTCGGCATAGGTGATATCTTTGCTCTCCGCGCTGCCGCCCTCTTTACGGTCAGCCCCCAGCGAGATCAGGTTGATCCCCTCTTCGCCCGGGACGTAGATGTAACGGTTCTTCCAGGGATCTTTGGGCAGGACGCCGTCTTGGAAATAGCCGCCCGCGCTGTAGTTGGGGTACTTCTCCGCATCCGGGTTCTTCGCTAGAGCCTCCAGTCCCTCCTCCGCGTCGGGGTAACTCCCGTTATCGAGCCGGAACATATCCAGGGCGTTCTTGATCCCCTTCATCTGGACGCAGACGAGTTTCTGTTTCGCCTCTTCGCTCTTGCCGATCAGGTTCGGCATGACCAGCGCCGCCAGCAGCCCCAGAATGATGATGACGATCATCAGCTCCATCAACGTAAACGCCCGGCGGGCCGCACCGCGGTAGACTTTTTTGCTCTGCATGCACATCCTTGGAACCCTTCGCAACATACGGTATCACCCCGCTTCACGAAAGATAATTTTTTCGGCGATTATAGTATACTTAAAATAAACAGAGATAAAATGCTGGTCCAAAGCACGGAAAGAGGTATGATTTGCACCGAAAAGGGATAGCGCTGCTGATGACGCTCGCCTTCGTTACCGCCATCGCAGCCCTGATCGCCGTCGGGGGAAGCATCCTGGAACGGGGCTATAGCCAGACGGAGACGAAAGCCTTCCTCGTGCAGAGCAACACCCTGCTGCCAAGCATCTATGCGATCCTGAAACAGAATACCGGCGACATCAACGACTCCGACACCCTCGATATCCTCTTGAGCGTACCCCTCTTCTTCGAGAACAAGCGCAACGGGATGATGATGGACATCACCTTCGCTTCGGATGCCGGGAAAGTCAACATCAACCACCTCGTCAAAAGTAACAGCGAGGTTACGGCGGACCCCTATGCCCCCCTCCCCCTCGACCCCGCGGTAGAGGGTTACCTTGAACGTATACTGACCGTTTACAATGTTTCCGATACCATTCTGCTCATTTCCATGGTAGCGGACAGTATTGATATGGACACCAACGAACGTTTTCCGGGCTCTGAACTCAGCCTCAAAAGCCCGGATTTCACCCAGGGGCACCTTTACGACATGCAGCATTTCAAGCAGGTGCTCGACGCCTACAAGCTGCTGACGCAGGATTTCAACATCGACGACATCCCCTGGGAACACCTCATCGGCTTCCGCAATGAGGCCATCGACTTCAACCATATCGAACCCGATACCCTCCACTTCATCGACCCCGCCATCGACCCGGCGACTCTGGCGGAGATCACGACCAAGCGGGTCGCGACCTATGCCTCCCTCGACACCCTGCCCTTCGAACCGGAAACGAAACAGCTGCTGGAGGACCTCGGTGTCGCCTTTTACTCCCCGGACGTGATCGGCACCATGAGCCTCCTGAGCAAAACCCGTAAGACGGCGTACACCTTTACCTATAATCTAGCCAACCAGAAAGTGAGCGAAATTGCAGTTTCCAATTAAGTTCCCCCGCTCGGAAACGCCCGTGACCACCCTGCTCCTTGACAAAGAGGCGCAGCCTGTCGACGTTCAGGGGAGGGTCGATCTGGTCCTCTCCCCGTCGCTGTACTGGTTCCGTTCCGAGGCGCTTCCCGTCAAAACGGTCTTCCAGGCCAGAAAACTCGCCCCCTCCGTCTTTGACGCCATTGTCCCGGAGGGCGTCTACAGCTACCATGTGCTCAAGCGCGACGACACTTTCTGGCTTTTTGCCTACAACGAAGAGCAGATCATCGATACCATCGCCCGGTCGGGTATCCGCCCCACCGACGTCCGGCACCTCTATTTCGCTCAGACCGAGTGCGCCGCCCTGGAAACCCCGCTGCGCCTCGGGGGGACACGGATCCTCTCCAGCGTCGACGGCGTCGTCACGGAACTGCCCGCCCGGTATGCCGCCGATGCCGAGGATGCGCGCCATTTCTTCAAGACCCATGCACGCAAAGGGCCCGCCGTCGGCATCACTCTCTACCACAGTGCCCTGCTGGACAAGAAGCAGTTCAAACGCCTTAGCATCGTCGCCGCCGTTTTCGCCCTGCTCTACGGCATCGAATATTTTACGGCTCGCGCCCATCTGGCCAGCGTGCTCGAGGAGCAGGAGAAAATCGCGGACACCTACCGCCTTCCCCAGACCTCCTTTGAGCGCAACGGGCTCATCAGCGCCCTGGAAAAGAAGCAGAAGCGTCAGACCCGGCTGCGGGAGACGGCCAAAGCCCTCTTTGACCTGCCCGCCGATACGGAGAACCACCTGGAACGTCTGACCCTGACCCCGCACAACCTGACGGTCAGCGCCGTTTTCAAAGAACCGGCGAAGGCCGAGGCATTCAAAAAAGCGCTCATGCGCATCGGAACCATCTCCTCGGACAAACGCAAGGGCGACACCCTCTACCTGGAGGTGGCGTATGAATAAGATCAATATCGTCTACGTCTTCGGCGCGGCCCTTTTTCTTGCCCTGCTGATGTTCGTACAGAGCAGCCGTACGGAGCACGCCGTCCAGAACGCCCTCAAAGAGAATGCGGAAACGGCACGGTTGGGCAAGCAGATCCGAACCGCGCAGCAGCAGTGGGATGACAGCAAGCAGATACAGCGTCGCATCGACGCCATCTTGATGCAGGGCGAGTTCAAATCCTTTGTGGACCGGAAAAACAAGAACGGACGTACCTACCAGGTACAGTTCACCCCGCTGCCGGCGCAGACCTTTGACCGCCTGAGCACGAAACTCTTCAACACCCCGGTCACGATCTCGAAAATGACCGTCAGCCGGGGGAGCGACCAAAACGTCAGCCTGAGCGTGGAGTTTGCCCTGTGAGCCGCCTGAAGATGCCCCTGTTCTACAGCGTTGCCTTCGTGCTCTTCCTCCTCGTTTTCCTGCCGAAGACGGCCCTCTACCACGCGGCGGAGGAGCAGATCAAGCCCTTCGGCCTCGCCATCGCCGACGAAACCCCGGTGGACCGCGGGTTCGACTTCGTCCTCAGGGGCGGCAGCCTCTACTTCGAGGATCTGCACGTCGCAGACCTCGAACGGATCACCGTGACCCCCTGGCTGCTTTACAACACTGTCCGTATCGCCCCTTTTGCGTTCAGTCCTGATATGGAGGGGTTCACCCCGACCGGCGTCGAGGGCTTCAGCGTCACCTACTCCGTGCTTGATCCGCTGCATATCCGCCTCGAGGGTTCGGGGGCATTCGGCAGCGTTACCGGCCAGGTCGCCCTGATGGAGCGCAAGGTGACGATGGACCTGATCCCCTCCGCCGCCCTGCGCGCCAAGCATCCCTTCTGGCTGAAACAGCTGCGAAGCATCGAAGGAGGGGCATACCGCTATGAAACAACGTATTAATCCGCTCTGGGTACGGCGCTTCATCGTTCTGGCCATCCTCGCCGCCGTCGCCAAAGCCCTGATGCTCGTACTGGCAACGCAGCTGCCCTACGGGGGCGTAGAGCCGACCGTCGCCGCGGGGGAGAGCCTCAGCTACTCCCGCTACACCCCCTCGCGTCTCTTCGGGATCGAAGCGCACAAAGCCGCGCCGAAAAGCGGCGGCAAGCAGACCGAGGTCTACCGCCTCGACGCTCTGACGCTCCGGGGGATCTACCTCGAGGCGCACAACGCTTTCATCCTCGTCGAAGAGGGTGTGAAGACCGAGCTGTTCTCTATCGGCGACCGCTACAAGCGCTACACCCTCGTCGACATCCTCCCCGACAAAGCGATTTTCGAAAAAGACGGGCAGCGCTATGCCCTTGCCTTCAAAGAGGAGAACATGGGGCCTATCGCAACCGCCCCCGTACCGTCATCATCCGTTGTCACCCAAAACGGCTTCACCTCCATCAAACGCAAGGAAGTGCGCTACTACTCCGAACATTTCGACGCGATCTGGCAAAACATCAAAATCCAGGAGGTCTACCGGAACAAGAAGCTCACCGGCTTCGAGGTCAAATGGATCAAAAAGGATTCGATCTTTGCTAAAATGGGACTACAGGAGCACGACATCATTACCGGCATCAACGGCAAACCCCTCACCTCCGTGGCAGAGGTGCTAAAGCTCTACAAGAACATGGACCAGATCGACAACCTGACTCTGGATATCCAGCGAAACAACACAGAAAGGCAGCTTGACTATGCAATTTACGACTAAACTCCTCACCCTGCTCATCGCGGGGGCCCTGGCATTCGGCACTGCCGCAGCCGCACGCGAACAGGTCAATCTGAAGCTCCAGGACATCAAGATCGAGGAGCTGATCAAGATGGTCGGCAAAGCCAACGGCAAGAATATCCTGCTGGACAAGCCGATCCCCGGCACCGTCAACTTCGTCTCCTCCACCCCCATCTACAAAGACGAACTCTTTACGATTCTGCTCTCCGTCCTGAACAGCAAGGGCTTCACCATGGTGCAGGAGGGCAGCTACCTGAAAATCGTCCGCCAGAACGTTGCCGTCAAGGAGAACCTGCCGATTAATGCCCGCAGCGGTTCGGCGCTGATGCAGACGCGCTTTATCTCCGCCAAAAACGAGAACATCGACGTGATCGCGGCAAAGGTCCGCCAGTTCCTCTCCCCGGCCGGCAAACTGCTGACGATCAAAGAGAACAACATGATGATCGTCAGCGACACTCCGGGCAATATCGGCGTCATCGAAACGATCGTCAAAAAGATCGACCGGGATCAGGCCAAAGACGTCCGCGCCGAATTTATCCCGCTCTCCAGTGCCAAAGCGAGCCGCCTGGCCGCCTCCATCACCAAGATCGCCAAAGCGATCATCAACCAGAAAGTCGAGAACAACAAGGTGGAGATCCTCAGCGACGACGCCACCAACGCCATTATTATTCTCGCGACCCAGGAAAACATCGACAAGCTGACCCCGCTCATCAGCCGCCTCGATGAAAAAGACGACTCGACCAATCAGCGTCTGACGATCATCCCCCTCGAGAACAGCGAAGCCAAGAACGTCGTTGCTTCCCTGCAGGCGGTACTGGACAAGAAAAAGTATGCCAAAGAGGCCGACAAGCCGACGGTGAGCGTCTATGACGAACTTAATGCCCTCGTCGTCTCCGGGCTGGAATCCGACATCAACGATATCCGTGCCATGATCAAAGTCCTCGATGTCGAAAAGCCGCAGGTCTTCGTCAAAGCCCGTATCATCGAGATCAACCAAAACATGGCCGACAGTATCGGTGTCAAATACGGTCTCGCTGGCGGGGCCGTCACCGATGCCGGCCTCTTCACCTTCGCCGCCGACCTCGGCGGCGCGGCCATCGCCTTCGACGGCGGCGGGCTGATCAATCTCAGCAGCGCCACCTTCGACTCGGGAATCGCCTTCGGCGCCACGATCGACTTCCTTGCCAGCAACGGCGCGGCGAACACCCTGTCGCAGCCGACCCTGCTCTGTGTGAACAACCAGGAGTCCTCCATCTACGTCGGGCGCACGGAGCCCATCGTCACCTCCACCGCCCAGGCCGCCGACACCACCTCCGTCGCGCGCAACACCTACACCCGCGAAGATATCGGTCTGACCCTCAAGATCAAGCCGCGCCTCTCCCAGGGGAACAAGGTGACCCTGATCACGACGGCCAAGCTTGAGGACATTCTCAACAGCTCCGTCGCGGGGCTTCCGAGCACGACCAAGCGCGAAGTCGTCACCACCGCCATTGTCGGCAACGGCGAAAGCGTCATCATCGGGGGGCTTATCTACGACAAGAACCGCGACGAAGCGCAGGGGATCCCCTACCTGCGCGACATCCCGCTCATCGGCGGCCTCTTCGACTGGCGATACAGTACGCACGAGAAGATCAACCTCGTCATCGTCCTGACGCCGTTTATCGTCCGCAACAGTGACGAGATGACGAAGATACGCAAACTGCTCCAGGAACTTGACGGTATCCAGGACGAATATGAGAAACTGATTGAGCAGAAACTCGAAGAGCGCAAAGAAGAGCTCGATAAGGATGCCTCCGACAGCAACACGAACGATGCTTCCCAGACATCCGCGTCCGACAGTGCCCTCTCCGTCATCACGCCGGCCAAGCGATAACCATGCTGAACATACCCGAACTCGAAGGGGTCGACCTCAAACCCCACCCGCTTGAGTCCGTCGACCTGAACCTCAGCCTGCGCAGCTACGTGCTCTTCAGTGAGATCGACGGCGAGGTCCATATCGTTCTCGGGCGGGCACACCTCTCCCAATCCTTCGATTTCCTGGCCAAGTTCGACCTAGACCTCCCCCTCGTCATCGTCGATGCCGACTCCTTCGACCGCCTCTACAACAAGTTCCTCGAGATCCGGACCGACTCCGAGCTCAGCGGGATCGAACAGGAGCAGGAGGAGATCGAAGAGGAGGAGATGTCGCTTTCGGACTTCCTGCACACCTCCTCGGACCTGCTGACCAGCGAAGAGTCCGCGCCCGTCATCAAATTCGTCAACGCCCTCTTCTATCAGGCCGTCAAACAGCGCGCCTCGGATATCCACGTCGAGGTACACGAATACAAAGGAGAGGTGCGCTTCCGCGTGGATGGGGCCCTCGTCAAGCACGCCGACATCGAGAAACGGGTCGCCAACCTGATCATCAGCCGTATCAAAGTCATCTCCAACCTCGACATCGCCGAGAAACGTGTCCCCCAGGACGGCCGTACCCACGTCAAGATCGCAGGGAAGACCCTCGATGTCCGGGTCTCCGTCCTGCCGACCTACTACGGCGAGCGGGTCGTTATGCGGATGCTGATGCAATCCGAGGATATCCCCCATCTCGAGGGGCTCGGCTTCGACCACGCACTGACACGGCAGCTTGACGAGATGCTCAAGCACTCCCACGGCATCATCCTTGTCACGGGACCGACGGGGAGCGGGAAGTCGACGACGCTGCACGCCTTTTTGCAACAGGTCGCGACCCCCGATATCAACATCATCACCGTCGAAGACCCCGTCGAGTACAAGGCCGACAACATCAACCAGGTCCAGACCAACGCCAAAGCGGGCCTTACCTTCGCCTCAGGACTGCGCTCCATCCTGCGCCAGGACCCCGATGTCGTCATGGTCGGGGAGATCCGCGACAGCGAAACGGCCGAGATCGCCATCCAGGCCGCACTGACCGGCCACCTGGTCTTCTCGACGCTGCACACCAACAACGCCACCGCCTCCATTACCCGTCTCGTCGATATGGGCATAGAACAGTTCCTCATCAGCTCTTCGCTGCTGGGGGTCCTCGCCCAGCGCCTCGTGCGCAAACTCTGCCCCGAGTGCAAACAGCAGTGCGTCCTCGCCGACGAGTATGCCGAAGAGCTCGACCTGCCCCAAGGAGCCGTTGTCTTCGAGGAGCAGGGGTGCAAAGCGTGCAACTACACGGGGTACGCTGGCCGCCAGGCGATCGGGGAGTTCTTCGAAATGACCGATGAACTCGTCGCGATGCTCAAGGACCGGGTCAACGACCACGACCTCCGGGCCAAGGCGATCGCCCTGGGGATGACCCCCCTCTCCAGCCAGCTCAAAACCCTGCTGCTGAACGGAACGACGTCCCTGCACGAGATCATCCGCGTCGGGGTCAAGGACGCCTGATGCGTCCCGCCTTCACCCTCGTCGAAGTGCTGGCCGCCGTCGCGATTGCGGCGATCGCGGGGGCAGCCCTGCTGAAAATGAACAGTTCAAACCTCTTCTTCCTCGGCCAGCTCGAACAGACCTCACGCATGACCGAAGATCTCGCCGTCGCAGCCCTGCATGCCGACAAACGCTTCCACCGCAGTGATAAGGCGTTGTATGACCTGCTGCGCGACAGCTACACCATCGCGAACGACGATCTGCGTGCCTACCTGAAATCCCAGCAGTTCCGCTACACGGAAACCCTGGTCGATACCATCTCATTCGATACCGGGACACTGACCGAAGGTACAGGATCGGGCGAGGAGTTCGATGCCAGGGACATCGAGGCCGCCGGTGCTGTGCCGCCGATCCAGTTCGAACTTATCCAGGTGACACTCAGTGCCGAACGCCGGCACGGTTCCATGCTCACCATCAGGCCCATCTCCCAATGAAACGCACCGCCTTTACCCTGATGGAACTGCTGATCTCCGTCGTCCTGATCGCCATGCTGGCCCTTTTCCTCTACGGGGCCCTTGGGGGAAGCCGCGCCAGCAATCAGACCATGCAGCGCCATGCCGATGCGGAGGCCAAACGGCTCAAACAGTTTACCCTGCTCTACCGCGACTGCGTCGAGTCCTACGCCTTCGGCGTACTCTCCACCAACGACAAGCACTACCAGGTGCTGCAGTTGCAGACGAAGAACTCCCTCTACGGCATTGCCGCGCCGTATGTGACCTACTTCGTCCATGCGGAGACCCTGCAGCTTGTGCGCCTGGAAGCCGCCTTTCCCATTACCCTGCCCGTACCCTACGATGACAGGGAACGCATCCACATCAACGTCATCGACAGCGATGTGACCGACTTTAATATCTATACAGGGAAAGTGAAAGAGACGCAGGATCAGAATAGCACCACCGCAGCGGGCGATTCTGCGGCTGCCGCCGCGGGGACAGAGGGGTCTACAGCAGCACTGGATGGGGGAGCCCGCACGATAAAATCCCACCTGCTCTATCTGAAAACCAAGGGGACGCAGCAACCGCTGCTGATGGAGCTTGCTTTCTAAGAGGCCTTACGCTTCCTGAAGGGTTTTGCGGATCCGCTCCGCAAGCTGTTCGGGGCGCAGCCCCAAGGACGCTTCCACTTTGAGCGTCGCGCCGTGGGTGATGAAGGCGTCTGCGTATTCGAAGCTTTGCAGATGAACATCTCCGATCTCTTCCGCGGCAAGCCACTCCAGCAGGGCGCTTCCCACGCCGCCCGCGGCGGCAGAATCGCTGAAGACGTACCAGCGCTTGTGTCGGGCCGAGAGCATCCTGAGCAATTCCGCATCGAGGGGCTTGGCGAAGCGCAGGTCCAGCAGGGCCGCAGGCATCCCGAGCTGTAAGAGGGTCTGCGCCGCGCGGCCGACCCCGTTACCGTACCCGATCAGCAACAGATCGCTCTGCGCTTCAATCAGCAGCTCCGCCTTGCCGTATTCGAAGGGCGCCGATTCCGGCAGCTCCGCCTCCAAAAATGCGCCCCGGGGGTAGCGCAGACCCAGCGGGCGGTCAAAGGCCGCCGCGAAAGCCACGGCCTGATGCATCGACTTTTCGTCCCGCGGCGCGCAGAGCGTCATGTTCGGGATCGCACGCAGGAAACTGATATCAAAGGCGCCCTGGTGCGTCTCGCCGTCTTCGCCGACGATCCCCGCACGGTCCATCGCGAACACGACCGGGAGGTCCATCAGGCAGACGTCGTGGATCACCTGGTCGTACCCGCGCTGTAAAAAGGTGGAGTAGATCGTACAGAAGGGCTTGAACCCCTCTTTGGCCAATGCGCCCATCGACGTCACCGCGTGCTGCTCGGCAATCGCCACGTCCCAGAAACGGTCGGGATACTTCTCGAGCAGGGGCGTCAGGCCGGTGCCGCTCGGCATCGCCGCCGTGACGCCGACGACCTTCTCATCACGGTCGGCCTGATGCATCAGTGCCTCGGTGTAGATCTGTGTCGCACTCTTGCTTCCCCCGCTTTTCTTCCGCGAGATGCCGCTGTCAATATCAAAAGGACCGACACCGTGCCACTGCTCGTGCTGACCCTCGGCGATCTTGTACCCTTTGCCTTTGACGGTCTGTGCATGGATGATCACCGGTTTGCCCATTGCACGGGCCGTCTCGAAGGTCTCGACAAGACGCTTGATATCGTGACCGTCGACGGGGCCGATATACTCTATGCCCATCTCCTCGAAAATGATGCCCGGCGTGATCAGCTTGAACGACTCTTCAAAGCGCTTGGCCAGGTAGTGCGCCCCTTCGCCGAAATGGTCCACGAAGGTCTCCGTGCCGCGTTTGATCTTCTGGTAGAGCGGGCTCGCCATGGCGGAGCTGAGCATGCGGCTCACGGCCCCGATCGGCTTGGCGATGCTCATCTCGTTATCGTTAAGAATGATCACCATCGGGTACTCGCGCTCGCCCAGTTCGTTGAGCGCCTCGTAGGCCATCCCCGCGCTCAGCGCCCCGTCGCCGATCATCACGACGGGAATCCGCTCGTGCTGCTCCTGCTTGAGCGCGATCGCCTTCGCCGCGCCGACGCCGAGGGAGATGGAGGTGGAGGAGTGTCCCGCGACATAGTAGTCGTGCTCGCTCTCCTTGGGCTTCGTGTAGCCGCTGAGGCCGTCGAACTGGCGCAGGGTGGCAAACTCCTCCCAACGCCCCGTCAGCAGCTTATGGGCGTAGGCCTGATGGGAGACATCGAAAATAAAGGGGTCTTTGGATGAATCAAACACCGCATGCATCGCCACGATCAGCTCGGTCGCCCCCAGGGTGGAGCTCAGGTGCCCGCCGTTGGTACTGACCACGTCCAGGATCCGTTCCCGGATCGCGCGGCACTGTGCCTCAAGCGCTTCATAATCGTGCAATGGTTTTTGATTCATCCTATCCTCGTACAATGGCCTCTCCCTGAAAAAGGGGGAAAAAGGTGAAGCATATTAGCGAAAAGGGGCTATTATCAACCTTCTCCGCCCCGGTGCGTATTCGCGGCTTCAGCTTCAAGTAATGTGATCAGCCCCTCGTGGGGGTGCCCACGGCGCAATGCGTTCAGCAGTGCCGTGCGCGTCCCCGGAGAGAGGCTCCGGTAGATCGCGAGCATCTTCACCGTTGTCTCCGCGGGCCGCACCCTTTTTTGCAGCGCCTTCGCCTTCGCGGCAAAGAGCTCCGCCACCCGCATGCGAAGCCCCTCGTCACAGCTTCCGCTGAACGCCATCCGTTCCCAGACCCGGTCGCGTTCATGGGCACCCATCGCCTCCATGGCTGCGGCGGCTTCCGCCGTCGCCAGCCCGAGAAGGTAGACCGCGACGGTCTGGGGATGTTCCCCCTCGAACAGCCGCGCCGCTCCGAAGGCGGCACGGGCAGTCGGCACGGGTTCCGGTGCCGGCCGTGTTTCAGTGTCCGCTGCAGCTGCCATGGGTGTCGTGATCGAGCCCCTTAGCAGCACAGCGAGCCGACGCGACACCAGTGCCAGCGTCCCCGCCGTCAGAAACAGCAGAAGCATCATGCCTCCCTGCGCCGCCCGGTCGGGCTGCGGCCGGGCCTCCCCCAATGAGAGCCCCTGGCGCTGAAGACGTGCCGCATCGCTTTCATCCACGAGGATGCTGCCGTCCTTCTGAACGCGGTAATCGGCGTCAAGCAGCTCCAGCCGTTCGATCAACCGTGCCGTTCCGACCGGGTCCGCGATGGAACCGATGGCGATCTCCGTATGGATAAAGGTGCGGTAAAGCATCCCTCCTATCAGGAGAGATCCGCACAGCAGAAGCGCGAACAAGACGGCGGTTTTCGGGAGCGATGAAAAACCTTCCGCGCCCTTCATCCCGCCCTCCGGTCAGACCAACTCCGCGGCCAGGGCGAAAAAGCGGTCGTTCTCTTCGGGCTTGCCGACGGTCACACGGATCGCGTTGAGGCCGTACCCGGCCAGGTTGCGTACGATCATCCCCTGACGCAGCAGGGCGTCGGCGACCTCCGTGGAGCTCGTCCCCTCCTTCAGACAGAGGGTGACGAAGTTCGTATAGCTCTCGATCGCCCGGATGCCGTGCGCTTCGGCGAAGGCCTCGTAACGGTCCATCTCCTCGAAGTTCTTCGCGATGCACCTCTGCACGAACGCTTCATCCTCCAGGGCCGCGGAGGCGGCTTCGAGGGAGAGGGTCGTGATGTTAAAAGGCGGGCGGAGCTTGTAGAGCGCGGTAATGATATCGCGCTGCGCAATGCCGTACCCGACCCGCATTCCCCCGAGTCCGTACGCTTTCGAGAAGGTGCCCAGGTAGAGCACATTGTCATACGCTTCGATGAGCTCTTTGGGCTCCAGGGCCTTGGCGGAATCCTTGTAGCGGGCGTACTCCATGTAGGCGCCGTCGACGATGACGAGCGTCTCCCTGTCGATCTTGGAGAGAAACGCTTTCACGTCCGCCGCGTCGGCGCTGTCACCGGTCGGATTGTTCGGCGTGCAGAGGAAGATGATGGAGGGTTTATGTTCCAGGTAGAGGGCATAGAACTCGTCGAGATCATGCGCGCGTGATGCCGTGCGGATCACCTCCGCGCCCACGTGGTGGGCGTAGATCTCGTACATCGCAAAGGTGATGCTGTTGATGAGGATCTTCTTGCCCGGCCCCGCCTTGGCGTGCACCGCGAACTCGATCACCTGGTCCGAACCGGCACCGATGACCACTTCATGCGGGTCGATGCCGAAACGTTTGGCCAGACCGTCCTTGAGCTTGTACATGGAGTCGTCCGGGTAGAGGGCCATCTTGGAAACGATCGCGCTGACCGCTTCTTGTACCTTCGGTGAGCACCCGAAAGGGTTCTCGTTGCTGGCGAGCTTGATAATGTCCTTGGGCTCGATCCCGAACTCGCGCACGACAAGCTCGATCGGCTTGCCCGCCTCATACACCCTGATGGCATCCAGTGTCTGATTGAAAGTCATTGTTCCCCTTCGACGTAGCTTCCCAGCCACGTCACTTCATCGGTATGTTTTTTCAGTATCTTCTGTACGTTTTTATCATCGATATGGCCGTAGAAATCGATAAAGAACCAGTACCCGAACCCCTCCTGGCTCTTCGCAGGGCGGCTCTCGATCTTACTGAGGTTGATCTTCGCCTTGTCGAAATCATGCAGGAAATGCACGAGGACCCCGGCGCGGGTCGTCTTTTTCAGCTTGGCGAGAATGGAGGTCTTGTCCTGCCCGCTCGGCGCGTTCTTGAAATCGCTGAGGATGATGAACCGCGTCGTGTTGTCATGGACATCCTCGATGTTCTCGAACATCATCGGCACGCCGTAGAGTTTGGCGGCGATATGGCTGCAGATCGCCGCGGCTTCCGGATCTTCCGAAGCCAGAATTGCCGCTTTTGCCGTCGACTCCACGGGGATCTGCTGTACGTTGAGCAGCCCGTGCTCGTTGAGGAAGTTCCGGCACTGCCCGAATCCCTTATCCTTGGAGTAGATCCGTTTGATGCCGTCCAGATGCGCCGCTTTGGTCGAAAAGGTCATGTGGATCGGCATGTAAAGCTCCGCGACGATCTTCATCGGGCTCGTCGCCAGCAGGTCGAGGGTCTCCCCGACGGCACCGTCCTGACGGCTCTCGATCGGGACGACGCCGAACTTCGCGCGGCCGCTCTCAAGCGCCTTGAAAACCCCCGCGATCGTACTCATCGGGAGGTATTCGCTCATGGCGCCGAAACGGCTCTCCGCGGCCTGGTGGGTGAAGGTCCCCTCGGGACCGAGGTAGACGATGCGTTCGGGCAGTTCCAGGTTGCGTGCCACCGCGAAGATCTCCAGGAAGATCGCCTCGATGGCACCGGCGTTGAGCAGTCCGTGCTGCTCGGTGTTGAGCGTCTCAAGACGCTGCAGGATCGCCTTTTCCCGTTCGGGGCGGTAGATCGGGGCCCCGCTCTTGTTTTTGATCTCCCCGACGCGTTCCACCACGGCCATGCGCTCATTGATCAGGGCCAGCAGCTCCGTATCGATGGCATCAATGGCGTCGCGGCACGCTTCGAGGCTGTCCAACGCTTTTATCGCTTCGCTTTTCACATCACACTCTTTCCGGGCGGAATCTCAGTAATGTCATTATACACCACCCTCCCCGATTCTTCCCTGCGCAACCGCGCTGTGAGCGCGTCTTCAGGGCGCACTTTGCCGCTGAGGACCAGGGCCGTGCGCATGCCCAGCGCCGCGGCACCGGTCAGGTCCCCCGCGTAGTCGTCGCTGACCATCGTCACACTCTCAAAGGCCGCTTCCGGGCGCTGCAGGCGCAGCAGACGCAGTGCTTCGCCGTAAAAAGCGTCCGAGGGTTTTCCAACGACGGTAAAAGGGACGGAAGCCGCGTAGGAAAGCATCCGCAGCAGCGCCCCCACCCCTGGGAAGCGCCGCTGCTGCGTCGCGTAGAGCGTCGTATCGTGCATGCCAACCAGCCGTGCGCCCTGCATCAGGAAGGTGATCATCTGCGCAAACTCCTCCGCGCCGTAATCGGCACGGACGGAGAGCAGCAGGGTTTGCGGCTTTTCATGCTCCCGCACATACCCAAGGGCATCGAGCTGCGCCAGGAAGGTCTCGCTGCCGTAGGCGGCCACCCCCTGTTTTGGGACTTCCCGCTCCAGCAGCATCAGGGCGTCGAGATAGTGGGTCCGGGGAATGGCGAAACCGAGGGATTGGAGGTAGGCCAGGAAGTCGCTGCTGGCGCGTTTGGTGTTGTTGGTAACGACAAGGTAGGGAACGGCATCGCGGTTGAGAGCGTCGATAAAGGCGACGGCCCCGGGAATGGGCTGCTGGCCCCGATCATCGATCAGGGTCCCCTGAACGTCGATGAAATACATGGTTTCAACCGAGGTATTTCAGCTCCGGCGCGACCAGGTCCTCGAAGGACTCCCGGTCCCGGATCAGACGGTCTGCGCCCGCTTCGACTGCGACTTCCGCCGCACGGCCGCGGGTATTGTAGTTGCTGCCCATACCGAAGCCGTATGCCCCGGCGCTGTGGACGACAAGCAGGTCGTTGTGCGCCATCGGCGGCAGCGGATACTCCTTGGCGAGGAAATCCCCGCTCTCGCAGACGGGACCGACGATGTCCGCCGGCGTCTCGTCGCCTTCATGCGCCGTGGCGGGGGCGATGCGGTGGTAGGCGCTGTAGAGGCTCGGGCGGATCAGGTCGTTCATCGCCCCGTCGACGACGACAAAGCGTTTCGCGCCGTTTTGCTTCTCGTAGAGCACCCGTGTCAGGAAGTAGCCGGCGTTGGCCGTCATGAAACGGCCCGGTTCGCAGACGACGGTGATGTCCATCCCCGTCAGGGTGGAGAGGACCGCCTGGGCGTAGTCGTACGGTGTGATCGTCGTTTCGTCCTTGTAGCGGATGCCGAGCCCGCCGCCGATATCGAAGAACTTCAGCTCGATGCCGATGGCCGCTTTGAGCGAACGCACGAGGTCGGCGACGATCTCGCTCGCTTCGCGGATCGGGTCGAGCTCGGTGAGCTGGCTGCCGATGTGGAAATGGATCCCCACGGGCTCCAGCCACTCCGAAGCGTTGGCCCGGATATACATCCGCTTGGCCGCGTCGATCTCGACGCCGAACTTGTTGTCGTGCAGGCCCGTGGAGATGTAGGGGTGGGTCTTGGGGTCGATGTTCGGGTTGACGCGGATGCTGATACGGGCGACCTGCCCCAGCTCCTGTGCGATCATCTCGACACGTCCCAGCTCCGCCTCGCTCTCGAGGTTGATGTAGAGGATATCCCGCTCGATCGCCTCGCGGATCTCGTCGTCACGTTTGCCGACCCCGCTGAAGATCACCTTGTATTTCGGAACGCCCGCCATCATCGCGCGGCGCACTTCGCCGATGGAGACGCAGTCTGCGCCGGCGCCGAGGTCGGCGAACTGCTTGACGACGCTGAGGTTCGAATTGGCCTTGACGGCGTAGGAGATAAGGGATTTGCGCCCGCGGAACGCCTCTTTCAGCGTCTCGTACTGCGCACGCATCGCATCGAAATCGTACACGTAAAGCGGCGTACCGTATGTCTCTGCCAGGGCGTTGAAGTCCATTGACATGCTTCCTTCTTTCGGGGCATCGGAAACGTTCTAGCGTCGTGGGATGCCCGGGAAAATTCTTGCGCGATAATAGCGAAAAAGGGCTAAAGGGGGCGTTAGGAGTGCGCGTCGACACCGTGCCCGCGGTTGCGGTACCAGAGGATCAGCGCCGCCGTGAAAAGCGCCAGGACCGGCAGGACGATGCCCACCTCGCTGGGGATCGTCTTGTTGTTGGAGAGCTCGGTGAGCATAAAGAGAAACGACCAGGTCATCATCGTCGCCAAGATCGCGACGAAACTGAACAGCGTGATGTTGAGAAACCGGGGGCTGATCGGGACGAAAAAGAAGATCAAAATGATCAGGCTCGGCACGAAGAGCGGCGTGATGAAAATACGATAGAGCGCGCTTTTGATCTTGTCGACATTGAGATTCTCGCTCCCCAGCAGCATCAGGGCGTCGATCGCATCAAGAATGGTGTAGTTCACCTTCCCCTCGTATACCTGGTCGAGGATCTTCGGACGGAACCCCTCGAGCAGGGTCAGGTCCTGCAGCTGCGTGACGGTGATCCCATCCCCCTCCAGGCTCAGCGTTTTGGGCTTCTGGAGCGACACGGCGTGGTTGAGGTGCCAGTGCTCGTCGGCGTAATAGGCCCCCTCGGCGGAGAGCACCTGCTGCAAAGCACCGTTTTCATGGGTAAAGATGCGGATGTCCTCGGCCCGTTCCTGGAGCGGGTAGAGCTTCCCGAAATAGACGTAGCGGTCTTTGAACGTGAAAAAGAGGTTGCTGGTCGGCTGCAGGTACTGCGCGGAACGGCGGATATTGTTCGCGTACTCGTCCGCCCGGGCAAACGAGGTCGCATGCAGGGCGATATAGAGGGTCATGATCGCCACGGCAACGCCGACGAAGGGCTTGATGACGTCGGTTTTGTTGTACCCCAGCGCATAGATCGCCACCAGGGCGTTGGAACGGATCAGGAAAATCTTCGTCGCGATCATTGCGAAGACCAAGGAGAGCGGCAGCAGCATATCGACGGCGAAAAACGTTTTGTACGTGAGGTAGATGACGATAAGGTTGGCCGACTGCAGCTTGTCCGCACTCTCCATGTAGTCAAACCCGACCATGAAAAAGACAAGGGCAAAGAGGATGACGGCGATGTACTTGAGGTAGTGATAGGCGATATACCGGAACATCAACATCGCAGGCCCCTGAAAAATATCGGTTATTGTAACGGAGTTTTTTTGACGGTGTACTTAGAGGCGACCTCGTCCATGCCCATACGCGTCAATGCCTCCACCGCGTCTGCGGCCCGCTCGATCCACTCGGGGAGGCATTCGGCCTCCTGCGGCGTAAAGGCGCTCAGGACATAATCTGCGACACGGTTGCGCTCCCCGGGGTGGCCTATGCCCATCCGCACCCGGACATAATCGGGTGAAATCGCCGTGTCGGTCGATTTAAGGCCGTTATGCCCCCCATGCCCGCCCCCGCGCTTGAAGCGCAGCGTCCCGAAGGGCAGGTCCAGGTCGTCATGGATGACGATGACCTCATCGATCTTGTAAAAACGTTTGACGTTGCCGATAGAACGGCCCGAAAGGTTCATAAAAGTGAGCGGTTTGAGTAAAAAATGGGAGGAAAATTTATAGAGGTCGCCTTCAAAGACGGCTTTTTTGACGGCATCGCATTGATGGCGCTTTAAAAGCGCATCAATGACCATGAACCCGACGTTGTGCCGGGTCTTCTCATACGCCGAACCCGGATTACCCAGTCCGACGATCAGCAAAATTACTTCGCTTTGATGATGGAGAGAACGGAAACGCGGTCAGCGTCTGTGAATGTAAACGCTTCGGATTTCTCCAGGTCGCGGATCAGAATGGAGTCACCGAGGTCGAGCGGAGCGACGTTAACAGTGATCGTATCCGGGATCTGATCGATCGCACCTTTGACGCGCAGACGCTTCTTCGCGATGTAAAGCATCCCTTTGTTCTTCAGACCAACCGGAGAACCTTCCGTTTTAACCGGAACGTTGTAGTGGGTAACGACACCCGGCTGCGCGACCATCAGGTCAACGTGCAGCAGGTTACCGGACACCGGATGAGACTCATACGCCTGAACGACAACGTTCATCTCCTGATCACCAACTTTTACCGGAAACGCCAGGGTGTTTTTGTTGCGAACTGTACGGATGAACTCATTCATCTTGAAAGCGGCGTGAACGTTTTCAAGCCCCTTTCCGTAAATGTTGGCAATCAGATAACCATCGCGGCGGAACGCTTTTGTTGCGCTTTTACCGGTACTCTCTCTAACAATACCTTCCAACATAGGTGTGTCCTTGTAATAAAATAGGACGGAATAATACTTAAATATTCTTTAAAAACAGCTAAAGAGCTTCTACTCGCTCTTGAGCTGGAAGATCTCGTCTTCGCTGAAGCGCGGCTTATCGTCATCCTCTCCTCTGGACTGCTGCGTACTGCCGTCTTTCGCGGTGACGCGGCTGGTGAGCCCCTCCATCCGGAGCTTGAGGTCTGCCGGCGACGTCGCATATTTGAACGCCTGCTCCGTCGAGATCCGCTTGGCGTTCCAGAGGTCCAGGATCCCCTGGTCGAAACTCTGAGAGCCGTAGATATCCTTCCCCTCCTCGATGGCGTCACGGATCTCGCTATCACGGTCTTCCATAATGAGCTGCGCGATATAGGGCGTATTGACGAGGATCTCGAGTGCCGCCGTCCGTTTGCCGTCGACGGTGGGAATAAGGCGCTGGGAGATGACCCCTTCCAATACCGCCGCGAGTGTCATACGGACACGGTTCTGCTCGCCGGTCGGGAAGATGGAGATAACACGGTTGATGGTCTCCTTCGCATCCAGGGTGTGCAGGGTGGAGAAGACAAGGTGCCCCGAATCCGCCGCGTGCAGCGCCGTCTCGACCGTCTCGATATCCCGCATCTCCCCGACGAGGATAATGTCCGGGTCTTCACGCAGTACGGCGCGCAGGGCGTTGGCGAAGCTCTTCGTATCCTGACCGACGCTGCGCTGGTTGACGATGCATTTGCGGTCCTTGTGGACGAATTCGATCGGATCCTCGATCGTGACGATGTGCTTGCGCAGCGACCAGTTGATCTCGTTGATAATCGCTGCAAGCGTCGTCGACTTACCCGAACCGGTGACCCCGGTGACCAGGACCAGGCCACGCTCGGTATGGGCGAATTTGTGTACGACCTTCGGCAGCCCGAGATCATCGATGGAAACGATCTTGACGGGAATGACACGGAAGACCGCGGAGACCCCGTCCATCTGGAAAAAGATGTTGACACGGAAACGGGTATTCTCATCGAAAGAGTAGACAAGGTCGAGCTCTTTTTGCCGGACGAACTCGGCGAAGCGGGTCCGCAGAAGCTCCTTGGCGAAGGTGAGTGCCTCCTCTTTCTTGAAGATCTCGCCGCTGAGCGGCGTAATGTCGCCGTTGATACGGGCACGCACGACGGAGTTGGCCTTGAGGTGAAGGTCAGACCCCCCGGCATCCATCATCCGCTTCAGGTAACCGCGCACCCGCCGCAGCGTTTCAAAGGTCAGGTTCTCAATATTGATATCGGTATCGACTTGATTTGTACTCATAAATTACTCCAATTCCGCCAGGATTTCGGCAAACGCCGTTTTGAATGCTTCGAGGCCCTCGGCCATCAGTTGGGCGCAGACCGCTTCGAGATCGACCCCGGCCGCTGCCACGGCGTCGAAGTGCGCTTCGATCCGATCCGCTTCGAGGGGCAGTTTCGCCTCTTTGTCTCCATGGGCCACGAACGCCTCGATCGTCTCGATCGGCGCGGTGTTGACACTGTGCGCCGCCAAAAGCGCATCGACGTAGTAGGAGGGGCGCAAGCCGCCTCCCTTGACGCCGGTCGACGCAAACAGCGCCCGGCAGCGCGGCACCTCCAGCGCCTCGATCGCTTCATAGATCGCTGCGGCGTTATAGACTCCCGCCAAAGAAGGCTGTACCCCCTTGGACTCCAGGGCCGCATCAATAGCGCGGTCCAGGCGGCTGACGAAAATACTGATCACCGTATCGACCTGCGTGGCACCCTTCTCCAGTCCCCGGGCAAAGGAGTTGGCACAGGCCAAAGCCTGCGCCTTGGAGAAGATCAATGTCGCGTTGACGGGGACACCTTCGCCGACGAGTGCCTCCATGGCGACATACCCCGCGTCCGTTGCGGGAACTTTGATCATCACATTGGGACGGCTGATCTCTCTGAAAAGGCGGCGTCCCTCCTCGATCGTACCGACGGCATCGTCGCAGAGATAGGGGTCAACCTCGATGCTGACATAGCCGTCATTGCCCTGATCGAACAGCGGCCGCAGCGCATCCGCCGCTTTCTGGATATCCGTGATCGCCAGGGCCTCGTACTTCGCCTTGGGGGTATGATTCTGCAGCGTCTCGAGCTGCATCTGGTACGCCGGCGACGTCAAAATAGCGTTTTTAAAAATGGCGGGGTTGGACGTCGCTCCGTTGACAATTCCCTGTTCAACAAGCCGTTTCAGACCCGTATCGATAAAATCGCGTTCAATGAAATCGGCCCAGAGGGAAAACTCTATTTGCGGGATGTACATCGTCTCTCTTCTTTTCTGATATAGTCTACTGATTATAACCGAAAGCGGCACCGGTGTCTATAAAAGTATGGGTACCTCTAACAACCCTGTATGGATCTCAGAGGGTTTTTGAAGCGTGAGATTTTCTTTGTTTTCTGCGCAGGTCTAGCCGTAGCTAAGTTAAGAAGAAAACGGAGGAAAGATCGTGCTTCAAAAGCCCTCCCAAAGGGCGCTGCAGAGAAAAGCCATAGGTTTGGGTGATTAGCAACCTTACTCGCTGAAAATGTGCATTTCGCACATTTCTCACCGAGGTATCGTTGCCGCTTTTCGACTTAGCTACGGCCACGTCTTCAAAGCACCGCCTTGATTATAACTTTCTCTGCAGCGCTGAGACCATACAGGGTTGTTAGAGGGGCCCGCACGTTAATAATAGTGGACAAATTCAGCCGTGAAACTGCGTTGCGCTCCCGCCGTTTTATCCGTGTAGTCGAAGGAAAGTTTCAGGGCGTTGTTCTGTGAGAGGCGGCCGGTGTGTTCCACCCGTCCCGTCCACTGGCGCATCCCGTCCGCATAGAAACGGTACCCCCCTTCCGCGGCAAGCTTGGAACCTCCCCCCACTTCGAAAAGGAGCCCGAAGGTCGTTTTGAGCGCGCCGTACCCTTTGTCCGTCACGAACAGTTCCGGCTCCGCCAGGGCATACCCGTACCCCCAGGAGCCTCCCGCCGCGACGCCCGCTCCCACGGCCGTACTGAAAACCGTCTCCCGTGTCACGAAGTTCTGGTCCCACCCCGCGTGCATCCGCCAGGAGAAGGGTTTGAAAAAGGCGCTCTGCGGCGCGAGGGACGTAATGGAAACGATGGTCGCCTGCTCAACCGCGGCACCGTCTTGGTCATAGCGCGCCAGAAGGTCCAAAAACTCAATCTGCGTTCCCGGCATGAATCCGATGTCACTGTCGCCGAGGTCGTGATAGGCCGGGCGGATACCGAGCTGCTGATAGGGGTGGCCGTCCCGCCATCCCGTCCCCAGCCGCGCCCGGGTCGCCCGGTGCCCCTCGTCGGGATTGCGGGGCGTTGCCACCGGCAGCTGCTCCCCCTTCCCCAGCGACGCCCGGGCGGAGAGGATGGCGTGGAAACGCTCCGAATAGGTCGCCTTGTCCACCTCCCCTTTCATCAAGCGGTACTCGGCAAGCTCCGATGCGGCTTCAAGGGTGTAGCGTTTCATCTGCGTGGCACGCGCCGAGTCGTTCAAGACTGCTCTGGGGGCAAGCGTCCCGTCGGCCAGGGCCATGGCTTCGGCTTCGCCCCGGCGGTCCAGAACCTTTTCATAGGCCAGCAGCAGCGTCCGTTTCGACGGCCGGTAGTGCTTGGCCCGTACCAGCCTCTCCTCCTCGGTGGCATGCACGGTCTCCATCGGGATGATGTGATAGGCGAAATGGCCGCGCACATCGACGTCCGGCCGGGCGATCTCCATCAGCCAGAGCATGTTGTACGAACAGTTCTCGTCGAAGAAGAAATACCAGTTGTACACCCCCTTCAGCTCCCAGATATGGCGGATCATCGCCATCACCTCATCATGGTTGAGGTCCAGATCATACTCCCAGACATCGCGCTGTTCCGTATCCCGGTACTCTTTGAGCTTCTCATAATAGGGCAGCAGGGAGTAAAAACCGGGGTAGCCCCCGAAGAGCCCTTTGACCGCGAAGACGACACCGTTCTCTTTGTCGGGGTCTGCACCGGCAGCGTAATTGATGGCGTAGGAGAGCATCTTCGACTCATAGGAGGAGTCGATGCGCAAAAAGGTATGACCGAACATGGAGGCCGGGGAGTTGATATGCGCCGAGGAGAAGACCAGCGTCACCGACTGCGGATCCATCTTCCGCACCAGCGTCTCGTAGGCGTTGCAGTGCAGTTCCGACAACCCCTCGAGCCCCAGCTGCTTTTGCAGCCAGGCGCGGCGGGCGGGGAAACGGCATCCCGTCGCGTTGTCATCGAAACGGGTCTCGCCGTAGAGCGCCGTGAGCGTAGCGTTGAGTTCGGCTTCCGCATCGCTTTTGCCGCCCGGTGCGAGAAAAAACGCCGGGTCGTCGACTTCACTGACGTCCCCGGGCATATGCAGCAGCAGGTGCCAGTAGCGGCTGTGGGCCAGGCCCGTCGCCGCCGCCTTATCAAGGGCGTTTTCCAATACGTCTGCCTGCAGTATACACGGCAATATCATCACTATCATCAGGAAACGGTACAAGAAAAAACCCTTTTAGGGAAGATGGAAGGATGGGCCGGAGGAACCGGCCCGGTAAAAGCAGATTCAGCCCTCGACGGTTGCGATGTTGTCGAGAACGTCAGCCATCTTGACGTCGCCGGACGTGTAGATGCTGTTGTAGTTTTGCTGCAGGGAGGCTGCAAAAGCCGCTTTGTCGTCGACTTTGAGCAGTTCCGCGAGCGTATCGACGCTTTCGCCGCCACCGATCGCCGCCTCTTTTGCGAGCTGATCCATGTTGGATGCAACGAATTCTGCCGCACGGTCGTTCATCACCAGCGGCATGCGCTTACAGCCAGATGTACCGGACGTAATACCGAAGGTCTGGTTAGCAGAGGTTCCGTTCGTTGTCGCCTGCAGGGCGAGCATCAACGCGGAGCTGTCATCTTTGATGATCATCGCGCCGAGACCGCAGCCTGTCTGGCTATTGACACCGGCGAATGCTGCCGAACTGAGTGCCGCAACCGCAGCAAGACTTACAAGTACTCTTTTCATAGTGACTCCTTCATCGTTTGATGATGGTTCAGTATAGGAATTGTTTCCTTAAAGCGGTCTAATAACCCACACTTTATCACCGCCATTAGCAGCGGCTATTCGTTGAGCTCGTCATCTTTCCAGTACTTCGTGCCCTGGATCGTCGCCTGCAGCGCCAGGCCCGTCTTGGTCAGCTGATAGAGGCGGATGCCGGGCGCCACGGTGATCGCCCCACCGAACGCCGCACCTTTATCATCCGCTTTGGCCGCAGCATCCGCCTGGGCATTGGCTTCCCACCCTTTGTTGATGAAGCCCTCGTAAACCTCCTTGTTTTCGAACAGGAAAACGCCGCGGAAGTCCTTGATGCCGATACCGAGGCCCACGCCGACGGTCCCCATATTCATATAGGTATCCTTGCCCGTCTTGTTGTCGTGCGCCACGCCGGAACCGCCGCCGGCGGAGACGAGGATGATATTCACCCCGATGTTGCTGAAGACCGCGTAGCCGTACGCTTTTTTAATGATCGCTTTCGCTTCCGGCGCCTCTTTGTAGAGCATCGCCAGCGTCTCCGTTCGCATCTTCTGCACCTCCTGGCGCTTCTCCTCGGCCGTCTTTCCGCTCCAGAATCCTGAAAGCAGCATGACGCCCAGCAGTGCCAGAACCGTTGCCTTGATCGTTTGCCGTTTCATGCCCGCTCCTTTTTATGCTTGCATGAAACCCATTATACCTTTATCACGTAACTGTTCAAGACGCAACAGAAAATAATCACGGTTCACTTCGATCGCCCCCAGACTCTTGAGGTGCTCCGTCGGTACCTGCGCATCGATCATTTCAAAACCGCGGGCTTTCAGATGTTCGACGAGCGCGGCGAACGCGGCCTTGGAGGCGTCGCTGACATGGGCGAACATTGATTCGCCGCAGAACATACCGCCGACCTCGACCCCGTAGAGCCCGCCGACGAGCCGCCCCTCCTGCCACGCCTCGACGGAGTGCGCATGACCCATCGCGTGAAGGACCTCATAGGCCTCGACCATCTCCGGAAGGATCCAGCTCCCCTCCTGGCCCGGTCGCGGCGTCGTCGCACAGGCGCGGACCACGTCGCCGAAGGCCGTATTGAAACGGATCTCGAAATGTTTCAGCCGCTTTCGCAAAGAGCGGCGCAGCACGAAGTCGTCAAGATTGAGAATGAACCGGGGATCGGGGGACCACCACAAAATGGGATCGCCTTTGCTGTACCAGGGGAAAATGCCGCTGCGGTAGGCCAGCAGCAGCCGCGAGGGCGAGAGGTCGCCGCCGAAGGCGACGATACCGGATTCGTCGGCGTCCCTCGGGTCGGGAAATGCCAGTTCGTATCGGATCTGCTGCGGAATCACACCGCCGCCTCTTCCTCCGCATGTTCGTCGTACGTGAAAACGATCTCGTTTTTGTAATCGACGTGGACCGTTCCGCCCGCCTTCAGACGGCCAAACAGCATTTCGTTGGTAAGGGGATCTTTGATCTTTTCCTGGATGATCCGGCCGAGCGGGCGGGCACCCATCGCTTTGTCGTAACCCATCTCCGCGAGGTAGCCGCGGGCTTTTTCGCCCAGGGTAATTGTAATACCCTTCGGCGCCAGCTGCGTATTGAGCTCGCCGATGAACTTGTCGACGATCCCCTCGACGATATCGCAGTCCAACGGCGCGAACTCGATGACGGCGTCGAGACGGTTACGGAACTCCGGCGTAAAGAAGGCCTTGAGCGCCTCGCCGCGGGCCAGGCTGCTGTCGGCATTGAAGCCCATGACACTGCGCTCCGTCGCGCCGACA
Source organism: Thiomicrolovo immobilis (assembly GCF_039645955.1). Classification (GTDB taxonomy): domain Bacteria; phylum Campylobacterota; class Campylobacteria; order Campylobacterales; family Sulfurimonadaceae; genus Thiomicrolovo; species Thiomicrolovo diazotrophicus. The sequence continues at coordinate 2,132,651 of NZ_CP147916.1, forward strand.
TTGGAGGTCATGATCAAGATGACATTCTTGAAGTTCGCCTTGTAGCCGTTGTTGTCCGTCAGCGTTGCGTTGTCCATCACCTGCAGCAGCACGTTGATCAGCTCCGGGTGCGCTTTTTCGATCTCGTCGAGCAACAGAACCGTATAGGGGTGCTTGCGGATTGCCTCTGTCAGCAGCCCGCCCTGCTCGTAGCCTACATAGCCCGGAGGAGCACCGACCAGGCGCGAAAGCGCGTGTTTCTCCATATATTCGCTCATATCGAAACGCTCGAAGTGGACCCCCAGCGTCTCCGCCAGGGACTTGGCCAGTTCGGTTTTGCCGACGCCCGTCGGCCCCGCAAAGAGGAACGACGCGATCGGCCGCTCTTCGGGGTTAAGCCCGGCGCGGCTGCGCTTGATCGCCAGGGCGACTTTTTCGACCGCCGCATCCTGCCCGATCACCCTGCTGCGCAGGTCGCGTTCCAGGTGTTCAAGCCGCAGCGTATCGTCTTCGCACACTTGCGAGGTCGGGATCCCCGTCATCTTCGCGATAACGTTTTCGATATCGAGGGCTTCGACGACGTTGCGGTCATGTTTTTTCAGATGGAACGACGCCCCCGCCTCGTCGATGAGATCGATAGCGACATCGGGCAGGAAGCGGTCGGAGATATACTTCTTCGACAGCGACACCGCCACTTCAAGGGCCTTGTCCTCGTAGGTCAGCTTGTGGTGCTTTTCATATTTCGGACGGAGTCCCTTGAGGATCTCGACGCTCTCCGCCTGGCTCGGCTCATCCACATCGATTTTCGCAAAGCGTCGGCTCAGCGCGCGGTCTTTCTCGAAAACGTTGCGGTACTCGGCATAGGTCGTCGCCCCCATACACTTCATCGCCCCTGAGGCCAGGGCCGGTTTGAGCTGGTTGGAGGCGTCCATGCTGCCGCCGTTGACGGCACCCGCGCCGACAAGAGTATGGATCTCGTCAATAAACATGATGGCGTTCTTGTGCGCCGTCACCTCATCAATAACCCCTTTGAGGCGCTTTTCGAAGTCGCCCCGGTACTTCGTCCCGGCAAGCATCGCCCCGAGGTCCAGGGCGTAGACGGGGGCCTCCTCGAGCAGTTCGGGGACCTCGCCGTCGGCGATGCGAATCGCCAGGCCTTCGGCGATGGCCGTCTTGCCGACGCCGGGTTCACCCACGAGGAGCGGGTTATTCTTTTTCCGGCGGCAGAGCGTCTGCACGACCCGCTCGATCTCATCGGTCCGGCCTATGACCGGGTCGATGCGGCCGGCGCGCGCCTGCGCCACCAGCTCCACCGTATACTTCTCAAGGTAGCTCTCCTCCGCGTCCGACACGGACTGCGGCTGCACATCCTTGTGCGAAATCACCTCCAGAACGTCGACGCGGTTGATATCGCTCTCGAGCAGTACCTGGCAGGCGTAGGTGTGTTTCTCTTCGTAAATCGCCGCCACGAGGTCACCGACTTCCGCCTGCTGCTTCTGCGCGCTCTGGATATGGCGGATCATCTGGTCGATCATCCGTGAAAGCGCAACGGTCTCGAAGGGCTCCTGAGTCACATCTTCGGGCAGGGGGTCCATCGTCATGGAGAGGTAACGGCTGACCATCGCGCGCATCGCCGCGACGTCGCCGCCGCACTCCCGGATGATGGCGATCCCCTCTTTTGAACCGAGCAGGGCATAAAAGACATGCTCGATCGTCAGATATTCATGCCGCTGATCTTTGGCATACAGCAGCGCTTTTTGAAAGACGGCATTAAGTTCGGCACTGATCATCACGCTTCCTCCATCGTTGCCTTGAGCGGGTACCCATGCTCCCGGGCCAGGCGGCTAACCTGCATCACTTTGGTCTCTGCCACTTCATAGGTATAGACGCCGCAGAGACCGCGGTCCTGGCGGTGGATATCGAGCATAATCTGCTCCGCTTCCTGATAATTTTTATGAAAAATACTCATCAAAACCTCGACGACGAAATCCATCGATGTGTAGTCGTCGTTAAGCAAAATCACTTTGTATTGTCCCGGCTCCTTGAGCAGCAGTTCACCCTCAAGTTCAAGCTCTTTTTTGGTACTCAAACCTTGTCCTTAAAACGTACATTCCACTGCCTCTGCGGTGAAAATGCATAAATCGATCTTGTTTATTACTTCTTTTAGTTACGTCAGTTAGATTAGCAGGGATTGTGTAAGCAACGACTTAAAAATGCAGATTAACGGCAGAGGCCCCGGAAAAGCCTGCCGCGCGAAGGGGCTCAGAGTTTGACGATGTCCCGGGTATAGTCGCTCAGCAGAACGGTTTCGGCACGTTCGGCCACTTTGGCTTTTGCCTTGCGTTTGCTTCCGAACTGTTCTTTGAGCTCGCGGCGGAAACTGCCGAAAAACTCGTGGAACTTGTCTTTGCCCAGGACGCCTACCGCCCAGAGGGTGTTGTCGCTGCCGACTTCGAGCACGATGGCCGCCAGCGGCTGCGGCGCCTTGCCCTCCTTAACCCGGCAGCCGCGCTCCGCGTCGTAGACGGAAGTATGCCCGTCGCAGACGATATCCCCCGCAAAACGCTCTCCGGGATTTCGGAACGTGATGAAACTGTCATTTTTGTTAATGTGCGTCAACTGGTGCGGGCAGATCCCGCTGTAGGCAACAATCGTTCCCTTGCTGCCGACGCCGCCCTTCCAGACGTATTCGTTCCCGAATTCGTCGGTCAGCTCAACGTCTTTCACCGTCGGCATCGGCAGGTTGACCAACAGGCATGATGTGCCGGCATAGGGATAGTTAAAGACATAATTCTCGCCCGTTTTCAGCGCATCGGCCTTCAAAGGAGCGCCGTTGCCATCAACGAGCTGCACCTTGGCGTAACGTTTGTACAGGGCGCCGTCCTTGGCCATCAGGGTCTGCCCGATCGTGGAAGGGTTGATCGCGATCACCGCACCCGTTGCACTGAGTACCTTTAAAAAATTTCTGCGTTCCATTCCTTGCCTCCTATGCGTTGAACATGTCGCGGTACATGCCTTTGGCCCACTCCATCAGGCCACGACCGTTGTTGATGCCGACACGCCCGTCCCATGTCTCGTTGGTGTAGACATTGGCAAACGTAAAGCGTTTGGCCTTCGCATCATAAGCGTACCCGGCGTTGATCGAAATGGCCAGGACCGGATCGCTGGCAACGGCCGAGTAGCAGATTGTCAGCGGCGATTCCCACGGCGTCTCCTCTTCCCCGTTGATTTTGGCGGCGATCCGTTTGGCGATGTAGACGCCTTCCGTATTGGCGGTATTGCCGGACTTGCTGAAGCCCATCGGGCGGACATCGCCCCCGCAGTAGATCTCCGGATGGCCGTTGACCTCGTAGGTCAGTACGTTGATATCGGCCTCCATCTTGTTGAAGATACTATCCTTCGCGACCCCCGCGACCTCCAGGATCTTACCGCCGCGTACATGCGGATAAAACGCGGCATCCTCAAAGGCGATAACATCATCGTAGTCGGTCATCACCTCTTTTTTGTCCAGATCGAACGTCGCGATCTTCGTCCCTGGGTGATACTCGATGTAGTCCTTATAGAGCTTCTCAAAGGCCGAGTGGAACCCTTCTGCCTTGATCGTGATATCGTCATTTTCATCGATCAGGACCACCTTGCCTTCGATGCCCTCTTTTTTGAAATAATCTGCGATGAGACAGGCCCGTTCGTAGGGTGCGGGAAGGCAGCGGTAGTTTCCGCCGGGCACCGTCAGGATGAAGTTGCCCTCTTCAAAATCAAGCACTTTGTTGCGCAGGGTGAGGTGCTCCGAACCCGGTTTGAAGCCCGCCGGGTACTCCGTACGGAGCCGACGTTCCAGCGCCGGGTCCTTCGTCCATCCCGAATAGTCGTAATCGATGCCGGGCGCAAGGACGAGGTAATCATAGGTAAGATCGCCGTCGCTCGTCATGACCGTGCGCTTTGCCTTGTCCACCCCGACGACCGTGGCGTTGAAAAAGGTGTAATTGTTTTCCCGAGCGGCCTGAAGGTAATCGTGTATCAGGAAGTCAAGCTCCACCGCCTCGACCAGCCAAAGGTTGCTGACCGGGCAGGACATGAATTCGCCGCGCTGTTCGACCAGCACGACGTCGGCGTTCGGCGCATACTTTTTAACGTACTTGGCCACCGTCAGACCGGACCATCCCCCGCCGACGACGACCACCCGCGGTGCACCGGTTTTCGGCAGCGCCGCTTCCGTGCCGACACCGACGCTCCCGACATTCGTCATCTCCTCTTCATCCGGCCCGAGTCCCATCTGCGAGCACCCCGCAGCCCCTATCGCGGCAGCGGCGGCACCGGAAAGTTTGAGCAGATCTCTGCGTGACAATCCCATGATTCCCTCCTTGTACAATTCGTGTGGCATACTCAACCATTTTTGGTGAACACCCATTGTCACTTCTTCAAGCTTAAAGGAAGAAGAAACTATTACTGAAAATAATATATTACATTTTACTTATTATTTTAAATTTATAAATATTATTTTTAGTGATAGCAAGAATTGTGAGATGGCATGGAGCTCGTTCAGGGCTCGAGGATGAGCCTGAAACCGACGGTTTCGCTCCGGAAAGCGGGAATATTGGAATCGCGGTAGGAGGGCGAGAGTTCCTCTGCACTGCTCTTGATGGAGCCCCCGCGGATGATCTTCATCGCCTCATTGTCGGAAACGAGACTCTCCGCTTTGGAAGGGGCGCTTTTATAATCGGGGGTCGCCCCGTCCTGACACCACTCGGCCACATTCCCGGCCATATCGAAAAGACCGAAGGCGTTGGGCTGCAGCAGGCCGCGGGAGTGCACGAATCCGTGGGCATTCGTTGCCATCCAACCATACTGGGCGGCATTAGAGGCACTGTCACCCCAGGCATAAAGCGTATCGCTGCCGGCACGGGCGGCGTACTCCCACTCCGCTTCCGTCGGCAGGCGGTAATGCTTGCCCGACATTTTGCTCAGCCACTCGGCATACGCCATGGCCTCTTCCCAGCTGACGTACGCCACCGCCGCACTCTCGTTTTTGAGCAGTTTTTTCTTGCGGTACTTCGCCCCCGTTGCCTTCAAAAAGGCGCTGTAGGCTCTGTTGCCGACTTCATAGGCACTCATTTTCAGCCCCGCTTTAACCGTCACCATATGCACGGGTTTGCTGTTTTCAAACTGCTCGGCACCCATCAGGAAAACGCCTTCGGGGATCGCCACCATCTCCGCCGGTTCAATGTATTGCGGAGCTTCCGCTGCGGCCGCTGTACCGTCGACCAGTGCCTTCTGCTCCGCTTTCAGGCGTGCGAGGGTTTCTTGCTGCGCTTTGAGTTCGGCTTCCACCTTCTCCAGCTCCTGGTTCTTGGAAGTGACCGCCCCTTTGTCGTCGGCGGCACTCTTCTCTTTGGCTTTGAGCGCATTGATGCGGTTGGCTGCCGTCTGGTTATACACTGATTCGGGATAGGCGATCAGGAAGGCTTCATATCCGACGACACTGTTTTTGGCCTCTGCACGCTGCCACGCCTTGTCCGCGGGCGTCAGCAGCTTGGCGGGAACATTGAAATAGAAGTCCGCCGCGGCAATACGGGAGTGGACCCCCGCTTTGGAGAGCTTGTCGGCCAGCGCATCCATATCGTCATGGCCTTTTCCGACCGTTTGCATGAGGTGGCCGAACAACGGCGAACTGACCGATTTTCCATTCCAGCGTACGAGGGTATCCGCCTCCTTGACATCCTTGACGGCGTCAAGGATCAGCTCTCCGTCCGTCGTATTCGCTTTGCCGCTGTAACGGAAGGCATCGACGACGCCCAGGCTGACCCGGGGCGTGTGGCGCTGCAGCTTCTGCAGCAGAAAGTCAAAACTGACCGCGGAGAGACGCAGTTGGGGCAACCCCTCCAGCTTCATCCGAGCCGGCATCATCCACGCCTGTGAATCGTGTACGACCATCCGTCCGCTGTAAACAAGGGTGATGACGGCATTCGGGGTGATCCCTTTGTCAAAACTGCGGAAGGTTTTAATCAGCTCCGCCCGGTCAAGATTAAAGGCCGTGACCGTCGTGAAGCCCTTGGATTTCAGAAAAGACGCCAGCGCCTGTGCCGACGAAACCGCCCTGTCATCATTCGTCTCGGTGGTCAGTCCGTTCGCGATCACCAACGCATAACGCTTCTCACTCTTCATCTGCTCTACGGTGGCGGAAAAGAGTAACGAAACACCCAGGAACAAAAAGAAGAAAATAGTACGCATCATAAGCCTTGCAGGGGTATCAAAAGGCCTATATTATCATTTCCTTAAGCTTACAACCTAATTAAATATAACAATCCATGTCTGCTAACGGCTTTTGTGACTCCCCTTGACGCACCCGCGCGCCGTTACTCGGCGGCCGCGATAAAGTCGCGGATAAGGTCATCAGGGTTCTCCAGCCCGACCGACACACGGATCAGCCCCGGTGTGATCCCGAGAAACGCGCGTTCATTGTCGCCGAAGTCACTGTAGATCGTCGAAGCCATATGCAGCGCCAGTGTCCGGCTATCGCCGATGTTGGCCGTGATCGTCACCAGTTTCGTTTTGCGCAGAAAGTCGTAGGCGGCCTCCGCACTTCCCATATCGATGGTAAAGAGCGGCCCCGTCCCGTTGCCAAACTGCGTGGCATAGCGGTCGCGGTGCGGGTGGTCCCGCAGCGCAGGGTGATTGACATTCAGCCCCGCCTCTTTCAGCGCATGCACCACTGTTTCGACACTGTCAATGATCCGATTCAGCCGCAAGGGGAGCGTCTCAAGTCCCAGCACCGTCAGATAGCTGTTGAATGCCGACGGGCTCATGCCGAAGTCACGCATCGCCCGTTTTTTGCCGACTGCGACGAGGGCCATCGCCCCCATCTTGTCAATGAACTTGTGGATCGACGCATAGCGCGGCGTCTTGAACTTGTCTTTGCCCTCGCCGATCGCCCGGAAAACGGCGGCACCGCCCAGGGCCGACGCGTTTCCGGCGATCAGTTTTGTCGTCGAATAGACGACGACATCGGCACCGAGTTTCAACGGCTGGATGCTCAAAGGCGTCACGGTATTGTCCACCATCAGGGCGATCCCGTGTGCATCGGCGATCGCTGCGACAGCCTCAATGTCCGGCAAACGCATGTTCGGGTTCCCGACACTTTCGAGGTAGATCAGCTTCGTCTTTGCAGTGATGACCGCCTCGACCTCTTCGAGGGCATCAACGTCAAAAAAGGCGGTACGGATGCCGAAGCGTGTGAGGGTCTCCTCAAAAAAGGAGTACGTTCCCCCGAACAGACCGCCGATACTGATGATCTCATCCCCGCTCTCCAGCAACGACATGACCGCCAGAGTCGTCGCGGCCATGCCCGAACTTGTTGCGATGGCACCGACGCCACCGTCCATCTGGGCCAGGAGGCTCTCCAGTTTCCCTGACGTCGGATTGCCCACACGGGCATACAGCGGCTTTTTCACACTGCCGTCAAAGATCCCTTCCGCCGTCTCCGGGTCTCCGTACGCAAAGGCCGCCGAGTTGGCGATCACGGGCGAGACTGCCCCCTCCTTCGCTCCCGTTCCTTGCACGAACTGTGTCGTAAACGCTTCAAAACGATTCATTGCTTTAAACCTGTTGATTGTAGAATTGGCACATTATAGCCGAAAGAGGATTAGTTGGCCCAACACATTTTTATCACAGCGACCAATACGGAGATAGGCAAAACTTATACGACAGTCAAACTGATGCATGCACTGAGTGCGCGCGGCCTTCATGTCGGTGTTGTCAAGCCGATCGAAACCGGTGTCACGACTGCCCCCGAGGACGGCACCCTGCTGCTGCAGGAGCTCAAACAGCTCAACCCCCAGGCGTGGGCCCTCGACATCGACGATATCGTTCCCGTACAGTTCCCGCTGCCCGCAGCCCCCTATGTCGCCAAGGGGAAGGCTGCCATCGACTGGCATGCCATTGACCGTGCCGTCGAAGCGATGGATGCGATCTGCGACGTCTGTCTGATCGAAGGGGCCGGCGGACTGCTGGTGCCCGTTGACGCCCAGACCGACATGATCGACCTGATCCCCCGGTACCGCGCCAAAGCGCTGCTGGTTGCCCACTGCCGTCTCGGCGGCATCAACGACCTGCGTCTCAGCCTTGAAGCACTCGAACGGCGCGGCATCGCAGCCGAATGGGTGTTGAACTGCCGGGAAGGTGACGCGGGGTTCGATGAGACCTCCCGCCCCTGGTTCGATACCGTCGTGCCCGGATGGCACCGTCTTGAAGACGATATTGAGCAACTTTGCGACGCGCTTTTGCTATAATTCTCCAAAAATAAAGAGGGTCCATGCAGCATCTCATCCGTACCGACGACTTCAGCACAGAAGAGATTCTTGCCCTCTACAACGATGCGGATCTCTACGCGCAGGGCGGATTTCACCGTATTCTGCAGGACCGCATTATCATCACCCTCTTTTTTGAAAACTCTACACGGACCCGCAGCTCCTTCGAAATCGCCGCAAAACGGCTTGGGGCCGAAGTCGTCCACCTCGATGTCGGCAAAAGCTCCACGAAAAAAGGGGAAACCCTCGTTGATACGGCAATGAACCTTGACGCGATGGGGCCGGATGCCATCATCGTCCGTCATGCCAATGCCGGGGTACCGAAGATCCTCTCCAACCATACCCGTGCCGCCATCATCAACGCCGGCGACGGGGCCCATGCTCACCCCACCCAGGCCCTGCTCGATCTGTTTACCCTGCGCAAACATTTCGGGGACGTGGGCGGCAAACGCATCGCCATCGTCGGCGATATCAAGAACTCCCGGGTTGCGAACTCCAATATTGAACTACTGCAGCGCTTCGGTATGAAGGTGACCCTCGTCAGCCCGCCCCAGTTCATGCCGCAGACCGACCTGCCTTCCACTTACCACCTGCAAGACGTGATTGACAACGTCGACGCCATCATGAGCCTCCGCACCCAGACGGAGCGCCACTCCCAGCCCAGCTACGCATCACTGCAGGATTATGCCAGCGACTTCTGCATCACCAAAGAGCTTGTCGGCGACCGTGACATCATTATCCTGCACCCGGGGCCTGTACACCGCAATATCGATATTGATGACGACCTTCTGGCCGATGAGCGATGCAAAGTCCTTGAACAGGTCTCCAACGGCGTTTCCGTACGCATGGCCGTGCTCAAAAAACTGATCCTTGATGGCAACCGCTAGTCTCAACACCCTCTGCACGCAATCCGTTCCCTTCTTTTTTCTTTCCGATTTTGAAGGGAAGGATCTCGCCTGCTATCCCCTCGATACCCTGGCCGATGAGGACATCGAATTTGCATTCCATGCAACAGGCACCCCCCATGATACCAGGGTAGACAAACAGCCTGTCGGGTTTGAAACCTATAAAGAGAAGCTGCTAAGGGTTCAGGAGTACATTAGAAACGGCGAAACTTATCTGCTGAACCTGACCCAACCCACGCCAATCGAATGCAGCGATAGCCTGCATACCATTTATACCAAAGCCAACGCACCCTTCAAACTCCGCTTCAAAGATCAATTCGTCTGCTTCTCCCCGGAGAAATTCATTGAGATCATCGATGATAAGATCTATACCTACCCTATGAAAGGGACCATCGACGCGTCCCTCCCCCATGCGGAAGCGACGATTCTCAGCGATGAAAAAGAGATGGCGGAACACCTAATGGTCGTCGATCTCCTTCGTAACGACCTCGGCATCGTAGCGACCAATATACAAGTCGAAAAATTCCGTTATATCGACAGAATTAAAGCCGGAGCCAAAACACTTCTTCAGGTCAGTTCCAAGATCTCGGGACAGCTGGAAAACACATGGCCGTCACGCATCGAAGAGATACTGCATTCACTGCTGCCCGCAGGGAGTATCAGCGGTACACCGAAAAAACGTACCGTGGAAATCATCAAAGAGGTCGAAGGATACGAACGCGGCTATTTTACAGGGGTATTTGGCTATTTTGACGGCACGAACCTCTACAGTGCCGTTTCCATCCGCTTTATCGAAAATACGCCGTATGGGCGCGTCTACAAGAGCGGCGGCGGCATCACAATAGACAGTGATGCACAAAAAGAGTATGAAGAGCTTATCGACAAGATCTATATTCCCTGAGCATGAGTGAGTACATTGATATTGAGTAGACAGATTGCTAAGATAATGTAGTTTGCATCCAGTGATTGTTTAGAAGAAAAATGGTTTTAGTGATTATGATTGATGTAAGAAGTAGAAAATCCGAGAACCAGGCGGCGACCTACGTTCCCAACCCTGAAAGGGTCAGTATTATCAGCGATGAGAGGCTTAGCTTCCGGGTTCGGAATGGGGCCGGGCGTTTCCCTCTCTCTATAGCCACCTGGACAATCGGATCTAAAGGCTCCGGAGAGCGCTTAGATCCGACTGTGTCGGTTATGATTGTTAAAGTCAACGGGTGTGCCCGAAGGAAATGCCCTTGGGGTGCAACTACTTTGATTACAGCCTCTCATATTCAGTAAGGCAGTAAGACACTAATTTTAGGGAAAAAAGACGAACGGACTATTAGTACTGGTCAGCTAAACAGATTGCTCTGCGTACACACCCAGCCTATCAAGCATGTAGTCTTCATGCGTCCTTCAGGGAGAGTTCATCTTGGAGTTGGCTTCCCGCTTAGATGCTTTCAGCGGTTATCACATCCGAACGTAGCTACCCGGCGGTGCCCTTGGCAGGACAACCGGTGCACCAGTGGTTCGTCCAACCCGGTCCTCTCGTACTAGGGTCAGCTCTCCTCAACTCTCCTACGCCCACGGAAGATAGGGACCGAACTGTCTCACGACGTTCTGAACCCAGCTCGCGTACCGCTTTAAATGGCGAACAGCCATACCCTTGGGACCTGCTCCAGCCCCAGGATGCGATGAGCCGACATCGAGGTGCCAAACCTCCCCGTCGATGTGAGCTCTTGGGGGAGATCAGCCTGTTATCCCCGGCGTACCTTTTATCCTTTGAGCGATGGCCCTTCCACACAGAACCACCGGATCACTATGACCGTCTTTCGACTCTGCTCGACATGTACGTCTCACAGTCAGGCTGGCTTATGCCATTATACTCTGCGATGGATTTCCAACCCATCTGAGCCAACCTTTGTAAGCCTCCGTTACTTTTTAGGAGGCGACCGCCCCAGTCAAACTACCCACCAGACATTGTCCTGACAGAGGATAACTCTGCGCAGTTAGCTATCAGAATATTCAAGGGTGGTATCTCAAGGGTGCCTCATATACAACTGGCGTCATATAATCAACGGCTCCCACCTATCCTGCACATGAATATCCCAATAGCAGTGTCAAGCTATAGTAAAGGTGCACGGGGTCTTTCCGTCTTTCCGCGGGTAGGAGGAATTTTCACCTCCACTACAATTTCACTGGATCCCTGGTTGAGACAGCTCCCATCTCGTTACGCCATTCATGCAGGTCGGTATTTAACCGACAAGGAATTTCGCTACCTTAGGACCGTTATAGTTACGGCCGCCGTTTACTCGTGCTTCAATTCACCGCTTCGCAAAGCTAACGGATCCTTTTAACATTCGAGCACCGGGCAGGCGTCACACCCTATACATCCACTTACGTGTTGGCAGAGTGCTGTGTTTTTGGTAAACAGTCGGGAGGGACTCTTTGCTGCGACCCGCTTCTGCTCCACCCGCAGGGGTTTCACATACAACGGGCACACCTTATTCCGAAGTTACGGTGCTAGTTTGCAGAGTTCCTTAACCAGGGTTCTTCCACGCGCCTTAGAATACTCATCTCACCCACCTGTGTCGGTTTACGGTACGGGCGACTGTAGATATGCTTAGAAACTTTTCTCGGCACGACGGCATCAACGATTCTGTTTCTGCTCCGAAGAGCGTCGACAGCCTGTCAGATCTCGGTCTAGTGTGAAGCGGATTTGCCTACTTCACAACCTACATCCTTCGAGCCACTATTCCATCAGTGACCTCGTTTAGCCCTATGCGTCCTTCCATCACGCTCTACAGTCGGTATCGGAATATTAACCGATTTGCCATCGTCTACCCCTTTCGGACTCGACTTAGGTCCCGACTAACCCTACGATGACGAGCATCGCGTAGGAAACCTTGGGTTTACGGCGAAGCAGATTCTCACTGCTTTTATCGCTACTCATGCCTGCATGCTCACTTCCATCCGCTCCAGCACTCCTTGCCGGTATACCTTCAACGCTGAATGGAACGCTCTCCTACCACTTAGTAAAACTAAGTCTAGAGCTTCGGTGTACATCTTAGCCCCGTTATATTTTCGGCGCAGAATCGCTAGACCAGTGAGCTGTTACGCTTTCTTTAAAGGATGGCTGCTTCTAAGCCAACCTCCTGGTTGTTTCAGCAACTCCACATCCTTTTCCACTTAGATGTAACTTAGGGACCTTAGCTGCTAGTCTGGGTTGTTCCCCTCTCGACGATTGATTTTATCACCCACCGCCTGACTCCCGAGGTTAGGCATACAGTATTCGGAGTTTGATAGGGTTTGGTACCGCGGTGAGCAGCCCTAGCCCTGTCAGTGCTCTACCCCTGTATGCTAATAACTCGAGGCTATACCTAAATATATTTCGGAGAGAACCAGCTATCACTGAGTTTGATTGGCCTTTCACCCCTATCCACAAGTCATCCGGAGGCTTTTCAACGCCTATCGGTTCGGTCCTCCACCGGCTCTTACACCGGCTTCAACCTGCTCATGGATAGATCACTCAGTTTCGGGTCTGCAGCATCTGACTAATCGCCCTATTAAGACTCGCTTTCGCTACGGCTTCGCGTTCGCTTAACCTTGCCAGATACCACAACTCGCAGGCTCATTATGCAAAAGGCAGTCCGTCACCCCTCATAAAGAATGGGGCTCCGAATGATTGTAAGCTATAGGTTTCAGGTTCTATTTCACTCCGTTCACCACGGTTCTTTTCACCTTTCCCTCACGGTACTGGTTCGCTATCGGTCTGGTAGTAGTATTTAGCCTTGGAGGGTGGTCCCCCCATGTTCAGTCAAGATAACACGTGTCCCGACCTACTCGAATAACATGTAGATAGTTTTCGCTTACAGGGCTATCACCTTCTATGGCTCCTCTTTCCAAAGGATTCTGCTAACACACTACACGCTTTAGGGCTAGTCCCATTTCGCTCGCCGCTACTCTGGGAATCTCGGTTGATTTCTTTTCCTCAAGGTACTGAGATGTTTCACTTCCCTTGGTTCGCCCCCCGAAGGGTGACACGATTCGCACCGTGCCGGGTTGCCCCATTCGGAAATCCCCGGATCAAAGCTTCTTGGCAGCTCCCCGAGGCTTATCGCAGCCTAGTACGTCCTTCATCGCCTCTACCAGCCTAGGCATCCACCTATAGCTCTTAATATCTTTATTCTAATTAGCGCTTACTGCCTTACTCAATATGAATAAGACTGTAATATTTAATTGTAGTTGCAATACTCATGAATTTTACTTCATAAATATTTGTTGACTTTAACAATGATAATTCAATGAACGATTTAGACTCTTAGACACTAAGAAGTCTAATATGAATACTTCATCAAGTACTCGTATTAGGCTTCGTCCGTGGTGGAGAATAGCGGGATCGAACCGCTGACCTCCTGCGTGCAAAGCAGGCGCTCTCCCAGCTGAGCTAATTCCCCACATAGTGATCCTGGTGGGCCTAGGAGGACTTGAACCTCCGACCTCACCCTTATCAGGGGTGCACTCTAACCAGCTGAGCTATAGGCCCCTTCTCGGCATTTCTAATTCAATAGAACACAGATCACTGAAAACTAAGCAAGTAAGCGGACAGACACAATCTGAAATGTGAGATTTTCTCTTCGGGCCCTCAAACGAATGAGGCCCGGTTACTCTAGAAAGGAGGTGATCCAACCGCAGGTTCTCCTACGGTTACCTTGTTACGACTTCACCCCAGTCGCTGATTCCACCGTAAGCGGTAGCCAGTTTGGCATCCCGATTTCGGGTGAAATCAACTCCCATGGTGTGACGGGCGGTGAGTACAAGACCCGGGAACGTATTCACCGTAGCTTAGCTGATCTACGATTACTAGTGATTCCAGCTTCATGCACTCGAGTTGCAGAGTACAATCCGAACTGAGAGACGCTTTATGAGATTGGCTCCACCTCGCGGTATCGCAACTCTCTGTACGTCCCATTGTAGCACGTGTGTAGCCCTGGCCGTAAGGGCCATGATGACTTGACGTCGTCCTCACCTTCCTCCTCCTTGCGAAGGCAGTCTCCTTAGAGTGCCCAGCCGAACTGCTGGCAACTAAGGACGAGGGTTGCGCTCGTTGCGGGACTTAACCCAACATCTCACGACACGAGCTGACGACAGCCGTGCAGCACCTGTTTTCAAGCTCCAGTAAACTGGCACTACCGTATCTCTACAGTATTCTATCAATGTCAAGGCCAGGTAAGGTTCTTCGTGTATCTTCGAATTAAACCACATGCTCCACCACTTGTGCGGGTCCCCGTCTATTCCTTTGAGTTTTAATCTTGCGACCGTACTCCCCAGGCGGAATGCTTAATCTGTTAAGTGCATCACCGAAACTACAAGAGCCCCGACGACTAGCATTCATCGTTTAGGGCGTGGACTACCAGGGTATCTAATCCTGTTTGCTCCCCACGCTTTCACGCCTCAGCGTCAGTTATGTCCCAGCAGATCGCCTTCGCTTTCGGTATTCCTAGTGATATCTACGGATTTTACCCCTACACCACTAATTCCATCTGCCCCTTCCATACTCTAGGTTCCCAGTTTCAAGTGCAGTTCAATGGTTGAGCCATTGGATTTCACACCTGACTTAAAAACCCGCCTACGCGTCCTTTACGCCCAGTGATTCCGAGTAACGCTTGCTCCCTCCGTATTACCGCGGCTGCTGGCACGGAGTTAGCCGGAGCTTATTCATTAGGTACCGTCATTTTCTTCCCTAATAAAAGGAGTTTACACACCGAAATGCGTCATCCTCCACGCGGCGTTGCTGCATCAGGGTTTCCCCCATTGTGCAATATTCCTCACTGCTGCCTCCCGTAGGAGTCTGGTCCGTGTCTCAGTACCAGTGTGGCGGATCATCCTCTCAAACCCGCTATGTGTCATCGCCTTGGTGAGCTCTTACCTCACCAACTAGCTGATACAATATAGGCCGATCCCTCAGCGAAAAACCTTTCCCTGCGAACAGGAGTATCCGGTATTAATCACCGTTTCCAGTGGCTATCCCAGACTGAGGGGCACGTAACCTATACATTACTCACCCGTGCGCCACTCGTCAGCAAAGAAGCAAGCTTCTCCCTGTTACCGTTCGACTTGCATGTGTTAAGCACGCCGCCAGCGTTCACTCTGAGCCAGGATCAAACTCTCCATAATTGAAAAGACGCTCCATAAATGAAGCGATTACTGATCCAGCCCAAGATATAAAATCATTGGCTGTATAGTGTCTATACTTAGTGACCTAAGTAATAGACGGTTATGTATTGTGTCTTATCTAAGTAAGACTTCCAGACCTTGTCTGTCCATCCCACTTGCTTAGTTTTCAATGATCTCAAACTCTCGCGATCTTCAACCCGAAGTACCGCTAGATCGGCTTCTTTCGATGCCTCTCATCGTTTGTGGACGGGAATTATAGGGGATTCCTAAAGCAATGTCAAGAGGTTTCTGCGCAAATTTTCGAAATTTGTGAAATTTCTAAAATTTGCCCGAAAAAGCGCCCCTATTTACAGGTCTGTAGCGTCTATTTTCGTCACTTTGACAAAACCGGTCTCTTTATAGACTGTGATCTCAGCACTATGCCCATCTTTGGTTCCCAGTGTTATCACACAATTGTTGTTTACTAAAAGGTTCCCTACACTCCCGTATGGTCTGCCTAAATGATCAAACAGGATCTGATTGTTCGTTCCACAATTCGTCAGTGTCAGACTGTCGACGCCGAACTTCTTCCACAGTAGCACATCGTCCGTTGTAGCCGTATTCTCATTACAGTTGCTGTCCGAATAAAGGCGTTTACGCGTCAGTGGGTCAACCGCAGACTCGTTTTGATCCGCCTGAGTCCCCCCGGTAGCGTAGTCCTGGTTATTATAGACGGCATAACAGTTTTTGGTCGTCCGAAATGTAATGGCCCACATTCCTTTCCACCAGTCGCTGTCCGTCGTACTGAATTTGTCTTCCACCAATGCATGGTGCTGTGCCAGACGAATATGGCGCGCGATCTGATACGCGGCTTCTCCCGCATTGTCACGTTCAAAACGCGGAATAAATACGGCAGCAAGAATACCGATGACAACGATAACGAATACAAGTTCCAGCATTGTGAATGCAGATTTTTTCATAGAAAACCCTATCGCAAATTTGTATGATAGGTCATTATAACATAAGAAAACAGAAGCGGGGATGGTGAAGATTGTGGGAAAAATCCGGGGGAGCGCGCGTTGCGCTTCCCCGGGGCATTACATTTTGTCGAACGGTGCTTTTTAGAGCTCTTCCGCTTTTTCGACGTTGTAAAGAATGTCGTCCATCGGGTGGCGGTACATCGGCATACCGAGACGTTTTTCGTCCAGGATGTGACCGATAAAGCCAATAGAGCGGCCGACAACGAAGAAGGCGTTAAGGGCACCCGCATCGATGAAGCCGTCGATCTCTTCTTCGGAGTAACCGAGGGCACGCCACATGTCGACCATGAGGATACCGATCGTACCGTCGACGTTCAGGATCAGGTTGTCTTTCTTGGACGTTGTCAGCTTCTCGACTTCGAGGGCGAAGTCAAGCAGCGGAGTCGCCGGGAAGTTCTCAGCCGCGAATTTCTTCAGACCGGAAACGCGCAGGTCCGGGTTGCGGACAGATTTGATACGGTGACCGATACCGGAGATAGGCTTCCCTTCTTTTTTCATATAAGAGATGAATTCCGACGGACTCATACCGTTGTCGTTCGCATACTTGAAGTAACGCGCCGCGTCATCGATCGCACCGCCGAAACGTGGTCCGATTGTCAGAAGGCCTGTAACCAGTGACGAGATAACGTCTTTACCGGCACGTGCAGTGACTTTACAGTTATGCGCACCAGAAACCGCCGGGCCGTGGTCCGCAACGGTTTTCATAACCGTTTCGATGTAATCCGTCGCCCATTTCGGGTAGCGTTTCTTGAACCACAGCAGGGAGATGACGTCGCCGATACCGAAACCGGTATCCGGTGTTGCGACAGAGCTGATCGGGTGGCCGGCATAAGTCGCTTCTTCGCCGCGGTCGTCGGAAATCGTACAGATGAACTGTTTTGCGCGGCGGACTTTCGGCACTTCGCGCAGCGCAGGCTCTTCGATTTCACCGATAACGCCTTCAGCTTTAAGCTTCGTGTACACCTCGTTGATCTTCGCCGGAAGGTCGTTGAAGGATTCCGGTACGTAGATGCCGGCTTCCGCCATCGCTTTGTTTTTCGCCGCAGCCGTTTCAGCGTCAGCATTTGCAGAAGCACCAGCGTGACCGAACTGGACACCGGAGCTGAAGTGCTTCGCGATCGTACCGATACACCATGCGATGATCGGCTTCTTGATCTTGCCGGATTTAACCGCCTCGATTACTTTATACTCTTCCGTACCGCCGACTTCGCCGAGGAGGATCATATATTTGACCTGCGGGTTATTCTCCATACGCAGGAGGTTGTCGATGAAGACGGAACCGACGAAACGGTCACCACCGATCGCTACACCCTCTGCAATACCGTCGGCATTGATGGAGATGATGTTGGAAAGTTCATTGAACAGACCGCCGGAACGTGTCACCAGACCGCAAGAACCTGCACGGTGCAGTTTGGAGTTGATAATGTTCTCGATCGTACCACCGACGTTGGCGATCTTAAATGCGCCCGGTGCGATACCGCCGACCGTTGCCGGCCCGATAACTGTAACACCTGCGTCACGCGCCGCCTGGTTCATACCGCGGGCAAGACGCTCAGGAATACCTTCAGCGGTGACCATGATCGTTTTGAACTGACCGTTCAGACCGATCGCTTCCATCGTAACGTCGTACGCCGTACGGAAAGAGGCGAAGTTCAGAAGAACGTCCGCGTTCGGATGCGCTTCTGCCGCTTCTGTAGTGGAGCGGTAAAGCGGTACCATGATCTCGTCCGGTCCGTAGAAGAACTTTTCGAACTTGTTTCCGGATGTCGGAGCGACGATCGCTGCGACGGAAGGTGTTGCGCGGTTGATAACATAGTCATAGTCCAGCATACGCTGGATCGCGCTTTTGTTGTTATTCCAGAAAATTGCCTGTGTGTCTTTTGTAAACAGTGCACCCATTCTTCTCTCCTTACTTCTCAAGTGCCATACGCACGATATCAGTGACGTGTGTTTCCGGCCCATAAACTTCAATAGACAGGCCGAGGCGGTCCGCCGCTTCTTTAATATCTTTAAGACCTTTTTCGTAGTTCGGTCCGCCGCGACGTACATAAATGCGCGTATTGTGTGCTTTCATCTTCTCAGCATACTCTTCGAAAGACTGGATGATACCCGTAAAGGTCTTCGCAACGTCCGTAAAGTTCGCAATCGCACCGCCGATGATGAGGATCTTGTCGCGGCCCTGCGCATCTTTGTGACGTGTCATCAGGTCAAGCAGCGTATCGGCGTAGAACTTCGTTTCGCCCGTTGTCGGTCCACCGGAGTATTCGCCGTAGTTCGCCAGGTCTTTGACGTCGCCGGAAAGGTCTGCGATCGTATCCGCATACACAACAGAAGCACCGCCCCCGGCGACCATCGTCCAGATGCGGCCCATCGGGTTGAGGATCGTCAGTTTCAGGGATGCACCGGATTTCGCATCCGCTTCCGCGATCGCTTTCTCTTCCGGAGACTGGTCTTCCATACCGAATGCCGTCGGGAACTCGATCTCACCCCAGGCATCCGCCATCATGAAGCCCGCTGTGTCATCGAGGCGTGCGACGAGGTCGAGGATCGCCATATCGTTGTCTTTAAGCATAACGATCGGGTTGATTTCAAGGTAGGCGAAGTTCAGGTCGCGGTAGAACTTGAAGAAAGCGATGGCAAAAGAGGTGAAAGACTCTTTGTTCTCTGCCGGGATGTCAGCAGGCACGTTGGCGCGGACCGCGTGTTCCATGTCCGCATCGCTCATCGTGATCGGGATATGAACTTCGTTGACTTTCTCGTCCCATCCCTCTTCAACTTCCATACCGCCTTCTGCAGACATGTACAGGACGTCGTCTTCACCGACAGTCGTTGCAGAGATGTAGTACTCCTGCTCCTGGGTATGCGGAGTGAACGGCTCTACGACGAAGTGTGTCAGTCTGCCGTGCTGGCCGGAAAGCAGTGTGACGTCATGGGAGATCTTCTCGTCGATCCATGCCGCTGCGTCATCCAGCGTTACATCACCGGGTTTGTTCGTCTTAAAGAGAACGAGATCGTTTTTACCGCGCTTACCGAACAGCATATCCGGTTTCGCTACGAGCGGCTCCTGCTTCAACCACTCAAAACCGTGCTCCTCGGCTTTCGCTTTCAGTTCCGCACCGCTGGTAACAAGAACCGATTTGAATCCATAGTGAAAACCGCTGAAATATTTTTCCCAGTGGCGGGCAAAGATGGCTTTACCGTCGTATTCACGAATCGCTCTTTGAGCCATTTCAACTCCTTGAAAATCTTTTGGCTGGATTATATCACGTATGATCTCCCAGCCCGGCTTGAGACTTTCTCAGCGGATCGTGGAATTAATTTTTGGGTATATTTGTAACACTAAAAACAGCTACTGGAACATTATAGTAACGAATTGTTACACTTTTGGGGTCTGCTAGGCGCTCGGAGCGGACGACCGTCCCTACGCACTCTTCCACACCGTAGAACCGTACCCGCAGCTGCATGGAGCGGTTATGCGGAAAGGTTGCGCAGGTGATATCCCGCGCCTTCAGTGCATCCGCCAGTTCCTTGGCGACATGAGCGCGGTAGGCAAAATAGCGGGAGGGCTCGTCCAGGAAAAGGTAGGCCGCTTTATTAAAAAAGACAGCCCCCGCATTGATCACAAGCAACGCGGTTGCAAGGGTAAACAGCAGGCGGTAACGTTTGCGGAAAGGCCGTAGCCGCACCCGGTAGGAGTGGTAGAAGGTCTGCATACCCAGCGGCAGGGCCGCCATCAGGAAAGGCGCGAACTGTTCGATCTCGATCCGTTGCCTGAAAGAGAGCAGCAGCGAAAGGACCAGCGCCGTCGCTGCAATAGAACAGAGCAGGTCAGCCTGCCCCGTCACGTAACGCCGGTAAAGCACGTAAACAAGGTAGACAAAAACGACAGGAGAAAAGACCGCGGCATAGAGCCCCATCATATCAAGGAACTGGTTCTGCGGCAGTCCTCCTGTATTGAAGCCCAATACCCAGACCGTGACCACGGTGAGGAGCAGATAGGCACCGACGTAGCGGTAGCGCTGCTCCCTGTAAGCCTGTACAGCCAATCCCATAAACAGCAGTGCAAACGCGACATCCATCAATGCCAGCAGCGGCAGCAGCAGGTCTGCCCGCCTGCCGAACCGCTGCTCCAGGAAGAGGTAGAGGAAAAGCCCGAGTGTCACCAGTGCGGCCTCGTCCACCAGGAGTGAAGAGCTGATCACCCCCGGCAGCAGCAGAAAAACCGCCACGAGCCAGACACGTTCCCGGGCATGTCTGCCGTAGGGTTTCGCCACGTTGTAGAGCAGCAGCGCACTGATAAGGTTCATCACGATCATCGGCAGGCGCAGCGCCACGTCGTTCTGCCCGAACAGCGCAATCGAGGCTTGAATGATCCGCGTCATGACGGAAGGCTCATAATCATACAGGAGCCTGGCTCCGTGGAAGGTCAGTGAGAGGGAGGAGGCTTCAAACAGGAGAATGGCGGCATCGATCCCGAGCAGGAGAAAGAGCGCCAGACGAGGGGTCATAGTTTGAGGAAGTTGTCCAGAATCTCGTGCCCGAACTCGCTCATGATCGATTCGGGGTGGAACTGTACGCCGTAGATCGGCTTGTCTTTGATCTGCAGGGCCATGATCTCACGATCGTCCTGGCTGTAGGCCATCGGTTCAATCGACTCTGGCAGTCCCGCTTTTTCAACGATCAGCGAATGGTAACGGGTGGCCGTGAAGTACTCCGGCAGATGCTTGAAGATTGCACAGCCTGGTTCGCACTCCATCACCGACGTCTTGCCGTGCATCATCTTCCCCGCCCGCACGACTTTGCCGCCGAAGACCTGGGCGATGCTCTGATGCCCCAGGCAGATACCGAGAATCGGCACCTCATCCTTGAAGCGGTCGATGACGGCGAGGCTTACCCCCGCTTCGTCCGGCGTCGCCGGCCCCGGGGAGATAATGATCTTCTCCGGCTGCAGCGCCGCGATCTCTTCCACCGTCATCTCGTCGTTTCGGATGACCTTCAGGTCTGCGCCGAGCTCGAGGCAGTATTGCACGATGTTGTACGTAAAACTGTCATAGTTGTCGATCATTAATACCATGGGCTGATTATACCTTACCAGACTTTCAGTTCGTTATAGAGGCTGTCGCGCTCGACAGGGGTGAACCCGCTCTCTTTAATCAGGTGCACAAACTCCTCGAGATCGACGCCGTTAGCGCTTTTGGCGCCGGCGGCGGAGTTGATGGACTCTTTCTCGATCGTACCGTCAAGATCGTTCGCGCCGAACTCCTGCGCTACCAGGGCCAGGTTCACCGTCGAGGTCACCCAGTAGGCTTTGAGATTGGGAACGTTGTCGAGCACGATACGGCTGATCGCCATCGTCTTGAGGATCTCGTTAGCCGTGATGAACTCCTTGACATTGAGGAAGTTGTTCTCGGACTGGTACACGAGCGGGATAAAGCAGTTGAATCCGCCGGTTTCGTCCTGCAGATCGCGGATGCGCATCATATGGTCGATACGGTGTTGGCGCTCCTCGACATGGCCGAAAAGCATCGTTACATTGCTCTTTTTGCCCCGCTGGTGCCATTTGCGGTGGATCTCGAGCCACTGTTCGGAGGTGACTTTCCCCTTGCAGATATAGTCGCGGACCCCTTCGTCAAAGATCTCCGCCCCGCCGCCGGGCATCGAGTCAACCCCGTTTTCGACCATCAGGTCGAGGATCTCGTCGTAACTTTTGCCGTACTCCTCGGCGAGGAAATGCACCTCCGCCGCCGTCAGTGCCTTGACGTGCAGCTGCGGGTATTTCTCCTTGATCTTGCGGAAGACATCAAGATACCACTGCAGTCCCGTTTCGGGGTTGTGGGCCGAGACGATGTGCACCTCTTTGATATCACGCGAAACGATCTCATCGACAATCCCGAGAATCTCTTCGTGGCTCATCGTATAGGGGTTGGGGTTTTTGCGACTGGCACTATAGGCGCAGAATTTGCAGACATCCTTACAGACATTAGTCGGATTGATATGACGGTTGATATTGAAGTAGGTCTTGTCGCCGTGCAGCTCGCGCCGCAGTGCATCCGCGCTTTCGCCGAGGCTGAAAAGATCTTCGTCGTACAGTGCCAGCGCCTCTTCGAAACCGATGCGGCGGTTTGCAATTTTCGTCATGCTTTCTCTCTGCTTTTCTTTTCGCGCATTATAGCCAGATGAGCACCTCCAAAGGCTAAAAGCACTATAATAATAAGAATTCATCAGAGGAAAAGCCCCCTTGCAGACACTTGTAGAAGATATCGAGACCCTTATCGAGACAAACGCCAGCGATTTCGAGATTTCGAAACGGTTCAAACAGGCGATCAGCATCTACCTCGATTCCCTGCCCGACCTCTTCGCACAAACCCAAGGGAAAGACTTCCTTGTCCGCCATACCAAAGCCCTCGACCAGTTCATCACCCAAATGTACAAAACGGTGCTTCGGCGGATGTTCGGCAACTATCTACCGATGCGCAACGCCATCCCCATCTCCCTGATGGCCCTGGGCAGCTACGGGCGCGAACAGCTCTCCGTCTACAGTGACATCGACCTGATGATCGTCTACGTCCCGCTGGAAGGATACAATACCGAGGCGATCATCGAGAAGTTCCTCTACCTGGCCTGGGATGCCGGACTGAAACTCGGCCACCGGGTCCACAAGGTCTCCGAACTTTTCGATGCCGCCGACGAGGACATTACCATCCGGACGGCGATGATGGAGGCCCGTTTTATCGTCGGTTCCAACTTCACCTGGCACTCCACCCAGCGGGAGCTCGGACGTATCCGCCGCTATGAACCGCGCCGCTTCATCGAGGCCAAGCTCGCCGAAGCAGAAACGCGCCAGGCGAAATACCCCGTCTCCATGCAGCCCAACATCAAAGAGGGCGTCGGCGGAATGCGGGATTCCCAGCTGCTCTACTGGGTCGCCAAAACCCGCTATGACGTCACCAACCTCAAGGAGCTCGACGGCACGATTTTCACCGAGGAGTCCTACCGCGCCTACCGGATTGCGCTGGAGCTGATCTTCCGGGTGCGCAGCGCCCTGCACCTCGCCTCCGGCAAACAGAACGACCAGCTCAATCTTGAGTACCTGCCCAAGGTGCGGAAGATGCTGGGCTTTTCCGACGATATGAAACTCGCGACCCAGGTGATCGAAGCGATGTGGCGGATCCACAACTTCAGCAGCATCTTCGTGACCAAAATGATCCGGCCGATGTTTTACGACGCCTCACGTCTGCCTGCACTGCGGGGCCAATGGGTGCATCGCGGTGTCTTTGTCTCTAAAGACAAAGTACTCGCCTCCTTCCACCTCAAGGCACAGCCGATCGAATCCCTCCTGAACATCCTGATCAACCTCGATGACCGTCCCTACTGTTTTGACGACAGCTTTGTCAGCCAGTTTACCTATACCACCGTGCCGCACCCCCGGAGCAAAACCGTCAAACAGCTGCTCCGCAAGCTCTTCGAACGTGAACACACCTACGGTTTTCTCCGCCTCTTTTATGACGCCGGCGTCCTCGCGGAGCTGATTCCCGCGCTGAAAAAGGCACTCTTCCTGCCGCAGTTCGACGGCTACCACCACTACCCCGTCGGCCTGCACTCCATCCAGTGCGTCAAGGCCTTTGAATCCATCGATGACCCCGATGTCAAGGCCCTCTATGACACGATCAGCCTTGAAGACAGGACCATGCTCAAGATCATCGTCCTCCTGCACGACGCGGGCAAGGGACGGAAACTCGACCACAGCGAAGTCGGTGTCAAACTGATCCGCCCGGTCATGCAGAAGATGGGCTTCAGTGCTGACATCACCGATGACGCCGCTCTGCTCGTGCGCCATCACATCCTGATGAGCATCATTGCCCAGCGGCACAATATCCACAGTGAAAAGACGCTCTACAAATTTATGTCGATCATCAAAACGCCGCGACTGCTGACCCTGCTCTACATTCTCACCTATGCCGATATGAGCGGCGTCGGCCCCGGGACGTACAACGCGTTCAATGCGAAACTGCTCAACGAGCTCTACCACTCTTCCCTGGAGGTCGCCCAGGAGAAAGAGCGGATCACCGACGCCGCGCGACGCCTCAAAGTCGAGCAACGCATCCAGCGCCTCGACACCTTCAAGGCCCTCCCCCGCCTGTTGCAGAAAAAGATACTCTCGGTTGAATCGAATATCTTCTTCTCCCTTCACAGCCCGGAGGAGATCTTGCAGATCGCGCAGCGCGCCCGCGAAGTCAAGGCCTACCAGTATGCCCTGGATTTCAGCACGGGGCTGAGCATCGAGATCCTCCGGAAGATCCCCCTGAACCTCACCTACCTGCTGGGACGGCTCGGCTACCTCGATGTCGTCTCGATGGAAGTCTTTACCCTCTTTGATGATGTCAAGTACTTCAAAATCGACTTCCTTCAGACGCCGACACCGGATATGTACGAAAGCATCCGGGAGGTCGTTGAGGAGTCCTTCGACATGCAAAAAAGCGTCTCGCTCGAAGCGCCCGACATCAAACCCGACCAGATCACCATCGACTGCGAACACTCCAAGAGCCTCGCCGAACTCGCCGTCCATACGGCAAACCAGCGCGGGCTACTGGCCTTTATCATCCAGTGCCTCGATGCCCTGGATATGCAGATTGTCACGGCCAAAATCCATACGACGAAGCGTCGTGCCCGCGACCATTTCTTAATCGAGAAGACACCGCAGATGTGCAATAATGCGGACCGATTAATCCCCCTGCTCTGTAAAGGAAAAGCATAATGTGCGGCATCGTCGGCTACCTCGGAAAACACGATACGAAAGCGATCCTGCTCGACGGCCTCAAAGAGCTCGAATACCGCGGCTACGACTCCGCGGGGATCGCCGTCCTGCAGGCGGAGGAGTTCTCCTACTTCAAAGCGGTCGGTAAGCTCGCCAACCTCGAAGCAAAAACGGCAGACTTCACAACCAGCGGTTTTGCCGCGGGCATAGGACATACCCGCTGGGCGACCCACGGAAAGCCGACAGAGATCAATGCCCATCCCCACCTTGGCGACGCCTCTTACGTTGTGCACAACGGCATTATCGAGAATTACCAGGAACTCAAGAACGCCCTGATCTCAGAAGGTGCCCATTTTCTGAGCCAGACCGACACGGAAGTGATCGTCCACCTTTTCGAATCCCTGTTGAACGGCGGGATGAAGCCTTTCGATGCCTTCCGCGAAACCGTGAGCCGCCTCAAAGGAGCATACGCGATCCTGCTCGTCACCAAGCAGATGCCTGAAACGATCTTTTTTGCAAAGCACGGCTCCCCGATGATCGTCGGCGTGAACGAGAGCGATGAGAAGTTCTTCGGCTCCTCCGATGCGGCACTGATCGGCAAATGCCACCGTGTCATCTACCTCGAAGACGGCCAGCTTGGATTCGTGTCGCGCACGGGGATCCATCTCGAAAATGCGCATGCCGCTGCGGTCGTACCGCACTTTGCCTCGCTGCCGGAGTCGAAGCTCTCCGCGCAGAAAGAGGGATTCCGGTTCTTCATGGAAAAGGAGATCTACGAACAGAGCGAAGTGCTCTCCGATACTCTGATCGGCCGGCTCACAGAGGACACAATCCTCTTCGACGAACTCAACCCATCCCTGCTTGAGGGGATCAACGAGATCAAACTCTGCGCCTGCGGGACGAGTTACCATGCCGCCCTCGCTTCAAGCTACCTCTTCGAACGCCTCGGAAAGATCCGTACCTCCGTCGAGATCGCCAGCGAACTGCGCTACAAAGAGCCCCTGCTCTGCACCGACACGCTCTTCGTCGTTATCAGCCAAAGCGGTGAGACCGCCGATACCCTGGAGACGCTCAAGATGGCCAAAGCTGCAGGGCTGAAGACCCTTGTCGTCTGCAACGTCGACAACTCCTCCATGGTCCGCGAGGCGGACGCCGCCATTCTCACCCGGGCAGGGATCGAAAAGGGGGTCGCCTCCACCAAAGCCTTCGCGACGCAGATGGCGGTACTCTGGATGTTCTCCCTCTATGTCGCCCAGACCAAGGACACGATCGATGCCGGAACCCTGCGGAAGCAGATCGGTCTGCTGCGCGAAGTGCCGGCCGTCGTCCGGGTCCACGACGACCTGCACGAACGTATCCGCCGTCTCTCCAAACGCTATCTGCACGGCCATGGCTTCTTCTTTATCGGGCGGGACATCTTCTTCCCCCTCGCCCTCGAAGGCGCCCTCAAGCTCAAGGAGATCAGCTATCTCCATGCGGAAGGGTACCCCAGCGGCGAAATGAAACACGGCCCCATCGCCCTGGCCGACCCGGAACTCTTTACGATCGCCCTGATGCCGAAGAACCTGCTCTATGACAAAACGAAGAGCAACGTCGAAGAGCTGAGTGCCCGCGATGCCACCATCTGCGCCATCAGCGATGTCCCCTTTGAAAAGGCGGACGATTTCATCCCCATCGCCGCGCATGACCACTATATGCTCGAATTCTTTGAAACGATGGTCGTCCTGCAGCTGCTCTCCATGGAGATCGCCATCCGCCTCGGCAACGACGTCGATATGCCGAGAAACCTCGCGAAAAGCGTGACCGTAGAATAAGTGCTATCCCCCAAGGGGACTTCCTCCGGGGCGAGTGCTAAGTGAAGCATGTCACTGTCCGCTTCATCTGTCAAGCCAGAAACGGTATTTAGCGTGTCAACCGGATCACCGGGGCGTGGAATGTCCCGAAAGCGACAGCCTTTCGCACTTTCTTCTTTCGGGTTCGGTTTCTTCTTTGTGCGCACAAAGAAGAAAGGGAACAATTAAAACAAAAGTATTCGTTGAGAACACCCTAAGGTGCAAGAAGGAAGGATCGCCTTCCCAAGCTATTGCCCGGGAAAGAGATCAAAATGCCCGTTTGAACTCCGGATAGGCTTCAAGACCGCATTCGGTCACGTCAAGCCCTTCAACCTGTTCATCGTCTCCCGCACGGAACGGCAGGAATCTGTTGATGATATAGATCGCCGCGTACGACACGGTGAAAACGAACACCGCAACGACTGCGACCCCTTTGAGCTGTCCAAGCAGGGTGATCCCCGCTTCGGGCTCGGCGGCAAAGATGCCGACGGCCAGGGTTCCCCAGATGCCGTTTACCAGGTGGACCGACAGGGCACCGACCGGGTCATCCAGTTTCAGCCTGTCAAACAGCGGGACGGCAATGACAACCAGCGCGCCGCCGACGGCACCGATGATGATCGGTGTGTGGATATCGTAAAGATCAGGGCCAGCCGTAATGGCAACAAGCCCGCCCAGCGCACCGTTTAGGATCATCGTGATATCGAACTTGCGGTAGCGCAGATACATAAAGATCCCCGCGATCAGCGCCCCCGCCAGGCCGGCGGTATTGGTGTTCATGATCGTCAAAGCCACGGTATCCGCATTCTCTTTGCTCGCGATGGAACCGACGGAACCGCCGTTGAACCCGAACCAGCCGATCCACAGCAACAGTGCACCCAACACGACCAGGGGGATGTTCGACGCCGGGATGACATGGATCTTTCCGTCTTTATAACGCCCTTTACGGGGTCCCATGATCATGATAGCCGCCAGCAGCGCCCAGCCGCCCGTCGAGTGGATGACGGTCGAACCGGCGAGGTCGTACATCGTCAGATCCAGCACGGTCCCGGCCAGCAGATCCGCGCCCCAGGAGACGTTGACAACGAGCGGATAGATAAACCCTCCCATCAGAACGGTAAAAAGGGCTATCGGCAGAATCCGCACCCGCTCGCTCACCCCGCCGCTCATGATATTGACGGTCTTTCCGACGAAGGCCATCTGGAACAAAAAGGCGGCATAGATGCTCATTCCGCTGTTCTCCCAGCCGCCGAAGGCCAGTTGGTAGCCCACGAGCAGGAACATCACCGATGCAACAGCATAGATCATCGTATTGACGGTGAGAACGGAAGTGACGTTTTTCGTACGGACAAGCCCCGCTTCGAGCATGGCAAAGCCGGGCACCATAAAGATGATCAGCGTCATCGCAAAGAGGGCGAAGAGTGTGTCGACAATATAACCGAAATTTTCCATCGCGATGCCTAGATCGCTTCGGAACCGGTTTCACCCGTACGGATACGAATCACCTTTTCAATGCCGCTGACAAAGATCTTGCCGTCACCGATCTTGCCGGTACGCGCCGCTTCTGTAATCGTGTCAAGTACCTGCTCAAGCTGCTCGTCGCCTACGACCAGCTCCACTTTGATCTTCGGCAGGAAATCGACAACGTACTCCGCACCGCGGTAGAGCTCACTGTGCCCTTTCTGGCGCCCGTACCCTTTGACTTCGCTCACCGTCATACCGGTAATACCGATATGCGCCAGTGCATCCTTTACCTCTTCGAGACGAAACGGTTTGATAATCGCTTCAATTTTTTTCATGTATTCTCCTCATAAGACTAAATGAAATCTTATCAAGAAAACCATGATCTTTTTTTAGACAAATGATTATTAATTAATCATCAAACTCTTGACAATGGTACCGGATGTACAAAATCAAGGCAGAAAGCTCTGCCCTGATGGAAAAGGTTATACCGCTTCGGAGCCGGATTCGCCGGTACGGATACGGATAATTTTTTCGATATCGCTGATGAAGATCTTACCGTCACCGATCTTGCCGGTGCGGGCCGCTTCGACGATCGTGTCGACGACCTGGTCGACCGATGCCGCTTCGACGACCATCTCCATTTTTACTTTCGGCAGGAAGTCAACGACGTACTCCGCACCGCGGTAGAGCTCGCTGTGCCCTTTCTGGCGCCCGTACCCTTTGACTTCGCTGACCGTCATACCGGTAATACCGATCTCAGCCAGTGCATCCTTCACATCCTCAAGCTTGAACGGCTTGATGATCGCTTCTACTTTTTTCATTCTGACAATCCTTTTTGTGCTTTGTATTGTAACACTGTTCGGAAGCCGAGGCTCCCGAGCCGTTCAATTAGATGTTGAATCCGCGCTCGCCGTGAACGGATTCGTCCAGACCCATTGTCTCTGTCTCTTCGTCAACGCGTGCACCGCCGGTGATCGCAGAGGAGATCAGGTAAACAATGACCGTACCGACCAGGGTCCACAGACCGACGATCAGGACAGATTCGAACTGCACAAAGAGCTGACCCATACGGTCGCCGCTTGCTTTGAGCGGACCGTCCCAGAGGAGGTCCTGATCGTTCAGCGCGAAGATACCCGTTGCGATCGCACCCCACAGACCTGCGAGGAAGTGGATACCGAAAGCATCGAGGCTGTCGTCGTAGCCCAGTTTCTTTTTCAGGATCGCCACACCGAAGAAGCCGATGAGCGCACCGACGATACCGACGATGAAGGCACCGCCGACACCGACGAAGCCGGCTGCCGGCGTGATCGCGACGAGACCGGCAACGATACCGGAAGCGACACCGAGCAGGGTCGGTTTCTTGAACATGAACCATTCAATCAGCATCCAGGTGACACCGGCAGCCGCCGTAGCGATTGTCGTTGTCAGAACCGCCAGGCCTGCAACAGCGTTCGCACCGAATGCGGAACCGCCGTTGAAGCCGTACCAGCCGAACCAGAGGATCGCCGCACCGGCAGCGGTGAGGATGATGCTCACCGGTTTCATGGCTGTCTTAGGATAACCTGCGCGCTTGCCGAGCATGATTGCCAGGACCAGACCGGCCAGACCGCCGTTCATGTGGACAACCGTACCGCCGGCGAAGTCAAGGGCACCCTCATCGAAGAGGTAGGCACCGTCGCCGCCCCATACCATGTGCGTAATCGGTGCGTAAACCACCAGGCCCCACAGGACAACGAAGAGCATCCATGTTGAGAACTTCATACGCTCGATCGCGGAACCCGATGCGATCGCAACGGTGATCGCTGCAAACGTACCCTGGAACGCGATGAAGACGAAGGTCGGGTAGCTGCCGGAAAGGTCAGACCAGTTGATACCGGAAAGGAAGACGTTCCCGAAACCGCCGAACACGTTCTGCAGTGCCGCGCTCTCGTTCGCGCCGAAGGCGATGGAGTAGCCTGCAATGACCCAGACCACAAACGCTACCACGAACGCACCCATTACCATTGCATAGGTATTAAGTACATTCTTTGTACGCGTCATCCCGGCGTAAAAGAGTGCCAGACCTGCCGGCGTCATCAGCAGTACGAACGCTGTTGACACCATCATCCAGGCCGTATCACCTGTATCGAGCGTATCCTCTGCCAGCGCCAGCGTCGGCAGAAGCATCATCATGGACAAAAGCCACTTCTTCATTGGTTAATCCTTTTTTCGCAGCCTTGACTGCGGAAGTTTCATGAAAATGGTATACAATTTTGTCGGTAATCTGCTCTATAAGATTGTTTAATTTTTAGGCACCCTTCTCTTTCCGTCGTCCATCCCCAGCGCCCCCGTCGTGTTTAAGTATATATAGGTTAATATAAGCGCCAAAAATCTTAGAACATGGGGCCTGCGGGCTCCTGTGCGAGGTGGGACAAGCCATGAGCGAACCGTTGGATAACAGCGAAATCGAAAATATCAATATTGAAGAGAGTCTGCAGAGCAGCTACCTCGACTACTCCATGAGTGTCATCATCGGCCGTGCGCTCCCGGACGTACGCGACGGTCTCAAGCCGGTTCACCGCCGTATCCTCTACGCGATGGACAAACTCAATCTCTCCGCCGGGGCGAAATACAAGAAATCCGCCCGTATTGTCGGGGACGTTATCGGTCAGTACCACCCCCACGGTGATACGGCGGTTTACGATGCCCTGGTCCGGATGGCCCAACCCTTCTCCATGCGTATGACCCTGGTCGACGGCCAGGGGAACTTCGGTTCCATCGACGGCGACAACGCGGCGGCGATGCGTTATACCGAAGCGCGTATGACCAAATACGCCGGGGAGCTTCTCAAGGACCTCGACAAAGAGACCGTCAATATGATCGACAACTACGACGCGACGACCCAGGAGCCCGAAATCCTGCCGACCCGCGTCCCGAACCTGCTGATCAACGGTTCATCTGGTATCGCCGTCGGTATGGCCACCAACATCCCGCCGCACAACCCCAAAGAGGTCCTGTCGGCCCTCGTGCACCTTGTCGATAACCCCAAAGCGACCCTGCCGGATATCATGCACTACATCAAGGCTCCGGACTTCCCAACCGGCGGAACGATTTTCGGCAAAAAAGGGATCATCGACGCCTATGAAACCGGCCGCGGCCGCATCAAGGTCCGTGCGAAGACCCATATCGAGCAGACCCGCAAAAAAGAGATCATCGTCATCGATGAACTCCCCTACATGGTCAACAAGGCGCGCCTGATCGAAAGCATTGCCAACCTTGTGAAGGACAAGCAGATCGAGGGGATCAGCGAGATCCGCGACGAATCCGACCGCGAAGGTATCCGTGTCGTCATCGAGCTCAAACGCGACGCGATGAGCGAGATCGTCCTCAACAACCTTTTCAAATCGACCAATATGCAGACGACCTTCGGGATCATCATGCTCTCCATCCTCAACCAGGAACCGAGAGTCTTCCCGATCCTGGAGATGCTGAATCACTTCATCAACCACCGCAAAACGGTCATTATCCGCCGTACGATCTTCGACCTTGAAAAGGCTAAGGCGCGCGCGCACATTCTCGAAGGTCTGAAGAAAGCACTGGACCACATCGATGCGATCATCAAGCTGATCCGCGCCAGCAAAGACACCGAAAGCGCCAAAGAGGGGCTTATTTCCGAGTTCGATTTCAGCCCGGTCCAGGCCCAGGCGATCCTCGATATGCGCCTTCAGAAGCTGACCGGGCTTGAGCGTGAAAAGATCGAGAACGAACTCAAAGAGCTGCTTGAACTCATCGAGTATCTCGAGAGCGTTCTGCGCAGCGAAGATGTGCTCCGCGGCATCATCAAAGAGGAGTTCAACGAGGTGATGGAGGTCTACGACGATCCGCGCCGTACGGACATCGAAGACGACTACGACGATATCGATATCGAGGACCTGATCCCGAACGAGCCGATGGTCGTTACCATCACCCACCGCGGCTACATCAAACGCGTGCCGCTGGTGAACTATGAGAAACAGCGCCGCGGCGGCAAAGGCAAGACCGCCGTCACGACTTACGAGGATGACTTCATCGAAAGCTTCTTCACCTGCAACACCCACGATACGCTGATGTTCGTCACCGACCGCGGGCAGCTGCACTGGCTGAAGGTCTACCGCATTCCGGAGGGCTCCCGTACCGCCAAAGGCAAAGCGGTCGTCAACCTGATCCAGCTCCAACCGGACGAAAAGATCCAGTCGATCATCCCGACAGAGGACTTCAGCGAGGAGAAATCCCTGGTCTTCTTTACCGAGAATGGTATCGTCAAGCGTACCAACCTCAGCGAATTCTCCAATATCCGCAGCAACGGGGTGCGCGCCATCGTCCTCGACGACGAGGATACGCTCATTACGGCGAAGATCGCCACGACGGAGACGAAGTACCTCTTCATCCTGACCAAGTACGCGCAGTGCATCAAGTTCGAGATCGACAAGACCCGCGATCAGGGCCGCAGTACCCGCGGGGTACGCGGTATCAAGTTCAAACATGACGGCGACCGTGTCGTTGACGCGAACATCATCGACAGTGACGAGCAGGAGATCCTCACCGTCAGCGAGAAGGGGATCGGCAAGCGCACGACGGCGGGCGAATACCGCCTGACCAACCGCGCCGGCAGCGGGGTCATCGCCATGAAACTCAATGCCAAGACCGGCCAGCATGTCGTCGGTTGTGTGATCGTTAACGAAAATATGGACATGATGGCGCTGACCAAAGCCGGCAAGATGATCCGCGTCGATATGGAGAGCATCTCCAAATCGAGCCGTAATACGAGCGGCGTCTACATCGTCAAGGGCGATGATGTCGTCAGCATCTCCCGCTGTCCGAAAAAAGAGCCCGTGACCGACGAAGAGGATGACGGTGAAGAGGGCGGATCGGAGAGTGTCCAGATCGAGCCCGAACAGCAATCTTTTGATTTAGAATAATTTTACAAGGTAGTAAGCAGTAATGAAACAATACAACGTAGCCGTCGTCGGCGCCAGCGGTGCCGTCGGCGAAGAGATCCTGCGCATTTTTGAAGAGATCGATTTCCCCCTGGCCAAGCTCGTACCGATGGCCAGCAGCCGCAGTGCCGGCAATACCGTTGAATTTCGCGGGAATGAGCTCGTCATCAAGGAGCTGACGGAGACCGTCTTTGACGAAGAGGAGATCGAGATCGCCCTCTTCAGCGCCGGCGGTTCGGTTTCGGCGAAATTCGCCCCCTTCGCCGCCGCGGCTGGTGCCGTCGTCATCGACAACACCAGCCACTACCGGATGGACGAAGAGGTCCCTCTCGTCGTCCCGGAGGTCAATCCCGAAGATATCCGCGAGTGGAAAAAGAAAGGGATCATCGCCAACCCGAACTGTTCGACCATCCAGATGGTCCAGGCCCTCAAGCCCCTCGACGATGCCTTCGACCTACTCCGCGTCGACGTCAGTACCTACCAGGCGACCTCGGGCGCGGGCAAAGCAGCGATGGAAGAGCTTGTGCAGCAGATGCAGGACTTCTTCGCCTTCCGCCTGGACGAAAGCGAACACAACAAGTTCCCCCACCAGATCGCGCTGAACCTTATTCCGCAGATTGACGTCTTCACTGACAACGGCTATACGAAAGAGGAGATCAAAATGGTCAACGAGACCAAGAAGATCATGCACAAAGCCGTCGAACTGAGCGCTACCTGCGTCCGGGTCCCTGTGCTGCGCGGCCACTCCGAAGCCATCACGATGACCTTCGACGGCGCCCTCAGTGCCGCCGAAGCTCGCGAGGTCCTCTCCAAGGCGCCGAACATCGTCATCCAGGACGAACCCCAAGAGGGTGTCTACCCGATGCCGGCGGCCTGTATCGACCGCAACGAAACCTTTGTCGGGCGCATCAGAAGCGACCTCTACCGCGACAATATGCTCCACATGTGGGTCGTCGCGGACAACCTCCGCGTCGGTGCCGCGACCAATGCCGTGCGCATTGCGCAGAAATGGGTAGAGATGGGGGGTGCCGATGTTTGAGAAGATGTTTGAATCCGGTCTCTGGAACAGCCGCCTTTTCACTCTGTTCGCCGTTGTCTTTTCGCTGATCGGCGCCATCATCCTCTTCGTCGTCGCCAGCCTCGACATCTGGGGCGTCCTGGTACTGGTATGGGACGTTGTCGCGCACCACGCCCACCCCGAACACCTGCACGAAGACGTCGTGGCGAGCATCATCGGGGCCATCGACCTCTACCTCATTGCCATTGTGCTGCTGATCTTCAGCCTTGGGGTTTACGAGCTCTTCGTCTCCAAGATCGATGCGGCCGAAGACGAGGACGGCAAAAGCTCCTCGGTGCTTCAGATCCACTCCCTTGACCAGCTCAAAGACAAGATCGCCAAGGTCATCGTCATGGTCCTGGTCGTCAACTTCTTCCAGCGCGTGCTACACACCCAGTTCAACGGGGCGCTGGAGATGCTTTACTTTTCGGGGTCGATCCTGCTGCTCGCACTCGCCCTCTACTTTCTGCACAAAGGCGATCAGCCCCACTGATCGCCGGCAAAATCAATACCCATAGGAATATAAATGAGTAAAATCTTCGTCGATGCCTGCCTCGGAAAAGAGACACCGTATACCCCTGTCTGGATGATGCGCCAGGCCGGCCGCTACCTGCCCGAATACATGGAAGTCCGTGCCAAAGCGGGCAGTTTCCTCAACCTCTGCCACGACCCGGAAAAAGCGGCGGAAGTTACGCTCCAGCCCCTTGATATCGTCGGCGTCGACGCAGCGATCCTCTTCAGCGACATCCTCGTCATTCCCGACGAGATGGGAATGGACCTCTCCTTCGTCAAGGGTGAGGGTCCGAAGTTCAGCGACCCGATCGAAACGCAGGCGGACGTCGACCGCCTCATCGGCGGCGAGGAAGCAGCGGACAAGCTCACCTACGTTTACGACACGATCAAGCTGCTGCGCAAACAGCTCGACGAGCGCAGCGACGAGAAAGCACTGATCGGCTTTACCGGTGCCCCCTGGACCCTGGCGACCTACATGATCGAAGGCCAGGGAACGAAGACCTACAACATCTGCAAGAAGATGATGTACTCCAACCCGGAACTGCTGCACAGCGTCCTCAAAAAAGTCACCGAGGTCGTCAAGTACTACATGGAGAAGCAGATCCAAAGCGGCGTTGACGTCGTGCAGATCTTCGACTCCTGGGCCGCGGCGATCGAACCGGGCAAATACGACGAGTTCTCCTGGCAGTACATGGTCGAGATCGCCGAGTATCTCAAAGAGAAGTATCCGCACGTGCCGGTCATCATGTTCCCCAAGGGGATCGCGGCCTTCATCGAGCGCGGCCTCGTCTACGGCAACTTTGATGTCATGGGCATCGACTGGGGTACCCCGATGGCCCTGGCCAAGGAGAAGCTCGGCGACAAGTACGTCCTGCAGGGCAATATGGAGCCGTGCCGCCTTTACTCCAAGGAGGCCACGACAGCCTGCATCGAAGTGATCCAGAAGACGATGGGCGGCAAACGCCATATCTTCAACCTCGGCCACGGCATCCTGCCCGACGTTCCCGTCGAAAACGCCATCCACTTCGTCAACGAGTGCCACCGCGTCAGCACCAAAGCCTGACGCCTAAGAAGCAGGACCCAGGGATGAGTGCGATCTTCGGCCCGGTCAACTCCCGCCGTTTCGGTACCTCCCTCGGTATCGACCTCTCCCCCGGTCTCAAACAGTGTAACTTCGACTGTCTCTACTGCGAGCTTGCCCCCGCCGCTCCCGTCACGGAACAAAAGCAGCGCAGCGGCGTCGACGAGATCATCGCCGAACTGCGAAGCGCCCTGGCCGAACATCCCGGCATCGACGACATCACTGTCACCGCCAACGGCGAACCGACCCTCTACCCCGACCTGGCTACACTGGTAGACCGTATTGACGCCGTCAAAGGCAATACGAAGACCCTCATTCTTACCAACAGCGCCACCCTGACCGACCCGAAGACCTTTGCGACCCTGCTCAAGTTCGACCAGGTCAAGCTCTCCCTCGATGCGGTCACCCCGGAAGTCTTCCGCAAGATTGACCGCCCCGCCGAAGGGATCGAGATCGTTGCGCTCGTGGATGCCGTCAAAACATTCGCCACAGCGTACAAAGGTGACCTCTACCTGGAGATCCTCTTCGTCCACGGCCTCAATGACACGGACGAAGAGATCGCCGCGCTCAACAGCGTCCTGCACGACATCCCCTGCAAACGGGTCGATATCGGGACGATCGACCGCCCACCGGCGTACCCCGTACAGGGGCTTAGCTACGGCGAGCTGCACGAGGTCGCCTCCAAATTCGACCCCGACCTCCCGATCCACATCGCCTCGCGCACCCATGCCGAATCGTGCCAGGGACGCTACAGCGATGATGCGATCCTCAACACCCTCGACAAACGGCCGCTGAGCATGGAGGACATCGCCCTGCTCTTTGATGACGAGAGCCGGGAGCGGTTCCACTCCCTCGTTGAAACGGGACGTATCGTCGCCGAAGACAGCTCGGGAATCACCTTCTACATGCCCGCCAAAAACCTTCACCGTAAACGCGCCAAAAATCCTTGACTTTTCAGGGAGTTTTCCTTATAATTTCGGCCTCTTAACGATTCCGGATTAGCTCAGCGGTAGAGTAGGTGACTGTTAATCACTTGGTCACTGGTTCGAATCCAGTATCCGGAGCCATTTTCTTCGACGCTTTTTCCTTTACTCTTCGTTGTCACAGCACTCACGTACATAAGTACGCTTCGTACTATTCCGCCTCGATTAAAGAAAAAATCGCCTTTGAAAATTTGAATGGGCTTGCTCTACCCAAATCAACATTTTTTTTGACGCATCATTGTCGACAAGTTCATGTACAGCAGTACACTTCGCCTATCTGCCTCGATTAAAGAAAAAATCGCCTATAAAAGTCTTCTCGCTTCAGAACCTTTACCCTTCGTAGCTGCGGGCGATACGCCGGAAATCCTCCGAACGTTCCATCAGTTCCGCGAAAGTGCCCGCATCTGTGATTTCGCCCGCTTTGAAGAAGTAGAGCCTGTCGGCGTGTTCGACCGTCGTGAGGCGGTGGGCGATCATAATGGTGATCTTGTCTTTCGTGTAGGACGCCAGTGCCTTTTGGATGCGGAGTTCGCTCTCGTTGTCCAGTGCGCTGGTCGCCTCGTCGAGGATCAGTACGGAAGCGTTCTTGTAGATCGCCCGCGCGATGGCGATGCGCTGGCGCTGGCCGCCTGAGAGGTTCGCCCCCCCCTCTTCCATCAGCGTATGGATCCCCTCCGGCAATCCCTGGGCAAAATCATAGGCATCGGCCAGCTTCAGCGCCTCGATGACCCTCGCTTCGTCCAGTTCCAGACCGTAGGCGACGTTTTCGGCGAGGCTGTCCTGCATGACGTAGACGCGCTGGGAGACGACGGCCATCTGCTTGAGCAGGGAACGGTGGTCATACTCCCGCACGTCCCTGCCGTTGATGCGCAGCTCTCCCTCTGATGGATCGTAAAAGC
Organism: Thiomicrolovo immobilis; assembly: GCF_039645955.1. GTDB lineage: Bacteria > Campylobacterota > Campylobacteria > Campylobacterales > Sulfurimonadaceae > Thiomicrolovo > Thiomicrolovo diazotrophicus. Next base: position 2,170,549 of record NZ_CP147916.1, read on the forward strand.
GGAGCAGGAGATTGACCAACGAACTCTTCCCGCCCCCGCTGTCGCCGACGAGGGCGATCTGCTCGGAGGGGTGGATGGAGAGCGACACATCCCGCAAGGCGCGTGTCCCCCCGTAATCGAGCGCGACATGGCTGAATCCGATCTCCCGGATCGGTTCCTCCAGAAGCGCACTCCCCTCTTCTATCATGCTTTCGCGGTCGAGGACGCTGAAGATCCGCTCGCTGGCGGCGATGGCATTCTGGATCTTCCCGTAGATAGAGCTGACGCGCCGCAGCGGCTGAAAAGTGAGCCCCACGGCCGTCAGGAACGCCGTAAACTCCCCGACGGTCATCTGGTTGTTAAAGACCTGCTGCCCCGCGATAAAGATGACGGCGGCCAGGCCTGTGGCGCCCAGGACCTCCATCATCGGCGAGACGATCTCGTTCGTATAGACCGCTTTCATATTCAGCTTGAAGAACTTGTTGTTCTCCGCATCGAAGCGTCCCATCTCGTAGGCTTCGGTGCCGTTGGCCTTGATGATCTCGGCGTTGTTGAAGACCTCGGTCAAGCGCGTGACGACGTCGGCATTCTTCTCCTGCGACCGGTGCGAGAGGCGGCGCAGGCGCTTGGCAATGAGGATCAGCGGGTAGATCGCCAGCGGCAGCACGACCAGAGAATAAAAAGCCAGTTCGGCGTTAAGGTAGATGACGTAGACGACGAGACCTAATGCCGTCAAAGACTCCCGGACGAGTTCGGGCAGCATATTGGAGACGAAATACTGGACCCGGTTGATATCGTTGGTGATGCGGCTGATCAGCTCCCCACTGCGGTTGGCGTGCAAGAAAGCCATATCCAGGTGCAGCATATGATCAAGCAGCTGTGATCGCAGCCGGGTGATGATGTGCTGGCCGATGTAGTTCATGAAAACGGCCTGAAGATAGCGCCCGACCGATTTGACGACATAGATGCCGATCATCATCAAGGGGATGTAGTAGAGCATCTGCGGGTCTTTCTCGATGAACATCTTGTCCATCAGCGGCTGCATGATCTGCGCCGTCGCCACGGTGGCGAGCACCGTCATGATGATCCCGATCAATACGATGAAATAGTAGCCTTTATACCCCTTGATATACGGCCAGAACCGCCTAAAAGTCTGTTTCATTCACTCCCCTTTTCCCATACGGGTTTCGCCTGTTCATGCGCCTGCCGCACCAGGTATTCGGTCACGGCCAGTGCGGCGTTGTACTTTTTCTCGCAGGCACGCTGCGCTTCGTTCGATGCATGGCCCTTCTTGAACGCGCCTCCGCGTGAGATGATGACCCCCGCGTCGTTATAGCCGCAATGCAGCGTCTTCGGGTTATAAAGATCCTCCCCCACGGCCGTGTAGGCCGCTTTGGAGAGTGTTCGTCCGTAAAGAGTTGGGAAGAGGTCATTGTGCGACGCGCTGACGTTGCGGTCGAACGGCTCAGCCTTCAGATACGGTGGCAGGTAGAGATAGAAGGGGATCTGTTTTCCCTCCTGCAGAGGATGATCGTAATGCATGATCCCCTCGATGGTGTTGTTATCCGCGGTGATGGCGACGACGGTCCGTTCGCCGAGTGCCGAGGCCTTGACCCCGTCCATGAAACGCCCCGCCATATCGAGGGCGTACTGGTAGTCCTGCAGCCGACGGTGCGCCAGGTCCATATCCCCGGTAATGTGCGCCCGCAGTTTTTCCGTGAATTCCAGCGGCTTCGAGTCGTAGCTTTTGGAGAGGACATAGGGGGGATGGTTGTTCGTCGTCAGGATAAAGACGAACTGTGGCTTCGTCGCCTGCTCCAGCTTCTGCAGCACGAAGTCGTAGGTATACCGGTCGTAGACGCCGTAATCATGCTCCTCCGCCCCAGGATAGAGGCGTTCAATATCGCTTTTTCCTTCGACATGGTCAAACCCCTGCTCTTTGAAAAAACTGCCGACGTTGCGCCACGAAAGGTCCCCGCCATAGACGAAATTCGTCTCGTACCCCGCCTTTTTGTAGACCCGCGCCGCCGCCTGGGGGAAAGCGGTACGCTGGTAACGGCTCTGCCCGTAGGCGATACTGCCCGGGCGGGCGACGACGTTGAGCAAGAACGGTTCCATCGACGCGATCGTCCCGTTGCCGCCGGAGATGAAATCGGTAAAGAGGATATCCTCGTCAAAGTGCCGCTTGAGCCGGCGCAGGATGTCGAACGTAGGGCTTTGGTACTGCAGGATCGGCGCCCCGAAACTCTCCACCATGACAACGACGACATGGGGCGGTTTCGCCGCTGCCGCTTCATTTTGCTGCGTCGTACGCACGAGGTTCGACGCGAGATCGGCCGTATTGATCCGGTCCCGACCGAGATAGTCCCTGAAGGCTTGCGGCACTCTGCCTTTGTAACCGCTGCGCTTGATCAGATCGTAACCGCCGTTTTTATCCTTCAGATACTGTTTGAGCGCTTTTTCGAAGGCAAAAACGCCGCTGCGCGGGATGGCGTTCACAAAAACGTCCGTCGAAACCTCCGGGACATCCTTGAGCAGGGGGAAAAGCCCGAGGCTGCCCCGCGCACCCACCCCGACCAGCAGCAGCAGCACAAGATAGACGGCTGCCGTTTTCATCGAACCGGTCTTGGCAACGGAAGGACGGAGCTCACGGAAGAATCGGCCGACGAGCCAGACCAGCGCAAGGGTGTAAAAGAGGATCAGCCCTGTGATCAGGGTGACATTGTAGTTTTTGAGCCCGATCTGCACGAGGGCCCAGGTATCGTCGTCGAAGAAGCCGAAGAGCATTATTGTGATGTGTTCGCCGAAATAGGAGTAGAACCCGAAATCGATCCCGACCAGGGCACTTACGATCAGGTAGACGGCGGTGAAGTATCCGCGAAAAAGCCGCGGCAGCCACGGCAGCGGTACGACATTGCGGGCCAGGTGGTTCAGGATGATCACCAGCAGCGGCAGTGCCATGAGGTAGCAGACAAGCACCAGGTCGATCCGCAGCCCCAGGAAGAACGCTTCCGCCAACTCCCGGCCGGGGAAGGAAGCCTTCGAAGGCGAAAACTGCCAAAAGAAAAGCAGACGGGAAAGGGAGAGCAGCAGCAGGAAAATCAGCTGGAGTTTCACCGTCTGCCGCAGCAGACCGAAATAGTATTGCGCCGGCGAGTATGTCACGCGTCTATGCCCTTTTTAAGGCGTATTATACAGTGTTGGCCCCCTCTGGTATACTTTCACAAAAAAGTGACACCATGACATCGCAGCATCTTGCCCTCTTTTTCAAAGCCAATCTGCTTCTGACCGGTCTGCTCTCACTGGCTTTTGCCCTCTTCAACAGCCACTACACCCCCTCTGCCCTGCTCTTCACCGCGGCGGCCCTGCTCTCGACAACGGCGACGCTTTACCTGATCTACTGGCTGCTTCTGCGCGCTATTTTCCGCCTGACCCGTCTGGCGGCGGTGCTGCTTCTGCTGCTGTTCTTTCTCACCGATCTCCTGCTCATGACCGACTTTGCCATCTACCGCATCTGGAACTTCCATATCAACGGCATGGTGCTCAATATCCTCTTTTCGCCGGCCGCCTACGACAGCCTGCAAATGACGGGCCAGGCCGTCGTGATCGTCTTCATCGTCATTGCCGTCCTGGCGGCGCTGCTGCTCCTTGGACTGAAACGGATCGCCCGGATTCCTGCCCAGAAGGCATTGCGGGTCAACCGCCGGCTGAACCGCAGCTTCGTGCCCCTGCTCTTCCTCGTCATCGTCGGCGAAAAGCTGACCTACGCCGTCGCCAACCTTCACCTGGACGGCAACATCCTCGAACGCACGAAGGTCGTCCCCCTCTACCAGCCGCTGCTGATGGACGACCTGCTCATCGGCACTTTCGGCATGAAAAAAGCCCAAAACGACGGGATCAGCGTCAATATCAAAAAGATCACCAACATCCGCTACCCGCTGCACCCCATCAGCGTCACCCATCCCAAAACGCCCAACATCTTCATCTTCGGCGTCGACGCCCTCCGCCCCGATATCGTCAACGACGACAACATGCCGAACATGGCCGCGTTCAAACGCGAGGCCGTCGATTTCGAGCGCCACTACAGCGGCGGGAACAATACCCGTTTCGGTTTCTTCTCGATCTTCTACGGCATCAACTCCAGCTACTGGTTCGGCTTCCTCAATGCCAAAAAGGGGCCGGTACTCTTCGAGACCCTCAAGAAACTAGGCTACCAGATCAGCATCGACTCCAGCGTCAACACCGCCTGGCCCGAGTTCCGGCAGACGATCTTTTACGACGTCCAGGACGCCATCAAGGATGACTACAACGGCACCAAGACGGAAAACGACCTGGCGACCGTCGCCTATTTCGATGACTGGCTCGGAAAGCAGGAGATGGACAAACCTATGTTCGCCTTCGTCTGGCTCGATTCAGTCCACAGCCGCGCCTACGACGACGCTTTCCGGAAATACACCCCCGACCAGGTTAGCAGCCAGTACCTGACGGCGACCGCCGAGGAGAGAACGGAGCTCTTCAACATGTACAAAAACGCCGCCTACGAAGTCGACGACCGCTTTGCGCGCTTCATTGCCGCCCTCAAGGCAAAAGGGCTCTACGACGACGCCGTCATCATCGTCCTCTCCGACCACGGGCAGGAGTTCTTCGAACACGACCACTACGGCCACAACTCCGCCTACGACCGCGAACAGGTCGGCACACCGCTCTATATCCGCGTACCGGGTACGGCGCCGAAAACGGTGACCCGCCTCACCTCGCATCTTGATATCGCCCCGACGCTGATGGCGATGCTGGGAGCGGACAACCCTACAAGCGACTATGCCCACGGCCACGACCTCTTCGCCCAAGACTATAACCGCGAATGCGCCTTCGTGGGGAACTGGAATGAAAACGCCATCATCTGCGGAAAAGAGACCTTCGTCATCTCCGACGTCATCTCGAAAGCCTTCAACAACGAGATACGGGATACAGAGACCTACAAAAAGATCAAACTTAACGATAAAAAAAGGATGAATGAGATCCTGATCAGAAGTCTGGAGGAGAACCGGCAGTTCAGCCGGTAATACGCGGGACTGGAGGTCTAGTCACCGTAGAAGGATGTGACGACGTCGATGACGCGCTGACGCGTCGCCTCGCCCATCCCGTAATAGAGCGGCAGGCGGACAAGACGCTCGCTCTCGACGGTCGTAAAGCGGTCTTCGCCGTGGAAACGGCTGAACCGTTTACCCGCCGGCGATGCATGCAGCGGGATGTAGTGGAATACAGCCAGTATCTCTTCCGTTTTGCAGTGCTCCAAGAAAGCGGTACGCTCCTCGAACGAAGTGCACTTTAAGTAGAACATATGGGCATTGTGCTCGCAGTGTGCCGGTATCGCCGGCAGGTCGATACCCTTTTTTTCCAGTGCGGCAAACGCGTCGTAATAGTGCCGCCAGCTTGCCAGACGATCCGCATTGACGGCATCGGCCGACTCCAGCTGCGCATAGAGATAGGCCGCGTTGATATCCGCCGGCAGGTAGGATGAACCGATATCGACCCAGGTGTACTTGTCCACCATCCCCCGAAAGAACTGGCTGCGGTTTGTCCCCTTCTCCCGGATGACCTCCGCCCGCTCAGCGAAACGCTCGTCGTTGATAATCAGCAGTCCGCCCTCGCCGCCGGCGGTGTAGTTCTTCGTCTCATGGAAACTATAGGTTCCGATGTGCCCGATGGTACCCAGTGCACGCCCCTTATAGGTCGCCTGCATCCCCTGTGCGGCATCCTCGATGACGTAGAGGCCGTGGCGTTCAGCGATCGCCATGATCGTATCCATCTCGCAGCCAACGCCAGCGTAGTGGACCGGCACGATCGCCTTCGTTTTATCGGTGATCGCCGCTTCGATCTTCGTCTCGTCGATATTGAGCGTATCGGGACGGATATCGACGAAAACAATTTTTGCCCCTCTCAGGACAAACGCGTTGGCCGTCGACACGAAGGTGTAACTCGGCATGATCACCTCATCGCCCGGCTGGATCTCTATCAGCATGGCCGCCATCTCCAGGGCATGGGTGCATGACGTCGTCAAGAGCGCTTTGGCACACCCGAGCTCCCGCTCGAACCATTCGTGGCACTTCTTCGTGAACAGGCCGTCACCGGATATCTTCCCGCTCCGAACCGCTTCAAGCATATAGGCATCTTCTTTGCCGGTGTACGCCGGTACATTAAAAAAAATCATGAGGTTCTGTCCACCTTTTCAAATCGGGATCGAAACTGTTTCAGGGGCAATACGCTTTCACCCGTTTTGCTCTTTCGGGCATCGAGGATCCTGAGCAATCCCCGCTTGCAAACAACGACCGGGTACCCCTCCGCGTAAAAGACCACTTTGCCGATATGGCTGTCGCGGTCCTCAATTGTCACATCGGAGCACACTTCGACGCTGACCAGCGTGATCATCTCACCGTTCATCGACAGCTTGGCACCATCGTACGGCGAACCGAGGGCGTCCACTTCGCGTTTGATGCGTTCGGCGTCTTTATGCAGGTCAATACAGTAATCTTCCGCATCCCGCCAGAGGCTGTACGTGGCTTCCGACTCCCTTTGCGGCGTCCCCGCAACCCCTTTGCCGCCGATAATGGCCGCACTGATGGTGTTAACCAGCTTGGAATAGAGCGGCGCAACCTTTTCAATCGCCTGCTGGATGGTCATAGGATAAACGATATCGATCGCTTCCTGAGCGACAATATCCCCTTTGTCATACTCGTCTGCGGCGAATATGGCCGTGACGCCGAGACGCTCTTCCCCGTTGATCAGGGCGTTGACGAGCGGCGCGAACCCCCGGTATGCCGGCAGAAGAGAGTCATGGAAGATGATCAGGTTCGCCGAGGAAGGCAGCAGCCAGCGCCAGCCGATCGTAAACGCATAGGTATCTGCCGCTCTTGCCGGCTCTTCACCGCGTGTAAAAAATGCGATGCCGTGTGTAGCGCAGAGTTGCCGGATCCTGTCGAAATAATCCATCTCCATCTGTGCATCCCTCGCCGAACAGACATAGGTGATCTTCTCTGTGCCGTATACTTCGACAAAGTTTTGAAGGGTGACATACCCTTTTTCCGTCATAAGGTAAAAGACGATCATCGCTGTTCGCTTCCTTGAAAAATCTCTGCCCACTGCGTTTGCAAGACGGCATCCGAGAAAAGCGTTTGGATGCGTTGGCAGTTCGCTGCTTCTGTCTCAGCAGGCAACCGCTCAATCGAAAGCGGACCGCAGCTGTCAAACAGCCGCACCCCTTTCTCCTCGAAAAGCCCCCACGTGGAGATGTCGCTGCGCAGATAGACTTTCTTGCCAAGGCCAAGCAGCGTGATGATGTTTCCCATTGCCTGCTGCCGTTTATGGTTGAACACCGCGATGTCAATCTCGGCAAGGGAGTTCAGGTACTCTTCATAGGGGAGAAACGTCATCAACGGCTGGAACTTGTCGCCGAACCACGCTTTCCCCGTCGCCGCCACCTTCTTTGCATGCTGTTTGCTTCCGTACGAAAGCGGACAGATGATTTTGATCTTTTCATCGGCATAGGGGCGGAGCTTCTGCAAAATCTCCAGATGGTTGTTCGTGGGGTTCGCCGAATTCCCGACCTGGATACAGACCTCCTCTTTCGCCGTTTCGGGAAGCGGGATCGCCTTGTAGGTATTGCTTTGGTACATCAGACATTCATGATAGCTGCCCTCGGCGCCGTACCAGCGCCTCGCAAGCTCGTAATCGCCGCGAATGTAGGTGATGAGACCCGCAATGCGCTTGATCACCTGACGCTTCTTATACAGATAAAATTGCCGCTTGAGCTTCTTTTTCTTGGCGGGGTAGTCATAGAGGTCTCCCCCCCATACGACCCAATACGCTTTGGTGCAGAACCGCAGGTTGTAAAAGAAAAAGTCGATGATCCCGCGGATCAGCAGACTGTGGATGATCACCTTTTCCGCCTGTTCAAAATAGGGCTTCAGCTGCTTGACGGCCGAGAAATAGCGCAAAGGGCTGTTCATACTCTTGATAACGATCACATTAGGATGATCCGGTACCGGGTGCTTCTCCTGCGACACGCCCCCCAGGATGATGAACAGATGTTCATCGGGGTTGAAATGGGTGTGGATGAAGGTGATGAAAGAGGCGATGAACTTCTCGTTCTTCATGATGTGCAGGTACTTCATGCCGACGTCTCTTCCTCTGCTTCATTCTCCTGCATCTCGATCAGGATCATGTATTTCATATAGGTGTTGAACCCGGAGATGATGGAGACGGTCCAGCCGGGCATGCCGTGGAACATCCCCCCTTTGACGACCAGCTTTTTGAAGAACGTCAGTCCGCCGTGCAGGAACGGGTCGTACCATCGGGCCCGCTTCCCCTTCGCGTGCAGCATGCGCGCACCGCGGGCGGCAAACTTTTCGATGTTGTTGATCATCTGCCCGTAGCTCTTATAGGAGTAGTGCAGCAGGTCCGCATCAAGTTCCTTGACCTTCTCCGCCTCGACTTTCGCATGGCCGATCGCCTGCGTGAACCCGGCGCTGTTGCGGTTGTAGAGCCGCACGAGCCGGTCCGGATACCACAGCTTGATGAAGTGTCTTCCGATAAAACTCTTCCGGCGGAAGGCGTAGGCGTCATACCCGCTGTTCGCCAGGTCAAGGCCGGCGATCGCTTCGACCGCATTTGCGTCAAGCCGCTCATCGGCATCGAGGCTCAAGATCCAGTCGTTCGCGGCCAGCGGTGCGCCGAATGCTTTTTGCGGTCCGTCCCCGAGGTAGGGCTGAACGACGACCTTGGCCCCGAGGGATTCGGCGATCTCCCTCGTTTTGTCCGTGCTCTGCGAATCGACAACGAGGACCTCATCGCAGACGGCCTGAACGGAACGGATCGCTTCCGCTATGTTCTCCTCTTCATTCAGTGTAATGATATTTGCTGTAATTTTCTGCTTCATTCGATCCGTTCTTCGTTAATTAGGTAGTGCTTTTTTATAAGCGACGGGGATACCCGCGTAGATGCCCGCATGCTCCAGCGGACGGTTGACGACCCCTTTGGCCGCGACGACGCTGTTCGCCGGAAGCACGCTCCCTTTGAGCACATTGACGTCGTTCGCCAGCCAGCACCCCTCTCCGATCTCAACGCTGCCCAGCGTATAGTCGCTTTTCGAGACCTTCCCGCCGGCAAGCCTGTGATCGTGGTCGTAGATCTTGACGCTCTCACCGAAAAGGCAGTCCGCCCCGATACAAATCGCGTCGCGGCAGACGATCGTGCAGTTGCGGTTGAAGAAACACCCCTCGCCGATACGGAGCGAAGCGTTTTTGCGGACGCCGATCAGCGTGCCCGACTTCAGGGTGATGTCGCCCTCAATCGTCAGGGTCGCCCCCCTGGCGACTTCGATCGTAAAAAAACCGTTTGCGTGTATGCGCCCCATAAGCTTCACCCTCTTGGAATAGAAGAGCTTGAGATAATATGAATAAATAAATGTGTAGAGCCGTGCAATCGATTTCAATCGGTGTCCCAGTCTTGTATAGTGATAGCTAATTTTATCAGATTACCGGCCCAACAATCCTTGCGCAGGCCCTTGTGCGTTGTGAAAACATTCGGATTCAATATTCTTTTCCCCCCCGGTTGATATAATGCTGCCCATTGTCCGTTATTTCCATCGCGGCCCCGCTGTGACGCAAGTCAGAAGCACATCACCATTCCACTCACCTACAAAAGGGTTGCCGTTGTCTGTCAGCTATACGATCCATCCCGACTATGCCGAGTTTGAAGCAGAACTGCTCTCGGTCGAAGCGCAATTCTCCTCCTCGGATGAGAGCATCCACAAAGCGCGCAACGAACTGCGGATCGTCCCCATGCACGGTATCAAGACCGTCATCAAGGCCTTCAAGGTCCCCCACCTGCTCAACCGTTTCGTCTACGCCTATCTGCGCGATTCGAAGGCGAAAAAGTCCTACAACAATGGCGTCCGGCTTCTGGAACTGGGCGTACCGACCCCCCAGCCCATCGGCTACATCGAGTTCTTCCAGGGCGGACTTTTCGCGCAGAGCTATTTCATCTCCACATACGAGCCCTACGACTTCACCATCCGCGAAGTGCTGCACCACCGTGTCGGCGACGTTGAGGCCATTCTGAAGGCCTTCACCGCATTTACCCATATGCTGCATCAAAAAGGGGTTTGGCACGAGGACTATTCGCCGGGCAATATCCTTATACGGAAGACGGCGGAGGGGTACGGTTTCATGCTCGTCGATATCAACCGGATGCAGTTCCGTCCGATCCCGCCGGCGGAGGGGATCAAGAACTTCGGCAAACTCTGGGCCAAGGCGCCCGAACGCGCCCTGATCGCCCGGGAGTACGCACGGCTCAGCGGGATGGACGAAGCCGCGGCCCTGCAGGCCATTGAGAGCTGCACACGCAAAACCGAGGCTGCCGTCGCCCTGAAAAAGCGGCTCCGGGGCAAAAAGAATAAAGCCTCCTAGATCCCCAGGGCGGCCAGACGCGGCCGCTTCAGACGCCATGCCGGCCGTGACCTTCTGCGCGGATGCGGCGTGCCCGCTTCCAACTGTCCCGAACGCTCGAAATACTTCTCCATCACCGACAGGGATACGACCGCTTCGCGTTCCGCATCCCGGAAGCGTGCCACGTGGCGGTGGGCATTGGCGATAATCGCCTTCGCCTCCTCCGGATGGGCGCTGTAGTAGGCGATCTTCTCCTCCAGATCGGAGTAGTCGTCTTTGAGCAGCACATAGTGGTAATCGGGGATGAGGGTCCCCTCCATAAACCAGGTCTCGTACTTCGGGCGGGCCATCAGCGCCAGGGAGTTGGAGGACATGATCCATTTGAGGTTCGACGCGACGTCGTTTCCTTCGATGGAGATAACGAACTTGTACCGTAGCTGTTCTTTGAGCGTCATCCGTCCCTTCTGCCACGGCACCTCTGTCTCGAACTTCGTATTCGTCTGCCCGATATCGCAGCGCGGATGGTTGTAAAAGCGCTTTACAAAAGCCCTACGGTGTTTACCGTACGCCTTCCCCCGCCAGACGGCCATGTTTTTTTTCGCCTCGAAGGGAAGCGCATCGTTCACAAAGACGAAATGGCGCACTTTATTGAGATTCATCAGGACAGAGTTGCGGTTGTCCCCGGCAATGGGGCGGCTCTTGACCAGCGTCGGCTGCGGCGGCACATGGGTGATGTCGCCGAAGAGGTAGGCGCTGCGGCACTCGGGACGGAAATAGCGCCACCAGCCGTAAAGGTCGAAAAAGTAGGTCTTTTTTTTCACCTTTCTGAAGGCGTCCAGCGACTGGGCTTCACTGCCGAGACGAAACGCGGCATCGCACCGGTTGTAATAGTGCAGTCGCTCTTGCACTTCCCTGTCCGTTTTCCCTTTCTCCAGCAGCGCGTCCCGGCGCGGCCGGAAAAGCACCCCCGGCAGCGGGTAAGCGAGCACGTTTTGAAGATAATAGGTAAACTTGCTGTTCCTGTCCGCGTCGATCCGCAGATAGCGGGAGTTCCACATCGCCATGCACCCTTCGGCCCCGGCGCGGGGCATCGTGATTTTTGGCAATGTTACAGTACCATACGGCATCCTTCCGACACGAACCGGTTACTGTTCGGATACGTCGGAAAAGCGCCGACGAGAGGACTTCCAACCATGACGCATCCCGCCACCGGCATGCTTATCGCCCACGCCAACTTTGCCAAGGGGTTCCGCGGCGGCGAGCGGCAGACGCAGCTGCTGATTGAAACACTCTCGCAGCGGGGCTACCGCCAGCGGCTGCTCGTGCGCAAAGGTTCGGAACTGGGACGGCGCTGCCGGGGCATCGAAAACCTCTCCGTCATCGAAATCGGCAAGCCCTACGCCCTCCACCTGGTCCATCTCAAAGGCACAGCCGTGCTGCACGCCCATGAAACAAAAGCGGCGCAGTTCGCCCTCTTTGGCAAATGGCTTCTCAGCGTCCCGTACATCGTCACGCGTCGGGTCGACCACGCCATCACGAACAACGCTTTCAACCGGGCGATTTATGCCTCCGCCGCGCAGTGCGTTGCCCTCTCCGAAGCCATCAAAACGGAGATCCGAAAGATCGTCCCGGAGACCGATGTTGCCATCATCCCCAGCGCCTGGAGCAGGCTGGAGACCGATGAGGCGCGTATCCGTCAACTGAATACCCGGTTTGAGGGGAAATTTATCGTCGGGCAGATCGGCGCGCTTGTCGACGCCCACAAGGGGCAGGCCGTCCTCATCGAGGCCGCCCGCATCCTGGAACAAAGCCACCCCGATATCCAGATCATACTGCTCGGGGGCGGCAGCGACGAGGCCGTGCTGAAAGCGGCGGCGGCGGATCTTGGCAATATCACCTTTGAAGGGTTCGTCAACAACGTCGGCGACTATCTGGCATGTTTCGACCTCTTCGCCTTCCCCTCCCGCTACGAAGGGCTCGGATCCATCCTCTTCGACGCCATGCAGTTCGATGTGCCCATCGTCGCCTCGAACGTCGGCGGCATCCCCGATATCGTTCATCATGAGGACAATGGTCTGCTCGTGCCGCCCGGCGATGCCCGCGCCCTCGCCGAAGCCATCAAGCGCCTTTACGGCGATGCTGCCCTGCGCGAACGGTTGAGCGCCCGTGCCCGGGACGAACTCGACGCCTACTCGCCCGCCGCCATGACCAAAAAGTACGAACGGCTCTATCGGCGCTAGGCGCTGAAAATCAGCGAACCCCAACACCCTTTACTGTATGATTATCACCACAAAAGCAAGGAAATACTCTATGTTCGGAAACGTCAAAGCAAAGCTCGACCTGCTCAAAGACTACTTTTATACGAAACGGGCGCTGAAAACCGAACCGCACCTTTTTGACCATGTCGAAACCTACTGTATGTTCGTCGGCTATCCGCGCAGCAGCCACAGCCTGATCGGTTCATTGATCGACGCCCATCCCCAAACCAATATCGCCCACGAGCAGGATGTGCTCAAGTATATCAAGTACGGGTTTTCGAAAGAGGCCATCTTCCACCTGCTGCTGCGCAACGCCAAGCAGTTCACCGAGGCCGGCCGCGAGTGGACGGGCTACTCCTATGCCGTCGAAGGCCAGTACCAGGGCAAATACACCGACCTGAAGGTGATCGGCGACAAACGCGGGGGAAACAGCTCCAGGCGTTTCAGCCGGAACCCGGACCTGCTGAAGAAACTGAAAAAGACCATCGACCTCCCGATCAAATTCATTCACGTCATCCGAAACCCCTACGATAATATCAGCACCATGGCCTACCGGGTCGTCGGTTCGGACAAAAGCAAAGTGACGCCGGAAGCATTAACGGGGGAACTCGAACACTACTTCTCCCTCGTGGAGACGGCGAATTCGGTCTTTGAGCAGGTGGATGTAGCGGACGTCATCCATGTCAAGATCGAAAACTTCATGGAACACCCGAAAGAGGAGCTGAAAAGAATATGCGATTTTCTCGGCCTTGAGACAACCGAGGAGTACCTCAACGCCTGCGCGGCGATCGTCTATACGAAACCGCATAAAACCCGCAATGACTATACATGGGACGAGGCGCTCAAAGCGCGGGTAAGTGGGGAGATCGAAAAATACCCCTTCTTCGAAGGCTACAGCTTTACGGCTTGAAAGCGTAGCCGAGCTCTTCCATCTTTTCCCCGGCGATCTCCCAGAACTGCTCTTTCCAGTGGCGCGGCCATTCGTCATACTTCGGGAAGAACTCGATGCGGTTCCGGTTGACTTTCTTCTCCAGCGAAGCGCGGACCTTTGCTTCGTCATAGACCAGGCCGTCAAACTTCGCCAGGATGTCGAAGATGAGCTCCTTGTTCGTCTTAAAGAGCTCTTCGAACTTGATGATCATGTCCGGCTGGGTCTCGATGGCGCGGGTATTGACTGTTTTCCAGTACCAGGCCAGTTTCTGCAGCGCGTTCCAGTTCTCCCACAACGCCTGCGCCGGGTCGCCGGGAATATGGAAGGGGGTCATATGGTCGTTCGTGATATAGCGGCCGCGGTTGAGCCATGACGTGACCACGTCCCTGCCGTCGCGGACGATGTGGAACACCAGCGCGTCGGGAAAGGCGTCCCGGATCAGCGGAATGGCGGCGAAGAGGTGGTAGTTCGTTTCCACGTACCACTCTTCCGAATGCTTCATATGCCACCAGCGCCGCGGCAGCGCAAAGTAGTATTTTTCCCACATCGTGTGGGGGCGTGACATCAGCTGATGCCCCCGCTTTCTGAATGCGGGTTTCGGTTCGTGCAGGCTCCAGGAGTTCTCAACGACATTATTGAAAAAATCGGTAAAAAAGTCGGTCCCGGTCCGTCCCGTAGAAACAAAAAAAGCTGTCTTCAAGCTTTCTCCTTCTGTAGTTTTTTTCTTATCGGAAATAACGTTCTCAGACCCCGATCTGGAAGTATTCGAATCCGAGACGCGCCATACGCTCCTTGTCGAACTGGTTGCGGCCGTCGAAGAAGATCGGGCTGTTGAGGCGTTTGTCGATCTCGTCGAAGTCGGGGCTGCGGAACTCCTGCCACTCGGTGACGAGGATGAGCGCGTCGGCGCCGGTGAGAGCGTCGTATTTGCTGTCGACGTATTCGACGCTCTCGTTGCCCTTGAGATAGTAGCTCTCCGCCTCGTGGCGGGCTTTCGGGTCGTAGGCCTTGATCTTCGCGCCGCGTGCCGTGAGGGCGTTGATGATCGTGATGGAGGAGGCTTCGCGCATATCGTCCGTTTCCGGTTTGAACGCCAGCCCCCAGACGGCGAAGGTAAGGCCCGAGAGTTCCTCGCCGAAACGTTTGATCACCTTGTCCGCCATGACCATCTTCTGATCGTAGTTCACCGCTTCGACGGCGTCGAGGATCCGCGGGGTATAGCCGAAATCCTTGGCCGTTTTGGCCAGGGCCTGCACATCCTTCGGAAAGCAGCTGCCGCCGTAGCCGCAGCCCGGGTAGATGAAGCTGTAGCCGATGCGGCCGTCGCTGCCGATGCCGTGGCGCACCTTGTTGACGTCCGCGCCGACGCGTTCGCAGATATTGGCCATCTCGTTCATAAAGCTGATCTTCGTCGCGAGCATCGCGTTTGCGGCGTATTTGGTCATCTCGGCGCTTTTGATATCCATCCCGATAAAACGGTCGCTCTTTTTCATGAAGGGGGCGTAGAGGTCGTGCATCACCTGCATCGCCGTCTCGCTCTCGGCACCGATGACGACGCGGTCGGGGTGCATGAAGTCCTCGATGGCCGCCCCCTCTTTGAGGAACTCCGGGTTGGAGACGACGTCAAACGCCAGGTCGACGCCGCGCTTGTCCAGTTCTGTCTGGATCGCGGCTTTGACCTTGTCGGCCGTCCCGACGGGAACCGTCGATTTGTCGACGACGACCATGTAATGCTGCATATGCTCGCCGATGCTTTTGGCGACGGCCAGCACGTACTGAAGGTCCGCGCTGCCATCTTCGCCCATCGGGGTACCGACGGCGATAAAGGCGACATCCGTCGAAGCGATCGCCTCCTGGATATCGGTCGTGAATGCCAGGGTGCCCTTCTCATGATTCTCGAGGACCATCGTCTCCAGACCCGGTTCATAGATCGGGATGATCCCCTGGCGCAGTTTCGCGATCTTTCCCTCATCGATGTCCACACAGGTGACGCTGTTGCCCATCTGCGCAAAACAGGTCCCGCTGACCAGGCCGACATAGCCCGTGCCGATGACGGATATTTTCATCTCTTCGCTCCTCGCGGTTTTCTTGGAGGTGATTGTACCCAATGGGGTATTAGAAATAGGATACAATAGGGTTACATTCTGACAACAAAACAGCGCATTCCGGGGAGAACGTCCCCCGTACTCCCCCGATGCCGGTAACCGGGGAGATGGTAGTCCATGATTTTTTTGCGCAACTACTTTACGCTGTTTGCACTCGCCTACCTGCTGCTGGCGTCGACCAAACTGCTTTTTCTCGCCTTCTACGCCGATCGTTTCGGCGGCTACCCCTTTGCATCCCTGCTGCACGCCCTTGTATGGGGGTACCGTTTCGATTTCGCCGCCGCCGCCATCGTCACGCTGTTTGCGACGCTGGGGCAGTTTAATGCCCGGCTTCTGCACATCGGCGCCGCGCTGCTTCTCGGTTCGCTCGTCATGCTGCAACTCTCCGACATCCTCTACTTCGAGGATGCCTCCCGCCATATCGCCTACGAGATCACTGATGTTTTCAACGATGCCGGCGGGCTTTTTATGACGGCGCTCGGGCAGAACACCCTCTTCACCCTCACCGCACTGACCGCCGTGCCGCTGATGGTATGGGGCTTCTACCGTTTTGGCCGCGCCCGGCTGCACCCGGTTCCCCTCGACCGCTACTACCTTCCGAAAACCCTGCTGCTGTTGGGCCTTTCCGTCTTCTTCATCCGCGGGATGTTCGCGCACATCCCCCTGACCCCCTGGCAATCAAGCCAGATCGGAGACGCCCGCCTGGCGCAGCTGGCGCTTAACGGGAGCTACAGCGCCCTCTTCTCCCTCGTCGACACGGAAGGGCGTCTCCTCCCCCGACGCGTCGCCAAGCTTTCCCCACGGGAAGTCAAACGGGGATTTGCCGAAATCTATGACGACGGCCGTACCGTGACCGGCATGAACGCCACCCCGAACGTCATCTTCTTCTTCCTCGAAGGGTGGAGCGGCGTCAACATGCAGCCCTACGGGCATGCACTCCAAACAACACCCTTTTTTGACAGCATCCTTCCCCGCTCGCTCCGTCCGAAAGCCGCGATCGCCGGCGGTCACCGGACGACGGAAGGGATGTTCACCACCCTGGTCTCCTATCAGAACCCCCTTGCCAGGAGTGTCGCGAAAACTCAGCTGCAAAACTTCCGCTACCGTTCGGTCATCGACCTCTTTAATGCCCGCGGATACCGCAGTATCTTCTTCCAGGGGACGGCCAAAGAGACCAGCGGCACGGGCGCGCTGGCACAGAAACTGGGCTTTAGCGAAAGCTACGGCAAGGAGGACGTTACCGAACGCCGATTCGGGACCAATTTCTGGGGCGTCTACGACCAGGACCTCTACGCCTTTGCCTTGCAGAAGCTCGGGGAGAGTTCTTCGCCTTTCGTGCTCGGTATCAACGGTGCCACGACCCATGACGACAAGCTCCCGGAGGGGGTCGGGAAAACCCGTTTCGCCGATGATGAAAAACAGAACAACCGCCTGAATGCGCTGCATTTTGCGGACGCGGCCCTGGGAGAGTTCGTCGCGGCGGTGCAGGCACGCTACCCGAACACGCTCTTTGTCTTTTTCGCCGACCACTGCGGCGGAGGCGTCGACGGCACCTTTGAGAACTTTATGATCCCCCTTGCCTTCTACGGTGCCAGCATTGCACCGCACTACCTCGACCATTATGTGTCGCAGCGCGACATCGCCCCGACCGTCGTCGACATCGTCTTCGGGGATTACAAAAAACTGATGCCGGATTTCAGCGGAAAATCGCTTGTCAGCGATCACCATTTCGTCGCCGATTATTACCGCAACGGCATCCTGGGGTGGGTCGAGGGGATGCAAGCCGTCGAGTACCTTGCTGACACGGGAGAAGTCACCTGCTATGACGTCTCCCGATACAGGGCAGAGCCCGCAGCGTGCGAGCGCAATTCCGAAGACTATACCCTGCGCGCCGCGGCCTTTACCGACGTCTCCCAGCGACTGCTGTTTGCCGGGGAAACAGACCGTTTCCATACCTACCGCGCAGCCCGGCCGGCGTACGCCTCTTTGGCGGGCAGACGCTGACACCCGCTTCGCTATAATACGTCCCATGAAACCGCCGTACGCATGGGATTTCCACTCCGATCAGCCTTATCAGCTCAAAGACCGCCCCCTCAAACGAAGGCTGCGAAAAGCACAGCGTGCCTCCCTCGTCAAAACGGCGCTCTCGGGCCTGTTGTGGCTGCCGCTGGCCCTCCTAGCCATGCCCTTCCTGCGCCGCCACCCTATTGACGCCCCCCACTTTGCCGGGCTGATCGTCGACCCCCTGCGCGCGCCGGACGCCACGTTGAAAGCGGTCGCTTCGCTCAGTGTCGAAGAGCTGCTGATCCGGGTCAAACTCTGGGAGCGTAGCGAACTGGATGTCATTGTTTCCTTCGTCAGGCAACTTGAGGGGAAACGGCTCTTTTTCGTCCTGATGCAGGACCGCGAACACATTGAGGACGCCGCGCTGCGAAAAGAGACGCTCGAACAAACCTTTACCGCCCTCGCCCCCTTCGGAAACCGCTTTCAGATCGGGACCACCCTCAACCGTGCCAAATGGGGGTTTGCCAGTGTCAACGAATACCTGGATTTTTTCAAAACGGCGCAGCAGCTCCGTGACGATGCTTTCCCGGGGCTGCAACTTATCGGCCCGGGCGTCATCGATTTTGAATACCACTTCGCCGCCCACGCCCTTTTCAACCTCCGCGGCGTCCGCTTCGACGCCGTCAATGCCCTGCTCTACGTCGACCGACGCGGGGCGCCGGAAAACACCCAGGCCGGGTGCGACCTCCCCTGCAAGATCAACTTTCTCTCCTCCCTGACGATGCTCTCCCCCCGCGCAAAGCGTCCCCTTTACCTCACTGAAACGAACTGGCCGCTGACGGGGACGGCCCCCTACGCACCGACCAGCGAGAAGGAGTGCGTCGACGAGGAGATCTACGCCTCGTACATGGTGCGCTATTACCTGCTCGCCCTGGCCACGCAACAGGTCGCGACCGTCTACTGGCATCAGCTTGCCGCCCCGGGCTACGGTCTCGTCGATACGCGGGACGGTTGGCGGGAGCGCCCGGCATTTCACGCCTTCAAGACCATGACCTCCTTGTTGAAGGAGGCGCGGCACATCGCCCTTCAGCAGCGCCGCGAACGGTTCGAAATGGTGCTGCAGCGCCCCGATGGCCTGCTGCGCATCTTCTGGACGAACGGCGAGGCGTATACCCAGCACTTTGCCGAGCCCCGCTGCTTTATCAGCCGCGACGGCCGCACCTTTACGACGGATGCCCTCGCGGTCTCCGGCGCCCCGGTCTATCTGATTGAAAAGGACGAAGCGTGAAACTGCTGATCATCCTGCCCAACTGGCTCGGCGACGCGGTCATGGCCACGGCCGCCATCGAATCGCTCTGCGAATGTTACCCCGAGGCACGTCTCACCCTGGTCGGATCCTATGTCGCTATCGAAGCCCTTAAACACCACCCCATGTGTGTCAATGCCTACGTTGACGAGACAAAAAAGGGCGGGAACCGCCTCGCCAATACCTACCGCTTCGCCAAAACGATCGGCCGCCACGATGCCGCGGTCAGTTTCCGCAACCAGCTGCACGCCTCGCTGCTGCTGTGCTGGACGGGAACCCCCAGAAGCGTCGCCCGTGCGAGCTGGCATGCGCGGCTGCTGCTCAGCGACGCCGTCGCCCTTTCGCGCGAGGAGCATCTTACGCAACAGTACCAGCGGCTGGCCGACCGCCTCTGCGGCACCGAAACCGCGCCGGGGCCGCTGCGCCTCTTCATCCCGCCCCGCACCTTTGAACGACCGACGCTCGGTATCAATCCCGGGGCGACCTACGGCTCGGCCAAACGGTGGTACCCCGAAAAGTTCGCCGCCGTCGCCGCCCATTTTTCAGACCGCTACGACATCGTTATCTTCGGCGGTCCCGGCGAAACGGCCATGGCGGAGGCGATCGAAAAGGATCTGCAGGCACGGGAGGTCGAGAACTACCGCAACCTTGCCGGAAAAACGACCATCACCGAACTCTGCGCCGCTGTCGGGGGACTTTCGTTCTTTGTCACCAACGACAGCGGCCCGATGCACGTCGCGGCCGCCTACCGCGTCCCTACCGTCGCGATCTTCGGCCCGACACGCCACCAAGAGACCTGCCAGTGGGGCAATCCTAAAAGCGCCATCGTCCGCCACGACCTGGAGTGCGCTCCCTGCATGAAACGCGAATGTCCGCTCAAACATCATGAATGTATGAAATCGATTGAAGCGTATGAAGTCATTGAGGCAGCAGAAAAACTTATTGTCTGATTCTGCCTTGTCAAAGGCTAGCTTCAGCGCCACAGCGGCCAGCGTAGCTCATGGGACTTGGTTCCATGGGTGTTTTCATCAATGGTGACACCATGAATGTATGAAATCGATCGAAGCGTATGAAGTCATTGAGGCGGCGGAGCGTCTGATCGTCTAGCCCCGCCGAGAAAGAAAGTGTTTAAAAGCGGAACTTGACGCCGACGTACCACGCCTCGTTGAAGGTGAAATCCCCGCCGGAGAGATCGAAATCCGTATCGATTTTCCGGTAACCCGCCGTCACCGCGGCGCGGTCGATGATCCGGATATCAAGGGAGAGGTCGTATTCGAGGTAGTTCTTCGCATCCTGCCACGCCAAGACCTCCGGTGCGTAATAGAGCGCCCCGCCCACGATAAAGGGAACCGGTAGGTTCAGCGGCAGCTCGTAACGCGCAAAAACACCGATCGGCAGGGCGTCAAAATCGTACCCTTCGATCGAAGTATAGACGAATTTCACCCCGAGCCCGAGGGTCAGGGCATCGTTGCCCGAGAGACGCTGCGCTACGGCAAAGTGCGCATCGAAGAGATCGTGGTCCTTGTCGCGGAGTTCGTCGCTGTGATGATAGGAGCCGCGGAGGTAACGGGCCCCGAGAAAGACCGTCTCCGGATCGACGGCATCGTTGAACTGTCCCATATCAAAGTCGAGCTTCGCATTGAGATCGTAGTTGTTCAGGTTCAGTTCCGCTTCGTGCATCGCGAACAGCGAGCAGCCGAGCGCCAGCGTGGTTACCAAAGTTTTCAGCATATTGTTCCCTCCTGGATTCTTGCTATGGTCTTCGTCGTACTTTTGCCTTCGACGAAATCGACGAGTTTCAGCTCGCCTGCAAATTCGGTTCCGACGACGGCTTTGCCCTCATAATCTCCCCCTTTGACAAGGACGTCGGGGCGGAGCATCTTGATCAGCTCGTAGGGGGTATCGTCGCCGAATTTGACGACATAGTCCACCGACTCGAGCGCGGCGAGGATATAGGCGCGGTCGTCTTCGCTGTTGACGGGGCGCGAGGGCCCCTTGAGCGCACGGACGGAGGCGTCGGCATTGAGCCCGACAATCAGGATGTCGCCGAAGCTCTTGGCGACCTGGAGGTACTTGACGTGTCCGACGTGCAGAATGTCGAAACAGCCGTTGGTAAAGACGATGCGTTTTCCCCCGGCCCGGCAGCGGTTGACGATCCGGTCGATCTCCTCGAAGCTCTTGATGTGCGCATCGGAGCTGCTCTGGTGCAGCATCGCCTCGTACTCTTCGATCTCGTCCAGGGTCACCGTCGCCGATCCGATCTTGCCGACGACGACGCCGGCAGCCAGGTTCGCGAATCGGGCCGCGTCGTCGATGCTGAGGCCTGAACTGAGCGCAAAAGCGATGGAGGCGATCACCGTATCGCCCGCCCCCGTCACATCGTAGACCTCCTGGGCCACGGTCGGGAAACGCTTGAGCTTTTCGTCGAAGATCGCGATCCCGTCTTCGGAGAGGGTGATCATGGAGCGGTCGAGGCCGCACTCGCTTTTCAGCCACAGCAGCGCCGCCTGGAGACTTTCGTCGTCTTTGATCTCGATGCCGGTCGCCTCGATCGCCTCTTTTTTGTTGGGGGTGAGCAGGTGCGCGCCGCGGTACTTCGTGTAGTCACGCCCTTTCGGGTCGACGAGCACCTTCTTGCCCCCCGCGCGTGCACGGGTGATGACCCCCTGCGCCAGGGCCGGCGTCAGCACCCCTTTGCCGTAATCGGAGAGAATAATGATGTCGTAGAGGAAAAGGTCCTTCTCCACCGCGGCGAGGATCTTCGATTCGGAGGCTTCGGTAATGGCGTCCTTGGACTCTTTGTCGTAGCGCAGGATCTGCTGGTTCGCGGCGATGACGCGGCTCTTTTTGCTCGTCTTGCGGCCCGGCTGCGTCACCAGTCCCTCCGTCTTCACCCCGATGCTTTTGAGCATCAGCGTCAGCTCCTTGCCGTTGGCGTCGTCCCCGATAGCCGAGGCGACGCTGACGGAGGCGCCCAGGGCGATCAGGTTGTTGATGACGTTGCCCGCCCCGCCCAGTACCGTCGTCTCGTTGGCGACGTCGACGACCTGCACCGGCGCCTCGGGGGAGATGCGTTCCGCCCGGCCCCAGAGGTAGTGGTCGATCATCAGATCGCCGACGACGAGGATATTGGGACGGCTGTTACGCAGCAACTGGATCATTTGACCTCTTCTTCAAAGAGGCGCTTGATCTCGGGAATGTAGGCTTTGATCCCGTCTTCGAGCTCATAGCGCGGCTTGTAACCCAGCCCCCGCATCGTGCTGCCGATGTCCGCCTCGGTGTGGAACTGGTAGCGTCCGACAAAGGGGTTCGGGATGTACTCGCACGGCAGCGCTGTCCCCAGCTCTTTTTGGAGCGTGTCGACGATGGACTGGAAGGAGCGCGCCTTCCCGGTCCCGACATTGTAGATGCCGTTCTCTTTGGGGTGCATCGCCAGGACGTTCGCCTGGATGATATCCTCGATGTAGATAAAGTCGCGCACGATCTTGTCCGAGCCTTCGAAGAGGCGCGGGTTTTTGCCCGAGAGGAGCTGGTGGCCGAACTGTACGACCATCGAGGCGGTCTTGTTCTTGAAGAACTCCCGCGGGCCGTAGACATTGAAATAGCGCAGGCCGACGATGCCGATCTTCTCGCGTTCCATGTAATCGCGGCTGAGATGGTCCATCATCAGCTTCGAAAAGCCGTAGACGTTCTGCGGCGCCTCGACCCCGACGCGCTGCGGCGAAGGGGCGTCACCGTAGGTCGCGCCTGAAGAGGCGTAGATCATATTGGCCCCCTGGCGCACCGCCATGTCAAGGAGGTCTTTATAGGCGTTAAGGTTGGTGCGGATCATCAGGTCCTGCTCCAGCGCCGTCGTGTCGGAGATCGCCGCTTCGTGGAAGATGTAGTCGAAATCGTAATCTCCCTCCAGCTTGGCCAGCAGCGCCTTGTCGTTGATGTCGCCGCTGATCACCTCGCCGCGGAAGCCGATCAGGTTCTTGAAGTGACCAAAGCTTTTAAGGTTGCCGTTGCTGAGCGTCTCACCGCTGCGGAAGCTGTCGAGGACGACGACATGGGCATCGGGGTGATTCTCCTGAAAATAGAAAGCCAGGTTCGCGCCGATAAAGCCCGCGCCTCCCGTGATCAAAATCGTCTTGTCTTTCAGGTCGTCATCAATATAGCGCATCGTTTTCCCCATGTTAAAAATAATGGGGATTTTACCATTATGTACGTAACAAGCCTCTAAGAGCCTGTTTATTCAACAGAAGTGAACATCTCGTTAAGCGAAACTAATAGGAATGATTAACAATGTTTAAGAGTCAAATCTGTATAATGAACCCCGAAATTTTCACTTGGAGACCTAAAAATGAAAAAAATCGCTCTGACTCTGCTTGTTGCTAGCGTATCTCTTATGGCGGCTGACGGTGCTGCTCTGTACAAAAAATGTGCTGCATGCCACGGTGCAAACGGCGAGAAAAAAGCCCTCGGCAAATCTCAAGTCATCAAAGGCTGGGATGCTGCTACGACTGAAGAAGCGCTCAACGGTTACAAAGCCGGTACACGCAACATCCACGGTATGGGTGCACTGATGAAAGGTCAGGTTGCTCCGTACTCTGAAGCAGACATCAAAGCTGTTGCAGCTTACATCGCTGGCCTGAAGTAATTCCGGCCCCGTTCCGCATCCCTGCGGGACACCTCTTTTCTAGACGCAATTTTCCACCCTACCCCGCTTTAACAAAACGTTCAACCGCATCCATACGGACATCAGCTATATTCTCACCGGACTGACAGCGATTACCCCTAGCAGTTTCAGCCTCAACGGCCTAGCGCATCCACTGGTCCAGAATGATCAGCACCAGGAAAACGATCCCGAGGTAGCCGTTGACGGTAAAGAAGGCGCGGTCGATCTTCGTAAAGTCCTTGCGGACAAGGTAGTGTTCATACCCCAGCATCAGCGTACTTGCTGCCACAGCCATCCAGGCAAAAAAGCCCAGCTCCGCCGCCCAGACGAACATCCACCAGAACAGCACCGTATTGAGGTGAAAGAGGGTCGAAATGAAGAGGGTCGCTTTCGGGCCGTAGACGGAAGGCACGGAGTGCAACCCGTGAAGCTTGTCGAATTCGATATCCTGCAGCGAATAGAGCAGATCAAAGCCGGCGACCCAGAAAAGGACGCCAAGGGAAAGCAGCACCGACCACTGCGGCACACTTTCGCTCACCGCAACCACCCCGGCCAGGGGCGCAAGTCCCAGGGAAATGCCCAGCACGACATGGGCCAGCTCGCTGAAACGCTTGAAATACGAATAGCTTCCCAGTACCGCCAGGACGGGAATCGCCAGCATAAAGGCCAGGTCGTTGATCAGGTAGGCGACAATGATAAAGACGAGGGCGTTGACAACGGAAAAAAGCAGGATCGTCGTGCTGTCAAGACGGCCGTCGGCATTGGGGCGCTCCTGGGTCCTCGGATTCAGCGCATCGATATCGCGGTCGGCATAGCGGTTGACCCCCATGGCGAAGTTGCGCGCCGATATCGCCGCAAGGATCCCCAGCAGCAGCAGCGAAAATCCGAACCATCCCCCGGCGGCGACGATCATCGCGATAAAGATGAACGGAAGAGAGAAGATGGAGTGCTGGAACATCACCAGCTCATTGAAATCATGCAGTTTGGCGACGATGCGTTTCACCCGGCTACTCACTTTTTTGTTTAATTGTATCAAAAATCAGCATAGCCGAGGCATCCTGGTCAAAGAGAGGCCTGCGCAGAAACGACAAAAAGCGCTGCCGGACCCGGGGATGGGCGAAGGCGTTGATATGCCCGGCATCCGTCACGAGCCAGAAGGCGCGCGGCCGCGCCGACGCATCAAAGAGCTGCCAGCTGTGGTTGGGGGAGATGATGCCGTCTTTGGAGCCGGCGAGGTAAAGCTTCGGCACCGCCAGCGACGGGGCGATCCCGATGGGATCAAAGCGGTCCGTCAGGGCCAGCGTCGCGCTCCACTGCACCGGCCACCCCACGACGGAGCGGTCAAGTGCCTCCCTGCCCGCCTGGGGCAGCGAAGCGAAGGTACTGTCGAAGACGGCCAGCGCAATCCGCTCCGTCCCCCGCCGCGCCAGGGCATTAAACAGCAGCGCACCCCCCAGCGACTGCCCGATGACGGTCACCTTTCCCCCGCGCCGGGCCAGCACGTATCCCAGGGCGGCTTCGGTGTCCTCCACCGCCCCCTCCAGCCCCGGGGTGCCCTCCGAGGTGCCGTACCCCCGGTAATCGAAGATAAATACCTCGTACCCCGCCCGTACCAGCCAGTCAAACCCGGTAAAATGCGCCGAGATGTTCTGCGCGTTTCCGTGCACAATGATCACCGTTCCCAGCCGTGCAGATGGCGGTTCGAGCCACCAGCCCGACAGCCGCGTACCGTCTTTCGAATCGAAGTGCGCTTCCCGGTAACTGAGGTTGAGATCCGAGGGCGTCGCGTAGAGCCGCGAATCGGGCTGGAACACCATCGCTTCGCACCCCCATAACGCCAACAGCGTCACGATCGTAACCGCATAGCCCGCCAGTTTCATCCTGCTTCTCCTTGTACCCGTTACACACAACTTTAACAGCGATTGTAGCGTATACTGTCGTCATGAAAACGATCGCCCTCATCGGACCCACGGCCTCGGGCAAGAGCGACCTCGCCCTGCAAGCCGCCGCCGTCACGGGCGCGCGTATCCTCTCCCTTGATTCCCTCAGCATCTACAAGGGGATCGACATCGCCTCGGCCAAGCCCACGCTCGAAGAGCGCGGGGAGATCATCCACTACGGCATCGACGTCCTGACACCGGACCGGCCCTTCGACGTCACGACCTTCGTCGATCTCTACCGACAGGCGCTCAGAGACTGCGAAGCCGCCGGTGTACCGCTGATCATCGTCGGCGGGACCTCCTTTTACCTCAAGGTGCTTTTCGACGGGATCTCCGAAACCCCCGCGACCGATGACACCACCCGCGAGAAGGTCGCGGCACTGCTGCAGGAGCAGGCAAAGGCGTACGCCCTGCTGCAGCGCGTCGATCCGGAGTATATGGCCGGGATCGACGCCAACGACCGCTACCGCACCGAAAAGATGCTCACGATCTACCTGCAGACGGACATGCCCCCCTCCGCATGGTTTGCAGCCCACCCCCCCGAACCTATTCTGACCGACGCCCCCCTCTTCGCGATCGACGTCCCCCGCGACCTGCTGCGCAAACGCATCACCCTGCGCACCCACAAAATGATCGCCTCCGGGCTCATCGACGAAGTCGCCCGCCTGGAACGGCAGTACGGCCGTGCACCCAACCCCATGAAAGCGATCGGCATCATCGAGGTGCTGGAGTACCTTGACGGGAAGGTCTCCGCAGAGGAGATGACGCAGCAGATCATTACCCACACGGCGCAGCTTGCCAAACGGCAGCAGACCTTCAACCGGAACCAGTTTGCGCGGCAAACCCTGCTGCCCTACGAAGCGCTGCTGGAGCCCATAATTTCCGCCCTTTCCGATTAACGTTTACGCCCCCTTTCACCTTAATTCCCTCCGTGTTATAATAGATAAATATACACTTAATAATATCGATCAATCAGGGAGTGCAATCAATGAAAGGCAAAATCGCCTTACTCGCAGGCGGATGGATTTTAGTCGTCCTCTTCTCATGGACATGGGAGTTTTACCATAACAAAAACCTTGAGGAGGACGCCATGCTCAAAAGCGGGCGGGCCTTCTTCCAGCAGATCGTGCTGACCCGCGAGTGGAATGCACGCCACGGGGGGGTCTACGTCTTCGCCGACGAAACAACACCGCCCAATCCCCACCTCAAGAATGTGCGGCGGGACATCCCCCTGCCGGACGGGCAGCTGCTGACCCTGGTCAACCCCGCCTATATGACCCGACAGCTCTCCGAACTGGCGGAAAAGTACGACGGCCTGCAGATCCATATCACCAGCCTGAAACCGATCCGTCCCGAAAACGCACCGAAAGCCTGGGAACGCACGGTACTCGAATCTTTTTACCACGGGACAAAGGAATACGGCGCCTTTTTCGACGGCGGGTACCGTTACATGGCCCCGCTCTATACGGAGAAAAGCTGCCTGAAATGCCATGAATCCCAAGGCTACAAGGTCGGTGATATCCGCGGCGGTGTCAGCGTCACCATTCCCCACGTTATCGCCCCGCAGCTTCCGCTGGGCGGCGGTCATCTCCTCATCGCCCTGAGCGGGCTGGGGATCATCCTGCTGGTCGGCTGGCGCCTGCGGCGTGCCTACCAAACCGTCAAAGAGCAGAGCATGATCGATCCGCTCACCGGCATCGCGAACCGCCGCCACTTTATGAAGCGTCTGAAAGAGGAGTACCAGCGCTCACTGCGCGAACAGCATCCCGTCGCGCTGATCATGGCGGATATCGACTCGTTCAAAGCCTATAATGACACCTACGGCCATATCGAGGGGGACCAGTGCCTGCTCAGCGTGGCCCATACGATGCAGGAGGCCCTCAAACGCCCCGGCGACTGCATCGCCCGTTACGGGGGCGAGGAGTTCATCATCATGCTTCCCAATACTCCCCTTTCCAACGCCGCGCATTTTGCGGAGGAGCTGCGCCGTCATATCGAAGCACTGAAAATCCGCCATGAAAGCTCCGCCGGCGGTGATATCGTGACCGCCAGTTTCGGGGTCGCCGAAACGGAAGCCGGCGACGCCGACTATGAAGCCGTTATCCGGCGGGCCGACGCCGCGCTATACGCGGCAAAAAAGGCGGGACGGAACCGCGTCAACGCTGTCGTCTGACGATGCGCCATCCCCAGACCGCCATCGCGGCAAGGGCGACCCCGAGGGCACCATAGAGGGCATAGCGGTGCGCCTCGGCGAAAAAGAGCGCCACGGTATGCCCCAGCAGGTAACCCGCCAATGCAACGGCAACGGCCCAGAGCGCCGCACCGGCGGCATTGAGCAGCAGAAACTTTCCCGGGGCGATCCCGCTCGCGCCGAGCAGAAAAGGGGTGACCGTCCGCAAACCGTAGAGAAAACGGAAGCCGACGATCAGCGCGTTCTGTCGGCGATGCAGCAGCGAACGTACCCGTTCGGATTTTGCCTTCCAGCGCGGGCGTTTCTCCAGCAGCGCCATTCCCTGCTTCCGGCCGATGAAAAAATAGAACTGATCCCCGACAAAGCTGCCTGCAAAGGCGGATACGATCACCCACGGAAGCTCCAGATAGCCTGCATGGGCAAGGTAGCCGCCGATCACGAGGACCGTCTCCCCTTCCAAAAAGGTGCCCGCGGCGATCATCGCATAGCCGTACGTCATCACCAGCGCTTCAAGCATGCCCGTCTCCTAGATAATAAACGCCACGCCTACGGTCGACATCCCGAGCAGCAGCAGCCATAACGCGGCAATCCGGCCGGCGGCAAAGCCCCCGAACCAGACGGCATAGATCGCCTTGAGCAGATTGTTACTGCCTGCGGCGATCATCACCGATGAGACGATCACCGGCGTTTTCAGCGCCTCATGGCCTGTCAGCAGCGACAGGACAAAAGGATCGATGTCGGTAAAGCCGACGGCAAAGGAGAGCAGCTGCAGCCCGCCCGTGCCGAAATGGGCCGTGACGAGCTGCGTTGCCGCCATCATCACGACAAACAAGACGGCAAAAAGGAACGCGGTCCCCAGTTCCAGCGGGTTTCTATCCACACTCTCTTCCACCGGCACCGTCTCCCCGCTTTGCCGCAGGGCATACGGTGCGGCAATCGCAAAGGCCGCCAGGGCGAAGAGCATGAAAGGGAGCAGGAGGGCCCGCGCCACCTCCGGGGTGAAAATCAGGGCGATCACGATAAGGCGCAGGTACATCATGGCCGAGGCGGCGACGATGGCCCCCGTCATCAGGCGTCTGTTCCCGATCTCGGCGGCCTTGCGCGAGAGCACGACCGTCGTCGCCGTACTGGAGTAGAGCCCGCCGATCAGCCCGGCGATCAGATACCCCCTCTGGCGGAAGATGTATTTTTGGGCCAGGTAGCCGCCGTAAGAGATCGACGAAACGATCACGACCGCGCTCCAGAGCTCGAAAGGCGACAGGGGCAGAAACGTCCCGATGCGCTGATGCGGCAGCAGCGGCAAAATGACGGCCGAGAGCAGTACCATTTTGCCGACGGTCTCCAGCTCAGTGGCATTGAGGCTTTTAGACAACGCCTGCAGGCGCGGTTTGGCGTTGAGTAGAAAGATCATCAAAACGAAAACCAGTGAAGGCAGCCAGATGGCAAAACGTTCCGACAGCGGCCCGAAGGTATAGACGAGCAGCGCCGCAAGATAGAAAAGAATAGAGGGACGCCCCTTGGAGAGCTGCTGGACGTAAAAAAGTGCAAACAGCAGGGTAACTCCCGCCATCGCAACAAGGTAGGGGGCTATACCGAGCAACCAGCACAGATAACCGAGAATACCGAGAAACGTATACGTCCGCGCCGAGCCGAACGTATGCTCCTGGTCCGTGGGATGGAACCGCAGCCGGTAGGTCTTGATCTCCAGGCCGATCAGGAAACTGAACATCGCCGTGAGGGCAAAATCCGCCAGCCGGCTGTCAAAATACTCTTCCATCTCTCGACTCCTCAAAAAGGCATCACCCCGCCTCAGCGTCCGGTGGTCCGTCTGCTTGCCCCTCAGATCACCGCGATGCCGAACCGTTTACGATAATAGCGCAAAACCGCCATTTTTACGACATCGTTGAAGATGAACCAGATGAAAGCGTATGCCCCGACAGCCGCGGCGGCACCCCAACCGATCGGTACCATCACGCCGAACCCGTAGACGCCGACGACGATCCCGGCGGCGGCGCTGAGCAGCGATGCCGACAGCAGCGGTGCCGAGGGGAAGGGACGGCGGAAAAACCACTCATCGATGCGCGTATTGAAAATCGTGCCGTGCCCGGCGATGATGAGCTTGACGAAAAAGAGCGACTGCACGAAATCGAGCGGCAGATGCATCAGCGACATCGTGATCCAGAAAAGGGTAAACGAGGAGAGCACTCCGGCAATCCCCAACCAGGTCGCCAGAACGAATACCTCGCGCATATCCCACCGTACCGGTTTCTGCCTTACTTTCGTATTGTCGTAGGCGATGGTCATGATCGGGATGTCGTTGAGCAGCGCCAGGATAATAATCATCAGCGCCGTCACCGGGTAGAAGTCGTAGAGCACGATGGCCAGCGTCATAAAGATGATGACGCGGATCGTCTCGGCGATGCGGAAGATCGTATAGCTCTTCATCCGTTCGAAGATCTGCCGCGCCTCCTTGATGGCGTCGACGATCACGTGCAGGCCAGGCGCCGTCAGCACGATATCGGCCGCGGCGCGCGCCGCATCCGTCGCCCCGTCGACCGCGATGCCGCAGTCTGCCTTTTTCAAAGCCGGAGCGTCGTTGACCCCGTCGCCGGTCATCCCCACGATATGGTCCGCCTTCTGCAGCTCATCGACGATGAAATATTTATCTTCCGGGTAGACCTGGGCAAACCCGTGCGCCGCCTCGATCAGGGCGATGATCTCCGATTCGTGTTTCTTCACCGCCCCCTTCGGTATCGGCATGTTGTAAAGCTCACGCTGCACCTTCTGCAGGATTTCCCGTACTTTCGTATCCACTTCGGCCGCAGCGGCATGCGGCATCACCGCCTCGGTGATGGCCGAGGTCAATACCTTCGAGAGGTAGAGATACTCTTCGATCGATTCGCCCTTCAACGCCCGGACATCCTCGATCTGTTCCCCGATGGTAAGCAGCCGGGCGATATAGGTCGCAACGGCGATATTGTCCCCCGTCACCATCTTGACATCGATCCCGTTCGCCTCCGCCTCAGTGACGGCAAGTTTGGAGTCGCTTCTCGGCGGATCGAAAAAGGGGAGAAGCCCCACGAAATGGTAGACATCCTCTTCGCATTTGCGGAAAGCGACCCCCAGGGTGCGGAACCCCTTTTCCGCGAACAGCCGTACCCCCTCGTAGGCACGCTCACGGTCGAACTCATGCGCATCGCTCTGTTCGATAATGATCTGCGGTGCCCCCTTGGTGACGATCAGCTCGCACTCCCCACCGTCGTAGATCCCCTCGGTACGTTTATGGACGGGATCAAACGGCAGAAATTTCTTGAGCTGCCACGGCGTCAGCCGCTCCCGCAGCCCCCGGGTGTCGATCATGTCGAAAATAGGGCGTTCGATGGGGTCGCCGTTCTCCTCCCTGCTTGCGAGGGCGGCGTAGACGTACAGCGCCTCTTCGTCGAAACCGTCGGCGATGTAGGGGTCAGCCAGGCTCATGCGGTTCTGCGTCAGCGTCCCCGTCTTGTCCGAACAGAGCACATCCATGCCGGCAAGCTCCTCGATCGCGGCCAGCCGACTTACGATGGCCTCTTTCAGCGCCAGGACATGCGCCCCTATAGCCATTGTCACGGTGAGGACCGCGGGCATGGCCACGGGGATGGCCGAAATCGTCAGCACCAGCGAAAAGATCAGCAGTTCGACCGTCGGTTCGTTATTCTGCACTCCGTGGTAGACGATGACGGCGATCATCGCCAGTGTCAACAGAATGAGGAAGTTCCCGACACGCACAACCATTTTCTGAAAGTGGCTCCGCCCTTCGCGTTCCGCCTTGGCGACGAGCCCGACCGTTTTTCCGAAATAGGTGTGCGATCCAGTGCCCGTGACGTGGGCGATCAGCTCCCCCTGGCGGATGATCGCGTTGGCGTAGAGGTCGTCACCGACCTCTTTTTCAACGGGGAGGGACTCCCCCGTCAATGCGGACTGGTCGACCTGGATATAGTCGCTTCCGCTGAGCAGTTTGGCGTCTGCAGGGATGATATCGCCGATTTTGATCTTGATGATGTCGTCGGGGACAAGCGCTGAAGCATCGATCGTTTTCCACGCGGCATCCCGCAGGACCAGCGCCTTGCGGGCCAGCTTCTTCTTGAGCACCTCGATCGCATTGAGTGCTTTCGACTCCTGGTAGAAGTCTACTGCCGCATTGACGATCAGCATGACCATGATGATGGTGAACTCTTCCCATCGCCGCACGCTCAGCGCCAAAACGGCGGCGGTCTCGATCATCCAGGGGATTGGACCCCAAAAGCGTTTGAAAAGACGGGCCGCCCAGGAAGCCTGCTTCTCCTCGATCGTATTGGGTCCGAACTGCGCAAGACGGGCTTCAGCCTCTTCGCTGCTCAGGCCGCGCTGTAGTGAGTCGGGCGTCTCCGTATCCATCGTAGCTCCTTTTCAGGAATTCCGGTTGCCCCAAGCATGCCCATCGCACATTCAGAGCCTTATGGCATCATTGTAGCACTTTAATAAAATCGGTAGTAAACGGAAACAGAACGGCGAAGCGCCGACAAAGAAGAAAAGATGGCGGCCGCACCGCCCCCGGGATCAGTACCCGGAGTTGTAGACGAGGGTCGCGATAAATTCGATGAGCGGGTTGACTGCGATAACGGCGAAGATCGTCGCGAACGCGGCGATCCCGATGATCGTCTTGAGCGAGAGCGAGGCGTTCATCATGTAGTACTCGTGTACGCCGTGGATGACCGGCTCTTTCATGAACATATAGATGATCAGTTTCAGGTAGTAGTACCCGGCAATGGCGGAGTTAAGCGCCATGATAAGCGCCAGGACCGTATAGCCGCCGGTGACCGCGGAGCTGATCATATAGAGTTTACCCCAGAAGAGGCCGAACGGCGGGATACCCGCCAGCGAAAGCATGAACAGACCCATCAGGACCGCCGCGAACGGCATGATCTTGACCATACCGGCGAACTTCTCGTACGGATGATCCGAACTCTGGCCCGGCAGCAGATGCTTCTGGCGGTTGACCCACAGCATCGTAAAGGCACCGAGGTTCGTGAAGCTGAAGAGCACCCAGTAGAGGAAGAGCGCCGTATTCGCCTGTGTCGTACCGATCAGGATCGCCGCGAGGACGAAACCGGCATGGGAGATGGAGCTGTACGCGAGCATCCGTTTGACGTCGGTCTGCACCAGCGCCCAGATGTTCGCCGCGGTCATCGTCACGACGACACCGCCGTAGAGAATCACCTGCAGCCAGACGACTTCGCTGTGGACCATGAACTCGAACAGACGCATGACGACGACGAAGCCCGCGATCTTCGGCACGATGGACATATAGCCCGCCAGCGCCGCGCTGGAACCCTCATAAACGTCCGGTGTCCACGTATGGAACGGAACCAGGGAGACCTTGAAGCCCAGCGCCGCCAGCATGAAAACGCTGCCGATACTGGCATAACCGATGTTAGCGAAGCTGTCCGCCGCCATCACTTCGGCGATCGTATGGATCTCGACCGAGCCGCTGATCGCGTAGAAGATCATCGCACCGAAGGCGTAGAAGCCGGCGGCGAGCGCACCCATTGTAAAGTACTTGACCGCCGCTTCGAAGGACTTGGAGCGGTTATGCAGGGCGATCAGCGTATAGAGCGCCAGCGACGCCGTCTCGAGGCCGACGAAGACGAGGATCAGGTTGTCCGTCGCGACCATGAACTGGAAGCCCGCGATCATAAACAGGAACAGCGAGAAGTACTCCGGGTAGTTGTACTCGTGGAAACGCTTCGACGTCAGGGCCAGCGGGATGAAGAGCATCGACGCGCCGACGATGATGAGCTGCGACAGGATGGAGATCCCGTCCATCAGCATCACGTTGAAGAAACCGAGCATCGTGCCGTTTTCCGTGAAGATACCGGCGAAATCGACAAGCGAGCCGAAATCGAGCAGCAGGAACAGCAGGGAGACCATGACGTAGAAGGACTTGTGCAGCCCGCTCTTCGCCAGATCGACGACCAGGATCGCGAGTGCGCCCGTGATCGCGATGAGCATCGGGGCGAGGGTGGCGAGGTTCAGCTCACCGAAAGATACATTGACAGCTTCCAACATTATTCTGCCTCCCTTTCAACGTCCACTTCGACTTCCGTGACGGAAGCCATGGCGATTTTTGTTTCGGCCGGGTTCGGGATCGCCGCTTTTGCCTCCGGCGTGATCGCCTTCTCGTGCATCAGCTGGACGATGGATTCGACCGAGTTATTGATCGGCGTCAGGACCGGCTTCGGGTAGACACCGAGCCAGACCGCGATAATGGCCAGCGGGATCAGGGCCACCAGCTCTTTCTTGTTGACGTCCTTGAGGTTCTTGTTCTCCTCTTTGGTGACGTCGCCGAAGAATGCCTTCTTATAGGCGGAGAGCATGTAGATCGCGCCGACGATGATCGCCGTACCGGCGAGCAGCGTCATCATGTGCGACTGGGAGTAGAAGCCCAGCAGGCTCAGGAATTCGCCAACGAAGTTGATCGTGAGCGGCAGGCCGACGGAGGCCATCATCATGATCCCGAAGATCGTCGCGTAGCGCGGCATCACCTGTGCCAGGCCGCCGAACTCGCTCATCAGCT
The DNA here is from genome assembly GCF_039645955.1 of Thiomicrolovo immobilis. Classification (GTDB taxonomy): domain Bacteria; phylum Campylobacterota; class Campylobacteria; order Campylobacterales; family Sulfurimonadaceae; genus Thiomicrolovo; species Thiomicrolovo diazotrophicus. The sequence continues at coordinate 2,204,963 of NZ_CP147916.1, forward strand.
TCGTATGGCGGCGGTCGTAGATGACGCCGACCAGGAGGAACAGCGCGCCGGAGACGACCCCGTGCCCGATCATCAGGAAGACCGAACCGCTGATCCCCTCCACGTTCATCGCGAAGGTACCGAGGATGATGACACCCATGTGGGAGATGGAGCTATACGCAACGACCTGCTTGATATCTTCTTGCGCATAGGCGACCATCGCCGTGTAGATGATCATGATGATCGCGATGACCGCGACCGGGATCATGAAGAAGACGGAAGCGTCCGGGAACATCGGCAGGGAGAAACGCACAAACGCGTAGGTCCCCATTTTCAGCAGGATCGCCGCCAGGATGACCGAACCGATCGTCGGCGCCTGCCCGTGGGCATACGGCAGCCAGGTGTGGAACGGGAACATCGGGACTTTGATCGCGAATCCGATGAAGAAGGCTACGAAGAGCCAGAGCTGCAGGTTCTCCGGCAGCACCAGACGGTACCACTCGAGGATCGAGAAGCTCCACTGGCCTGTTGCCTGGAAGTAGAAGTACGCCATGAAGAGCATACCGACGAGCATGACCAGTGATCCCGTAAAGGTATACAGGAAGAACTTGATCGACGCGTAGATACGCAGTGGCCCGCCCCAGGCACCGATGATATAGAGCATCGGGACAAGGGAGAGTTCCCAGAAGACGTAGAAGACGACTGCATCAAGGGCCGCGAAAACACCAACCATCGTCATCTGCAGGAACAGCAGGGTGATGATCATGTCCTTGACACGGCGGGTCTCCGTCAGCGACGCAATACCGATCAGGGTAAAGAACGCTGCCAGGATGATGATGAACAGTGAGATCCCGTCAACCCCCAGGAGGTAGTTGATGCCGAAGGCGGGGACGAGGGCGAACTGTTCCATGAACTGCATGCCGCTGACGGCAGGGTCATAGACGTACCACATGACCAGGGAGAGCACGAACTCGATGGCGCTGACCGTGATCCCGTAGGCGCGGATGCTCTCTTTGGACACGATAAAGCCCAGCATACCGGCCAGTGCCGGGAAGAAAATCAGAATCGAAAGAATATGATCAAACATCGGTTAAGCTCCTAAACCTGGGAATACCATCTGCATCAGCGCAAAGATGTCATAACGCTTGATGTAGAGGACTGCAAGCACCAGGAGGCCAACGGTACCGATGACCATCCAGCGCAGCATGGATGAGAGGTTCCCGTTTTGCATCGTGTGCGTCCCCTCACCTGTTTTGTAGATCGTTGTCGCAATCAGGTCGACGGTCGCGTCGACGACTTTGAGATCGATCTGTTTCCAGAAGAGCTTGGAGAGTTCCGCATACGGCTTGGAGAAGAACTCATCGTAAAACTTCGGAATGTAGTACTGGTTGAACAGCATCTTATACACCGCCGTCTGCTGCAGTTTCGGGTTGAGCAGACCCTTGCGGTAAAGCAGGATCGCGACGACGATACCGCCAATGGCCATCAGCGACGTGACGGCGATCAGCATCATCTCGACGTGGTGCGTATGGAACGTGAACGTCGGCAGCAGCTCGGTGACAAAGTGGACGAACTGGTGCTCGAACCAGCCGGCAATGACAGCCAGGACCGCCAGCGGCGCCATCGCCCAGAGCATAAACTTGTACGCTTCATGCGGATGGAAACCGTGCTCTTTGTAACGCTCTTCGCCGGAGAAGAACGTCAGCATGATCAGACGGAAGGAGTAGAACGCCGTCAGACCCGCCGTGATCCAGAGGACCGCCCAGATGACGTAGTGCTCGCTGCTGAAGGCGACTTCGAGGATCTTGTCCTTGGAGAAGAAGCCCGCCAGCGGCCAGATACCGGCCAGGGCGACGGAAGCGAGGATCATCAGGATCGCCGTCCACTTCATCACTTTGTAGAGCCCGCCCATCTTGAACGGGTCGAGTTCGTCGCTCATCGCGTGCATGACGTTACCCGCACCGAGGAAGAGGAGCGCTTTGAAAAAGGCGTGCGCCATCAGGTGGAACAGTGCCACCCAGTAGGCACCCAGGCCCGCCGCGACGAACATGTAGCCCAGCTGCGACAGCGTCGAGTAGGCGATGATGCGCTTGATGTCGCGGTTGACCAGCGCCATCGTGGCCGCGAACATCGCGACGAAGGCGCCGAGGCCGGCGATGAAGTAGCCGACGTCCGGGATCAGGCTGTAGAGCGGGTTGGCGCGGACGACGAGGTAGACCCCCGCCGTAACCATCGTCGCCGCGTGGATGAGCGCGGAGACCGGCGTCGGGCCCTCCATCGCGTCGGCCAGCCAGGTGTGCAGCGGGAACTGCGCCGATTTACCCATCGCACCGATGAAGAGGAAGATCCCCATCATCGTGACAACGGCAGTGTCGAGGTTCGGCACCGCGGCAAAGACGGCGTCATACTGCAGGCTGCCTGTATGCCAGTAGAGTAGGAAGATACCGATGAGCATCCCGAGGTCGGCGATACGGTTCATGATGAACGCTTCGTTCGCCGCCCAGGTCGCGGACTCTTTGTGGTACCAGAAGCCGATCAGGGCCCAGGAACAGAGACCGACGCCTTCCCAGCCGATGAACATCCCCGCGAAGTTGTCGCTCATGACGAGGATCATCATGGAGAAAACGAACGCCGAGAGCCATGCAAAGAAACGGTTGAACGCTTTGTCGTGGTCCATGTAGCCGATGGCGTAGACGTGAACGACCGTCGAGACCGTCGTGACGACGATCATCATCGTCGCGCTCACCTGGTCGACGACGAAGCCGAACGGGATGTAGAGGCTTCCCGTCTCCATCCAGGTCATCAGTTCCGTATGGATCGGTTCACCGCCCTGGAGCAGGTAAACAAACAGTGTGACGCTGGAGACAAACGATGCAAAAAGCAGCGCCGAGGTGATGACCCCCGTCCAGAGCGTTTTCGGTGACGCACCGAACAGCGCCGCGAAGAGCGAGCCGACAAATGGTGCGAACAGTGCAATATAGAGATACATTTCCATTCTTATTACCCTCGCATCGATGTCATAGTATCAAGATCGATCGTACCGGTACGCTTGTACCAGATGATCAGCAGGCCGAGGCCGACCGCGACTTCGGACGCCGCGATGGCGATGACGAAGAACGCGAACATCTGCCCTGTCAGGTCGCCGTAGTAGTGACCGATGGCGGCAAAAGCGACGTTAACGGCGTTGAGCAGAATCTCCGACGCCATAAAGAGCATCAGCAGGTTCTTGCGGCGCATCACGCCGACCAGCCCGATCGCGAACAGGATCGTTGCGAGTACCAGGTAGTGTGTCAGTCCGATTTCCATCATAATGTCACCTTCTGCTCAGTCTCTTCTTGGCGGATCATCGTGATCTCCTCCTCTTTCATCTTCGTCAAGCTGCGGTCCATCTTCTTGCCGGCCATAACGATACCGGCGATCATCGCGACGAGCAGCATGACGGCGGCAACCTCGAAGGGGACGAGGTACTTCGTAAAGAGGACGATACCGACTGCCTGCGGGTTCGCAACACCCTCCGGTTCCGGGAAGGCCGCACTAATGTTCTCCGCTGCGATCGGCATCGCGAAGATCGTGATAACGAGCAGCGTCGCCAGGACGCTGAGCGTCAGGACGATCACCTTGGAGGTGTTATGCTCTTTGACCGCACGCGTCGTATCGAAGAACATCATACCGAAGGCGTACAGGGCCATGACCGCACCGGTGTAGACGATGATCTGGACGACGCCCAGGAAGTCCGCGTTCAGCAGGAAGAAGAACGCCGAGATCATGATCATCCCCGCCGCCATGGAGCTCAGTGCGTAAAGGGCCTGGCTACTCATAACGGTGTAGGAGAACATCGCGATGGTCAGGACCGCGAAAAGGTAAAATGCAATTGTTTCCATTCAGGCTCCTTAATACGCCAGCGGCGTCTTCTTGACGCGCGCATCTTCGTTCGGGGTGACGGCACCGAATCCCGGGTACTCTTTCTGCTCGCCCTTGATCGCCATGTCAATCGGGGTCAGCATATCCTCGAACAGGATGAAGTGCTCGCGCTGCTCCGAGGTGTTCTCGTAGCGCGGCCCGTGGACGATCGCCAGTTCCGGGCAGACTTCGGCGCAGTAGCCGCAGAAGATACAGCGGCCGAGGTTGATCGTATACTCCGTCACCGCTTTGCGGCTGTTCTCGTCGATACGCGTATCCATGCGGATACAGTCGGAGATACAGATCTTCTCGCAGAGCCCGCAGCCGATACAGCGCTCCGTACCGGATTCGAAGAGGCGCTGCATCTCGTGGACGGCGCGGTAGCGCGGCCCGATCGGCAGCTTCTCTTTCGGGTACTGTACGGTATGGATGTCAAATTTGATCATCTCGCGCATAACGACCCAGAGGCCGACGAAGAGCTCACCGCTGAGCCCGCGTTTGACCACCTGTTTGAACCGGTCCCATCCTGTCTCCGGATAGTCCTCGATATCGACTTTGAAGTAGTGCTGCTGCACGTTTCTGTCAGTAAATTGTTCCAGACTCATCACGACCCCTTAAAACATCATCACAATGCCGGTAACGACGACATTGATAACCGCGAGCGGCATCAGCACTTTCCAGCAGAGCCACATCAGTTGGTCCGGACGGACATCCGGCCATGCCGCACGCGTCCAGAGGAAAAAGAAGAAGAAGAACGCCACTTTGAGCAGCAGTCCCAGCGCGCCCATCACCGTACCGTCGCCGTAGCCGCCGAGGAAGACGATCGCCATGACGAAGGAGATGAAGAACATGTTCGCGTACTCCCCGATAAAGAAGAGGCCCCAGCGCATCCCCGAATACTCCGTACCGAAACCGTCGATGATCTCGTGGTCGTTGGCAACGAGGTGGAACGGCGTACGTCCCGTCTCGGCGAACGCCGCGATCCAGAAGAGGATAAAGGAGATGAAGCCCATCGGGTGCGCGAAGGCCATCCAGCCGTTCGCGGCCTGGTACTCGTTAAAGTCCAGCAAGGAGAGCGACCCGATGATCATCAGCGGCACGAGCAGCGCCAGACCGGTGACCACCTCGTAGGAGATGAAGATCGCCGCGCCGCGTGCCGCGGAGATGAGCGACCACTTGTTGTTCGACGCCATCCCCCCCAGCAGCGGACCGTAGAGGCCGATCGCCATCACGCCCAGGATATAGAGAATCCCGATGTTGACGTCGGCGATGATCGGGTGAACCGTGTAGCCGAAGATGGTGAACTCCGGCAGGAACGGGATCGCCGCCGCCGCCATGAATGCCGTTGCCGCCGTGATGACCGGTGCGATCTTGAAGATCGGTCCGACGACGCCGGACGGCACGATATCCTCTTTGGTAAAGAGCTTGATCCCGTCGGCCGCGATCTGCAGCAGGCCGTACGGACCGACATGCATCGGTCCCAGACGGCGCTGCATAAACGCGAGCACTTTACGTTCGAAATAGGTTCCGAAGCCGGCCAGTGCCGAGAAGACCAGCAGTACCACGACGATCTTGACGAGCGTCTCGATAATGAATGCTGTATCCATTTACCCCTCCTTATGAATGGATGCTGTCGCAAAGCGGTATGCGCCGAACAGCTCCTCTGTTTTGATGTTTGGATCGAAGGTCGTGACGCACATGACGCTTCCGTCGATCTTGTTGTCCTCGACCACTGTCAGGTTCTGTTCACCCGATGCCGTTGTGACAAGGACGGCGTCGCCTGCCGCCAGTCCCGTCGCTTCAAGCTGCGCCGGCGAGAGGTAGATACCGCTCTGCTCGTTCAGCTGGTGCGGCTTCATCGTGAACGCCGTAAACTGGCGTACCGGGTTGGCCGCGTAGATGACGTTTTCGCCTTCAAGCGTCAGCGCCTCGTCGATCTTCAGGGCAGAGGCTTCGCCGGCGGCAACGGCGACGTTCTTCAGCGCGTAGCCGCGGACTTCCGTGCCGTCGTTGTCGAAACGGTTCGGCAGGCTGTCGAACTCGCGCGCCTCGAATCCGGCTTCAACCGGGAGCTGCGCCGTGTAGTCGATCGTATAGCGCGCATTGAGACCGAGGGCGTTGGCGATGTCGTTGAGCACGTATCCACCATACGGCAGTGCCGCATTGGTCGGGTTGACGCGCTTCTCGATTCCGGTCAGCGTTCCCTCCTGCTGGTTCATCGCCGGCATGTCGAGGTCGCCATCGCCGAGCGCGCTGAGGACAAAATCGCCCGCCGTGTTGTAACCGATGCTGTAATCGCCCGCTTCCGCGTCCAGGTCGCAGATGAGTGCGACGCCCAGCGTATTGGAGAGCGGCGGGATCATCGTGAGGCTGAAGTCCGTAAACTTCTCGACGAGGGCCAGCAGGCGCGCCAGGTTCTTCGCGTTCGGGTGCGTATAGAGATCCGGACCCGCGATGAGGGCGAAAGCATCTTTTTTCTTGAGGTTCTTGTCCAGGAATGCCGTCCACTCGTCTGCATCGATGTCAAGCAGTTCAAGCAGGCGGTTCTCGTCGACCTCGACCTCTTTGGAGACCTTCTTCGGCACCATGGTCGTCTTCTCTTCCTCGACCTCTTCCTCTTCGCCCGTCTCTTCGTTGACCTTCTTGACCATCACCTTCTCGACGACCTTCTCTTTGATCGTCTCTTCGACCGTAATCGTTTTGAGGGTATGGAAAGAAGCGAGGTACTCCGCGACGTCGGCAGGCATTTTCTCTTTGTCACCGAAAAGATCGAGGATCAGGTAGAGCGCCGCCTCTTCGCGCAGCGGTTTGTGGTAGGCCGGGAAAACCCCCTTGCCGATCCCTTCGATAACCGGGTCCGCGAGCGGGTGGAAATAGATCCCTGCACCCTTGTTCATCTTGATGGCGTTGTTGAAAGCGTAGCGGGCGTTCGGGTTGTCCGATTTGAGGGCCGTACCGACGGAGACAACGAAGTTCGCGTCGTGCGCCAGCTTCAGGTCGCCACCGTAGAGCTGCTGGCCGCTGACTTCGGCGTAGTCGTCGAGGAACGTTTTGAAAGTACGCGCTTCCTCGTTGATGAGGCGGTACCCTTTGCGCTCTTTGAGCTTCTGCAGCATCAGCGCCTCTTCGTTGCTGATCGTGCTGGTGAAGCGGATCGTGTCCGCTTTCTCGAAGGCAGAGAGCGCCGCGTTGAACGCGGTTTCGTCTTTTTCGACGTCGCGGTTCTCGAAGTCGTAACCGTAGCGTCCGGCGCCGCAGAGGGAGACGTAGTTCCACTCGTTGCTTGTACGGTAGATCTTCTCCTCGTTGCTCGCCACGGAGGTGTGCTTCACTTCGTAGTTAAGCTGACAGCCTGCCGAACAGTGCGAACAGGTCGCCGGAACCTTCTGCTGCTCCCATGCATTGGTCGTATAGACGAAGTCCGTATCCACGAGGGCGCCGACCGGACAAACCGCCGCACACTCGCCGCAGGAGGTACAATCAAGCATCTCTTCGCCGGAGGTGAGGCCGATGATCGATTTGTTGAGCTTGTTCCACATGGAGTAGGCATCTTTCGGCATGCTCTCTTTGAACGCCGCATCGATCCCCTCGCCGCCGCGCGGGACGGTCTTGAGGCTGTTGTCGCCGATCATATCCTTACAGACGGTGACACAGCGCTCACAGACGATACAGAGGCCCGGATCGTAGTGGAGGTGGCCCCAGTCTTTGATGGGACGTTCGACGTCAGCGATGGTGTAGCTTTGCGAATCGACGCCCATTTCCAGGGTGTAGTTCTGCAGCTCGCACTCGCCGGACTGGTCACAGACCCCGCACTGCAGCGGGTGGTTGACGTCATAGACCTCCATGATCGCACGGCGTTCCGTCTCGATGTTGTCGGTCGTCGTCGTGATGTCCATGCCCTCTTTGGTCTTGGCATTACAGGCGTAGACCTGTTTGCCGTCGGCCTCAACCAGACAGATACGGCATGCCAAGGTGGGGCTGCAGCGCGTCAGGTAACAGATGGCGGGGATGAAAATACCGTTTGCCCGGGCGGCATTGAGGATATATTCGCCCTCTTCGCACTCAATCGGCCGCCCGTCGATGGTGATAGTGATTTTACTCATCATTGCTCGCTTTCATAATATTGACTTTCTCAAACCTGTAGGCCCCCGGGTCTACGGAGAGACCGCGATCGAAGGTCGGTTCAAGGGCAATAGTCCCCTTCAGGCTGGAATCGATGACAAATCGGCGTTCGCGGGCCGCATCACCGCTGCCGATCACGACAAGGTCGCCGTCTTTGAGGCGTGCCGCAACCGCAAACTGTTCGCTGCCGCGCAGCTCCGATGTTTTCTCCAGCTGCGCCGTACGCGCCGTAAACTGGTTGAACTGCAGGACCGGGTTGCAGGCGTAAACGACTGTCCCGTTGAACTCCGGAAGATCCTCAACCTCGTCGCACTGCTGCGCCGCCGGTTTCTTGACCTTCTCCAGACGGTACCCGCGCGTGTCCTCGCCCAGTGGAGAGTAGAAGTTCTCCAGGGCATCGAAGGCAAGCCGCTTGAACCCTTTTTCCGCCGGCAGTTCCGGCGTGAAATCGATGGTGTAGCGTTTGCCGACACCCAGGGCATTGGCCAGGTCGTTGAGCACGTAGCCATCGAACCCGACGGCGACGTTCATCGGCAGGAGCTGACGGTCGAGGTTGACCACCGTTCCCTCCTGCTGATTCATCGCCGCCACCGTCAGATCCGCATCGCTATCCGCAGCAATGACGAAATCGCCCGCCGCGTTGTAGCCGACGACGCCGCCGTTGCTGCCGCTGTCTGCATCGAGGTCACAGATCAGTGAAACCCCGACGCTGTTGACCTCTGCCGCCGCGACGACGACTCTGTAGCCGCCGAAACGCGCCAGCAGCCCGGCCAGTTTCGCGATGTTTTCCGCACGCGGATGGGCGAAGAGGTCGCTGCCCAGGACGAGGGTTTTCGCCTTGGCGCGTTTGAACTGCTTGCCGATCAGGGCCAGCTCCTCTTCGCCGACGTTGCTCTCCGCACTGAGGTAGCCGTCGTCGAGCGCCGCGAGGAAGGCCTCGGTCGTCTTGTTCGTTTCGGCATCCGCGAGCAGCGCCTGCGCCAGCAGCGCCATGACACCCTCTTCGGTTCCGACTTCGTACTTGATGAACTGCGTCACAATGTTCTGCATCAGCGCATCCTCGAGCGGATGCATGTAGACGATCTTCGCCCCGCGGTGGCGGGCCGCCGTCGTCATCGCGTAGCGCAGCGCCGGGTTGTCGGTCCCGATGCGGCTGCCCAGCACGATGATGCCGTCGCTGGCCTTGAGGTCGGCCATTGTAGCGAGTTCGGCCTTGCCGTCCGCCGTCGAACCGAAGGCGTTAACAAAGGCGCCGTAGCGGCGCGCATCCTCGTTATAGAGCTTGAGGCCCGTCTTCTCCTTGGTCCGCTGCAGGATCAGCGCCTCTTCGTTGGTGATGATCGAGGAGAAGCGGATCGCCTCGGCGCTTTTGATGGCTTCCAGGGCCGCCACGAATGCTTTGCCCTCTTTTTCGCCTTTGACATCGAAGTCGTAGCCGAAACGTCCCGCCCCGCAGAGGGAGGCGAATTCAAAGTTGTTCGTGACGCGGAAGATGCGCTCTTCGCCCGGCTTGGCGGCGCCGGAGGTCTTCACTTCGTACTCCAGGGCGCAGCCCGCGGAACAGTGGGCACAGGTGGAGGGGATGCGTTCCAGTTCCCAGGCGTTGGCCTTGTACTGGAAGTCCGCACTCACCAGCGCGCCGACCGGACAGACGGCGATACACTCGCCGCAGAACGTACAGTCGAGCTGCTCGCTGTTTTTCGGGATGATCGTCGATTTGTAGCCGCCGAATTTGAGTTCGATGGCGTCGTCGCCGATCACTTCGTTACAGACGTGCGTACACTTCTCGCACATGATACAGAGGTTCGGATCGTAGTTGACCAGTCCCCAGTGCTCGATCTTGCGCGACTGCTCCTTCGCCGTAAAGTTCTGGGAGCCGACATTGAACTCCAGTGTCTTGTTCTGCAGGTCGCACGCACCCGATTTGTCGCAGACCCCGCATTCAAGCGGGTGGTTGACGTCGTAGAGGCGCATGATGTTCGTACGCTCTTCGTGCAAAACGTTGTTGTTGGTAATGACGGCCAGCCCCTCTGTCGGAGGCGTCTGGCAGCTCAGGACCATCCCGTCGACGCCCTCGGCTTCCACGACGCACAGACGGCATGACGCCGCCGGGTTCGTTTTTTCCAGGTAACACATCGTCGGGATGTAGATCCCCTCGCGGCGGGCGACCTTGAGAATAGTTTCGCCCTTTTTCGCACTGACGTTGCGGCCGTCAATGGTAAAGTTGATCATTTCACTCATCCGGCCTCCTTACTGCGCGACCATCGCGATATAGTAGCAGCGCATACAGCGTTCAGCCTCGCTGATCGCCTGCTCCTGCGTGAAGCCGAAATTGACTTCCATGTTGTTGACTTTGCGGATATCGACATCGACGACCTCGCTGTGCTGGCGCGGCAGGCCCGGCAGCCAGCCGGTGACCTTTTCGTTCTTGTCGTAGACCCGCATTTTGCGCAGCTGGTCTTCCATTACCTCTTCGTCGGTGAGCGTAATCTCGCCGTTCTGGACGTAGCGGGCAATGACGGAAGCGGCGCGTTTCGCCTGGCCGACGGCATTGACGATGGTCATCGGGCCGTATTCGCAGTCGCCGGAAGCAAAAATGCCTTTGCGTGATGTCATGTAGTCCTTGCCGTTCGTCTTGATCGTCGCCCAGGAGGTCATCTCGATCTCCCACTCTTCGGGGAGCAGGTCGAGGTCGGCGCTCTGCGAAACTGCCGGGATCAGGTAGTCGCACTCCATATCAAAAGAGGCGCCTTCGATCTTGACGAGCTGCGGACGGCCGCCGTCGGGGTCGGGGACCAGTTCGAACTTGTCGACGACGAGGGATTTGAGCACATCGTTCTCATCAACGATCGCATTGACCGCGGAGTGGAAGATAAACTCGACACCCTCTTCGACCGCTTCGTGGTACTCCTCGTAGGTCGTATTGCGGATGATCGTCTTCTCGTCACGGCGGTAGAGCATGACGACACGCTTCGCGCCGGCACGGATGGAGCAGCGGACGACGTCCATCGAGGTAAAGCCGCCCCCGACACAGACGACGGTTTTACCCGTCAGGTCGACGTAGTCGCTGTCGATGGCGTACTCTTTTTTCTGCTCCTCGGTGAGGGTGATCCCGAACTTGACATAGAGGTTCACACGGTCGAGGAAGTCGATCGCTCCCCAGTAGCCGGTGATCTCCGGGCGCTCGTTGTCACAGCGCACCTTCTTGGAGATCCGTGTGCCCGTCGCGACCATCACCGCATCGTATTCCTCTTCGAACCCGCGCATCATCTCCGCGCTGACGCGGCTGTTGGTGATGAAGTTGACGCCGAGGTCCTTGACAGCCTCGATATCCTTCTCGTACTTGTCCCACGGCATACGGTACTCCGGGACGCCGACGGTGACTTCGCCGCCGAGAACCGGCAGCTCTTCGTAGACATCGCAGTGCACCCCTTCGAGGGCCAGGTAGTATGCCGTCGTGAGACCCGCCGGGCCCGCACCGATAACGGCGACTCTCTTGCCCGTCGATGGCTTCTGCTCTGAAGGGTGGAAGAAGCCGAAACCGTGGTCCGTCTCGTAATCGGCGCCGAGGCGCTTGAGCTCCATGATCGCAATCGGTTCGTCCAGGTTCGTGCGACGACATTCGTCTTCGCACGGGTGCGGACAGACGCGGCCGCAGGTGTGCGCCAGCGGCATCGTCTGGCGCGTGGCCATCAGGGAGTCGTCGAAGCGGAGGTCGCGGACGCCCTCGATGTAGGCCGGGATGTCGACGTGCGCCGGACAGGCGTCCGTACACGGCGCCGTGATCTTGGCGATGTAGCCGACTTCCTCATTGTAGTGCTTGGAAGGCTTCTGCCCGTCGATGCACGCCAGGAAGTCCGCTTCGAAATGCGTCATCAGGTCCAGCAGCGGGTTCGGCACGGTTTTGCCGATCTCGCATTTGGAAGTGAGCTGCATATTGCGCGCAACCTCTTTGAGGTGATCCATGTCACTAAGCGCACCTTCGCCCCGGGCAATTTTGTCCAGCAGGTCGTACAGGATCCGTCCGCCCCAGCGTCCGGGGGCACAGCGCCCGCACGCCTCGGAGTAGACCTGGTACTGCGCGGCGTACTCGGTCGCCAGGCGTACAACATCCACTTCGGGATCGTACAGCGCCACGCCGTCCCAGCCGATAAAGGCCTTGGCATCGCTGTGCTCGTTGTACTGCATCGGCAGCTTGTACGCACTCTCTTCCCACGCCGCTTCGGATTTGCCGATATTATTGATCTGCTCCGATTTCCACGTGGAGAAATAGACTTTACTCAACTCTTCTTCCTCTTATTTACGGACAACCAGGGTCCAGTCGACTTCGTTGAACTTCAACGAATTGAGCAGTTCGTAGCCCTGCTCTTTCATCAGGTCGGCACTGCGCTGTACCGGCGAGAAGTCACCCACTTCGAACAGGAAGATGATCACTTCGCCCGCAGGAGCCGTTTGCATGATCTCCATCATGCGGCCATCAAACTCATTATGCAGATGTCTAAGGTCGTAACGTAACATTCATGCGCTCCTTATTAACGGTCGACTTCGCCGAAGACGATATTGGTCGTTCCGATGATGGAGACGACGTCCGGGATGTAGTGGCCCGGGAGAAGATCGGTGAGGATCCCCGTGTGCCAGAACGACGGCGCGCGCAGTTTCAGGCGGTACGGGTATGCACCGCCCTGGCTGTTGATGAAGTAGCCCAGCTCTCCCTTCGGAGACTCGGTCGGGACATACACCTCGCCGACCGGCGGGCGCATCCCCTGCGTGACGAGGACGAAGTGCTGCATCAGCGCGTAGTTCTGCGTCATGATGTCGAGCTTCGGCGCGGAGATGTACTGCGGCGCATGGGCCATCAGTTCGGTCTGGTTATTCTTGACCGTCTCCTCGTACATGTCGATCGTCTGGTAGAGGATCTTCGCGGATTCGCGCATCTCGGCCATGTAGATCTTATAACGCGCGTAGTTGTCGCCCTTGTCGGACCACGGGACGTTGAACTCGACTTCGTCGTAGAGTTCGTACGGCTCCTCTTTACGGATATCCCACTGGACGCCCGAAGCGCGCAGCATCGGCCCCGTACAGCCCCAGGAGAGGGCCATCTCCGTCGAGATCGTCCCGACGTTTTCCATACGCATCTTCCAGATACGGTTCTGGTCGAGCAGGTCCTCGTAGTCCTTGATGTTCTGCGGAAGCTTATCCAGGAACTTTTTGAGGTCGCCCAGGAAGTTGTCCGGAATGTCAAGCGGCACGCCGCCGATACGGATCGCCGCGTGCGTCAGGCGCGCCCCGCAGTAATCCTCGACGAGGTCCATCAGGTATTCGCGTTCGCGGAAGGCGTAAAGGAAGACCGTCATCGCCCCGATATCGAGCGCCGTCGTCGCCAGCCAGAAGAGGTGGGACATCAGGCGGTTGACCTCGAGCAGCATCATCCGGATGACTTTCGCGCGGCGCGGCACTTCCAGGCCGATCAGTTTCTCAACCGCCAGGGCGAAGCCGTAGTTGTTGGATGAGGAGGCGATATAGTCCATACGGTCTGTCGTCGGCATGAACTCGTTGTAGATCATGTTCTCCGCCATCTTCTCCATCCCGCGGTGCAGGTAGCCGACATCCGGGTGCGCCTTGACGATCTGCTCCTGCTGGAGGTGCAGCATCAGTCTCAGCTGTCCGTGCGCGGAGGGGTGCTGCGGTCCGAAGTTGAGCACGAGTTCGTTGTCGTCACGCTCAAAGGTGATATTTTCAAAAAACGGTCGTAATCGGTTCGTCTGTTGCATTGCTCGCCTTATCTGTCTCTGTCTTCAATAACGACAGATTTTTCTTCGTGGAATTTCGAAATCATGAAGACGCCGCCCTCTTCCTGGAGTTCGAGGCCCCGTTTCGTTTCGCCTTCGGAGATATCCGTCCCTTTCGGCACTTCATAGCCGAGGCGGGCGAAACGCGTCGTATCGTAGCGGTTGACTTCCGCCGGATCGCGCAGTTCCGGCCCGATGACGTCGCGGTACTCTTTGCCGAAGATCTTGTCGACTTCGTACCATGCCGCGAACTCGTCGCCCTGCAGCGGGTAGGTCTTGCGCAGCGGGAACCCTTCCCAGTCGTCGGGCATCAGGATGCGTTTGGGGAACGGGTGGTTGTTGAGCTTGATGCCGAACATGTCGTACATCTCGCGCTCGCTCCAGTCAGCGCTGCGGAAGAGCTTCTCGACGCTGTTGACCGCTTCGGTCTCGTCGATGAACATCTTGATGCGCAGGCGCTTGCGCTTGGACATGCTGAGCATCTGGTAGAAGACCTCGAACTGCCCTTTTTCTGCGAGCCAGTCGATGGCACTCAGCTCGGAGAGCTGGGTATATCCCAGCGCATCGCGCAGCAGTTCGAGCACGCCGTAGTTGTCCTCGGGTTTGATGTAGACGACCATCTGCTCGACCTGAATATAGGCCTCGCTGACGTCGAATTTCGCTTTGATCGCTTCGAGGTCCGCCGCGAAGATCTCATCTTCGCTGACGTCGCTTTTCGCGACCTGCGGTGCGACCCAGTAGCGGTCCGTATAGTAAGGCTTTGCCTGTACGTCGTCTTTCGGGGTATAGCGTCTCATCACAGCAGCCTTTTCGGTTTCTGGGCTTTGATCGCCTTTTCGCGGCGGATCTTCTTCTGCAGCATCAAAACCGCATACTGCAGTGTCTCCGGACGCGGCGCACAGCCCGGCAGGTAGAGGTCGACCGGGATAACGCGGTCACACCCCTGCACGGTGGCGTAGGTATTGAACATCCCGCCCGTATTCGCGCAGGAGCCCATGGAGATGACCCATTTGGGTTCCGTCATCTGGTCGTAAAGACGGCGGATAAACTCCGCGTGCTTCTTTGTCAGCGTTCCCGCGACGATCATGACTTCCGACTGGCGCGGCGAAGCGCGGAAGATCGTACCGAAGCGGTCGAAGTCGTAGCGTGACGCCCCCGAGGCCATCATCTCGATCCCGCAGCAGGCCAGACCGTACGTCAGCGCCCAAAGCGAGTTCGAGCGCCCCCAGTTGACCACCTTGTCGACGGTCGTCAATGCGACGGGAAGCCCGCCGTCTTGCATGAAATTTACTTGATGTTGTGCCATTCAAGCGCTCCTTTCTTCCAAGCGTACACGAAACCGATGGCCAGCAGCAGGATGAACAGCATCATCTCCGCAAAGCCGAACCAACCGAGCAGTTTGAAGTCGATTGCCCACGGGAACATGAAAACGATCTCCACGTCAAACAGCAGAAACAGCAGCGCGAACAGGTAAAACTGCGGCGAGATTCTGTTGGGCTGTTTGGTCACTTCCGGTCCACATTCGTAGATGGAAAGTTTGATCTTCTCCGTATCTTTTGCCGCCATTGCGCGACTGGCCCATCGCGCCAGGACCGTCGTTCCGTAGAACGCACCGAAGGTCAGCACGAAGAGGATAAAGACCCCAAAATAGGGGTGAGCAACACCTACATGTTCCATGTATCCTACCTTTTCTAGTGGTATCACACCGGACAAATCCCCGAAAATCGGGGCTTTCTCCAAGCGAGATTCTATATCAAAACAGTTGCAAGCAATATAGCGAAAAGGTCATTAAATCCCCTAAATTCGGCCTTCCCAATTGGAGGGCATGTCACCGATGGAAACAGGTCAAAAATGGGGGTGCGGGAGGTGTTGTTTCTTTTTGTAGCAAAGAAAAAGAGGGGTATGATGAAAAATTCACCCCTGCAGGAATCCCATCGCTTTTTCCGTATCGAAGGTACCCCGTTTCTCTTTTTCGATCTCCTCGACGAAAGCCTCCAGGGTAAAAAGCGGCTCCTCCATCGTCGCGACGTTGAAGGCCGTATTCTTGATGACAAGGCTGATCTGCCCGCCGCTGAGGTCGTACCCGGCAAGTTTTTCGATGTCGAAATCTTCTGCATAGGGTGCTTTCACCGGCAGCATCTTCTCCCAGAGCGTGCGGCGCTGTTCGCGGTCGGGGCGCTTGAACTCGATCTTGTAGTTGAAACGGCGCGAAAAGGCGCTGTCGATGTTCTCCAGCAGGTTCGTCGTCGCGATGAGGATCCCCTTGAAGCTTTCAATCTGCTCGAGAAAGATGTTCTGCATCTGGTTGTGCATCTGCTCGGCGCTGCTGCCCGTGCCGGAGGAGCGCGCGCTCAGAAACTGGTCGGCCTCGTTGAGCAGCAGGACCGGTTCCGTCTTCGTCTTCTCCGTCAGTTCCTTGTAGGTATCGAAGATCTTCCGCACGTTCTTCTCGCTCTCGCCGACGTACATGGAGAGGATCTTCGAGCAGTCGAAACTGAGCACCTGGCGCTTGAGCGACTTCGAGAGGGAGTAGGCCGTCATCGTTTTACCGGTACCCGGGGGGCCATAGAAGATGATGCGTGCATCCACGCCCTGCTTCTTGTTCTTGACCCCCCACTCCACAAGCCGCTGCACGACACGCTTGTCCATCTGATGCATCAGGTTATCAAGCACCCGGCGCGTCGAAGGGTTGAGGACGACGTCGTCGAGGGAGGTGATGGGATCGATCAGTTCGAAGATCTCCTGCTCCTTGATGAGCATGTCGAGTTTGAGCTTGTGCACCTTCTTCTTTTTCTGGGGATGCATGATGTTCTGCAGCACCTCGTCGACGATATAGAAGGCCCGGGCGATCCCGCCGAAGGGGTTGAGCATCTCTTCGTAGTCGATGATCTCCTCGGTGAGCAGTTTGGAGCCCTCTTCGAGCAGGGCGCGGTTGCGGATGCGGTCGTATTCGTCACTGCTGATCAGGTCGATCAGCGCCGTCATCTCCCGCAGGGAGTTGTCGCCGGCGCTGTACTCCTCTTTGAGCAGGGCCAGGAAGATCACCTCTTCTTTGCCTTCGAGCTCGCTGGTACGGAGGTACTTCTCCAGCGCGATCTCCGACGTCGTCTGCGCGATCCGCTCTCCGATCCGTTTCTCCAGGATCTCCAGCTTGTTCTGCAGCCGGTGGATGGAGAGGGACTGTTCGTTGCCCTGGTGGCGCACCGTGCCGATCTTCTGGTAAAGCTCGATACGGAAGAACTGGTCCTGGAGGTACTCCAGGTGGTCTTCGTAGGGTTTGATCTCGGGCAGCGTCATCTCCAGCGAGCCCAGTTCCAGCAGCCGCAGGAACGGGGTGCTCAGCGCAACCTGCGTATTGAGCAGCTCCAGGTTGCACGCCTCGCTGACCTTGAGCGGCGTGAAGCTCTGCTGGGCGATCCAGCCGAGTTCCAGCAGGTTCTTGATCTGATCGAGGTGGGCGAGGTAGCCGTACTCCTCCTCCCCGAAAAGCTCCTGCAGCAGCTCCAGCACCCCGCTGTCCTCCTGCCCCGTGATGTAGCGGCGCGCCATCGTCTGAAGGATCTTCGCCTCCTCGACACCGCACTTGAGCTGGGCGAAGATGGCGCTCTGCTCCACCTCCCCGCGTTCGACGAACTCCACCAGATATTTCACTTCAGTCACTTCCTTTGTTGTGTTCGGAACCTAGAAACGGTACTCCGCGCCCAGTGTCACCAGGATAGCGGCCGTATTCGTGAAGGTCCCGTCGATATTGTTGTCGTTGACGGTGCCGTCGATTCTGCGATCCTCTTTGTGGTCATAGAGGATGCCGCCGCCAAGGTTCCACGCGTCGTCCAGGTGGTAGCGCGCCCCGGCGGAGAAGATGACGGCATTGGCATCGGGCAGCTCGAAATTGAGCGTCTTCTCGGGAATCGGGGTCTCGTCGATTGCGATGCCCGCCATCAGCGTCCACGCGTCCAGCCCCTGGGTGACGCCCAGGCGGTAGACGTTCGTATCCTTCCAGTTCTTCGGGATCGGGTCGTCGAAGTACATGGCCAGCGCCCCGATGTCGGTGTCGTAATCAAAATCCAGGTCCTTGAAGGCGGACCAGTAATCTTTTTCATACACGAATTCGACCGTCGTTGACTGTGCACTCCCTTCATTGAAGGTGTATGCCGCGGCCACCTGCAGCACCGCCGGCAGCGGCAGGCTGACCGAACCTCCGGTGTCGTAAAGCAGGGTACCGTTATAGGCGCCGTCGTCGGGGAAGTAGAGTTTCGCATCCCCTTCGATATTGAATTCGATGCCGCTGCGGTAGGTCGCCGCGAGTTTGAGCGCCTCCGTCGGACGGTAGCTCAGCGCCAGGTTGTACCCGAACGCGAACCCGTCGCCCGCCATGTCCCGCGAACCGATGGAACCGCTTTTCACGACGCCCTGCACGTAGAGCGCCCGCAGGCCGCCCCCGACGGAGAGTTCCGGCGTGATGCGGTAGGCCACCGTCGGATTGAACTCGATCGTCTGCACGGTCACCTCCCAGGCGTAGCTTCGCGCCGGCTGGTCGTTCCAGCGCTTGGAGAGCCCGCCCGGCGAGAGCATGGAGGCACCGAAGCGCCAGTCGCCGAAGGCCGGAGAGACATAGTGCAGCGTCGGGACGAAGAAGTTCTCGCGTTCCGCATCGGAGCCGCTCGTATCCGTGCCGACGACCCCCGCCTGGGGCGCAGAGCCGTTGAAGTGCACCCCGGTCAGGCCGATATAGGTCAGGGCTGCCTCCGCCTTCTGCACGGCATCGTCAAAGACCATATTCGCCGGATTATAGTAGGTCGCATCCGCCCCGTTGGCGTTGGCGGCATAGGCCGCGGCCAATGCCAGGCTGTTGATTGAGTTTTCGGGAATGCGGTATCCCCCGGCCGTCAATGCCGTAGCTGCCGTCGCCAACAGAAGCGCTCTCTTCATCCTTCTCTCTCCTGATCCCTAGAGTCTATCTATAAGCTTATGGTATCCAATTGCCCCAAAGAATTGTCATAATACCGTGGTGCACCGCCGTTCATCGTGGCTCACCGTTTTGATGCGTTTAATCTCATTTTATAGCGACCTCATCTATAGTAACAGCAGCACTAACCAACGAAGAGAGGGAATGACCTATGGGAAGATTGCGTCTCCATCCGCTTTACAGCGCCGCGGCGCTGCTGCTCGCCACGGCGGGCGCACACGGTGCCGGGTTCGGCATTATTGAGAATTCGGCCTCGGGCATGGGCGTGGCCTATGCATCGGGCGGGGCGGCGGCAGAGGACGCCTCGACCGTCTGGTTCAACCCCGCCTCGATGACGCTGCTGGGAGGCCAGAACGTCGTCGGGGCGATCAATGCCATCCTCCCCTCGGCCGATTTCAGCAACAACGGCTCCACCTTCGCCGACGGCAGCGCATTGAGCGGCCCCGATGCGAACAGCAACACCCCCGCCCTGATCCCGACCTTCTACTACAGCGGGCAGATCGATGATCAGCTCTTTGTGGGGCTCAGCATCAACGCCCCCTTCGGGCTGGTGACAGAGTATAACGACGACTGGGTCGGACGCTACCACGCCGTCGAATCCGACCTCAAAACCGTCAACATCAACCCGGCGATCGCCTATAAGATCGACGAGCACTGGAGTCTCGGTGCCGGGGTCAGCGTCCAGCTGCTCGACATCACCCTTACCAGTGCCGTCGACTTCGGTGCCCTGCTCGGGACGCCCGGCAGCGCGGACGGTTTTGCCGACCTGACCGGCGACAACTACAACGACCTGGCCTTCGGCTGGAACGTCGGGGTACTCTACAACGTTGATGAGCATACCCGGGTTGCCCTCGCCTACCGCTCCGCCGTCGACCAGCATGTCGAGGGCAAAGCCGACTTCCGCGTCCCCGCGGCGGCCGCCCCCGTCGTCAGCACCGGCGCCTTTACCGATACGGCCCTCAGCGCCGACGTCACCCTGCCGGCCTCCGCGTCGCTCAGCCTCTTTCACAACTTCGGGCCACTCGACCTGATGGCCGATGTGACCTGGACGCAGTGGAGCAGTTTCCAGGAGCTGCGCATCAAGTACGACAACCCGGCCCAGCCCGACTCCGTCACCACAGAGGATTACCATGACCAGATCCGCATCGCGATCGGCGAGCGTATTCATGTCAGCGAGAAGTTTCTGCTCCGGACGGGGATCGCGTATGACCAGAAGGCCGTCAAGAACCGCTACCGCCGTACCCCGCGCATCCCGGACAACGACCGTTTCTGGCTCTCGATCGGGGCGGGTTACGCCCTGAACGGCATGCTCAGCATCGACGCGGCCTACAGCCACCTCTTCGTCGCGAGTACGAAGATCGAGAACACCTTTGAATCCAGCATCCCGGAACTCAACCACACCCTCAAAGGGACGTACGATTCCAGCGTAGATATCCTCAGTGTCCAGCTGAGCATGAAATTTTAGGAGGCAACGATGCGCCATTACCGACTTACCCTGACCGCGGCGGCTTTCATGCTGCTGTTCGCCGGATGCGGCGGCGACAAGAGCACGGATCTGCAGGACAGCCTGAACGGCCAAACCGTCGACGACCTCATCGCGGGCTATACGCTCTTCGACCCGACGACGGGAACGATCCCCTATCCCAACAATATTCTCTTCGCCCCCAACAGTAGTGGGGCGGACGATTACGACTTCGGCCAGACCCTCAACATCCCCTATGAACCTTCTGACGCCGACGCCAATGTCAAGCGCCAGCTCAATACCCTGACGGGCTTCTCGACGACAATGCCGATTACCGCACCGATCAGTGAGGGGGTCACGCTCGACACCACCTCCCTGCCCGTCGGCGTCCAGCTCTACAAGGTTGACGTCAATGCGACGACCGGGGCGGTGACGGCCATCAACGCCACCCTCGTCTACGGTGTCGATTTTGCCGTCGCCCAGAGCGGCAGCACCATCGCCATCGTACCGATGAAACCGCTGGAGTCGCTGACGAATTACATGGCCGTCCTCACCAATGACCTCAACGACAGCGACGGCCGCGTCCTCGCCCCGGATTACGCAACAGCCCTGACCCTCTCACCGAACCCGGTCGAGGCCGGCGGCGCGATCGACGCCGAGAGTGCCGCCGCCCTTGAAGCGATCCGCCAGGGCAACCAGGCCATGCTCTACGCCCTGGCCGTGGCCGGCAAGGACCCGACCAAAACGGTGCAGATCTGGACCTTCCGGACCCAGATGATCGGCGCCGTGCAGAGCAGTATCGCCCAGTATGCGCAAAATGACACCAACGCCGCCCTCGCCATCCAGGATGTCAATATCACGACCAAGGCGCTTTTTGCTCAGCTGGGGATGGATACCACCCTCATGACGGGCAGCGCCGAGATCTTTGCCGGGACCCTCTCCAACCTCCCGCAATACATGCCGCAGGGGTCGCCGCTGAACCCCCTGCCCGTCCTGGCGGGCGAGTTCAGCTACAGCGCACCCTTTGTGCCGATCATCGAAGCCAACATCACCGTACCGGTCGTGGCGACGGTCCCGAGTGCCGCTTCGGGATGTACGAAACCGGCGGCCGGCTGGCCGGTCGTGATCTACCAGCACGGTATCACCCGTGTGCGTACCGACCTTTTCGTCTACGGCGAAACGCTGGCCTCGGCCTGCTACGTCGGCATCGCCATCGACCTTCCGCTGCACGGTGTCACGGAATCCAATACGACGCTCAACCCCTTTTACATGGGAGCGCTGGAGCGCACCTTCAATGTCGACCTGGTCACGGAAAACCCCTACGGCACCGTCGTCGCCTATGCACCGGACGGCGTGCTTGACTCGACGGGGATCCACTTTATGAACCTCGCCAACGTCACGACCACAAGGGACAATCTGCAGCAGACGACTTCTGACCTCATCGAACTGACGAACAGCATCGCCTCGGCGGTGGTCTTGGAACTGAACGCGACGCTGAGCAACCTCGACGGTTCACGCATCAGTTTCCTGTCACACTCCCTGGGCAACATCGCCTCCATCGGCTACCTCAACCAGACGGGCGCGCTGCAAAGCGCCGTCATGATGATGCCCGGACAGCAGATGATCCCCTTCCTGATCAGCTCGCCCGTCTTCGCGCCGGAGATCAATGCCGGGCTGGCCGTCTACGGCATCATGCCGGGTACGCCGGAATACAGTGCCTTCCTCCACGCGACGCAAACAATCATCGACGACGCGGACCCGGCGAACTATACGGCAGGCATCGGGGCAGCCAACACCTTCCCCATCCTTGAAATGCAGGCGATCGGCGACGGCACCGAGGGGAGCGGCGACCAGCATATCCCCGCCGCCGTGGCGGGCTACCCGCTTGCAGGCGGCAACCCTTTTATCGCCTTCACCCAGGCCAAAGACCTCAATAAAAGCGCCCTTGTCGGGCCATACTATTTCCCCGATACGAACAGGACCGTCACCCGGGTCACCGCAGGCGAGCACCGCTCTCCTCTTGACCCGCAGTACGGCCTCGACGCCTTCTTAGAGTACCACACCGAGCTGATCTCTTTCATCTACAGCAACGGTACGGCGATCCAGGTCAACGACCCTGCGATCATCAAGTAGCAGCGGCTTCGGCCGTGCTAAGTGCTAAGTGCTAAGTGCTAAGTGCTAAGTGCTAAGTGCTAAGTGAAGGATGTCGGTATCCGCTTCTTGCGTCAAGTCAGAAACGGTCATTAGCGTGTCAGTCAGAACGGTCATTAGCGTGTCAGTCAGATTTGTGACGCATGGAAACTCCCGCGAGCGGCAGCCTTTTATCCTTTTTTCTTCCCGGTTCGGCTTCTTTTTTGGATAAGCATAAGCGCTAAAGCGCAATACATGCGAGGCACTAAATGCCGAGTCGTAAAAAAGAAGGGGAACAAAACCTCTTGCTTCATCGAGTAAACAAAGCGGCAATAACATATCTCTTTCATTCTTTTCTTTTTCATAAGAAAAGAACCAAAAGAAAATCGTCGTTGCGCGAATCGCTCGCTGCTCCCGGCTTTGTGCCTCCACAGCGGCTTTCAAGGCACGCTTAACGACCCATGGCCTATTGATTAATGCGCTTCAGGAACTGAAGCTCACTGAAAAGTAAAGAGCTTCGACACGTCGAAGTGTATTATGTGGATGGAGTCTTGGCCTTGAGCGCGATCCTTGAAAGCCATACCGGAGGCACAAAGCCGGGAGGGATGAGCGATTCGCGAAAGGCCGCTTTTTGCGCTACTTTTTCTAAAAAAGTGGCAAGGGAGGTATAGGGAGAATGACACTGATGATTGACGTCAGCGCTCTTCCAGGGAATAAAGCAGCTTGATCTCCTCCGCCCAGATCGTCTCGTCGATCGTTTCGAGGATGAGTGGGATGTCGTCCATACGCGGGTCGTTCATGATGTAGCGGAACGCCTCTAGACCGATCTTGCCTTTGCCGATGCTGTCGTGGCGGTCGACATGGCTGCCAAGGTCCGGCTTGGAGTCGTTGAGGTGCATCCCGCGCAGGTACTTGAAGCCGACGATGTTCTCGAACTCCGCCATGGAGACATCGTAGGCCTCCTTGGTGCGGATATCGTAGCCGGCAGTGAACATGTGGCAGGTATCAATGCAAACGCCGACGCGGGACTTGTCCTCGACCTTGTCGATGATGTGGGCCAGGTGTTCGAACTTCCAGCCGAGGTTGCTCCCCTGTCCCGCCGTATTCTCCAGCACAAGCGTCACGCCGCTGGTCGCGTCGAGTGTCCGGTTCATACTCTCGGCGATCCGGTCCAGACACACCTCTTCGCCGATCTGCTTGAGGTGCGATCCCGGGTGGAAATTGAGCCGGTCGAGCCCCAGCTGCATGCAGCGCTCGACTTCGTCCACGAAGGCGTCGAAGGATTTCCGGCGCTTCTCCTCTTCGGGGTGGCCAAGGTTAATCAGATAGGAGTCGTGGGGCAGCACGTGTTTGGGAGCGATCCCGCTCTCTTCCAGCAGCCTTTTGAAAGTGTCTATCGTCTCCGTATCCAGATCCTTGGCCTTCCATTGGCGCTGGTTCTTCGTAAAGAGGGCGAAGGCCTGCGCCCCGATCGCCTCCGCATTCGTGATGGCGTTGTAGACCCCGCCCGAAGCCGACGTGTGTGCACCGACAAATTTATTGCTCATGATAAAAATTCCTGTTTTTAGGCAGAAGCATAACCAAACAGGAGTTAAAGGGGACGAAAGGAGTACAGGTAGTATCAGGGACTAAGTACTATTGGCAAATGGTCATTGGTTCTTGATAAACAGCACGCTTCAGTAACCTGAAGCGCATTAAATCAATAGAGAGCTGGCCCTGAGCGCTCCTTGTTAGCCATCCCGGAGGCATAAAGCCGGGAGGGATGAGCGTTTCGCGAAGGGCCGATTTTTGCGCTACTTTTTCTAAAAAAGTGGCATGAACATTCTTCTCTATCTTTTCTTTTTACAAAGAAAAGAAACAAAAGAAAATCGTCGTCGCGCGAATCGCACGCCCTTCTCGGCTTTATGCCTTCAGGGCGGCTTTCAAGGCACGCTTAACGACAGGTCGCCTATCGATTTTATGCGCTTCGGGAACCGAAGCTCATAGCACTGTTGGTTTACTGCAACCGTTTGAACTTGATCAGTATCCCGTGTTCGAGGTCCCGGAAGTATATCTGCTCCGCCGTGACCCGGTAGACGATCCCGCCCACTTGCTGCTCAAAGCCCTCGTCGGTATGCACGATATTCCGGCGCTCCATGATCGCCTCGCCGCGCAGCAGATGATAAAAGAGGTCGTCGGGGTAGGCGGCACTGAGATATTTTGCATTGAAGGCCGATTTGGCGAGGCACCCCTCCCCCTCCATACAGACGAGGCTTTCGATCTGCAGCCGCAGGATACGCTGGCCCGCCTCGAAGACTTCCAGCTCCGCGACCCCGTCGCCCTTACGGATATAGCCCGTGTCGGCGAACCGCCACTGCGGCGTCTTGAACACGACAACATAAGCCGCCGTAACCGGGGGTTTTTTCATAACACAGCCGCCGAGCAGTACGCCTGCAACGATGGGTAAAAGCCACATTGTCAATCTGCTGATCGTCATCTGATCCTTCTTGTCGTCCAGTAGTGCCGTTTCCAGTAGGGCTTATCCATACTCGAGATCATCACCCCATACTTGGTGGAAACGTGCATGAACTTCCCCGCTTCGAGATAGATGCCGACATGGCGGTCGCGCCCACTCGTGCGGAAAAAGACGAGGTCCCCTGCCTGCAGCTGCTGTTTGGGTACGGCACTGCCGCAGCTTGCCTGCTGCCGGGTCGTCCGGGGCAGCCTGATGCCGAAGAGTTCCCGGTAGGCCTGCTGCACAAATGCGGAGCAGTCTATCCCCCGCGGCCCCGTGCCCCCGTAGCGGTAAGGGACATGGTGCCACTTCGTCTGGAATGGGTAGAGTTTGGCCAGAGCCGGATCCTGGCTTACCGGCTGCTGCGCCGGAGCCGTCTCCTCATCTTCCTGCAGCAGCCACACCTCCTCCATCGGCGGCAGCGCCGCAAAGGTCCTGTCGGCGGCATGCACGACCGGGGGCGGCGACGGCCTGCGGTCGACGTAACGGGTGGAGCAGCCGCCGAGCAGCAGCGCTGCCACGATACCCAGACCACCCAGTTGCCGCACCCTGTCCCACATCATCGTTTCAACGCCCTTTTCAGCCCATCGGGTAGAGGATGTCCGCGTGCACCGCGTTGCAGGCTGCCATTACCTCTTCCGTGAGGGTCAGCTCCATGGCCGCGAGCGACGCGTCAAGCTGCTCGGGGCGGGTCGCGCCGATGATCGTGGAAGCGACAAAGTCATGCTGCTTGCTCCAGGCCGCCGCCATCGTGACCGGGTCCAGTCCCGCGTCGGCGGCGATTTTGAGGTAGCGCTGCGTGGACGCGAGGGTCTTGTCGTTGACGAAGCGCGCAGCCATCAGGCGCTGGCGTGCGTTGGGGGATTTGAAATAGTCCGCGAAACGCCCCTCGCTTATGTCCGCCTGATTGTATTTTCCGCTGAGTACCCCGCCGCCCAGCGGCGAATAAGGCAGCAGGGAGATCTGCTCTTGACGGCAGAGGGTGGCAAGCTCGTCCATGAAACGGCGGTTGAGCATGGAGAAGTTGTTCTGAATCGACTCAAAGCGGGCCAGCCCTTTGTAGTGGCTGGCGGCCAGGGCCTTCGCCGTCCCGTAGGCCGTGTCATTGGAGGTACCGATATAGCGCACCTTGCCGCTCTGTACCAGCCGGTCGAAAGCCTCCATCGTCTCCTCGACGGGCACAACGGTATCGGGCCAGTGCATCTGGTAGAGGTCGATGTAGTCCGTCCCGAGCCGCTTCAAAGAGCCTTCGACCGCCCGTTCGATATGGAAACGGTCCATGGCCGTCAGCCCGTGGCGTACCGGGGGTACGAACCAGCCCGAGGCCGCCCCGGCGACCTTGGAGGCGAGGATAATGCTCTCCCTCGGCTTCGTTTTAAGCCAGCGTCCGACGATCTCCTCGGTCTGTCCCGCCAAGTCCACACGCGGCGGAACGGGGTAGAGTTCGGCGGTGTCATAGAAGTTCACCCCCGCCGCGTAGGCCTTGTCCATAATGGCGAAGGCGCTCTTCTCGTCGCACTGCCCGGGAAAGGTCATCGTCCCCAGGCAGATCGGGCTGACCCGCAGGCCGCTTCGGCCGATGTAGCGGTATTGCATTGTTATCCTCCTAAAAGCGTGGCGTTCCCTGCACGCTACTCAATCAGTTCTTTCATCTCTTCCGCGCAAACAAGCACCAGCGTATCACTGCGCATCGCGTCAAGCTCGTTGGAAAATCCCCGTTTCGCGAAGAGCCAGATCTGCTCCGGCTCGAGCCCGACAAGGGCGCACTTCTCCTGCAGCTTCTGCAGTTCGCCCCGGTTGACCTTGGTATTGGTCCATTTGCACTCGCCGACGATGAAGCCGCCGTCGGGGGCGCGGGCCAGGATATCGAGCTCGATCACGCGGTCCCAGTAGCTGCCGCAGCGCAGGTAGGGGTCGTTCCCCAACTGATGGCGCAGGTAGAGCTGGGAGATCTCCTCGAAGACCAGTCCCGTAAAGGCCGTATCCTGCTCCTCAAAACGCTGCAATACGCTTTCATAGTCCCCCTGCTCGATCCGGCGGTGCTGCGGCGAGACGAAACGGAACCAGAAGCGCAGGAAAGGCGAACGGAAGCGCAGTTTGTGCGAGATACGGTGGCGGGCGACCTCGCGCTTGAGCTTCTGCTTCGGGTAGCTCTTTTCCGGCGGCGCTTCCCGCGAGGCTTCCAGGTCGAGGATGCCGAGGGTACGCAGGTGGTCGACGAGCTCGCCCCCCTTCGCTTCGCTAATGTGTGCCCGGCGGCAGGCGGAGTGGATACGGCGGTCCCCCTTCGCCACGGCCTGCAGCAGCGCAATCACCTGCCGGTCCTCGAGAAAGCCTGTATGAATGCGGTTGTAGTGTTCGCCGTAGTGGTCCAGTATCTTCGTTTCGATCAGTTCGGAAAGCGGTATGGTCGTATCGATCTCGATGCCGCTCTCGCCGAATACGGCGAAATATGCAATGAGCGTCTCCATCGAGTCGGGGAACGTCTCATCATGGAAACGGCGCAGTTGGTTCAGCAGCAATGGAGGCCCTCGGTCAGCATGGGGGCATTATAGCACAGGGCCCGGCCTCAGGGGAAGTGGTACGTTCAGCGCTCTTTGCAGATCTCGCCGTACATCGCCGGTCGGCGGTCGGCGAAGAGCGCCCAATAGTCACGCTGTCTGGCGATCTCGTCCAGGTCATACTCGGCATAGATGACTCCTTCGCTCTCACGGTCGCCCTCGGCGATCTTCCTGCCGGTATAGTCCGTCGCGAAGGAAGAGCCGTAAAAGGTGAGCGTGCAGCTCTCCCCCGCCTCCTCGCCGATGCGGTTGGCTGCGATGACGGGGACGGTATTGGCGGCGCTGTGCCCCTGCTGGACCCGCTGCCAGTGCTCTTTTGAATCGACGTTGATCTCCGGTTCGCTGCCGATGGCGGTGGGATAAAAGATCAGTTCGGCGCCCAGAAGCGCGAGCGAGCGTGCCGTCTCCGGGAACCACTGGTCCCAGCAGATGCCGACGCCGATCTTGCCGAAACGTGTCTGCCATACTTTGAACCCGGTATCTCCCGGCACAAAGTAGAACTTCTCCTCGTACCCCGGTCCGGAAGGAATGTGGGTCTTGCGGTAGTTCTCCAGCACCGACCCGTCAGCATCGATCATCACCAGGGAGTTGAAATAGCGCTCGCCGTCGCGCTCGAAATAGCTCAGCGGCAGCACGACGCTGAGCTCCTTCGCCAGCGCCGAGAAGCGGGCAATCATCGGGTGACCCTGGCGCGGTTCGGCCCACGTAAAATACTTCTCGTCCATATCCTTGCAGAAATAGAGCCCTTCGAAGAGTTCCGGCAGCAGCACGATCTGCGCACCCCCTGCCGCCGCTTCGCGTACCAGCGCTTCCGCCCGGTCCTTATTGGCCTCTTTATCCTCACCCATGCGCATCTGAATAGCGGCAACTTTCACCATGGTTTTCTCCCAATCAAACTAAACCGAATTATACCGCTTTCGCGCACTGCTGTACTGCGAAAGTGATTCATAATACAGTCACAGAGCTTCGGCCCGTCGAAGCGCATAGAATGAAATCAAACATTGGCCTTGAGCGCTCCTTGTAAGCCGCCCTGGAGGCAAAAAGCCGGGAAGGGCGAGCGATTCGCGAAAGGTCGCTTTTTGCGCTACTTTTTCTAAAAAAGTGGCAAAGCGATACTCTTCTCTATCTTTTCTTTTTACAAAGAAAAGAAACAAAAGAAAATCGTCGTTGCGCGAATCGCACACTGCTCCCGGCTTTGTGCCTCCGCAGCGGCTTTCAAGGCACGCTTAACGACAAGTTGCCTATTAATTACATGCGCTTCGGAGGACCGAGGCTAATTGGGGAAGAAGTGACTTAAACACGTCGAAGCTTTTTTTACGGAAGAAGAAAGCAACGCATAGCACAGGATGACACGCCATGACGCCGGGGCAGCTCTGAAAACCCTGTACGGTGCCGAGCTTACAGGCATCAACCAACGAGGAGAACGGTTCCGCCGGTAAATGCCCTGGCACATCGCACAGGGTTTCCACAATCGCCCGGAAGCTTTTTGCCGGGAGTGCTCCCGGCAAAGCAAGGTCAGACCTCGAGCTCATCCTTGAGCTTGAGAAAGGTCTTTTCACCTACTCCCTTGACGTTCATGATATCCTCGATGCTGTTGAAGCGGTGCTCTTTGCGGTACTCAATAATCTTCGCCGCCGTCGCCGGGCCGATCCCCTTGAGACTTGACAACTCCTCCGCCGTCGCTGTGTTGAGGTTAACCCCCGCGAACAGAGGTATGCTGATCACCAGCGCGGCAAGCACCGCCGCGGTTTTCTTCACGAATCCCATTTCGACTCCTTTTTAATGAAAAGTTCCGGGTACCCTTCTGCAATCCTACTGAAATAGTATTAAATATTTTTTAACTGTTTATATTTCATAGTGCAATATTATTATTTTTTAGTGTTTTATATTGATATTGTATATTCATCCATAATTCGGAACAAGGAGTAATGCATGTACCAGACTATGACCCAGATCGGCAAAACCTACGGCGTCGACGCCAAGACCGTCGGCAAGATACTCTATACGTTGAAGATCCGCGACCCCGACCATCCGGAGCAGAAAGGTTTTCCTTTCGAGCAGGCCGTCGTCCACGGCATCGCCAAGGCCTACACGGGACGGACCGGGGAACCCTACTACCGTTACGACATCGAACGGGTTAAAGAGGAGTTCGAAGCGGAACTGAAGCGGCTACCGCCTGAACACCAAAGTCCTCCATCCCAAAAAACCATGACGGGGGATGTATCAGGAAACGGGACGATCGAAGCGAAACTGCAGGAGATGCTAACGGCACTGAACAGCGTCCTGCAGACGGGGGAGATAGACGGTCTTCACCGTCTGAAAGGGGATATCGCGGATATCTATGGAATATTAGCGCGCATGTATGACGAACGACAGATGAAAAACAGCAGCGCACGAACATAACAGGCTGTCTCCTGTCGACCGTTCATGTGACTATTGTCCTCTCACCATGAACTATCGGTGGCATCAGCTTGGGGAATCCCGCTCACCTTGGTGCAACTACCGAGGGAATGAGACTCTGATGATGACCACCATCCCCTTTGACCCTTGCAAACAATCCAAACCCATTTCCTACGAGAAGAAGCATTAGTTTTGTGAATAATATATGCATATTTAAAAATTATATTATTGTCAAATGTTATTTTTTGGCTGTCCTTTTGTATTACGGTGTTATTTTTTATAAAAAAATAATCTAAAAAAACCTAGAGTGTCACTGAATGTTTGAAAAGGCTGCGCGCTTTCTACAGGCACGCCAGGTTATTACAATCCTCTCAATAAAAGGAACTTTGAATGATTTCCCAGCACTCCCTATGGAGAAAAACACTTCTCTCCGGATTAATTCTGTTTGCCGTCGCTGCGATCACGGCATGTAACTCGTCGAGCAATTCGACCAAGACGCCAAGCGTCCTATCGGCCCAGGATAGTATTGCGACGGTCAGCGTCGTTGACACCTCAGGTCTCCCGGTAACGGGTGCGAGCGTCACTTTTAACGGGACGGCCCTGGACATCGAAGGCAAAGAGATTACGGAAGCTTTGACAACCGACGAGACCGGTCTCATCGCGTTTTACAGCTCTGTCGGCGCCAACGTTAAAATCCTTGCAAGCAAGGCGGGGTATCTTACCACCGGGACAGAGATGACTATTAGCGACGGGGCCAACAACAAGATCCTGACGATGGTCGTCTTTCAAGACGGTGCAACAGTGAATGGCATCGCGATGGGAGAGCAGAACGTGACGACCTCCGGCGGGACGACGACCGGTCCCGTCGAAGTCACCCTCAACAATACGACCGACGGCAACGTCTCCGTCAGCCAGAAAATCACCATTCCCGCGGGCACGGTGATGAAAACAGCCGACGGGCAACCGGCGACCGGTACGGTGCACGTCCAGGCAACCAACTTCACCGCCGATGCGGTCGAAGCCTTCCCGGGAGGGATGTCTGTCGTAGCAGCCGGCGTGCCCAATACGGTGACGAACACCACGAGTACGCAAGCCGTCGACTTCGTATCGGCGGGCTTTACGGCGATCCAAATGACGGACGACGATGGCAAAAGTATCAAATCCTTCGAAAACAACCCTATCACGATTGAAATGCTCGTTCCCATCGGGAGCCTCAACCCGGAAACGGGCAATCCTATTGCCATCGGCGATATCATCCCTATCTGGAGCTACGAGGAGACCACGGGCGAATGGAGCTATGAGGGTCAGGGCGAAGTGCTGGCAAACGACGCGACGACGTACAAGATTGTCTATGAAGCCTCGCACTTGAGCTACTGGAATCTCGACTGGTATGGCGGTGAGCGCTGCAGACCGGCCTATGTCGACATCGCCGATCTTTCCCAGGGTACCGAAGTCATTACCTCACTCAAAGTCAAAGCACGCGGCCTCCATAGAGAGGTCTTCGATTACGCAGGCGACGGCTCTTATGAGCTGAACAACATGCCGAGAAACCTACCGGTCACCTTGACGCTCTATTACGACGGCGAAAAACGGGACAGCACCACCGTTACCTTTAGCGATACGGGGTGTCAGGCCGCGTTGCATGTCGGGACGGTCGTACCGAAAACCCCCGTCAGAGTCCGCGTTGTAGAAGAATGCCGCAACGGCAGTAAGCAAAACCCTATCCCATCCGCCAGTATCATTATGCAAACCGCCGGAGGGGCCTGGACAGCCACCGGCGTCTCTACCGGGCTCGACGGTGTCGCCGGCATTCTGATCGCACCGGACCAGAATACGAATATCCGTGTCTATATGTACGGGACGGATCGTTACACCTCCACCTTCTCCTCGGTAAACATTAAGGCCGGTGAGACGCAGGATCAGACTATCGTCTTCACCCTCGGTTCCAAGTATGACGACTACTGCAACGGCGGTGCTACAGGCGCTACTGGCGGGACAGGCGGCACCGGTGGGACAGGCGGTACCAACCTCTAAAAGGGCCGCACGCACAAAAGGTGCGTGTTCCCTCACTCTTCTGACATTCCCCTCAGTGAACGAACGTCCCAACACATTACAACTACCTGTCGCGCTTCGATTGAAAACAGATCGATGACGCTTATCTTTATCAATCTATCCAGTCGGAATATACTTCCCGACGCACGAATAAACCTTTCAACGCTCCATACCTATGCATCTATAGTACAGGTTACTGTTGCCCAGCATACTTTTCATAGGCGTTCAGCATTCTTTCTAGATGGTACTTCAGGTATTCGGCACTGAGCCGGTTGCGGTTGCGAAAATAAGGCTCACCTTCGAAAATACTCCCCAACACGCTGCCGCTGCCGGGAACGATCCAATTTTTCCCATCGGAGCGAGCCACAGTCGTACGCAGACCGTATTGCCAGCTGTTGACCCCTTTTAGCTGGAGGTAACGGTTGTCCACAGGGCTCTTGCGCAGTGCCAAAGGGATCTCGACGGCGAGGGCAACATAGTGATTCACTTCTTCGGCCTGGTGAAGGGGCACACTCTGCGGACGGCTCTGCAGGTAGCCCAGCGAGACCGCCGTATCGCCGAAAAAGCGCTTCAGCGTTACGTCGAAACCGATGTCCTGGTACCAGTAGCGTCCCCCCTGCACCTTCAAAAAGAAGTCCCAGGGGACATAATGGTAGCTGTAGCCGGCAATAAAAAGTGTCTTTTTATCGTCCTCGAAACCATCCGTCATATTGAGGAAGTAGCCTCCTTTGAGCTGCAGCGTATGGCGCCCGACCGTATACATGAGCTGATCCATCGCCCCCGCGTAGTCGTAGACATACTGCCCCGCACTGAGGCTGTTAAGCACCCCGAACAAATTGAAGCTATAACTGAGTTCCGTTTTGTAAATACCGCCGTTGTCGTAGTAGCGCCAAAACATGCCGCCGGGGTCAAGTTCCTCCGAGTTGGCAACAGGCTCGTCGTACTGGATGCCGAAATCAAGGCCTTTAAAAAGAGTCGTTGTCCCGGTCAGACGCAACAAGAGCTGGTAGTCAAAGACCCCCGCTTCGGTGCCGACAAAGGTGGAGAGTTTTGGGCTCAAAGCGAGACGCGGCTTGAATAGCGTCCCGTTTTCCGTGTCCGTAACCACCACATACCCTGCTTTGTCGATCGGGTGCGATTCAAAGAGCGAATCCGTAAACACTGTTTTCGTCGTGTAAGAGGGAGTCTTGAAGAACGCCGCGGCGGCAACAAGGGAACCGTGAAATGCCGTCACCCGCACCCTGCTCTTGAGGGGTTCGACAACGAAGCGGCTATAGCGTCCGGCATAATGAGAGGCAGTGCCAATAACAATGCCGAGGGCATCAAGCTCATTCCACTCGTAGACACTGTTCTCGTAAGCAATGTAGAGCGTATCGCCCTTGGTCGCAACCGTCACATTCTCCAGCCCGGCATCCGACAACCGCGGCGCGAGGTCGCCCAACGGGCGCGGCGGTTCTGTCTGCTTGCGCTCTATACTGGCTGTCAGCTCTTCCACTGCAGGCAGGTCGGGAGCAGCGGTAGGTACGCTCTCCTCCGTCACCAGAACAGCAGCACTCCCCTCTCTCTCTACGCTGTCAGGGGTGTACCGCTCATGCTCGTAGAGTGAAAAGACAAGGTTAAAGGCCAAACTAATGCTGTTGTCATCGGAGAGGTTGGCAGCCACAATGCTGTTGAACTTTACCCTGTCGCTCCACGACCGGGGGGTCTCAATGCGGACGCCGGCATGCCTTTCCCTGCCGTCATACTCCCCCAGCAGGTAAAACCAGTCGAAGGTACGCACCTCGGCCCCGCCGAAAATACCGTCCATACGCTGGCTGATCTTGGCTCCATTCCCTTCAATATCACTGACCCCGTAGCCAAGCGACAGACGGACAAACCAGAGTTCCTTGTCCATGACGACGTACTTGTTGCCGTAAAAATTGACGGAACTCCCGATATCCTGATACCCCAGCGCGACATTGGGAAGATAGGGGTGAAGCAGCGGAAACGGCAGCTGCACTTTTACATTGCCCGAGAGGTCGCGGTGAAACCCCCTGGCTTCGGAGAGACGCCCCTGAAGCTCGAAATAGGGCAGGAACCCGCTGCCGAAGATGTAATCTTCCTGGTAGCGATAATCCCGCTCATAATCATAGTTGCGCTGATGATTGTCGAACTGGTTGTTGAAGGAGAGTGTGATATCGCCTTCGTTCATCACCTGGGCGTTGGGGGTATTGATGATCCCCGTATAGCCCTGCATGGAGAGCGAATGCGTCAGGTCGCTGCCGAAAAGCACAAGCGGGCATAACCATACACTAAGGGCGATGACCCTTTTATTGCTTTTCTGTTGTTTCCGCATCGCGATGTTCCTTTAACCGATACGGATCCAGGTTTGGGCCTGCCTAGCTTGCACCTTCACGGACAAGTACGGTCTTGATCGTTTTGAAGAAGATGACAAAGTCCATCCACAATCGCCAGTTCCGAGTATAGTAAACGTCCATTGCCACGCGGGAATGAAAATCGACGTCGCTGCGGCCGCTGACCTGCCAAAGACCGGAGATCCCGGGCTTGACCGCCAATACCAGATCGATATCGGCGCCGATCTTTGCTTTTTCGTTAAGCATATAGGGGCGCGGGCCTATAAGCGACATCTCGCTGCGCAACACATTGATGATCTGCGGGAGTTCGTCCAGCGAGGTCCGGCGCAGAAAGGCTCCGATCTTCGTAATACGGGGGTCATTCTCGTATTTGTGGTAAACCTGGTAGTTCTCAACCTCTTCAGGATGCGTCTGCAGATACTGTTCCAAGACCTTGTCCCCGTCTTCACGCATGGAACGGAACTTATAGCAGACAAACGTACGGCCGTTCTTGCCCAGCCGTTCCTGCTTAAAGAAGACACTCCCTTTCGGCTCCTCCCGCTTGATCAAAAAGGCGATCAACGCAAAAACCGGGACAAGCAGAGGCAGCAGCAGAATGCTCATTACAACATCGGAACTGTTCTTCAAAATAATGTTCGAACGTTTCTGCAGCGCGTTTTCCAAAACGATCATATTGGTACGGGCATTGAAGACATTGACGATCCCCGCACGCGTGTAGTCGAAACTGTTAAGCAGCGGGATAAAAATGATCTTCTTTTTCTGACGCACCAGTTTGGAGAGGCGTGCCTCAATGTGATCTTTCGCATTGCCGGAGGTATCCATAAAGACGACATCCGAGTGTGCAGGGCTTGTTTTAACATACCCCAGATAGCGGTTCCCGAAGATGATGTCCCCAATCTTCGAATTGCCCGAAATGACAGAGGCTTTTTTTGGCCACAGGCCGAAAACGTTCCAGTAGCGTTTCAAAACAAACTTGGTCGAGGGAAGCACGAAGCCCATGAAGACGTATGAGAGGATAATGATACCGTCCGAATAGTCCGCTACCGATTTGTTCAGTGCCAGCACAGAGAGGACCATGAAAAACGACAGCCCGAGCCCCTTGAGAATGAGGCGGGTTTCGTCCCAAAAGTCACGGCGATAGCGGTAGAGTTTTAACGTGATGAACGTCAAAATCACCAGGATGTAGACGATCAGTTTATCCGTGTAGTGATTGATATCCCCGGGAACAGCATTTGAATCCTCTTCTAACCACCAGACAAAGACATAAGCAAGCACAATACTGACATAGACCCCGGCGGCATCAAAAAGCATCAATACCAGACGCGCAGAATCCTCTCTCATACAATACCTCTTATTTTTATCTATTTTTTAATATTTAAAAACTGAAAGGGCATTTATACAATCAATTCACTTAGTTTTCGCCCATATAAACCACCGCACTCATTTACGTCAGCCCCGCCAAGAAGGCTCGCCACTTCCCATGCTTGTACACATATAAAGTTCGGATGATGATTCGTAACGGGGTTGTGTAATGTGTATGAGTTCAGACCTATCTATCAGTGGAAAAAGCAGATTTTGCCGAAAGAAATATTGTCCACGAGCCCTGTTTCCATGTTGCCATTCTATTGCAGGAACAAGTCCGATAGATATCAACTCATAGGTGTATCCCGCTCCGACTACTGCAAATGAGTACTGAATCTTCTTGTCGTTTCCCGACACAGGCTCTTCAAACCAGTCCAAGAGAAGTGCACGTTCGACAGAGAGGACTATTTGTTGGCCAATAACCCATGAAAGAGCTCTTCGTAACTGTCAACGATTTTCGGCCAGGAGTAGATGTCCCGTATTTTTTGCATGTTTGCCGCCAAATAGTTCTGGTAGTCTTCTTTATTAGTCTTATCAAGATAACCCGCTACTTCATCCGATGTTGCGAAGTAAAAAGCATCATTCCCCAGGATAGTGGAGTTGAAGCGGTTATTATGCGCACAGATCAGCGCGTTGGAGGCCATCGCCTCCAGCAGAGAGGGATTTGTCCCCCCTACAGAGTGACCATGGAAATAGAGACTGGAAAAGGCACGGAGATTATTGAGTTTTCCAATGTCGTAAACAGCCCCGACAAACTGAATGCGTTCATCCGTAAATTTGGATTTCAGGTAGTTTCCGAATCCCGTTTCATGCTTCCCGATAACCAGAAACGGCTTGTTGCTTTTGGATGCAACAACGCCGTCGAGGATCATCTCAATGTTGTTTTCCGGCTCCAGACGGGCAATGAGCATATTGTAGCCGTATTTCTCAACTCCAAACTCTGCCAATACGCTTTCCTCAAAATGCTCTACGGCATGCGCACCATAGGGGATGTAGGTGGAGTCCAGAGCGTATTTTGATTTCAGGTACTCCTGGATACCCAGGGAATCCGCCACAAGATAGTCACTCATCTTCGCCCCGAGAGACTCTGCATATTCCAGAAATTTCTGAACTTTTTTACTGTACTTGGATCGGGTCCACTCCAGGCCGTCCATGTTGGTCACCAGAATGGAACTTTTGGGCGAATACCAGAAGAAAATTGAACTGCTTGTGTATCCCAGCTGCAAAATAATGTCGAATTTCTGTTTCCGCGCGTCTTTGATGCAGAGCAGGTCATAGATGAATTGTCCCGCCGTGCCGATCTTATTTTCAGGATCGTAGATGTGCCTTATGTTCACTCCATTCCACTCTTTTTCCTGGTAAGGATGGGTATGAGAGTTGTACACTGTAACATCATGCCCTCTTTCTGCCAATCCGACCGAAAGATACTCCGCAAACTGCTCAAAACCACCATAATGGTTCGGAATACCCCGTGTCCCCAAAATTCCTATATTCACGATATAAACCTTAATTAATATTTTTTGTTTTCATCAAACTTCAACCGCATAATACCAAATGTTGTCCCCAATACAATGAGACCATTTTTCATAGCAGCAGAATATATATTTGTATTTGGGAGGTCGAATTTGACTGGGAAGAAAGTCTTTCCATTGTCTCTTGAAAGAAATGGTCCTTGTGCGAATGACTCATCGTTAAGCACCCAATTCGTATTAGAATATACTAGGATATTCTTACCATCTACAATAACAGGCCAAAAACTCAACTGATTTGCCATCACTTCTCCCTTATTACTCCCTACCTGCATTTTAATATGCTCTTTTGAATAAGCCTCCCCATAAGGTAGAATAATAAGACGCCCAGGTTGATCTTGCGACTTCATTGTGCCAATAACAAGGGCTCCGTCTGTCTTCAATGCCAGACTTTTAATAGAATCCTGTCCAACATCGCAACCATGCCATGACTTTCCGTTGTCTATACTTTTGTAGAGTGCCGCCGGGTCTTGGAGCCTATTCAGTTTACTCCCAATATTTGCATCCCCTACAGAAGAAGATAAATAAACTATTTCGTGTTTATCATCAAAGGCTATATCAGTAAAAACGATTTTCTGTTTTATATATTGCAAGCGCAATTTTTTTACTAATGTAAATGTTTGTCCCCCATCTATAGTTCTATACAGTTCATCGCTAAACAACCACCACTGACGTTGGGAATCTTTCTTTTCAAATAAGACTTTGAGCAGCAGACTACCCCCTGGAAAGATCTCACCTTTGCCTAAATGCAGTGTTATATCTGTCCATGTTTCTCCCCTATCTTTTGACAAAAAAAACTTCTTATCTTGATTCATATGATGCCCTGAAAATTTGTTAGAGCGTGCATCATCTTCGATGTAAATAAACTGATCATCTTCAGATGCAAAAACATGTGTCCCCAGCCATGACCATTTCCCAAGTCGCATTGTTTTTGGTATTTTCGTGATTAGCGGAGAAGCATAACTACTATTGACATCAAATCGCCAAGCAGAATGATCGTATGTCCCTGCATAAATATAGTTATTAGTAATAGACAATGAGTCGACATTGCCTATAGCACTTACTCCTTTATTGCCAAAGAGATTATTGGAAAAAATCATCCATAAAGGTTCAAAACTTTTTAATCCATCTTTGGACAGCCATGCGCCAATCTTGGAGGTTAATAGAATATTTGGGCCAGTACCAGTAAAGACACGCTCGATTGCTCCGTAAAAATGTCCGAAATCAGCATACAACTCTTCCGGTAAATCATAAGTCATAGTTTTGTTGGACACAAGATCATAAAGATAAACACTACTATCTTTTGATGATCCAAATAATAGTTTTGTTGTGCTTCCCGGCAAAAGGGCAACCGACATCGTGTCTTTTATTTTGCATGGGAAAACCCCAAAAAGACAATAAAGATCTATCCTCTCAAGATGTATTTTATTGCTGGAGTTTGTTTTGACTTTGCACAATATTGAATTGCTCTTATGCTTCAAACTTGTCAATGACATCAACAGTGTGTCTTTTTCTACTGAGGAAATGACCAAATCACGTACAAAATAACCATGTGGCAATAGTATACGCTGAAATCGTATTTTTTCTACCGGACCGTCAGCATTTAAACTTTTATAAAAACTACCATCTTCAAAAGAAACATACAATATATTCGACTGATAGGGATGAGGGTATATCTTTTTTACTACTGAATCTTTACCCTCAATATCAATATTGATTTTATGGAATACAGAGGTATTGACATCCATCACGTATAGATATTTTTCTGACCTACCTTGAAGAAGCATTCTTTCAATATGTTTAATTGGCATAAATATCTTGGTTCCAATGCCCGCAAAAACACGTTTCCCATTGCAACTGAATTTGATTTGTGAAAATGAATTCTTTCTTTTCCCATATTCTTTTATAGGTAAGCCATCCTCTATGCTTACCCATTTTCGACCATGATCATTCGTTAGAAAAATGCCATCCCCTGCAATTGCAATTATATTTGTATTAGTAGGAGACACATCAAAATCAAAGAATCTACGAGTGGTGACACCATCCTTATCGTAATGGGTTAAGTGCTGCCATGACTTGCCACTATTACCTGAATACACTAGACCACCGATGTCAATCAACACATATATGTCATCATCCCTGATGACTGCATTTGAAATAACATTCGTAAATCCAGGACCTATTACTTCCCAATGTTCATAAGGTAGTTTTTCCTCATATCCAGATCCTAATTTAGTGGTCTCGCTTGAAAGACTGGATTGAGTAATTAAGAAATACATGAAGAACAGAAAAACATTGACAACCTGTCTCATATTACTTTACTTATTCGTTTCCCCTCAAGATTGTCGTTTTTTATGATAATAAACAATAGCCCTAAAAATACATAATAGAGTGTCCACATATAGTCGATAGAAAGAATAAGAATAAAGAGATAGAAGTTTAAATAGAAAAAGAAAAAGGGCTCCATTATCTTATGAACACGCCAAAATTTAATAATAAAATTAAATAGCACTATAGCAAAAAGGAGTGATAGGCCTAAGCCAACAATACCGGTATTTAGTAAAATAGATACATAGTAGTTGTCCATTGCTTTCATAGAATATTGTTCCATAATTTCTATCGTCCCAAGGCTACCATGTCCGAACCAACTAACATGTTCACTTCCGATCATGAGTTGAAGAAGTCTTGCATTTGTACTGTTGGTTGTCGTTTCCGATTCGTCAGCGGATAAAGCCACTAATTCCAAAGCATTATTTACATAGGTATCAAAGTTGACAATGAAAACAATACCTAATAAAATGAATAATAAAACTGACAACCTAAAAAGAACCCTTTTTAAAAAATATTGTATTTTTTTTGAAAGCGTTGATTTGATGGCACTTAAATTGAAAATGAAAAAGTAATATAAAATATACAAAGCCATCCCCATTCTTGAATCTGTCATATAAAGAATCAATGGAGTCATCAATATATTCAATAAATAAATAAACTTGGCATTAGAAGTAGAATATTTGAAATAATAATGGTTAAATGGAAGCAGCATTAGTAGATATTGTGCCAAGACTAAAGAATGAGGAAAAGTCGATATTACACGATACTTTGTGTCTCTATAATTCCCACTAGCCAATGCCTCTCTTAGATTCTCATTGAATGCGGAAAAAATTGAAAATAAAGGTTGTTTAAACTGCCACTCCAGAAATGCCAATCCGATAACAATCAGTTGCAAAAACAAAATTAATTTTATCAGCCTATCTATATGACCCCTATCAACAAAAACAACTGTAACTAATAACAAAAACATCTGTCCAAATATTTTTATGATGCTGTTTGCTGTTGAAGCTATATGGTTCAATGAAAATAGCGCGCTGCTTGCCAATAAGATAAAATAAAATATGACTATCAATAAAAAAAATAGTTTATAGTGCCGAAAATAGTCATTAACTTCTTTTTTCACCTTACTTGAATAAGCATAAAATAGAATTACCATTATGAAAAAATATATATCTAACAACCGTTCTGGGTTTAAGCCAGGCAATGCACTAATTTTTATTACAACATACGAGGGCCAAAGAATGATCAAAACCAAAAGTAGTTTAAAGACCGTGTACTGTTTTTTTCTTTGTAATATCAAAATGCCCTTCTCTCGTAAACTGCCAAGACAAAATTAGTTGCTACAGCAACCTCGTTATAATATATCATCAAAAAAAATTTTAACTACAAATTGATTGCAGAGTATTTTTTTCTTTACATACCACTACTACTGATCCTATGTGTATTCTTTCTATATAGCCTAATGCAAACTTTTATTGTTTCACCCATTTTGACCCCATACTTAGTCTATTAATATCAGTTCTTTGATACTTTGCAGCACATGTTTGGCTTTGGTCGCTTCTGCATCAACCTGATGCCCACTCTTAACTAATATATTCACGCTTATACCCGCTTGTAATCCGGCCTCAATATCACTCTCTTTATCCCCCACCAAAACTGAAGAGGCCATGTCTATATCAAAGGCTGCTTTCGCTTCTTCCAACATGCCAGGCTCCGGTTTACGGCAACTGCATTCACCTGAAAAATCCGGATGATGGGGACAATGGTAAACAGCATTTATTGTAACCCCTTCATCTGCAAAACGCTCAATCATCCATCGAGTCAATTGCTGATAATCATCTTCGGTGTATTTCCCCCGCGCAATCCCCGCCTGATTCGTAATAACGATAATGAGATACCCTTTTTCCTGGAAAGTGCGGCAGGTTTCAAAGACACCGTCAATGAATTCAAAATCCTCTATCTTGTAGAGGTAATTT
Source organism: Thiomicrolovo immobilis (assembly GCF_039645955.1). Classification (GTDB taxonomy): domain Bacteria; phylum Campylobacterota; class Campylobacteria; order Campylobacterales; family Sulfurimonadaceae; genus Thiomicrolovo; species Thiomicrolovo diazotrophicus. The sequence goes on from NZ_CP147916.1 coordinate 2,246,370, forward strand.
TTTTCCTTGTTGATTACACCGTCACGATCAAGAAAAAGTGCTTTTCTCACACGTGCTCTTTCAGCTCGTCTTCTGCCCGGGAGTAGTCCTCCGGGATACCGATATCAATAAAGTAACCGTCAAAAACCACGGCACGGACACCTAACGCATCGAAGTACTCTTCCATAAAAGCTTCAAACGAGAATTTCTCGTCCAGATCAAAGCTCTCAAAAAGATCCGCAGATGCAAGATATACCCCGCCGTTGATATTGCCGCTTTCACGGCAGCCTTTTTCCGTAAAAGCCGTCACTCTGCCGGTGGCATCGCTTTCGACACAGCCGTAACGGTCAAAACGGTGCATTTTTTTCAACGACAGCAGCAATTTACTCTCTGGCTTCAATTGGTCACTTAACGTTTGGAGCGGGACATCAAAAAAAGTATCGCCGTTAATGATAAATACGTTTTCGCTTTTGACAGACTCGAATGCCTTTTTAATCGCGCCTCCGGTCCCAAGAGGTTCGTTTTCAACACTATAAACGAGTGCCATACCCTCATATGCCTCGCCAAAATAGTCCCTAATGCTCTCCCACTTGTAACCGACAGAGAGGATAATACGGTCAATGCCGTTTTTCTTTAAATACTGAAAAATATACTCCAGAAACGGCTTGCCGCCCACGGGGGCCATGGGTTTCGGCAGCTCGCTCACGACACTCCGCAGCCGCGTACCAAGACCACCGGCGAGAACGATCGCTTCCATTACGCCTCAAAGCCTTTGCCGAACAACGCTTCTTCGACAACAGAACAAATGATATGCCCAATAAGGATATGCGCTTCCTGAACACGCGGCGTTTCATTCGAAGGCACCTTGATGCAGTAATCGCAAAGCTCCGCCATCTTTCCGCCATTTTCACCCGTCAGCCCAACGGTCACAATCCCCTTTTCTTTACAGGTCTTCAGAGCTTCTACAACATTCTGCGAATTACCACTGGTTGAAATGCCGATAAACATATCACCTTCAACACTGTTCGCCTGTACCTGGCGTGAGAAGAGTTTTTCATACCCGTAATCGTTCCCGATCGCTGTCAAAATGGAAGTATCCGTTGTCAACGCGATCGACGCGAGTCCCGGCCGGTCAAAATAGAACTTGCTCACAAACTCCCCAGCGATATGCTGCGCATCCGCCGCGCTGCCGCCATTGCCCGCAATCAGTGTCTTGTTGCCGTTCTTGTAAACCTCTATGCACTTCGCTGACACTTCACGTATCAAGTCACTCAGTTCTCTATCTTCCAAGATCGCCTTCTTGATCTTGTACGACTTGTCAATCTGATTATCAATAAATGTTTGCATCACAATATTTTCCATCCTTTCGTTCCCTCTGTTACAAAGTGAAAATTCATCACTCTTCCGCCGTCATAGGCATTAAGCTTCTCAATAACCTGGAGTCGTTTAACCGGGTTGACGACAAACATCATAAAGCCTCCGCCTCCTGCACCGGAAACCTTTCCGGCATATGCACCTGCTTCAAGCGCTGCGGAGTATATCTGATCAATATGACTGTTTGATATCGAAACGGCCGTCCGCTTCTTGGCTTCCCAGGATTTACCGAGCGTTTCAGCGAATTTGGATATGTCTCCTTTTAAGATAGCCTCTTTCATAATATAGGCATCTGCTTTGAGTTCATGCATTGCCTGAATGGATTTCTCCTGTTTTGTTTCGGCATTCTTTTTTTGTTCATCAATAATTTTGGCCGACTCGCGCGAAGCACCTGTAAAAAAGAGTACCATCGACGACTCCAGCTCATCAATGATCCAGTTCTTTACCCGCAACGGATTTACGATGACCCTGTCTTTTTCGTAAAACTCCATAAAGTTGAACCCGCCGAATGTAGCGGCATACTGGTCCTGTTTCCCACCACTTAGGCCTATGTCTTTACGCTCTATGTCGTAAGCCAGTTGGGCAATATCATACTCACCCAGAGGAAGATTGAGCCACTCCACAAAAGCTTTGAGTATGACTACTACCATCGTCGATGACGACCCAAGTCCGCTGCCTGCGGGCGCATCTGAATACGTCGTCATATTGAACGAGAGCGGTTTGTTGTCATTGAAATCCCGTATTACCCGGTTATAAACACCTTTGTGCAGATCAAGCATACCGTCAATAGGAAGAGAACTCGTCGCCTTGTATTCAACTTTCTCGTTCCTATCTGCAGCCTCAAAAACAATCTTCTCCTCATCACAGACCTCGATGGTACAGTAAGCATACATATCAATTGTCGCATTGAGTACCACCCCTCCAAATTCGTCACAGTAGGGACTAACATCTGTCCCTCCGCCTGCCAATCCCAACCTAAGCGGTGCTTTTGATCTTATTATCATTGATGTATACCTTTGTTCTTAGCGGCTCAAAGGGACACGACCGCTTTTGATCTCATCCCGCCAGTGATTGAGTAAATCTTCGAACATTTTTTTCGTAGAAATTTCAGGTTTCCAATCAATAAATGATCTGATCTTAGTGTTATCAAACATCTGATAGTCAGCATCAATCGGCCGTAATCGGTCGGTATCCGTCTGAACTGTAATGTCATCCCGTGTACTGAAACTCAAAAGAACATCAATGACTTCCGGCAGCTTATATGCTTCCTCTCCCGCGATATTGAAAGCTTCCCCGCAAGGTACATTCCCTTTTTCACTTTCCAACGACAGCAAATAATAGGCTCTCACTGCATCGCGCGCATCCTGAAATGTTCTGACACTAGCCAAATTGCCTACTTTCACAATGGGCTCCTGAAGCCCCGCTTCAATAAGAGCGATCTGTTTCGCAACCGTACTTTCAAAAAACACATCGCTACGTCTCGGTCCCGTATGGGTCCCCATGCGCGTCACATAAGTCTTGATGCCATAAGCTTCACCATAAAATTGCCCTAAATAGTCGGTTCCTATTTTACTAATGCTATAAGGACTTGCCCCGTGAAACTTTGTATCCTCGGCTAAAGCTTCACCTGGTTTAGCTCTACCATATACTTCACTAGACGAACAAACGTGTACAACTGGATCATAATTCTCATTTTCTTTTAATTGTCGAATATTTTCCAATAGATTTGCCGTGCCGATAATATTGGTTTGGAGGGTTTCAATAGGGATATTAAACGAAGTTTTTGGGAAGGATTGAGCTGCCAAATGGAAAATAACATCCGGACGAACATCCTTGAGCATTCTTGCCATTGCCGCACAATCATTCAAATCGGCGTAATAAACACTTATGCGCTCTTTATTATTGATTCTTTCAGTCAGATGATATATATTTTCCATAGGCTCTTGCCAACGCATCATTCCAACAACGTCATAATCTGTCTTTTCCAAAAGAAAATCTGCCATTTGTGAGCCGACCTGCCCTGTAAACCCAGTAATCAATGCTTTTTTCGTCATGCTATTTTTTTCCTTTTACTATATTGTGTACCGCTTCACGTATCTTGATTGGTTTTCTACCCAAAAGTTGTTCAAGATATAGTGACACGAGCTCGATATTTTTTGGTCTTGCCATCCAAAAATTCTCATCCGGTTCAATTAATACATAATTCAAATTATTGCCTACTGCTTCATTGAAATAGTCTGCAATATCTTTCCTCGACACGTTTTCATTCCCGCAGATATTGAACTTTTGATTTGGGAATGCATCCCATTTCTGCAATATTGCCTCAATGGCGTCCAAAACGTCCTCCATGTATACTATTTTCCGATAGAATGGATGAAACACCTCGGCTGTTTTATTCTCTTTCAGACAGTTTTGAAGGTATTGCAAATATTTATCACCCTGCGATAGTACGTATGACAATCGAAATACTTTGAAATTATCTTTACCCGCGAAAGCTTTTTCAACTTCATCTTTCATCTTTGCATATTCACCAAAGGGGTGTGTAGGAGCATCTTCATTAACCGGTTCTGTTGTATTGCCGTAAATGACATCGCTAGAGAAAAATAATACTTTCCCCCCATTCTCAAGTACTTTTTCAATGAAATACTTAGTACCAGTCACATTGACACTGTATGCGTTTTCAAAATCATTCTCGCATTTATCCGGAGAAGAAATAGCAGCAAGAAAAATAACTTTTGTCTCACTGTTGATCTGTTGATAATCAAAAGACTCAGGAGCAGACAAATCTAAAAAAAAACCTTCTCCATTTATCGTCGAAGTAGTAAATGTATACCCGCCCCGCCGAATCAACTCACTAGCTATAAGACCGTTTCTTCCAATGACAAGATTCAAAAATTCCCTTTCTACTAATTATATTGTAATTAATTTTAGTGCTTTGTTATTACATATTTAATACTGATTCATATAAATCACAATATTGCTTCCCAATTGAATCTAATGCAAAATGTTCTTTAATACTAGCCCTTTCCTCAAGCGAGACCTGCTTTAACGATGTCATATCAGCCATTATTTCATGCAAATTTTCTGCCAAGCTTTCTACATTTTCAGCTTCAAATAGAAATCCATTCTTACCAGGAATAATGAATTCTTTAAACGGTCCAAAATCAGAAGCGAGTACCGGTGTACCGAAGCTCATAGAGCGAATTAAAACACCACTGTTGTAAATCTTCCTGTATGGGAGAACAACAAGGTCGGCTGCATTGAAATAATGAGGCACATCGTCATTATCAACATACCCAATCCGCTGATCGACATAGTTTGCAAGTCCGTATTTCTCAATAATATTTTCATATTCAGAATAATCATCTTTCCAAACTTTGCCGGCAATGACAAGAAGCGCTGAAGGTTCCTTTGTTATCACCTCCGCCAAGGCTTTTAGCAAGAGGTCAAGCCCTTTAACTTTTTTTATCTGCCCAAAAAACAAAATAACTTTTCTGTCTTGTGGCAGATTGAGATGTTCCCTAGCAATTTTTTTTTCAATAAAGTTAGAGTCTAAACTTTCAAAATCAAAATCAGGTCCATAAATGGTTTCTATCTTCTTACTCTCCACTATGCTAGGTTTCAGGTTATTTACCAATTCACGTTTGGCGTATTCAGTGTGTAACACAACCGCATCTAGTAGAGTAAGGAACTTTTCATATTCATGTTTCGAACTATCGCCTTTAGCATATTTTTCAAAAGATTCAACATCATGCACTGTCCCTACAACACAAAAACCAAACACTCTTTTAGCCAAAAGCAAGTTATAGTATTCAAGAAAACCAAAATCAATAAAATGTAAATGAATAATCTTTACTTTTTCTGCTTTTGCATTGAGTAAAGCAGAAAACGTTCCCTTCACATAATTCCAACCTCGGATCAGCTTATTTGTTTTGCCGTAAATATTTTTGTAAATGTGTTTAACAGCTTCATGTTCGGCAGTTGCATCGCAGGTATATAACAAAGCACTGCACCCATTTTGCATTCTTATAGAATCTAACATATTGAAGTCATACCAATCCATCCCACCATGTCCACCCACTGGTTCAATAATTGCTATATACTTCATGCTTGTTCCTTATACCAGTGAGAAAGATCTTTGTTTAGAAGAGCTTCCAGCTTCTCAATATCCGGACGATAAATTGCCACAAGTTCATTTCTAAGTTCCGGATCGAGTTGCGGTTTTTTCTTTCGTTCAAACAGTCGGTTCATCACTATTTCTTTCACTGCATCGGGCAAGAGTGCGGACAGAGTCTTACGAATATTCCTTGAGCTATACAACCTGTGTATTAATGCATTTTTTGGCATGGAAAAAGCGTTGTGTTCACGTGCGAGGTCAAGCTGAGTGTTTGTTTCGATTTTCAAAAACTTGTAGAGGTCCTGAATGACACCCTCTGTGTCCTTACGCAGATCCTCCTGAAAATAGATCTTGACCTGATTCAGACCAAAAAGATCGAGATAACGTTTGACTTGTTCATAGTAGAGCCCCAGAGCGACATACTGTTGATAGTAAAGTTTTTTATGCTTGTGGTTCCCAGTCTGATGCACTACTTCCTCATAGGGTTGTGATACCAGACCAAGTCTATAATCCATAAGGTAATGAGAATATCCACGTTCAACAGGGTCTCGCAGTAAAATGATGATTTTCGCATCCGGTATTGCATCGTGCAGTTTTTGTGGTGTCTTAGGATAGAACAGGTAGGAAACGCTTCCTTCACCTATGGCTTTCGCTGTACCAGCATCTTCAAAAAGCGCTTCATATTTTGCAAGGTTTCCTGCCTTGAAATCATCATAATACAACCCCTGTGCTTCTATCTCTTCTTTTGAGAAGAAATTCACCTCTTTTGGTTCACTCATGAATACCTCGGGATGTTCGGACAAATAATGGTAAAGTGAAGTTGTACCCGCTTTTGGAGCACCTACAATGAAAAAGTTTGGAAGCATTTTAGTCCTTAGCCAAGTAGGTTTTTATGGTCGCCATCATATTTTTCATCCTCTTGACATTTAACAGCAGCGCCATGCCCATTTTTATCGGGAAAGACAGATAATAGATCATTAGTAAAAGCAGATTAGGTCTAACATTTGAAAGCTCGTATCCCATCGCTTTCATCTCTTTTCCACAGTATTTTTCGCACAAATATATTTCGGTTTTTTTTAGACTTTTCGAATGTTTCCATGGATTGAGCCGTTTTTTGTTAATTCCCTTTTCTTCGGAATCATTCCCGTCCGATGAGCCCACTTGCGGTACGTCCAACATTTTCAGGTCATATGTTATAGAGAGAAATTCACAGATTCTTTTCAGCTCCGACTCCGGATTCAGAAGCAGCTCTTCAAAATGCACTAACATAAGACGTTCAGTCCTTTGCCTAGCTTGTTTTTTATACTCATTGACAGCTGCTTTCCAAACTAACGCAATCGTAATAGGATGATAATTGAACCAGGCACGAACAGCCTCACGTATCGGTATCTGTTTTGCACCAAGAAAACGTCTTTTCCATTTGTTTTTTTGCGAATTAAGTACATCTCTAGGATCCCGGACCATATTAATAATCCTGGCATCCAATGGAAGTTTTAAGATATCTTCCAGAAAAAAAAGATTTTTGGGAGTTTGTTCACATGGGATCGTCTTATGCTGCTTTTGTGTTTCATATAATGCAAAGATTTCGTATATTTCTTCGTTACGATATTCAATGGTCTGATCAAGTACAGAGTTCACTTCATCATAGTATGACTCCAATGATGAACACTCAGAAAAAAAACCTTCCCGCTGCAAACACAGCAACCTCGAAAAGAGCTGCACGGAATCATCAAAGGAAAGCTTTGCATTCTTCTCCTTTGCCGGATCATACATCATGCCGTAAAAATGAAGTTCTCCGAATGTAAAAACATCCTTATTTCTCCCAAGAATTCGTCCCATCATAGTTGTTCCACTACGTGAGTTTCCAACAACGAAGATCATTTCTCTACCTTCTACAACCATCAAACAAACCTTTTATTGCTGCCTTAAATAGATCTAAACGTCCTTTGTATATAAAACGCAACGGAGAAATTACGAATGTGTAGGTATAAGCTGTCACCTTTTGAGGATAACCTATGTACCTACTGATAAAATCTATTTTATTTCTGTGTGTATAGTAGATAGAAAAAGGGGATAATCTCCCGTTCGAGCTGCTTCCAACTTTGTGTTCAATTCGTGACAAAGGAGTTACTTTAAGACTCAAACCAGCATTAAGGATGCGCTGAACAAATTCAAGATCTTCTACATACATGAAATAATCCTCATTAAACAAACCTACTATTTCAATAGTTTTTCGTGGAACCAGTAACATACATCCACTCAAAAAAGTACTGTCTTTCAACACATTCTCAGTGCCATCCAAACGATTGAAGCCAAAATGTGACACCCGTGCTGTCCACGGATCAAGTTTCCCTCCATTAAACCAAACAATATCGGGTCTGTCATGAAAAAAAATCTTCCCTGAAACGGCACCTAGCGTCTGATCCTTTTCACAAAGCCGTACCATCGGTTCAATAAAACCCGGATCAGGAATAAAAATATCATTATTGAGTATTAGCACATAGTCTGCTCCATTGTGTAAAGCAAACTGGATTCCAACGTTATTCCCATAGCCATACCCACCATTCTGACCGCTTTGTAAAAGTGTGTATTTAGCACAGGAATCAGAGCGAGACATGGCTTCATCGAGAGATTTGAATACGACCAAGTCATCAGGAATTTGTGATTGAAGATAGTCCTGAATCTGCTTCATAGAGTCATCAGGTGAATCATTATCTATTACAACAACTCTATAATTAGGATAGGTGACTTTTTGTAAGCTATGCAGGCAGGAAATCGTGTCTTCCGAACCTTTGTAATTAAGTAGAACCACTGCTACTTTTGGTTGAGTATTTGTTTTCATCGAGACCTTTTCTGAGCGCACAAATAATGTTTTCTATATTTGCTGCTAATCATCAAATCAATGGCAATCCACCATTTTGTGCTGGGCTATATTCCAAATCTTTGCTTCTATCAGCTATTTTTTTTGCTGGAATACCACCTACAACTGTAAAAGGTGGGACATCTTTTGTCACCACTGCACCAGCAGCCACAACCGCACCTTTTCCGATTTTAACATTGGGCAATATGATGGCTCTGACTGAAATCCATGCATAGTCTTCAATAATCACCGGTCCGCCTGAAGAGCAAAACTTTTTATCGTTATAGTCATGTTGCATCGTCCAAACCATTACTTCAGAACTAAAATTTACATTTTTACCAATTGTTATTCCATTTCTTCCATCTAGAGTTGTTCCATGCCCAATTACAGTGCCTTCATCTAAACTAATTTTATGCGGTGCTCGAATGTGAAATGTCCCATATATAATTGCATTATTAATCCTCATACCCATAATACGCAAAACCGCATTGCGTATGGTTCGTGATGGTATATGTGAGGTGAATGACAAAATCAACCAATTAACGCTTTTTAAAAATTGTTTTAACGTTTTCATTTCAATATGTTCTCATACCCCAGTGCTTGAAGCATTGGATCGGTCTGAATCTTTTTGTAGAATTCAATTAATTCGTCATCCGAAACAAAAGAAAACTTTCTATCTTGATTTATAAATTGACATATCTCTTCAATCTTTTTCTTTTGATATTCTATACCCAGGAAATGACAAATTTTTTCAAAATTTTTTTGAGGCTCTACTAAAAAACTTTCATAGCTAAGATGAATAATTTCTCCATCAAAATCCATCGCTTGAGAGACATATTTCTTCCATAATTTGAACCCGGCTGATAGTTCTTCTAATTCAGGTGCACGACGAATATATACGCCTCTTTTTATAAGGTTTTTCATTACATTGTAATACCACTTCAGTTTTCCGTTCAAAGAAAATCTTCGTTCACGACTTCTTAGGCTTGCTGCTACATCAACAGGGTTCCTATGTATGTGAATGAATTTTGCTTTTGGAAAAACTTCTTTAATGACATCTAATGTCAATGTGTTTCTTGGATCTTTCCAGCCCCAAGAAAAATTTTTATCCAAATCAAGTGCATGATCCCCAAAAAAATTTTTCTCAAACGATGAAGTATTCATTGTATCTTTAAATAATTTTACAAATTCATTTTTTCGTTTAGAAATACATTGAGTAATGTCTTTGTCATCATTCCATGATGACTGACATTTATGAAGTAGTTGTTCATTCAATCGTAGAAAACTAACTGCTTCTCCATTTTGCTCTACAACATTGCCCATGAAAATATTGTAACTACTCAAGAAACCTGTCAACATTGTTGTACCTGATCTGTGCATACCAATAATAATGACTGGCTGACCAATTTGTTTCAACAATTTTTTTCCTTTTATTGAACTCATATTCTAGTTTTACTCGTATCTAATTTCTTATTTTCGAAGGCAAACAAGCATGTCGCATAAGATGGCAAAAAACTCTGCTCACAAGTCATCCTTCACTGGTCTGGCTTTTTAAATTAAAATATGTCGTGAATCCCAATTTTCTTTTTACATATATCGCAGCAACAATATTCAAAATAGAGGTCCCAACAGCTGTTGCAATGGCAGCTCCAAACATGCCGTAACTTTGGATAAGTAATATGTTCAAAAGAATACTAATCCCTGCTGCAAAAAGGATTATATTGCGTAAGACATTTTGATATCCGGTCATATTAAGAAAAACACCTACAGAGCCTGTGGCGGCATTGATCATCTGCCCGATCGTTAAAATGATCAAAATCATATTCCCTGAAACAAATTTGGGGCCAAAAAGTGTCATTACTTTCTCATTGAATACAATTAGCATAATCATCATTGCAAAAGAACTAAAAAAAATGAGTCGAGATGAATGGTTTATGACATTTTGCAGTTGTATATATTTTTTCTCCCAATATAACTCAGAAAATTTTGGTGCAGAAATACTATTAACAACTACCAATGACAAGCTGATAAATGTAGCAATTTTAAACGCCACACTAAAAATTCCAACTTCTTCTGTAGTGGAAAAAATTTCTAGTAATACCAAAGAAATATTTCCAATTATGAATGAAGCAATTGTCGTGACCAACATTGGTACTGATGTAGATACGAGTTCCTTTCTAGAAAAATCATAAATATTATTAATTTCGTAATACTTTATTTTTTTATTAATATAAAATAATCCAATAAAAGTGCTCACAATAATTCCAACACCAAGTGTATAAAGTGGAAGCATCTGATCAAACACGAATATACCTATGACAAATAGTAGGGCGATGTTGATCATAGGGCGATTGACGCTTCGCAAAAACTCGGAAACCTTGAGCTTTTTTAGTCCCCGAATGTACTCCACGCTAATACTCTGTAAAGCCATAAACGGCACGATGAATGCCGCGAATTGCAATGCAGGTTCATAGACCGAATTATCGAACACATTAATCGCAATAGTTTCCGCAAAAAAATAAAGAATACCGGCAAGAATAAGTGAAAAAGGCACGACCATTTCGACCGAGTAGCGGTAAAGAAGTTTCAGCTTCCCTTCTTCGCCCGACTTGTTGAACTGTCCAACATAACGTAATATTGAAACGTTCATTCCCATTGCGGCGATCATCGCCACAAAAGTCATTATGCTCAACGTAAGGTTGTACATTCCGATGCCCTCTGCACCATATTGACGTGAAATGATAAGCACAACAATATAACCAAGCATCATTCCTGACATCTTCAAAACAAATGTCACAGCACTACCGGCCAATATCTCTTTTAGATGAATGTCAGTGTTGAGTTTGTTTCGAAGCTTAGCGATCATTAAACTTTGTATTTCTCCAGATACCATTCGATGGTTTTGACAATACCCGTTTCGAAGTTTTCGTCAGCCTTCCAGCCCAGTTCCGTCTCGATCTTCGTTGCATCGATGGCATAGCGGCGGTCATGCCCGGCACGGTCCTCGACATAGTGGATCAGTTCCTTGTAGCTCCCCGCTGCTGTCGGATTGAGTTCATCCAGGATCTCGCACACCTTGTCCGCAATATAGTTGTTTGTCCGCTCGTTGCGGCCGCCGATGTTGTAGACCTCACCGTTTTTCCCTGTATGATAGACAAGGTCAATCCCTTTACAGTGGTCCAACACGTAGAGCCAGTCGCGGATGTTCTTGCCGTCACCATAAATGGGAATCTCTTCCCCAGCAAGTGCTTTGCGGATGATTGTCGGAATGAGCTTTTCGTCGTGCTGCTTCGGGCCATAGTTATTGGAACAGTTGGTAATGACCGTGTTCATACCATAGGTGTGGTGGTAGCTGCGAACGACCATATCGCTGCCCGCTTTGGAGGCGCTGTAGGGAGAGTTCGGCGCGTAAGGAGTCTCTTCGGTAAAGAGCCCCTCTGCCCCGAGTGTCCCGTAGACCTCATCGGTTGAGATGTGGTGGAAACGGCACCCTTCATAGCCTTCCTTATAGACAAATGGTTTTTCCATCCACTGTTTGTAGGCAACATCGATGAGGGTGAAGGTGCCATTAACGTTTGTCTGTACAAAAACGCCCGGATTCTTGATAGAGTTGTCCACGTGGCTCTCTGCCGCAAAGTGAATAACGCCACGGACGTCGTAGGTAGTGAAGAGGTACTCGACAAGTTCGCGGTTGCAGATGTCGCCTTTGACGAAGGTGTGACGCTCGTCGCCCTTAACCTCTTTGAGATTGTCCAGATTTCCGGCATAGGTCAGCAGGTCGAGATTGACAATGTGGTAGTCGGGGTACTTCTCCATGAAATAGGGGACGAAATTCGAACCGATAAACCCGGCACAGCCGGTGACGAGGATGCTTTTCATACGTTTTCTTCCTTCAGTTTTTCCAGACACGTCTTGAGTGAATCGCGCCAGTAGGGAATGGCGATGCCGTAGTCTGCTTTGATCTTCGCTTTGTTCAGCAGCGAATAGTGGGGCCGTTTGGCCGGGGTGGGGTACTCTTTCGTTTCGATGGCGTTGACGCTGCACTCCACGCTGCTTAGTTCGAAGATCGCCCTGGCAAAGTCATACCAGCTGCAGACACCTTCGTCAGCATAGTGCAGGATCTCGACACCCGGGTGGTCAAGTTTCGGGATGATCTCGATGATCGCCTGCGCCAGATCCCGGGCATAAGTGGGTGAACCCACCTGGTCAAAGATAACACCGAGCTCGTCACGTTCCCGTCCCAGCCTCAACATTGTCTTGACGAAGTTGTTGCCGAATGATGAATAGACCCAGGCCGTCCGAATGATCGCACTGTTCGCCGGAGCGATAGCCTGTATCGCCTTCTCGCCGTCGCACTTTGTCCGGCCGTAGACCCCCTGGGGATCGGTAGGGTCATTTTCAGCGTAGGGCCTGAAGTTGCAGCCGTCAAAGACGTAATCGGTCGAGAGCTGGATCAGCGAGGCCCCTTGGGCCTTGGCAATCTGCGCCAACGCCTCTACGGCTCTGTGGTTAATGGCATCGGCCATTTCTGGTTCGCTTTCGGCCTTGTCCACAGCCGTATAGGCGGCGCAGTTCACAATGATGTCGAAACTCCTGTCAGCAAAGTAGGCATCAATGGCTGCTTTGCTGGCAAGATCGAGGTCGCTGCGCTCCGCGAAGGTCCAGGTCATATCATTATGTACAGAGGAGAGCGCACGCAGCTCGCTGCCGACCTGGCCGTTCGCCCCCGTGACTAGAACATGCTTAGACACGCGGTGAGCCTTGGTGGGGAAGTACCCCTGGAGTGTAGTAGTCCATCTCCGCATCGAAAAGCGCATCTGCCTCTGTGAGCAGCGGCTGTTTTGTATCTTTGTCGGAGAGCTTCAATCCGCTCGGATCAATCTGCCAGTCAATCCCGATGGCCGGATCATTAAAGGCGATGCCCCGGTCGTTCTCCGGAGAGTAGTAGTTGTCGACCTTGTAGGCGAAGATCGCCTCCTCGCTAAGGACGACGAAGCCGTGGGCAAAACCGCGCGGCACGAAAAGCTGGCGCTTGTTCTCCTCCGTCAGCTCCACCGCGACGTGTTTGCCGAAAGTGGGACTCCCTTTGCGGATATCGACGGCGACGTCAAGGACCCGTCCTTTTATGGCGCGGACCAGCTTTGTCTGTGCGGCGGGATGGAGTTGGTAATGCAAACCGCGGAGTACGCCGTAGGAGGATTTGCTCTCGTTGTCTTGGCAGAAGTTCACCTTGAAGCCCAGAAAGGCCTCGAGGCTGTCCTGGCGGAAAGTCTCGACAAAGTAACCGCGTGCATCACCGTGAACGGTCGGCTCAATGATAATAACGTCGGGGATTTCGGTACGGACAAAGTTCATCGTTTTACGATCCCCTCTTTGGCTCTATGAAGCAGGTATTGTCCGTACTGGTTCTTTTTGAGCGGCTGCGCCAGTTCGACAAGCTGCGCCTGGGTAATGTAGCCCATCTCAAAAGCGATCTCCTCCAGGCACGCGACCTTGAGCCCCTGACGTTTCTCGATAGTCTGAATATAGTTGGAAGCTTCCAGCAGGCTTTCGTGTGTACCAGTATCGAGCCAGGCGAAGCCGCGGCCCATGACTTCCATCTTCAGCGCTCCCTGGTCGAGGTAGGTCTGGTTCACCGTCGTGATCTCCAGTTCGCCCCGCTCGGAGGGCTTGACATTCTTGGCGATCTCGACGACGGAATTGGGGTAGAAGTAGAGCCCGGTGACGGCATAGTTTGACTTCGGCGCTTTTGGCTTCTCTTCGATGCTCGTGACGTTGCCCTCTGCATCAAAGGCCGCGACACCATAGCGTTCCGGGTCTTTGACATAGTAGCCGAAAACCGTCGCCTTGCTCTCCTGCGCCGCGTTGAGCACCGACTGTTTCAGCAAAGAGGTAAACCCGTGTCCGTAAAAGATGTTGTCTCCCAGCACGAGGCAAACATCGTCGCCGCCGATGAACTCCTCGCCGAGGATAAAGGCCTGTGCGAGACCGTCCGGTGAAGGCTGCTCCACGTAGGTGAACGCCATCCCAAGGTCTTCACCGCTTCCCAGCAGCTCCTGAAAACGGGGAAGGTCTTTGGGGGTGGAGATGATCAGGACTTCGCGGATCCCCGCAAGCATCAAAACGGAGAGCGGATAATAGATCATCGGCTTGTCGTAAATGGGCGTCAGCTGCTTGCTCACCCCCTGGGTGATCGGGTAGAGGCGCGTCCCGCTGCCGCCGGCTAAAATGATTCCCTTCATAGTGATCCTTTCCGCGAAGTGTATTGCAAATAGTTTTCCAAACGATTACAATCTATTTTAAAATTGACTTTATTTAACAACAAACCAGGGGTTAAGCAGGTTCTCTTTGTTGTATACCATCGGTACGTCTGCTTCAGCGTCTGACTGATACTGATAGGTCATCTTCCCGCTTTCGCGCACGACGGCATCCGCCGCGGCCGTGTCCCACTCCATTGTCGGGGCAAGACGCGGGTAGACGTCGGCCTCGCCCTCGGCGACCATGCAGAGTTTGAGCGAGCTTCCCTTGGAGACCTGGTGGATCTCCTCCGTCGTCTTCGCCAACGCATCGATAAACGCCTGGGTCTCTTCCGAGAGGTGGGACTTGCTCGCGACGACATTGAGGTACATCTCCGGGGTCAGGTTGCGTTTCAGCGGCAGGCTCTGGCCGTTTTTAAACGCACCCTCCCCCTTTTTCGCCTTGTACATATCGCCCAGGGCCGGAGCGTAGACAACGCCGAGGACAGGTGCATCTTTATGGATAAGCGCGATATTGACGGTGAACTCACCGTTCTTCTTGATAAACTCTTTCGTGCCGTCAATGGGGTCGATACACCAGTAGTACTCCCACCCTTTACGCTCCTCGAAAGGCACTTCCTTGTTCTCTTCCGACATCAAAGGGATCTCCGGATAGAGCGCGGTCAAGGCGCTGCAGATAATCTCGTTGGAGAGCGTATCCGCCTCGGTCAGCGGCGACTTGTCGTCTTTGTATTCAACGCCGAAATCCTTTTCGTATACGTCCATAATGGCGTCCCCCGCCTTCTGGGCGATGGCGACAACGGCATCAAGTTCGATCTTTTCAAGCATTCAGGTGTCCTTTGGTTTCAAGATAGTCAATAACCTGCATCGCGGCCTCTTCGACGGGGATATTGTCATTGCGGATATGCACTTCCGGCGTTTCCGGCGCTTCGTAGGGAGAGTCGATACCCGTAAAGTTGGGGATCTCTCCGGCCCGGGCTTTTTTATAGAGCCCCTTCGGGTCCCTGGTTTCGCAGACGGCCAGCGGCGTATCGATAAAGACTTCGATGAACTCTCCCGCACCGACGAGGGAGCGTACCTGCTCCCGGTCGCTTCGAAAGGGCGAGATAAAAGCCGTCAGCACGATCTCGCCTGCGTCGACAAAAAGTTTCGCCACTTCGCCGATGCGGCGGATGTTCTCGATGCGGTCTTCGTCGGAAAACCCGAGCCCTTTGTTCAAACCGTGGCGGATGTTGTCCCCGTCGAGCAGGTAGGTGTGTTTGCCCATCTCCAGCAGTTTCGCCTCGACGGCATTGGCAATCGTACTTTTGCCCGATCCGCTCAGTCCCGTGAACCACAGCACACAGGGCTTCTGCTCCTTGAGTGCCGCGCGCTCGTTCATCGTAACATGGTGATCATGCCAAACAATGTTCTCCATTAACTCTCCTTGATTCAATTGCCGAACGGAAAAAATATCGGTACCAGTGCCAGCACTAGTGCGCTGTAAAGCACCGAAACCGGCAATCCGATCCTGACAAAGTCCGCAAATTTGTACCCGCCGGGACCGTAGACCATCAGGTTCGTCTGGTACCCGTAGGGGCTCATAAAGCTGGCACTTGCGCCGTAGGCGACCGCCATGATAAAGGGCATAGGGTCGGCGCCCAGTGCTGTTGCCGTTGCATAGGCGACGGGGAAGCTGAGGGCGGCTGCGGCGTTGTTCGTGATGATCTCCGTCAACAGGAACGTCATAAGGTAGACGGCGGCGAATGTGCCGTATATTCCCATGCTCCCCGTCGCCTCTTTAATCCCGTTGCCCAGCATCTCCGCGACGCCGCTGTTCATAAGCACCTGGGCGATTCCCAGCGCCGAACCGATGATCAGTACCAGTTCGAAGGGGAACGTCATTTTCACATCGCGCAGCGACAAGTACTTAAAAATGATGAAGAGACCCAGCAAGATGAAAAGGCCTTTCAAAAAGGGCAGTACTCCCGTTGCGCTTAAGACGATGGCGCCGAGGAAAAGGCCCAGAATAAGCAGACTCGTTTTCGTATCGAATTTATGATTGAGCGACAGGTTCGATACGAAATAGAAATTCTTTTTCAGATTCTCGCGTTTGGAGAAGTCCTCTCCCGCCGTCAGCAGGAGAGTATCCCCCGCCTGCAGCTCAATATTGCCCAGCTTGCCGGAAAGTTTCTCGCTTCCGCGCCGTACCGCGACGACCGCCGCATCGAACTTTGTCCGGAACTCCGCCGTCTTGATGGTGCAGCCCACCAGCGCCGATTCATGGGAAACGACGACCTCCGTCAGATTGTCCTGCAGGGGGCAGCGCTTGTTGTCGAAAATCGCCAGCCCTTTGAAACGGTTCAGCTCCTGAACGTCGCGCATATTGCCCGTAAAGATCAGGACATCCCCCGCCTGCAGCACCTCCCGAGGCGTGACGGGAGAGATCAGGCGATCCCCGCGCATGACTTCCGCCAAAAAGAGCTGCTCCATGCTGCGCAGACCGTTCTCCTGGATCGTCTTTCCGACAAGCGGCGAATCGGAACCGACCCGCGCCTCAAGAAAATAGCGTTCTTCCTGAGCACGCCCCTTTGCCGCATAGGTCGGCAGCAGCTTTGACCCGAACAGGCTCAAGAAGAGCCCCCCGGCCACGGCCAGCGGGAGTCCGACATAGATGAAATCAAACAGGGACAGCGGTGTGAGTCCCGCATCGACGACGAAGCCGTTGACGATAAGATTGGTCGACGTGCCGATCAGCGTCATCGTTCCGCCGAAGATCGCCGCATACGAAAGCGGGATCATCGCTTTGGAGGGGGCGACGTGTTTATTGTTTTTGACCATGCTCATCATCGATGCGACAACGGCCGTATTGTTCAAAAAAGCGGAAAAAAGCGATGTCAGCCCCGTCAATCGCAACATGGAGGCGAAACGGTTCGGCGAGAAGACGGCATGCGACAGCCACTCCACGACGGCCGTACGCTCGATCACGCTTGAAATGACGATCAGCAGTACCAGCACGATCAGCGACGGATTGACAAAGTTGTGCAGCATCGCTTTGGTCTCGATGAGCCCGGTAAGGTAGTAGAGCATCAACAGACCGAAAAAGAGCACGCCCGGACGGAAGGTGCCGCGGATAAGCAGCGCGATCAACCCTCCAAGCGAAAACAGTACCAGCATGACACTCATGGCGTTTTACTTAGTTTTTCTCAAATACGGAAACGTCACGGGCACCCCACTCGGGGAAGTGTTCACGTATGTAGGCGTTGAGCGCCTTTTCGGCCTCGGTATAGTCACGTACCGCTGCAACTTTCTCATGCTCCCGCGCGGCGACTTCGACGATCATCCCCGCCCCGACGGTATTGTTCGTCACGCGGTCAACCACGATAAAACTGCCGGTCTGACGGTTGTCGCTGTAGTGGTCCGCCGCGATGGGACGGTTGAGCACCAACTTGCACGAGGCAATATCATTGAGCGCCAGCGTATCGACCTGTTCACGCTCGTACGTATTGACATCGATCTTGTAGTTGATGTCTTCAAAACGACCGGTCGCGTCTGAGGTTGCCCGCTTGATGTAATAGCTCTGCTCCGGCTGCATCGGGGTCTCGTCCATCCAGACGAGCATCACTTTCAATGCATTGGAGACGCGGGGAACGTCATCCGTATGTACCAGCATATCCCCGCGGCTGATGTCGACCTCATCCTCTGTCGTGATCGTCACGGCCATCGGTGCATAGGCTGCATCCGCCGTTGCATGACGGTCCGCCTCGGTCACGTCGCCGGAGTTGATAATACTTTTGACGGTCGTTGTCTTGCCCGAAGGCAGCACGGTGATGGCATCACCGACGCGGACGCTGCCCGAAGCGATGGTCCCGCAGAAGCCGCGGAAATCGAGGTTCGGGCGGTTGACGTACTGCACCGGGAAGCGGAACGAGGCCTTATCCCCGGCGATCTGTTCGGCATTGCGGTAGTCGATGGTGTCGAGCAGTTCGAGCAGCGGTTTCTCTTTAAACCACGGCATACGGTCACTCTTGTCGACAACGTTGTCCCCGTCCAGGGCACTCATCGGAATATAAATCGTCTCCGGACGCGCCGCACCGTGCATCGGCAGCTGGTCGAGCACCTCTTTCTCATAGGAGTGCTTGATCTCCTCAAAGCGCTCTTCGGAAAAGTCGACAAGGTCCATTTTGTTCACCGCCACGACAATGTGACGGATCCCCAGCAGGTTGACGATGTAGGTATGGCGCCGCGTCTGGGTCAGGATCCCCTTGCGCGCATCGATGAGGATAATGGCAACGTCCGCCGTCGAGGCGCCGGTAACCATATTGCGCGTGTACTGCTCGTGGCCCGGAGTGTCGGCGATGATGTATTTGCGCTTGTCCGTCGCGAAGAAGCGGTAGGCGACGTCAATGGTAATCCCCTGCTCACGTTCGCTCTGCAGCCCGTCGACGAGCAGCGCCATATCGATCTTCTCGCCGGTCGTGCCATACTTTTTGCTTTCGCTCTCCGCGGCGGCGAGCTGATCTTCGAAGATCATCTTCGAATCGTAAAGCAGGCGCCCGATCAGAGTGCTTTTTCCGTCATCGACGCTTCCGCAGGTCAAAAAACGGAGCATATCCTTGTTCTCATGCTCCTTGAGATAAGCTTCGATATTCTCTGCCGGTGTATGCGCCATTAAAAGTACCCCTCGATTTTTTTCTTTTCCATTGCCCCTTCCTGATCCTTGTCGATCAGACGGCCTTCGCGTTCACTGCTTTTGGAAAGCAGCATCTCTTTGATGATCTCCGGCAGGGTGGCGGCCGAAGAGTTGATCGCTCCCGTCAGCGGGTAGCAGCCCAGTGTCCGGAAACGGACCATCTCGTTTTTCGCCTTGGCCTTGAGCTCTTCAGGCACCCGTTCGTCATCGACCATAATCTTGGTCCCTTCATACTCGACAACCGGACGTTCCTTGGCGAAATAGAGCGACGGAATGGGGATCTGCTCAAGGTAGATGTACTGCCAGATATCGAGCTCCGTCCAGTTGGAAATCGGGAAGACCCGAACGCTTTCGCCCTTCTGGATCGCCGTGTTATAGACGTTCCACAGCTCCGGACGCTGGTTTTTCGGGTCCCAGCGGTGCTGCTTGTCGCGGAAGGAGAAGATGCGCTCTTTGGCCCGCGATTTCTCCTCGTCCCGGCGCGCCCCGCCGATGACGGCATCGTATCCGCCCATGTTAAGCGCCTGCTTCAGGCCCTCTGTTTTCATAATGTCCGTATGCACCTTGCTGCCGTGTTCGAAGGGAGAGATATTCATACGCTCTCCCTCGGGGTTCGAATGCACGACCAGGTCAAATCCCAACTCTTTGGCACGGCGGTCGCGGAATTCGATCATCTCGCCGAACTTCCACTGGGTATCGACATGCAACATTGGAAAAGGCACTTTGCCGGGGGCAAAGGCTTTCATCGCCAGATGCAGCATAACCGAGGAGTCCTTCCCGACCGAATACATCATCACGGGGTTTGAAAAGGCTGCGGCGACTTCGCGCAATATGTGCACCGATTCGGCCTCAAGCTGTTTGAGGTGTGTCAGGCGTTTCTCATCTAGCATCTATGTTTATCCTTCCTTTTGAATCTATGGGTGTTATTTTGATTGCAGAGGCACTCTACCCTTGTGCAGGAACCACTCCAGGAAATAGCAGTAATATGCACTTTCATCATCTAGGCAGCTGTCTATAAATACGTTATCGTATTCCCGCTGCTGCTCTCTATAAAATCTTCGGATTCTACCTTTTCTCATATAAATAGTGCATTAACTAGTGGTTTAGTGTTACAAAATGCTAACAAATTTTTACGCTATCAGCGCACGAATATAGCTTATTTTTTAAACAATATCGGTCGGCATTGGTCACGAAAAACCGGTGGTGTCCCCACGAGGACTCGAACCTCGAGCTAGGCCTTAGGAGGGCCCTGCTTTATCCTGTTAAGCGATGAGGACGTATCGGAAGAAAAAGAAGAAAGATATTGTATCGAACGGAGCTTTCAATACTGGTAGACGCACTCTTTGTAGATAACATTGACAACGGGCTGAACGCCGTTGACGCGCCACTGCTCTTCGATGACACTCTGGCGCAATCCGCTGCGTTCGCGGTCCGCCGCACGGAGCTTGCGCACGATCTCCGTATAGCTGTAGTTGCGCGGATCGTTGCGGCACCAGACCATCAGTTCTGCCCCTTTGGCGATGTAGCGGTAGTAGTAGTCGTAGCGCGACGTCGGGGATTGGATACGTTTCGCGGCGCGGTACTGCTTGTCCAGCGCGGCAAAGTCGCTCTCCAGTTTATCGCACGACACCGCACTCAGCAGTACTGGCAAGAACATCAGGACAATGATGAATAGTCTCATGACCTTCACCTCGGCAAAGGGTGGATACCCTGCTGGATCGTGCCGCAGCGCACCTCTGTCACGACCGGCGGGTGGGTAATGGCATAATGTTTCAGCTCTGCAACGTTTTCCAGGTGGAATGAGGCGATGTCCGTCTTATCGGAGCTGATCTTCTTGCCGAGCATATACCACTTCGTTGTGCTCATCCGATCTTTGCAAAGCTTATAGATCTTCCCGCCCTCGCTCCGGAACTGCCGTATCACCTTTTCACTTGCCGGGGAGGGTATCTCGGCCTCTATCACCGCGTCATACGCCTTTTCAACCGGTGCGAAGGCTTCGAGCATCCGGGTACACTCCTGCCCTGTTGCGGCAAAAAGCAGCATAGGGACGATCAGGAAAAAAAGTTTCATAGGCAGCCCTTTGTAGCATGTAGCACATAGAGTGGACTACGAATTGCTACGCGCTATAATGCCGTTATGTGGTACACCTTCGATAACGACGATCTCATTCTTCATTTGCGTATCCAGCCAAAAGCGAGTTCCAACGAACTGGCCGAAATCATGGGCGAGGAGCGTAAACTGCGCATTACCGCCCCGCCTGTGGACGGCAAGGCCAATAAACACATCATAGCACTGCTGGCGAAAATGTGCAAGGTCGCCAAGGGGGACGTCACGATAGAGTCCGGGGAGCTGGGAAGGAATAAACGGGTGCGGATCAAAAGTCCCCGGCTTCTGCCCGACGGTATCGAACCGCCGGTGTCAGCGTAATCTGCATTATGTCTAATAAGAGCTTCGACACGTCGAAGCGCATTAAATGAAATCAAGAATTGGCCTTGAGCGCTCTTTGTAAGCCATCCCGGAGGCATAAAGCCGGGAGGGATGAGCGATTCGCGAAAGGCCGCTTTTTACGCTACTTTTTCTAAAAAAGTGGCAAAGAAGTATTATCCTCATTCTTTTCTTTTTCATAAGAAAAGAACCAAAAGAAAATCGTCGTTGCGCGAATCGCTCGCTGCTCCCGGCTTTATGCCTCCGCAGCGGCTTTCATGGCACGCTTAACGACCGTTTGCCTATTGATAGATGCGCTTCGACGTGTCGAAGCTTTCTTGTGCAGAAGAAAGAAAGTAGTGAGTGGCGAAGTAAGCCCGAAGCTTACTTCTCGTCAGCGACCATCCGGTCTTTGGCCGTGATCCCCATCAGGGAGAGGCCGGTGCGGATGGAGAGGGCGACCATCAGGAAGAGTTTGAGCAGTTTCGCTTCTTCCTCGGTCCCCAGTACGCGGTAGTCGTAGTAGAACTTGTGCAGACGGGCCGCGAGGGACTTGAGGTACTCCGGCAGCTTCTGCACCTGGCGCGATGCGAAGGCGTCCTCGATCACTTCAGGCAGCAGCAGCGCCTCGAAGAGCAGCGCGTCGGCGTCGGCATTGAGCCCTGTGAGCTCCGCCGCCATGATCTGCTCCTCCGTCAGCTCGCTCTTGGAGAGGATCGTCTGGATCCGCGCATGGGCGTAGTTGATGTAGTAGACCGGATTAGAGTTGTCCTGCTTCTTGAGCGTCTCGACGTCGAACTCCAGGGCCGTATCGCTCTTCTTGCTCGCGAAGATAAAGCGCAGGGCGTCCGCGCCGATCTCCTCGACGATGTCGCTCATCAAAATAACGTTGCCGGCCCGCTTGCTCATTTTGTACGGTTCGCCGTCTTTGAGCAGGCTGACCATCTGCGACAGCAGGATCTCCAGCTTCTCGGGGTCGTAACCCAGGAAACGCGCCGCCGCTTTGACGCGGGCGATATAGCCGTGGTGGTCCGCGCCCCAGATGTTGATATAGTGGTCAAACCCCTGCTCGAACTTGCGGTTGTGGTAGACGATGTCGCCGGCCAGGTAGGTCGGACGGCCGTCTTCGCGCACGACGACCCGGTCTTTCTCGTCCCCGTGCTCCGTCGAACGGAGCCAGAGCTTCTCCTCGCCCTCGTAAACGCCATCGCCCAGCTTCTTCATCACCCGGTCCCAGTCGTCGTAGAGCGACGCTTCGCTGACGAAGGTGTCGAAGTGGATATTCGCGTCGCCCAGGTCGGAGACGATCAGAGCCATCACCTTGTCCTTCGCCCAGAGCGCGAGCTCTTTCTGGCGGTCAACGTTGGTGAGGATGTCGCTGCCGAATGCGCCGAGTGCCTCTTCGGCCAGGATCGTCATGTATTCGCCGCGGTAGTACTTCTCCGGCCACTCGACTTCCATGTTGAGGACGCTGTGCTGCCCTTCGAGCTGCAGGCTCAGGCCCAGCAGGTCGATCTGGTTCCCGGCGTCGTTGACATAGTACTCGGCCGTGATGTCGTAGCCCAGGCGGCGTCCGAGGCGCAAGAGCGTGTCGCCGTAGACCGCGCCGCGGGCATGGCCGATGTGCAGCGGTCCCGTCGGGTTCGCGCTGACGAACTCGAGCAGGATCTTGCCTTCCCGGTCGGCATGGCCGAACTGCTCAGGGTTTTGCAGGGCCCAGCCGGCGTATTCGTCCATAAAGGCTTCGGAGAGTCGGAAGTTGATGTACCCCTTCGTCGCTTCGACCGCGGAGAACATCGCATGTTCGCCGAATGAGGAGGCCAGTTCGTCGGCGATCACCATCGGTGATTTGCGCAACTCCTTGGCCAGCGAGAATGCAATGGGGGTGGCGTAGTGCCCGAAGGAGCGGTCCTTGGGCTTTTCGAGCACGACTTCGCGCTCAAATTGCGCTTTGAGAAGCGCCGATACACGCTGTTTCAAATCGATTACGCCTGTTTTTCGGATTCTTTGGGTGCTTCGGAAGCCGCCGTTGCGTCACCGCCCTCGACTTTTTTGGGGGCCTCGTTGCTTGCAACCTCTTCCGGTTCGTCTTTCATCTCATTCTTGAAGTTCTTGATTCCCTTGCCGATACCCTTGGCAAGATCCGGAATTTTTTTCGCACCGAAGAGCAGGACGATGATCCCGAAAATCAACAGCAGTTCAGTTCCGCTTGGCATACCCATAGTAATTCCTTAGGTGGTTTTTTTGGAAATGTAATAATAGCGAAAAAATGCAGGGATATTGGTTAGTAAAAACGTTTGCGGCGGCGGGAGGGGCGCTAGTGCGCTTCCCACGCCTGTACGAATGCGTTGATCTTGAGGGTCGGGACTTTCAGGCGGGCGGCCCTGGCGACGGAGACAAGCACCTCCGCCGCCTCGTCGAGGTCGTCGTTGATGATGATGTAGTCGTACTCGCTCATGCGCTGAACCTCGCGTTTGGCCATATCGATCCGGCGTTCGATCACCTCCGCCGCATCGGTTGCCCGCGCCCGCAGACGCTGTTCAAGTTCGCTCAGCGTCGGGGTCGTGATGAACGCGGAAGTCGTAATGTCGCCCATGCGGTTCTGAACGGCGTCGTGCCCCTGGACGTCGATGTCAAAGATGACCAGCTTCCCCTCGGCGAGGGCCGCCTTGACGGGCTTGAGCGAAGTACCGTAGTAGTTGCCGTGGACGACGGCATACTCCAGGAAGTTCTCCTCGTCGATATCGCGCTTGAAACTCTCCTCATCGACGAAGTGGTAATGCACACCGTCCACTTCCCCCTCGCGCATCGGACGTGTCGTCGTCGAGATCGAGAAGTAGTAGGGTCCGATCGCCTCGGCCACTTTTTTGATCAGGGAACTCTTCCCCGCACCGCTTGGGCCCGACAGGACCAGGATCGCTCCGCCGTTTTTGTTCATGCCTTCTCCCCGAATGAAATATCAATGCGCACACCCATCGCCTTGAGCGCCTGCGCGACCGATTCGTCGCTGAGGATCGCCATCAGATCCTGCAGAGCTTCGACACCACGCGCATGCAGGTCGATGTCGCTGAAATCCGTCTCTTCCGGCGTGCGTTCCGGTGCATCGGCGTCATAGAGCACCTCCTCGATCGGCTGTTCCCACTCCCGCCGGTCGATGTGTTCCATCGCCGCTTCGATCTGATCGCCGTACGTCGGCCCTTCGGCCTCTTCGCCCTCCACGGCATCGAGCAGCTCTTTGAGCTCATCGATCTCCGCGCTGTCAAAGAGCGGTGCCGCCGACTCCTCCTCCCACGCTTCCGCCGCTTCATCAGCGTCGAAGACGTCGCTGCGTTCAACCAGGGCGCTTACGGCCATCTCCGCATCATCAAGGGCCCGCGCCAGCTCTTCAGGCAGGAACGGTTTCCCCAGTGCCGCGTCATATCCCTTGGGCATGGCATCGAAGCGCGAGCCGATGAAAATGGCATAGTGTCCCTGCGTTTTCGCAGCCGCTGCGTCGTAGCTCGCGGCGACACTGTCATCGACAATGGCGACGTCCGCCCGCCGCCCGCCGGCGGCACCCGGTTGTAATAATGAATCCCCGCGTTTTTGTGCCAGACGTTCGACCAATTTAGCGACAATGGGAGTGGTGTTAAACAGCGCGATGGTCATAACGTCCCTTGAATGCGGTATGAAAATACCCGTAAAAGTGTGTTAACATTGTAACAAAAAAGCATCTCAATTCGAATGAAACCCCTCCTGATCGCCGGCCTGATCCTCACGGTCCTCTCTGCTGAGAACGCGCTTTTGCTTCCGCACCGCTGGCAGGATGCCAGGCACACCCTCGGGGTCATGATTCGCAGCGGCGGCACCCCGTTGGTCCTCGTAACAGAACGCCTTGGTGACTCCTATCTCCGCCAGGCCCTTCGCCAAGCGCTCGAAAACGATAAGAATGTGACGCTCATCACCTCCTCGCGGGAGACTGCATCAGAGTGGGCCATGTACCGTTCCCTTCACGCCTGTCTCCTGTCCCCCGAAACAGCCATGACCTTCAGCCTCCTCCGTACGTCCGAAACAGGCTGCGTCGTGAGCGGTACGCTCGAGACCGAGACGCTCCGAAGCGCTTCAGGTCTGATGCTCTGCAAAGAGCGCAAGGCATTCGATGAAACGGTTCAGCTGCTGCAGCAGGAGTGCAAAGCGTACTTCGAACGCTGAGGCGCTATTTCACGCGGACCAGCTGATGCTCTTCGAGCTTGTACACCCGCTGACAGCGGTCCGCCAGCTGCAGTTCGTGGGTGACGAGCAGGAGCCCGGCGTCGTGTTTCGCGATATAGCTGTCAAAGAGGTCCATCACTTCGCAGGCCGTCTCCAGGTCCAGGTTCCCCGTCGGCTCATCGGCATAGATAAGCCGCGGCTTCTTCGTCAGCACCCGGGCGACGGAGAGGCGTTGCTGCTGGCCGCCGGAGAGTTCTGTCACCTTCTGGTTTACGACATGTTCGATCTTGAGGGCCCGGAGCAGTTCGGGTTCAACCGGCTCGTTCGAGAGGATGGATGCGACCTCGAGGTTCTCCGCACCCGTAAATCCTTTGAAAAGATAGTGCGACTGGAAAATGATCCCCAGCTGCTTCCGACGCAGCTCCACCAGACCGCGGTTGGAGAGTCCTTCCATCGATTCGCCCATCAGCGTCACCTCCCCGCTGTCGGGCGTGAGCAGGGTTGAGAGAATGTGAAGCAGGGTCGACTTTCCGCTGCCGCTGACCCCGATGATGGCAACGGACTCATGGCTGTCGATCGAGAGATCCACACCGGAAAAGAGCGGGTAATCGAAATGGTGGGCAATGCCGCTGGCTTCTAGCAGTTTCATACGTGCAATAATAGTGCGTTTTGCGTTAGTTCTGGGTTAGTTTTGGATAGTGGGGGAGAAAAGCGGGCGACAGTGTCACCCGGAAGGGAGCAGCAGAGGGCTTACGCCATCTGTGCAGCGACTTCGGCAGCGAAGTCGTCTTGTTTCTTCTCGATGCCTTCGCCGACTTCGAGACGGACGAATGCGACGACTTCAGCGCTACCGCCGACAGCTTTTGCCGCTTCGGCAACTGCGGCAGCTACCGTTTTCTTGTCGTCGAGAACATAGTTCTGATCCAGGAGGCACTGCTCTTTGTCGAGCGTCGTGTTATCCTCGATGTAGCGCGCGATTTTACCCGGCAGGATGTTCGGGATGATCTTCTCAGGCTTGCCTTCGGCGATCAGTTCCTCTTTCATCTTCGCTTCAGCCGCTGCCAGGACATCCTCTGTCAGTTGAGACATGGAGATGTACTCCGGCACGTTTTTGAGCGGCTTTTTCAGACGCGCGAGCTCTTCGTTCTCTTTCTTGATCGCTTCGATGCGGCCTTTGGTTTCGGCAGCAACGAAATCAGCGTCGAAATCTTTGTAGCTCAGTGTCGTCGGTTTCATCGCGGATGCATGCATCGCGACCTGCTTCGCCACGGCAACCATAGCGTCAGCCGTTTTCGCAGAGTCACACTCGATCGCAACGATAACACCGATGCGCGTGTTGGAGTGGATATAACCGTTGACTGCGACATTTTCGCTTCCGCTCAGTGCCGCGATGCGGCGGAGTTCGATCTTCTCGCCGATCTTTGCGACCGCTTCGTCGAAGTAGACGCTGAACGCTTTGCCTTCATACTCGGTTTCGCGCAGCGCTTCCGCACTGTCCGCTTCCGTCGTGAACGCCTGCTCTACCGTAGTAGAAACGAGGTTCTGGAAGCCTTCGTTTTTCGCAACGAAGTCTGTCTCGGAGTTGATCTCGACCAGTGTCGCACGCTTGTTGTCTGCAGAGATTTTCAGACCGATAGAGCCTTCAGCAGCAACGCGGTCCGCTTTTTTAGCGGCCTGAGCAATCCCGCGTTCACGCAGCCATTCTTTGGCTTTGTCCATGTCGCCGTTTGACTCGGTGAGCGCCTTTTTACAGTCCATCATCGGTGCGTCAGTCGCCTGACGCAGCTCTTTTACCATTGCTGCTGAAATTGCTGCCATGCTTATGCTTCCTCTGTCGTTGTTTCTTCTGCTGTTGCTTCCGCAGCTTCTGCAGCCGCTTCTACCTCTTCGCCTTCCGCTTCCGCGTTGTCGGCGATCATCGCTTTACCTTCGTTGACCGCTGCCGCCATCTCTTTACAGAAAAGCTGGATGGAACGGATCGCGTCGTCGTTGCCCGGGATCGGGAAGTCGATCACGTCCGGATCACAGTTCGTATCGAGCGGTGCGATAACCGGGATACCGAGGTTGCGCGCTTCTTTAACGGCGATGTGCTCTTTGACGGCGTCAACGACGAACATCATATCCGGCAGTTTTTTCATGTCGCGGATACCGCCGAGGTAAGACTCGAGCTTCTCTTTCGTACGTGCCATCATCAGCGCTTCTTTTTTGGTCAGCAGGTTGATCTGGCCGCTCTCTTGCATCTGCTCGATCACTTCGAGCTTGCGAAGGGATTTCTGAATCGTCGGGAAGTTGGTCAGCATACCGCCGAGCCAACGGTTATCGACGTAAGGCATGCCGCAGCTCTCTGCCGCTTCTTTGACGGCAACGCGTGCCTGCTTCTTCGTACCGACGAACATGATCGTCTTGCCTTCGGCTGTTGCGTCAACGACGATCTGGTACGTGTTGCGGAAGTAGCGCAGCGTCTTCTGCAGGTCGATGATGTAAATGTTCTTGCGGACACCGAAGATGTATTTTTTCATTTTCGGGTTCCAGCGGCGTGTCTGGTGGCCGAAGTGGACACCACACTCGAGAAGGTCTTTCATAGTTACCATAATTATGGTCCTTTCTGCATCGTGCCTCCGGGGCACGATTAAATTAAAAAATACCGGTTCGCTTCAATGCCCCCGGCAGTCCTGCTCTATTTTTTCAGAAAAGGCTGCACCGGTTTTTGGGTTTGGCACCTGAGATCTTGTTCCCCGGCAATTCGGTCAGAACGCATGGAGAAAATCGCGGAATTTTACCTTATATAGCCTTAAGAAAGTGTTAAGCAATATCGCCTCCTCCTCCCTTTCACGGCCGTTAATTTCAATTTCTATTTATATTACTTCTGGTAGGCTGTATGATACATTTGTGATTAATTTGTTTTTCTTATGTTAAGGATTAGTTGTCCGGAAAAACAGACACAGATACAAGGAGTTAAAATGAAAAAACAGTTGATCCTTTCCGTTGCCGCCGCGGCCATGCTCAGTATCGGCCTCCAGGCTGATGAAACCACCGACCGCATGGAGGCGATGGAGGCGCAGATCGAGGCCCTCCAGGAGCAGCTTTCCGCGATGAAAGACGTCAAATCCGATGAGGCAGCAGCAACGGAAAACGATGAAGAAGGCAGCGAAGAGGAAGGCGATGAAACAGATGAGCGTCTGACCGACCTTGAAGAGCAGATCAGTACCATCAACCGCAACACCTCCGGAAGCCACCTCAAGTTCGGCGTCGATTTCCGTACGGCCGTCGACAACCTGAACTACAAGATGGCCGGGAACGCCTACAACCCCGATACGATGGCCTTCGACGGCGACGATACCCAGAGCAATGACGCCTTTCTCACCAACCGCCTCTGGCTCAACATGGAGTGGCTGGCGACGGAAAATATGAGCTTTACGGCCCAGCTCGCCTATAACAAGGCCTATGGATACCGCAGCGGGTTTAATGGGGGCTACCCGGGCTTCGAGACCTTCGACTGGATCACGAACGAAAACGCCTATGACGACGTTGTCCGCGTCCGCTCCGCCTACTTCTTCTACCGCAACGATACCTTCCTCGGCGCGGAGATCCCCTGGACCTTTAGCATCGGCCGCCGCCCCTCCACCAACGGCCACCTGATCAACCTGCGCGACGACGACCGTCCCGCGTCACCGATGGGGCACAACATCAACGTCGAATTTGACGGTATGAGCTCCAAGTTCAGCTTTGAGGATCTCACCGGCATCGACGGAATGTACATCAAATTCTGCGCCGGACGCGGGGGCACGAATGCCAACGCGAAGTTCTTTACGATCAATATGGATAGCAACAATACCCTGGGTATCGCCGCTCCCTACGCCAAGAATGACGCCGACCTCCCGGACATCGATCTCGGCGGCCTGATCTTCGTTCCTTACGATGACGGCCAGTACAGCCTCGGCGCGCAGTACTACTATGCCGCCCACCTCATCGACGCTTCCGTCACCCCGACGCCAAGCGGATACGTCTTCCACAACATGCAGGATGTCGGGAACATGCACGCGGTCACGGCGAACTTCATGATCAACGGTATCGGCAACGGCTGGAGCGATTTCCTCGATGACACGATCTTCTTCGCCAGCGGTGCCGTGAGTATCACCGATCCGAAAAAGGGTGCGGCCGATCAGGGAATGCTTGGTTCGAAAGAGAGCAAAACCGGTTCGTCCTACTGGGTCGGTCTCCAGGTCCCGACGATGTTCACCGATATGGGACGCATCGGCTTTGAATACAACCACGGCGACAAATACTGGCGTTCCATCACCTACGCCGAAGATACGAACATCGGGTCCA
Organism: Thiomicrolovo immobilis; assembly: GCF_039645955.1. Classification (GTDB taxonomy): domain Bacteria; phylum Campylobacterota; class Campylobacteria; order Campylobacterales; family Sulfurimonadaceae; genus Thiomicrolovo; species Thiomicrolovo diazotrophicus. Next base: position 2,276,573 of record NZ_CP147916.1, read on the forward strand.
AAGTCGCGGCGCGCGGTAGTGCTTACGAAGCCTACTACACAGACTACCTGATCGAGGATGTCTTCAGCTTCCAGATCCGCTATACGTACATCGATTACGACTACACCGGTTCCAACGGATTCTTCGGCTCCACGACGGGTACGCCGTATAAGATCGACGATCTCGCCGCCACCAATCCGGGACTGGCAAGCGCGACCGTCGACAAAGCACAGGACATCCGCTTCTACCTGCGCTACCGCTACTAAGCGCCTCCCCTTCGGGCGGTGCTAGTAACCTTATTACTTCAGCAACAGAAAAACCCTTTAGCCGTTCTGCAATTCCGCCAGTTTCTTTTTCACCTCTTCGACATGTACGATCTCGTATTTGACCCCCTGCTTTGAACGCTTCTGGCGTACTTTGACGTTCCCCCATGCCGCGGCAACCTTGCCCTCCGGGTCGATGATGTAGGTCGTGCGGACGATGCCCATATACTCTTTACCGTAGTTCTTCTTCAGGGCCCAGACGCCGTAATCTTCCATCATCGTATGCTCCGGGTCGCTGAGCAGGGTAATCTTTAGCGACTGCTTCTCGATAAAACCGCGGTGGACCTTCGGGGAGTCGGCGCTGACGCCGAAAATGGCCGCCTTGAGCCCCTGGAATTCCGGCAGCTGCTCGGTAAAGTCGCACGCTTCGGTCGTACAGCCGGGCGTATTGTCCTTGGGATAGAAGTAGAGCACGATCCATTTCCCTTTGAGATCGCGCGAACAGATCTCCACCTCGTCCTGGTTCTCCAGGCAAAAATCCGGTGCAACGGTTCCGATTTCAAGCATTATTTTGTCCTTTTCATTTTTGGGGAATCATAGCATAGGTACCAAGTGCAGCAACCATTCCTTCCCCGCAAAACCAATCGAAAGAGCTTCGACACGTCGAAGCGCATTCAATCAAATAGGCCCTTGGCCTTGAGCGTTCCTTGAAAGCCATCCCGGAGGCCCAAAGCCGGGAGGGATGAGCGATTCGCGAAAGGCCGCTTTTTGCGCTACTTTTTTTAAAAAAGTGGCAAAGAAATACTCTGCTCATTCTTTTCTTTTTCATAAGAAAAGAACCAAAAGAAAATCGTCGTTGCGCGAATCGCACGCCGCTCCCGGCTTTATGCCTCCGCAACGGCTTTCAAGGCACGCTTAACGACCGTTTGCCTATTGATTAATGCGCTTCGGTGAACCGAAGCTCTCTTTTTCCATTGTCTTTTGGTTGCGTTTCTTTGTAAAAAGATAAGGAAAAGAAGAAGTAGCCCTAAAAAGTATTCTCATCCGAAATATCAATGTCTGGAAACGCATGCAGCAATAGGTCTGCAGCCACCCCGTTTCCCTTGGCGATCTCGTTGCCCGCTTCATCCAAAATAGGCGTCGTCCCGATCCCGCAGCTGGGAGATTTCGATTTGAGGATGATCTTCGTCGCATCCGGGTGCGCCTTGATCAGCGTCTCGGTCTGTTCGACGAGCGCATCGGTGACGTCGGTACCGTCCGCATCTTTTTTCACCCGCAGGCCGTGATCCTCCGTCGCGATGATACTGATCCGTCCGCGGGGTGTCCCCAGGACCGGAGCTTCCGGGCAGAAGGGGACGACCTCTTTGTCTGCGAGAAAGGCGAGAACACCGTCATCTTTTTTAGTGGCTCCATCATATCGGCATTTTTCGCCCAGTAGACATGCAGAAACTATTACCTTTTCCTTTCCCATATTCCATCCCATTAAACTATCTTACTCAGAACAATCGTGAGGTCGCTCACGATTTTTCCCGAGATATCGTCATACCGGCACGCTTCTCCCCGCAGACAGGCAGAGACGATCACCTTCTCTTTTTTCATGATGCTACGCGATGACAACGGACTTGAGTTCCGTCATCTCCTCGATGGCGAACCGCGGCCCCTCGCGACCGACGCCGCTGAGCTTGACCCCGCCGTAGGGCTGGATGTCGAAACGCAGGGTCGGCATATCGTTGATGACGACCCCGCCTGCTTCAAGCTCGCTGATTGCGCGCTGCGTCAATGCCAGGTCATTGGTAAAGACGGAGAACTGCAGCCCGTAGGGCGAATCGTTCATGCGGGGGGCAGCGTCGTCAAACCCCTCGACCTTCACCAGGGAGACGATCGGCGCGAAGACCTCCTCGCAGACGATCGCCATATCGTCGGTGACGTCCGCCATCACCGTCGGGTAGAACATCGTGCCTTCGCACTTCACCTCCGTCATCGGCCGCGCGCCCTCCTCGATGGCGCTTTGCACCCATGAAAGCGCCCGTTCCGCCGACTCTTCGTTGATGAGCGGCCCCATGAAGGTATCATCGTCATAAGGTGAACCGACCGCGAGCTTCTGCGTCGCTTCGGCCATTTTTTGCGCAAACTCGTCGTAGACGTCGCCGTGGACATAGATGCGCTGCAGCGAGATGCAGACCTGACCGGAATTGACGAAGGCCCCGAGCGCACAGCGCTGCGCGGCGAGATCGAGGTCGGCGCTCTTGTCGATGAAAGTCGCCGCGTTGCCGCCCAGCTCCAGGCTCACCTTTTTGATCCCCGCACTCTTGGTGATGATGTTGCCGACCGGGACGGAACCGGTGAAGCTGATCTTGCGCGGGATATCGCTGCCGACCAGGGTGCTGCCGACTTCGGCATCGCCGTAGACGACGCTCAGCGCGTCTTTGACCGCATGGGGGCTCTCGATGAAAAGTTTGGCGAACTTGTAGGCCGTCAGCGGCGCCTCCGGTGTCGGCTTGAGCACGACCGTATTGCCCGCGACGAGGGCCGGGGCAAGCTTGTGCGCCACCAGGTTCAGCGGGAAGTTGAAGGGGGTGATTGCACCGATAACGCCGACGGGTTCACGGATATAGAAGGCCGTCGTTTTGCGGCCGCTGGGCATCGCATCGGTATTGATCGTTTCGCCGTGCATGGTGCGCATCGTCTCGGCGGCGAGGGTGACCGTCTCGATGCAGCGCTCCACCTCGACCCGTGAAAAAGCGATCGGTTTGCCGACCTCATCCGTGATTGTTTTGGCCAGATCCTCTTTCTGCTCCCGCAGCTTTGCCGCCACGTCGTGCAGCCAGTCGCAACGCTGCGACAACGTCGACGCTTTGGCCGCTTTGGTGGCCGCTTTGGCGATCTTCAGCGCCTGCAGCGTCTCCTCTGCGCCGCAGACGGGAGCCTTCGACACGACTCTGCTGTCATAGGGGCTGCGGCGTTCCGTCCAGCTCCCCGTCACCGCTTCGTTTGAGCCGAAAAATACCTTTGCTTCCACTACTATTCCTCTCTTCTTTTACGCTATCCGGGCAAAGCCCGGATACCTACGTTAACACTTGGTTCGCCTCGGCGGCAGGCCCACGCGCAGCGACCCGCGCTCTGTCCCAAGGCAATGCCGGTGCTCACAAAAATCCTGCAAAAAAGTGTATCTATTATACAAAGCGGGCCGTTAAGCCGCCGTTTGCCGCCCGCCATTAACACTGATTTTAGAAAAAACCTTTTACAATCGAAACAAAAAATGCGGCATCTCCCGGATGCCGCCGATAGGAAAATGATGCTTAACCTTGAAATCATCCCCGGCCAGCTCGGCGTCCGTCCCCCAGTGACAAAACCCCACCCCGGCTTCTACCCGCAGGTCGGCGAAGCGCGCTTCCGCAAACTCGTCGATGACCACTACGAACTGATCCGCGACAGCGATATCGCCTTCCTCTTCCCCGTCAATGACGAAGACGATTTCCAGCAGGCAAAAACCAATGCCGCCGACTTCTTTATCCAGATCTGCGGCGGTCCGGACTACTTCAACCAGCACCGCGGCGAACCCCGCATGGTCGGCCGCCACGCCCCCTTCCGCATCGACGAAGCGGCCCGCCGCCGCTGGCTGGAGTTTTACGCCCAGCTGCTGCCCCAGCTCGTCGAAGAGGGCATAGACGAAGCGTACGTCCAGTCTTTCTGGGACTACATCAACGTCTTCTCCGCCTGGATGATCAATACCCCCTCCGCCTAAACGCTAGACACTAAAAGTATCCGTTTCTTCACTTCAAGGCGGAAACGGTACTTAGCGTGTCAGCCGGATCGCCTGGGAATGGAATATCCCGAAAGCAACAGCCTTTCGCACTTTCTTCTTTCGGGTTCGGTTTCTTCTTTGTGCGAGCAAAGAAGAAAGGGAACAGCACACCAACTAGAAAACAGCAACTTTCCAAGTAATCCCCCCTTTATCCCATCTATGCAAAAATGTATTCGATTGAAAAGAGGTGCAAAACCATGGTCATCGAATCCAACTACGTTGATATCCGCCGCCGCGAGATCTACCCCGCCAAAGTCATCATTGAGAACGGCGTTATCGATTCCGTCACCAAAATCGGCACCCCCTGCTCCACCTACCTCCTCCCCGGTTTCATCGACGCCCATATCCACATCGAAAGCTCCATGCTCCCGCCGAGCGAATTCGCCCGCCTCGCCACGCTCCACGGCACCGTGGCGACCGTCTCCGACCCCCACGAGATCGCCAACGTCCTCGGGATCAAAGGAGTCGAGTTCATGCTGGAGAATGCCCAGAAGGTTCCCTTCCACTTCGCCTTCGGGGCCTCCCCCTGCGTCCCGGCGACCCCCTTTGAGACGAGCGGCGCGACCCTCGGCGTCGATGAAGTGAAAACACTGCTGGCGAACCCGCAGATCGGCTATCTCAGCGAGGTGATGAACTTCCCCGGGGTCATTGCCGGCGACGCGGAAATGCTCGCGAAGATCGCGGTTGCAAAGGCGCTGGGTAAACCCGTCGACGGCCACGCCCCCGGCCTGCGCGGCGACGACCTGAAACGCTACATCGCTGCGGGCATCACGACCGACCATGAGGCCTTCAGCTACGAAGAGGGGCTGGAGAAGGTGCAAGCGGGGATGAAGATCCTGATCCGCGAAGGCTCCGCCGCGAAAAACTTCGAAGCCCTTGCCCCATTGATAGGCAAATACCCAGAAATGCTGATGTTCTGCAGCGACGACCGCCACCCCGACGACCTCCACCGCGAACACATCGACGCCCTCGTACGGCGTGCCGTCGCAAAAGGGTATGACCTTTTCGACGTGCTGCGCATCGCCTGCCTCAACCCCATTGAGCACTATGGCCTCGGTGTCGGGACGCTGCAGCCAGGGGAACGCGCCGACCTCATTGAAGTCGACACCCTGGAGGATTTCACCGTCCTACGGACCGTTATCGGGGGCCGTACGGTGGCCGAAAAAGGCAGGAGCCTGATCCCCTCCGTGCCGCTGCCGGAACTCAACAACTTCCATGCCTCACTTAAGCGGCCGGAGGATTTTGCCCTCCCGCCCTGCGACACCGCGGAGGTGATCGAGGCCGTCGACGGCGAACTGGTCACCCACGAGATGGTCGCCTCGCTGAAAAACGTCCCCGCCCACCGCATCGGTGACCCCGAGCACGACATCCTCAAAATCGCCGTCGTCAACCGTTACGAAGATGCCCCGCCCGCCGTCGCCTATGTCAGCGGTTTCGGGCTGAAAGAGGGGGCCATCGCCTCCAGTGTCGCCCACGATTCGCACAACATCATCGCTGTCGGCTGCAGCGACGAAGCCATCGCCAGGGCGGTCAACCTTGTGGTCGACGCGCAAGGAGGTGTCTGTGCCCTCAACGAAGCAGCTGAGCATCTGCTTCCGCTGCGCATTGGCGGGATCATGAGCGGGGAGGACGGCTTCGAGGTCGCCAAGCAGTACGAGGCGCTGGACCGCTTCGTCAAGAGCGCGCTGGGTTCGAAATTGCATGCACCCTTTATGACGCTATCGTTTATGGCGCTGCTCGTCATCCCCGAGCTCAAGCTCAGCGACAAAGGGCTCTTCGACGGGCGGAGCTTCCACTTCATCAAAGGGTGCAAATTAGAACCATGAACCTCTTTCAACTCCGCGACCACGGCACGGACATCCGCACCGAGATGACCGCCGGCTTTACGACCTTCCTCGCCATGCTCTACATCATCCCCGTCAACGCCGCGATCCTCAGCGCGGCGGGTCTTCCCTTCGATGCCGTCATTACCGCAACGGCGGTTATGACCATCATCGCCTCTATCCTCAACGGCCTCTGGGCCAACACCCCGATTGCCATGAGCGTCGGCATGGGGCTCAACGCCTACTTCAGCTTCGGGCTCGTCAAAGGGATGGGGCTGGCGTGGCAAACGGCCCTGGGGATCGTCTTCCTTTCCGGCATCCTCTACATCCTTATCAGCATCACTCCGCTGCGGCGCTGGATGATCGCAACGATCCCCATCGATGTCAAACGCGCCGTCAGCGCGGGGATAGGTGCCTTCATCGCTTTTATCGGGATGGAACAGCTTCACCTCATCACGGACAGCCCGGCAACCCTGGTCACCCTGGGCAACCTCAAAGACCCCCACTTGCTCATCGGCCTCTTCGGCCTCGCCCTGGCGATCTTGCTTGTCATCAAGAAGGTCCGCGGGGCCTTTATCCTCTCCATCATACTGACCGCCCTGCTCGCCTGGGCGACGGGGGTGGAGCCGATGCCCGGGGCCTTTTTCTCCCTGCCCGCTTCCATGGCGCCGATCGCCTTCGAGCTCGACATCGCCTCTGCCCTGAGCCTCTCGATGGCGCCGCTCATTCTCATCTTTCTCATCACCGACCTCTTCGACACCCTGGGCACTCTGACCGGGGTCGGCATGCGCGCCAACCTCTTTCACGGCAGGGATTCCGTCCCCCTGCAGCGCACCATCGAGGCCGACGCCGCGGCGACGATGCTCAGCGGCCTCGCCGGGGTGACCAGCACGACCGCGTTCATCGAGAGCGCGGCAGGTGTCGAAGCGGGCGGGCGGACGGGACTGACCGCCGTCGTTACCGGGCTGCTCTTCATTCTGCCGCTCTTCTGGCTCCCCTTTTTCCAGGCGATCCCCTCCAATGCCATCTATCCGGTGCTTATCGTTATCGGCGTCATGATGTTCGGGGAACTGCAGCATATCGACTATTCGGACGCGGCGGTCAAGTACAGTAGCTTCCTCATCGTCCTGGGGATGCCGCTCACCTACTCCATTACCGACGGGCTGCTGCTGGGATCACTCGCCTACGTCTTTATCCGCCTCATCCAGGGGCGTTTCAGGCAGATCGATATCGCGATGGGCGTCCTCGCCGCCGTCGCCCTACTCTTTTTCTTCGTGCTCTAAACTCAGCCGAAAATGCGCCTGAGTTCCTCGTCCGTATTGGCGTTGAGCGCCACCTTTGGATCGTCGACGGCAACGGCCTCTGCGATGCCGGTAGCCTCGATCCATGCATCAAGGCGTCCCACGTCCGAGGCGAGCAGATCGCTTTTCATAACGGCGCTGATGCGCTGCGGCGGGGCGCGGTGTCCCTCGAAAAAAGCCGTCGCCACGGGGCTTTTGCTTCTTGAGAGTGCCTCGAAGACACCCTTGTCCGGTACAGGGCGGTCCACTTGGCAGAAGTACAGTTCCGGTGCATCGAGCGTCTCGAATGCCTTCTTCACGGAGGAGAACATCCCCTCCCCGTACGCTTCGTTGCGGATGACGCGCACCCCCTCTGGAAGGGCGGCGCCGATCTGATCAAAGGCATGCCCCAGGACGACGGCGACGTCGTACCCGTAGCTGCGCAGCTGCCGGATCTGCCGGTTGATCAGGTACTCACCGTCCACCCTGTAGAGCGGTTTCATCACGGAACTGCGGGAGGATTTCCCCGCGGCGAGCAGGACGACCGTCATCTCTCCTCCGGCTGCGAGAGGGCTTCTTTGATCATGTTGAACGCCACCCGGAGGCGGTACGCCTTCGTCGAACGGTACCCACCGGAGGGGTCCGCATCGTTCTCAAGGGCCGCTTTGATCGCCGCGTCGTCGTACACGCCCCCGTCCAGCAGAGCCTCGAGGGTTCGGAAGCGGACGGGAGAGGGACCCAGTGACGCCCCGCTGATGCGGAAACCCCCGCTGCCGTGCGTCAGGGCGATGCTCACCTTCGCGATGTTGAGCCGCTCCCGCATCCCCGCCTTTCGGTAGTACCAGCTCCCTGTCTGCAACGGGACGGTGACGGCGGTAATGAGCTCATGGTCGAGTTTCGTGCATTTGTAGCCGCAGAAGAGCGTTTCCAGCGGCACGCTCCGCTCCCCGTCCTGCGACGCCAGCGTCACCGAAGCCTCCAGCGCCACCAGCGCGGCCGTCAGGTCCGCGGCGGGCGAGGCGTTGGCGATGTTGCCGCCGACGGTGGCGAGGTTGCGGATCTGGTGTGAGCCGAAGGATTCGGCGCACGCGGCCAGCAGCGGCAGGGACTCCCGGACCGCGTCGCTGTAAAGCAGTTCGTTTAGCGTCACAAGCGTACCGATCCGCATGCGGTCGCCCTCCGCACTGACGCCTTTCAGCTCCTCCAGGGCGTGGATGTCGATGAGGGTGGCGGTGTCAGCAGCCTGCCGCAACTGCAGCGCCGCGTCGGTGCTGCCGCAGAGCAGCAGTGCCTCCGGATACTCTTCCAGCAGTGCCGTCACCTCGCCGAGATTCGTCGCGCGCAGATAGTTCATGACTTCACCTTCGTGATCGCCTCGACGATCTTCTTGTATCCGGTACAGCGGCAGAGGTTGCCGTCCAGGGCCGCCCTGATCGCCTCTTCACTGCGTTCACCGCCATGGCTCAGGTAGTCGTAGGCGCGCAGGGCGAAGCCCGGCGTGCAGAAGCCGCACTGCACCGCTCCGTGTTCGGCGAAGCTTTCGCGGATTGCAGCCGTCTCCTCCTGCAGTCCCTCCAGCGTCACAATCTCCGCGTCCTGTATCTGCGGGGCGAGCAGCAGGCAGGCGTTGACGAGTCTGCCGTTGACGAAGAGGCTGCAGGCGCCGCACTCCCCTTCGCCGCAGCCCGCCTTGACCGACGTCATTCCCGCGTCGCGCACCAGGTCAAGCACCCGGGTCTCCGGGGCGCAGTCGAAACGGTGGATTTTGCCGTTGATCGTACACGTTATCTGCATGCTTCCTCCACGGCTTCCGGGATAATCGGCAAGGCGTCGAACGCGCTCCCAAGGGCATGGACCAGTGCGTTGGCGACGGCGGCGGACGGACCGTCCATCGGCAGCTCCCCCAGCCCCAGCGAAGGGCCGTCTGTGCCGAGGAAACGCACTGCAATTTCCGGTAGATCGGGGGCCATCGGCAGTGTATAATCGCTCAAATGCGGGGAGTGAACCCGCCCCGCTTCATACACCAGGCGCTCGAACAGGGCGTACCCGATCCCCTGGGCTACGCCCCCTTCGACCTGCCCCTCCGCCATCACCGGGTTAACGACCTGCCCGACGTCGTTGTAGGCGTCGAAACGGACGACCCGGACGCGGTAGTCGACGGGGTCGACTTCCACTTCGGCGATGTAGCATCCCAGCCCGTACGCCTCGTAGCCGTTGCCGTAAAAGAGGTCTTCATCCCAGAGAATGCCGGCGGGCTGTTCATAGGAGGCCCCGAACTGCAGCGGACCGCCGCTTTTGCAATAGCGCGCTACCGCCGCCCGGTACGCATCGGGAGTACCGTAATCGCCGAGCGCCGTTTTCAGCTTACCCGCCGCCTGCGCGAGCAGACGCCCGACGATCATCACGGTCCGCGAGGCGACCGTCGGCCCGCTGTCGGCAACTTCGGCGGTATTCGGTGTACGGCAGGAGACCATCCCGACGGGGAGGTCCAGTGCATCGGCAACGATCTGCGGCAGCGCCGTCAGCGTCCCCTGCCCCATCTCCACGCTTCCGACACGGATCTCGACGCTGCCGTCCGCCTCCAGGGCGATCGAGACGCTGGAAGCCAGCATGCTCTCCCCGACGCCCGTGTAGCCCGCTCCGTGCATGAAGAGCGCCATTCCAATCCCACGGTTCGGCGCCGGGGCGTCATAAATGGCATCAAAACCGCTCTCACGCCTTGCGGTCTCGAACAGATCACGCAGCCGGGCGTATTCAGCGATCGGCACCCCCGAAACGCCAACCGAACCCGCACCGGGAAGATTGCCCTCGCGGACCGCCGCCGGCGAGAGGCCGAGATGACGGGCGATATCGTCCATATGGCGCTCGATCCCGAAAAGGACCTGCGGGGCACCGAAACCGCGGAATGCCCCGTTGGGCGGCGTATTCGTCGCCACGGCGCGGGCATCGACCCTGATATAGCCGCAGTCGTAGAAGCCCGCCGCATGCAGAACGCAGCGCGCAAGGACGACGGGCGAGAGCGTTACATACGCCCCGCCGTCGATCGTGACATCCACTTCAAGCGCATGCAGTTTTCCCGTGGCGTCGAAACGGCTCCTGTAGCGCAGTTTTGAGGGGTGCCGCTTGGTCGTGTAGGCGATATCCTCTTCACGTTCATAAACGATCTTGACATCCTGCCCCGCCTTCTTGCACAGCAGGTAGGCGTAGCCCGCAATGAGGGAGGGGTAGTCCTCCTTGCCGCCGAAGCCGCCGCCGGTGGGGGCCTGCTCCACCTCGATCTTCTCGCCGGCCAGTCCCTCCAGCGCCGCCTCGACGAAGAAGGGGCACTGCATCGAACCGATGATCTTGACCCGCCCGCCGTTGTAGCGCGCCAGCATGCTCTGCGGTTCCAGGTATGCCTGCTCCTGGTGCTGGGTCGTGTAGGTCTTTTCCAGACTGAATAGACCCGTCTTCTGCGGAGGGCTCCCTTGGACCGTATGAATAGCTTTGAAGACGTTATCCTCGCCGTAGAGCCGCTGCTTGAGCGCTAGGGACTCCTCCATGCTCAGTACCGGCTCCTGCGCGTCGTAGTCGATCGTGATATGGGCCATTGCCTCACGCAAACGGTGCTTGGAACGGTGCGCCATCAGGAGGATCGGCTCCCCGATATGCCGGATCCTCGCCTCCGCCAGGAAGGGCTGGTCGTCGGTCAGAACGACGTTGGCATTGCGACCCTCGATGTCTCTGTGGTCGACAATGATGATATCGGAGAAATCAAAGGAGGCGTCAAAGGTGATCGCACGGATCTTTCCGTACGCGATCTCGGAGCGGACAACCGCCCCGTACAACCCCTCAAAAGGCAGATCATCCGTATAGCGCAACGTCCCGTCCGCTTTCGACGCGGCATCGACACGAACGACACTCTCGCCTACGACTCCCATCGCCTCCTCCTCGCACGAACGGCTCCCTCCGGAGCCACCTTAAACCATTATGCCCAAACATTCGCGAAAGCCCCATTAACGCAGCCTTAAACACCACTTGGATAAAATATCCGACTTTCGTAGAATTACCGATAATTTGGAGAACCAATGAACGAAGCCAAGTACATTTGGATGAACGGCGAATTCCTTCCCTGGCAGGAATCAAAAGTCCACGTACTGTCACATACGCTGCACTACGGCAACGGCGTCATCGAGGGGACCAAGGCGTACAAAACCGACAAGGGGTACGCCATCTTCCGCCTCAACGACCACACCGAGCGTCTGATCCAGTCGGGCAAAATGGTCCTGCTGAACATCCCCTACAGCGTCGAGGAGCTCAACAACGCGCAGATCGAACTGATCCGCAAGAATGACTTTACGGGCGACAACGTCTACCTGCGCCCCTTCGCCTTCCTGGGCTACGGCGTTATGGGCCTCTACCACAAGGATGCCCCTGTCGAGACGGCCGTCGCCGCATGGGAGTGGGGTGCCTACCTCGGCGAAGAGGGAATGCGCAAGGGTATCCGCCTCAAGATCTCCTCGTTCACCCGCCCGGCCAACACCTCCAACATGGGTAAGGCCAAGGCGGTCGCAAACTACCTGAACTCGCAGATGGCCAAGTTCGAAGCGGTCGAGTGCGGCTACGACGAAGCCCTGCTCCTCGACGACCAGGGGTACGTCGCCGAGGCGAGCGGCGCGGGCTTCTTCATGGTTCGCGACGGCAAACTCATCTCGCCGCCGAACGACAACTCCCTCGAATCGATCACCCAGAAGACGATCATCGAGCTGGCCCAGGATATGGGCTATGAAGTTGTCCGCCGCCGCGTCACTCGGGAAGAGGCCTACATCGCCGATGAAGCCTTCCTGACCGGCACGGCCGCGGAGATCACCCCGGTCCGCGAGATCGATGCGCGCGTGCTTGGCAACGGCGCCCGCGGTCCGATCACGGAAAAACTGCAGAGCGCCTACTTCGACGTCGTCTTCGGACGCAACCCGAACTACACGCACTACCTGACCTACGTCTAAAAGGAAAGCAAGCATGGCAACAGACATGAACGACTACTTCAACAAGAAAAAAAGCAGCTCCGGCGGCAGCGGCGGCGGGTTCACCCCGCCCAAGCCCCCCAAGATGGAGTTCAACATGGGCAAAGGCAAATCGGCACTGCTCCTTCTCGGCGTCGTCATCGTTGTCTTCCTGCTCCTCGCCAAACCCTTCGTTATCATTACCGAAGGCGAACGCGGTATCCTCGCGACCAACGGGAAGTATGAACCCAACGCCCTCCTGCCGGGCCTGCACTTTATCATCCCCGTGATCCAGAAGGTCTACCTCGTCGATACGAAGGTGAGGATCATCAACTACGCCAGCCGCATCGAGCGTGCCGGGGCCGAAGGCGAAGGCCTTGAAGTCCGTCCGGCGATCACCGTCTTGGATAAACGCGGTCTGCCCGTCTCCATCGAACTGACGGTCCAGTACCGCCTCAATGCGCAGTACGCGGCACAGACGATCTCCAACTGGGGCTTCAGCTGGGAAGAGAAGATCATCAATCCCGTCGTGCGCGACATTGTCCGCAACGTCGTCGGCCAGTACGAAGCGGAATCCCTGCCGACGAACCGCAATACCATCGCGAACCAGATCGAACAGGGCATCCGCCAAAGCATCGAGGGGCAGGAGAACTCTCCTGCCATCTTCCAGTCGGTGCAGCTGCGTGAAATCGTCCTGCCGCAGAAGGTCAAGGACCAGATCGAAAGCGTCCAGATCGCCAAGCAGCAGGTCCAGAAAGCCGAGCAGGATGTCCAGCGTGCCAAGCAGGAAGCCCTCAAACGGGCCGCCGAGGCCCAGGGTAAAGCCAATGCCGTCCGCATCGAGGCGGAGGGTAAAGCCAACGCGATCAAGATCGAAGCCGACGCAACCGCCCAGGCCAACAAGGCCATCAGCGCCTCACTGACGGACAAGCTTCTCCAGATGGAACAGATCAAGGTCCAGGGACAGTTCAACGACGCCCTGCGCGAGAACAAAGATGCGAAGATCTTCCTGACCCCGGGAGGCTCCACCCCGAACATCTGGGTCGACATGAAGAACCCGCAGCGCCAGAGCGCCATCAAGTAACCCCCTCCCTCTCGGAGGGTTGAATCAAGCCGGCATACAGCCGCTTTGATTCAATCCTTTTTCCTGGAAGAAACATGCAAGAAATACTCAATCGGGTCGATTGGCAAAAACAGGAACTGCTTCCCGTCATCGTGCAGGACGTCCATACGAACGAAGTCCTGATGATGGCCTATATGAACCGTGAAGCCCTCCAGCTCTCCCTGGAGACGAAACTCGCCCACTACTACTCCCGTTCCAAGCAGCGGCTGTGGAAAAAGGGCGAAAGCAGCGGCCACCTGCAGCACATCAAGCAGTTCCTCATCGACTGCGACGACGACACCCTGCTGCTCAAAGTGGAGCAGGAGGGTGTCGCCTGCCACACCGGCCGCAAATCCTGCTTCTTCACCGAGCTCGACAGCGGCAGCGAAACAATGCAGGTCGAGGTCGATACGACGGCAGCCTACGGCATTATCGACACCCTCTACCACACGATCCTCGAACGCAAGAACGCCGACCCGGAAACCTCCTGGACGGCCAAGCTACTGAGTAAAGGGGAAAACACGATCCTCAAAAAGGTCGTCGAAGAGGCAGGAGAGTTCAGTTTCGCCGTCAAGGACGACGACGAAGAGGAGATCGTCTACGAAGCGGCGGACCTCACCTACCACGTCCTCGTCGCCCTGGGCTACAAGAATATCTCCCCCGACCGCATCAAGCAGGAGCTCGCCCGCCGCTTCGGCATGAGCGGCATCGCGGAAAAGGCCTCACGCCCTTCATAAACCAAGGGCTATTCTTCTTCTAAAGTGTATACTGCAGAATTCTGCGGAAGTATCTACTTCTTCTATAAAGTCAGAAATGGTAATTAGCGTGTCGAGCGGATAAATAGAGAATGGGATGTCCCGAAGGCGTCAGCCCTTTGTGCTTTCTTCTTCCCGGTTCGGCTTCTGCTTTGCACAAGCAAAGAAGAAGGGGAACAAACCCCTTAGTATTTCATCCCGATTGTCTTCAAAGCCGCATTGATATGCCGCACCTGCGTATTACGGTCCCGGCACCACGCCGGCGCGATGAGGGTGTCGTTGTCGATCCCGGCGGTAATGCGCTGCACGGAGACATTCGCAGGCTTCATCTCGATCGCCTTGAGCAGCGTATCGAGGTACTCCTCCTCCGTAATCGGCGTAAACTCCCCCCGGGCGTACTCGTTGGCCAGTGCCGTGCGCGTGACGACGTAGAGGGGGTGGTACTTCACCGAATCGATCCCCCACTCGTACGCCCTCGCCGCCGTCTCCAGCATCATTTCCTGCGTTTCGCCCGGCAGCCCGAAAATGAGGTGGCCGCAGACATGCAGGCCCGCCGCTTTGCTCTTCTTGATCCAGTGCTCGACATTGGCGCTGTCATGGCCGCGGTTGATCCGCTCGAGGGTCTCGTCGTAGACGGACTGGATGCCGTACTCGACCCAGATCTCTTTCGTTTTGGCCAGTTCGGAGAGGTAGTCGAGGGTCTCGTCGGTGATACTGTCCGAGCGCGTCCCGATACTGAGCCCCACGACGTCATCAAAGGAGAGCGCCTTGTCATAGAGCGCCTTGAGCGTCTCGAAGGGGGCATAGGTATTCGTAAAGGACTGGAAATAGACAAGGAACTTCGTCGCCCCGTATTCGCGACGTAGTCTCGCCGAGAGGACGTCGAACTGCTTTTCAAGCTGCTCGAGCTGCTTGGGGAGGTAGGGGTTCTCTTTGCTCTGCAGGTTCAGGTGGAAACCCTTGAGCGGCTGGACTTTATCGAGGCTCGGACTGAAGGAGTCGTTCTCGCAGAAGGTACAGCCGCCCCGGGCAACGGTGCCGTCGATATTGGGGCAGGTGAAGCCGGAGATGGAGATGGAGACTTTGAAGACCTTCTCGCCGAATTTCTCCTGGAGATAGGTCCCGAAAGTATAGATCTGCTTCGGCTGCAAACGCGTCCCTAGACGATGTACTCGCCGGTAAAGCAGGCGGTACAGTATTCGCTGCCCTCGGCCCGGACCGAACGCATCAGCGCCTCGGTGCTCAGAAACGCCAGAGAGTCCGCCTCGATGTAGTGGCAGATCTCGTCGATGCTCATATTGGCCGCGATCAGCTTCTCTTTGTTCGGCGTGTCCACACCGTAGAAGCAGGGGTCCGTCGTCGGCGGGCTGGAGATGCGCATATGCACCTCAGCCGCACCCGCCTCTTTGAGCATACGCACGATGCGGCGGCTCGTCGTCCCGCGAACGATGGAGTCGTCGATGACGATGAGGCGTTTCCCCTCGATCAGTTCGCGGATCGGGGAGAGCTTCATCTTGACCTTGAGATCGCGCATCTCCTGCGTCGGCTCGATGAAGGTACGGCCGATGTAGTGGTTGCGCATGATCCCCATCTCGTAGGGGATCCCGCTCTCCTGCGAATAGCCGATGGCTGCCGGAACGCCCCCGTCGGGGACGGGCACGACCATATCCGCCTCGATCGGCTGCTCTTTGGCCAGCTGCACGCCCATGTTCTTGCGCTTCTGGTAGACATTTTTGCCGAAGACTTCGGAGTCGGGACGGGCAAAGTAGACGTATTCGAAAATACAGTGTTTCGGCATCGCATCGAAGATCTTGAGCGACTGTGGTGCCTTCCCCTTTTCAAAGATAAGCATTTCGCCCGGTTCAACGTCCCGGATATAGGTCGCCCCGATCAGATCAAAAGCACAGGTCTCGGAGGCGACAACGTATCCTTCACCGATACGTCCCAGCGCCAGCGGACGGAAACCGAAGCGGTCACGGACAGCGAACATCTTGCTGCGGCTCAGGAAAACGAGGGAGAACGCCCCCTCGATCTGCTTGACGGCATCGATGATACGGTCTTTGAGTTTGCCCTGGTTGCTTCTGGCGATCAGGTGGATCAGGTTCTCCGTATCCATGGAGCTCTGGAAGATCGCCCCCTCTTTAATGAGCTTGTTGCGGACTTCCTGGGCATTGGTCAGGTTTCCGTTGTGGACGATGGAGATCTGCCCAAGGTCGTAATTGGCATGGACAGGCTGGGCATCGAGGATGGAATCGTCTCCCGCCGTCGAATAACGGGTATGTCCGATGGCCATATGCCCTTTGAGCGTCGCCAGCTTCTGCTCGTCGAATACCTGGGTAACGAGCCCCCGGTCTTTGATGGTGTGCAGGCGCTCCCCGTCCCCGGAACTGATCCCCGCCGCCTCTTGGCCGCGGTGCTGCAGCGAATGCAGGGAGAAATAGGCGAGCTTGGAAGCTTCGACATGGTTGAAGATGCCGACGACGGCACATTTTTCATTCAATGATTGACGCATATGACTCCTTTTATTACAGTCCGAGGCAGTCGGCGATGGAATAGAGGCCGCTGGGTTGCGTATGCAGCCACTTCGCCGCACGAATAGCACCTTTTGAGAAGGTGTTGCGGCTGGTGGCGGTGTGGTTCAGTTCGATAAACTCGCCGTCGTTGTAAAAACCGACGGTATGGCGCCCGACGATGTCGCCGCCGCGCAGCGCCATCACGGCGATCTCGTCGGCAGTGCGTTCGCCGATATTGCCGTTACGGCCGCTGACGCGGACCTTGTCGAGGTCAAGTTCACGGCCCGCTGCCGCCGATTCGGCGAGTGTCAGCGCCGTGCCGCTGGGGGCATCTTTCTTGTGGCGGTGGTGCATCTCGACGATCTCGATGTCGAACCCGTCGAGGGTCTTGGAGGCGAGGTTGACGAGCTTGTTCAGCAGCGCCACGCCCAGGGACATGTTCGTCGCATACAGCACCGGCGCCACGCCGCTCAGCTCTTTGAGCAGGTTGAGCTGGTGGACATTCAGGCCCGTCGTCCCGCTGACCAGCGGTTTCGGGGTTTTTAGCAGGGTTTCGAGCAGCGGCTGGGCCGCTTCGGGCAGGGAAAAATCGATAATGATGTCCGACGCCGCGACAAAGGCCTCCACGTCATTGGTCACCAGTGTCCCCTCCGGCAGGGAAGCCTCCAGGCTGTTACGGACATAGACCGCGGAGAGCTTCAGCGTCTCCTCCGGGCCCAGATCCTCGATCAGCAGTTTGCCTACACGGCCGGTCGCCCCGTAAATTCCGACGTTTACCATTCTCATCCTCTAAGCGTTTTGTTTTTCATCGACGTACGTGATCACCTGAAGCGCCGCCGTCGCACCGTCGCCTGCGGCGCAAACGACCTGTTTCGGTGCCTCGATGCGCAGGTCGCCCGCGGCGAAAACGCCCGGCGTACTGGTACGCATACTGAGGTCCACGATGACCTGTCCCCAGTCGTTGACGTCGCAGAGCCAACTGCCGTCTTCCTGTTTCAGCACGGCGTTGTTGACGTTATGGCCGACGAAAACGAAGACGCCCGGGATCTCCAGATCGCGGGTCGTACCGTCGCGGAAAGTGACCCGCAGCCCGGTCACGCCCATCGCGTCCCCGTAGACCTCGTCGGGGACGGCATCAAGCACCTGCTCGATATTGGCGGTGTTGCTGACACGCTCGATCGTACTCGGTGCGGCCCGGAAACGGTCCCGGCGGTGCACCAGGTAGACCTTGGAGCAGATCTTGGAGAGATAGAGCGCCTCTTCGAGCGCCGTGTCTCCGCCGCCGATCACGGCGACCTCCTTGCCTTTGTAGAAGAAACCGTCACAGGTGGCGCAGGTGCTCACGCCGCGTCCGAAGAGGAGATCCTCGCCTTTGAAGCCTGCACGCTTCGGCGTCGAACCGGTACAGACGATGACGCTGAGCGCTTCGTCGATTTTGCCGTCTTCGCGCGTGATGCGGAAAGTCCCCTCCGGTGTCCGCGCAACGTTGGTCACTGCGACCATCTCATGCTTAAGTCCGAAACGCATGCACTGCTCCGGCCACGGCATCATCAGGTCCATACCGGAGATCTCGCCGGTGACCCCGGGATAGTTCTCAATCTCGCTGCTGCCCGTGATCTGGCCCCCGGGCATGCCCTGTTCATACATCACGACGTTTTTCAAGCCGCCGCGCGTCGCATAAAGCCCCGCCGTCAGTCCGGCCGGACCGCCTCCGATAATGGCACAATCGAGCATGGAAAACCCTTTATTCCCTTACGGTAATTAATGGAGAAATAATATCGCTAACATACTAAAGATGGACTTTGACACAGAAGCAGTGAGAAGTTTAAAGTTGGGGTGCAGGCGAGCGCCTGCAAAGTATTAGAGGTGTGCGTTGATTTTCTCTTCAAACGCCTGCTTGGAAGCAGCACCGATCATCTGATCGACGACTTCGCCGTTCTTGAAGATCATAACCGTCGGGATGGAGCGGATACCGAATTTTACGGCGATGTCCTGCTCTTCATCCGTGTTCACTTTCGCGATGGTCGCTTTGCCTTCGTAATCTTCAGCCAGCTCTTCGATTACCGGTGCGATCATGCGGCACGGTCCACACCACGGTGCCCAGAAGTCAACCAGTGTAACACCTTCTTTTACAGTGTCCTCAAATGTAGCCGCCGTCAGTTCAACATATTTTCCCATTTTGAATTCCTTTCATGAATATCGTGTCTTCATTATACCTGCAAAATTTATAAAGTAAACTTCGCATGATAATTTTTATTAAGAAGCTTTGTCTCCGATATTTTTTAAATCGGAGAAATATTATCCTATTTAAAATAAGTGTATTCTGAAACATCCCTACAAGGTGATATTTTCAAGCAATTCGCACTCCCCGCCGCTGACAATCACGGCGTCAAGCACGTAGTCAAGCTCCAGGCGGTGCTTTTTCATATAGCTTTCCGCCGTCATCAGGATCTTGCGTATTTTCGCCGGTGTGACGTTGTTTGCCGCCTGTTCAAAGGTCGGGGAACTTTTCACCTCAATGATGTGCAGCACCTCATCCCGCATGGCCAGGATATCGATCTCGCCGAAACGGCTGCTGACGTTCCTGTCGATGATCCTGAACCCGCGTGCGCGCAGGAAATCGACGGCCTGCTGTTCGGCGACGTCCCCTGCAGCCCGGCTCATACCGCTTCGGCCCGGACCTTGATCGATTTGAACGCCGCCGTCAGGATCAGTTCGTCCCGCTTGTCCCCGAAAAGCGCATTGATGCGCGAGCCCGCATGGTGGAACGTTGCAAAGAGCGTGCCAGGCTGTACCTTGTCGGTAATCTTGACCCGCAGCGGGGCCGAGGAGCCGTATTCGGTATGCAAGACCGCCTTTTCCGTCGGGAAGGCCGCCGCGTCCGTTTCGCTTACCAGCAGAATATCTTCGTCATAACGCTTGTTCAGGCGCTCGGAAGCTTTCGTCTGGGCGGCGTTGTTGTAATGGGCCAACGTTCGCCCCGTCGTCAGATAGTAGCCGTCTTCAACCCGTTTTTTCGCGATGAGCTCGGGGACCATGCCGCGGGGCGCGTACTGGTGGTAGTGGAACTGCCCCAGACCGTCGGGCGTCCGGAAGTCGAGCAGGTGCAGTACCGGGGTATCCTCGGTGTAGACCGGCCACTGGAGCCCCCGCTTTCGGTGGCGCTCTAGGCGCATGTAGGAGGCACCGCTGAAGCGGCGGTGGGCGACTTCGCGTACCTCGTCCCACACCTCGGAACTCTCTTTGTAATCGTAGCTGCCGCCCATCTTGTTATCGAGCATCTGGATCACTTCCCAGTCATCAGGCAGGTCCGATTGCACCAGCGGCTGGGAGAGGTGCAGACGGCGCATCGCGTTGACGTAGACCCCTGTCTTCTCGTAGGCGGACTTGACCCCGACGACGATGTCGGCGCGCGAGGCGACGTCGTTCATCATGATCTCCTGGACCATCAGCAGCTCCAGCTGCTCGAACGCCCTGTCGATCTTGTTGAGGTTGGGATGGATATGGGTGATATCCTCGCCCATGTTGAGCACCGCCTTGATCTTGCCCTCAAGCATCGCGTCGACGAGCTGCGGCGTCATGAGCCCCTCTTCCTTGGGCTTTTGGTAATCGGGGTCGTAGTAGGGCAGACACCCCATGTCGCAGGCGCCCTGGACGTTGTTCTGGCCGCGCAGCGGCATCAGCCCCGCCCCGGTCTGGCCGATGTTCCCCGTCAGCAGTGCGAGGTGGGTGATCGCCATGACCGCGTAGGAGCCGTCGAGGTGTTCGGTAATCCCCAGCCCCCAGAAGATCATCGACTTCTTCACGGCGTATTCTCGGGCGATGTTCGGGATCAGCTTGGCGAGGTGCTCGAAACCGCTGACCTGCTTGAAATAGTCCGGGTCCGTATAGGGGTCACCCAGAATCTTCTCTTTGTACTCCTCGAACCACTTCGTGCGTGTTCCGATGAACGCTTCGTTGTAGAGCTCCTCTTCGATGATGACCCGTGCCATCATGTTGAGAATGAGCAGGTTCGCCTCGTGGGGGATAATCGCCTTGTGCTTGGCGAACTTCATCAGCTTAATGTCACGCACGTCGATGACGGCGAGGTTGTGGTGCTTCTGCGCCGCCTCGACGATGCGGTTGGCGACGATGGGGTGCGCCTCGGTCGTATTCGAACCGATGACGACCATAAACTCCGTTTCGTAGATGTCGTTATAGGGGTTCGTCGCCGCCCCCTCGCCGATCGTCGTACGCATCCCCTTGAGACTGGGGCTGTGGCAGACGCGGGCACAGTTGTCGACATGGGGGGAGTTCATCGTATGGCGGGTGAACTTCTGGAAAAGGTAGGCGCTCTCGCAACTGGTACGCGCCCCGCCGATCGCGCAGAAGCTCTTTTCGCCGTGTTTCGACTGGATCTCCCGCAGCTTCATCGCCGCCGCACTCACCGCGGTATCGACATCGCACTCGAACCAGGTCTCGTCGAAGTCGCGCAGTTTTCCGCCGAACGCCTCGGCAATCGCCGGGTTCTTCGCCAGGAAGCTTTTGCGGATCCGCGGAGTGCGGAGACGGTTGGCGTCACTGACGAAGTCAAAACCGTATTTGCCCTTGATGCAGAGCTTGCCCTGCGAAACATAGCCGTCCGCCGAGGCGCCGATCTTGACGATCTGGTTCTCCTCGACATGCCCTTCGATATCACAGCCGACGCCGCAGTAGGTACAGACGCTGTCGATCACTTTGACCGAATTGCCCATGTTCAATCCTGGTAAGCACACGTCGCTGACGTGCACCTGAAATTTTTAAAAAAGTCTAGCGGTTGGGGGCTTAATCTGCTGTACCCTGACCTCATATGACATATTGTTTCAACATAGTATAATAAATCCAAAAAGAGAGATACATTAGATGAATAACAGTCTGCAGGAACGTCAAAAACTTCTGGAGATGGGGGCCTTCGCCTACGCCGTCGGTATCGCCAGCCTCGCCGTGGTCCATCTCCCCCTGATACGCTACGGCGCCCTGCCGCTTCTCGCCATTTCATTGCTGGGAATAGGGTACGCCATGCTCTTCATCGCACGGCAATCAAGCCGGCAGGCAACGCTCTTCCAGGGGATCGCCCTGGTCGCTCTGGTCGCCCTCAGCGGTATCCTCTACACCTTCGGAGCCGAATTCGCCCACTACAAGACACTGAAATTGCATCACGCCCTGACCGGGGCGGACAAGGCGTCCCATATCAAAACCGTCTGGATGCTTGTCACAGTGCACACCGCCGGCGCCCTGCTCTTCGTGGCGGCACTCTGGGCGCGTACCCGTTCATTCACGCGGACACTCATCCCGCTCTTTGCCATTGCCTGGCTGAGCCTCCCTGTCGTCTACCTGCTTATCCAGCTCTTTGAGCGTCTCCTGCCCCTGATGGAGCAGAGCAGTACCCTCTTCCTCTTTCTCGCCTGGCTCGCCCTCACCGCCGGCGTCGGCTACGGCAGCTACCTTATGACGGGCGGCAAAAAGCTCTATACCGGCCTGCTGGCGCTGCTGACCTTCGTACTGCCGCCCGTCGGCGCGGTTGCCTTCGTCCTTTTTCTATTCGTTCGGGGACTGATGCTGCTTAAAGAGTCGTAAAGCGCACAAAGAGTGACGAGGGGCCACTTCGTGTTGAAAGCGGCTGAAAAGCAGATGGTAAAGGTTTAGACGATCCGGATCATGACCGGCTTCGCCATGACGAAGGAGAGCCCTTCGATCTGGGAGAGGACCTCTTTCATATTGCCTTCGACCGCGCAGTGCGTCGAGAAGAGCAGGTTCGCATAGCCGCCGGAAGCGGGACGCTGCAGCATCGTCTCAATGGAGATCTCAAACTCGCCGAAGAGCTGGGTGATCTTGGCCAGGACACCCGGACGGTCCTCAACGCGGATACGCAGGTAATACTTGGTCTCGATCTCGTCGCTCGGGCGCAGTCTCAGCCCATGTTCCAGCAGAGTGTTGTAGCCGAGCATCGGCGAACGTTTCCCCCCGGCCCGGGCGATGTCGATGATATTGGCGACAACGGCGCTCGCCGTCGCGTCTCCGCCGGCACCCGGTCCGTAATAGAGGGTTTCACCGACGCGGTCGCCGATGACGCTGACGCCGTTCATCACGCCGTCGATCTTCGCGATCATCTGCTCCTTGCTGATCAGGGCCGCATGCACCCGCAGTTCGACGGCATCGCCGTCGCGCTTGGCGATGCCCAGCAGTTTAACCGCGTATCCGAACTCCTTGGCAAAGGCGATGTCCTCCTGGGTGACGGACTCGATCCCCTCGATCAGGATATCCTCGGGTTTGACATCGATCCCGTAGGCAATGGAGGCGAGGATCAGCAGCTTGTGCGCCGCATCGAAGCCGCCGATGTCGAAGGTCGGGTCCGCCTCGGCATAGCCGAGCTCCTGCGACTCTTTGAGGATGGCGTCAAAGGCGACACCCTCCTCCGTCATTTTCGTGAGCATGTAGTTGCAGGTACCGTTCATAATCCCCTTGATGCTCTCGATGTGATTCGCCGAAAGGCCGTCGCGCAGGGCGTTGATGATGGGGATACCGCCGGCAACGCTCGCTTCGTACTCGAAGGCAAGATCCCCGGCCAGCTCCTGGAGCTCATAGCGGTGGTACGCCAACAGGGCCTTGTTCGCCGTGACGACCGCCTTGCCGTTCTCCAACGCCTTTTTGACGACATCAAAGGGGCCTTCAACGCCCCCCATCAATTCCACGACGATATCGATCTCCGGGTCGTTGACGACCTCGTAGGGGTCACTGGTGAGCGCGATATCGATCCCGCGCTCTTTGTTCAGGGTACGGACGACACCCGTTTTGACGACAACTTCCGTCCCGGCCCGCGCCGTGATCATCTCCTTATTGTCTTCGAGGATCTGAACCACCGCGGTGCCGACGGTCCCGACACCGATCACGCCGACTTTAAGCATCGGCCTTCTCCTCGAACTGCTTCAAGAACTGCTTGATGTTCTTTGCCGCCTGGCGGATGCGCTTGTCGTTCTCGATCAGCGCAATACGGACATACCCTTCGCCGTATTCGCCGAAACCGATGCCCGGTGCGACCGCGACCTGCGCCTCGACCAGGAGGCGTTTGGCGAATTCGAGCGACCCCAGGTGCGCCGCGCAGTCGGGGATCTTCGCCCAGACGAACATGGAAGCGCGGTTGCGGCGGACCGGCCACCCCGCCCGGTTAAAGGCATCGATCAGCACATCCTGGCGGATGTCGTACTTATGGGTGATCTCGTCCACGCAGCTCTGATCGCCGTTCAATGCGACGGTCGCCGCGACCTGGATCGGGGTAAACATCCCGTAGTCCAGCCAGCTTTTGATCTTCTGCAGGGCGCCGATCAGTTTCTTGTTCCCGACAAAGAACCCGACGCGCCATCCCGCCATGTTGTAACTCTTGGAGAGCGTGAACGACTCGACCGCCACGTCCTTGGCCCCTTCAACGCTCATGATGGAAGGAGTTTTGTAGCCGTCGAAGGTGATGTCGCCGTAGGCGATATCGGAAATGACGTAGAAGCGTTCGCGCTTCGCCATCGCGACGATGCGCTCGTAGAACGCCGGCGTCACCGTTGCCGTGGAGGGGTTGTGCGGGAAGTTGACGACCACGTATTTCGGTTTCGGGAAGGCATCTTTGAAGGCCGTCTCGAGGTGTTCGAAAAAGGCGTCTTCGTCCACGTTGTAATCCTCGTCGAAGATCAACGGCATCTTCTGCACGCTGCCGCCGGCAAGGATGAAGGCGTAGGAGTGGATCGGATAGGTCGGGTCCGGGACGACGGCGACGTCGCCGGGGTTGGTGATGGCATAAGCCAGGTGGGCGTACCCCTCTTTGGAGCCCATCGTGGCAACCGCTTCGGTCTCCGGATCGAGCTCGACGTCATAGCGGCGCTTGTACCAGTCGCAGATCGCCAGGCGGAGCTTATAGATCCCTTTGGACTGGGAATAACCCTGGGTTTTCGTCTTCATGACCGATTCGACCATCTTGTCGCGGATATGTTCCGGCGTGTCGCCGTCAGGATTGCCCATACTGAAATCAATGACATCCGCCCCGGCACGGCGTTCGGCCATTTTCAGGTCGTTCACTTCAGCAAAAACGTACTTCGGGAGACGGCGGATGCGGTCAAACTGGATTTCGTCAAACATTGTTTTTTTATCCTAAATGCGACTATTGCGCTTTCACACTCAGGCCTGCATTCATGTTCTTCCGGCTGTAAAGATCCGCAATCTTCACGTAGGCGCAGCCTCGGGGAAGGTTGATGGTGATCTGCCGGGTTCGCTTGTCCCTTTTGTAGAGCTTGAGCAGGCGCAAATCGTCGTCGTAAAATGCAATGTAAGGATACCAGTTATTTCCTGACAGGCTCCAAAGGGTGAGGCTGCCCGCTTTGGAAACATCCAGCCAGCGCGGGTAGACCAGCCGCTTCATCCGGATCTTCTTTCCCACTTCCAGCGGTGTCAGTTCCAAATGCGCGGCACTCATATCGATAAAATAACGCCACTGCGTATCACTGTTGCGTTCGATATCGAGGATGCCGCACCCTCTGCGCGACAGCGCCTGCTGCAGGGCAGTCGGATCGGTAGCGTATTCGGACTGCATCTTGATACGCCAGCTGTAGCCGGCGTTGGTCAGCATCGCCGAATCCGTCAGGTAGTGGGTATACCCCATGCCCCGGAGCGTCTCGTTCATCAGCATCATAAAGAACTGCGGGCTTCCGTTCGTTTCGAAGGTCAGCTCCAGCGTTTTGGGCCGCTTGTAAAAGAGCGAAAGCAGGCCGTTCTCCTTGAGGGTATCCACGACTTTGACGACATCGATCCGATCCCCCTGCACAAAGCGGCTGCGGTCGGCGAAGATGATCTTGACAAAGGCCTCGTTCCGGCTGTACGTCTGCTCTCCGATCAGCGAGCTCACCTTCTCAAGCAGCGGTGTCTGTGCCCACGCCGACAGGGCGATGCCCAGCAGAAAAACGATCTTTTTTACCACACCTGTCCCTTGTTGCGCGCTCTGAATTCCGTTTCGTCAAGCTCGCGGCATACACCCTCGTTATACTCCAGCAGGACCCGCTCGCTTTGCTTAAAGTGCAACTCTTTCCCTCCGCAGTCGAGGGAAAAGTATCCGTGGCCCGTCACGATCAGCCACGCTTTCGTTCCGTCAAGCCGAACGGGCTCTTCGGTCGTATAAACGCTTCGCTTATGGGTTTGCGCGTCAATGACGCCGAGCCATATCGATGTACTGATAGGCCGAAGAATCACGTCTTCATAGACGCTGCTTTCAACCGGGAGCGCCTTCGCCGCTGCCACTGAAGCATTCTCCTCCGCAACGGTGGCATTCGGCTCCGCCGCGATGTTCTGGTGCGCATCCTGGATCGCATCGGCTTCGGCGAGCGTACTCGGCGCCGTTGTCGTATTCATGGCGGCCATAGTCGCCCGCGCCTGATCAATCGCCGTATTGTTCAGTTCGAACTTTTCCGTTTTCCCGCCGGTGCCGAGAACAAGATAGGTCACGACGATCACGGCCAGCAGCGCCGCGACCAGTGCCGCGACCGTCAGACGATGGCGTTTTTTGGACTTGGCCACGTTGGCAAAAGGGTCCTCTTCAGATGCCGCCAGAGGCTCCAATGGGGCTGGGCCGGAAGCAGCGAACTGCTGCCGCCACTCGGTCAGGTCAACATCAAACTCCCGTTCGATGATTGTGACGAACCCGTTAAACTGAATGGCCGAAAAGGCGTCGAAATCCCCCTCCAACAGCTTTTGCATATTGTCGGTCGAAATGTGGGTCCGCATGCTGAGATCGGCAATACCGATCTGTTTTAGCGTTTCGATCACCGATACCGTATTCATGCCGTACGCATCCTCTCCATTAAAATTGCACCCGCCGCGCTGACGTTGAGCGAATCGAACCCGTGCGCCATGGCGATGCGCACCCCCTGGTCCAGCCGGCGGACGGCCCGGGCCGGGATACCCTCACCCTCGTTGCCAAGCAAGAGTGCCCTTTTGCCCTCAAAGGCAAGGGTACGCACGTCTTCGCCCTCCATAACGGCGCCGTAAAGACGGTGCCCTCTGTTCTTGAGTTCGGTCAAAGCATCATACAGGTTCGTGGTCACGTTAAAGGGGAGGTCGAAAAGCGCGCCGGTCGAACTGCGCACGACCGGTTCCAGGGCGAGGGATTTGATCCCGGTGACGACGAGGCCGTCCGCACCGAGGGCATAGGCACTGCGGGCGATGGCACCGATGTTGCCGACATCGGTGATCCCGCAGAGCACGACAACGAACTCCTTTCCCGCCAGCGTGTTCAATGGCGTCGGCTCCAATGCAGCCGTTTCCGCCAGGAAGCCCTGATGGTTGCCGCTGCGGCTCATCTTTTGCGCCGCATCCGGGGGGATGCGCTTCACCGCAAACCCCATACGCATCAGACGGTTATACTCTTTCGCCTCCAGCTCTTTGGCGAGGTAAAGCGTCTCGATCTTCTCGGGGTGCCGGGAGATCAGATAGTAAACCGGTTGCTTTCCATATATCAACATGCATGGATTGTAACCAATTTTCTGTTAGAAATGGATTGTTATCTGCGCAGAAATTAGCTTCGGGAAGGTGTGTGTTATTTACCGGTATCCAGTAACCTTTGATAACAGCTTTTGGGAGTTTCACCCGTCAGTTTCGCGATCAGCTTCGCCGCTGCTTTCTTCGGAAGGTCAAGTGCAAGAATCTCTTTTTCCGTAAAGGTCGCGTCACGGAGTTCCCCCGCCTCGATCACGACGACCCACTCCCCTTTGTAGTGACCGCCAAGGGTTTCGAGGAGTTCCGCCGCCGTCCCGTGCAGGTAGCGCTGATGCATTTTCGTCAACTCTTTGGCGGCAAAAATCCGGCGCGACGGCTCAGTGTCGGCGATTTCGTTCAAAAGCTTTTCCAAACGGTGCGGGGATTCGTACAGGACCGTCGTATAGCCGTTGTAGAGCGCCCGCGCGAGCGCCCCGGACCTGTCGCTGCCTTTGTGGGGGAGAAAGCCGAAAAAGAGCATCTGCGTTTCGGCAAAACCGCTGGCGGCGAATGCCGTCAAGACGGCATTCGCCCCCGGGAGCACGTCATAGGCGATGCCGTGGTCAATGCAGTAGCGCACCAGCATCTGCCCCGGGTCGCTCACCCCCGGCATCCCCGCATCGCTGGCATAAACAACGTTCTGTTCAAAAAACGACGGGTCGGTTTTCTCAAGAAAACGGTGCTCGCTGTGGGAGTGGACGGATATGAACGACTGTTCTTTTCCTGCCTCCTTGCCGTAACGCTCTTTGAGCAGGTGCAGCAGCTTCTTCGTGACACGGGTATCTTCGCAGAGCAGGACGTCCGCAGTGACCAGCGCATCCATCGCACGCAGTGAAATGTCAGCAATATTTCCGATCGGGGTGGGAACAAGGGTAAGCATATTCAAGGACCTTTATCAGGTAAACAAAAGAGGGAAAAGCGCCAAGGGCGCGCGCCCGAAGGAAGTGCCCTCCGGGGTACGGGGCCTGCTGTGCCAGCGGACCCGCTGACGTTGCAAGGCGTTGACGCCTGCAACGTTTTATTTCATATTGTAACGCTGCTTGAACTTCTCGATACGTCCGGCAGTGTCTACCTGGCGCTCGGAACCGGTGAAGAACGGGTGGCACTCGTTACAGATGTCGATACGCATCGCATCTTTCGTGCTTTTTGTCTCAAATGTGTTGCCGCAGGCGCAAGTGACCGTGCAAGCCATGTATTCCGGGTGAATCCCTTTTTTCATCTTAAAGCCTTTTGATACACGCTCTGTACGTATATCGGTATATTTTTTAAATCCGTACGGGTGCGGATTTTAAGACCGCAATTATACCGAATAAAGCCGGACGCTTCAAGTCCCGCTCCATACGCGCGCCCTTATAATTGTAAATTATGTATTTTTTAGTTAAAAAATAGTTTTATCAGGTATTATTGTGATAGATATCACTCCATAGAGGTAACCACGTGAAATTTGTCGCCTTTGCATTGATGTTCCTCCTCTCCGTTATCCTGACAGGATGTTTTACCAAACCCGTCCCGCGTGAGAAACTCGTGAAGCAGACGCGTCTTGCCGTTATCCCCCTTTTTGAGGAAACGCTTGTGTCCGAGTATTTCGGGGTAACGGTTTTCGAGAACACCTCCTTTGAATATGACATTTCATCCTGGGACCTCTATGACCTCGTCTATAAGAACGTCGCAAAGAAAATCGATCTGTACTCCCCGATGACGGTCGTTGACCTGCATCTCTCCAAGGGCAAGATATTGGACATGGCAAAGCGCAAATCGATCGTGGCCGAAAAAGGGTACTTCATCAACGCCGATATGCTCATGGAGAAGATTCAAAAGACCCTGTTGCAGAAGAAGATTGATTACGTGCTGATCATCAAAGGCTGGATGAACCCAAATTTCAGAGTCAGACAGATTCTACGATTTAAAGAGAATGATCTGTTCCTGCTCGACGGGCTTAACTTCGGGCTCTATGACACCAAAACACTGGAAGCGGTCAGAATCACCGATAACAACCAGGACCCCGATGCCATTTCAGGCTGTGTCAAATATTCGGAGGTCGCTTCTTCACCCTTGTGGCGGGACAAAAACCTTCCGCTGAGCTCCGGTGAACTCGGGCAGGTTCAGACAATATTGCGGGACTTTTTAACACAACTGATACCGGTTATGCTGACCAAAATGCATCTGCTTCAGGGAAGCGGCTACAATGAACTGCCGCAAAAGTACAACTATATGGGGGCCTGTTACATCTAGGGGGTTCCCCCCTTAAAGCAGGACCTTGGCCGCCACGGCGACGGCGGCGCTCTCCGAACGGAGGATGAACGGCGTATCAAAACGGAGTGTCCGGCATGACGCCAGCAGGGCCCGTTCCGCCTCGCTGAAGCCCCCTTCGCAGCCGATCAGCACCGTATCAATGCCCGCCGTATCCACCAGTCGCTCTTCGGTGAAATCCATGACGGCCGTCTGGGGGTTCGCCGCTATGAAACTTTCGAGCGAATCCGTCGTCTCCAGCGCCATCCACTCGCTGCGTCCGCACTGCTGCATGGAAGCCTCAAGGATGCGGTTTAAGCGCTCGAAATCGGGCCGGAACTGCCGCTGGCTGCGGTCGCAGGCGATAAAGGTAATCTTCCCCACCCCCATCTCGTTGAGCTGCGGCAACACCTTCTCGACGGATTTCGGGTCGATAGTACACCATCCGATATGCAGCGGACGCGCCGCCGCAATCACACGGGACGCTTCCGATACCAGCAGCAGCTCCGCCCGCCGGCCATCGCTCTGTTCGAGACGGTAGGTGTACAGCGTCCCGCTCTTTTCGGGGTGGCGCAGGGCGACGCTGTCGCCGACGCCGTGGCGTCTGACTTTGACAATGTATTTGTAGGCCTCCCCCTTGAGGGTGAGCTGCCTCGCCCCCGCCTCGTCGTGGAAGAGGAATCTCACAGAAGGGACATCCAGAGCGTCATCAGCATCGTCAGAACGAACTCCGCCCCCAGCAGCTTCAGGGCGAATGGCCGGTAGAGTAAGAGCGCCTCGGGCAGTTTTGTCCGCAGCCGCCGGACGGTTTTGTAACGACGTGCTTCGAGCACAATCAGAACGACGGTGATCATGATCATCGCGATGTTCTCGAGGCTGAAAGCCAGATGCTTCGCCGCCATCATGACGACACCGGTGAACGCCATCGCCGCGATCGCCATCACCGAAAAAGGCATGACGATCCGTGCACGCCGGACGTAATCAGGGGCCTGCACCGCGAACTGGAGCATGGCGGCGTTGAAGACGATTATGCCGAGCCACACCAGGACAAACCCGAAATGAAGCTGCAGACTCATGCTGTACATTGTTTCCATAATCCGGATTTTACCCCACTTTATCTATAATCGAACCAAAAAAGAGTCTATCCATGCCCGTTACCGTCGAAGAAGCCCTCGCGCGCATTCACGCCCACCGTCCGAAGCTGCGCCGCGAATTCATTCCCATCGAGGAGGCCATCGGTCGGGTGCTGGCCCAGGACGTCACGGCCCGCTACAACCTTCCCCCCTTCGACAACTCCGCCATGGACGGGTACGCCGTTATCTCCTCCGATTCGGGCAAACGCGTGCTCGCCGAGCATACGATCTTTGCGGGAGACCGGGAACAGATCCGTATCGCGGAGGGCCAGGCCGCACGGATTATGACCGGGGCGCGTATTCCCGAAGGGACCGAGTGCATCGTCCCCATCGAGGAGGTCACCGTCGAAGGCGAACACGTCACCCTCCCCTCGCCTTTGAGAGCGGGCCAGCACATCCGGCTCTGCGGCGAGGATATCCAGACCGACGACACGCTGCTAACAACGGGCGATACCCTCTCGGCCTACCACATCACCCTGCTTGCATCCCAGGGGATCACCCACGTCTGCGTCTACCACCGTCCGAGGGTCGCCATTTTCGCCTCGGGGAGTGAATTGAAGATGCATCACGAGCAGGTCGCCCCCTACCAGCTCTACAACACCAACTCCCCGACCTTTGCGGCCCGGGCGGCGGAGCTGGAGTGCGACGTTCATTTCGTCGGGACGGCGGCCGATACGCTCGACGCCCTGCTCGAACATATCGACAGTGCTTTGCAGAGTGACCTCATCATTACCAGCGGCGGCGTCAGTGTCGGGGACGCGGACTACACCAAGGAGGCGTTCACCCACTTCAGCTTCATACCGCTTTTTGAAAAGGTCGACCTCAAGCCGGGGAAACCGACGACGGTCGGCACCATCGGCGACACGCTGGTGCTCAACCTGCCGGGTAACCCGATGGCGGCCGCACTCTGTTTTGAACTGTTCGGACAGGCCCTGATCGCCTCGCTCAGCGGGACAAACGCCCCCTTCCACAACAGCATCACGGCCAGGATGAAACACGCCTACAACGTCCGCCCGGGCCGCCGGACGCTGCTGCCGGGCTATTATGACGGAAACCACTTCACCGTCTGCGAGAAGTTCGCACCGGGGATGATCACGCCCCTGGCCCTCTCGAACGGCTTTATCATGCTTGACGAAGCCTGCAGTGCCGTCGCCCAAGAAGCCGAGGTACGCTTTATCCCGACACGCTTCGTCTGGCGGAGCGGCAGCGCCGTCTCCCTGGTGAGTACGCCGGAGGCGTAATCACTTCAGCCCTCCGGCGTCTCCTCCCGCTTCGTCTTGTTCAAAACCGCCGACAGGTAAAGCGCCCCCACGACGCCCGAAACCAGCGACCCCATCAAAATCCCGATCCGCTCATCGACCAGCGAAAAGCAGACCCCTTCGCTGCATTCGAACGCCAGCGAACCGATAAAAAGACTCATCGTGAAACCGATCCCGCCGAGAATGGCGACTCCGAAAAGCTGTGCGTTCGTCACCCCCTCGGGGAGTTTACCAAGCCGTAGCGCCACGGCCAGCCGGCTGAAGAGAAAGATGCCGATGCTTTTGCCGAAAAAGAGCCCCGCCGCGATACCGACGGTGACGGAGTGCGCGAAGTCGCTTGCGGAAACGCTGCCGAAACTGACCCCCGTGTTGACGAACGCGAAAAGGGGAAGGATGATGTAATTGACCGGCGCATGCAGGGAGTGC
Organism: Thiomicrolovo immobilis; assembly: GCF_039645955.1. Taxonomy (GTDB): domain Bacteria; phylum Campylobacterota; class Campylobacteria; order Campylobacterales; family Sulfurimonadaceae; genus Thiomicrolovo; species Thiomicrolovo diazotrophicus. The sequence goes on from NZ_CP147916.1 coordinate 2,308,646, forward strand.
TCCAGATCGTGGAAACTCTCCCGGTTGCCGCGCAGGGGGATCAGCAGCCCCAGCACGACCCCCGCAATGGTGGCATGCACCCCTGATTTCAGCACGGCGGCCCACATGATCAGCCCGATCAGAATGTAAAACGTATTGTTCGTCACACCACGCAGGTTCATAAACAGCAGGATCAGCGCCATCGTCATCGCGGTGCCGAGTGCGGCCAGGGAGAGTCCGTGCCCGTAAAAGAGCGCGATCACGATGATAGCCCCAAGGTCGTCGATAATCGCCAGGGCCAGTAAAAAGACCTTCAGTGCCGGCGGTACCCGGCTGCCCAGCAGCGACAAGATGCCCAGTGCAAACGCGATGTCCGTCGCCATCGGAATCGCCCACCCCTTCATCGCCCCTTCATCGCCGGCATTCAACATGCCGTAGATCAGGGCTGGGACAAGCATCCCGCCGAGGGCGGCGAAGGCCGGCAGCGCGACCTTGGAGCGTTCCTGTAGACTCCCCTCCAGCACCTCGCGTTTGATCTCGAGTCCCACCATGAAAAAGAAGACCGCCATCAGACCGTCGTTGATCCAGAGCAGCAGCGGCTTGGCGATCGCGAATTCGTCGAAACTGATCACGACGGGGATACTGAGAAAATAGCTGTAAAAACTGTGCAGCGGGGAGTTGGCCATCGCCAGCGCCATCACCGTCGAAACGATCAGCAGCACGCCGATCGCGGATTCGCGCTTCAAAAACTGAAGCAGTGTCTCATTTCGCATCATGCTCCTTTTGCGGCAGTTCGAGTATAAAGCAGGCTCCGGCACCGCGGTTCTGGACGCTGACGCCCCCGTTCATGCTCTTCTCCATAATCGTCTTGACCATGTAGAGCCCTATCCCCGTTCCCTGGGACTTGAACTTTGTCGTGAAGTAGGGATCGAAGACCCGGTCGATGATATCATCGGCCACCCCGCCGCCGTTGTCGCAGACGGCCACCATGATCATCGTTCCGCCCGTCTGTACGCGGATGGTGACCTGCGGCTTTTTCGTCCCGTGTTCGAGCATGGCGTCTTTCGCATTGTTCAGAAGATTGAGCATCACCTGGGAGAATTCGTTCTCATGCCCCAGTGCCCCCGGCCGTCCGTCACATTTGAGATCGATGCCGATATTGTAGCGGTTCAATGTCGGTCTGAAGAGCTCCAGCACCTTTTCGATGGCACCGCAGATGCAGAAATTTTCCCGCGCCCGGTTCGGCATGAAGAAGTTGCGGAAATCGTCAATCGTATGCGTCATATACTCCATCAGCGTCTCGGACTGCTCCTGGTAAGTCTGCATCTTCTTCTCGCTGAGGTTCCCCAACTGGTATTCAAAGAAGATATTGCTCTGGATCAGGGAGAGCTGGTTGAGGGGCTGCCGCCACTGGTGGGCGATATTCTCGATCATCTCCCCCATAGCCGCCTGCCGCGACTGCAGGATCATGATCCGGTCCTTCTCGCGGAGTTCATCGACCTTGAGGGCGATCTTCGCCTGGAGCTGTTCGTTGAACTCCCGCAGTTTCGCCAGGTGCTCATGTTTCATCATATTGATGCGATCCGCCAGGGCGAAGGAGAGCAGGATCATCTGGATCAGCGAACCGGCCTGCTGCGTATAGAGCATCACCGGGTGCGTCGGCACCACGCCAAGCTGGTTCAGCGCGACGAGGATGGTCGCCAGCAGAAACACGATCCAGCCGGCGAGGTAGTAGCGGGCGGCGTGGTAGTTGGGAAGTACTTTAATCCCGGCGTAGATCAACACCCAGGGGATGATCGCGCTCCACACCGCCGCCGCCGTGACCGCCGTGTGGTAATCGAGCAGCAAGACGGAGAGCACCCCCAGGAAGGAGAGGAACTCCGCAAACGCGATAATGCGTTCCGCCTGCGGGGCATAACGTTTCAGCACCAGGAAGTAGCGGGCGAAGCGGAACCCGAACATCGCCGAGAAAAAGATGAAAAATGCCAGGCCGCTGTTCGCCATCCAGACATTGCCCGGCCAGAGCCACTCCGGCCCCAATCCGTCGAAATTGAGCTGGAAGAGCATGTAACTGGCCAAAAAGGCGAGATAGTTAAAATAGTGGATCTCGCGGACGAAGATGTACAGCACCATGTTGTAGACAAGCAGCAGTAGCATGACCCCGTAAAAGAGCCCGAAAAGCAGGTTGGAAAAGGACTCGTCCCGATACGCTCCCGAAAGCTGCTCAACCGTCAGGGGAATCTGCAGGGCCCCCTGTGTCTTGACCTGAAGAAGGTAGGAGGTCGTTCCCTCCGTCAGGGGCAGTTTTTCCCAGAACAAACGGCTGGCATAGGCGCGCGGCGCATTGACCGTATCGCCGTCTCGGCTCAGCCGCGTCAAGCCGTCCGCATCAATGCGGTAGAGGGTATATTCGTCAATGTGGGAGTTCCCGATGCTGAGGATCCACTCGGTTTGGTCCTCCACGGGACGGGTGAGCGCGAACTGTATCCAGATGGGCTTCTCGACGAAACCGAAGTTGTAGATGGCGTTCCCTGCCGGTTTGAACCGCGCCGTCTGTTTCAGGATCGTTTCGGGCGAAAACGACGTGTTGGTTTCGATCAGGTACGTGCTGTGGGGAACAATATTGATCGCGCCGCGCTGCGAGGCATCCAATACGATACCGCCTGCAACGGCATGCAACGACAGCAGTAATGCGATGAAGATTGTACGGAGCATGCGTCCCTTCCCACGTGATAATAGGGGTTATTATAAGACGAAATGTTAAAAAGGGGGGTAAAGCGCCCCCAGGCGCCGGAAGTTATGAGAGCTGCGCGGTGACCGCGTCTGCGGTAAAGCCGAACTTCTTGAAAAGTTCGCCGGCCGGTGCGCTGGCGCCGAAAGAGTCCATGCCGATCACCGTATCGGCGAAGCGGTACCACTCCATGCCCCGGGCCGCTTCGATGGCGACGCGCTTTGTCCCCGGCTTGATGATACCGTCGATATAGGCGGCATCCTGCTCGAGGAGAAGGTCGAAACACGGGACGCTGACCACGTTGGCTTTGACACCCTTCGCCGCCAGTTGCGCTTTGACCTCAACGGCCAGCCCGACTTCCGAACCTGACGCCATCAGCGTCATCGTCGCATCGGCCTCCTCGCTCAGCAGGTAACCGCCCTGCGCCGCGCTCCCCTTTGCCGGGGCGTCGAGCAGCGGAAGGTTCTGACGTGAACAGACGAAGGCGGACGGCGCGTCCGTTTTGGCCAACGCCCACTTCCAGGCCTCGACGTTCTCGTTGCCGTCCGCCGGGCGCCAGACATAGAAGTTCGGCAGCGCGCGGAACTGTCCCAGGTGTTCGATCGGCTGGTGGGTCGGGCCGTCTTCGCCGACGCCGATGCTGTCGTGGGTCCAGATAAAGAACTGCTGGATGCCGCTCAGCGCCGCGATACGCGCCGCCGGCTTCATGTAATCGCTGAAGACGAAGAAGGTCGCGCTGAAGGGCATCAGCGGGCCGTAGAGCGCCATCGCGTTCGTGATCGCTCCCATCGCGTGTTCGCGGATACCGAAGTGAATGTTCTTGCCGCGGGGGAACTCGCCGAGGTCTTTGAGCTCCGTCTTGTTGGACGGTCCGAGGTCCGCCGAACCGCCGAGGAAACCGGGGATCGCCTTTGCCACGGCATTGAGGATCTTCCCGTTCGTGCTGCGCGTTGCGTCGGCCTTGTCGAATTCGGGCCACTGGATGCGGGTAAAGTCAGGGTTGCTCAGGGCGCCCAGCGCTTCGTTCTGCTCGACCAGCGGCAGAGTCGCGAGGCGGTGTTTCCACTCGCGCTCGGCCAGGTCGCCTGCTTCGACGGCACAACGGAAACGGGCCAGGACGTCTTCGTCGACCTGGAAGGCTTCATTGGGGTTGAACCCGCAGTTCGTTTTCGCCTCGCAGATAATCTCCTCGCCCAGTGGCGCGCCGTGGGAGTGGTGGGAGCCTTCCATCTCACACGCCCCTTTGGCGATCGTCGTATCGGCAATGACGAGCACAGGCTTCGTGCGCGTTTTCGCCTCGGTGATCACCGCATCGATCGCCTCGTAGTCGTGCCCGTCCACTTCAAGCACATCCCACCCCTGCGATTCGAAACGCTGCGCGACGTTCTCGCTGAGGCTGAGCTCCGTAGAACCCTCGATCGTGATACGGTTGGAGTCGTAGATGAGGATCAGGTTATCGAGCTGGTTGTGGCCTGCGATGGAACACGCCTCGTAGCTGATCCCCTCTTCCAGGTCACCGTCGCCGCAGAGACAGTAGACATGGTGGTCAATCACTTTGGCCGTCTCGGAGTTCACCTGCGCGCCGACGTATTTGGAGGCCATCGCGAAACCGACGGCGTTCGCGACACCCTGCCCCAGCGGGCCGGTCGTGATCTCGATCCCCTCCGTATGGCCGTACTCCGGGTGGCCCGGCGTTTTGGAATCAAGCTGGCGGAACTGTTTAAGGTCCTCGATCTCGAGCCCGTATCCCCAGAGGTAATAGAGCGAATAGATCAGGCCCGTCGCATGGCCGCCGGAGAAGACGAGGCGGTCACGGTTGAGCCACTTCGGGTTCTTGGGGTTGTGGTTGAGGTGCTCGGAAAGCACGACGGCGATGTCCGCAAGACCCATCGGGGCACCCGGGTGGCCGGAGTTCGCCTTCTGGACCATGTCGGCCGCAAGGAAACGGATCGTATTCGCCATTTTGGCGCGCATCGTATTGTCGCTCATTGTCATCCTTGTTGAATTCATTTATGTCGATTGATATAGCTCAACGTTAATCTACTTTACACGTCACCGAAGCGAAACAAGGGTACCGCTCGCAAAGCGATGTTTCCTTGAAAGCCCCGGCAACCACGCTGACGCTGTGTCCGCTTCGGCAGCGGCCCCGACGTCACTTGTGGCGCTTTATATATTTCAAAAGCATCGGTGAGAGTTCGTTATACAAACGCTCATCGAAGCTTTTGAGCCGTTCGGTCAGGTCGTCGGCCAGCTTGTCGGCCTCCGCCATGGCGCCGTCAAGGCCCAGGAGGGTCACGAAGCTGTTCTTCGCCTCGTCGTTGTTCGTCGTTTTGCCCGCCTCTTCGCTCGTTTGGGTCACGTCGAGGATGTCGTCCTGGATCTGGAAGAGCAGTCCCAGGTCGATCCCGAAACCGTACAGCGGCGCTTCGAGCGCCTTCTGGCCGGCAATGACCGCTCCCATCTGCAGGGCGCACGCGATCAGCTTCGCCGTTTTGTTCGTATGCAGGAACTTCACCTCATCCAGGGCGAGCTTCGTATGCTCGAAGGTGCAGTCGATCGCCTGCCCGAGCACCATCCCGTCACTGCCGCCGTTCTTGGCGAGCAGGTTGATCAGTTTCACCCGTGTCCGGTCCGAAAAAGGCGCCTCGGAAAGCACTTCGAACGCATGGGTGTTGAGGGCGTCGCCGACGAGGATCGCCGTCACCTCGTCATAGCGGGTATGCAGGGTCGGGAAACCGCGGCGCAGGTCCGCGTCGTCCATCGCCGGCAGGTCGTCGTGGATCAGCGAATAGGTGTGCAGCATCTCGATGGCCAGCGCCGCATGGTTGGCCGCATCGATCAGCAGCGGGTTGAACGAGCGCACCACCCCCAGCAGCAGCGCCGGGCGGAAGCGCTTGCCTCCGGCGGTCAGCATCAGCGAGAGGGCGGTGTCATAGTGGGGGTGAAAACTCTCCGCGCGGGGCAGATTGTCCTGTAAAAAGCGTTCAAACTCTTCCATACGTCTTCCGTGCGGTTTAATAGCGAAATGGTAACATGATTTTATACAAAGGGAGGTTATGCCGGGTCAGTTGCCGGCAAAGGGGTTTATGCCGCCGAGCATCCCCATAGCGGAGTGTTTTTTGTTGTCTTCGACCATCTTGACCGCGTCGTTGATCGCCGCGATCAGCAGGATCTGCAGCGAGGCTTTGTCCTCGAGCAGCGAATCGTCGATCTCAAGGTCGACGGCCTCGCCCTTGCCGTTCATCTCGAGCCGTACCATGCCCCCGCCCGTTTTGACGGTGAAAGTACGTTCGGCAAGTTCCGCTTCGAATTCGGCGGCCTTCGCCTGCATCTCTTCGAGCATTTTGCCCATCTCGCCGAAGTTCATTTTGTCAAACATTAGATCTCGTGCAGTACATCCGTGATGCCGTTGTCGTCGTCAACGAGGACGACAGTCGGCTTGTAGGTTTCCAACTCACGCTCTTCATACGTCGCATAGGCGACGATGATGACCTTATCCCCTTTGTGCACCTTGCGCGCCGCCGCCCCGTTGAGGCAGATGTCGCGTTTGCCGCGTTCACCGAGGATAATGTAGGTTGAGAAACGCTCACCGTTGTTGATATTGAGGATCTCCACTTTCTGGCCGACCCGCATGGCGGAGGCCTCAAGGAGTTCCTCGTCAATCGTGATGGAACCGACGTAGTTGAGGTTCGCATCCGTGACGGTGGCACGGTGAATTTTGCTGTAAAGCATTTCGATCGTCATGTATGTTTTATCTTCCCATCTGCTGCTGCATTGCTTCCGGCGAGATCGGTGCGTCCCACAGTTCGTCCGGAATAATGTATTCTGCGACCGGCGTCCCTCCGATGATGTGTTCATCGATGATGCGGTCGATCTTGTCTTTGGTCAAACCGTAATACATAAAGTGTCCCGGTTCGACCAGCATGACCGGCCCGGCATTACAGCGGTTCAGACACGCTGTACGTACCGGTTGTACAGTCGCAATTATACCCTTTTGCATCAAAGTCCCTGCTAAATGCTGGAAAAGGTCCTGTGTCTGCGGGTTCACGCATGACGGTTTCGGCATTCCCGGGGGAGAGGATTGCTCGCATTTGAAAATATAAAAAGCCGGCTGTGGTACACCCATGGTATTCTCCGTTTCGAATAGAATTTGAAAAAACTCGCGTATTATAGCCAACGGTCAAGCCGGCCGAATTTAGCGAAAAAGTTAGTGGGAAGGCTTAAGACAACGCCATTGGCGCTGCTTACGGCGTGACGGTGACCGTCAGCGATGCGTTGACGTCGTAGCGCGTCACGTTGATATCGAGGGTGCCGTTGGCATCCCCCGTGTAGAGGGTACCATTCTGCTCCAGGGTCGCGTTGCTCTCCCCGGCGTTGCCCAGAATCCATGTCATGCTCTCGGTCACATCCAGCGTCGTGTTATCATCAAAAGTTCCCAGCGCCTTGAGTTGCAACGTCTGTTCCTGCGAAAGGTTCGTATCGTTATTCTCGATGGAGAGGGTGACCGATGCGAGGGCATGGACATGGACAACGGCGGTGTCGAAGAACTGCTTGTAGCTGCCCGTGATCTCCACGTCTCCGCCGAATTCGCCGCCGCTCAGCAGCCCCGGGCTGCTCGCCGCATCTGTTGTACTGAAAAAGGCGATGGAGCTGTTTGATTCACTCCACTCGACGAACTCCGTCGCGTTGCTGTCCGGTACGCCGTTCGTATAGGACGCTACGGCGCTCATCTGCACTTTCTGTGTGGCATAAAACGTCGTGGCATTCGCCTCCACGGCAAGCGAAGCGATGTCACCGGCAAGCGGGGTGTTGCTGTTCTCCCCGCATCCCGACAGCAGCAGTAGCGTCCCCAAAAGAATCCCTCTATACATGCCCTCTCCTAAAAACGGTAGTTGATGCCGATGTATGGCTCAAAGATCGACGACGTCGTCTCCGTCTGGTTGCTGATCATATCGAGGTCTTCCCAGCTTTTCCCCCGGTAAATCACGGAGGCTTCAAGGTCGAAACCCGCCCCCAGGGGAAGGTAGCCCCCCAGCCCGGCGAAGAAGCTGCCCGAACTCACCGACTTCGTCACCGTGCGGCGCACCTCGAGTTCTCCTGTGCCAAACCCGAGTTTGAAGAAGGGGTAGAAGCCCCATTCTAAATCGAAAGCCTTGATCAGGCTGATATCGAAATAGACGTAATCGCTGTCGCGCTCGGAGAAAATGTTCTTATCGTAACGGCCGTAGCCCAGGTCCAGTTCGACCGCGTAGGAGCGGATACTTCCGTACCCGAGCTTCAACTGGACGCCCTGCAGCGTTGCCGACGTTTTACGGTCGGACGTTCCGGGGTTCTTGACACGGAAATTTTCGCTCCCCGCAATCCCTCCGAGACCGACATGCAGCGTCGCTTCGGCATGCAGCACTCCGAGGCACAGCGCCATAATGACAATAAACCGTTTCACCCTACCGCCTTTTTTAACCGTAATGATAGTCAAACCTCACTTAACAGAGAACGAATGACCTCGCGATCGTCAAAAGGAAACTGCTTGTCGTAGATGATCTGATACTGTTCGTCGCCCTTGCCGAGCACGACGACGACCTCGTCGCCGCTGCGCGCACTCAGCGCCATGGCAATCGCCGCTTTGCGGTTTGGTTCGACCACGGCCTTCTCCGGATAGGTCATGCCGCCCAGGATGTCCGCGATGATCGCATCGGGGTCCTCGCTGCGGGGGTTGTCGCTGGTGACGAAGACCTTCTTGGCGAGGTTCTCCGCCACCCGTCCCATCAGCGGACGTTTGGAGCGGTCGCGGTCGCCCCCCGCCCCGAAGACGACCAGCATCTCCTTCTCTTTGAGGGCATTGAGGACCTGCGCCATACCGTCCGGAGTGTGGGCGAAATCGACGATAACCAAAGGAGATTCGCTCACCACTTCCATCCGTCCGCTCACCCCGGCAAAACCGCCGACCGCGTCGCACACGGCTTCGAGATCGTCGCCGGTAACGAGGTGGACCGCCGCCACGGCTGCGGTGAGGTTGTAGACGTTGAAGAATCCGTGCATCGGGCTGTGGAAGGTGTGGATCTTGCCGAAGTGCTGCACAACGGCGCTGATGCCGTCATTGAGCGAATAGGCCACCACCTTATAGGTCGCCGGGTTCTCTGCCCCGTAGGTAAAAGCGTTTTTGATGTTGAAATCCGCCTTCACCTCGTCCTTGTTGATCAGCTTTTTCCCTTCGTCGGCGAAAAAGCTGTTCTTGACACGGACGTACTCCTCGAGCGTCTCATGGTAGTCGAGATGGTCCTGGGTGATATTGGTGAGGATCTTCAGGGCGAAATCGATCCCCTCTGCCCGCGCCTGGACGATCGCGTGGGAGCTCACTTCCATGACGAAGTATTCGCACCCTGCTGCCACCGCCTGGTAGATGTGGCGATAGGTCTCCAGCAGCGTCGGCGTCGTCAGACTTTTGCCCTCCACGACGGTGTCGTTCATGAAAAAACCGCGGGTCCCCTGCATGGCGGCTTTGTGACCGAGGTCCAACAGGATGGAGTAGATGGCGCTCGCCGTCGTCGTCTTGCCGTTGGTGCCGGTAATCCCGATCACGTTGATGCGGTCAAGTCCGAAGAGAGGAGCGACATCTGACGGTGAAATGATGGAGTGGGCACCGCGTGCCTTGGCATCGTCAAGGTAGCGGCGGTTGAGGCCCGTGAGGACGAACGCTGTTTCGGCGTCGCACTCTGCGGAGTTTTCCGTCACATAACGGAACGGCTGATCAGGAAGCGCTATCTTCAACCGGTCGGCTCTTCAGAATGTCGCGCAGCAGGGCGCGCAGTTGATCGTCGTTGGGGTACATGGAGAGCGCCGTCTCGATGTAGTTCATCGCCATTTTGTGGTATCCGTGGCGGTTCAGCTGGCTGAGGAAGTCGATGAACTCCTCTTTTTCGGTAATAAGCACCCGTGTGGAGAACATGATGTTCTCGAAAATCGTTTTAAAATCGCCCTGCTCTTTGACCAGCTGGCGGAAATCATCGTAGAGGATCCCGTCTTCGTAATCCAGGCGGTGGCGCAGCGGCTCGGAAAAAAGAGAGGTGAGCTGTTCCACCGTCCCGTCCATCGTCTGCAGGATCTCGGAGATGACTGTATCGGCCTGCTCCGCATCCTCTTCGCGCAGCACTTCGTAGTAATCGAACAGCGCCTCTGCCGCCTCTTCGCCGCTCATCGCCATCTCCGCGAGGATCGCCCCGTTAAAGGCCTCTTTGGACTCGGGATAATCCTGGAGCACCTGCGCATACTGGCGCAGCGCCTCTTCATAATTTTCCTGATTGAAACTTTCGTTAGCAAGGGCAAGCGTTTTATATTTGTTGACTGGTTTCATGCTCTTCCTTCTTTCAAAAATCGTATGCATTTCTCTCTCTAAGAGATAATCTATTATAACGTATTTTTTGTTATCTCACGGCGGACGCCTATACGGCGTCCATCTGGTTTTCCATGCCCATCGGCAGGTTAACGACAGAGAGTTCCGGGTGGATATCCATGCGCAGCTGGCGTTCGACACCGTATTTTAGGGTATTGCCCGAACTCCCGCACCCGACGCAGGCCCCGCCGAGCTGTACGTAGACCACGCCGTTCTTGACGCCCAGCAGTTTGATATCACCGCCGTCCAGCGCCAGAGAGGGGCGGACTTTTTCGATGACGTTCTTCACCGGCTCGTACAGTTCTTCATCTGTAAACGGGATCATATGTGATTGTCCTTTTTTCGACACCTGTCGACATTTTTATGATCATAAAATAGGAAAAATGCGCTTAACAAGTCATAAATTTAACAGGGACGCGGCGATTCCTCAGCCTGCGGGGAAGGCCGCCAGTGTCTGGGCGACATAGCGCGGTTTGCGCATCCCCAGCAGCACGACGTCGATTTCCGGCCGCGCCAGCAAAAACGCCAGCGCGCACTCCTGCAGCGGACGGTCACACGCCTCCAGTTGCGTACCGACCGCCTCGCGCACTTTCAGACTGCACTCATGGGCGACGGCAGCGCCGTAGGACTCCAGGAAGAGCACCAGCTGCTGTGCCAGTGCACCGCGTTCGGCCTCGCCGAGTTTTTCAAGCACCTGCCGGATATGCGGCAACACCTGGCCATAGAGGAACGACTCGTATTCGCCGACCCAGCCGAAGCGGTGTTTGACCTCGTCGAGCTGGTGGACCAGGTTCCGCAACGATGCCAGCGCCTCATGATCACAGAGCTGCAGCAGTTCGTTGAGATATGCTTCGTATGTCGGTGACGGAGGGTACTCTGCCAGCCGGAACATCTGCTGCCCGTGCTGGGCGTTCAAGGGACGGTTCGTCAATACCCGAAGCCCGTGTTCCCTGGCCCACGCCGCGCACTTAAGCCCCTCCGTCTCCAGCAGGTTGACCGGCAACTGCACCGTTGTAAAGTGGTTTTGGGTATTGCCAGCGCTTTCCGCGGCATGGATTGCCAGGGCCACCAGATCCTCGTAGGGGAGGAACTCCGGATCTGTCGCTGCTTTCGCGAAGCTGTTCGAACTGATGCCGTAACCGTCGATCTTTCCGGTGGCCGCAGCTTTTTCCAGCGCCACAAAGGCCCGGTAGATACGGTCGTTCATCTCATCGAGCACTTCGCTACGCTCCCGTCCTCTGTTGAGGGCATCCAGCAGGAAATACTCCGGGTTGTGGATCAGATAACACTCCAGCGACGCGGCCTGCAGCCGTTCCAGCGAACGCTCCAACTGGTCCCACATGAAATCGGGATGGATGCAGTGAAAAACGTGCGGGGCGTATTCGACGACCTCCTCGAACTGCTCTCCTGCTTCCAGGCGCGCCATCGTGCTCCCCTGGATATAGCCGAATTTGCTGACGATCTGCACCTTCTCCCGCGCGTCGTCCTCCATAAAACGCAGCGCCTTTGCGATCGCGCGTTCCGCCCCGCCGTCCATGTAGTTGGTCGAGGTGTCAATGACCCTGATACCCGACGTGACCGCCATCCGCAATGCCTCGATATGTTCGGGGTTTTCGTCGCTGACACGGTAGGTGCCGAAACCGATCTCCGCCATCTTTTCTCCCTTATCGGCACCCGACGCTCCCCACAACGGGAGAGGCGATGCCCATGCTTTTCATAAGCGAAGCATGCCATAGCCCCCTTTAGCCTTTCCTGCCTATCCGGCGACGGCCGCCTCGAAATAGGCATCGACGTCACGGTTCCGTCCGCCATCGCCGTCTCTTACGCTCAGCCGTGTATGATCGAGCTCTTCGCGCGTTCGAACACCCATCACGGCCATCAGCCCCCGGATCCCCTCGAGCATATGACGGTGGTAATTGGCCACCCGGTGCGCCTTTTGCGCGATGAGGAAGGAGGCCCGCTTTTTCCGGTCCTGGGTCGCCAGCCCCACCGGGCAGTGTCGCCCGTTGGCCCCCGAACACTCCCGGGCGCGGATACAGCCTGCCGTCATCATAAAGGCCCGCGCGATGCCGACATAGTCCGCACCGAGGGCCAGCAGCAGGGTCGCGTCATCCGGCGTCAGCACTTTTTCGCTGGCAATGATCTTCACCTTTTGCCGGGCACCGATCCGTTTCAGGTCCCGATCGACGACGTAGAGCGCCTTGTGCAGGGTCATCCCGACGCTCATCATCATTGCCAGCGGCGCGGCGCCGCTGCCCCCGTCCGCGCCGTCAACGGTGATAAAATCGGGATAGGCGTCGGATCCAGCCGCCAGCCGTACCTCGATCAGTGCCGCGTACGGTGCGAATGCCTCGGCGGAAGCCAATACGATCTTGATCCCGACCGGTTTCTCCGACAGCCGCTTGAGTTCTCCGACGAAATCGAAGAGCTCCTCGAGCGTATGGGCATAGGGGAAACGGTTCGGGCTGAAGATGTCTTTATAGGGCTCCACGCCGCGGTAATAGGCGATCGCGTCGGTCACTTTCTCCGCCAGGAGCTTCCCTCCCGTCTGTTTCGCCCCCTGGGCGAGCTTGATCTCCGTCATCCGGCAAAAACGCATCACCTTTCGGTACCGTTCGGGATCGAATTCCCCCTCGTCATCCCGCACCCCGTACAGGCCGCTCCCCATCTGGAAAATAATATCGGGCAGGTCCCCCGGCACGGTCTCGGGAAACGCCTCCATCGGTGCTCTCCAGTCGATGCGGTAGCAGTTAAGTGACACGGGGTCGAAAAGATAGGTCTCCTCCTCCTTCGGTGCAAGGATCATATGGCGGTAGACCCGCTCGGCGATAGCCGGATTGACGACCATGCGCATCAGACGGTAGATGCTCCGGGCAAAGACGGTCCCCCGCTCCGCCTCCATGTAGCCGCAGTTTTTCGGATCAAAGCGGTGTGTCATCAGAAAGTTCGACGTTAGCGACCCCTCACCCGTATTGATGGGGAAGTTGCCCAGAAACGCTCCCCAGGCGAACGCCTTCGTCCCCTCCGGCGAGATGGCACCGTCGCTCATCGCCGATCGTCCCACGACCGATGCCGCGGTAAAGGGAAAACGGACACTGCTGCCGAAAGTCACGTTGAGATGTTCCGTCACCTCCTCTTTGTTCAGGACGAGATTGGCGTTTTTGAGCGTCAGACGCGTTCCGTGCAGCGGCTGCCCCGGCGAGAAGGAGGAGACGAGCCCCTTGTTCTCTGCCGCGTTATAGACCCATTTGACCTTATCGAAAGAGTCGAAAAAATCTTCGTCCCCGAAGTACTGGCGCATAGGATCACGCAGGGCGTAAAAGACATAACGCAGCCGCCCGACAAGGGGGTAGTTGATAAGCAACTGGTTTTCGCGCTGGATATAGCGGTCGTAGACCAGCGTCATCAGGGCCAGCAGCAGCAACACCGCACCGCTGCCCTGCAGCAGGAAAGCCATTATGGGGAAGGAGTATTCGCCGTGGATGAAATCAAGGAGCTGATCCATCTAATTTCCTTTGAAAATCAGGTGGTCCAGGCTGTATTTTCCGGGTCCATGGCTGAGGAAAAGACCAAGGAAAATGAAATAATAGAGCGGGATTTCGAAACCGTTTTTGCTGCACTCAAAGCCGTTGGGAAGGTGTACCGTCAGGATTGCCGTTACCATGATGACCATCAGCGGCACGGCGATGAGGCGGGTCAGCAGCCCCAAAGCCAGCAGGACGACACCCGTCACTTCGATGGAGGAGACGAGGTAGGCGGTGAAAAGCGGGAACGGGTACCCCAGTACCCCGAACCACTCCGCCGTCGCATCGATCGCCTCCCATTTGAGGTGGGCCGCCTCCGTGAAACCGACGGCGACCGCCCAACGGGCAGCGAGCAGAAAAAGGCTGCCGCCGTATTCGCCCAACCGCGAAAACTCGCCATAGAACTTACCGAACCGCATCACGACTCCTTCGGGTGTCATGCAACCATTGTAGCCAAATTCAAAAACAGCCCATTAACGGGAATGAAGAAGATAGAGAAAGAAATCGGTGAAAAAAAGGGGGAGGTACGAAGGGGGAGCCCCCTCGTGATGCAGTTATACCAGCTCGACGAAAGCCATCGGAGCCGCGTCGCCGCGGCGTGTTCTGGTCTTGATGATGCGGGTGTAGCCGCCGTTGCGCTCTTTGTATTCCGGTGCAACTTCGTTCATCAGTTTTTTGACCGCTTCTTTGCTCTGCAGGGAAGCGAAGACGGCGCGGTGCGCGTTGGCGTCACCTTTGCGTGCCGTCGTGATCAGCTTCTCAACGTAAGAGCGGAGCTCTTTCGCTTTCGGCAGCGTCGTTTCGATTTTTCCGTTTTCGATCAACGCAATGCTCATGTTTTTCAGCAGGGCGGCGCGGTGTGCGCTCGTACGACCGAGCTTGCGGTATCCGTGACGATGTCTCATGACAGTTCCTTATTCAGATTCAATTTTCTTTTTCAGTACGCTGATCGTTTCATCGCTCATCTCCTGACCGACCTGGAAGCCGGCTTCTTCGAGCTTTTCAACGATCTCGTCATACGATTTTTTGCCAAGGTTCTTGACGTTTTTAAGGTCATTCTGGCTCATCAGGACGATTTCACCGATGTACTTCAGGTCGGCGCGATCCAGGCAGTTGAAGCTGCGTGCGGAAAGGCCGAGCTCTTCGATCGGTGCCGTCAGCTTGCCGATCTCTTCGGATGCTTCGGCGCGTTCGATCGTTGCCGGGGACTGGATGCTGATCTCGCTGCTGAAGACCGCCATCTGCGCATGCATGACGTTCAGGGCGTTGCGGAAAGCGTCCAGCGGGCTGATCTGACCGTCGGTGACGATGTTCAGGACAACCTTCTCAAAGTTCGGGTTGTCTTCAACGAGGACGTTCTGGATCGCGTAGGTCGCTTTGCGGACCGGCGTAAAGAACGCGTCAAGGGCGATGTAGCCCTCTTCGATCTCGTCGCGGATGTCTTCACTCGGAACGTAACCGATCCCCTGGAAGATCTTCAACGAGAAGTTCAGCGTCGCGTCTTCGTTGAGCGTCGCGAGGAAAGCGTCCGGTGTGACAACGTCAACGTCGTCATTGATCAGATCGCTTCCTTTGATCTCGCACGGTCCGACGAAGCTATAATCGATCGTCGCCTCTTTGGCATCGTTTTTCAGTTTGAAACGGATGCTTTTGAGGTTGATGATGAAGTCAGAAATATCTTCGAGCATACCGCGCACGGAGTCGAACTCGTGCTTGGCGCCCTCGATCTTGATCGCGATCGGCGCATAGCCTACCGAGCTGCTCAGCAGGAACCGGCGCAGCGGGTGCGCCAGTGAAACCGCATAGCCTGTCTCGAACGGATAGGCAATGACATTCGCTTCGGTATCGCTGATCTGCTCGACGACGAACTCTTCGGGCAGAAGCGGAGCTGTTTTGATCTTTTTCATAAAGCGCCTTTCGATTAAAGATTATTTCGAGTAAAGCTCGACGATGAAACGTTCTTCCACTGGAATAACAACTTCTTCACGCTCCGGCAGGCGGGTAAAGATACCGAACTTCTTCTCGCCGTCAACGTCGACCCACGGAGCCATACCTGTCTGGCTGGTCAGTTCGATCGCGCGGACAACTTGAACGTTGTTCTTGCTCTTTTCGCGGATTTCGACCTTCTGGCCTGGTTTGACACGGTAAGAAGCGATATCGACACGTTTACCGTCGACCAGAATGTGACCATGGGTAACGAACTGGCGTGCGAAACGGCGTGTGGACGCGAATCCCATGCGGTAGACAACGTTGTCAAGGCGCTGCTCAAGCAGGTTGATCAGGTTGTAACCGGTGTTGCCTTCGCGACGCTTTGCTTCGGCGAAGAGAGAACGCATCTGCTTCTCGGAAACACCGTACATGAACTTCGCTTTCTGCTTCTCGTTGAGCTGCAGACCGTACTCGGAGACCTTCTTGCGACGCTGGCCGTGCTGACCCGGAGCATAAGGACGTTTGTCGAGTGCAGATTTTCCTGCAAGGCGGCGTTCGCCCTTCATGTTGAGGCTGACGCCGAATCTTCTTTCGATCTTTTCTACTGGACCTCTGTATCTTGCCATCTATAGCCCCCTTACACTCTACGACGTTTCGGCGCGCGGCAACCGTTGTGCGGCAGCGGAGTAACGTCTTTCATGAACGTGACGCGAACACCTTCGATCGCACCAACTGATTTCACTGCTGTTTCACGGCCGGAACCCGGACCCTGAACCTTGATACCGACCTCTTTGATGCCGTGTACCATTGCTTTTTCCATAGCGGCTTCTACCGCCTGCTGCGCTGCGAACGGAGTGGACTTCTTGGAACCTTTGAAACCAAGGCTGCCAGCAGAACTCCAAGCGATCATGTTACCCATCTCATCGGTAACGGTAACGAGCGTGTTGTTGAAAGATGCAGAAATATGCACGATACCGCGTGCAATGTTCTTCTTGACAACTTTTTTACGAGTTACTTTACGTTTAGCCATTCAATCGCTCCTTACGCTGCGCCGACAGTACGACGCTTCCCTTTGCGGGTACGTGCGTTTGTCTTCGTTTTCTGACCGCGGCAAGGCAGTCCCTTACGGTGGCGGAGACCGCGGTAGTTACCGAGGTCCATCAGGCCTTTGATGTCCATTGCGACTTGTTTGCGCAGGTCACCTTCGACCATGTATTTTTCGCGGATCTCTTTCGTGATCGCGGCAACGTCGTCTTCGGAGAGTTCGTAGACACGCTTGTTGTAATCGATGCCAGTCGCATCGAGGATCAGGCGTGACGTATGAAGGCCGATACCGAAAATGTAGGTCAGGCCGTACTCGACGCGTTTTTTCTTAGGAAGGTCTACACCAGCAATACGTGCCATGTTTATCCTTGTCTCTGTTTATGTTTAGGGTTCTTGCAGATGACTCTGACGATCCCTTTGCGCTTGATGACTTTGCAGTCATCACACATCTTCTTGACGGAAGAACGTACTTTCATTGTATGCCCTTGGTTGGTTTATATTGAAACACTCTCCCCACCCGGGGAAAAGTGGGTTCAGCCGCATTCCGCCGTGCGGAAACGGCCCACGATAACCAGCGATTCGCTTTACGCGTTTTAGGCGGGACTCAAACCCTACCAATACTTGCAGCTGCCTTGTCAAAAAACAGATGTAAATACTCAACGCTTTGTGTTTAAAACGGTAAAGTGGACGCGTATATTACTTAAAAAAAGCTGAATGTATTATTAAGAATGCCGGCAAATTCACCCTACAGGGGCACTTACTGTTCCCTGCCGTAGCGCAACGCCCTTTGCAACGCGCGGTCATTTTTCGCCAACGTCCGGATGGATACCCCTTTATTATCTTTTGCCCGCGTATCCGCACCTTTGAAGACCAGCACCTTGACTATCTCGATATGCCGCTGCTTCATGGCATAAAAAAGCGGTGTGCGCCCTTCGTCGTCCCTGGCATTGACGTCCGCTCCCCTCACAATGAGACGCACCGCTTTGTAATCGTCGTCTGTTGCCCCTTTGACCAGGGCGAAGAGCTGCTGCGTCACATCCGAACCCTGACCGGACGAAGCGCTTGCCGGTACGGGCGCCGACTGTGAGCCGCCGAACTCCATATGCGATTCGTAGCGGATGCGGTACGTTACATTCCCCTCATGCATGTTCATACCCCCATGCGTAGCTCCTGTCTGTAGCCCCGTTTGCATATTCGGCTGCGACGACGAGACGATTTTTCCCATCTGCGACAACAGGCTCCCTGCCGCACTGGCGAAAAAGAGCATGCCGCCGATACTGGAGAGAAGCATCACGATGAAAAAGAGGGTCGCAATGTTCCTGGCGCTCTTGTAGCTGCCCGTACCCTCGCTATCCCGATCAAGCACGGAACTTCCGACCGCCATGTCATGCAATGCATGCCGCTTTTTTGAAAACAGTATGACAAAAAGCGGCAGGACGAAGAGAAACGACAGACCTTTGATGATCTCGCGGATAAACGCCCTTAAAAAACCGATGCGCCCACCGTCAGGGCCGACAATCCGCAGCCCCAGCGCCAGCTTTCCGACGGTCCCCTGATAAGCCGAGGCATGCATCAGCGGCATATAAAGCAGCGCGGCGATCGAAAGGGTCACAGCGAGTACAATCGACATCCCGGAAGACTCGAACCCGAAGAGAAGCGGAAACGCAAAGAAAAGACCGAAAAATGCGTTGAGAACGATCATATCGATCCAATACGCCAAAAACCGGTTCCAAACAGATACATAGCGCTGCTCCATGCATTTCCCCTCCGCTAAAAATGTGTAGATTCTAACAAAAATAACTTCAATTTCTTTATGCCGCAACACTACCTGTAATCGCTGCGGACTGGCAGCATATCGCCTGAGGGTCAAGCAGAATCTCGGATATCATATCCGTCAGAACATTGCCAATGCGGGCTTGGTGATGGGGTATTATGAGAAAGGGGGTGCCGGTAAGGCACCCTTTGTCGCGGAGGGATCAATCCCCTCCAGGGCCGTTGTGGCAGTCGTAGCAGCTGACCGCGTGGCCGGCGGCGAAGGTCTTCGTCCCACCCTCGGTGCTGAAGCTGCGCGCCGAGAAGGTCTTGGAGAGGAAACTGCCGCGGTAATCGCTGCCGTGGCAGACAGCGCACTGTGCGCAGTTGCCTTCGGCGGCATGCTCATGCGCACCCACCCAAGACTGTCCGACGCTGTGCATTCCGTGCGGACCGCCGCTGGTCGTTGCCGGTACCGTCTCATGGCAGGCCGTACATTCGGCAATCGTCCCCGCATGCCCCTGTACGGCAATACTCTGAAGGTTGTCCTCGGTATGCGAGCTCGGGTAGATGGCATGGGTCGAGCCGTGGCAGGCCGAACACTGCATCTCGCCGTGACCCGCGCTGAAACGGTAAAGGCTGATGCCCGCCGCCGGCGTATTGGCATTGGTCGCGAAACGGGTGTCGAGCGCTGCACGCAGCGTCCCCGTCTGCATATCCGTGACGGCCTTATCGTAGCGCATGCCGTTTTGGTGGCACGCCTGGCAGTTAGGCTCTTCCAGCCAACCGACCCTGCCGTGCTGTCCGACGGCGTTCATACTGCCGTGACAGCTCTGGCACTGGATACTGCTGATCTTGCCCATCGCCCCGCGCAGACACTTCGTCGTCGCGCCCGGGTGGCAGCGGTAACAGGCGTCACGGTTCGTCGAGCTGTTCAGGGACTGGCCGTTCACCGGATCTTTGACCTCGGCATGCAGGGAGTGCAGCGCCTCGGTCAGCGGTTTCGTCCCGCTCACCCCTGCTGTCCCCAGGGCATTGGTACTGTGGCAGGTGGCACAGAGCACCGGGTTGCCGTTCTTGGCCGTCGTATAGAGCCCCGCATCGTCATAAGACATGTAACCCGCGGCCTGTAGTTCCGCCTGGTGCGCGCTCACCGCCGTCGGATGCTCCTCATCGTGCAGCCGCAAAATATTCCATTTGAAATCCTTTTCCGGATCGGCATCGTTCTCCCATCCGGATGAAGGCATCGCCTCGCTATAGCCGCTGGCACTGCCATGACAGGCGCGGCAGTCCATCTCGTCGCTGACCGGTAGCACGACCTTTGTAGTCGCCAACACGTTCCCCGACGCATCCTTCGCCGTTACGTCGATCATCGGGTAGTAGTCCTTGCTGCCGTCATCGTTATAGGGCGTGATCGGCAGCCCCGTCGCTTCCCACCAGTTTTCCCCTGCATTGTAATGTAGTGAATGCCCGGTCATCTCCGGCGTATGGCTGCCCGTCAGGCCGACATCAGGGGCAGGGCTTACAAGAAAGAGTCTGCCCACGTAGTCCCAAAAGTTCGTCTTGAGATTGTGACGGTTGTCGTAGACGCTCGTCGTATTGTATTTCCCGTCCAGTGACGGTGCTGATGCATAGGTGATAGTGACCCCGGAGGTCACGTGCTTTTCACCGCCGTCAGCTTTCATAATCAACTGCGCATTGAGCGTATTGTAGGGCGGCAGGATCGAAAAGACCGAAAAGTCCTTCCCGTCCATGCAGTGCATCCCCAAGTCGTTCCAGGCCAGTAATGTATAAGAAGCCGTACTCGTACCGCCGCTTCCACCTCTGCCTTTTTTGCCTCTGTGCCCATCGCTTTTCGCGTTGGCCCCCGTTACCATAGCACAGGCCAAAGCCACGCACACGACACCGGCAAGTACTCTTTTGCCTTTCATACCGTCCTCCTTATACAAACGTGAGGACTATTATGAAAAAAAGTTATGAAGATTGAATGAAGATTTCTCAGAAAGGAGTGGCCAGAATGGTTACAAATCTATGAGAGGAGACCGACGCGGGCGGCACCTCTCTGAGTGAAAGATCAATCCCCTCCGGGACCGTTGTGGCAGTCATAGCAGCTGACTGCGTGGCCGGCGGCGAAGGTCTTCGTTCCACGCTCGGTGCTGAAACTGCGGGCCGAGAAGGTCTTGGAAAGGAAACTGCCGCGGTAGTCGCTGCCGTGGCAGACGGTACACTGGGAGCGGTTCCTTTCGGCGACGCCTTCGTGCGCGCTCACCCAATACTGGCCGACGCTGTGCATACCGTGCGGCCCTTCAGCCGTTGTCCTCGGCATCGTGTCATGGCAGGCCGTACATTCGGCGATGGTGCCCTCGTGCCCCTGCACTGCAATGCTCTGGAGATTATCCTCCGTATGTGCGCTCGGGTAGATAGCGTGGGTCGAACCGTGGCAGGCCGAACACTGCATGTCTCCGTGGCCCGTGCTGAACCGGTAGAGGCTCACCCCAGACGCCGGCGTGTTCAGGTTCGTCGCGAAACGGGTGTCGAGCGCCGCACGCAGCGTGCCCGTCTGCATATCCGTCACCGCCGTCTCATACCGCTTCCCGTCCTGGTGGCAGGCCTGGCAGTTGGGCTCTTCCAGCCAACCGTTGCGGCCGTGTGTTCCGACGGCGCTCATGCTGCCGTGACAGCTTTGACACTGGATATTGCTCTGCTTGCCCATTGCGCCGCGCAGACACTTCGTCGCTGCACCCGGGTGGCAGCGGTAGCAGGCGTCCCGGTTCGTCGAACTGTTCAGACTCAACCCGTTCACCGGATCTTTGACCTCGGCATGCAGGGAGTGCAGCGCCTCCGTCAGCGGTTTCGTCCCGCTTACCCCCGCCGTGCCCAGCGCGTTGGTGCTGTGGCAGGTCGCGCAGAGCACCGGGTTGTTGTTCTGCGCCGTTGCCTCCAGGCCGACACTGTCATATCCGTTGTAGCCGGCCGCCTGCAGCTCGGACTGGTGGGCGCTCACCGCCGTCGGATGCTCCTGGTCATGCAGCCGCAGAATATTCCATTTGTAATCTTTCTCCGGGTCGGCGTCGTTGGCCCAGCCCGCATTCGGCATCGCCGCCGTGTAACCGCTTGTCGACCCGTGGCAGGCGCGGCAGTCCATTTCGTCACTGACCGGCAGCACGACCTTTGTCGTTGCCAGAACGTTCCCCGACGTATCCTTCGCCGTCACATCCACCATCGGATAGTAGTTCTTGCTCCCGTCGTCGTTATACGGGGTAATCGGGAGGCCCGTCGCCTCCCACCACTGCTCCGCCGCGTTGTAACTCAATGTATGTCCGGTCAATTCAGGGGTATGATTGCCCGTCAGGCCCGTGTCCGGTGCAAGTGTCGCGTTGAAGAGTGCTCCCACGTAGTCCCAAAAGTTCGTCTTCAGATCATTGCTGTCGGTATAGACACTCGTCGTGTTGTACTTCCCGTCCAGCGACGGGGCGGCGGTATAGGTAATCGTCACCCCGCCGGTCACATGCTTATCGGACGTCCCTGCCCTCTTGATCAGCTGGGCGTTCAGATTGTTATAGGGCGGCAGGATGGAGAAGACGGAAAAATCCTTCCCGTCCATACAGTGCATCCCAAGATCGTTCCAGGCCAGAAGCGTGTAATCGGCCACGGTACCGTTCCAGGTCGTTCCCCCGCCGCTGACATCACCGACGACCTCACTGTCACCCTCGGTTGTTGTCGCCATCTGGCATCCTCCCAGCCAAACGGCTGCGATAACTACACTCGCTGTCTTCCGCCAAAGTTGCGTTTTCATCTTCATCTCCTCTCATCACTGGGGGAAGCCCCCCGACATTTTTCTCCATTGCCAGTATGGAACATCTGTATGAAGATTTGATGAAGGGTTACCAACCCCTTGTATAATACGGATAAATACCAAGAAGGAGGCAAAGTGGATATCCTGATTGTCGAAGACGAACCCGTTGTGGCCCGACAGCTTGAGGAGACCCTGCACCAGGAGGCGTACAAAACCGTTGCCGCCGGCAGCGTCGCCGCAGCAAAACATGCCATGCAGGAACAGAACTTCGACCTTATCCTTCTGGACTGGAACCTCCCCGACGGCGACGGCATCACGCTGCTGCACGGCTGGCGGACACAGAAAATCTGCATTCCCGTCCTCGTCCTTTCGGCCAACATCACCGTTGACGACCGGGTGCATGCTCTCAATGCCGGCGCAGACG
Source organism: Thiomicrolovo immobilis (assembly GCF_039645955.1). GTDB lineage: Bacteria > Campylobacterota > Campylobacteria > Campylobacterales > Sulfurimonadaceae > Thiomicrolovo > Thiomicrolovo diazotrophicus. The sequence goes on from NZ_CP147916.1 coordinate 2,331,215, forward strand.
ACTACCTGTGCAAACCCCACTCGAGCATCGAGCTGCTGGCACGTGTCCGCGCCCTGCTGCGCCGGGACGCGCCGCTTAAAAGCTCCAAGCTGAGTGCCGACGATGTTGTCGTCGATATTATTGCAAGGGAGGTGGGTGTGGCCGGCGCCCCTGTCAAACTCAGTCTGGCCGAGTTTGATCTGCTGACGCTGCTGATGCAGCACCAGGGCATCGTCCTGACGCGCTTCCAGCTCAACGAACACATCAGCAAGGATTTCGACCGGATCTCGGTCAGCAACCTGATCGATGTCCACATCCGCAATATCCGCAAAAAGCTTGACCGCCCGGAACTGATCCAGACCGTCCGCGGCGTCGGCTATACCATTAAAGCATAACGGCATCCGGGCAGAGCCCGGCTCCCTACGCTAACGCTGTGTTCCCCTCGGCGGTGAGCCCATGCGCAGATGAACCGCGCTGTTTCCTTGACAATGCGGTATCCGGGCAAAACAAGGGTACCCCTCGCACAGTGATGTTTCCCGAAAACAGCCGAAAATCGTACGCTACAGCGTCGTCAGACAGAGACGCGCCGTGCTTCCCCGGCCCACGCCGTCGCTTGAAAGCGTCAGTTCCGCACCGATATGCTGGGCATAGCGCCGGCTCAGGGCCAGGCCCAGGCCGCTGCCGCCGCGTGCCCGATCCGTTTCCTCCGACTGTACAAAGGGTTCAAAGACATGCTTCAGCGTCTCGGCCGTCATCCCCCGCCCGGTGTCCTGTACCCGAAGGCAGAGGACAGACTCTGTCGTATCGAACCGGCAAGTGACGCTGCCGCTGTCGGTAAACTTCACGGCATTGGAGAGCAGATTGAGAATGATCTGCCGCAGGAAACGGCGGTCGGCGACCACGGTCGCGTCCGGCACGGACGCCGGCAGCAGGAGTGCCACCCCTTTTTGCTCCGCCAGGGGGGCGAGCAGCGTCCCCACCTCATCGAACATCTCGCTAATCTCCGTCGTCTGGAGGGTTTCCAGCTCCGGCTCGTACTTTCCGGCATCCAACCGCGCCAGGTCCAGCAGATCGTTTACCATCCCCAGCAGTTGCTGGGCGGCATGCTCAATCCCCCCGATGCGTTCAAGCGCGCCCGCTTCCAGTTTGCCGTAACCGACCAGGAACTGGGTCTGGGACAAGATGGCGTGCAGCGGGGTGCGCAGGTCGTGGGAGAGATGGGAGATGAACGCCGTTTTCGCCGCCGAGTCGCGGCGCAACCTGTTATAGGCGCGGATCTGCCCGATCCGTGCCGCGATCATCGAAGCGACGGCACGGAAAAACGCCTGCTCTTCCTCCGCCAGCCCTTCGGGCAGGATAAGCGAACCGTAGTATTTGAGCGTTTCATGCTCGAAGTCGTACACGAAGAGCGTCGGCATCGCTTTTGCCGCCCCGGCACGGGCGAACCGTACATTGTACTCGGGGGCAAGCATTTTCAGTTCGGAGAGGGCCGTTTTCAGGCAGGCACTCTCCTCCTCCGTCTCCATCAGGCGGTGGAAAAGAGCGATCATCTGCGTCAGACGCTGCAGACGAAAAACGTTCTCCCGTTCCAGCGCCTCGAAGGCGCGGCGGATATCCTCCGCCATCGCGTTGAACGCCTGCGCCAGTTGCCCGATCTCGTCCGTGCGTCCGCTATCGACCGGGAGACTGTACTGGCGGGTCCGCACCATATCCGACGCCTGGCGCTGCAGCGCCCCGAGCGGGGCGACGATGCGACGCGAGAACCAGAAGGCCGCCGCGGCGATCACCCCGACGCCGAAGATCAGCATCAGGCTCAAAAGACGGTTCAGGTCGCCGATCAGCGAGCGCTGGAGCGCCCGATCCAGGTGGTAGACGACGGACCAGCCCGCCAGTTGCGGCGCCAGCGAACGATAGAGCCAAAGCGTCCGCTTCTTCTCCACCACGCCCTTGAGCCCCTCCACCCTGAAGGGGGGCAAAGTCCCCCCGATGGTGCTGCCCGTCTCCGTATTGACAAAGAAACTCGATGCCGGGGCACCTTCCAGATTAAAACGCTGCAGGTTCGCTGTTTTGTATTCCATCACCAGGTAACCGATCACCCGCTCCGCCCCCAAAGCCGCATGCACCGGGACCTCCAGCAGCAGAAGTCCGTCGTCCGCCTGGACGGGCGCACTCTGCCCCACGGCACGCTCGAAGGCGCGATACCGGGCGTAGGGCTTCCCCGTCAGCGCCACATCCGTCGCGGCGACAACTCGGCCGTTGAGCCCCAGCGCCAACAGAGTGATATCAAGATCATACACCCCCTTGTAACGCTCCAGCAGGGATGCCACCCGGCGGTCGAGGTCGTTGATCAGCAGGTCGTCCATGACAACCGAACCGGCCAGAAAGTGCAGCTCCCGATAGAGCTGCTCGATATGGTCCTCGACATCCGAAACGACCTGTGCCATTCTCCCCTGATGTTCATCATAGAAATGCTCCGTATAGAGCCGCTCCTCACTCACGAGCGTATAGGCGAGGATCGCCGCATACGGCACCACGCCGATCAGAAAGATCAGCAGCAGCAGCTTCGCAGCCATATGCCGCCGGATCCAGCCGATCACTGCGATGTCCCCGCTTCATAATGCAGTACGGTGACATTCGCATCCTCCGCCATGGCGTAGGGGATGTAGCCCAAAGCACCCTCCACCTGCTGCACGTAGGCCAGAACCGCTTCGGCGGAACCCACGACCTTCGGCGGCCGCTGACCGAGGTAGTGGCGCCGGATCCACCACTCCCGCAGCGCCGCACGGGAGAGCTGCAGCGTCTCCCGTTCGAACTGCTGGCGCAGCGGATTCTCCGCCCCCAGCTGCAGCGGGAAGAGCCTCACGTCTCTGACATAACGAATTTTGCCGAGGTAGACATCGCGTATCTGTGCCGTGCTCAACGCACTTAGGGGGGAGTCGGCACGGATGATGAGGGCCCACTCCTCGGCGTTTAGCGCCAGGGAGAGGAGCAGAATCAGTACCGGTTTCACCATCGTACGCATCCTAGAAGAGCATCGAGAACGACACAATCATCACGTCCTCGTTCTCCCGGGTATGAAACTGGTACTCGCCTTTGAGCGCCACGGGGAAAAGCGGACGATAGGTATATCCTACGACGGTCACCGTGTCATCGGAGTTGGCCACATAGTCCGTTGTGTACTCCAGACGCAGTACCGCGTAATGGTGATCACGGATCTGCCGGGTTCCCTGGAGATACCCCCCCGCATTGCTGCGCGTGTTGTCATCATTCCGCCGGTAACCGGCTTCGGCTATGATCCTGGTCAGCGGCGTACGGTACTGGCCCGATACATAGAGGTAGCCCCACGCCTCCTCTTCGACCCGCTCCTCGTAGCGTCCGGCATTCACCCCGTACGACCAGGCCCCCCGTTCGCCGATGACACCGATCCCGCTTTGGCGCTCGATATCGAAGTTGTTATAGAGATTGTCACCGTTAAACGCCGCATCCAGGTCTTTCGTGATCTGCATCAGGACATTGACGCTGACGGACCCCGCCGTGATCTTGGCATCAATGCCCGTAGTAAAGCGGGGAAAGATCTTCTCCGTGATGCTGGGACTGGAGGTCGTATCGCGCAGAACATTGACCGGCATCCGGTTCCAGTAGCCGACCGGCGTATTGAACTTTCCGACCGTCACCTGCAGCCGTTCGGAAGGTTCATACTGGAGGTAGACGCGCTCCGTATGGGGGGTGCCGTCGATATCGGTCTGGGCATCGTACCCGTAGCGCCTCCGGTACAGATCGCCCCACTCAATCTCCGCCAGACCGCTCCACGCTCCCTTTGTACCGTACAACATGACGGCCAGATCATCGAGACTGATCTCGCTTGATCCTTTGAAGTTGTTCCAGTAGGCCAGGGAGAAGTAGCCGCCGAGGTAGAGCGGCGTTTTGCCGACCTGCACCCCTTCGCCGAGACGGTATTCGTCCGCTGCCGCCCCCGTCAGTGTCAATAGTGCCAGGAGCCCCGCGGTCCAAACCCGTCCCATCATCTTCATCATGCCCCATTATACAATGACTCCTCATAACGGCGGAGGCTTTGGGCTATAATGTCGGTATGAATAGTACCCTTACCCCCACCCTTGACTTCGGTCGCGTCAACACCCTCCGGATCGACCGCTTTGCCGTGCCCGGCGCCTACCTGATGGCGAAGGACGGCAGCGACGTCCTGCTACCCAACCAGTACGTGACCGATGCCATGGCGATCGACGACCTCCTGGAGGTCTTTGTCTATACTGACTCCGAAGACCGTCCCGTCGCAACCACCGATCGGCCGACGGCGATGCGTGACGAATTCGGCTTTTTCACCGTCGTCGACGTCGCCAAATTCGGCGCCTTCGTCGACTGGGGACTGCCCAAGGACCTGCTGGTACCGAAAAACCGTCAGAAGACCCCCTTCAAAGTCGGTGAAAAACGTTTTTTGCGGGTTGTCAAGGATGAAGAGTCCGACCGCCTCGTCGGAGTGGAGCGCATCAGCAAGTACCTCTCGCATTCGCCGAGGGGCTACCACCCGAACAAAGAGGTGAAGCTGCTCTTTATCGCCAAATCGCCCCTGGGCTTCAAAGTGATCGTCGACGATGCCTACGAGGGGCTCGCCTTCGATAACGAGATCTTCGAACCGGTCGCGGTCGGCGACAGCCGGACCGGCTATGTGAAACAGGTCCGTGCCGACGGCAATTTTGACGTCAGCCTGCAGCCCGTCGGGAAAACGGCCCGCGCCGGCAGCGACCAGGCGAAGGTCCTCGGCCCCCTCGACGCGGCAGGCGGCATGCTGCCGTACAACTCCAAAAGCGATGCTGACCTCATCACCAAAACCTTCGGCCTGAGCAAAAAGGCGTTCAAGAGAGCGCTCGTCCAGCTGCAGGAGAGCGGCGATATCGAGGTCAAAGAGACCGGGATCTACCGCAAATAGCGCGATGGCGAAGAAGAAACCGGCCGAATCCTATGCCGATCTGAAGATCGTTTTCGAACATGAACAGGAGCTTTGGCAGCTGCTGCGCCTCGACCCCAACAGCATGAACGTCGTCGTGCGTGCACAAGAAAGCGGCAAAGAGCGTACCCTCCCCTTCGCCCATCTCCCGAAAAGCGTCAAGAAAAAGATCCGCCCCCTCTAACGAACCAAACGCCCCTTTTCATAAACAGTGTATAATGGAATATAAGCAGTTCCTATTCAGGCGATCCGTTTTCTACCGATTACAGATGAAAGGAGAGCGTATGTCAGCCCCTGCATGGTTATCCAAAAAACTCGATGACGGCCGCATCCTCTGCGAGGCGTGCCACCAGCACTGCAAACTTTCAGAAGGCGAGTACGGCGTCTGCGGTATCCGCAAAGTCGAAGGGGGGCAGCTACAGTTGCTCACCTACGGCCTGGCCGCCGCCGTGAACGTCGACCCCGTCGAAAAAAAACCGATGTTCCACTTCCTGCCCGACACCAAGGCCTTCTCCTTCGGAACGGTCGGCTGCAACTTTGCGTGCAAATTCTGCCAGAACGCGGACATCTCCCAGTACCCCAAGGAGCACGACCATAAGATCGCGGGACAGCCGCTCGGCCCCGAACAGATCGTTGCCCTGGCCAAAGAGTACGGCTGCGACTCCATCGCCTACACCTACAACGAACCGGTCGTCTTTTTCGAATATACCTACGATACGGCCAAACTCGCCCACGAGGCGGGATTGAAGAACATCTACGTCACCAGCGGCTTCGAAACCCACAAGGCGATTGACACCCTGCTGCCCTACCTCGACGGGATGAATATCGATATCAAGGGGTACACGGAAGCGTTCTACGAGGACATCTGCGGCGCCAAACTCAAGCCCGTGCTCGATACGGTCAAATACGCCCACGACAAGGGGATCTGGATCGAAGTAACGACATTGCTGATTCCCGGGAAGAACGACAGCGACGAGGAGATAAGAAAGATCGCGCGTTTTGTCGCCGACCTCGACGTGAACATCCCCTGGCACGTCAGCGGCTTTTACCCCATGTACAAGATGCTCGACACCCCGCCGACCCCGCCAACCACCCTGATCCGCGCCTACGAGATCGGCAAGGAGGAGGGGCTCAACTTCGTTTACATCGGCAACTACGACGACGAGGACCGCGAATCGACCTACTGCCCCAACTGCGGATTCAAGGTCATCAACCGCAGCGGCCATATCGGCCAGTACGTACAGAATCACCTCACCGAAGAGGGCGACTGCCCGCAGTGCGGAACGCATATCCCGGGAGTATGGGCCTAAAGCAGTAACCTCCCCGTAACGCCCCTGCAATGGGAGGGCACTACAATCGCGCCCATGAAACGGGTGGCGATACTGTTGCTGGTGCTGCTGTTCTATGCCCGTGGAGCCGAGGAGCGTGCCGGCGCATCGTGGGGCATGGCCTCGACACTGCGTAGCGCCTCCGTTCCCTACGCCACGACGCAAAGCGACCCCCTGCTGAACAGCTATGTGCTGCTGCTCTACCTCGAGACGCCTTACTTTTTTTTAGACGGCACCGAAGCGGGCATCCCCCTCTGCGGCAACGACCGCTGGAGCGTCGCCGCCTACGGTGCCATGCACTTTGTCGATATGCCGCGACATGACTCAGACTACTTCAGCGACGATACCGCCGACCTCGGCGTAATGGCGCGTTACCGTATAGGAAAGTGGCACACCGACCTGCTGCTGCTCAGCGACCCGGCGCGGCGGGTCCATGCAAAACTGCGTGTCGGCACCGAACTGGAACGGGGGGCATGGTCGTGGCGCCCCTACGCCGCAGCAGGGATCAAAAGTGCGGAGTACAACAGCTACTACGACGGGCAGAACCGCGTCCGTGTCGGCGCGGACGCCGAGGCCGAAGCAGGCGTAAACACGTGCCTGTACCTGACCGATGACATCGCCCTGATCGCCAACGCGAAGCTGCGCTACCTGGGCGACGAAGCGGCCAAAGCCCCCACGACCGATTCCGCATGGCAGAGCGAACTCTACCTCGGGGCGGGGATCTTTCAAAACAGGGGACAAACAGTGCACGGATTCGACCCCAAAGGCTACCTTCGGATCGCCTTCGGCGAAGCGACGCCTTCCTCTTTCAGTGAAAACCTTCTGGGCGAAGGGGTCCGGGATAAACACGGGCTCTACCTGCTCTCCCTCTTTTATGGCTTCCCCTTAGCACAGACCCTCTTCGGTGCGCCGATCCGCACCTACTTCGCACCGGGTTTCGTCCACCATTTCGCCAACGACCTGCAGCCTCCCGCCCAGGAGTACGTCGGCGCTTTCAAGTTCTACTACCGGCCGCCGCCCTGGTGGCTCCGGTTCGGGTTCGGGACGGGACTCTCCTACATCACCCGCACAACCTATATCGAACGCTCCATCAATGCCAAGGACGGGTACGACCACACCTCGCATCTGCTGCAGTACCTCGACTTCTCTTTCGATGTCGAGCTGTGCCGTCTCTTCAGAAGCGGATGGAAAGCCCTCTGGTTCGGCTACGCCCTGCACCACCGCTCCGGCGTCTTCGAAGCCGCCCATCAATACGGCCAGATCAAAGGGGGCAGCAACTACAACACCTTTTACCTGCAGCTGCATTTCGGCGAATAGCGGCGCTACATCACCGTCCGGTTTCGGCCGAGCTGTTTGGCGCGGTAGAGGTTCATGTCCGCCTCGAAAACAAGATGGCGGGGGTTGTCGCGCAGCCGTTCACTATATTCGGCGATGCCGATACTGACAGTAACCGGGGTACTGATGATGCACCCTTCCCACGTCCGGTTTTCAAAACAGGTACGGATTTTCTCGCAGATGCCGAACGCCTCTTCCGCCGTCGTCCCCGGCAGGATTGCCAGAAACTCCTCGCCGCCGTAACGGAAGATATGATCCGTTTTGCGCAGATGTTTTGAGAGTGTTTCCGCCATCCCGATGATGACGGTGTCGCCGTCCTGGTGACCGCAGGTATCGTTGACTGATTTGAAGTGGTCAAGGTCAAACATCACGACGCAAAAAAGCGTGCCGATCAGGCTGTGCAGACGGATTTCGCTACTGAGGATCTCCATCAGGTCCCGGCGGTTCAGCAGACCCGTCAGTGCGTCCTTGGAGACGTCGTCGATCAGCGTCTGCTGGGTCACGTTGATATTGAGTTCGTTGTAGAGATACATCGACTGGCGGACCAGCATGATGTAGTCAATGAAGATCTTGTGGTAGTCCTCTCGGCGAATGGAGCGGTAGATGTTCTTGGTGATCAGGTGGATTTCGTGGTGCGTGTCGAGCATATCCTTGCGCACCATGGGGTCCGGGATGAACTTGACAAGCTCCTCGCTGTGCAGCCAGCTGCCGCACATGCAGAGGTGTTCGTCGAACTCTATCCGCGCATCGGGGTTCATCACCCGGATATCCTTGATCACCTCAAGGATCCACTCCAGGTGCTCTATGACGGCCGGGATGCCGATCTGTTGCTTGATCTGCCGTTCGAGCGTCTTCTGGTCGTTGTCGAGGCTCGGCTCCAGGTACCCGGCGGCACTGGCATTGATCGCCTTACGAACGTAAAGTTCAATCGCATCCGGCAATCCCTTGATATCGCTCACCCCCTCCAGCTCATCGATCAAAAAGGTATAGAGCGTATCGAAAGCCCCCCTGTACTCGACGTAGGGAAGCCCCATCTTGAAATGAAAGAGCCCCAGCTGCTTGAAGCGCGCAAAAAAAGCCGCGTCCTCATCATAGACGGCAGCGAGAAAACTGGCGAGCTGGGCCTGCTTGAGATGGTCAAGATCCACCCATTTTAAGAACTCCTCAACATAAGTATTCTTGATCAGATCTTCATAAAAACGGTCAAAAGCGCGGTGCAGCAGCCCTTCGAAAAGGGTGATATTCGATTTAATCATCACCTCTCCTTCAACCAATGTTTTATTTCATTGAACTGTGAGAAATTATTACATCATAGAGTCATTATACACCATTTTATTTCGCGCTTTCTGTCTCCTGCTCCTAGCTCAATTCCTTCAGCTGATGATGGCATCGTGCCACTGCACGAGGGTCAGCCGGTATCCGCCGGTGACGGGCAGGACTTCATGACTGTAGACCGGGTTGCTCGGGAAGATGACCATATCCCCGGCTTTGGGGCGTATACACACCGGCACCCCGTCGGCGCCACTGAGGTAATTAAAGCGCAGCTCTCCTCCGGAGAAGTGCATCCCCTCCCCCTCTTCATCCCGATGTGTCGTCGCGAAGAGCACTGTTGTGATCTTACGCGCCGGGGCGACCTGTGTAAACCCGACCGTCTCCCCCTCGCTGTTGACGAGTTCGTTCGAATCATCGGCATGCTTGATATAGAAGCCTCCATTCGTGTACTCCAGGGCCTGCACCTCCGTAGCAGTCGTCAGGGCCACTTTAAAATAATCTTCAATCTGTTTCTGGTGATAGGCGAAACTGAGGTTGTACCCTTCAAGCAAGGCTTCGGGCAGCTGATGGATCGCCGTCTTCCGAATATCCTCTTCCAATTCCGGCACAATCACGCCGAGTTGGCTGTGCTTGACCAGTGCCCGCTCTCCTTCGCTCTTTTCGGAAGTATACGCTGCGATCTCGGCACAGGCTTCGGCGGAGAGAAAGTTCTCGATGATAAGATAGGGGTAGTCGTAATAGGGGTTGGCCATCAGGCGGGTCTCATATCGGAGGTCGGCGATGAAGTCATCGCAGTAGACAAAATTGCTGATTTGCCGCAAGCAGTTCTCCGTGCCCGTAAAGGCGAAAGTGGAATCTGAAATAGTAACCTAAATTTTGAAAAAAAGTGTGGTGGAAAATGGTCGGGATGACAGGGCTCGAACCTGCGACCCCCAAGCCCCCAGCTTGGTGCGCTACCAGACTGCGCTACATCCCGACGAGGAGGGAAATTATATCCAAAAAGTTTAAAAATTCATGCTGGAACCGTACTGAAAAACAGTACGAATTCCATGGGGGAAGCACGTATTATTTATAGCGGTACGTAATGCGGCCCTTGTCCAGGCTGTACGGCGTCAGTTCGATCTTGACGCGGTCGCCCGGAAGGATCTTGATGTAGTGCATCCGCATCTTGCCGGCAATGTGGCACAGGATCACGTGGCCGTTCTCAAGCTCTACACGAAAAGTCGCGTTCGGCAGCGCTTCAACTACTGTACCGTCAACCTCAATGACATCATCTTTTGCCATTTATGCTCCTTGGGGTAATGATAAGATTTCCGCTTTGCCGCCGATGACAGCAACCGTATGTTCGTAATGCGATCCGCGCAGTCCGTCGCTGCTGACGACGTCCCAGCCGTTTTCCAGGATCACCGCCTTGGCCTCTTTTTGGCAGATCATCGGCTCGATGCAGAACACCATGCCGTTCTTGATCTTCGGACCCGCCTTGGGGTTGGAACCCTCCAGGTAGTTCGGGATCTCCGGTTCCTCATGGGGACGCTTGCCGATGCCGTGGCCGCAGAACCCGCGCAGCGGCACAAAGCCACGTTCGAGAATGAACTGCTCAATCGCCATGGAGAGCTCTTTGAACCGCATCCCCTCTTCAATGATATCGATGGCATAGTAGAGCGAATCTTTGGCACAAGCGATCAACGCATTGTCCTGCTCGGTCACCGTTCCGACCGGGACGGTAATGGCCGAATCGCCGTAATAGCCTTCGAGTTCCGTCCCGATGTCATAGCCGATGATATCGCCTTCTTGCAGACGGTAATCATTGGGAATGCCGTGGATGATAACTTCATTGAGAGAGGTACAGACAGCATTGGGAAATCCGTAGAGCCCTTTGAAAGAGGGACGCGCGCCGTGGCTGCGGATGTAATCCTCAGCCATGGCGTCGAGCTCTTTGAGGCTCAGCCCCGGACGGGTCTCTTTACGGAGAAGGTCAAGGGTACCGCCAACGATAGCGTTGGCGGCACGGAGTTTTTCGATTTCTTCAGGTTTGCGCAGCGCGATGGCCATGGGAGTTACAGACCAACCGCGCTGAGGGTTTCGTACTTGCTCATGTAGATTTGCGCTTCGATCTTGCGCATCGTATCAAGAGCAACCTGAACGACGATAAGTACGGCCGTACCGCCGAAGTAGAACGGTACACCCATCCCCTTGACGATGATCCACGGCAGGGTCGCGACCAGGCCGAGGTAGATCGCCCCGGTGAACGTCAGGCGGGATGCCGTTTCGTTCAGGAACTCCTTCGTCGCTTCGCCCGGACGCACGCCCGGAATGAAACCGCCCTGGCGCTTGAGGTTATCGGAGATATCCTTCGCGTTGAAGACGATCGACGCATAGAAATACGCGAAGAAGACAACGAACAGGAAGGTCAGGAAGTTGAAGAAGTAGCCGCTCGGATTGAGCAGGTCCGCAACCGCCTGAACATACGGGTTCGTACTGCTGGAGAGCACTGTCATCGGGAACATCAGGATCGCCGAAGCGAAGATGACCGGGATGACGCCCGACAGGTTGACCTTGATCGGGATGTAGTTCATCACGCGCTTGTTCTGGTTCGCCATCATCGTTTTCTTGGCATACGTCACGGGGATGCGGCGTTCGCCGAGTTCCACGTAGATGATGATACCGACGGTGACGAGGATCAGCAGCAGGATCGCAATGACCGTGATGAAGCTGATCGCACCCGTATTAAGCATCGTGACCGTCTGACCGATCGCAGACGGGATCGCAGAAACGATCCCGGCGAAGATGATCAAAGAGATACCGTTGCCGACGCCGCTTTGCGTAATCTGCTCACCGATCCACATCAACAGCATTGTACCGGCGAGCATGGAGATCGCCGCGACCATGACAAAAGTGCCGTGGTCCATCAGGATTGCGCTGCTGCCGTCTTTGCCCGTCATGCTCTGCAGACCGATGCTGACCCCGACCGCCTGCACAAGGGTGATGGCAATCGTGGAGTAGCGGATGATCTGCATATATTTGACCATGCCGTCGCGCTCTTTTTTCATCTGTCCAAGGTTCGGGAAGGTCGCTGCAAGCAGTTCCATAATGATCGACGCGGTAATGTAAGGCATGATACCGAGTGAAATGATGGAGAGACGTTCGACGGCGTTTCCGCTGAACATGTTAAACAGGCCGAGAGCATCGGAGGAGTGTGAATCGAAGAAAGAGGCGATGACGGCAGTGTCTACGCCCGGCACCGGCACGTAGGCCAGTAGCCGGTAGAGGAACAGAAACCCGATCGTAATGAGGATCTTGTTGATGAGCTGCTGGTTCATTACTTGCCGGTTGTTGTAACGTTTTCGTCTTTGATCTTGGAAGCAAGGTCTTTCGCAGATGCGCCGACCAGTTTGACCTTAGTCACGGCCTTGCTCATCTTGTGAACACCGCGGATCGCTTCGACTGTGATCTCGTCGAGTGCCGCAACCGCTTTCATGCGGTCGACGTTGATAACGTACGGTTTAACAACACGTGACGTGAACCCGATCTTCGGCAGACGGCGTGCCAGCGGCTGCTGACCACCCTCGAAGTTACGCTTTGCATTGTAACCTGAACGTGCCTTCTGACCTTTGTTACCTTTACCTGCGGTTTTACCGTTACCGCTACCCTGACCGCGGCCCAGACGCTTTGTATTGCTTGTGGAGCCCGCTGCAGGTGTCAAGTTTTCGAGTGCCATATGCTTATCCTTTCATACGCGCAAGCGCTTCGATCGTCGCGCGGACAACCGAATTCGGATTGTTCGAACCGATGGATTTCGTCAGGATGTCCTGGATACCCGCGAGTTCGAGAACCGGACGCATCGCACCACCGGCGATAACACCGGTACCTTCGGATGCCGGTTTCATCAGGATGCGGCTTGCGTTGAACTTGTGCTCGATATCGTGCGCAATTGTAGTCCCTTTAATCTTAACATCCGTCAAGTTTTTGAACGCTTCGTCTACCGCTTTGCGGATTGCGTCAGGAACCTCTTTGGCTTTGCCGTAACCGAAGCCGACGATGCCGTTCTTGTTACCGACGACGACCAGCGCGGTGAAACGGAAACGACGACCACCTTTGACAACTTTTGTGACCCGACCGATGTGTACGATCGATTCTTCGAATTCTTCTCTGTTGACAGTTTTCATCGATCAGTCCTTAAAACTTAATTTCATTCGCGCGAAGAGCATCGGCAAATGCCGCAACGACGCCGTGGTAGACGTAACCGTTACGGTCAAAGAAGATCTCGCTGACGCCGGCTGCTTTGAGCTTGCCTGCGAAATCCGCTGCCAGTGCTGCCGCACCCTCTTTGTTCGCTTTCGCACCCAGCGGCTTCGTGTTGGAAGCTGCCAGTGTCACCGCGCTCGCGTCGTCGATTGCCTGGACGCTGAGGTAGCGGTTAGAGCGGAAGATGCTGACGCGCGGCTTCGCTGCCGTACCGTTGATGTTTGCACGGATGCGGCGCTTGCGCTGAACACGTTTTGAAACTTTTGCTTTCAATACTTTTGCATTCATCTGCTCACCCCTTATTTCTTGGCTGTTTTACCGGCTTTGCGGACAATATGCTCTTCAACATATTTGACACCTTTGCCTTTGTAAGGCTCCGGCGGCCGGAAAGCGCGGATCTCGGCAGCCATCTGGCCGAGTTGCTGGTTGTCAACACCCTTGAGTGTGATAACGTTCTTGTCGACAGAAACATCAACACCCGCAGGGATGTCGTAGTTGATGTCGTGGGAGAAGCCGAGCTGCAGGTTCAGGACTTTGCCCTGGACCGCGGCACGGTAACCGACACCGTTGATTTCGAGCTTACGTTCGAAACCTTCAGTGAGGCCCTTGACGATGTTCGCTGCGAGGGCACGGTAGGTTCCCCAGAATGCGCGGTGCTCGCGTGCATCGGATTTGGATGCAAACGTCAGGGTGTTGTCTTCGATCGTGAAGTCAACGTTGCCTTTCGTGTCGAGGGTGCGCGTGTTGTTGCCTTTTTTGAAAGTGATAACTTCACCGTCAGCCGTTACGTTCACATCGGCCGGGAATGCGACCGGAGCTTTACCAATACGTGACATGCGTTATCTCCTTACCAAACTGTACAAAGTACTTCACCGCCGACGCCAAGCTCGTAAGCTTTATCGTTCGGGATGACACCTTTGGAAGTACTGACGATGATCGTACCGTAGCCGTTTTTGAAACGCTTGATGTCGTCACGGCCCTTGTACACGCGGCGTCCCGGTTTGGAAACGCGCTTCATCTCGTTGATGACGGTTTTACCCGCTTCATCATACTTCAACACAACGTTGATGCTCTTCTTGTTGCCGTCTTCGACAACGTTGAAGCTATCAATGTAACCCTTCTCTGCGAGAATACCAACGACTGCTTCGACGGACTTGGAGTGCATCAGCGTTGTCACGTCGAGGCGACGCATTGCTGCATTCCGGATACGGGTCAAAGAGTCTGCAATAAGATCATTTACCATTTTATTTTTCCTTGCTAACAGTCAGGAGTTTCAAGCTTACCAGCTTGACTTTCTGACGCCTGGGATCAATCCCTCATTTGCCATTTTTCTAAAGCAAACACGACAAATACCGAAGTCACGGAGTACAGAGTGCGGGCGACCGCAGATCTGGCAACGTGTGTAAGCGCGAACCGCGAATTTCGGTTTGCGCTGCTGTTTTGCGATCATGGACTTCTTAGCCATTACTCTCTTCCTTTCGCGAACGGCATACCCATGGATTCGAGCAGGGTAAATGCCTCTTTGTCACTCTGCGTTGTTGTGACAATAGTGATGTTCATCCCGTGGATCTGCATGATGGAATCATAGTTGACTTCCGGGAAGATCAGCTGCTCGTTCAGACCGAAGTTGTAGTTACCGCGGCCGTCGAAACCGTTGCGCGGAATACCACGGAAGTCTTTCACGCGCGGCAGAGCGACAGCGATCAGTTTGTCCAGGAAGGTGTACATGTTCTCACCGCGCAGGGTGACTTTGACACCGACCGGCATCCCTTCGCGGACTTTGAAGCCTGCGACGGATTTGCGTGCGTCTACGACAGTCGCATGCTGACCGGCGATCAGGCTGATCGTGTCCTGGATGTTCTGGATCAGTTTGTTGTCTTTCATCGCGAAGCCGGTACCGACAGAGATGATAATCTTTTCGACCGCCGGGATCTGCATCGGGTTCTTGATCTCAAGCTTGCTCTGCAGTTCCGGTTTCATTGCGACATATTTATCTTTCAAACGTGCCATAACTTACGCCTCCACTTTGCGGACATTGGATGCATCGATCGGCATCTCTTTGCTCATGAATCCGCCCTTCGGGTTCTCTTCGGTCGGCTTGACCGCTTTTTTCGCGAGCTTGCAGCCTTTGACGAGGACCTTGTTCTCTTTCGGCATGACCATCAGAACTTCTGCCTTGGTGCCTTTGTCGTCACCGGCAATGATCTCGACCATATCGCCTTTTTTGAAGTTAAACTTTGCCATTACACAACCTCCGGAGCCAGGGAAACGATCTTCATGAAACCTGCGTAGCGTACTTCACGGCTAACAGGACCGAAGATACGGGTACCGATCGGCTCTTTTTTCGCGTCGAGGATGACGGCGGCGTTGTCATCGAAACGGATCAGAGAACCGTTTTCGCGCTGTACTTCTTTTTTCGTACGGACAACGACAGCCTTGACGACCTGACCTTTTTTGACTTTTCCGGTCGGGAGCGCTTTCTTGACTGAAGCAACGATAACGTCACCTACAGAAGCGTAACGGCGCTTGGAACCGCCCAGAACCTTGATACACATGATCTCTTTCGCACCAGTGTTATCTGCAACGTTCAGACGAGTAAAGCTCTGGATCATGACTCTACTCCTGTGGCGACAACGCTTTTAAGTTCGAAAGACTTTGTCTTGGACATCGGGCGGCACTCGACCGCGATCACTTCGTCACCGACGTTCAGCGTGTTGTTCTCATCGTGGATGAGATATTTTTTGAAACGCTTGACCGTTTTGTGGTAGCGCGGGTGCATAACGCGGCGCTCGACAACGACCGTCGCCGTTTTGTCACCGGCTTTCTTGACGACTACACCCTGAATTTCACGTTTAGACATTCGGGTCTCCTTACTTCGCTGCGCTGAGCGCAGTGTTGATACGGGCGATATCTTTGCGCACGTTGCGCAGTTCGCTCGTGTTCTGCAGTTGCATCGTTTTTTGCTTCAGTCTCAGCGTGAAGAGCTCAGTCTTCTTCTCTTTGAGCATTGCGCTCAGTTCCGCTGAAGTCTTCTCTGCCAAATCAGTATACTTCATTGTCCATCTCCGCCGTTACAATTTTCGTTTTGAATGGCAGCTTGTGCATCGCAAGCGTCAGCGCTTCGCGTGCCAGGGACTCTTCAACGCCACCCATTTCGAAGATGATACGACCCGGTTTAATGTTCATTACCCACTGGTCGATTGCACCTTTACCTTTACCCATACGTACTTCAAGCGGTTTCGCCGTAAGCGGCTTGTCCGGGAAAACACGGATCCAGATCTTACCCTGGCGCTTGATGTGACGGGTTGCCGCGATACGCGCCGCTTCGATCTGACGGGAGTTGATACGACCCGCTTCGACCGCTTTGAACGCGATATCACCGAACGCAAGCTTGTAGCCGCTACGCGCTTTACCGCGGTTGCGACCCTTCATGTACTTGCGGTATTTCATTCTTTTTGGCATCAACATGATTAATCCGCCTTTCTCGGAGCACGACCGCGGCGCTCACGCTTATCTTCTTCTTTAGGTTCCGGCTGGATACCTTTGGAGAGGACTTCACCTTTGAAGATCCAGACCTTGATACCGATGATGCCGTAGGTTGTATGCGCTTCGGCAAAACCGTAATCGATCTTGGCACGGAGCGTATGCAGCGGCACGCGACCTTCGCGGTACCACTCGGTACGTGCCATTTCAGCACCACCGAGGCGGCCAGCGACGGCGATACGGATACCCTTGGCACCGGCACGCTGTGCGTTCTGCATTACTTTCTTCATCGCACGGCGGAACGCAACACGGCGCTCCAGCTGTGTCGCAACGTTCTCAGCAACGAGCTGCGCCGCGATCATCGACTTTTTCTCTTCTTTAATGTTGACGGCAATGTCTTTGCCGATCAGGTTCTGAAGCTTTGTTTTGAGCTTCTCGATATCAGCACCTTTTTTACCGATGATGATACCCGGGCGTGCTGCGACGATAGTGACGCGCAGACGCTTGACCGTACGCTCGATGATGATGTTGTTCACACCCGCATAGTAGAGTTCCTTTTTCAGGAAAGTACGGATTTTGTGGTCTTCGCCCAGGTTGGCCGGTGCGTTTTTGAAATTCGGATACCAGCGGGACTCCCAGTTACGGTTGATGCCCAGACGGAATCCGATCGGATTGACTTTCTGACCCATAATTATTTACCCTCTACTTCTACTAAGATGTGTGCCGTCGGTTTGCGGATCCCGCTTGCCATACCGCGAGCACGCGGACGGAAGCGCTTGAGAACCGGACCGTTGTCAACACGGCAAGAAGTGATCACACAGTCGCTGGCATCGTTGCCGCTGTTTGCGACAGCCGATGCGACGACTTTAGAGATGATCTTCGCCGCTTTGTTCGGCGTGAACTCCAGTGCAGCGATCGCTTCTTCAGCGTTCATGCCCTGGATTTCGCGTGCGATGAGGCGAGACTTCGTCGGAGAGACGCGGATAAATTTCAACAGTGCTCTTGCCATGCGTTACCCTTTTCTCTGTACAGAGCCCTTGTGGCCCTTGAATGTACGTGTCGGAGCGAACTCACCGAGCTTGTAGCCGATGTGGTTCTCTGTCACGTAGACCGGTACAAACTGGCGTCCGTTGTGGACGTTGAGTGTCAGACCGATCATATCCGGCAGGATCACGCTGCGGCGTGACCATGTCTTGATAGGCTTATTGCTCTTCGCTTCTTTGGCTGCGAGCACTTTTTTCATCAAATGGTCGTCTACGAACGGACCTTTTTTTACTGAACGTGCCATCGATTAACCTTTCTTACGACGAGTGATAATAAGCTTATCGCTCGCTTTTTTACGACGCGTTTTCGCACCCTTGGTCGGTTTACCCCACGGAGTAACCGGGTGACGACCGGAGTTTGTCTTACCTTCACCACCACCGTGCGGGTGGTCAATCGGGTTCATCGCGGAACCGCGCGTCTGCGGACGGATACCCATGTGGCGTGTACGACCGGCTTTCGCGAAGACGATGTTGCTATACTCTTCGTTACCGACAGTACCGACAGTCGCCATACACTCGCCGAGGACGTAGCGCATTTCACCGGAAGGCAGACGCAGGGAGACGTACTTGCCGTCACGACCCATGATCTGAGCGGAAGCACCGGCAGAGCGGACCATCTGGCCGCCTTTACCCGGCTTGAGCTCAACATTGTGGACGGTAGTACCGACCGGAATGCTCTTGAGCTTCATCGCGTTGCCCGGCTTGATGTCGAGGCCTTCGACTGCAGCTGCAACCGTGTCACCGACGCTCAGCCCTTTCGGCTGGAGGATGTAACGCTTCTCGCCGTCTGCATAAGTGATCAGTGCGATGCGGCAGTTACGGTACGGGTCGTACTCGATCGCGGCAACTTTGCCCGGGATACCGAACTTGTTGCGTTTGAAATCGATGATACGGTAGAGCTTCTTCGCGCCGCCTTGCTTGTGGCGGGACGTGATGCGTCCGTTGTTGTTACGACCAGCGTGTGCCGGCAGCTTGACCAGCAGAGAGCGGACAGATGCCTTTGCTGTGATGTCACCGGAGTCGATGTTTGTATAGAAACGGCGACTCGGGGTAATTGGTCTGTATGTTTTAATTGCCATGATTACACCGCCATCGATTCGATTGCCGCGCCCTCAGGCAGCTTGACATAAAACTTTTTATAGTCGTTCTGCTTGCCCATGACACCGCGGAAGCGTTTTGTCTTACCGCTTTGGTTCAGTGAGTTGATACGTGTCGGGATGACACCGAAGTACTCGCGGAACACCTCTTTGAGACCGGTTTTGGTCATGCGCGGGGATGTCTGAACAACGACAACACCCTCTTCCTGCAGACCAAGCGTTTTCTCAGTGTAAACGATTGATTTAATATCTGTAATATCAGCCATCTTAGCTCTCTTTTGTCAGATTTTCCCATACCGCTTTTTCGATAACGACTGCGCGGTATGCTGATGCCAGGAATGCATTCAGTTCATTCTCTTCAACCAGGTAAGTTGACTGGATGTTACGGAAGGCCAGGAACGTGTTCTCATCAACGATGGACTTGACGAGCAGTGCGTCACGGACGCCCAGCTTGTCAAACATCGCCTTGGCATCTTTCGTTTTGCCTGATGCGATCTCGATCGAATCAACGATGAAGAGTTTGCCTTCTGCCGCCAGAGCGTCAAGGGCAAAGTTCAGCGCAAGCTTCTTCTGCTTCTTGTTGACTTTCTGGTCGTAGTTACGGCCTGTGTTCGGACCGTGAACGACGGCACCACCGACCCATACCGGGGAACGGCGTGAACCGGCACGTGCACCACCGCGGCCCTTCTGTGCCCACGGCTTCTTACCGCCGCCGCGCATCTCGGAACGAGTCTTCGCAGAAGCTGTATCGGCACGCAGACCTGCCTGGTATGCTTTCACATACAGGTAGAGGTTGTGCGGATTGATACCTGAAAAGCTTTCCGGCAGTGCGAGCTCGGATGCTTTTTCAAAATTTTCATTCAATACGATAGCGCTCATTTAACAACCTTTACACGACCCATTGCACCGTTTGCGCCCGGGATAGAACCCGCGACGACGAGGATGCCGTTTTCTGCGTCGTAAGAAATCACTTCGTTTTTGACGGTGACTTGCGTGTTACCGTACTGACCTGCCATTTTGCGGCCCGGCATAACGCGGCCCGGCCACTCACAGTTACCGATTGAACCCGGACGGCGGTGGAAACGTGAACCGTGTGCTGCAGGACCCCCTGCAAAGTTCCAGCGCTTCATAACACCGCTGTAACCGCGACCTTTCGTGTTGAAAGAGGCTTTGACCACTTTCGCTTCACCCAGGGAAGCAGTCTCGAGGTCACCGGCTTCCGTGTTGCTGACAGTCAGCGTCACGAAACGGTTAAACTCTTTGGGCAGATCATATTTCTTCTGCTGACCTTCGATGGACTTGTTCATCTTTTTGCCGTCATTGTATGCAACGATCGCGCGGCCGTTCTCGACTTCGCAGACCTTTGCCTCTTTGACTTTCAGAAGCGTTACCGGAGTGCTCGGAACGCTGATAGTACGGCTCATACCGATTTTTTCAACAATAAATTCCATTGTGCTACTCCTTACTTGTCCATCGAGCGGACTTCAACATCCACTTCCGGCGCCAGATCAAGTTTCATCAGAGAGTCGACCGTGTCCGGCGTAGCGGAGACGATGTCGATCAGACGGGCGTGCATACGGATCTCGAACTGCTCACGGCTGTCTTTGTTGACGTGAACGGACTTAAGAACCGTATATTTACGGATTTTAGTCGGAAGCGGGATCGGGCCGCGGATTTCCGCGCCCGTGCGCTTAACTGCTTCTACGATAGAACCAACCGAACGATCCAGTACACGGTGATCGTACGCTCTAAGTTTCAAACGAATCTTTTCCATTATTTTTCCTCATAAAGAACTCGTTGGATCAGGTCCAACTATTATAAAGGGAGCGGAATTATACTGAGATCACTTTCCAAATTCAAGGGTTTTAGGGGGGTTCGGACGAATTTTATCCAAATTTATTTCCTTTTTAAAAGGAAGTGATAAAATCATATTGACAAAACAGAGGAGCAACGATGACCGAACTGCTGGAAAAATTCTACCGCCAGGACCTCCATGCCGGCGGATACGTCGAACGCAAATTCTCCCCGCCGGAACACTCCTTCTATCTCAGCGGCATCCCCCTCAGCGGCAAGAGCATGCTGATCAAGCACTATCTGCTGCAAAAGAAGAAGGCCTCCTACCTCTACGTCGACTGCAGCGATATCCGTATCGACACGGAGCGCTTCAATGCCCAGATACGCTCGTTCTGTAATACCCACGAGATCGCCACCCTCGTGCTGGACAACTACCGGCCGGCGCTGCTGCTTCCCTCGGTCACGCAGCTGATTCTGATCGGCCGGGAGGTCCCCGAAGCCGAGGGGTTTCCCCACTACCGTCTCTTCCCCCTCGATTTCGAGGAGTTCCTGGCGTTCGAGCGCAAATACGATGAAAGCGCCCTCAATGACTTTTTGCAGCTGGGAGGGCTGCCGGTCATGCACAAAACCCCCTCCGAAGAGCGCCACCCCCTGCTGCAGCGCGCCTTTAAAGAGGCCCTGGGCGACATCGGTTTCGACCTGATGCTGCTGGCCGCGCGCCTGCACACCCAGAAGGTTTCCGCCTTCATGCTCTACGAGCGGCTCAAGAGCGAGCGCAAAATCTCCAAGGACATGCTCTACCGCCACTATGCCAGCATGCTCTCCGAGGGGTATCTGCACGCCGTGGCGAAGTTCGGCCACCCCCGGGCGACCAAAAAGCTCTACCTCTGCGACATCGCGCTCAAAAACGCCCTGGTGTTCCAGAAGCACTTCGGGCGCCTTTTCGAGAATATGGTGCTGACCGAACTCGCCAAACACCACGGCGAGGTATTTTACGAGGAGCAGATCGACTTCTACCTTCCCGAAAGCAACCGCGTCATTCTCTGCATGCCCTTCGGGACCAAGGAGATCCTCTTCAAAAAGATCGAACAGGCCGAAGCGTTCATCGTCACCCACGGCGTGCAAAGGGTCGAAGTCGTCACGATGAGCAGCGAATCCTCCCTGCACCACCCCTTCGTCGAGGCGGAGATGATCCCGTTCGCGCAGTGGGCGCTGGGCGAAGAGGAGTAGTCCCATCGTTCCATCACGATCTGTTGTATAATAGACTCAAAAACGAAAGGCAAGGATGAAGGGCATTTCACTCCTGCACCTCTCCAAACATTTCGACAAAGCCGATGACTTCCGGCGGCGCTTGCTGCGCCTGCTCTATGACAACCTCTCCGGGGCCACCATCGTCATCTGGTTCAATGCCTCGCTTTTTGTCTACATCCTCTGGCCCGTGGCCGACCATACGCAGCTGGCGGTCTGGTACGCCCTCCTGACGGGGGTCACACTCCTGCGCCACCTGGACACCCGCCGTTTTTTCCGACAGGAGACCCCCCCATACGACACATGGTATCGGCGGCTCTTTATAGGCGTCCTCTTCTCCGCGCTCATCTGGGGGAGTGTGCCGCTGCTTTTCTTCACCGAAGTCACTCCCACCTACCAGATGTTCATCATTATCATCATCATCGGGATGAGCGCCGGGGCGCTCAGCACCCTGGCGGCGGACCTGCGCCTCTCTTTCATCTACCTGTTCGGTCTGCTGGTCCCGCTGGCCTACCGTCTGCTCGACGAAGGTTCCCCGATTTTTGTCGCCTCGTTTGTCCTCCTCCTCGCCTTTATCGCCGTCGTGCTGCATACGGCCCAGGAGTTCCACCGCAGCCTCGTCGAAAGCTACCGTACCCTGGAGCTCTACCAGAACACCAAAGACCGGCTCGGCAAAAGCGAAAAGCGGCTGCAGATGATGTTCGATCAGACGCCGATCGGCATCTTCTACTACGATACGGACCTCTTCATCATTGACGCCAACCGCGCCCTGTGCAACTTCCTCCAGGCACAGCGCGAGGAGCTGATCGGTCTCAGTCTCCGGGATCTCCCTGACCAGCGCCCGCTCCAGGGGGCCTACCGTGACGGCGACTACACCCGCCGCGCACTGTATGAAGGTCCCTACCACACCAAACTCCGCGGCCTGGACCTCTGGATCAAAGTGGAATTCACCCCCATCGTCGACGACCGGGGTGAGATGGTCGGCGGCATGGCAATGTTCACCGACAAGACCCAGGAGCACATGGCGATGAAGCAGGCGAAGTTCCTCTCCTTGCACGATCCGCTCACACAACTGCCCAACCGGGAACTGCTCAAAGAACGTATCCGGCAGCTGCTCAAAGAGGACCGGCGCCTTGCCCGCTTCTCGGCACTGCTCTTTCTCGACCTTGACCGCTTCAAACATATCAACGACACGGCCGGGCACCTCGTCGGCGACCGTCTGCTCATCGAATCGGCCAAACGACTTGACGCGCTGCTGCGTGAAAGCGACACCCTCAGCCGCCTCGGGGGAGACGAGTTCGTCATCCTGCTGCCGCTGATCGCCACCGACGAGGACGGCACCGTCCGCCATGCGTTTCAAGTCGCCGAAAAAATCCATGAGGCCCTGCGCCGCCCTTTCCATATCGAAGGGCATCAGCTCTACACCTCATGCAGCATCGGCGTCACCACCCTAGAGAGCGCCCCCGAAGATATCGACGAGGTGCTCAGGCGCGCCGATACGGCGATGTACCAGGCCAAAGCGGAGGGGCGCGACCGTACCCGGTTCTACGATCCGGAAATGGACCAGAAAGCCCGCGATTACCTCCGAACGCAGCGGCGGCTCCGGCACGCGATCGAAACGGGAGGCTTTACCCTCGTTTACCAGCCTATCGCCCACATCACGACCGACAACGTCGTTGCCGCCGAAGCCCTGCTGCGATGGCATGACGAGATCGGCAACGAAATCCCGCCCGCGCACTTCATTCCGGTCGCCGAAGAGTCGGGGCTGATCAAAGCGATCGGCGAATGGATCATCAACGAGGCGTGCCGGCAGATCGGCGCCTGGCAGAAAGCGGGACTATTCTGCCTTGATTACGTCTCCATTAATATCAGTCCGCGGCAGCTGATTGAGGGCGACTTCGCCGACCTCGTCGCCGAGAACATCCGGCGCCACGGCATCGCCCCCGAAACACTGCGGCTCGAGATCACGGAGACGGCGCTGATCGAGAATTTCGACAAAACGAAAAGACTGATCGACACGCTCAATGCCCAGGGCATCAAGTTCATCATCGACGACTTCGGCACCGGCTACTCCTCCCTCTCCTACCTTAAGCAGTTTGCCTTTTCCGCCCTCAAGATCGATCAGAGTTTTATCCGCGATATTCTGCATGACCCCAAGGATGCCACCCTGGTGCGCGCCATTATCGATATCGCCCGCCAGTTTGACTACCAGGTGATCGCTGAAGGGGTCGAGGAGGATGCACAGCGCGAGATGCTGCGTGAGAACGACGACGCCATCGCCTACCAGGGCTACCTCTGCAGCCAGGCGGAAACGGCCGAGGCCTTCGAGAAGCATCTGCACAGGAAGTGCGGTTAGCCGAGGGGGCTTCGATCCTTCAGTGCAGCGGATAACGCTCCATCGTGACGGCCTTGATGCCGGTCGGGGCACCTATGGCCACTTCCCGGTGCACATTGAGGGCCGGGGCAACGTGCGCATCGCGTCCATAAATGTAGCTCTGGTCATCAACGATCACCTTGTAGGCCTTGTCCAGCATCAAAGCCCGCGCGGGCGAGGGGATGATCAGCCGGGAGACATCGCTGTGCAGCGCTTCGATCTCAGATGGTTTCAGGCTACCGTTCGCATCGAAAAAGCGCGCCATGACCTCATCGTTGCCGCGGAATTCGTCCCCGGCATGGTTGGCTTCTAGGTAGAGCGTGTACTCATAGCGGCCGTCGGCCAGCATCGGCTCCTTGATATGGGCAAAACCGCTGTCCGACTGGCTCCAGTGGTACCACCCCATCTGCTTCGCCCCCGCGCCGAATTTACGCGGGAAGACAAAGGTGCTGTCAACAATGGCACCGATCCCCGAATGGCAGCCGATGCAAAAGAGCGTCTCCTCGTAGGTCTGGGGCCGCAGGTAGCCCTGCTTATCCTCGATGAAGCCTTGATAAACCCATCCCAGTCCCGTATTGAGGCCCGTCTCTTCATTACCGGTGATCGTACGCAGCCGGTTGGGGAAGTCATCTTTGTCCTTGATCTCCGCCTGGGCCGCGTTGGAGAGCTGCGGGTAGGTGTTCCAGGCGCTCTTGCGTCCGTAACGCAGCTCTTTCATCCGCGGGGCCATCCCGACGCTGCCGTTGGCATCCACGTCGATATAACGCACCGTGTGCAGGAACTCCGTCTGTTCGGGGTAGAGGCCCGGCGCCATGTGCAGCGCGTTGTCGATCTGCGCGTCTTCGGCCCGCCCGACGTAGTACATGGAGTAGTTGTAAAAGCGCTTCGTTTCAAAATCGTACGAGGGCGCGGCCCAGCGGTAGACGACCTTTGTCGCCCTGTCGAGGGTACCGTTTTGGTTCAGGTCCACCCCGAACACCTTCTCGTCCACCGGCTCGATCGCAATGTCGCTGCGTTTGATCAGCGCCTCCACGACGGCGAGGTTGACCTTGTAGACCTCTTTGTCAAAGACGCCCTCCTTGTTCTGCCGCATCACTTCCGGCAGCCGGATCAGCACATCGTCCGTGGAGCCGTTCGTCGGCCAGAAAGTACCGAGGAAAGGGTAGTAGGCAAAGGCCCGCCAGCCGGAATAGGCACCCTTCGGGTCACGGTCGAACCCCTCCCCGTCGAACGCGAAGTAGCAGTCGGGGGTAAAGCCGCCCCACTTCCCGTCATGGTTGTAATCCCAGGCATCCGGAACATGTTTCAGGATCTCGCCGAGCATAATGCTCCCGTTGGCGTCAAAGTAGTTGTCCCCGCGGACATAATCGAGGATCGCCGCATCGGAAACGGCGGCGACGGCATCGGTACGGTCGCTGAAGAGGTTGGTCCACGGGTTCTTGTAGGTCGCTTCGCTGAAGCTGTAGCTCTCCTGCAACGCCGCATCGTCGATATAGTTGGGTTCCACCGAATTGGTATGGCAGCTGAAACAGGGGTTGTGCGTGTTCCCGCCGCCATCCTCCGTTTTCGTGTAACACTGCGACGTCACATAGGCGCCGTAACTGTTCTTGACGGTCATCGCCGTCACGTCCGTAAAAAGCTGTTCCGTTTCATAGAGACTCGCATTCACCTCGGGAAGAGGTGTTGGCGTCGCATTGGCGTCACCCGCCGGGGTATCGCTGCTGCAGCCTGAAAACAGTAAAACAACTGCCAGAAGATAAGAGGGGTATGTCATATTTCTTTCCTTGCAGACCGTACGGAGGAGGCGGTACGGTCTGCACGAAGAGAAGGCGGAAAGCCCTCTCCGATCGCCGGGGGCGATCAGAACTTGAACGGTCCAAAGACACCGACGAAGGACTCTTTTTGCGCATCCGTCGCCTGGCCGACGAGGCCGTACTCCGCGTCACCGGTAGAGACTTCACCGAAGGGGTGCTGCGTGACGACGGTGAGGTAGTCGTAACCCTTGACGTTGCGCTCCCAGTACGGAGACGTTGTCTCGGAACCGTACGGCGTGGAGATGATGCGGGTCATCTTTTCGCTAACGACATCATAGGCCCAGACAAAGTCATTCGGGTGGTAGCCGGTGTCTTCGCCGATCGCCAGGATGTTCTGTCCCGCGAGATAGGTCACGTTGTCCGGGTTGGCGATGCCGCTGGCCGCACAAGTGTAGCTTTCATAGGCGGAACCTTCCGGGTAGCTTGCCGGCGCACCTGCGACAACCCCGTACATGTTGCTGACGACATAGTTACTGTCGATCTTGCTCTGCACCGTATCATAGGCTGCCTGACTTTCGCCGTTGATGTTCAGGCCGTAAACCGCGCCGCACTTGTTGTCGCTGAGCTGGACGTCGCCCTCGCCATCCGTCATCCCTTTAGTGACCTGGCTCATTGCTACGAACAGGACACCGTGATCAGGGTCAAAGGTGATCCCCTCCTCTTTTCTGAACTCGGTCGTCGCGCCCTTCATCGCAGCGTAACGGCGTGTTTCGAGGAATGCTGCTGCTTTGTCCATACCGGTTTTGACCTGCAGACACTCTTTGCCCATCGCCGTGTTGACGTAGGTATAGCCCGGGTTACAGGCATCGGCAACAGGCGCTTCGTAAGCAAAAATGTCGCTGAAGACCGGCTCGCCGGCAACGATCGTCCGGATTTCCGCATCCGACGCGTGCCCCAGTTTGATCCACATCAGGTCGGCTTTGCCGGCACCTTCGTCGGAGGTCTGGATCCATTTGGCCGCGTACAGTGTCCCCGCGCTCAGATCCTGCGCTGCATCGGCAATATACATGTAGAAGCCGACGTTCGTGCCGTCGTCAGAGAGGTACGCCGTACGCTCGTCCGGCATGACGTAGGCAAGTTCCCATGCCGCGCGGCCCATGCTGAAGTGTTTTGTATAACCGAAGACCGGTGTCGCAGCAGACGCGTCAACCGTGACTTCCGGGATCCAGCCGTAGAAGTACGGGTTGTTGTCCGCCGTGGCGTTCGCGTTGTTCTCGTCATTCCAGTAGAACTTCGTCACCTCGTTGAAGCGGGAGTTGCCTGTCAGCTTCGTGGAAGGATCGAGCGTATCCTCGATTTTTTTCGCATCGGGTTCATACTCTTCGGAGCCGAGGTGCGATTCCCACGGCGTTGTCATACCGGCACAGTGGACCCAGCCGCCGAACTCCGCTTTCTGGCTGATATACTGCATGGAGTCCGGTTTGACGGAGAGCGTACCGTTGTTCTGCTGCAGCTCCATCCCGTACATGCCGCCGATGCCGCATTCGAACTGGTTGACCATGAAAATACGGCCGTTGGCGCGCAGAATGGAGGAGTGGTCCAGACCCGAACCGTCACCGCTGTTCGTACCGTTACAGATATACGGGCTGCCGTCGGTAAAAGCGATCGCCGCGTCCGTATGGTCTTTGAGCAGGCCGAAAGTCTCGCCGTTGTTCACATCCGCCGTCGCCATCAGCTTCGTAAAGCCAATCGTCGCCGTCTTGCCCGTTTCAAGGTAGGTCACGCTGTCCGTTGCGCGGAGTGAAGACTTCTCCTCATCGAGCACAGGAGCGCTCAGCTCCGAAAAAGAGAGCAGTGTCGCTTCGTTCGTATTCGGAGTAATGCCGTCAACGCCGTTGGAGCCGTCTTCGGTACAGCCGCTGAGCATCAGCAGTGCTGCTGCCGAGGCGGATAACATGATCATTGTTTTATCAAACTTCATCGTCCAATCCTTGTTTAAAAAAGATGGCGAATTGTAGAAGGCGAATATTACGCCCGCGATGCCGATTGATATCGCCAGCGTTACGGCAAGGATACGTTTTGAAAACATTCGTTTCTCCCTAGTAGCTGGCCTGCCACTCCAGGTAGAAGCGCTCGCCGTAGGGACCGAACGCGCTGCTGTCACTGCCGAAACCCAGCAGCATACCGGCCGTGAAGGTATTGTGGTCGTTCAGGGTGTAGGTCAATGACGGTGCGACGAAACGGCTGCTCGCCTCGTCGAAACTCTCTATATAGAGAAACGACCCGCTGAAAGCGAGGTTGAAATCGTATGTCAGAGTCGTCCCGGCGTAAAAAGGGGACTGCACCATATTCCCAACCAGTTCATCGGCGTAGTTGTCAAGCAGCTGCGTATAGGTGAAGGTCTCGGAACTGTAGAGTGCTTCAACGACCCAGGTGATGCCGTTCTCGAACCCGTAGTCGAACCCGGCGATCCCCTGGAAAAACTCGGTGTCCAGGAGGTCGCTTTTGAAATACCCCCCTTCGCTCCGCCACTCCGCCCCGGTACTGAAAAAGTTCCCTTCAAGCTCATACCCGATCATCAGGGTATCTTCGCTGCGGATAAAATCGAGTCCGACATCGGCGAAGGCCAGATACCCTTTGGCGCGGGCAGCATACTTGAACGTGCGGTCGTGGCGGACGGATGCGACGGCAGTGACGGTGCTGAGGTCACTGGGGGCATAGCTGTAGGTCGCCGCCAATACACCGTACACCTCGTCGGGTTCCAGGGCATAGCTGTTTTTCGCGTTATAGAGGTCCGTCGGCGTCCAGATCCGCCCCACCCCCATGCTGATCTTCTGTATCCCGGCGGTGATCCGCTGCACACTGTCCTCGTAGCCGCCGTAGAGGCGGTAGATTCGTGCATGGGCAGCCCCAGGCCCGTAATGCTGCGCTTCGGTGCGCACTTCGAACGGGATATCCGGCCGGACCTCGTCAAACAGCGCGAATTCGTCGCTGTGCACATACCCATTCCCCAGGTAATTGACGACGTCACCGATACCCGTCAAGAAATAGGCCCCGCTGCGCCAGCCGCCGCTGAGCCGGAGCCGGTCATAGTCATAGGTGTACGCCGTGTTGTCGAGACCGGAGTGCTGCTGCAGCAGGAAATTCGTATTCTCGATCGTGAAGGTCGTTTCCGCCGCCTGCAGCGGCAGCAGGACTGAAAGCAGTACCGACCCAGCCCATAGCCGCCAAAGGGTCATGGCACGACTTGCCCGTCGCTGAGCTTGATGATCCGGCGGGCCTGTTCCACGACGTAATCGTCGTGAGAAGAGAAGAGGATCGTGATCTTTTCGACCGCGTTAAGCTGCTTCATCATCGCCATCAGGTGCTCGGAGTTGCGCGAATCGAGGTTCGCCGTCGGCTCGTCGGCCAGGATGAACTTCGGTTTTGCCGCCACCGCCCGGGCCACGGCGACACGCTGCTGCTGACCCCCGCTGATGTGGCCGGGCATGGCATCGAGCTTCTCCTCTATCTCCAGAAGACGTGCCACTTCCGCCACCCTCTGTTCGATCGCTTCGGGCGCAAAACCGCGCAGCTTCATAATGAAGCCGATGTTCTCGCGCACGGTGAGGACGGGTACAAGGTTATAGGCCTGGAAGACGAAGCCGATCTGCTCCAGGCGCAGCCGCGAGCGCGCCCCCTCGTCCAGGCCCGAGAGTTCGGTACCGTCGATGGTGATGGAGCCGCTGTCGACAGCGTCGAGCGCCCCGATAGCGTTGAGCAGCGTCGTTTTGCCGCAGCCCGACGGCCCCGTAATGACCCCGTACTCCCCCGTCGCGACGGCGAGGTCGATATCGCGCAGGGCGTGCACCTCGCGCTCCGTATCCTTGTAAAAATATTTGTTCACTCTGCGCAGTTCGATCATACCTGTATCACCTCGATAGGATTAAGCTTTTTGAGCCTTCGCAACGGCATCAGCACCGAAACGATCGCCGCGGCGACAATGGCCAGGAAGGTGTTGGAGAAGTAGCGGCTCTTGATATCGGCATACACGACGGCGTTGTAGCCGAAGGCCTCCAGACCCGCCGCGTATTCGCGCAGGTCGAGCCCTTGCGTCTGCAGGTACCACAGGGCGGCGTAGCTGGTGAACGCCCCCAGCACGAAACCGACCACGCCCAGCACCAGCGCCTCCGCGGCGACCTGGGTGCGCAGCTGCGACTGGGGCGTTCCCAGTGCGATCAGGATGCCGAACTCCCGGGTACGTTCCAACACCGAGACGAGCATGACGCCGAAGATCCCGATCAGTACGACGAGCATGACGATGGCGAAGGTGATGGAGTTGAAGATGACCATCATCTCCTGCATCTGCTGGAGCACCGGATAGAGCGTCTGCCACGTCTCGACCTCCAGCCCCGGGAAGGCGGCCTGTAGCCGCGCGGCAACCGCTTCCGTCTGCGCAGGCACCGCCAGCCGCAGCGCCACCTGGGTCGCGCCGTTCTCCCCCAGTCCCGAAAAGGTGCGGCTGCGCGGCAGGGCGACGTAGATCGTCTGGTTGTCGATAAGCAGGTTCGACGTCTGTACGATCGCCGTCACATAGAGCGAAACGGCGCTGATATCCCCCTGGGCGTTCTGCGACGAGAAGACCAGGCGGTGTCCCACCTCGACGCCCAGGTCTTCCGCCAGTTTCTTGCCGATGGCACAGCCGTTCTGCCGCCGGCCCCAATCGATCTTCCCCGCTTTGACGAAGCCGGAGAGCTGCCCGAAGCGCTCTTCGGCCTCGAGGTCGATGCCGACCAGCCGCCCCATCGCCGACTTGCGCGCCGTCGAGGCCAATCCGGTCTGCGACAGCCGGACGGAGTAGGAGGCGACCGCCGGGTCCGTCTCAAGCGCTGCCAGCAGCGGCCGGTCGTCGGCGATGGCGTACTCCAGGCTCTGGTAGAGCCGGAACTTCGGGGCATAGACGGAGATCTCGCCGCTGTCGCTGCGGATCGTGCTCTCGCGCATCGTTTTGACCATGCCGTCGTAAAGCCCCTCGATGGCGAGCATCGCCGTCATACTTCCGGCGATCATGAGGATGACGAGCCCGGAACGGCGGGCGCGGCGCCACAGGCTGTGCCACGCCATCTTCAGTGCCAATGCGAAGGTCGTTTTAGACATGGTGCATCGCCTCCACCGGGGTGTAGCGCTTGACGACCGCAATGGGGTAGAGGACAGCCAGCATATTGAGGGCAAAGACGACCCCCGCGTTCCAGCCGATGGTGAACCAGTCGAAACGCATCGGGATCTGGTCGTCGACAATGCCGTAATCACGGTACGCCTCCGCGATCCCCTCGATCACCATGGGGTGCAGCTCGAAATACCAGGCGATCGGCGCCCCCACTGCCACGGAGAGCCCGACGGCCGCGAGCGCAATCAGCAGCATCTCCAGCAGCAGCAGTGCGGAGACGTTCCGGGGGGAGAGGCCGATGGCGCGCAACATCCCCAGCTCCCGGGTCCGTCCGACGATGTTGAGGAAACTGAAGATCATGATGACAAAGAAGATGACGACAAAGAAGACCCCCATCGAGATGTAACCGAAGACGCTGTCCACCTCCATCGCCTCCACCTGCGCATGCATCAGCACCGTCCACGGCACGGCCTCGAGCCCCTCTGCCAGGCCAGCCTGCACCGCGTTGACCGTCTGCGGCAGCGCCGTGAGATCATCGACGGAAGCAACGATGTACGACGCCATATCCCCGCTCAGCATCAGGGTGTCGTAATACGCCTTGTTTACAAACGCGGAGGAGGCGTCAAATTCGAAAAGGCCCGTTTTGAAAATGCCGACGACCCGGAAATTCTCCGCGGCGAAGGAGTCGTCCGTCGCCGTGCCGATGAGCGCCACCGTATCGCCGACCCCCACCTTCAGCCTGACAGCCAATTCGCTGCCGATGTAAAGCGCGTTGGTGTCGTTGTCCTCGAGGTAGCGCCCCTCACGGCGCGCTTCGGCCATTTTGGAAAGCCGCCGCTCCTTTCCGGGGTTGATGCCGACGACCATCGCCCCGACGGAGTCCCGGGGAGTGGAGAGCAGCGCGAAACTCTCCAGGCGCGGGGCATAGGCCGCGATCCCCGCCGTGCGCGCCAACAGCGCCTCTTCCGCCGAGACATCGGTCAGCAGGTAGTCGTACCCCCCCTCTTCACGGTACCCTTTTTTATAGATATGCAGGGCGTTTTCATAGATGTCGAGGGCGCTTTTGAGCATATGTGCATGCGAACCGTCCATCAGGGCGACGTAGACGATAAAGAGCAGGGAGCTGAAAAACGTCAGCGCAAAGGTGACGACGGTCCGCCCTTTGTAATGGAGGATGTTTTTCAGCGCCAGTCCGAACATCATGATCCCTAGCGCGAGTAGCGTTTAAGCGCCTGCTTCGTGAAATAGCTGCCGCTCACGCCCCGGTCGTAGACGACGTCGGAGAGAAGCACCAGCGTCTCGTTCTTCTCCTTGCCCTTCTCCAGCGGTTTGATCCGCATGACCGTCGGGACATGGTGGGTACCGAAGGTTTTGACGTCGCTGTAAAACATCTCCCGCACCTTGCTGCCGAAATCGTCGTAAAAGACGTCATGCATCTGGGTATACGTCTGCCGATCGATCGTCGAGACGATCCGTCCCCACACGACAGCGGCATCGGGTTTCGGGGTGAAAGCGATGGTCACCGTCTCCGCCGTCTTTTCGAGGATCTCCGCATCGTAGTCGTCGACCATCGAGCTCTCCTTAACCATATCGTCGTTGGTAAAGTCGCTTCCCATCCAGCTCTGCAGCATCATCGATGGCGGGATCTTGACGATGCGTTCGATCTTCGGCACGTACTGCCAGAGCTGCTTGTCAAGTTTCAGGAAGGTGATGCCGCGGTCTTTGGGCGGGTAAAGGATCTTCATAAAGCTCTTCGTCTTCCCTTCGGCCCAGCTCTCGATCCGCACCGTCCGCTTGTGCCGCGCCGAGGTGATGACCATCTCCAGCTTCATGTAGACGTCTTTACCGCGAAGATTGTCTTCCACTTTTTTGACAATGTCAGACGCCTCGGAACCGAACAGCAGGAGCGTCATCGAGAGCCAGAGCAACAGTAACCGCATCGCGCATTCCCTCCCCTCGTTTTACCGATTATAGCTATATTTGGGCCGGAACACCCTAAAATATCTAAATGGAAACAGCAGCACCCCTATGCGGGATCGACGAAGCGGGCAGAGGCCCCATCGCCGGTCCCCTCGTCATGGCGGGCGTCATTTTGCACGCACCGCTCGAAGGCCTGAACGATTCGAAAAAACTGACGGAAAAAAAGCGCGAAGCGCTTTACGCGCGCATTACGGCAAACGCGGCCTACCACATCGTGCGTTTTTCCGCACAGCAGATTGACGA
This sequence comes from Thiomicrolovo immobilis, assembly GCF_039645955.1. Taxonomy (GTDB): domain Bacteria; phylum Campylobacterota; class Campylobacteria; order Campylobacterales; family Sulfurimonadaceae; genus Thiomicrolovo; species Thiomicrolovo diazotrophicus. The sequence goes on from NZ_CP147916.1 coordinate 2,364,499, forward strand.
TGACGGCATCTCTGCCTGCCTCTCAAAAGGGCTCAAAGAGATCATGAAAGTGCTGGGGGAGGCCGACTACCTCTTTGACGGCAATTCGACCTTCGGGGTGAGCGGGCTGCGGACGCAGGTGAAGGCCGACGCTGACGTCCCCGAAGTGAGTGCAGCCTCCATCCTCGCCAAGGTCACCCGCGACCGGGAGATGGTCGCCCTGGCCGACACCTACCCGCAGTACGGCTTTGAAAAACACAAGGGGTACGGTTCGGCGGCGCACATCGAGGCAATCAAGACCCACGGCTACAGCCCCGTCCATCGCCGCAGCTTCCGCCTGAAAGCCCTGCAGCCTACGCTGTTTTAGCCGCGGCCTCTTTCGCCGATGCCATAAAGGCCCGGTACTGCTCCTCGATGTTCTCCAAGGCGAACGGTTCGCCGATGTGGATGTGCACTTCGTATGGCTGCTTGAACGGAGAAGCCTGGTACACTTTTTCGAGCTGGTCGTCGATATAGATCGGGACGATCTGCATTTTGTTCGCCTTGGCGATCTTCTCCGCGCCCGGCTGGAACGGCCCCACCCCCTCGCCGCCGAAACGCTCCCCCTCGGGGAACATAAAGAGGTTCAAGTCCGGGGCGACCTGGAAAATATGCTTGATCTTTTTAAAAAAGGCGAGCATCCCCTTGCCCGCTTTGAGGTCGACTGCGATGCAGCCGCTGTATTCGAAAAACTTCCCGTAGATCCTGTTATCGAGCAGTGTCTGCTTGGCGATCCACATCCCCGCCTTCTGCTGCGTGGAAAAGAGCGACTCAATACTGATGATGTCGAGCAGACTGCGGTGGTTGGCGATATAGAGCACCCGGTTCGCCTCGGGCAGGTCGCCGTGCATCACCGGCACGACGTTGAGGTATTCCAGTACGCTGAGCGAATAGTTCTGGCGCTCCTTCGAGAGGGCGTGATAACGGTCGTGTTCATCCAGCTGCGTGTCCAGATAGACGTGGCGGAAGATAGGAATGAACTTCTTCCCGAGCCAGATCATATAGAGATATTTGCGGAGGTTTTTAAACATGGCGGGTATTATAGCAGGTAATAACACAGAGAATCCCCCAGTGACAGGGGCATAAAACTGTCTCGTACTACTCTCATCGCAGCAGGATCGGTTTGACCCACTCCGGCTCGGCGTAGTCCACCTCGGGAAGGGTGTTCAGGCGGTTGGTCTGGTCGATTACCTCCCCGGCACCGGCGGGGGCGAAAAGGTAGATGCCCGCCGATGCGTTCACGGTCTGCATCAGTGTTAATCCCTGCGCGGCGGCGAAGGCTTCGGGCCTAACGTCCGGTTGCAAACGGATCAGGACATTCCCCGTCGCGATAAAGCGGTTGCGTTCGCTCCGGCGCTCTGACGTGTAAAAGACCCGGCGATATTCGGAGCCGGAAGAAGCCGTCTTCGCCGCCACCTCGGCCGGAGCGGCCTTCACGACCCGCTTGGCCGAAGCACCGGGGGAGCGTAAGAGTGCCATTTCATCCTCTGCGCGGTAAAAAACCATCGAGGCTTTTTTCGTCTGCAGTACCTGTTTGGTCATTACCGGAACCTCGGCCGTTGCCGCAACCGCCAGCAACCACCCCGCCATGATTATCATACGTACCATCATACTCATCCCTTAATGTCCCCGAACTTGCAGCGACCAGCTTTTAAACGTCCCCTCTGTACCGGCCCGGAGGTCTTTGACGGTCAGCGTCCATGTGCCGGCCGCACCCTCGTCAAGAGCGCGGACGGTGGAGAAGCGCCAGTTGGTGTAGGAGCCCTCGAGGTAGTAAGCCCCGCCGTATGCCAGATGGCTTTCCGTTCCCTCCGGTGATGTCAGACGGATATCAAGGTCCCCGGGACGGGCATGGTCGATGGTGACCCAGACATCGACATGTTCCACGCTCAATGCCTGCGTCTCGGTAATCGTGGACGTCACACCGGTGGCGTTCGCATCGGGAACCGTCGTATCCGCGATGTCGTTTGTCAGCTTCGGCAGCACGGTCTCCACGCCGAGTGAAGCAAACCCTTCCGCCTTGGCGACGGCGGCTGCGGCATCCAGCAGCCCGAAGCCGTAGTTGTGGTTAATATGCCACCCCGCACCGTTGGTCGTCCAGTCGCCGTCACCCGGGTCGTTTTTTCTGGCTGTCGTTGCGAGGATATAGCGTATATCGCGGTAGGTCAGGTCCGGGTCCGCACTGAGCATCAAAGCGGCGACCCCGCTGACCATGGGCACGGCCGCCGACGATCCATTCATATAATTGGTATAGTCGCCGTTCTCATTGCCCGGAACATCAAAATAGACCGGGAGATTCGTTTTGGGATCGAGACGGTACGTTTCAACGAAGCCGGTCGATTCAAACCCGTAGTCGTACCCGGTGTAATCCGTCGTCACAATCGCCGCTCCGTTTACGGCATCATACTGCTCACCGAACTCGCCGCCCGGCGCCGCGAGCAGAACATTCGCGCCGAAATTGGCATAGGAGGAGTAACTGCCGTCCTTATCGGTGGCCGTCACGGTAATAACATAGGGGTTGTTCGCGACGCCGGCGTTGTTGGCATTACCGATGTGCAACGGGGAGTAATCCGAATTGCTGCGGTCGTTCCCCGCGGCCATGACGTAGATGATCCCTTTCCCGCTGCGCCCCTGTTCCGCCCCTGTCTGTAACCCGTCGATCAGCGTCTGGTCACCATAGAGAATTTCGGAGGGGTCGCCCCAGCTGTTCGAGGAGATGTCCATCTCTTTGGAGAGCGCTTGGATCAGCGTAACGTCCGTCAGCGGCGACTGCGAGAAAACATTATAGCCCGCCAGCTTGACAAACGGGGCCACCCCTTTGACACCGACACTGTTCCATCCCGAAGCGGCGACGAGACCCGCGCAGGCCGTCCCATGCGCAGAGAGGTAGGGATCCGTAGCGAGCTGGTTCGCATCGGGCGACGGGTCGTTCGAGCCGTCAGACCAGCGGTAGCTCTTCGTCAGGTCGAGGTTCGAAGCCAGATCCGGGTGGACGGCTTCAATACCCGTATCGACCACACCCACGTAAATATTGCGGCGGCCCGCGTAGGACTCCCAGACTGAAGCAACATTGATGTCGTTCGGTTCTGTCGCATCCAGATGCCACTGATATTGGGTGAGAGGGTCTTCATAGACCCCGGTATCACTGCTCATGGGGTCGGTTCCGGCAAAAAACTCGCCGTAATCACCCAGCGCATCCCCGTCGCTGTTTGCGGCTGCCGGATTCGTGCCGACCAGCAGTTCGAAATCATCAAAAAGGGCGTCGTTGTCTGCATCGTGGAAAAGATGGGTCGTTCCCGCGAACAGCTCCTGGATCGTTGTCGACGCCACGGCATCCCCATAGGACTGCGAATCGTTCAAGAGGGCCACATCCTCCATCGCACCGCCTGTGGTCAGTTTTGCCGGGTTGAATGCGCTGAGCGCCGTCGACGGGGATGCAAAAAGAAATCCGGAGAGGCGGGCGAGCACCGATTTTATCTCCGTCTCGTCCGTCAGCCTCTCCCGCCGGATCCACTCCGCCGCAATCGTGGTGAAGGCATTCACCCGGACATTATTATTGAGCAGATCCGCCACTGTCACGTAAGCATATAGGCTACCCTGGACGGTTTTGACCGCTGCAGCGTCATACTGTCCATCGTCGTTCGGATCAATATCCTCACCCCCTGCAGCCTTCACCAGTACCAGCTGCGTCGATGCCAGACCGGGGAGCGAGACCGTAAATTTCCCGACCGTCTGCTCTGTGTACGGCACCAACGTCACATTGTCATCCATCAGGTCCGTTGCGGCATTGAATGGTGTTGTGACTGTCTGATATTGCTGCTGTCCCGCCAGGTCGGTTACGGTGACCGTTGCCCCGCCGATGGGGCCTAGAGCGACACTGTTTGCGACCGTCGGTCCGGGATCTACCGGGGTATCCGGCGTCGAGGAGCCACCGCCGGAACCGCAGCCGTGAAACAGCAATGTCAGCCCGAGAAGCGCTGCCCCGCTGCCTCTCATTACCCGATCAAAACATTTCTGTCTCACGTATCCCCTTTTCGCCATACTTTCAACTCATTATACTAGTCTCCTGGCAAATACCGTCACGGCCTCATGCCAAGGGTCAGAGTGATGTTGATGATAGTATATTATTTTATTTATAATAAAAAATTAATGTATGGATCAAAAGAATTTATGAGAGAAGATGCCGCGGAGTTGCTCCGGCACCGCTTCCGGCGGGACCAGCCCCTGCTGTGGCGGTGCGACTGCCAAAGGGCACTGCTGCTCTCCGCCGACTTGGAGCGTTCGACATCGAAGGAGAACAGGTCACCCTTACGGCGGCGGGATCAGGGCTGATAGCCGTCGGAGAGGGTCTTCAGGAAGGCGACGATCGCATCCTCCTGTTCCCCCGTCAGGTGAAGATCGCCAAGCTCTTTCGTATTGATATTCTCTGGAACTTCCGGCGCCGGCCAGCACCCCTGCGCCATGGCATCCGCTTCGGTGGTCATAGCGTTTCCGCACCGTGGCAGCACGTCACGCGTATTGTAGAAGTGAACGATCGATTTCAGGCTTTTGAAGTAACCGTTGTGGGTATAGGCCTTCACAAAGAGCGCGTCGGGCCGCTTGTCGACGTTGCGCAGCGTCGGCACCTTCTGCTTGCCTTCGTTTTCCGCCGCAAACGCCGCGTAATCCATGCGGGTAGCCAGGAACTCCCCCAGACCGCGGTCCGTCCATACGTAGCCCAGCGGGTTGTACTGTGCGTCCTGGGTGTAAAAGGGGTTCTCCGGGTTGCGGGGCACACCGAGATTGTCAAAGGTGTAATCGGTCAGGAGCGGCGGCGTGCCGTCCGTCCCTTCGTTCAGCACGTGGCAGTTCGCGCATTTGCCCTTGCCCTTGAAAAGGTCAAGCCCTTTGCGCTCCTCCTTTGTCAGTTCGGCCCTGCCCTGTAAATAGTAGTCATATTTCGACGTGAATGCGTTGACCTCATTCGATGCCTCGTAGGCGGCGATGGAGAGCGCAATGGCGTCAAAGGCACTCTCGACGCTCTCCGGCAGACAGACGCTCTCTCCCCATACGGACGTAAACAGATCGGCATAGAAGCCGCTGCATACCCCTGTCACGACGTCACCCGGTGTCGCAAGGGCCTGTTCAAGCGGGTTCAAAAAGGGACCCTGTGCCTGGTCCGCGGCGGGGTTGCCCAGCTTTTCACCCGTCGCACGGCCATTCCAGAAATTGCCGCCCATGAATACCGCCTGTTTCTGCTGCATGACATAATGCAGAATCGGGCTCAGGGTCGCGTACGCCGCGCTCGGCGGTTTCCGGTTGCCGAAACGCCCGGGGACCGATCCTTCGTAGACCGCGCCGGAGGCATTGGTGGCCGAGAGGGGACCGGTAAAGCCCGATTCGGGCGCATGACACCCGGCACAGGAGAGGTTCCCGTTGTATGAAAGGCTTTGATCGAAATAGATCATTTTACCCAGCGCTTCCTCAGGGCTCAGAGCGCCTGCCGTCGCCGACGCACTCAAACCCACTACTGCCAAACAGGCCACCAGCATTTTACGTTGCATAACACACCTCCTTATGGTTTCAGTGTATTATGCTCGCATCAAAATGAAAAAATAATGAAAAAAATCTATAAATGTTTTTTAACGTTCAACCATACTGCTCTATAGCTCCATGCTGGACAACAGAGACGGCGCCTTTTCGTAAGACTTTTTGGTTTTGGGGACATGCAGGCCCGCGGATCTGGCCGATGGGCCTGTGTGTACCGGCTTCACGAGTGCTTTTGCCAAATGTACAGATGAAACCGTTGCGTTTTTCGGTCAAACTGCGCAATATCATCAGCATGCCGTTTTTAACGGATAAATGCTCGTTGGAGGATCGTATTTTGGAAGTTGTTATGGGGGTGGCGGACAGACAGGGATTCGAACCCTGGGAGGTATGACCCTCGCCGGTTTTCAAGACCGGTGCATTCAACCAGCTCTGCCATCTGTCCACAAATAAAAAGTCGGAGTTTGGTGGAGGCGCCACCCGGACTCGAACCGGGGATCAAGGTTTTGCAAACCCATGCCTTACCACTTGGCTATGGCGCCACCGGTGGTGCCCGGAGCCGGGATCGAACCGGCACGATCGCAATGATCGAGGGATTTTAAGTCCCTTGCGTCTACCAATTTCGCCATCCGGGCTCAAGACACCAAAAAAAACCCCAACTCAAACCTCTGCTTTGAAGTCTAAGAAGTTTCAGTTGGGGTGTTTAAAAATAAAAATGGAGCGGGAAACGAGGTTCGAACTCGCGACCCCAACCTTGGCAAGGTTGTGCTCTACCACTGAGCTATTCCCGCATCTGTTGTTGTGGACCGAAATTATAGGCAAATCCCTTTCCAATGTCAAGGCTTTTTCGAGCTTTTGCCGAAAACTTCGCTATAATCTCGAAAATTTGCATATTATATATAGAGAAGGACTAATCTATGCGCAGCGATACAGTCAAACGCGGCTTCGACCGCACCCCGCACCGGAGTCTTTTCAGAGCGACCGGCCTCAAAGACGAGGATTTCGACAAACCGTTTATCGGGGTTGCCAACAGCCACATCGACATCATTCCGGGCCACTTCTTCCTGCAGGAGTACGGCCGTATCGTCAAAGAAGCGATCCGCGAAGCGGGTGGGGTCCCGTTCGAGTTCAACACGATCGGCGTCGACGACGGGATCGCCATGGGCCACGATGGCATGCTCTACTCCCTGCCCAGCCGCGAACTGATCGCCGACAGCATCGAAACCGTGATGAACGCCCACAAGCTCGACGCGCTCATCTGTATCCCCAACTGCGACAAGATCGTTCCGGGGATGATCATGGGTGCCCTGCGCGTCAATGTTCCGACGCTCTTCGTCTCCGGCGGCCCGATGGCGGCCGGCCACAAAAAAGACGGCACGCCGATCGACCTGGCTACAGCCTTCGAAGCTGTCGGCCAGCACGCCGAAGGCAATATGAGTGACGAGGAGCTCTACGAGATCGAATGCGAAGCCTGCCCGTCGGGCGGTTCGTGCTCGGGGATGTTCACCGCCAACTCCATGAACACCCTCTGTGAAGCGATGGGTATCGCCCTGCCGGGCAACGGTACGGTCCTCGCGATGACGCCGGAGCGCATCGAGATGGTCAAGCAGGCAGCCAAGCGTATCGTCGAGATGGCCAAGGCGGATGATCCGAAGTACAACCTCCGCAACGTCCTCAACGAAAAAGCGATCCACAACGCCTTCGTCGTTGACATGGCGATGGGCGGTTCAAGCAATACGGTCCTTCATATGCTTGCCATCGCGAAAGAGGCGGAGGTCGATTTCGACATTACCAAGATCAACGAGATCGCAAAAAACGTCTCGCACATCGCGAAGATCTCCCCGTCACTCGGCACCGTCCACATGGAGGACATCGGCCGTGCGGGCGGGGTCAATGCCGTCATGAAAGAGGTGAGCCGCCGCGGCGGACTGCTGCACCTGGACAACCCGACGGTCACGGGGGAAACGATCGGCGAACGTATCGCTGATGCTGAGATCAAAGATACCGGCGTCATCCACACCAACGAAAACGCCTACTCCCCGGTCGGCGGCCTCTCCATCCTCTTCGGCAACCTTGCTGAAGAGGGCGCCGTCGTCAAAACGGCCGGCATTGCACCGAGTATGCGCCAGTTCAAAGGCACCGCCGTCTGCTTCAACTCCCAGCAGGAGGCGATTGCCGGCATTATCGGCCACAAGGTCAAGCCGGGCAACGTCGTCGTCATCCGTTACGAAGGTCCCAAAGGCGGACCGGGTATGCAGGAGATGCTCGCGCCGACGTCGCTCATCATGGGGATGGGACTCGGCGAGAGCGTCGCCCTCATCACAGACGGCCGCTTCTCGGGTGCGACCCGCGGTGCCTCCATCGGTCATGTCAGCCCCGAAGCGGCCGAGGGCGGCCTGATCGGTCTGATCGAGGACGGCGACGAAATCGAACTCGACGTCGATACGCACCTGCTGCAGCTCAACGTTGCCGGGGAAGAGCTTGAACGCCGCCGTCTGCACTTCAAACCGCACAAGAAGGCCATCAGCTCCAAATGGCTCAAGCGCTACAGCCTGCTCGTCTCCAACGCCTCCAACGGCGCCGTGCTGAAGACGGAACTGGACTAAGTCCAGTCCGGCTCAGCATCTCGTCCTTCGCTTGCGTTGCCTTTTAAGGCTTATACGATTCGCAATTTAGTTGCTCACATGTATTGCCCTTTAGGGCTTATGATCAAACTCCGGCACAATCTGTTTCAACGCCGCCACCTTGTCCTTTGTCTCTAAAAGCCTTTCGATATCTTCTTCCAGCTTGTCAATGGGGTAGTCCGTTTTGCCGGCAATGAAGATGGAGCTGTACCGGGTCTTCTCCTCCGTATCGTCTATCAGCAGCTCTTCGTAGAGCTTTTCGCCCGGGCGCAGGCCGCACACTTCGATCTTGATCTCATCCTCTTTGCCGTAGAGCCGAATCATCTGCCGGGCCAGATCGATGATCTTCACCGGTTCGCCCATGTCAAGAATAAAAAGCTCTCCCCCTTTGGCAATGGCGGCCGCCTGCAGCACCAGCTGGCATGCCTCCGGGATCAGCATGAAGTAGCGCGTCATCTCCGGGTCGGTTACCGTGACCGGCCCGCCCGCTTCGATCTGCCGTTTGAACTTCGGGATAACGCTGCCGCTGGAACCCAGCACGTTGCCGAAACGCACGGCGACGATCTCCGTCGCACCGCTCTGCACGTTCCCCGCATAGAGCTCCGTCACCCGCTTCGTCGCCCCCATAACATTGGTCGGGCGCACCGCCTTGTCCGTCGAGACGATGACCACCTTCCCAACGCCCGCAGCAATACTGGCATCGATGACGTTTTTCGTCCCCAGGACGTTATTGCGTACCGCCGCTGTCTTGTTGGCTTCGCACAGCGGGACATGCTTGTAGGCCGCGGCATGGATGACGATGTCGGCTCCGAAGGCCGCCATCTTCTCCTCCAGCATCCTGCCGTCGGTCACGCTGAACATCTCCAGCGAGGCCTCGGGAATCGCTTCGCCGACCGTGTAGAGATTGAACTCGCTGTGGTCGATCAGGGCCAGGGCCGACGCGCCGAAACGGCGGCACTGGCGGGCGATCTCACTGCCGATGCTGCCTCCCGCACCGGTGATAAGCACGCGCTTTCCTTTCACAAAACCCGCAATCACCTCCTTGTCCAGGTCTTTCGGATGACGGGCGAGGAGGTCTTCGATGGAGAGATCCTCGAGTTTATCATACTGCCCTCCCAGCAGCCGCACCCGTTTGACTTCATTCACCCCGGCATCGCTCAGACGCGCGTAGAGCGCCTGGAGCTCATCCTGCGCCAGGGTGCTGGTAACTATCGCCGCGGCGATCCCGCGCTCGCGAATCAGGGATTCAACTGCCTCCTCGCCGTATACGCGGATATTGCTGATATAGGTCCCGACGGCACTGCGGTTTTCCGCTGAGAGCACAACGACCGCGGAGGGGTAGTACGGGATATCCCCCTCCTGCGCACTTTTGATGATCGAAGCCGTTTTGGGGTTGACGCCGAGCAGCAGTACCGGTTGCTGGTGGGATGAGCGCTCCTGCTCCGTCATCAGCCGTTTGGCGACGCGCAGAGCGCCGATGGCAAAGAGAGAAAGAAAGAAGTCGATGATGATCACACTACGGGGAAAGGGGTCGAAGAGTGCCGGGAATAGCAGGTAAAAGCCCGTGAAAACCGCATAGGCCGCCACATGGGCCTTGACAATGTTCTTGGCCTCTGCGAAGCCGACGAAACGCCAGACGATAAAGTAAATCCGAAAAAAGAAAAACGCGACGACCTTGAAGCCGACCAGGTAAAGGTAGACCGTATCAAAAGATGAAAAGAACCGCAGCGGGATGTCAAAGTTGAAGCGCAGGGCGTAGGCGCCGTACAGCGTTGCCAGGGAGAGGAGCATATCCAGCAGCAGAAAGAAAAGGATCCGCTTGCCGGACGTCGGTCGCAACAGCCCGCTCACACCACCACCTTCCGGATGATGTCGGAGACCCTGATAACATCCTCCTGCGTCATCTGGGTGCCGCTCGGCAGGCAGAGGCCGCATGAGAACAACTGTTCACTAACACCGTCCGTCACTGCTTCGGCCCCCGAAAACAGGGGCTGAAGGTGCATCGGTTTCCAGAGGGGACGGCTCTCGATATCGTGATCTTCCAACGCGGTTCTGACCCGCTCGGGATCGGAATGACCCAGGGTCAGCGTCGTCAGCCAGCGGTTCCCCTGGGCACCCGGCAGCTCCGGCATAAAATCGATTTCGTCGATCTCCCCCAGCGCTTCTTGGTACCAGCCGAAGATCCGGCGCCGCTGCGTCACGCGCTCGGCCAGTACCTCCATCTGCGCCACGCCGATGGCAGCTAGGACATTACTCATCCGGTAGTTGTAGCCCAGCTCTTTGTGCTCGTACCATGGCGTCGGCTCTTTCGCCTGCGTCGCATAGAACATCGCCTTTGCGATCGCCTCTTCACTTTTAGAGACGAGCATCCCCCCGCCGGAGGTGGAGAGGATCTTGTTTCCGTTGAAGGAGTAGACGCCGAAGTCGCCCCAGGTGCCCGTATGGACACCATCCAAGGTCGCCCCGAGGCTCTCGGCCGCATCTTCGATCACAACGATACCGTGCTCCCGGCAGATCGCCATGATCCGCCGCATCTCCGCGCACTGGCCGTAAAGGTGGGTCACTATCAGGGCCTTCGGCGGTTTCGGTGCACGCGCTATCGCAAGCTCGAGCAACTCAGGGGAGAGATTCCAGCTCTTTGCGTCGGCATCGATGAAAAGCGGCGTCGCCTGCTGGTAAAGGATGGCGGCAACGGAACCGATGAAGGTGAACGACGACGCCAAAACGATATCGCCCTCCCCGATACCGCTGACACGCAGCGCCAGGTGCAGCGCCGCCGTCCCGCTGGAAGTGCCCAGCGCGAACGGCGCCTGCGTGTAGTCGCAGATCGCCTGCTCGAACCGTGTCACCATCGGCCCGAGCGGCGCGATGTAGTTACTCTCGAACACTTCGGCGATGTAGCGCTGCTCGTTGCCGGTCATATGGGGAGGGGAGAGAAAAAGACGTGCCACCGTTATCCTTTCAGCGTCTTCCAGATATACGCAAGGTCCGCTCTAAAGGACCACTGTTCGACATACATCCGGTTTATACGCACCTTGTCAGGCCATATTACCTTGTCATTATACTCCTGCGGAGACGGCTGTACGGCCAGAATCGCCTCTTCATCACGGTATTTCAGCGTTGCAGGCCCGGTAATCCCGGGACGAACACCTAAAATCACCCGGTCCGGCCCTTCAAGCCGGTCCGCGTATCCGGCAACATCGGGACGGGGGCCCACAAAACTCATATCACCCACGAGAATATTCAGCAGCTGGGGGAGTTCATCAAGTTTGAGCCGACGCAATACGCTCCCCAACCGCGTAATACGCACATCATTGCTCGCCGTAACAGTCGTATCTACACCGCTGACGGCACGCATTGTCCTGATCTTGTAGACGGTAAAAGGACGCCCATGTCGGCCGATCCGCCGCTGCATGAACAGTCCGAACCTCCGGGTGTCGATGCTCGCCGCCGCGATCAGCAACAGGATCATCCACCACCCCAGCAGCAGGCCCGTCCCCGCCAACAGGATGTCAAAGAGGCGCTTGGCAAAGGCGTCCCGCCGGGAAAGTCCCTGTGTCATATCTTCAGGCGGTAGATCTTGGCCCATGGAGAGAGAATGACCGGTTCATAGAGATCGGCATTGTAGTTCTCCAGGACCCCCATCTGGATAAAGAGGGACTGGTACATCTCCTCGTCAAGCACCAGGAACTTGTTCGCGCTGCGCATGAAAATGACGGAAAGCGTCCCGTCGAAATGCAGCAGATTGACCTGCTTGCCCACCGGACCGTTCTCGTGCTCTTCGGTAATAACGAAACGGCGCAGCGGAAGGCTCTGCCTACCGGCCTGCAGTACGCTCTTTTGCAAATCAAGACGCAAGCCGTTGCCGAGATCGACCAAGTTACCCGACTGTTTGGCATACCCCGTCACGTAGTAGAACGGCATCTTGTAGGACTGGCCGCTCTGCAGATCCAGGTTCGAGAACACCTTAATCGTACTGAAGATATCGAGCATCCGCAGCGGCAGGTAAAGGTAGATGTCCCGTGTAGGTTCGGGCAGCGTTACCTCTCCGACACGCAGCTGTTCGAGATACGCCTCGGTATCGACCTGATCGGGCTGCTTGTTCCTAAAAAGGGTATCGGCGGCGACCCGATAGCCCGAATCGACATAGGTTTCCACCGCCAGGCGCGACAGCGACGCCGCCTCTTTCGGGGAATCCGTCGTCAACACCCGGGAGACGATATAGTTGTCATGACTGTGTTTTCCCCCGTCGATGAGGGTGTTCATATTGCTGTAGTACCAGATGGGATAGCCGTAATCCCACCAGGTGATGACGTAATCCCGCTCGCTACCGATGGCTTTCATCTTGTCCAGAAGTGCCACCTCCTCCTTGGTGAAGACGGTCGGTACTTTATAGCCGATGATATGTTTGATGTTCGGGAAGAGCATCAGCCCCGTCAACAGTGCTACCGCCGCCCAGGAAGCTTTGCGATTGGGAATATAGGAGGCCAGCACATAAAAAAGGTAAACAGCCCCGAGTGCGGCGACGGGAACAGCATAGACGGTAAAACGCAGACCGCCCCAGAGCGAAAAGACGCCGATGCCGATCAGCGGCAACGCGAGCAGAAATGGTCTGGAACGCATCACCAGCAGCAGATAACCGATCAACGCCGCTATGACACCGGGGACAGAGCCTGAGATCCGGTCCGCCATCACGCTGAAGGGGATCGTCCCCGCCTCCCGAACCGTCTGGCTGACCTGGTAAAAATGCAGGCCGACCTCTTCCGTGCCCCGGAACAGGTAACCCGAAACCTTGCTCCAGATCACCCCGAAAACATTGCCGTTGATCAGGAACAGAACAAGGGTGATCCCGGCAATGACCATCAGATGGCGCAATGAGACGGATTCGTTCTTGAACACAAAATGAGCGGCAATGAGCAACGGCACCTTGATCCACCATTGCAGCGGCATCAGGGCGATCGCGATAAGAATGATCGAATGGTAGGTGAACTTCTGATGTCGGTGGAACAGGACCATATAACCCATATAGATCAGTCCCATGGCATAGATGATAGAAAGCCCCTGATCGTACAGGAAGCGGTACAGGGCGATCGTGAACGCCGCCATCAGCGCATTGACATAGGTCTCTTTCTCAATGGTCGCCATCAAAAAATAGAGGATGAACATCGGCGCCATTGCCGAGAACATGTCAGTATCGTAGTAGCCGATCATCGTCCGGTTGTAATAGCTCCAGGCGATCGAACCGATCAGTGCCGCGAAGAAACCGAGCAGCGTCTGTCCATAGAGGCGGCCTATCAGGATCATAGGGATCACAACAAGGCTGGAGATGACAGCAGGCATGTACAAAATGACGGTGTTGAGATCCACGGGAAAGAACTTGACCGCCACCGTCGTCAGGAAGGTCAGTGCAAGTTCCATCCACCCGAGCACGCGCGGGTTGTCCGCATGCATTCCCTCCAGGGCCTGCTGGGCACTGCTGGCAAAATAGTAGCCGTCGTTCGTATTAATCATAAGCTGGTCTTGCCAAGAAAACGAAGGGATTCCGGAAGCCCAATCCACCCAGATCATTCGAATCGCTATACTAAAAGCATAGGCGATGACCATAAGGAAGATCATATTGGCAGTAGAAAGCTGTATACTCTGGGCTTCGTTTTTGGACAAACTCATATTTAACCTCGCAATCGTTTATAGAACATTCTTTTGACCCACACCGGGGAAAGCAGTAGAAAAAAAGCGGCGACCGCATAAAGATACCCTGTGAAACCAAACCCCAATCGACGGGTCGCTTCAATTTTCAACGTAAAATCATCCTGCGCTTTTGCCCAGCCGTGTCTCCTGTAATAAAAGGCATCATTCACCCTCATCTTTACGAGCGCTACCTGGAGGTTGTGAAAACGGCATCCATGCGCAAAACCTTCTATCCACAACGCAAGATCTTCGTTCGTCGTATTTAATCGATGAAGTCCCGCCTTTTCAAAAAAAGTACGCCTGAAAAAAGCGGTGGGGTTGGCCAGCGGTGACCTTTTTTTGAAAAACTCAAAAATTTCTTCATGTGTTTCAGCGTAACGGACCACCTGTTTCTCGTCAGTGTCGGTGTTAAACTCCTCGATCCAAGCGCCAACAACATCAATTTCGGGATGGACCGACATAAAACTGTGTTGTACCGCGATCCGTTCCGGCACGCAAATGTCGTCCGTATCCATCCGAACGATATAAACATACCCTTCTTTCAGTGCATGACTAATTAACTCGTTAAACGTGAAACTGACACCCCGATTTGTACTCCGCTCGCCGAAGTACTGGATCTGTCCACTCGCATAAAGATCGAGAAGATAATCATGCAACAAAGGAAGCACTGGGCCGTCTTCCTTGACAAAAATATCAAAGTCCCGCCTCGTCTGCGCAAACAGCGAAGCAAACATCGCCTTGCTTTCCTTCAGATCACTGTTGATGTAGAAGCTAAGCAAAACGACCGTATCTTGTTTCAAATGCTGTCCTCTCTGCATGCCTCGGCCATATTGGAAGGTTTATTATAGCGCAAGAAGTCAGCGCAAAAACATCTCTGGTAGATTTTGTTCATGTCCGTTTGCCACTCTCGCTTTGAGCGCCGTCACGAGGTGCCTGGTCTCGTCATTCGTATCGGGTTCTATATGCGATGCCGCGAACTCTTGCGGCAGATCAAGACGCGGATTCACTCGAATCTGCCGCTGTTTGGTAAACGCGACAATACTGTCAACAACACGCTGCGGAGAGCGGCACAAGTCCTCATAGGTAATCCTGATCGTATCATCGGGCAGACTTTGAGACAGAATCGATTCGTGTATGGAGACCAGCTGATCCGCTACACGCTCATACCGGCTGTTATACTCTTTTTCGCTGCAGGCTTTGGGCCGCAGGGAACTCCACTCCTCTCCGGAGATTTTTAGCAGTGAATACGCGTTGGAAAGCAAATCTCTTGAAACATACACAAAGACAATGCGATCGAAGTGTGCCCGCATCTGTTCCATGGAAAAGGCATGGCCGAGATAGCCTGTAATAAACGGTTCATCGGGGGAAGCCAGCATATCCAGTACCCCTTTGAGTTCCCGAAGCTTTTCGGGCTTTAACGCTCCGGCATCCTCCTGCAGTGTCTGCCCCGACCAATAAGACCAGAATTTCAACCCTTCGGCCTCCCCGCATAGTCCCGGGACAAAGCCATGGGTGGACGAGAAGCTGCTGATATGGCGTCGGCAAAGGAGTTTGGACACGGCCCCGCCCAACGCCGGTGTAGCATAAAGCAGGTTCCAGATATTTGTCAAATGCATGTTCTTCAGGGCCGTCGTCAACACCTGATATGTCAGTGTAGAACCGCTCCGCGGAGGAGCAACAATGCAGACAACCGGGATATCCCTGGGAGGGTGCAGGCGCAAAGGTAATCGGAACAGATGGTCCAACGGCGCACAGAAACGGTAAAGATCCTGAAACGTGCGTGCATATCTGATAATAGGGCTTTCTCTACCGTAACTCAAGACTTCTCCTGACCTCTTCGTGTTTTAATAAAACTGTCACCCTGGCGGCAAATTTATTCCGAAATGACGCGATAATCCTACGAAACGGATAAAGCAGACGCACGGCAAGCTGTACGGACGGTCTGTAGACAACATGCATGCGGCAGTATGCCTTTCTGAATCCGAATTTGCGGATGAGATACTGCTGGACACTGGTGTCATGTGCGAGACTGCGAGCACCGTCGTCGATATAGCGCACCCCTTTTTGATGAAGGTAGTAGTCGTTTAGCGTGTAAAAGAGTGCTTCGCTCGGATTGAGGTGGAAATAGTCCGGATCGAACCGGACGGTATCGTACTTGCAGCAACCTTCGGTGATCCGGGTAGCAGCAAACGCGATCATTATCCCCTCCGGGTCCAGGACACTCCAAAATTCCCAAAAAGGCTCTTGCATTTTACGGATCGAAGCGACGAACATTTCCCGGCTGCCGGGGCCCGCCGAGCTCCTGTACTTTTCAAAGGCTTTCACATGCACCGGCCAACCGTTTTCGGCAATATCATCGGCTCCGGTACGCCGCACCGTACAGTGCTTCAGTCCCCGTCGCACTTCGTAACGAACTTTCCGGCCGAGGGATTCGAGCGTGTCGGGTGTATCTTTGATGATGTACCAGAACGCCATCTCTTTCCCTCTGTCAAAATCGCTTATCCAGCGTATGAAATAGGCCCCGCTCCGTTTCAGCAGTTCGCGGGCCTCTTCGCGGCTCAACGCTACCGGCACGTGCGGAGGAACATCGGGGATCAATACCTGCTGGTATAGGACCCATGTCACCCCCTTGTATTCAAGCATTAATCACTCCCCCACGCCTCGTCCTCTACTCTGTAGAGTCGCTGTTCGGCTTGCACTGATTTTTCAGCAATGCATCGACGATGATTCCGCTTGCGTTCCCGTTGCCGTAAAGCTCCGGTTTCCGCTCGTCAAAAAGCTGCTTGTGACGCAACATCTTTTCGGAGGCATCGATGATCGTGTTCCTGTCCGCACCCGTCAGCAGATTGAACCCATGCTCCACCAGCTCCGTCCATTCGGTTTCATCACGCAGCGTGATACAGGGTTTTTCAAAAAAGAAGGCTTCTTTTTGCAGCCCCCCGCTGTCCGTCATCACCAGCGCACAGTGCGTGAGCAGGTATACCATCTCCAGATATCCCACCGGGTCGATGATAATGAGACGATCATGAAGAGAACGGATACCCAATGCCGTAAGCTTGGCCCTCGTCCTCGGATGAAGCGGTAGAATAAGCGGCGTTTTTTCCGCTATCGTCTGCAGTGCTTCGAA
Organism: Thiomicrolovo immobilis; assembly: GCF_039645955.1. Classification (GTDB taxonomy): domain Bacteria; phylum Campylobacterota; class Campylobacteria; order Campylobacterales; family Sulfurimonadaceae; genus Thiomicrolovo; species Thiomicrolovo diazotrophicus. The sequence goes on from NZ_CP147916.1 coordinate 2,381,482, forward strand.
AATGGACTGCAGCCTTTCGGGGTCATCAGTATTTTCCGCCCGATGGATTGTCGTCAGAATGAAAGGGGAATCGAGATCGAAATCAATCCCCGGTTTTTCTGAGAGTGCTGCGTAGAACATGGCGGCGTCCTGCATGACATCGCCGGACCGGACGATACTTCCAAACCCTCTCGCATCTCCCCCGAACCCTTCCGCTTGAAGGTTTGAGACCGCTGTTGCGGTCGGACAGAAAAGAAGATCGCTGATCCGGTCGGTCATGATGCGGTTGACCTCCTCGGGCATCGCCATGTTAAAGCTCCGCAAGCCCGCTTCAACGTGGGCAACCCTGATATGGAGCTTCTTGGCAGCCAGTGCCCCGGCAAGCGTACTGTTCGTATCCCCATAAACCAGCACCCAGTCCGGCTGCTCATCCAGCAGTACTTTTTCGATCTTCTCGAGCATCTGGCCCGTCATGGCACCGTGTCCCAGGCTGTGCACCTCCAGATTATAATCCGGCTTCGGAATACGCATCTGCTCAAAAAAGATATCGGACATATTGGCATCAAAATGCTGTCCCGTGTGCACAATGACTTCTTCAATGTCGACACCATCGTTTTGCCGTTTCAGTACCTCACGACTGACCGTCGCAGCTTTGATGAATTGCGGTCTTGCACCGATAACGGTCAGAATTTTCACGATAACAGTCCTGCGTAAATATCCATAAGTTTTCTCTCCTCTGCCGACCAATTGTACTTTGTTTCCACGGCTTCCCTGCCGTTGCGTCCCATCCGTTCCGCTTCTTCCGGATGGGAAAGAATATACTGCATGGCGTTTGCGATCGCCGTCGGGTCGAGAGGATCGATGCAAAGCCCGCAATGGTTTTTTTCAATAATACTGCGCCAAAGAGGGAAATTCGAAGCTATCACGGGTATACCTGCGGACATATATTCAAACATTTTGTTGGGCTGTGAATCGATATGGTTGTGCGCCGGCAGGAACGTTACGACACCCGCCATCGACCTGGCCATGACGTCCCTTACCCCTTCGCGATCCAGGTAGCCGACAAAATTCACCCTCTTCCACCCCGCATACTTCTTCACCTCGGTTTCGAGAGATGCGGGGGCGAAACTCCCTGCGAGCGTCAGGATGCCGGACGGAACCGACCCCATTGCCTGAACGACCTCATCGATCCCCCTGATTTTCGATATTCCCCCGATATAGCAGAGCTCTTGATGCTTGTGTTGCCAATCGGTGGTGTTTGCCAATTCCGAGAGAATCGGAAAATTATTGACATCTGTCGTCCGGCTGTTTATCGCCAAAAAACGGTCCCGGATAAATGGCGTCGCCGTCATGATATGATCAAACTTGCGCACGGCAAAGTTTTCAAATCTTTCGAAGAGTGCGGAAATAAACGCCCGTTGCCAGCGCTTGAGGTAGGATTTACTGAGAATATCGCGGGGGACATCTTCATGGACGTCGTAAACAACCTTCTTCCCTCTGCGCTTGAGCATCAAGGCGGCAGGGATCAGTTCGGGATCATGGAAATGGTAAAGCGCGGCATCTATTTCCAGGGCACGTTTATAGACAGCGCGTACGCCTCTGGTCATGCGGGCGATCCTTCTCCCCGAAGCCTTGCCCGCATCGATAATCTCTACCCCGTGACGGACTTCGTCACCGCACCCGTCGGCAACGACCAGCGCAACATGATAGCCGGCCGCGGCCAGGCTGCTGCACTCTTTGAGAAAAATGCGGGTGTCATACCTCGGATGTACTGATGTAAGATGACAAACCTTATGCATAGAGTCCTCTGTAAACATCCAAGAGGACTTCTTCCTGATTTTCCCAGTTATATCTCTTTTTAAAACGATGCAGATTCTCTTTAAGCGTTTTTGGATCAAGCGATTCGGCACGACGGACCGCATCCAAAACACCTTCGGCGCTGTTTTCTTCCGCCACGACTCCGATACCGTTGTTCGTCACGAGTCTGTGCATTTCATAAAGATCGGAAACGATGACGGGGATCCCCGCCATTGTATATTCAAACAGCTTGTTCGGCGAACAGTAGTAATGGTTCAAACAAGTATTTTCATAAAAAAGGAGGCCGAAATCAGCCGATGACGTATACGTTAGAAGCACCTCGGGTTTGACGGCTTCATGGTAGTAGATATTGGCATATTGGTCGGCTGCCTCGGCGGCGGCTTTTGCCAACGGTCCGTAACCCATCATGACGAGAACACTGTTTTTATCCTCTGTTCTTTTGAACGCCTCGATGATATGTTCAACACCGCGCCCGCTGCTCAATCCCCCCTGATAAAGAAAGATTTTTTTTCCCTTATCGATTCCGAAAGTGTTACGGAAAATATCATGCCTCTCTTCCGCCTGATACGGGGGACAATTAAGCACGAGTGCGGGTTTCTCAACCGGGTACATTCTGGCATATTCATTCGCGATAGAATCGCTGACTGTCAAAATACGATCGGCAGCACCGATGAAGAGTTTTTCCGTGAGTTTTGCCATCTTTTTGAGAGCGCCTTTGAAATTGTGTCGCTCCGTCTCATACTCGTGCGCATCATAGACGACTTTGGCATCCCTCTTAAACAGCATTTTGACGACAGCTCCCACAGGAAGCGTGCCCAGATCATTGCAGTGGTAGATGTCGCCGTCCCCGTGCTCCCGGATCACCCTGTAGAGGAACTCAAGGTATTTGAATAGCTGGACTACGCGGTGTTTCGACCACCCTTTCGTCCTGAGCTTGATACGGTGGACCGGGACCCCATGGACCTCATCCCGCTCGGTGAGACCTGCTTCATGAAGGGCGACAACCTCAACGGCATAACCGGCTTGCTGCAAAGAAACATTCTCTTTCAAAACCCTGGCATCGTTCTCAAAGCTGTTCAGCACAAGCGAAATGACCTTTTTCACCGTTGACGCCATTTGGAAATGTATTGTTTAAGTCTGGAAAAACGCTGTTCAAGGGCATAGTCGGACGGGTAATCCCGAAACGTTTTATTGGGTTGCAGCATAATGGCATTAAGCTCCTCAACCGTAATGCCAAGCTTTTTGGCAATGAATTCTTTCTCGCTCTCTATTTCCCCTGCGTTGTAGGGAGGTTTTTCCAGCACATTCAAGGCCTCCTGCCGTGTCATCTGGCCGGCAACGATCATGCTTGACAGATGGGCTCTCCGTTTGTCGTATCCAAACTTTTCGGGCAGCCAGTAAGACTGAAAGAACTTTGTAAAGATGCTTTCATGATGTTTGTCGCCGTAATCACGCCAATCAAGCTTTTCGACAATGATCCGCTTCGCTTCCTCTTTGTCATAGGGCCAAAAATTCAGCGGTCTGATCATCTTGAATTTTTTGATATAAGGGTAATAGATCTTCCGTTTGAAGAAGCCGACAGTTTCATACGTTTTTAGCCGTATCGTTCCGAACCGTTTGTGAATGGCGAGCAACTGCTTAGCGTCCATTGCGTTATAGCCCCAGGCAGCCGGCAGAATTGACTCTGTGGCGTAATTCCCGCCGCTGAGAAAATATCTAATGCCGAAATGATCGACAGCCACCTTATAGAGCGTGGCGAAAAAGGCGTGGTCCTGCGGAACATCCTGGTTCGCCAGCTGAGACTTGAGATAGGCGAGTTGCAGATCTTTCATCTCCTCCCAATTGATCACTTCGGTATGAAGATCAATCGACAGCCTCTTGACGATATGCTCTATGTTGTGTACGGCCAGCTCAGAATTCCAGCCGCCGTCAATATGAATAGCCAGAATACGAAGTTGCGGATATTCCGTTCGAAGCATATAAGCCAGATAAGAGCTGTCTACGCCGCCGCTCAAACCGATAACGCAGTCATATTCACCGCTTTTGCCGTCTTCAATGATTCTGGCAACAATCTGATCAAGCCTTCTTTTCCCCTCGGGATTGGGGAACCAGGATTTCCGGATCACATTTTCAACGTGCCTGCAATGGTTACAGACGCCCTGCTCGTCGAATGTGATGTCGGGGTCCGTCGTATCCATGACACATTGCGAACAGATCTGGTAATGTGTTTTCAAGGCCGCTCTCCAAACAGTTTTTCCAACTCTTCATATTTCGGGTAGGTGATAAGGACGGCTCTGTGTTTGCCCTGGAATACAAAAAAGCTCCCCGCAGCGACCGCGGAGGCGCCGCCGAGCTCCTTTGCAGCTTTAAAATCGGACAGTTGCCCGGCGCCGCCGCAGACGATCACGGGAACGGAAATCACATCTCGGATGGTCTGAAGCAGGGTCATATCGTATCCTTTCTGCATACCGTCCATATCCACGCTGTTAAGGAAAACCTCGCCCGCCCCGAGCGCTTCAACCTCGCGAAGATAGGCAAGCAGATCGCCCTTCTGCACTCCCTTATCTGCGTGACGGTATATCTGGTAGCGCCCCCAGAGATTTCTTTTGACATCCACCGCCACGATAATGCTTTGCGCCCCGAAGAGCTGCGAAGCTTCCCGTATGAGGTCCTTGTCGCGCAGCGCAGAACTGTTTAGAGCGACTTTTTCGATGCCGAGTGAAAAAATCTTTCTGATCTGTTCGACGTTGGTAATCCCGCCTCCGTAACAAACCGGCATAAAACACTCGCTTGCAAAACTTTCTATCAACGCATAATCCGGCTCTCTATGATCTTTGGAAGCGTCGATGTCGAGAAAGATCAATTCGTCCACCTCTTTCTCGTTAAAGATCCGGATAGCATTAATGGGGTCGCCGACATATTTCGGATCTTTGAATCTCACAGTTTTCACGAGCCCTTTATTGTGCAGCAACAAAACAGGTATGACTCTTGTCCGCAGCATCAATAGTACTCCACAAAGTTCTTGAAAAGCTGCATACCGAATTTATGGCTCTTTTCGGGGTGGAACTGGCAGCCCAGAATGTTTTCATGCTCGAAACATGATACAAACTCATAGCCGTATTCGGTTGTCGTCAATATGTCGTTACGGTTTGCGCATTCTACTGCATATGAGTGAACGAAATAAAATCTGGGATCGTCGGGCATCCCTTCGAAAAGCGGACTCTCCTTTTTCACATGCACCCTGTTCCATCCCATATGCGGCACAGGAAGTTTTTTATCATGGTCTTGAAAGTTGAAGCGTTTCGCACTCCCCTCAATAAAACCGAACCCCTCGCACTTCCCCTCTTCGCTGCCGTTCGTCAACAGCTGCATTCCGAGACAGATGCCGAGAATCGGTGTCTTATCTTCAAGCACCTTCTGTTTGATCGCTGCAATTAAGTCCAGCTGCTGCAGGTTGATCATGGCGTTGTCAAATGCGCCGACTCCCGGCAGAATTATCTTTGTGGCCTCGTTTATCGCGCGTGCATCAGAAGAGACGACGGCGCCCTCTCCGATTTTTTTCAGCATATTTTTTACTGATCCCAAGTTTCCCATTCCATAGTCAACGATTGTTGTCATTTACTTCCCATACGCACATCAATGTTCTAGCAGCTTATTATAGATCGACTGCAGAACAGATGCAATTTTCGCCGAGCCGTATCTGTGCAGGCACGCCATTCTGATAGCTTTGCCGTCATAGCTGTCAAAAGAATTTGCCATCTTTTGCAGTGCTACCGCCAACGCCCCGGTCTCTTTCGGCGGTACCAGGAGACCGTTGCTGTCGTCGATAAGATACTCCGGTCCGCCGCACTGCGTCGCCACGACTGGCTTTCCGCATGCCAGCGCCTCGGTGATCACGACACCGAACGTTTCAAAATGGCTTGCCAGGACAAAGACATCACACGCCTCCATATGCCGTTTAACCTCTTTTTTCGACAAAAGGCCAACGAATGTTACCTGCTTCTCTATCCCAAGTTCGGAGGCATATTGTTCCAAACTGTCCCGCTCCGGGCCATCGCCTCCGATGACCAGTTTTTTCGCCGAATCTCCCTGAAAACTTTTTGCAAAACTTTCCAACAGCTCAAAAAAGCCCTTGGTTGCCACCAGGGCGGCCAACGAAAAGAACACGACTCCCTCCGCTCTGTTTTTCAGGCGTGTGTCGTTTTCAAACAGCCTGTCCAGAGGGTTGGGAACGACCGAAACCGTTTGATGTGACGACAGATACCGCTTTATGACTTCTCCCAGACTCGGGCTGACCGCAATCAATGCATCGGCATGGGAAAACACCGTATGAATTTTTCTCTTCTCCCATGGTGTAAACGCCCCCTTTATGAATTGGCTGCTGTGTTCGGTCACGACATAAGGGAGTTTGTACTCTTTTTTCAGCTCGAGCGCAAGCAAACCGGCATTCAAAGCATTATGTGCATGGATGACATCAGGCATGCCGTATGTCTTGACATACTCCTTGAATACCTGTTTCCCTTTCAAGACCCAGAAGGGTCTGAAAATTCTTGGGTAGCGGTTTGGAGGCGCGATCGCGCTGATCCGCGACACTGTGATCCCCTCCTCCTTCGTGTGCACCACCCTGTCGTGAACAAAAAATCGTCTCTGGCCTATCATCTTTCTTATACCATGCAGTTCGATGGAAAGGATGCCGACCGTTAAACCGCTATCATGAAGGGCTACGGCATTGTCTTTTTGAAAAATACCCTCAAGCGGTCTGTCCTTGGGAAGATACCGCTCAGAAGGGATCACGAGGATATGCATGCTACCTTGTTTCCTCACTGTGATGCCCACTCCAAGCGGCATAACCGAATTTATCCCGTTCACAGGCAATAATGGGATCTATTGTACTGTTTGTGTCCGCATCGATTGCATCCCTGCCTCGCCCGATACTTTTCGTATTAATCGGCTTATACACATTGGCATGATGCGCTCTTAGTCTCACATCCCCAAGCTCCTGTGCGGATGTTTCTGACGTCAGCATCGTCTTTTCGAAAGGAACATCCAGGAACGCACACACTCTCCTGATCTCCTTTTCGGGGTTTTCGACAAGTGTTTCATAATAAATTTCGTGGAGATTCCCAGGATATTTACTTTTAAACTTTTCAGCCATTTGAACCGATCGCACCCATCTGCGTGCCGCATCCGTATGGTTTTTATAGATTCCTGATGCCACATAAGAGGCAACGACATCATAGGGATCCCGAACAATATGTATGAACTTTGCATCGGGGAAAACTTGAAAAAGCGGGAAGATAGCAAACGTGTTTAAAGGTGTTTTATCCCCCCATCTCGACTTGTCAATTTGATGCGTCTTGGCAAAATACTCATAAAAGCCGTGCAGCAAGAATGCGAGCGTTCTCTGCTCCTCGGGACAACGCGAAGCGCTGTCGACAAGCGGTGCCAATGTTTTGATGTCAAACGTTTCAAATTCAGGATAAAACTCGAAATTGGAATAGATGAGCTGGACAAGATCTCCCCAGCCCATGTTGTTGTAACGGCGGAACTGCCTGATGGATTTTCCCAGGACATATGTTTCGGGCGGGATAAACAACTCGGAATGGCTGTTGAGAATACGCCTAAGAAGCGTGTTCCCCGATCTGCCGGATCCAACGATGAAAAAAGGTGCGAATCCCTCCTGCTTTTCCAGCAGATGCTTTCTTAGTGGACTCCCCATCCTGATTTTCTTATAAAAATCGATCAAAGCTTCCGGAAGATAGTGCATAAACCCCAAAACGTCAACCTTGCTCAATCGTTTTTATAAATTTCGCGGGAATGCCGCCAACGAGCGTTCCCGCCGACACATCCCGGTCTACTACGGCTCCTGCCGCGACAACGGCATCTTCGTAAATGGTCACTCCGCCCAATATGATCGCACCGGCCCCGATCCACACCCGATCTTTTACTACAATAGGCCGGGAAGATGTACTTGTCCTCGGTTTGCCTTTCGCACTATGCAAGTCGTGTTGCGCAGTTTCAAATGAGACGTTGGGACCGATTGCCACATCCTCACCAATGGCGATGTACGTGTTTGGCGCGGCAAATCGCGAATTCACATTGACGAACGACCCTTTACCGATCGTGATATGCGAAGCTGCCCCGATTGGCCGGATATCTACACCTGGCCAGATTGTACATTTTCTTTCGATGCGCATACCGGCCAGTTTCAGGCAAAGCGCGCGCCATCGGTTGCAAACATTCAGACGCGGGAGGTGATTGGCAAAAAAAAGGAAGAGAGACTCCCGCAGCTCAGCCGCCAAGCCGTAAAGCATTCTTACCGCTTTCATCTTGAAACCCTTAGGGGAAAGTACCCAATAAATGAGCCGAACTTGCCTTTGATATAAAACAACGGCAAGAGATTTGAAATGAGCAGACTTAACAGGCTGGCGGCGGCGGCGCCCTTGATGCCAAAAGACGGGATAAGCAGATAATTTCCCGTAATATTTACAGCAGAAGCGATAATAATGATATTACGATAAACCGTCTGATTTCCGGTCATATTTAAAAAATACCCGACCGATCCGGAAGCGGCGTTGACAAATTGGCCTACAGCAAGGATAACCAGCGCCAGGTACCCTGCCACAAAACTACTCCCAAAGATGCCGAGAATCCAGTGACCGCCCGCTATCAGTAGGATGAGGAGTGGTGCAGAAGACCAGAAAATCATTTTACTTGATTTTCTGGCCACGAAGATCAACTCATCTATTTTATCCCTGTGGTAAAGCTCTGAAAACTTCGGGCCCAATATCGTATTAATGGCCGTAAGCAGGAACGCCGTCAACCCTGCCAGCTTCAAGACAATGCTGTAGATGCCCAAAGATGCTTCGTCCGACATCACTCCCAGCATAATAACATCAGTCTGACTTATAACCAGAAAAAGGACGGACGTCAAAAACATAGGGTGTGCTGTCGAAAAAATATTTTCATATGACAGCATGTGGACCTGTCCGCCTCTTTCCTTATCGCCTTTGAAATGGCTCCAAACAAAATAGCTACTGATCACCACCATAAGTACGGGAGTAAATAGCTGAATATACACAGGGTTGTATTTATCATAAAAAACAAGCGTTACGACAATTAGTGCCACAAGGTAAAAGGCACTTGGAAACCACTGAAAGAATACAAACAACTTGATATTTTTCATCCCCCTGAGTGCCGTCATATTAAGTGTCTGAAGCGACTTGAAAAGAATGATGGTAGAAGCTAAAGCGAACAAGAAGGACAAATGCGGTTTTGAGAAGATACCAGAAGCAATCACGTCGGACAAAGCAAAACTGAAAATACTAATGACAAAAGAAAATAGCAGCACCAAATGCATGGTTTTCTTAAAGGCCGCTTTGGCAGACCCCAGAGAGTATTTCACCAGATGCTCGGGGATAATTTTCAGCAATGACGTATCAGTCCCCATCAGTGAAACAATAAGTGCGACGCTTAAAAATGCATTGATAAGGGCCAGGGTTCCAACGACCTCAGCTCCATAGAAACGCGCAACGATAAAGCTGGAACCAATGCCGAGGAGTACAGCAACAATTTTTGCACCGAAGGTCAGGAGACCGCCTCTCGCTATCTCACTAAATCTTTCATCACGGAAAAATTGATTGAGCTTTCTCCTCCACACCGAGTACATATCAGCCTTCACCCTCACTGGAGTGGGATACGGCCGGTAAAGCGATAAATACCATCATGTATCCATAAGCACGACCCGGTCTTGAAGCAACCGGTATCGGCTTCCGTCGTAACCATCATCAGCGTAGCCCCCTTCATCAAAGACCAGCCTGTTGCCCGCTATACTGACCCACCCGATCTGCTTGGCCGGCACCCCGGCTATTAGGGCAAAGTCAGGCACATCTTTCGTTACAACAGCCCCTGCGCCGATGAGCGCATAACGTCCGACGGTAACGCCGCAGACAATCGTCGCGTTCGCCCCGACGGTGCACCCTTTTTTCAAGAGCGTCTTTTTGAACTCCGTTTTGCGGACGATAAATGCGCGAGGGTTGATGACGTTGGTGAAGACCATCGACGGCCCAAGGAAAACGTCGTCTTCGATCTCGACCCCTTCATATACACTGACGTTGTTCTGGATCTTGACGCCGTTCCCGATCGTGACGTTCGGCCCGACGACGCAGTTCTGCCCGAAAGAGCAGTTGCTGCCGACGCGTGTGTGCGAAAGGAGATGGCAAAAGTGCCAAATTTTCGTGCCCTCCCCGATGGAGACGTCCGCGTCGACAAAAGCGGATTCATGCACGAAGAGCGCTGCCGGCTTTTCCGCCGATTCCGTTTTGCCTTTGGCGCGCAGACGGGCTTTCCACTCCTCGGGTGTCAAACGACGCGGCTTATCCATGATCACGCCTCCACTTTCTTGCAAAAGGGATGATACTCCCCTTTCAGGCCAATGGGTGGGAGCCCCCGGATTTCCGATACGGTCCGGATAGAACCGTATGCCTCCTCCAATCCAAAACCGTTGCCGGCGAGAATCTCCTCGTATGAGCGTGTATGCAGATCGGTAAAGCCGCCGCTGAACTCGATCTCTTCTCCGTCAACGGTAATCGAACGGTAGGTGCGCTGTCCCTGCGCTTTGATCTCGTCGGGAATATAGTCGTAAACAACGGAGAGGAACCAGCGGACATTGGCATGTTTGAGCCGAAGCATTCCCGCATTGGCATACGCTGTTTTCAGGTGCACGATGTTCTCTTCGACATCACCGAAGATCCAGGTAAGCATGTCGTAAAAATGGACCCCGATATTGCTGGCGATTCCCCCGCTTTTGCTTTCGTCGCCTTTCCAGCTGACAAAATACCATTTTCCCCGTGAAGTCAGGTAGGTCAAATCAATGTCGTACATCTTGTCCGGGTTTTCGGCCAGCTCTTTTTGAACCTTCTCTTTCAAAGCGATGATGGAGGGGTGCAGCCGGAGCTGCAGAATGTTATAGACCTTTCTGCCGGTCTCCGCTTCGATCACCTTGAGTTGATCGATATTGTGCGGGTTCAGCACGAGCGGTTTTTCGCAAATGGCGTCTGCCCCGCTTTTGAGCGCGAATCGGATATGGCTGTCATGCAGATAGTTCGGAGAGCAGATACTGACGTATTCGATGCGGTCATTGTTGCTGCGGTGCCATTTGTCGACGAAACGGTCGAAGCGCTCGTACTCCGTAAAAAAACTGGCGTCCGGAAAGTAGCTGTCGATAATGCCGACACTGTCGCAGCGGTCAAGGGCTGCGATCAGGTTGTTACCCGTCTCTCTGATCGCCTTCATGTGGCGCGGCGCGATATAACCGGCCGCCCCGATCAATGCAAAATTCTTCATCCTGTCACAACCTCCATGTCGGTTTTTCCACAATGCCCTTGACGTCAATCACTACGGGATCGGATGTACTGATACGCTCATAGTCCTCCATCTGAAGCGCCTTGAACTGACGATGTCCGACAGCCACTACGATGGCGTCGTAACACTTTTCCGCTTCGAACGGGTTGGGTACGATACCGTGCTGGTAATGCTTCTTGTTCTCGTTCGGGTCGACCCAAGGATCGTATACATCCACTGTGCAGCCGTACGATTTGAGCTCCTCGATAATATCAACGACCTTCGTATTGCGCATATCCGGACAATCCTCTTTGAAGGTAACCCCCAATACAAGCACATTGGCGTTTTTCACCTTTTTATCATGCTGAATCAGCTCTTTGACCGTCTTTTCGGCAATGAACTTCCCCATCCCGTTGTTGATCAGGCGGGCGCCGAGGATCAGGTTCGGTTTGTAGCCCAGCTCTTCGGCCTTGAAAGTGAGGTAATACGGATCGACCCCGATGCAGTGTCCGCCTACGAGTCCAGGGCTGAGTTTGATGAAATTCCACTTTGTCGACGCGGCCTCGATCACCTCATTTGTATCGATACCGATCGCATCGAAAATCAGCGAGAGCTCATTAATGAGTGCGATATTGACATCGCGCTGGGTGTTCTCAATGACCTTGCTCGCTTCCGCAACTTTGATTGACGAGGCAAGATGGGTCCCAGCTTCGATGATACTCGCATAGAGGGCATCGACCCTTTGTGCGATTTCGGGCGTGGAACCCGAGGTCACCTTCTTGATCTTCTTGACGGTATGTTCTTTGTCACCGGGGTTGATGCGTTCGGGAGAGTAGCCGGCGAAGAAGTCCCGATTGAACAGCAGGCCCGAATGCTCTTCCAGCACGGGGACACATACTTCCTCCGTGACACCGGGATAGACCGTCGATTCGTATACGACGATATCGCCTTTTTTCAGAATCCGGCCGACCGTTTCGCTGGATTTCACAAGGGGAGTAAGGTCCGGACGGTTACTGCTATCGATCGGCGTCGGTACGGTAATGATAAAAACCGTCGCCTCGGAAAGCGCGTCTTCCCCGTCCGTAAAACGCAGCGTACTCTTCACGCCTTCAAGCTGCTCTTTTGACAGCTCCAGCGTCCGGTCATACCCTTGACGCAGTTCGGCTATGCGTTCCGTGTTGATGTCATACCCGATCACATTGTACTTCTCGGCAAATGCCGCCGCCAGTGGCAGTCCGACATAGCCGAGCCCTATGACCGCAACGGTCTCAATTTTGTTCATAACGTCTTCTTGAATAAAAGTGAAACATTATAACGATCCATCCCCAACAGAACTCTAAACAGGGCCGTTTGTAGTAAAATAGCGCCATGGTTTTTCCCGACACTTCCCTCTCTCGCCAGAAGGCGGCCTGATGTGCGCCGTCTTCGGCATTCTCGGCGATTACGAGCCCTCTCTCGCCCGACAGGCATTAGCTAAACTGGCGCACCGCGGCCCGGATTATTGCGGGATCATCGAGGAGAGGGGGCTCTTCTTCGCCCAGCACCGCTTGAGTATCCGCGACCTTCACGAGCGTTCACACCAGCCGCTGCGGAAGGGGAACGTTCTGCTCAGTTTCAACGGGGAGATCTACAACTACCGTGAGATTGCAGAGACACTGGGGCTGCAGGATACGACGGAAGCCGAAACCGTTCTGGCGGCCTACCTGCACTGGGGGATCGACTGCGTGCACCGCTTCCGCGGCATGTTCGCCCTGGCGATCTACGACGACGGGACCCTCTACCTGCTCCGCGACCGCCTGGGGAAAAAGCCGCTCTTTTTTGCCAAACAGAAAGAGCGATTCGTGTTTGCCTCGGAGATCAAGGGGATCCTCCCGTTCCTGCCCAGCGTCAGAATGAACGACGATGCGATGATGGGTTTTCTCTCCTTCCAGGCGCCTACAGCGCCGCACACCTTCTTCGAAGGCATCGAAAAAATCGCCCCCGGCGAGCTCATAACGGTTGCTAACGGCAGCGTTAGCCGGCGTTCGTATTACTGTTTGCTCGAACATGCCGACCCGGTGGAAGACAGCAGTGCCCGGCAGCGCATCGAGGCACGTATGGAAGAGAGCATCGCGATGCGCCTCGATGCCGACGTCCCCGTCGCCGCCCTGCTCAGCGGCGGAATCGACAGTGCCGCCGTCAACGCCTTTGCCAAGAAACTCGGCCGTCCCCTGCAGACCTTCAGCCTGGGCTACGCGGAGCGCTGGAACTACGACGAGAGCGGGAGTGCCGCCGAAACGGCACGCATCCTGGGGCTCAAGAACACGAAGATCACCATCGGCCAGAACGACTTCATCGATGCCATCGACCCGGTGATGGACGCCCTCGACGAGCCCCTGAACGACCCGGCCGCCATCCCGCTCTACCTCCTATTTGGCGCCATCAAAAAAGAGGGCTACCGCGTCGTACTCAGCGGCGAAGGGGGTGATGAACTCTTTCTGGGCTACCGGCAGTATTTCGACTACCTCGATATCGAGCAGCTGGCCTCTCTGCAGCGCAAGGCGTGGCTAAAGAAGTTTTTCCACGGCCACTTTTCCATCAACCGCGAGTGGGAGTGGTACAAGCGCGCCTTTGACGAGACCCTGCTCTTCCGGGGGGCCGGTGAAAAATTCACGGACCTTCAGAAAAACGCCCTGATGCGCCGGAACGTCCGCGACGAGGAGGGGCTGCGTTTTGTACAGCCCGAACGTGACCGTTTCGATGCCAGCCGCTGGACACACCCCGCCCACTGGTACAGCTACCTTGACCTTCGGCAGCTCCAGGCCGAGTACTACCTTGCCAAGCTCGACCGCGTCTCCATGGCCCACGGCATCGAATCCCGTACCCCGATGCTCGACCACCGTCTGGCGGAGACAGTCTTCGGCACGTCGGCGGAACTCAAGATCGGAAACGGGCGGCCAAAGGCGCTGCTCAAACAGATCATGCGCCCGTACCTTGGCGATACAATACTGGAACGAAAAAAGAAAGGGTTCGCCTCGCCCTATATGGAGTACCTGCACGCCTCGGGGAAGATCGACCTCATCACCGAGGTCAACGACCGGACGGGAGTGTTCAAAAAAGAGGTGCTGGAGCGCTACATCGATGCCGCAGTGCACCGCGGCCGCTTCAAACAGCAGGTCTGGAGCCTCTTCGTGCTCTCACACTGGATGAAAAAATACCTGCTCTGACTCAAAAAGCATACTGATACATCAGCGAGGCCTCGGTTACCTCGGTCGTAAAGGTGGCAGGCAGCGTCATGTAATGCGGACCGTAATCATAGTAATAGTGCATATCGGCATCGCCTTCGCTTCGGCGGTAAGAGATCCCGGCGATGATTTCAGAACCGGCTTGCCGGTACAGCACGGCATCAGCTCCGAGTGAGACCCCTGTCATCCATCCATCACTGACAGTATAGAATCCCCTTGCCAAGTGTTCGTCTTCAGAGTGTTGACGCGACAGCAGCACTCCGCCGTGAAATTGCCACGGCAGCGCAAAAAGGGTTGCGTCCAATACGCCGTACAGGTTCACCCCTCCCGCGTCCTGGGTAAAACGCACGGTCGTTCCACTCAGGACCGTCTGCGTACCATCCGTGTAGTCGATCTGCCGGGTATGTGACCAGCCAAGCCGCCACTGCTCGTAAAAAAAATCCATCCCCAGTGAAAAACCCGGTGTCACCGGATGACGGAAATCGATATGGAACACATAGTAGCTGTCCAGAGACGTGTCTGATTCCGAGTAGACCGTCTTGTTACCATCCCTCCAATCGGTATCGTCACCGGTACGTTTTTGGGAAGCGAAAGCGGAAGCACATGAGAAACTGAGCTGGCCGACCGGCATTTCCAGGGCATACCCCAGCTCCCCGACCTCTGCCGTTGCCGGGAAGCGGAGCTGTGCCTCCAGGCCCTGTGCGGGTTCTTTTACCCTGTAAGAGAGCGTGGCATTGGCACCTTTGATACCGACGAAAAGTCCATCCCCTAACAGCGGAACAGCTGCCAGTATCATACACGCGATTGCATGACGTGAGGCGGTCGTCAAAGCGTAACGTTGATGTCCGTACCGTTCTGATCTGTCACCGTGATCGTATTGATGGCAGTGACGTTGACGTCGATCACACCGCCGCCGGAACCGATAAGGCGCATACTGCCGCTGATAAGATCAAAATCACTATAGGTAAACGGATCGCCGCAGCCGTAAGTACTGTCAACGGCAATGGAGGCTGTCAAGTTGTCGATGTAAATCGTCCCGGCCATGTAGCAATCCGTCTCGGTCGATGGGCTGACGGTGTAATCATAGGCGAATGCCTCGGTGAGATCGTCATACCGTCCCGTCATATTACCGTCGCTCCACTGTACAGAGCTGGTCATCGTTCCCCCGGCGTACTCACCGTAAGATCCGTAATAGGTATAGTTCGTCTCCATGTTGCTGCCCGCTCGGATGGAGAACGTGTCTAAATCCATTGTCATCGTAAAGTCGGAGGGAAAATAGATTCTCGTGTATTCATATGTCTCGTTGGAATAGCCGAAATTCGTCCCGTCCACTATCACGCGCATCGATCCGTTCATCGTAAAGTTGACATCTAGACTGCAGTTGTCGAACTTCGCCGTCGCATCGATATGCGTTGCGCTACCCGATCCGCTCACGGAAATCGTCCCGCCGTAAGGACAGTTCTCTGTATAAAGCGACGCATTCAGAACCTCCGGGCTGAACGAAAGCACTTGCGCAACAGGTCCGTTCTTATCGCTTATAAAGCGGGGAGCACTGAAAGGTTCCACCGTATCGCCTGATACATTGTTGGATGACGCGGCAAATAACAGATACCCGCCGGGTGCTCCCGCGCTCTGTCCTCCAATGAGCGTCTCGACTGCCATGGCGCCGTTATCCGCTGTCGCTACCGCTGCCGGGACATTCAGAGTCGGAAGGCTTGCCGAGCCGCCACCTCCGCCGCCGCAGCCGCTGATGAAAAGTGTACCTGCCGCCGCAACGATGAGACCACCTTTTTGCAATACATCATACATATCCGCTCCTTGTGTTAGTGTCACTTCCGGACAATATAACACCCCTTCTCTTCAACAACACTTATTCATTATCGTTATAGACAGGGGGGGGTGGACTACATATCGTTGCGCGCTTCCTCCATCAGAACCCGGGCGATGTCCGTCATGCTGATCACCCCCGTCAAGCGCCCTTCCCAGGTCACCGAGAGATGCTTGATCTTCTGGTTGATCATCAGCTGCGCCGCATACCGGATATCGAGGTCCGGCACGATCTGTACCATCGGCTTGCTGGCGACGTCGTAGACGTTGAGCAGGTCCATATCCCCGTCGTTGCTGTAGATCGCCTCGAGGATATTGGAGTAGGTGACGATCCCGTAGGCGTCGTTTTCGCTGGTGCGCTCGACGATGACCGAACGTACGCTGCGCGTGTCCATCAGGTTGATCAGTTCGCGCACCGACGCATAGGGGGAGATCATCGCAATCTCATCCGCCGGCGTCATGATATCCCTCACTGTAATCAGTTTCATACCTCTTTCTCCTCTTTGAGTCTGTTGGCAAAGGCTTCAATCTGGTTGCTGGCGATCCCCGCGAGATGTTCGATGGGCAGCGACATGACGATCCCCTTGTTCTCCGTTTCAAGATGCAGTTCGTTCTTGAGCGCCTTCATCACTTTGACGGAGGTCCGTTTCTCAAGAACGAAGAGCAGCACACTCTCGGCGCGCTCATACGTCAGGCCGAAAAACGTCTTCTTTTCATTCAATCCAGTACCCTTGCCGGTAAGACTCGTCACCCCGCCGGCACCGTTGGCTTTGGCGATATCGATCGCCTCCTCTTCAAGCGACTGTTCCACGATCGCTACCAGTAATGCAAACCTCATTCAAACTCCTCCTTGTGTTGAGTTTTTGTGCGCCCGGCGCTGAATTCCGTAATCACCCCGTAAGCCATGACGGTAATCATCGGGAAAAGCGACGCAAAGGCAATCAGCCCGAACCCGTCAACGAGCGGGCTCCGTCCCTCGATATTGGTTGCCAGGCCCAGGCCCAGCGCCGCGACCAACGGCACGGTGACCGTCGACGTCGTCACCCCGCCGCTGTCGTAGGCGATCGGGATGATGTAGCGCGGCGCGAAATAGGTCAGGATGATGACGATGATGTAGCCGGCGATAATGTAATAGTGTATCGGGTCCCCCGCCACGATACGATACGCCCCCAGGGCGATACCCACGGCCACCCCTGCGGCGACGGCGATCCGCAGTACCATCTGCCGGATTTTTCCGGCGGAGATCTCCTCGACCTTGATCGCAATCGCCAGCAGCGCCGGTTCGGCCATGGTCGTCGAAAAGCCGATCAGAAAGGCGAACAGGTAGATCAGCAGCCGGTTGTCCTGTTCGGTGAGCTGCAGCGCCATCGTCTCCCCGATAGGAAAGAGCCCCATCTCCAGCCCCACGATAAAAGCATACAGCCCGAGGATAACAAGCACGATACCGAAAACGATGCGGCGCAGGTAGGGCACCTGTTTTTTGATGATGGCGTACTGGAAAAAGAAGATCACGGCCAGGATCGGCAAGACATCTTTGATGACATCGATAAGCTCCAGCAGCAGCACCAGCGCCTGCTGACCTACCGTGCGGCTGTGTTCCACGTGCTCCGACACGCTCTGCGCCACGGCGGCAATCGCCTCGCCGTTGCCGGAGGCGTAGACAACGATCCCGTAGACCTGAACGAAGATCATCGGTGTCAGCGAGGCGAACGCAATCAGGCCAAAACCGTCGATGACCGGGTTGCGCCCGCGGATACTGCTGGCAAGCCCGACACCGAGCGCCGCGACAAGCGGTACCGTTACCGTCGAGGTCGTCACCCCGCCGCTGTCGTAGGCAAGCCCGACGATCTCCGGCGGGACGAAAAAGGTCAGCGTCACGACGATGATATAGCCGGTGATGATATAGAAGTGGATCGGATGGCCCGTCAGGATGCGGAAGGTGCCCAGGGCGATGGCGAAGCCGACCGAAAAGGCGACGGTCAGCCGCAGCACCAGGGCGTCAATCTTGCCGTTGCTGATGACGGCAGCCTTATCCGCGATGGCAATCAGCGCCGGTTCGGCAATGGTCGTCGAAAAGCCGATCAGAAAGGCAAAAAGCAGCAGCCAGAATGCCGAACCCTTCCGTGCGAACTCCTGCGCGAGGTTCTCACCGACGGGGAAGATACCGACTTCCAGCCCCTGGATAAAAAGCGCAAGCCCCACGGCGACGATGAAAAGCCCCGTCGCGACGGAAAGAAGATTGTCGGGCATCTGCTGCAGGATAAAGATCTGGAAAAAGGCGATGACGGCGATGATGGGGGCAAGGTCGCCGAAGGAGCCTCTGAGCATGATCCAAAAGAGTCTGAGTTGTTCCATTGGGATATTTTACGCATTTTTGTGATTGATGTCATGGCACGCCTCATGCAAAGGGGAGCAAATCGGAAAAGCGTTACAATTTCGGAAAAAAGGAGTATCGATGCGTTCGAAAGTGACCATTTGGCACAACCCCCGCTGCGGCAAGTCCCGTGAGGCGCTGAAACTGTTGGAGGGCGAAGGGATCACCCCGGAAATCATCCGATACCTTGATGATACCCCCAGCGAAAAGGAACTCCGTAGTGTTTTGAAAATGCTCGGCATCGGCGCCCGCGACCTGATGCGTACGAAAGAGGCTGTCTATAAGGAGCTGGGTCTCAAAGAGGTCACCGATGAAGACGCCCTGATCAAAGCGATGACGGAAAATCCGAAGCTCATCGAACGTCCCGTCGTCATCACGGATGGCAAAGCCGTTATCGGCCGTCCGCCGGAAAAAGTCATTGATCTGGTAAAAGCATAAGGGAAAATCGGCCGCCGTACGGTGGCCGGATGTCTATTTAGAGGTCGTTTTCTTTTTTATACTTGATAATCTCGGCGTACGCCTCGTCTTTGAGCAGCAGCTTCTCTTTTTTCAGCTTTTCGATCTCTACGTCATCCATCGGAATCTGGCCGCTCTCACCCTTTTCAATCAGGTCGTCCAGCTCGTTGTGACGCTCGAAAATTTTCAGAAAATGCGCATTGGCGCTTCCGTCTTCCTTCATCTTGGTGATGATTTCACGGTATTCGTGCAGCATATGTTGTCCTCGTCTTTTTTAGGACGCCGCTTCCACGTCCCATAAACACCACTATAGCGTATTACTGTAAAATCCGGGGTAAAGTAATCCCCTCTTGACCCTGGTATTTGCCGCCTTTGTCGCCGTAACTCGTTTCGCACATTTCGTCCCCCTGAAGGAAAAGAACCTGGGCAATCCCCTCGTTGGCATAGATCTTCGCCGGCAGCGGCGTAGTGTTGGAAATCTCAATCGTAATATGGCCTTCGAATTCCGGTTCGAAAGGAGTAACGTTGACAATAATCCCGCAGCGCGCATAGGTGGATTTCCCCAGACAGATCGCCAGCACGTCGCGGGGGATTTTGAAATACTCCACGGTCCGCGCCAGCGCAAAAGAGTTCGGCGGAACGATACAGATATCGCCTTTGAAATCCACGACGTTGGCATCGTCAAAATGTTTCGGGTCGACCACGGTGGAATTGAGGTTCGTAAAGATCTTGAACTCGTCGCTGACACGGATATCATACCCGTAGGAGCTCAGACCGTAACTGACAACGCCCTTGCCGACCTGATCCTCGCAAAAAGGCGTAATCATGGCGTGTTCAAGCGCCTGTTCCCTGATCCAGCTGTCCGCCTTCAGTCCCATAAAAATCCTTCCCTGCCGCGGGGCGTTTCCCGGGCGGCTTAAATTAAGTTGTGCTATTATATCGCATTAAAATTTAGGCGGCCCCGATGCGGAAAACCAAGGGTTTTCACCCATTTCCGGGGCCCCCAGGAGCGTTTTGACATGGATATGAGACAGATCAAGGCATTGATGCAGGAATTTGACGAGAGCGGGCTTTCCAAACTGAAGATCACCAAAGAGGGATTCGAGATGGAACTGGAAAAAGTTATCGGAGCCGTCGCGGCACCGGTCGCCGCCCCTGCACCGGTCGCAGCACCGGCAGCTGCCCCCGCAGCCGCACCGGTAGCTGCTGCGGCGCCGGCCCCTTCTGTCAGCGGTGACGAGATCCTCTCCCCGATGGTCGGTACCTACTATGCGGCGCCGTCACCGGATTCCGCCCCGTTCGTCAAAGTCGGCGACACCGTGAAAAAAGGCCAGGTCATCGCCATCCTCGAAGCGATGAAGATCATGAACGAGCTCGAGGCGGAATTCGACTGCAAGGTCCTTGACGTCCTCGTCTCCGACGGCCAGGCTGTTGAATACGATATGCCGCTCTTCGTGGTCGAGAAGCTCTAATGGCAGAGATCAAGCGTATCCTGGTCGCGAACCGCGGCGAGATCGCCCTGCGTGCCATCCGTACCATCAAAGAGATGGGCAAGGAGGCCGTCGCCGTCTACTCCAAAGGGGACAAAGGCGCCGCCTACCTTGAACTGGCAGACGCCGCCATCTGCATCGGCGAAGCGCCGAGCAGCGCCAGCTATCTGCATATTCCCGCCATCATCTCCGCCGCGGAAGTGAGCGGGTGCGATGCCATCTTCCCCGGCTACGGCTTTCTGAGCGAGAACCAGCACTTCGTCGAAATCTGTGCGCACCACGGCATCAAGTTCATCGGGCCGACCCCGGAAGTCATGGTGCTGATGTCGGACAAGTCCAAAGCCAAAGACGTCATGATCGCCGCGGGCGTCCCGGTCGTCCCGGGCAGCGACGGCGCCATCACCGATATCGACGATGCGAAAAAACGCGCCCGCGAAGTCGGCTACCCAGTCATCCTCAAAGCCGCCCAGGGCGGCGGGGGACGCGGGATGCGCGTCGTCGAGGATGAGAGCTACCTTGAAAACGCCTTCCTGGCGGCGGAGTCCGAAGCGGTCACCGCGTTCGGCGACGGCACGATCTATATGGAAAAGTTCATCCTCAACCCGCGCCACATCGAGGTGCAGATCATGGCGGACAGCCATGGTAATGTCCTCCATATCGGTGAACGCGACTGCTCCATGCAGCGCCGCCACCAGAAGCTGATCGAAGAGTCTCCGGCCGTCGTCCTGACGCCGGAAGTCCGCGAACGCCTCCATGCCGCCGCTGTCCGCGCCACGGAGTACATCAACTACGAAGGCGCCGGTACCTTCGAGTTCCTGCTCGATGCGAACCTGGATTTCTACTTCATGGAGATGAACACCCGTCTGCAGGTCGAGCACACTGTCTCCGAAGAGGTGAGCGGCCTTGACCTCATCGAACTGATGATCCGTGTCGCGGAGGGGGAGACACTCCCCAAACAAGAAGAGATCAAGCTCAAAGGCCATGCGATCGAGTGCCGCATCACGGCGGAAGATCCGGTCAAGTTCCTCCCGAGCCCGGGCAAGATCCAGGAGTGGATCGCCCCGGGCGGCATCGGCGTACGTATCGATACCCATGCCCACGCGGGCTATATCGTTCCGCCGACCTACGACTCCATGATCGGGAAGCTGATCGTTTACGGCCGTGACCGCGAACATGCGATCAAACGGATGCACCGGGCGCTCAGTGAATTCACCATCAACGGTATCCGCACGACGATCCCTTTCCATATCAAAATGATGGAGAACGACGACTTCATCTCCAACAACTTCGATACGAAGTACCTCGAGAACTACAAGGGGTGACACTGTCACCCCGACACTCCCTTTAAAAACCTCACACGCTGCTTCTTTTGGCTCTCTATATAGAAGCATAGTATCGCAGGCCGTTTGCACTCCCGACAACCCTCTCCCTTTTCCAAGAAATTTCGTAAAAATCGAAAATAATGTGATAGCAATTTCAGGTTCGCGAGGAGAGATTTCCGGATAGCGAATGTAATATAACAGTTTTATCACAACTTTTATGCCGAAAAATAGGAATAAAGCCATAAAAATTAAGCTTTTATTTTATAAAAACATTTTTAAACTAAATAGAATCTTTTTCTAATTAATATTAGAAACTCTTATATTGTACTATAATGATACTTATATTTCGCATCAGGAAATTTACATGAAAACGAAACCGAGTACAACCCTTCTTAGTTTCTCTGCACTGCTTCTGCTGGCAGGGTCCACCAATGTTTTGGCCGCTTCTAAGACCAACTCATTTATCGTCTCGGCGAACGTACCCGCCGTGTGCAACTTTAACAGTGTCAACGATCTCAGCTTCGGTGATTACGATCCCAATGCAGGTTCAGGACTGAGCGCCGAATCGACGTTCAATATCCGCTGTACAAAAAATACAGACTACACACTCGCACTGGATGCGGGTGGCAACTCCGACAGAACCATGAGCGGCTCGGCGACCAACACCGACACGTTGGCGTATGAGCTTTATCAGGACGCTGCGCACTCACAGGTATGGGATGCGACGAACACCGTCACCGGCACCGCCACCGGGTTCGCATCAGACATCACTCAAACAGTTTATGGCAATATTCCTTCTAGCCAGGATGTCCTGCCGGACAGCTACACCGACACGGTGACTATTACCGTCAGTTACTAAATCATCAAGGAGTGGGCGAGAGTGAGTAGAGCGTTGCTTGCAGCATTGCTGATCGGCTATACCAGCCTGTGGGCAGGCTTCCAGGTCTACCCCATACGAGTTTATCTTGATCCGGAGACACCGGTGGCAACGGTCAAGGTCACGAACCAATCCGAGGAGAAGCGCTCTTTCGAAGTAGAAACGATGCGCTGGACCCAGGATGCCAACGGCAGCGACCGCTACGACAAAGACGCCTCCCTGCTGGCGGTGCCCCTGCTCTTTACACTGGAGGGGAAGGCATCCCAGACGGTACGCATTACCGATCTCTCGCCCACCGGGAAGAAAGCGCAATCGGCCTACCGCCTCTTTATCAGCGAACTTCCCGCGAAGCACGCCGAAGAAACGGGAGGGCTGCATATGCTTTTTCGCGTTGCCATCCCCGTCTTTATCACGACCGCCGCTTCGACGGAAACGCTCCTCACCCTAGACACCATCGAGAAATCACCGACAACGTTCAACTGCTGGCTTCGCAACGACTCATCGCATTTTGTCCGAATCAGCAAGCTCTATCTTGTGACAGCAGACGGGGAGCACGGCGTGCAGGTTGAACCGGCAAAATATCTGCTCCCCGGCAGCAAGGCCTCCTTCAACTTTACGCTCGATCCGGGGTTCACCCCATCAGCGCTGCACATTTTCCTAGAAGACGGGCAGCGGATTGAACTGGCTATCTAGACCGCTTCCACTCCTCTTTTTTCACGCGCTTCTGCTGGCCCAGTCCGACTACCACCGGACCATCATGGACATCGAACTCAACGGCGTGTTGCACGGGAACGTCATCCTGTTTCAGTCCGCCGGGGGGCTTTGCCTCCCGATGGAGTCCTTCCCGGAGCTCTCATCCTCGTCGCTTCCCCCAAAAAACGTCCGCACGGTTGACGGTGTTTCCTGTCTTGCCGTCGATACCCTTGAGGGTGGACATACCCGCCTTGACGAACAAGGCATGCGTGCCTTTGTGACGCTCCCGACGCAGCTGCTCAAAACGCAGACCCTGTCCGGCGAGCATGAACAGCTGCCGGACGTCATGTCTTCAACGGGATTCTATACGAACTACAATCTCTTTTATCAGCGCGAATCCGACATCTACAGCTACAGCAGCAGCGCCGACGCCCATCTCTTTTCCCCCTACGGGGTCCTGAGCAGCGGCTACTCCTATTTCGGCAGCGATACGGAGGAGAAAGGGGTACGCCTCGATACGCTATATGTCCTGGACCTTCCCGAAACCATTCAGTCGCTCCGGGTCGGCGACGTCATCGGTGCGCGTACGGAGTGGTCCGGCGGTCTCCGGATAGGCGGGATCCAGCTCGCGCGGAACTTTTCAACACGCCCCGACATGCTGACGATGCCGCTGCCAAGCTACACCTCCTCGGCCAGCCTCCCCTCCGCTGTCGACGCCTACGTCAACGGGAACAAGATCTTCCAAGAGAACGTCACGCCCGGTCCGTTTGAGATCACGGCCCTGCCGACGATCAACGGCCAGGGGGAGCTGACCGTCGTGCTCAAAGACATTACCGGGGTGCAGCGGAGTATGACCATTCCCTTCTACAGCGACACGAGGCTGCTGCGCAAAGGGCTGAGCGACTACGCCTTCGAAGCCGGGTACCTGCGCTACAACTACGGCATCAAAGATTTCGACTACCGCGACTTCGTCACCAGCGGAAGCTACCGCTTCGGAATGACGGACCGTCTGACGACGGAGGTGAACGGTCTGACCTTCAACGAACGGGCCGGCCGCATGGGAGCGGGTGCGAGCTATCTGCTCTTTGATGCGTTCACGATTGACGCCACGGTCGCCGCGTCGATCGACGAGGGCCAAAAAGGGTATTTGGCCAAAACCGGCATCAGCCGCCGCACACAGCGCTACTCCTTCTCGGCACAGTCGCAATGGGCAACGGAGGCCTTTCTCCAGCCGGGCATTCTCGGGAATGCACTCCGACAGCAGACCCTTCTGTTCGCCGGCTACAACACCCCCGCTTTGGGAAGCTTCTCCGCAAGCTATGTCTACCAGAAATACAGCGCCGAGCCCGCGTCGGAAACCGCGTCACTCAGCTATTCGAAAACCCTCTATCGGCGCCTCTTTTTAAACCTGATGGTGTCGCATACGATCGCGCCCCATGCCGACACCAGCGGACAGCTCCTTTTAAGCCTGCCGCTGGGAGAGCGCACCACCCTCTCCAATACGGACTTCGTCTCCAAAGAGAGTTCGGAGGTCCGGGTAAGTCTGCAGCAGAACCTGCCGACGTCCGATGGGTTCGGCTATACCCTGAGCGCTGCGCGCAACACCGCCTATGAGCATCCGTGGTACGGGGAGGCGCGCGGCAGCTATCAAAATCGCTATGCGCGTTTCGGGGCCGGCGTCGCTTCGGTCAACAACAAGACAGCGTACAGGGCAAGTGCAGAGGGCTCTTTCTCCTACATGGAGGGGCATCTGCATTTCAACCGGTCGACCGACGCGGCATTCGGTGCGGTCAACGTGGGCAGTGTCAAAGGTGTCCGCGTCTATTACCGCAACCTTCTGGTCGGAGAGACCGACGAGGACGGTTACCTCTTCATCCCGTCGCTGCTGCCTTATCAGCGCAACAAAATCACCGTCGACCCCCGCGACATCCCCTTTGATTACAGCCTGGGCAGAAACGAGATCCACCTTACCCCCTATCTGCACAGCGGTGTCAGCTACGCTTTCGACGTCAAAAAAGTGGAGTCGGTCATCCTGCATCTCTTCCGCGCCGGGGGCAAGGCAGTTCCCGTCGGTTCCGAGTGGGTGCTTGACGACGGTGCGACAGGCATCGTCGGCCAGGCGGGTCTGATCTATTTTGAATCGCTCCCGAGGGGGGAGCACACGCTTCGCATCACAAGCGAACAGGAACCCTGCCGGCTGCGCTTCCGTTTTGACGGGGCCCTGCCAAATACGCTACTATCTAATCTTGGAGAATTCACATGCGACGAAGACAACTGAACCCGCTTGGACCCATCATCGCGGCCGCCCTCGTATTGACGACCTCTGCCGCGGCCGCCACCTGTTCCGTGAGCTCGACGGGATTGGCGTTCGGATCGTACAACCCCTTCGACCTCGCCAGCGTCACAACGACCGGGACGATCACGATACAGTGTACGACGCTCAAACTCAACGACCGCGTCCAGGCAACGCTGCTGCTCTCAACGGGCAGCAGCAACAGCTACAGCGCAAGAACGATGCAGAACGACGCCGCGGAGACCCTCGCCTACAATATCTATACGAGCAGTAACTATGCTTTGGTCTGGGGAGATGGAAATAGCGGTACGGAAGTCGTCAGCGACAAATTTTTCGCAAAACTTCTCGCACCCGCCACAAAAAATTACACCATGTACGCGCGCATTCCTGCCGGGCAGGATGCCGGTGTCGGCACGTACCAGGACGTCATTACCGTCACGGTCGAATATTAGCCTCAGGGATTCGGCAGGCGGATAACGGTGATCTCGGCGTTCAGGCGGGCACGGTTGAAATAGTCTTTGAGCGTCTGTTCCCGTGCATCGGCCATCATCTCCTCTTGCACCTGCATCTTCACCGTCTCAAACGGCTGCATGACCGGGAGACTTTTGTTGCGGATATAAAATGAAACGAACCCCCCTTTCGGGTCGGAAAGCATCGGTGTGTACGCGCCGATCTCCGTTTTGATCAGCAGGGCGGCGAGCTGCGGCTCGATCTTGGCATAAGGCAGTGAAGCCTCCTGCATCGTTACCTCGGGAAGCATCAGCATCGGGTTGTCCATCTTGCGCTTCAACGCCCCCTGCGCCGACGCGTGGTAGACCGTGACGTCAAAGGTTTCGGGGTGGGAGAATTTCTCCGAGTGCAGGCGGTAATATTCGCGCATCTCCTCGTCACCCGGCTCCTCCATATTCGCCATCGCGACGGCGCTGTAGAGCTTCTGGGTCAGCATCGACTGTTTGAGCTTCGCTTCGAACGCACTGCGGCTGAGATGTTCACTCTTCCAGACCGCGTCAAAGAGCTGCGCCGTCGTCATGTTGTTCTGCCCTGCGATCTGCTTGATCCGCTCCTGCAGCTCCGTCTCGCTGACGCTGAGATCACGCTGCGCGATCTCCTGGCTTTCCAGCTTCTCACGGATCAGGGCATCGACGGCCTGTGCCTGCGTCATCCCGCCCTCCTGCATCTTCTGCGTGATGGCGTAGAGGGTGATCGGTTCCTCCTTGACGAGGATGGCGACACCGTCGACCATCCGTGCATATAACGCTACGGTAAAAAGTATGAAAAGCAGTACTGTTTTTTGCAAAGAGATCTCCTGATTGAAAGGCACCATTTTACCCGTTTTTGTTGAATGGACGCTCTTGGGGCTCTGATGTCGCTGCGGATGCCCCCTCTTCCCGCATCACTCCGGCCGATCGCAAAAAGCCGTGAAAGCCCTCAAGGTTCCACGCTTTTCCTACCTCCAAACCGTAATGAGTTATAATGGCGCCAAAAAAAGGCTTGCTTACCATGGTTGTCACCCGCTTCGCCCCCAGTCCGACCGGATACCTGCATATCGGGGGGCTGCGTACCGCGCTCTTCTCCTGGCTCTGGGCCCGCCGCAACGGCGGGAAATTCGTTCTGCGCATCGAGGACACCGACCAAAGCCGCAACAACGAGGCTGCGGCCCAGGCGATCGTCGATGCTTTCGAATGGATCGGCCTCGAACATGACGGCGAGATCCTCTACCAGTCCCAGCGTATGGGTGTCTACCAGATGTATATCGAGCAGCTCCTCCAGGAGGGCAAGGCCTACAAATGCTACATGAGCAAAGAGGAACTTGACGCCCTGCGCGAAGCACAGCAGGCACGCAAGGAACGCCCTCGCTATGACGGACGATACCGCGACTTTACCGGCACACCGCCCGAAGGCGTCGATCCCGTCATCCGTATCAAGGCCCCGACGGAAGGGACTATCACCGTCTATGACGGCATCAAGGGCGAGGTTACCTTCAACGTCGACGACATCCTCGACGACTTCATCATCGCCCGCGCCGACGGATCGCCTACCTACAACTTCGTCGTCGCCGTCGACGACGCGCTCATGGGCATCAACGAGGTCATCCGCGGGGACGACCACTTCTCCAATACGCCCAAACAGCTCGTCGTCTACGAAGCCCTGGGCTTCAAAGCCCCCGCCTTCTACCATGTCCCGATGATCCACAACAGCGAAGGCAAGAAACTCTCCAAGCGCGACGGCGCAACGGACGTGATGGAGTACAAACGCCTCGGCTACCGGCCTGAAGCCCTGCTCAACTTCCTTGTGCGCCTGGGGTGGAGCCACGGCGACCAGGAGATCTTCTCTATGGAGGAGATGAAAAAACTCTTCGATCCGAATACGATCAACAAGTCGGCCTCCATCTACAACACCGAGAAACTCGACTGGCTCAACGCCCACTACATCAAGAACCTCGCCAATGATGCGCTGGCCCACGAGCTGCTCCCCTTCGGCGTCGATCTGAAGGCCCATGACAAAAAAGAGATCCTGCTCGACGCGCTCAAAGAGCGCGCCAAGACCCTGGTCGAACTCGCTGAAATGGTCAAAGAGGTCCTGACCGCACCGACGGCCTACGACGAAAAAGCCTTCAAGAAAGCGGTCAAGCCCGACTCGAAAGCCGTCCTGGAAGCCTTTGCCGCCAAAGTCGAAGCCACGTCCGAACTTCACCTCCCGACCGATTACCACGCCTTGATGGAAACGGTCGTTTCCGAGATGGAGATCGGCTTCGGCAAGATCGGGATGCCGCTGCGCCTGGCGCTGATGGGCAAACTCTCCGGCCCCGGTGTCGACACCATCATGGCGTCCATCGGCCGCGAAGAGACGCTCACCCGCATCGCCGGACTGACCGCCAAACTCAACTAAAGGGAGCTACCATGGCCACCCCTCTTACCAACGAAGAGGCCCTCGCCTACCACGCCGAACCCACCCCCGGCAAACTCGCCATCGGCGTGACGAAATCCTTTAAAAGCCAGCACGACCTCTCCCTGGCCTACACGCCCGGGGTCGCCGTCCCCTGTCTCGCCATCGAAAAGAATCCCGAGGATGCCTACCGCTATACGGCCAAGGCGAACCTGATCGGGGTCGTCTCCAACGGTACCGCGGTCCTCGGTCTGGGCGATATCGGCGCGCAGGCCTCCAAGCCTGTCATGGAGGGCAAAGCGGTCCTCTTCAAGAAGTTCAGCGACCTCGACGCCTTCGACATCGAAGTCGATACGAAAGATATTGAGCGCTTCTGCAGCGTCGTCGAGGCGATCGCCCCCACCTTCGGGGGGATCAACCTCGAGGATATCAAGGCGCCTGAGTGTTTCGAGATCGAAAAACGCCTTGCCGCCCGCCTCGACATCCCCGTGATGCACGACGACCAGCACGGGACCGCCGTCATCAGCGCCGCGGGCATCATGAACGCCTGCCGCCTGACGGGACGCGACATCAAAAGCCTGCGTATCGTCATCGTCGGGGCCGGGGCCGCCGCCATCAGCTGCGCCCGCCTCTACCGCTACCTGGGCGTGGAGAACATCATCCTGATCGACTCCAAGGGCGTCGTGCATACGGGGCGCAGCGACCTCAATGTCTACAAAACGGAGTTCGCCATCAAAGTCCCCGTCAGCCAAAGCGACGCCTTCGACGGGGCCCACGTCGTCGTCGGCCTTTCGCGCCCGGGCACCTTCACCACCGAAGACGTCATGCGCATGGCCGACAATCCGGTGGTCTTTACCCTCGCCAACCCCACCCCGGAGATCATGCCGGAGCTGGTCCGCGAGGCCCGTCCCGACGCCATCGTCGCCACCGGGCGCAGCGACTTTCCCAATCAGGTCAACAACGTCCTGGGCTTCCCCTTTATCTTCCGCGGGGCCGTCGACGTACGCGCCAAAGCGATCAATACGGAGATGAAGATCGCCGCCGCCGAGGCCCTGGCCCGCCTGGCCCGCACGGAGGTCCCCGCCTACCTGAACGAACTCTACGGCACCGAACTCGCCTTCGGCCGCGACTACCTCATCCCCAAACCCTTCGACAAACGCCTGATCGTCGAAATCTCCAGCGCCGTCGCCGCGGCGGCGATCCATACGGGCGTCGCCCGCGCGGCAGACTTCGATATCGAGGCCTACCGCAAGGCGCTCGCCGAGCGCATCTGCGTCGACTGCCAGCCCGAATAGGCGCTAGATCACCGAGGTCATCAGCAGATTGACCAGGAGGGTAACGTCCCGGAGCGAAGGCTTCGGATTCGCCTCCAGCGCCGTGATCGACTCGAGGATATCGGCGAACGCTTCCTGGTCGTTGGCCAGGAAATTCTCGAACGCCTCCATCGGCGGTTCGTTGATGCGCTGAAAGGCCAGAATCCGGTTCGTATAGTGGACGGCGATGTACTCCACGAACTGCAGCAGCTGCCGCCGCAGATTGAGATCCCGTTCGTCTTTGAGGTCAAACGCGTTGAGGATATTGATGATCCGCAGAATCGCGAAACGCTCGATGACAAGGTAGAAGAGCGTTGCGACGTCGCTGAAAGAGTGTTTGCTCTGCTCTTTGGTAATGATGACCGCGACCGCGAAGCGCAGATACTCCAGCACATCGAAGAAGCGGTTGAAGGTATCGTCCCCTTCGATCAGCATCCGCGGCTGCTTCGGTTTGATCTTCGAGAGCATCTCGAAGAGCTCCTCTTTGTGCTCGATGAAGTGGAGGCTGTCGATCGATTCGACGTCGACGTATTTGACCATCCAGCGCGTGGCAAAATTGAGCACGTGCTCGATCTGGTCCAGCAGGGCGTACTGCTGGCGCACCGGCATCGTATAATCCGAACGGAAGATCGTATGGCGGATGTCGTTCGCCCCGAAGAGGGCGTTGCAGATCAGGTAGGCGCGGATTTTCATCAGGAAGCGCGCCTTCCCCAGCCGCCGGTAATCCCGCACGAAAGAGACGCCCTGGTCGTTGATCACCATATCGGCGATCATCGTCGCGATGATCTGGGGGCGCAGCGGGTGGTGGCGGATCTCCTCTTCGTAGGCGCTGACAAAGGCCTTGGGGAAATATTTGTATAAAAAGCGCTGGGCGAACTGCTCGTCGATCAGCGGCGTGTCGATGATCAGCTGCTTGATGAAGATCTTCGCGTAGGAGAGCAGCGAGCCGAGGATCGGACGTACGATCCCCCCGTCCTCCGCGGAGAGCACTTCGAAAATATTCTCTTTTTTCGGAATATAGAAGTCACGGCGGTTGAAGACCGGGTTCTCCTCGGCGATCACGTCGATGGCCTCCTGGAAATCCTCCAGGTACATCCGGCTCAGCTGCTCGTCGCGCGAGATCGTCAGCGCCTGGCGGTAGCAGCTCCAGAGTACGCTGTTCTCCACCTGCTCGCTGTGGCGCCCGAGTACTTCCGCGCGGCTCTGCTGGTCCAGCAGTCCTTTTCGGCTCAGCGACTCCAGCAGGATCTTGATATTGACCTCGTGGTCGGAGGTGTCGACCCCGCCGGCGTTGTCGATGCCGTCGAGGTTGATCTTCCCGCCGCCCAGGGCGTATTCGATGCGGGCGCGCTGGGTAAACCCGAGGTTCCCCCCTTCGCAGACGGCGAAACAGCGCAGCTGCGCGGCATTGACCCGCACCGATTCGTTCTGCTTGTCCCCCAGCTCCAGGTCGCTCTCCTCCGAGTGCTTCACGTAGGTACCGACCCCGCCGTTAAAGAGCAGATCGACTTTCATGCACAGCAGCGCCCGGGCCAGCTCCTCCCCGCTCATGTAGCGTGCCTGGGTCTGGAGCATCCGCCGGATCTCGTCGCTGAGCGCGATCGCCTTCTCGCTGCGTTCCCAGACCCCGCCGCCGCTGGAGATCAGCTCCTTCTTGTACGCCCCCCAGCTGCCGTCTTTGGCGGCAAAGAGCCGCTTACGCTCCTCGAACGCCTCCTGCGGCGAGGGGTTGGGGTCGACGAAAATCTCCCGGTGGGAGATCGCGCCGAGCAGTTTGAACGCCCGGGAGAGCAGCACCCCGTTCCCGAAAACATCGCCGTTCATCGACCCGATGCCGACGACGCTGATGGGATCGTTATAAAGGTCGATGCCGCGTTCAAGGAAGAAGCGCTGCGTCGAACGCATCGCCCCTTTGGCCGTGATGCCGATCGCTTTGTGGTCGTATCCGTTGCTGCCGCCGCTGGCGAAGGCGTCCCCGAGCCAGAAACCCCGTTTCAATGCGATGGCATTGGCCGTGTCGCTCATTGCCGCCGTCCCCTTGTCCGCCGCGACGACGAAGTAGCTGTCCTCCCCGTCATAGGCCACGATACGGCTGTCATGCACGGTCTCGCCGTTTTCGACGTTGTCGACCAGGTCCAGCAGGTTCTCGA
Source organism: Thiomicrolovo immobilis (assembly GCF_039645955.1). GTDB lineage: Bacteria > Campylobacterota > Campylobacteria > Campylobacterales > Sulfurimonadaceae > Thiomicrolovo > Thiomicrolovo diazotrophicus. Next base: position 2,413,526 of record NZ_CP147916.1, read on the forward strand.
TAAAGGCGCTGTAAATGGCCGTGAAGAGCTCCTTCGTGATCTCGCTGCGCGGCCGGTCGATGACGAAGCCGCCCTTCGCCCCGTCGGGGATGATGATCGCGTTTTTGCCCTCCTGGGTCACCATCAAGGAGCGCACCTCGGTGCGGTAGTCGTCGTAGCGCTCGCTCCAGCGCAGCCCCCCGCGGCTGATCCTGCCCATGCGCAGGTGAAGGCCTCTAAAATCCTTGTGGTAGACGAAGGCTTCGATGCGCGGCTGGATCCCGCGCAGATGCTCGGCGAACTTCGTCATATCGAGCTTGAACGCGATCGCCTCGCGCTCCAGGTAGTAGTTGGTCCGGCTCATGGCGCCGAGCATCGCAAAGAGCAGTTTGAGGATCCGGTCGTCCATGATGTCGGGGACCGCCTTGATCGCCTCCGCGACGATCCCCTCTATCTCCGTGCTTTTCTGGGCCCGCGCTTTCAGCTCCGGGTTGAAGCGCGCAGCGAAATAGTGCAGCAGCATGGCTGACAGTTCATCGTGCCGGGTCACCGTATGCAAAATCGTGTCAAAGTTGATCGACGGCACCGCCTGGTTGATGTACTCGATAAAGGCCCGCAGCAGCGTCACCTGGCGCAGGCTCAGGTTCTGCTTGTAGACCAGCGAATAGATCCGGCAACTGCTGAACGTCCGCCCCAGCAGCGAGTCGGTGATCACCGACTCGATATTCGTTTTGGCCCGGGAGAAGGCCTCCGTATCGTCCACCTGCAGATTAAAGCGGCAGACATGGACCGGTTTTTCCTCCGGTTCAACCGTGTAGGTCACTTCATCCACCACCACGAAGGCGAAGTCATGCAGGATCGGCGTAATGTCGGAGAGCAGCAGCTGCTCCCGGGAATAGAGCCGGACGGCGGCCTTTCCTTCGGCAAGCGTGATCTGGGTGACGATAGACGTCTGCCGCAGCGCCGTCAGCAGCTCCTCTCCGATCTCCAGGTCCTGGGGATTTAGCAGCTGCGAACAGACCGCGCCGAGCTGGCTTTCCGGGCTCATATTAACTCCTTGCAATAGATATCGACTCTTCCGGCGCCGCTGCCGGACGCCCGAAATAGTACCCCTGTCCGTACCCGACGCCCATCTTGCGCAGCACGGCGATGGTCTCCTCATTCTCGACGAATTCCGCGACGATCTCGAATCCGAGCTGCTTGGCGAAACGGACGATGGTCTTGACCGTACGCTGGGTCATCTCGTCGTCGACGACCTTCGTGATCAGCGAACCGTCGATCTTCAGGATATCGATATCCAGCTCCATCAGGTAGGCGAAGTTGGAGTACCCGATGCCGAAGTCGTCGATGGCGATCCGGCAGCCGTAGGCTTTGACCTTCTTGATGAACGTCTTGACCGCTTCAAGGTCGTCAAGCTCTTCGCTCTCCAGCAGTTCGATATCCAGGCGGCCGGCACGCTCTTTATAGGTCTCGAGCAAAGAGAGCAGCATGGAGACCATCTTTTCGTCAGCCAGGTCGCGCATCCCAAGGTTGATGGAGAAGCGGGTATCGTACCCCTCCATCGCCTCGAAGACCTTATGGACCATCACCTCGGTGATCCGGCGGTAGTAGGGGGTCTGCATCGCTGTATCCAAGAAGACCCCCGGGCCGCTGACGCTGCCGTCGCTCCCCACCATCCGCACCAGGGCTTCATACTTGGCAACCTCGCCGCTTTGCAGCTGCACGATGGGCTGAAACCACGGTACGATGGCATCGCGGTCAAGGGCTCTTTTGAGCTCATGGGCCGTGGCGATGTTCCTGGCTGCCTGTTCTTTAAGGTGCAGCTCCTCCGAGAAAAACAGCACACCCTCGCTGTGGCGCGCTTTGTCGTACTTGAGGATCAGGTCCGCATTCTCCAGCAGCGGCGCCACGCCGTTAACCGCGACGGAAACGGTCAGGTAGACCTCGATATCGTCCACGAAAAAGGTGTAGCCTTCGATGCTTTTTTTCAGCATGCGGCCCATCTGCCGCGCGCGATCGGCATCTATCCCCTGGAGCACTACGCCGAATTCATCCCCTCCCAGACGGAAGTAGTAGGGGTGGAAGGGCTCAAGGACCGGCTGGCGGATCAGCAGGGCGATCTCTTTGAGGATCGCATTGCCGGCGGCGCTGCCGTAAAAGTCGTTGACGTGCTTGAAACGGTCCAGGTTGAGCAGCAGAAGGTAAGGGGATTCAAACTGCTCCTGGAGCTGTTCGAAACGGCTGCGGCTGAGCAGCTCGGTCAGCTGGTCATGACTGATCGCATGGCGCAGCTCCCCCTCGAGTTCCCGCAAATGGCGGTTCTCGTTCCCGGCGCGGATCAGCAGGCCCATGACCAGGACCAGGGCCGTCAGGAAGAGCGCCGCCAGAATGACGACGAAACGGTCGAGCATCTCGTAATCCCGTTTCGCCTCATCGAGGAAGTTCGTTTCCAGCTCCACGATCCGCTGATCGAGGTTGAAGGTCTCGATCCGGTTCACGTTCTGCACGAATCCCGGGTAGTTTGCGGCGATGTAATGCACGTGCAGTATGAAACTCCGGATCAGGGCTGCCTGCGCCTTTGACATGCCGGAGAGCGCTTCCAGCGGCTCCACCTCCCGGTTGAGGTTGCTCAGGAAGGTGGCGTCGAAAAGGATCCGGGCCTGGGAGACCTCCGCGATGACGGAGAGGATCCGGGCATAGGTCACGGGATCGTTTTCGAACATCTTCACCTTCTCCGCCGAGAGCGATGTGATGTAGACAAAGGAGTTCTTGATCCCCGCGTTGAGCATCATGAAATCGTCGAGCATCGACTCGTACCGGTGCAGCGATTCGCCGAGGCGCACCAGGGAGCGGTGGCTCCGCCCGTAGGCACTGCGCTCAAGAAACGCGTTCTTCCGCAGCGCCTCGTATTCATCCTTCAGCGTATTGAGATCGCCCGTGATTTCGTCCTGGTTGGAGTAGGCAAAGAGCGAACTGCGCAGGATCTCGTAGTTGAGGCGGTGGTAGTTTCGGTCGATCGTATGGAAATGGCCGCGGACCTCCCGGAAGTTGTACTCGACATGGCGCTGCGACAGGTAAAAATAGAGCAGGAGCGAAAACGACCCTACCCCGGCCGCCAGCGCCAGGAAGGGCTTCCAGCCGATCTGCCGGAGCCGTGCGCTCATCGGAGCACTTCCGGACGCTCGCCGGTCAGCGTTTTAAGGAACGCCACGATTGCCCTGACGTCCTTATCGCTCAATTCGACCCCCAGGTTATGGTAGCTCATCTTCTGAACTGCGTCGGTCAGGGTCTTGGAGGAGGCATCGTGGAAATAGGGAGCCGTCAAGGCGATGTTGCGCAGGGTCGGGACCTTGTAAACGTTCATGTGGCGGCGTTGATTCGTCACGGCATGCAGGTCCGGCGCCGCTTCGTCATGCTCATAGGGGACAAAGAGGCCCATCTTCTGGAAAGAGTTCCCCCCGATGTTGATCCCGTTATGGCAGGTGATGCAGCCGTAGGCCTTGAACCGCTGATACCCCTCCAGCTCCAGCGGGGAAAGGGTTGTCTCCCCCCGCAAGAAGCGGTCGAAAGGGCTGTCGGGCGTCACCAGCGCCTTTTCAAACTCCACGATCGCCTCGATCGCCTGCTCATAGGTGATCTCCCCTTCGCCGTAAACGGCGGCAAAGGCTTTGACATAATCGGGGTCCGCATTGAGGCGCTGCGCAATCGTGGTGCTCTCCATGCCCATCTCGACAGGGTTGTGGATCGGGCCGCTGGCCTGCTCCATGAGCGATGCCGCGCGCCCGTTCCAGAACTGCTTGAAGTTGTAGCGGGCGTTATACACGGTCGGTGACTGGACGCTGCCCGTTTTCCCCCCGACCCCGATGGAGACCGGACGGGGATCCGCACCGCCATAATTGAAACTGTGGCAGGTGGCGCAGGCGACCGTTTTGTCACTGGAGAGCAGGGTGTCGCTGAAGAGCTGCCGCCCCAGGGCCGCCTTGGCGTGGTCGTACACCACACTCCTGGGGAGGGGCTTAATGGGTTCCTGCCCCATCGCGAGGGACGAAAAGGCCGATAATACGATCACTGCGAGCCAATATTTCATTAGATCGAGTATAGCATAAGCGCGCCCCGCTTTTTCAAACGCAAAGCGTGATCAGCGCACCTGCTCGGCGAGGCGCCAGAAAAGGCGGAGGCTGCGGAGGGCGCGGTGGTCCATACGGTAGTGGATCCCCTCCAGGTAGGCGAGGATATCCTGTGGCCGGACACCGGTACGCGCGGCAGCGCGTTTGAGCAGGTACTGCGGGATTTTCTGGGGACGCCGGGCGAAAGCACGGCCGAGCCGCCGCATCTGTTTTTCGTTCCCCTGGTACGACAGCAGTCCGAAAACAAAAGGGAGACCGTAGCGTTTGTGCCACTCTTCGGCCAGGTCCAGCGCCTCGACCCCCTCCAGATAGGCCCGCAGCGCGGGATCGCCGATAATGACCCTCCCCTCGAGCCCCAACACCCGCGTCAGGGCGTTGGAGGTCTCCGAAGCCGTATCCGTCTGAGGGCTTTCGGAGGGGATCAACAAGACGCTCTGCACGGGGCCGTCGGCGATGATCCCGAGGTTCAGATGTTTCTGCCCCTTGGCCCGGATACTGGAGATGAACGCAGCATCGATCTTGCGCGCCCGGTAGGCACGGTTGATGGCGGAGGGCACGTTCGCCCCGTGACGCAGCATCATCTGCGACCGCGACACGCGCAGGTAACGCTTCATAAAAATGTGAAACGGCAGCAGATTCAGATATTCGATCCGGCCAAAACGCATAGCCCCTCCTGAAATAAAGCTAACAATTATACGGCGCCTCCTCTGAAATAACCCGTCCTCAACTCCGCTTTGTTATAATCACGGACTTGTTTTCATAAGGATTACCACTATGGTTCGTATCGAATTCCTTGGGCCGATCAACAAACCGGCCATCGAAATGGAAGCCGCCACCCTCGCAGACGTCGCCAAGGCCCTGCGCGAGGATGCCGAACTCGCCCCCTGGCTGGAGAACAGCGCCGTCGCCGTCAACGACACCCTCGTTGCCGGCCTCGAGACGCCACTGAAATCCGGGGACAAAGTCTCCCTGCTTCCGCCGGTCTGCGGAGGCTGAGGCGTGCTGGAACTCTTTGACGGGGCACTCGACGTGCCCGCACTGCTGACACGCTGGTACGAAGAGGAGGCGCAGAGCAACTACGGCGCCTACATCCCCTTTGTCGGGACCGTCCGCGACGAGAACGGCATCGAGGGACTGAGCTTCGACATCTACGAACCGATCCTTAACAACTGGTTCGATGCCTGGCAGGAAAAAGCCGCCGAGAAGGGTGCCGTCCTGAAGATGGCCCACAGCCGCGGCGACGTCCTGTTGCACGAATCCTCCTACATTGCCGCCGTCTTCTCCCCCAAACGCCGCGTGGCCCTGGAGACGATCGAGGCGTTCGTCGAGGACTTCAAAGCCAGCGCCCCCATCTGGAAATACGACCTCATAAACGGCAAACGGGTCTACGCCGATGACCGTTCCACCGCCATCAAAGGCAGCGGGCTGCTGGCCGGGGGTGAGTCGTGAGTTTCCTCTCCTACACCGAATCCGTCGACCGCCTGCTCTCCCTCGATACCGGCCGCGTCCGCGTTGAGAAGGTCGCCCTGCCCGACGCGCTCGGGCGCATGCTTGCCGAACATATCGTCGCCGACGAGGACTACCCCCGCCACCCGACGGCCTCCATGGACGGCTACGCCATCGTGGCCGCCGACCAGAGTCAAGGCGCGATCGCCCTCTCCCGCAGCGACAACCCCGCCGGCAGCGACGGCCGGGAAGCCGTCCGCAGCGGCATGGCCGTCAAGACCTTTACCGGCGCCAAGATGCCCGAGGGTGCCGACACCCTCATCCCCATCGAGAACGTCACGGTCGAAAACGGTGCCATCCGCATCGACACCCCCGTACGCGAAGGGTTCAGCGTCCGTCCCGTCGGCGAGAGCTACTTTGAAGGCGAGATCCTCATCCCTGCCGGCACGGCCATCGGCTATGCCGAGATCGGGGTGATGGCGGGACTGAACCGCGTCATGATCCCCGTCGCCCGCCGCCCCCGCGTCGGCGTCCTCTCGACCGGCAGCGAGATCCTCGACCTGGGCGAACGCGAACGCACCGATTCGCAGATCCGCAGCTCCAACAACTACACCCTCGCCGCCCTGGCGCAAAGCGCCGGCGCGGAAGTCGTGCAGCTCGGCACCGCCGAGGATGACCGGCAGAGCATTACGGCCGCCTTCGAGAACGCCCTGGAGTGCAGCGACATCGTCGTCAGCACCGGCGGGGTCAGCGTCGGTGACTACGACTTCGTCAAGGATGTCGTTCCGGCCCTGGGAGCCACCGTCATCTTCAAAGGGGTACGGATGAAACCGGGACAGCATGTCATGGTCGCCCAGCGCGGCAATCAGTTCATCCTGGCCCTGCCCGGCTTCGCCTACTCCTCGACGGTCACCTTCATTCTCTACGCCCTGCCGCTTATCCGAAAGATGCTCGGGCGCGATCCCGGCCACGCGATCGTCGAGGCGACCCTAGCCGAGCCCTTCAACAAACGCTCGAACAAAAGCGAATTCACGACCTGCAACCTCCGCCTGAGCGAAGGAAAATATCTCGTCGATTTCGAAGAGAAGAAAGCGGCCTCCTCCGCGGTGCTGACCAATATGCTGGACAACGCCGCCCTGATGATCACCGACGAAAGCGACGGCCCGCTGGACGCGGGGACCGTCGTACGCGTCATCCGGCTCGACCGGTTGTAGCAATGGGAGAGAAGATGCAGCTCGTACTCGCCACCTCCAACAAGGGGAAGATCCGTGAGATCGCCCAGCTCTGCGACAGCTTTGAAGTCGTCGCCTTCAGCGATCTCGTCGACCTCGGCGAGATCGTCGAGGACGGTGATACCTTCGCCGCAAACGCGATGATCAAGGCGCGTACCGTCTATGACGCCCTGAACGACCCCGATGCCATTGTCCTCTCCGACGACAGCGGCATCAGCGTCGAAGCCCTGGACAACGCCCCCGGCATCTACAGCGCCCGCTATGCCGGCAAAGGCGCGACGGACAAAGACAACCTCAACAAGCTCGTCGAGGCCCTCAAAGCCAAGGGACTCACAGAGTCCCCCGCCTTCTACACCGCGGCCATCAGCATCGTCTGCCGCGAAGGCGAATACACCGTCCACGGCTGGATGCACGGGAAGGTCATCGATACCCCCCGCGGCGACGGCGGCTTCGGCTACGACCCGATGTTCATTCCCCAGGGATTTGAGCAGACCCTCGGCGAACTGGACGGCGAGATCAAAAAGCGCATCTCCCACCGCTCCAAGGCCCTGGGCCTCGCCAAGGTCGTCCTGGCCACCATCCGCAAGGCGCGCCACTAGCGCCTGCCTAAACATCCCAGCCTTAACGACATTTCAGTTATAATCTCTCTATGAAACAAAACTATATTCCCGTAGCACGCGAGGTGCTTTCCATCGAAGCCGAGACGCTGCAAAAGGCCTCTGAAGCCCTCGATGAAAGCATCAACCTCGCCGTCAACCTCATCCTCGAAACCCGCGGGAAACTGATCGTGACGGGGGTGGGTAAATCGGGCCTGATCGGCGCCAAAATCGCCGCCACCATGGCCTCGACAGGAACCCCGAGCTTTTTCCTTCACCCCACCGAGGCGCTGCACGGCGACCTGGGCATGATCGGCAAGGAGGACGCCGTCCTCGCCATCAGCTACAGCGGCGAAAGCGAGGAGCTCAGCTCCATCCTGCCGCACATCAAGCGGTTCGACATTCCGCTCATCGGCCTGACCCGCAGCGCCGAGTCGACGCTGGGGCGCTACAGCGACGTGCTCGTACCCATCCGGGTCGAACGCGAAGCCTGCCCCCTCGGCGTCGCCCCGACGAGCTCGACGACCCTGACCCTCGCCGTCGGCGACGCCCTGGCCGTCTGCCTGATGAAAGCCCGGGACTTCCAAAAGGAGGATTTCGCCTCTTTCCACCCCGGCGGTAGCCTCGGCCGGAAGCTCTTCGTGAAGGTCGCGGACGTTATGCGCAAGGAGCAGCTGCCCGTCACCGACGAGAACACCCCGCTCAAAGAGGCTATTGTCACCATGAGCGAGGGGCGACTGGGCGCCGTGCTGCTGACCGGCAGCGACGGCACGCTGCGCGGTCTGCTGACCGACGGGGACCTCCGCCGCGCCCTGATGCGCCCCGGCTTTGACATCAATGCCCCGGCGAAAACCTATGCCACCCCCGAACCGCGGACCGTCAGAGAGAGCGAAATGCTCGCCAGCGATGCCCTGGTGCTGATGGAAGAGAAGAAGATCCAGCTGCTCATCGTTACCGATGCGGCCGGCCATATCCACGGCGTGCTCCACCTGCACGACCTCGTTGAAAAGGGGATCGCATGACGCGTCTCAACAAATTTATCTCGCACCACTCCACCTATTCCCGCCGCGAGGCCGACCGCGCCATCCAGGAGGGGTATGTCCGCATCAACGGCGAGGTCGTCACCAACCCGGCCACCCAGGTCGACGAAAAGAGCGACGAGGTCTACATCAGCGGAAAAAAAGTCAGTACCGTCGAGAAGATGACCGTCATCGTCTACAACAAACCCCGCGGCGAACTCGTCACCAAAAAAGACCCCCAGGGGCGCCGTACCATCTACGACACGCTGGAGAAACCGTACAAACACTTCATTCCCGTCGGGCGGCTCGACTTTGCCACCGAAGGGCTGCTGCTGCTCACCGACAGCCCCCGCGTCGCCTCCGTGCTGATGCACTCCGCGCTGGAACGTGTCTACAAGGTCAAGATCAAAGGGCCCGTGACCGAAGCAATGGAGGAGGCGATGCGGGAGGGGATGCACCTCGAGGACGCCTCGGCCGGAGGCCATGGCAAAAGTGATATCGAAGCAATGACCTTCGCCCCTTTCTACGCCTTCCAGGTGCAGAAGAACCGCCACGACTACTCCATCCTCAAGATCGCTATCGGCGAGGGGAAGAACCGCGAGATCCGCCGTTTCTTCGCCCATTTCGGCGCCGAGGTCGCCGACCTGAAACGCCTCTCCTACGGGGGAATCGAGCTCAACAACCTCCCCACCGGGAAAACGCGTTTTCTTTCCCGCAGCGAATACGCCAGTCTGCGCGACTTCATCAAAGAAGAGGAGAAGAAACAATGAAAACCCTGACGCTCACCACCAAAAGCAAAACGGAAATCACCGACATCACCAACGAGATCCGGGAGGCGGTCATCACCTCGGGAGTCAAAGAGGGGATCTGCGTCGTCTTCACCCCCCATACGACCACCGGCGTCATGCTCTCCGAAAACGTCGACCCGCGGCTGCAGCGCGACCTGCTCGGTTCGCTCGCGCGGATTGCACCGGATAATGTCCGCTACGCCCACGGCGGCGGCAATGCGGCGGCCCACATCAAGTCCGCGCGCACGGGCGTCAGCATTACCATCCCTGTCGTCGGCGGCCGCCCGCTGCTGGGCGAATGGCAGGGCGTGCTCTTCGCCGAATTCGACGGGCCGCGCGAGGCGCGCGAAGTCATGATCAAGATCATCGCCGGCTAGGAATGGACTTTACCGCGCTGCTCCGTCCCGACACCTTTGACGCCCTGCTGGGCCAGCCGCACCTGAGCGCCCCAGACGCGCCGCTGCGCACCCTCTGTGAAAAAAATGCGCTGGGGCACACCTTCTTCTACGGTCCCCCCGGTACGGGGAAGACCTCAATCGCCCGCATCATCGCCAAGGTGATGGACCTCCCCTTTTATGAATTCAACGCGACCTCGCTGAAGATCGAGCAGCTGCGCAAGATCTTCGACCAGTACAAAAACGCGCTGACAAGACCGCTCCTCTTCATCGACGAAGTGCACCGCCTGGCCAAGAACCAGCAGGAGGTTCTGCTGCCTGTCATGGAGACTAACAGCGTGTTAGTCATCGGTGCGTCCACCGAAAACCCCTACTTTTCGCTGACGGCGGCGATGCGCTCGCGTTCCATGCTGTTTGAGCTGAAGCCCGTGGACGAAACGGCGATGGCGACAATCCTGGAAAAGGCCGTAGCCCAGTCGGGCTGTACGATTGACGAGGATGCCCGCGACTACCTTATCCGCACCAGCGGCGGGGATGCCCGGGCGATGCTGAAACTGCTGGAGTTTGCCCTGGCGATCCGCAACGATATCGACCGCGACCTGCTGCAGAGCCTTCGCCCGGCCGCCCAGAGCCGCGGCAGCGCCGAAGCGACGGAGCACTACGACCTCGCCTCGGCGCTGATCAAGTCGATCCGCGGTTCCGACCCTGACGCGGCCGTCTACTACCTCGCCCGCCTCATCGAAGGGGGCGAACCGCCCGAGTTCATCGCCCGTCGCCTCGTCATCCTTGCCAGCGAGGACATCGGCAACGCCAACCCCCAGGCATTGACGCTCTGCACCTCCGCCATGACCTCCGTCAAGCAGATCGGCTATCCCGAGGCGCGGATCATCCTCGCCCAGGCCGTCATCTACCTCTGCGCCTCTCCCAAGTCCAACAGCGCCTACAGCGCAATCAACGCTGCGCAGCAGGCAATCAGGGACGGCGTCCTGCTTGATCCGCCTCCGACGATACGCCAGTTCAACGAACACTACCGCTACCCCCACGACTACGGCGGCTGGGTACCGCAGGAGTACCTTACCGAACCGCTGCACTTCGTCGACTTCAAGCCCATCGGCTATGAGCAGAAGATGGGGGAGTGGCTGCGCAAAATCCGCGGGGATGACGCACCAGCTTAAACGAACAATAAACCCCCCTGTTGTACCTAAAGTAAACACACGCCCTAAGTATTTCTTCTTATAATGTTGGGATTTTTCCTTCCAAGGATGCTTGATGAAAACCATCATGAAGAAAACCCTCCCCCTGAGCATGATCATCGGCCTGCGCTTTTTCGGGCTTTTTATCGTCCTCTCCGTGCTGTCGCAATACGCCCTGGAACTGCCGGGCGGCACCCCCTTCCTCGCCGGGGTCGCCCTGGGGGGCTACGCCCTGACACAGGCTTTCTTACAGGTCCCTTTCGGGGCGATGAGCGATAAGTTCGGCCGCAAAAAGACGATCCTTGTCGGGCTGCTCATCTTCGCCTCCGGGTCCGTGATCGCCGCATCGGCGGAGAACGTCTACTGGCTGCTGCTCGGCCGCTTCCTGCAGGGTGCCGGCGCCATCGGTTCCGTCGTCACCGCGATGATCGCCGACCAGGTCCGCGAGGACGAACGCGCCCACGCCATGGCCGTCATGGGAATGGTCATCGCCATGAGCTTCGCCGCCTCCATGATCATCGGGCCGCTCGTCGCCGGGGTCTGGTCCGTCTCCGCCCTCTTCTGGCTGACGGCGATCCTCTCTATCACCGCCCTCGTCATCCTCTTCACCGCCGTACCGGAACCGCCGCAGATCGTCCACCACTACAGCGAGGACGAGGCGCAGATCAAGCATGTCTTCAAGGACAAGGAACTGGTGCGCATGTACATCACCTTCCTCTTCCACAGCTCAACGATGGCGATCGCCTTTTTCCTCATTCCGATCATCATGAAACAGCAGTTCGGCATGGGCACAATGGAGTTCTGGAAGGTCTACCTCCCCGCCGTTATTTTCGGGATCCTCGCGATGGGACCGGCGGCCGTCTTCGGCGAGAAATACGCCAAAGGGAAGCAGATCTTCCTCATCTCTATCGGCTTTATCATCGCGGCGTTCGCGCTGATGGGCTTTACGACCTCCTTCTGGGCCTTTGCCGTCGGCGCCGTCTTCTTCTTCATCGGCTTCAACATGTTCGAGCCGCTCTTGCAGAGTTTCGTCAGCAAATTTGCCAAAGTGCACCAGAAGGGTGCTGCCCTCGGCGTCGCCAACACCTTCGCCTACGTCGGGATCTTCGTCGGCGGGGCACTGGGCGGGGCGCTCTACCAGCACTTCTCCAAAGAGGGGGTGGCGATCTTCGTCATGAGCGCATCGGTGCTCTGGTTCCTCTGGATCCTCGGCATGCGCAACCCGGGGCTGCGCGCGACACTCTTCCTCGATTTCGAAGCCTATGACAAGGCCAAGGTGCCTTCGCTCAAGGGCATGGAGGGGATCTCCGACTTTTACGTCAACGAAACCGAGAGCCTCATTGTCATCAAGTACGATGCCGAACTCCTCAACGAAGAGGGGCTCAAAACCCATATGCTCAAAGTGGCCTGAAGCCGCACGGGCTCCGCACTGCACTCCTGCAAAAATCCTCTGAAAAAACGTGTAAGAAAAAAATGCCGCTGAAACGGCCGATGCCTAGCCGTAGAGGCGTTCAAGCATCATCTGGATGGAGACCCGGCCGCCCCATTCGTTGCGGGCCAGGGTATAGCTGCAGGTGAGACGGCCGCTCTCAGGCCGCTCCAGCTTTCGCCGGAAGGCCATAAGGTCATACGTCTCGCGTTCGTGCCGGAAAAGCCGCAGACTGACCTTGGAGTGGTCTCCGTCGCTGCCGAGGTAGCGGATGCCGACGACCTCGGCATCCCGTGCCAGAAAGCGGGGGCGGGGGTTGCCCTCGCCGTAGGGCTCGTAGCGCTCCAGGATCTCCAGCAGTTCAAAATCCACGCTGCCCGTGTCGAGCTGTCCGACGATCTCTTCGACCGGCAGGAACTCCTCCGGGTCGAGCGTTGCCGCTTCGGCGTTGATCCCGGCGCGGAAGGCGTCGACATCCTCGGCACGCAGGGAGAGTCCCGCCGCCATCTTGTGGCCGCCGAACTTCTCGAGCAGCCCCTCCTGCGAAGCGATCAGGTCGTAGATACTGACGTTGCCGAGCGAACGCGCACTCCCTTTGGCCCGTCCCTCCTCGATGCTGAGCACGATGGTCGGCTTTTCAAACCGCTGCACCAGACGCGCGGCGACGATGCCCACAACCCCCTCGTGCCACCCTTCGTGGGCGACGACGATCACCCGGTCGTCGGGCCGGACCAGGGCGATGGCCTCCTCCGTCGCCTCTGCCTCGATGGCCTTGCGCATGACGTTGAGCTGCGTCAGGAGTTCAAACTGCCTGAAAGCCGTCTTCTCATCCGGTGCAATCAACAGTTCCAGGGCTAAAGAAGCGTCCTCCAGGCGGCCGGCGGCATTGATGCGCGGCGCGATCTGGAAACCGATATCCTCGGCCCCCAGTTTCGTCTTCCCCAATGCTTCGCGGACGATGACGGAGAAAGGACGGGCGGAGCGCTCCATCTGGGCGAGCCCCGCCTGGACGATCGCACGGTTGATGCCCATAAGCGGCATCACATCGGCGATGATCGCCAGGGCAAGGAGTTCGAGGAACTGCCCCATATCGATGGAGAGCCCCAGCTCCTTCTTGATCAGCGCCATCAGCAGCCACGCCACCTGCGCCCCGCAGATCTCCGGGAAAGCGTAGTGATCGTCAGCGCGCTTCGGATCAACGACGGCGTAGGCGTCGGGCAGTTTCTCCGAAGGCGTATGGTGGTCGGTGATGATAAGGTCGATGCCGCGCGCTTTGCACACCTCTGCCGCCGCGAAGGCGTTGATGCCGTTGTCGACGGTAAACACGACGTCGGCGTCAATGCGCTCGAGCACGCGTTCGGAGACGCCGTAACCGTCTGTGAAACGGTTGGGTATAGTCACCTCGAGGGGATAGGGGATCTGCCGGAAAAAGAGAGTCGTGATCGCCGTGGCGGTCACCCCGTCGACATCATAATCCCCCACCAGGGCGATGCGTTCGCCTTTGCGAATGGCATCGGCGATCCGTTTCGCGGCCTTTGAAGCATCGGTCAGACCGGCGGGGTCGGGGATATCGGAGAGTTTGGAAAAACCGGAAGCAAAACGCGAACGCAGCAGTGCCTCCAGGGCACGCTTGTCCAGCAGCGGAGCGTCAGGCGCCTTTGGCATGGGCCAGCGCCGCCTTGACGAAGGCGAGAATGGAGGGGTTCGGCGTCTGCAGACGCGAGGTGAATTCCGGGTGGAACTGGACACCGAGGAACCAGGGGTGCGCCGGGATCTCGACGGCTTCGATCAGGCCGTTGGATTCGCCGGTAACGATCATACCGGCATCCTCGAGCTCCTTACGGTAGGTCGGATTCGCCTCGTAACGGTGGCGGTGGCGCTCGAGGATCGTCTTTTCGCCGTTATAGGCTTCGCGCAGCAAAGAGCCCTCTTTCGTGTCACAGGGGTATTCGCCAAGGCGCAGCGTCCCGCCCATCGGCGACTTGTGGGTCCGCAGCTCGGTCTCGCCGCTCTGGTTGATGAAGTTGTCGATCAGGTAGATCATCGGGTGCGCCGTCTCCTCATCGAACTCGATGGAGTTGGCATCCTCATAACCCAGCACATTGCGGGCGTACTCGACGAGGGTCAGCTGCATGCCGAGACAGATACCGAGGTAGGGCACTTTGTTCGTACGGGCATAATTGATCGCCTGGATCTTCCCTTCCACCCCGCGCGAACCGAAACCGCCGGCGACGAGGACGGCATCGCAGTCCTGCAGCAGCGTCTCCGCGCCGCGCTCCTCGATCTCCTCGCTGTCGACCCAGCAGAAATCAACTTTTGTATCCAGGTGTGCACCCGAGTGGATCAGCGCCTCGATCAGAGACTTGTAAGACTCCTTGAGCTCCAGGTACTTTCCGACGAAACCGATACTGATACGCTCCTGCGGAGAGACGATCTTCTTGACCAGTCCATCCCACTGCTCCATGTCCGGGTTCAGCTCGCCCAGCTCCAGCGCCTTGGCGATCGGAGGCAGGATATTCTGGTGCATGAAGCTGATGGGCACCGCGTAGACGCTCGGCGCGTCCAGGGCCTCGATGACGCTGTCCTGGGAAACGTCACAGGAGAACGCGAGCTTTTTCTTGAAGGTTTTCGGCAGGGCGTGTTCGCTGCGGGCGATGATCATCTGCGGAGTGATACCGATGCGGCGCAGCTCCTGGACCGAGTGCTGGGTCGGTTTGCTTTTATGCTCGCCGGCCGCTTTGATGTAGGGGATCAGGGTGACGTGGATAAAGAAGGTCCCTGCCACATCCTCATCATGCTTCATCTGGCGCACGGCCTCCATGAACGGCTGCCCCTCGATGTCGCCGACAGTCCCGCCGAGCTCGACGACAAGGATGTCGTGCCCTTCGCCCGCCTTTTTGATACGGTCAACGATCTCGCCGACGATATGCGGAATGACCTGGATCGTCTGTCCCAGATACCCCCCGGCGCGTTCGCGCTCGATCACCGAGCTGTAAACCTGCCCCGTCGTGAAGTTGCTGGTCTTAAGAAAGGAGGTATCGAGGAAACGCTCGTAGTTCCCGATATCGAGGTCGGTTTCCGCACCGTCCTTCGTGACGAAAACTTCTCCGTGTTCCAGGGGACTCATCGTCCCCGGGTCGACGTTGATATAGGGGTCGATCTTGAGCATACCGACCTTTTTTCCGGAATGCTTCAGCAGCGCGCCGATGGAAGCAGCCGTGATCCCTTTACCAAGGGAACTCAGTACCCCACCCGTTACAAAGATAAATTTCGTCATCGCAGACCCCGTTTGAAGCTATATTTTTTCGCAATTATAACGGGCGGCGGCTTATCGCTGTATGAGATACTCCTGCTATACTTACCGGAAAAAAGAAACATACATGGACCAGCCCCTGCTCTACGCCGTTACGGCCCTCGCCATCTCCGTTGTCGTCAACATCCTTCTCAAGAAGATCGGCGTCTCCCAGGTGATCGGCTACATTCTGACCGGCACGATCATCGTCTATGCTTTCGACCTGCGCCACTACAACGATTCGCACACCCTTGAGCAGATCGCGGAGTTCGGGATCGTCTTCTTGATGTTCACGATCGGCCTGGAACTCTCCCTGCCCCGGCTGGGGGCCCTGAAACAGATCGTCTTCGTCAACGGCCTGCTTCAGGTGCTTGTCACGGCGGTCACCGTCTTTGGCTTTGCCTATGCGCTTTTGGGCATCGGCCTCACCTCATCCATCATTATCGCCAGCGCCTTCGCGCTCTCTTCCACCGCCGTCGTGCTCAGCTATCTCAAAAGCTCCAAAGAGATCCATCTCCCCTACGGGCAGCGCGCCATGGGGATCCTGATCTTCCAGGATATTGCCGTCATCCCGATCCTGCTGCTTATCGGCTTCCTTGCCAGCGAAGGGGGGGACTGGCAGAGTACGCTCCTGCACACCGCCGAGAGTGCCGTGCTGATCCTCGTCATCCTCTTTTCCGTCGGCAGACCGCTGATGACCTGGCTGCTGCATTTCGCAGCCGACAGCGGGATCGAGGAGCTCTTCCTCGGCTCGGTCCTCGTCATCGCCGTCGGCGCCTCCCTCCTGGCCGATGCGATGGGCTTTACCTACTCGCTGGGCGCCTTCCTCGCCGGGGTCATCATTGCCGAGACCAAGTACCACCACAAGGTCGAGGCGGATATCGCCTCTTTCAAAGATCTCCTGCTGGGCGTCTTCTTTGTCACCGTCGGCATGAAAATAGACCTCGCTTTCTTCGCCGATCACCTCGTCAACATCCTCGGTGTCCTCGCCGCCGTCATGCTCCTCAAAAGCCTGATCATCTTCGCCCTGATCCGCCTGAGCAGTCCGACGCCCGTCGCCCTCAAAAGCGCGCTGGCGCTCTCCCAGCTCGGCGAGTTCTCCTTCGCCATTTTCGCCCTGGCCGCCTCGGACGGCCTGCTCGATCCGGCCCTGGAACAGTACCTGATCATGATGGTCGTCGTCTCCCTCGTGCTGACCCCTTTCTACCTGCCGAAAATCCACCCCTTCGTACTCAAACGCTTTCAGCAAAAAGGGCTCCACGACAACCTTGCCCCCGTGGCGGAGCACCGGAACCACGTTATCGTCTGCGGCTACAGTACCGTCGGGAAGTTCGTTGTTTCCGAACTGAAGGCCCGGGGGATGGATTACGTCATTATCGACAACTCCCTCAAACACGTCAAAGAGGGACTGGCCCTCAAAGAGGCCATCTACCTCGGCGACCTCTCCAAGCCGGCCATCGCGGAGGCCCTGCATACGGAGAACGCCTCGGCCGTGATCGTGACGCTGGACAACCCGGAAAAGAAAAACCTCATCTGCGAAACGGTGCTGGCCATCAATCCTCAGGCGAACCTTGTCGTGAAAATCGTGACGCTCGAAGAGAAAAAAGGGCTGGAAGAGCTGCATGTCGGACATATCGTCGATGGCAAACATGAAGTCGCAAAGGTCCTGGTCTCCCAGGCAATGCAGTGTGAAATGTAAATGGATGGTTTAAAAACATCCCGGTAAAAGGAGGGGGGAAACCGGGATGCGCTTCATAGGTATATAAGGAGTGTATAAATGAAACTCAATGACTGCTACTGTTGTCGTTGAGACGGTGGAAGTATAGGGCAGTAGAGGTAAACTATCCGTAAATATACAGGTGTATACAAATCTTTTATGTTATGTTTAAGTATAACAAATAGTTTTACTTCGCCTTTGTCCGCCACCCCTTTCGCTATAATGCCGCCATGCGATGGCGAGAGATTAAACACACCAAACCGAAACGTCAGCCGGAGAACACTCCGAAAGTGACCTATGCCGACTTCAAGTCACGGGCCCTGGCCTTTATCACGGACATCTTCATGATCGGCATTCCCATCACCCTCATCATTATGATCGCCTTTGGACATGACCAGATGATGAACAGCGCGGGCGGAACGGATGTGCTGATGAACCCGGCCGAGGCGAAGCAGCACGCTCCCAACCCCTACGCCTCGATCACGCAGATGCTGCTCTATGCCGTCACCTTTGTCCTCTTCTGGCACAAAAGCGGGCAGACGCCGGGCAAAAAGATGATGCAGATCCGCGTCGTCGATGCACGTACCTTCCAGACAGCCTCCTGGAGCCGCCTGCTCCTGCGTTTCGTCGGCTACTTTCTCTCTGCTCTCACCCTGGTCGGTTTCTTCACCGGGCTGCTGCGCCGCGACGGCAGGGCCCTGCACGACCTGCTCAGCGGTACCGCCGTCATCCGTGCCTGAATGACCCTGCTCGTCTCCGCGTTTTACTTTTTCTACTTCGCCATCATCGGCGTCTACGTCATCTTCATGCCCAAAGTGCTCGAGATGGTCGGTTACGCCCCCTCGGAGATCGGCATTATCTTCGCCAGTGCGCCGCTGGTGCGCTTCGCCGTCCCCTTCGCCTTTATGCGCGGTCTCCGGCTCGACCGGACCGTCTTCAACGCCGCGCTTCTCCTCATGCTCGCCGCAGCCGCTGCTTTTTTCCCGGCCCTGCCCCACTTCTGGGCGCTGCTGGCCGCCAACATCACTCTGGGCATTGGGCTCAGCCTCATCCTCCCCTATATCGAGGTGATCGTGCTGGAGCTGATCGGCAAAGAGCGGTACGGGAAGGTTCGGCTCTACGGTTCGATCGGCTTCATCCTCGTCGCCCTGGCGTTGGTCAAGGTACTGGACGCCCCCCAGACGGCGCTCTTTTTCCTGATGGGTACGACGCTGCTGACGGCCCTGTTCGGCTACAGCATCGCGCGGCATGACGCCAAAAAGCACTCAGAGGCGCCCGCCGCGGCCGACAGCGGCGGTTTCACGCTGCTGACCCACCCCGGCCTCTGGCTGGGCTTTTTGCTGATGCAGATCAGCTTCGGTCCCTTCTACAATTTCTTCACCATCTACGAGACCGCCCACGGTGTGAGCCTTGATATGACCATCTACCTCTGGAGTTTCGGCGTGATCGCGGAGATCGTTCTCTTCTACTTCCAGGGTCCCCTGCTGCGCCGCAATCTGCACCGCCTGCTGGAGTTCGCCGCGGGCGTGACCGTCATCCGCTGGTTCATCGTCTGGCAGTTCCCCGAAAACCTGCCGCTGCTTTTTGCGGCGCAGAGCATGCACGCCATCAGTTTCGCTCTCTTTCACACCGCGGCCATCAGCTATCTCTACACCCTTTTTACCCAGAAAAAGCTGGCGCAGCAGTTCTTCTTTGGGATCAGCTACGGACTGGGGGGATTTATCGGGGCCGTGGGATCGGGGTATGTCTATGAATACGCCCCCCAGACCCTCTTTCTCACCGCGGCGATCGCCTCTGCGCTCGCCCTGCTCGCACTGCGGCGCGGCTAGAACTTGAAGGTAAACAGGGTTCGCTGGGAGAAATCATCCTGCTTGACGCCGACGGCAGGTTCCGAATCGTGCGCGTACTCCACCGAGAAGCCGAGGTAGAGCTGACGGTAGATCTGTAGTTCGATCCGGGCCGAGGCCGTCACGTAGTAGTCATTGAAATCATCGCACTTTGGCTGGTAATAGCCGACGGCCGTGAACACCCCTTTATCGGACAAGGGCAGGCTGTAGGCGAGGTAGCTGTTGAAGCGGAGATTGCGTTCCAGAGGATCCATACTCGTCGAATAGCCGATGTATTCGGCATAGGCGCCCGCACCGATGAAGAGGCCGCCCCACTCGCCGCGTTTCTTGTTCAACACCTTCCAGCGCAACCCCCCGCCGGCAAGCGCCCGCTCCTCGATCGATTTGAATTCGTCCTTCTCCATCTGCCCGAACCCTTCCGCCGCGATGTCGGCCCCGACGATGTTGCGGATGTAGCGCAGGTGGGCAAAGAGATTGTTCGTATCCCTCACCCCGCTCGCCTCGCCGTATTCGCCGCGTACGACCCCCCAGATCACATAGGAGGTATTACTGTCGAACTGCAGCTGAAGGCTCCCGGAGTAGTTGTCTTTCTCCGTATTGCCCCGTTTGGTTTCGAACGCGCCGGAAAGTTCCCCGGAGAGGCCGGGTTTCTCACCGACTTCACGCGGCTTGATGGCGACAATGGCAAACAGTTGAATAGAAATGAGCAGCAGAAAAAGGGGGCGTATCACAGTGGACTCCGTCTGAAACAAAAATCAGACGGCATTATAGTGGACTAGTAGTCGATAATCAATGCGACCATAAAGGTCGTATCGGTACGTTCGTTGCCCGCAGGGGGCATGTTCGTATAGTCGATTTTGTAGCTGACGCCCAGCGAGAAGTTCCCGTTAATTTTGCTCTCGAGCGCCGTTTTCGAGTAGACGAAATAGTTCTGGTCATCATCGAAGCCGCTGCGGTAGCTCGCCTCTTCAATGAACTTGAACCCTTCGACGACGACCCAGACGAAATTCCCCTTGACCAGGTAACCCCAGAAGTCGTCATAGAGGCCGTCCACCCGGGTCAGCCCGGCCTTGCCGTCGGGATAGGGGTATTTGATCTCGGTGCCGTTGGCATCGTAGTATTTGTCCATCTCCTGCTGCGTGTTGAAAAGCACGTTCCCCTGAAAATCGAGTTTAAACTTCTTGCTGTCAAGGGCGATATATTTCGCACCGGGACCCGTGAAGAACTGGTATTCGAAGCCGGAGAATTTATCATCCTTGTAGCCGACGATGTAGTTGAGCGCCAGGCGTTTCGCGAACTGCCAGTCGTAGTTGCCCTCCGTGTAGATCTTGTTCTTGTTCTCGATCCCGTTTTCCGTACCGTACAGGGCGTCAAAGTCCAGCCGAACGCTGTGTTTCCCCCACGTTTTCTTGCCGCCGAAATCCAGCGAGAATGATTCGGTGTCCGTGTTCCCGCCCGTTTTGACGTAACCGAGTTCCGTATGCGTCACCAGCGGGTTCGGCTTCTCGGCCCCGTCCGCTCCCATCAGAAGCGCCGCGGCGGCCATCACTGCAAAGAGTAGCTTTTTCAATCGTTTGTCTCCTCTTTTGTCGGGTCCATATGCACATCCATCTGCGGATAGGGGAT
Source organism: Thiomicrolovo immobilis (assembly GCF_039645955.1). Classification (GTDB taxonomy): domain Bacteria; phylum Campylobacterota; class Campylobacteria; order Campylobacterales; family Sulfurimonadaceae; genus Thiomicrolovo; species Thiomicrolovo diazotrophicus. The sequence continues at coordinate 2,434,212 of NZ_CP147916.1, forward strand.
GCTGATGCCGTTGGCATCGAGGGCAAGCTTGATCGACTCGAGCATGCCGAAATAGGCATCCCAGTACTCTTCGGACTTGACCCAGGCGCGGACGGTAAAGTTGACGCTGCTGTCACCGAGCTCGCTCACCGCGACCAGCGGCGCCGGGTCTGCAAGGGTGCGAGGGTCATCATGGATCACCCCGTACAGCACCTCCTTGGCCTTTTTGAGGTCGTCATTGTAGCCGATGCCGACGACGTGGTCAACGCGCCGCTGCGCCTTGTTGGAGAAGTTGACGATATTGCCCGCGGTGATGGCGGAGTTGGGCACGATGATCGTGCGGTTGTCGACGGGGCTGATCGTCGTCGTGAAGAGGCTGATGCTCTCCACCGTTCCCGTCGCGCCGCCGGCCTCGACAAAGTCGCCGACCTTGAAGGGACGGAAAATCAGGATAATGACGGCGGCACCGACATTGGCCAGGGTGTCTTTCAGCGCCAGGCCGACTGCGAGGCCGGCGGCGCCGAGGATCGCCATGAACGAGGTCGTTTCAATGCCCAGCTGCCCAAGGGTCGCCATAATGACGACGACCAGGAGCGCCACATAGACGCTGCTCGCGATAAACTTCGTCAGCGTCTCGTCGACGCCATATTTTGTCATCGCCTTGTTCGTCACGTTGCCCAGCGCCCGCGCCACCCGTTTTCCGATCAGGAAAATCAGCAGTGCGCCGAGCAACTGAAGCGCATAGCCGAGGGCCAGATCAAAGTAGGGACCGTATGTATCAGGGTCCAGATAAGCTTCCATGGGAACCTCCCGGTTAGAGTGTCCGTCAGTATAACACAGCAAACAACGGTGAAAAGTTACCGCTGCCTAAATAAATGGCGTCAGGGGCCGGAGAGCGAAAAATGGTATAATCGCGGCACTATTTTTTGCGCGGAAACTCTATCTCCGCCGGACAAGGCAAACAATTATGGGTCAGACTATCACCGAAAAAATCTTCTCCGAGCACGCAGGCAAAACCGTCTACGCGGGCGAGATCGTTCGGGTGCCGATCGATATGGTCATCGGTAACGACATTACGACACCTATCTCCATCAAGGCATTCGAGGACGCGGGTGCCACCGAACTGGCAAACCCCGACGGCTTCTCCATCGTCCTGGATCACTTCATCCCCGCCAAGGATATCGCTTCGGCCAACCAGGCACGCATCAGCCGCGACTTCGCCAAGAAGCACAAGATGAAGCACTTCTTCGACGAGAAGGATATGGGCATCGAGCACGCGCTGCTGCCGGAGAAGGGCCTTGTCGTCCCCGGTGACGTCATCATCGGCGCCGACAGCCACACCTGTACCCACGGCGCACTGGGCGCTTTCTCCACCGGTATGGGCTCCACCGACCTCGCCTTCGCCATGGTCACCGGCGGCAACTGGTTCAAAGTGCCCGAAAGCATCAAAGTCGTACTCTCCGGAAAACCGGGGCCCTTCACGACCGGCAAGGACATCATCCTCGAAGTGATCCGCATGATCGGGGTCGACGGCGCGCTTTACCGCACCCTCGAGTTCACGGGCGACACGATCGCACACCTCAGTATGGACGACCGGTTCAGCATGTGCAACATGGCGATCGAAGCGGGAGCCAAGAGCGGGATCGTCGCCGTCGACGAGATCACAGAAGCCTTCCTGGCCGACAAAACACTGGCGCGCCCGGCGAAGATCCACCACTCCGACCCTGATGCGACCTACGTCCAGGTGCTTGAGATCGACGTGGACAAGCTCGAACCGGTCATCGCCTACCCGTTCCTGCCGTCCAACGGCCACAGCCTGAGCGAGGCCGTCAGCGACCATATCAAGGTCGACCAGGCCTTTATCGGCAGCTGTACCAACGGCCGTCTCAGCGACCTGCGCATCGCCGCGAAGATCCTGGAGGGCAAAAAGGTGCACGAAGACGTCCGCCTCATCGTCACTCCGGGTACGCAGCGCATCCTGCGCGAAGCAACGAAACTGGGCTACATCGACATCATCGTCGATGCCGGCGGCGTCGTCTCCAACCCGACCTGCGGCGCCTGCCTCGGCGGATACATGGGGATCCTCGGTGACGAAGAGGTCGCCATCTCCACCACGAACCGCAACTTCGTCGGCCGCATGGGTTCACGCTCGTCCAAGGTCTACCTCGCCAACTCCGCCGTCGCCGCCGCCTCGGCCATCACCGGCTACATCACCGACCCGGCAACGATCGACTAAGCCGCACCCATGTCCTGGAAGGCGATCGCACTCGGTACGGTACTCGTCATCGTCATCGCCTGGAACGCGGCGGTCTATTTCGCCGACCGCCAGATCGCGGCCAAACGGTATGACGGTGTCTACGACAGCTGCCACAAGGTCTGGTCGTCCCGCGGACTCTACGACACCAAACAGGAGCGCAACTCCCTGACGGCCTTCCGCCGCGCCTTCGAAGCGGGTGCCCACGGCGTCGAAGTCGACTTCAGTTACGATGCGGACTCGGACCGCTTCATCATCGGACACGGCCACCCCCGCAAAGGTCCGGACGGTCGGACGGTCTACACGGAAAAAGAGGGGGGTCTCTTCACCCTGGAGACCCTGTTCCGGGAACTGGGCGAAGAGCACGCCTTCTGGCTCGATTTCAAAAACCTCGACCACCTGAGCAGTGAGGAGACCCAAAAAGCGATCCGCAGACTTGAGAGCATTGCCGTCAACGGCAACGTGCATGACCGTCTCTACATCGAAGGCTCCAACCCCCTGCGCCTCTCCTTGTATACCGACGCCGGTTTCAAAACGCTCCTCGGCACCTTCCCGCTTGCCGACAGCAACCCGGTCGCATCCATTGTCCTTAACGCCTACAAAATGATTTACGCCGTCTTCGACATCACGGGAATCGCGATGAACTACGGCAGCGTCGACAAACCTATCTACGGGGAGAATACCCGCAAACAGCTCGGGATGATCCCGGCGTTCGTTTTTCATATTCCCGATGATCCGTCACTGCTGCAGGAGCTGGTACACAACAGCCATGTCCGCGTCATGCTCGTCGGCCGCGACATCAGCATCGACCGCTTTGCCGTCACCGCCTGCGGCCGGGAGTGACCGGCGGCCCGATCCACAGAAGGAGCGTCCCCATGCCTGAAAACACTTTTCCCCTCCCCTGCGTCATCTTTGCCGGCGGAAAGAGCTCCCGGATGGGCCGCAACAAAGCCCTGCTCCCCTTTGACGGTTTCGACACCCTCGCCGCGTACCAGTACGCCCGGCTCTCTCCCCTCTTCGCGTCCGCCGTCCTCTCCGTCAAAACGACCAAAGGCTATCCGGAAGGACTCCCCTATCTCCCCGACGATCCATCGTTGGCGGATGCCGCACCGACTGCAGGCTTTATCACCGCGTTTCGGAGCCTGGATGCGGAGCGTATTTTCGCCCTCAGCGTCGACACCCCCTTCGTCGATGGTCCTGTCATCCGAGCCCTGCTAGCGCGCGACAGCAGGGAGCTTGATGCCGTGATCGCCAGGACCGCGAGGGGCACGCACCCCCTCTGCGGCATCTATCACCGAAGCCTGCTGGCGCGTTTCGAGGCGATGGCCGCTTCCGGTGATCATAAACTGGGCAGGATGCTCTCGGAGAGCCGGGTCCGTTACGTCGATTTTGATGATGAGCAGCTTTTCAGCAATCTCAACCATCCGTACGAATACGAAGCGGCATTGAAGACGCTGGATAAAAAGTAAGTGTTGTCGGAGAAAAGGTGCCGCCAAAGGGCGGCGGAAGAGGAGAAACGTTGTTGTATGATACATCAATCATGGGGCTTACCTATAGTAGGCGGCTATAGTGCCCAAAGTCGCGATGTTAGGCTTTGAAAACTTCGTCGGCAAAAGGCGTATCCTTGTTGCACATTCAAATCATAGAACAAATTATCCACAATTAATCCAACAGTATGATTAATTATTGAACAACACTCTGCTTATACTCTACTTTTCGCCATCAAGTTCCTTCTAATCGGCTTTACTATAAGATAGCGTTAAAAACGGGATACAATATATGCAGCTGACCCATCTGGATGAAAAAGACCGGCCGAAGATGGTCGACGTCTCAGCCAAAGCGCCCACCGAACGCGTAGCCGTCGCCAGCGGTAAAATTACGATGAGCCCCGAAGCGTACAGCGCGATCGTCGAAGAGCGCACCAAGAAGGGCCCTGTGCTTCAAACCGCAGTCATCGCCGCGATCATGGGGACCAAGAAAACCTCGGACCTCATCCCGATGTGCCACCCCCTCAACATCAGCGGGATCAACTGCGACGTAGAGGAGCTGCCGGAACTGCCGGGCTTCCGCCTCAGCGTCACCGCCAAACTGACGGGGCAGACGGGGGTGGAGATGGAGGCGCTGACCGGTGTCAGCATCGGCCTGCTGACCATCTACGACATGGTCAAAGCCATCGATAAGGGGATGGTCATCTCCGACGTACAACTCGAAACGAAACGAGGAGGCAAAAGTGGTGAATATCAACGACATTGAGCAGAAGCTCGAACTAGAATACCCTTGTAACTGGTGTTATAAAGTCGTTGGCAAAGAGCGGGAGAAACTGGAAAACGCCATCCGGGAGGTTATCGTGGAGCGCGAGCACAAGATTGCCCACTCCAATACGAGCCGCACCGGAAAATATATCAGCCTGAATCTCGAACTGCTTGTGCATAACGAAGAGGACCGCCAATTCATCTACGATGCCCTCAAGGCGCACCAACACGTCAAAATGGTTTTATAGGAGGCTCCGATGCTGGACCTGGAACAACTGCAGCGCGATATCCGCAATCATTACAAGAACCAAGCACCGATGGAACTCGATGCTCGTATCGTTGACCTCATCGGCTATCTGGGAAGTGAATACGGCCTGAACGAGACCGACCTGACCCTCCCGGAGATCCGGCTCGTCGTCAACACGATCCTGGCCGAGCAGACGGCGGCCCTTCAAGAAGAGCTGGAGGCGCTGCTCGTACAGAGAGAACGCATCGAACGGCAGATCGAGCGCAAAAGCGAACGGATCCAGGATGAAAAACATCAGATCTTCAATACGCTGGAGGGTATCCTGGGCGACGCCCCCAGTGACGCCCAGGCGAAGCTGCACCAGGTCAAACTCCAGTCCATCGACCTCTTCGACATGCTTGAGGAGGTGGTTGAGTCCGCGATCATCACCACCCTCGAGAAAAACCACGACATCGAAGAGACGGTCGAGGAGATCTGCAAGGAGATTACCTATGTGACACTGGGGGAAGGCCCGCTGGAGACCGGACGCATCCGTCTGGTCATCGGCAGCATTCTCCACAGTGCCGTCGAAGTAGGCGAAGCCACACCGAACCAGGCCGAAGCGATCCTGCTCGGGACCCTGCGGGGCGTACGCAGCGGCCTGATCAAGGCCATCCGCCGTCTGAAAAAGCAGCTCCTCTTTATGCCCGAGGAGCTCAAGCTGACGGCATCGATGCAGACGGAACTGCTCCGTACCGATGTGCTCTTCACACAGATCCTGCAGGATGAAGCGCTTCAGTGTACCCCTGAAAGCCGCGCCCTGCTGGAAAAACTCGCCAAAGAGATCCGTTTCGATCTTGAAGAACTTGTCGAAGTCTCCAAGGAGACCGTCGATCTGATGCGCAGCCAGCTCAGCCAGGCGCTTTCGCGCTCCCAGGTCCTCAACTCCAAAACCGCCGCCGAAGCCAAGCGCGTCGGTATCTCCGCCTGGCGCTCGGCCAAAACGGTGCTGGAGGGCGCCCTGCAGAACGCCAAAGGGAAGATCGACAAAAAATAGTGGCTTCTTGAACCACCGTTCCCTGCACGCCGTATGTTGACAGCATCTGCGCGTGCAGTTTCCTCCCATCAAATTCAACGAAAAAGTATTAGATTCACCTCGGAGAAATACATTCCAATTGAAACAAACGAATACTTTCAAAAATTTAGAAAAAGCGAAGAATAAAAACTTATAATGAGTGGCATGAAAAAGGTATTGATCATTGTATTGCTGGTTGTAATAGGGATTCAATTCATTCCGATGAATGTTCCCGCCGAGGTGCCGACAAAGGCTGAAGATGAACTAGAGGCACCTGAAGAGGTACTCGCCATTCTCAAACGTTCCTGTTTTGATTGTCACTCGAACCATACCACTTTCCCATGGTACAGCTCGGTTGCACCGGTTTCATGGTTTACCAAGATGCATGTCAAAGAGGGTAGAGAGCATATGAACTTCTCGACATGGGCTAGTTATGATGATGAGAAGAAGGCAAAGTATCTTGATAAGATCCCCAAAGCGATCAAAAGCAAAATGCCGCTTCCAAGTTATCTGATCATGCACGCAGATGCCAAACTGAGTGAAGATGACAAAAAAGTACTCACGGATTGGGCATCCGAAGCTGCTTTTGATTTAGAATAATCAAAATAGACTCGTCACGATTATGACCCCCGCTTGCTTCCATCCTCTGTGATGGGAGCAGATCCTCACCCTTCTTTCCCTTCCTCTTAGCGCAACTGTTTTCGTCCTACGTTATCCTGATTGCAGCGAAGACGTTGCTCTACTCAATCGGACCGGCGAAGATCCGCCTGCGCGATCAGCAGCCTCTGCGAAGCAGTGCAGGCGATCGATGGAGACGCGGGAAAAAGGGCGAGTAATTCAACTCCCCCGTGTTACAATCGCGCCAAAGGAGTTGCAATGCAGACCTTGCTCTTGCTCGTAGATGACACCTACGCCGACACACTGAAACAATCCCTTCCCGCCGACAAGGCCTGGGTACTGGATGCGCGCTACGACGAGTTTCGCTGCCGCGTCCGTCTCGCACTTGACGGCTACCGCACTTCTCCCGATGCCGTTCAGATCTATCATGAAACCATCGAAGACATTGATACATGGCTTGCGGAGCAGCGGTCATGAGAGTAGTCGCCACCCCGTCCTTTGTCGAGCAGCTCAAAGCGCTCCTCTTGACGATCGCCGAGAGCAACCCCGAGGAGGCGAAACGCTTCAAGCTCTATCTCGACACCATCTTGCTCAACCTGCCGAGCAAAGCGCAGAAATACAAGCCGTCAATCTATTTCGATGATGCTGATGTGAAGGATATTGAACATCAGGGGTGTACTATTCCCTTTTATTATGATCACGCCGGAGCGGCCCTTGTGCTTTTGGGAATTATTGACAATCGTGTGTAAACTTAACATTATTTAATTTTTTTGTATTAATAAGCAAAACGTCGCATTTTAAGCTAAACTTATTTAAATTTTACATATTTGTAATAATAATATTTTTAAGTCGTACGATTACCGCCATTTTTGTTTCTTTTGGTAACGATATCCGGCGCTGCGGTTTCGTATTCACTCTTTATCGGCGTTTCGTATTGTATACTTACGTTTGATAAGATCGTGATATTGGGTTCAGCACCTGTAAAGACAGCACATCAACAGCCGAATAACGAAATGTTGCCGGAAGTTGATGTGCTGTTTTGGTCTTATGACTATCGAAATAGTAAATAGTAAAGTTATTAATATAAAAGGGAGGAAGAATGAGAAACGAACATTCTCAACACGATGCTGAAAACGTGTCGGCCGAAAGAAGAGACTTCTTCAAGAAAACCGCCGCACTCTCAGCCACGGCGATCGCCGGTGCCGGAATGCTCTCCGGTACACGTGCGATGGCCGAAGATGACCCGGTCATTATGAATACACCGGACTGGGGTCACAAGATCGGTTACCCGGTCACTAAAAACCGCTACGGTATGCCTTCACCGTACGAGCACAACATCACCCGCCGCAACGCGAAACTCCTTTCCTCAGGAAACTGGCAGGCATCCATCGCCATGTGTCCGATCCAGGACCTCAGCGGTATCATGACGCCGAACGGCCTCTTCTTCAGCCGCTGCCACGGTGGTATCCCGACCATCAACCCGAGCGAATGGCGCCTGATGATCCACGGTCTTGTCGAAAAGCCGCTGGTTCTGACCCTTGATCAGCTCAAGCGCTACCCGAACGTCAGCCGCGTTCACTTCGTCGAGTGTCCGGCAAACGGCGGTCCGGAATGGCGTGGACCGCAGTTCAACTCCATCCAGTTTGCGAAAGGGATGATGAGTAATGCCGAGTGGACCGGCGTCTACCTCAAAGACATCCTCAAAGACCTCGGTCTCAAGCCGAGTGCAAAATGGATGCTAGCAGAGGGTATCGACAGCTCACACATGGGCCGTACGGTTCCTGTCGACAAGGTACTTGACGATGCTATGATCGTTTGGGGCCAGAACGGCGAAGCACTTCGCCCGGAGCAGGGCTACCCTGTCCGTCTCCTCCTCCCGGGATGGGAAGGTAACCTTTGTGTCAAATGGCTCGGACGCCTCGAATTCGCCGCTGAACCGTTCTACGCGAAAGAAGAAACAGCGAAATATACGGCACTCAAGCCGTCAGGAAAAGCGATCCAGCACTTCTATGCGAACGAAGTCAACTCTATCATTACCTCACCGTGCCCGGAAAAACCGTGGACGGATTTGAAAGCCGGCGACATGGTCGAGATCGAAGGTCTCGCATGGAGCGGTATGGGTACGATCGACGGCGTCGACATCAGCTTCGACGGCGGAAACAACTGGGTAGAAGCAAACCTCAAGGGCCTCGTCCTTCCGAAGTCCTGGACACGCTTCAGCTTTATGTACAAATACGAAGGCAAGCCGCTTATCCTCGCCAGCCGTGCACGCGACGACGCAGGCTACATCCAGCCGACAATCGATCAAGAAACCGCAGTGATGGGTGTCGAATCCGTTTACCATAGAAACGGTATCGCCTCATGGGAAGTCACTGCAGAAGGGAAGGTAAACAATGTTCAAGTTCGATCGTAAATTTATTCTTGGTGCTTCCGCAGCGGCAGCGGTAGCCATGCTCGCTACCGGCTGTGTCGAAAGCGGCGACGCTGCGGCACCGTCTGCATCGAGTGCAGACAATGTCCTCACGTATGCAAACGGCAAGCGCGTCATTGACGGCGGTCGCTACTATGCAACCGTTAACGACAAAACCGGACCGTACTATGTGAACACTGCAGCAGAAAAAGGCGGTTACACCTACGGGCGTACACCGACAGCCAACGAACTCGAAGCATGGAACACAACGGTAACACCGTGGCGTCTGCCGCCGAAAGGCGAAGGTACAGCCGAAGAGGGTGAAGCAGTTTACGAAGCCAAATGTGTCATGTGTCACGGCGACTTCGGTTCCGGCGGTGGCGGTTATCCGGCGCTCTCCAAAGGGAATGCATACGACAACATGGCCACACTGAAACACCAGCGTACCGGTCCGGACATGGAAGGTCCGATCCGCGTCTTCGGTAACTACTGGCCGGAAGCGAGCACCCTGTGGTGGTACATCATGGAAGGTATGCCGCACCCGGATACACGCAGCCTGACTGAAGACGAAGTCTATGCACTCGTTGCCTATATCCTGAACCTCAACGAGATGGAGATCGACGGCGAAGAAGTTGATTACGAATATGTCCTCGACCAGGAGAAATTCGCGAAGATCGTTATGCCGAACAAAGACGGTTTCGAACCGGTCATCGACGGTGCGAACGGTCTTGAGAACGTCCGTGCTTATTTCGCGGATCCTGCAAATTTCGGTGCGCAGAAAATCGCTTCTGCCGACGAGCGTTGTATGAGCAACTGTCAGAAAGAGACTGCGAAAGTCGTAGGAATCTCTATCGAGCAGAAAGAGTTCCTTCCGCCGCTTTCTGAAGTCCGTGATCTCCCGAAGGTCGAGAACACGAGCGGTGTAGACCTCGAAGCGAAGAATACCTATGAATCCAGCTGTGCCGTTTGCCACGGTGCTGCGGGCATGGGTGCTCCGGTGGTCGGCGACAAGAAGGCGTGGGACGCTGTTGTCGGCAAGGGTATGGACAAGGTCTATGCCCGCGCCATCAACGGTACCGACATGGGTATGCCTCCGAAGGGGGGCACAGACCTGTCTGACGACAAACTCAAGGCGGTGGTTGATTACATGATCAGCCAGAGCAAATAAATCTCAACCAAAGGATAAACATATGCAAAGAAGAACATTCCTCTCTCTCGCAGCTGGCGCTTGTGCCCTGGCTGCTGTACCGGCAAGCGTCCGTGCGGAAGATTTCCGTAAATCCAAGCCGACAGTTTGGACAGCAAAAACTGTCGACGACGCCCTCAAAGCGATGTACGGCACAACAGCAACTGTCGCTGAAGGCGTTACAGTCGTCGCTCCGGACGTTGCAAGCAACGGTGGTGCGGTTCCGGTTGATGTCAAGTCTGACATCGCTGCAAAATCCGTCATGATCGTCCAGAACGTCAACCCGGAATCTGCGGTTATCGTTTACGACCTCAACGAGTACAGCATCATCGACTTCTCCATCAAGATCAAGATGAAAGCTTCCGGTACGATCACAGCAATCGTACAGGGTAACGACGGCAAGCTCTACAGCGGCTCCAAAACACTCGACGTTGCACTCGGTGGTTGTGAGGGCTGATCGCCTTCGCCTATAGAAAACGAAAATAGAAAGGTAATATCATGAGAATCAAAGCAAAACTCAAAGGTAATGTTGTTTCTGTAAAAGCGATGGCGAAGCACGACATGTGGACATACGATATCGCTGAGAAGAAAACCGGCGACCGCAACAACGCGAACTTCATCACGCACATCGACGCTAAAGTCGGCGCTGCGACTGTTCTGGACGCTTCCGTCAGCCAGTTCCTCTCCAAGAACCCGATCTTCAAGTTCGCGTTCAAAGGCGACTTCAAAAAGGGTGACGAACTCGTGATGACTTGGGTTGACCTCAAGGGCAACACCAAGAGTTCCAAAGCCAAAATCAAATAATCCCCGGGTGGACGCTTCGGCGTCCCACCGCTTTCTCTCCAAGGCACCAACAGTGTATAAACACCACTTCATCACTCTTTTAATGCTCACGTCGTTCTTTTTCTCCTTGTCCGCACGCGATATCGACCTTAACCGTATAGCGATCGATACGGCCAAGCAGAAGAAGACCCTCCTTGTCTGGCTTCACAAAAATGACTGCGGTTACTGTGAAGCGATGTACGAATTCACCCTCGGCGACGACAAAGTCTCATCTCTGATTCAAGCCTCTTTTGAACTTGTCGATATCAACATCAACGACGATGACACCGTGATGTTCAAGGAGTTCAGGGGAAGCGGACACGACTTCGCCAAACATGTCGGATACAACTTCTACCCCTCCTCGCTTTTTCTGGACGCCGACGGGGAGATCATCTTTGCCGCACCGGGGTATGTCGAAGAGAAGGATTTTTTCAAAATGCTCGACTATGTCAGCAGCGGTGCGCATAAGAGCATGACCTATGACAGCTTTAACCGGGAGGGAAAAAAGTGAATAACCACGAAGGCAAGGTCCTGGGCCTTTTTCATGCCCTGAAAGGGGTTGAAGGGCGCCATGAATATGACATGATCGAAATCGACGAGCAGGGCATCATCGGCGATAAATATTACGGCAAAAACCTCAACCGAACCATTCTGATCACTTCCGAAGAGGCCAGCTACGTCATGGCGGCCGACGAAGGCATCACAATGCCCTACGGCTCGTTGGGAGAGAACATCGTCATCGATATCAACCCTTATCATCTTCAGGCCGGCCAGCAGCTTAAAATCGGTGAGACGATCGTCACCATCACCCAGAACTGCACTCTCTGCAGCAGCCTCGGCAAAGTCCACGCCAGACTGCCGGAGCTCCTCAAGAACGACCGCGGTATTTTTGCCAAAACACTCCAGGGCGGTAAAATAAAAAAAGGTGATACAGTCACTATACTCTGAATTAAGGACTCTGCCGCTACACTAGTCTCACAAACTTATCACGAAGGAGTGAGATGAAACCGCTTGCAAGGACCCTTCTCTGGACATTACTGTCCCTGACACTGCTCATCAGTACCGCGGCCACCGATACGAATATACAGCAGGATATCCGGATCTTTACCGTTGAAAACAGCGGCGGGAAAATTACCGGGAAAAGCATAGAAAAAGCCTTTGAAGCGGCCGGTTTTCTGATCGATGGCAACAACGACATGAACAAGCCTTTCAAAGCCCGGTTCGGTACGACGCACTACCCGGTCTACCGTCTGGCGACCATTCACGATCCCGATCTCTCTGCCAGGCTGATCGCTCTCAATCCGCTGATGGGACTGCTGACGCCGCTCTCCATGTCTATTTGGCAGGATAATGAGGGAAGCATGAATATCTCCGTCCTCTCCTTGCGCGGCCTTTCGCGTATGACGCAGATCCCGATGAACAGCCCCGACCTTATCGCCCTGGCAGCTAAAATGGAGAAGGCACTGCGTGCGGCTCTTCCTGGAGGCCATTTCAAGCCGCTGGCCTATCAAAAGGTCGCAGACCCTACCACACCCCTTTCGGTGACCTTTAAGGCCGTATTTGAGGCTCCCAAGGATGGATCTATTCTTGATGCCAAAGATGACTTTGAAGCCGAATTCGAAGGGGAGATGGAGCCGATCGGTTTTCTTTTCCCAGGGTTCATCGATGTCAACGAAGAGCTGCAGGAACGTGGTGATGAAAGTTATGACTTTTATGACACCTATTCCGTCTGCAAACTCGACGTCATCTTCCCGATCCATCAAACCCATCCGGAAGTCGGTGCCTTCGCCCCCTGTACCTTTTTCCTCTACAAGAAAAAAGGGGAGAAAACGGTCCATATGGGTTTCCCGTCCGTCCAGAACTGGATCGCTTCGACGGATATTGCGGACAAAGCCTCTCTTGACCCTCTGATCGAAGCGGAAAACCTCTTCATCGATACGGTTAACGGCATTACGGAATAACGTTCGGGACGGCAGGACCGTCCCCGACCATCTTCACACGATCACACCCGGCAATCCCCTAATCCACAGCAGAAACTTATACGATACAAAGGAGTGCTGGTTAAGCCTCTAGAACAACTGACTGAAATGAAAGGTGAAAGCCATGCAGCCGGGAGGCTGCATGGTTATTTAAATGGTGTCGAGAGTTCTTCTTCAATCGCACCCGGCGTATTGACGATACGCATAAACTCCCCCATGCTCAGCAGAGGATAGCTGATGGCAATGTAGTATTTTGCCGCCAAAGCCTGCGCTTTACCCTCTTCGATCAGGATCGTATACGGCAAAATCTCGGCGTTCTTCGCACCAATCGTCTTGACGAACGCCTTTGTCTCATCACTCAGGGCGTATCCCACCAGTACTTTGCCCTCGCCAAGCGGCAGTTTAAAAACAACCGAACTGCCGTCATTATACGCCTCAAGCTTTGCAAGCAGTGCTTTCGTGTCACCCTCTGCCAGCGCATACGTGTCCTCATAATAGGGCATACCGATCATAAAATGGTAGCCGGCGAGTTTGTCGTATTCGAAAGCGTCCTCGGATTCGCTGAGATCACCCAGCGCTTTTTGAAGCGCCGCTGTCAGCGTGTCGCCCAGGGTGTGGTCATACTCCGACTGGAAAAATGCCTTCCCGAAATAGACCGGATTCGTGACGGCGATGCGTTGGTTTTCAGCATCCACGAGCACACGAAGGAGCGCGCCGAAACCACGCCCCGGTTTCGTTGCAGCCGCTTTGAGTGCTTCCGTCGTCATGACAATCGTTTCGCTCTTATCTGTTGTCGCATAGCTCCCGACAATCTCAAACCCTGCCGCTTGTAATGCAGACGTTACGGCAGCCTTATCTGTATAGGGTGCGTAATAGTAGGCACTCACCTTCTCACCAATCGGCTCGGCCGCGGCGTGGGCATTCACCCAAAAAAAGATGGCAGCTGAAAAAATCAAAAATGCTTTCACTCTATTTTCCTTTCTATTGGTTGTACCTCTGCCCTCCCGGGAGAGACACATAGACACTTTTGCAGTCAGCACTGAAAATTCGGCACAGAAATATCCTGTTCTTATTCACAGAAGTGACAGTTGCCGATGATTCAGTGGATTCCGCCCGAGGGCGGAAGTGTGGGGGTGTGCGTTTATTAAAAGTCGTACGTCAACTGGAACGTGACACCGGACTGCGAGTGTTTTACTTCATTGCTCGGTCCTGTCAACCCCATGCCATCAAGGGCGGAAGTGTCGAATGAGACTTTCGTTTCCAGCGCGTACGTAAGCGCCAGATCGACGGAGAGCTGCTCTGTCAGCGGCGCGGAAGCACCCGCCGTAATATGGTCTTCTACGACCGCAGGGAACCCAAGGAGATTGAAGACATTGATAGCTGCCCCGGCCTGTGTCGTGCCGTCAGCCTCTTTGATCGGCTGTGTACCATGGTTATACCCCGCACGCAGCGCATAGCCGTCTATTTCGAACTGGTACCCGACGGCAAACACATCCGTGTTTTTCCAGTTGAAATCTTTATACCCTTTTGCGTCACCCCATTTCACCTGCTTATAGTCAAACGCGATGGTGTTGTCACGGGTAATCTTGAATGAGAATCCAACACCAATCTCCGCAGGCTGGGTCAGTTCATCCCCAAATGGAGCAGGCAGAATACCCAGACCGGCGAACGGTCCGGTAGCTCCGGAAATCTGCCCCTTGTACTTCATCGGGATTTCAGCACGATAGACCGCACCGAGTGTCAATGCACCGACATTATAGGAGAGCCCGAAGTTGTAAGTAAATTTCAGGTCCTGTGCCAGCCCCTCCCCGACAGTCGTACCCATAGCATTATAATTGATGTCCAATGCGCCATACTGGAGGATCGGAGTAAACCCGACGCTGAGTCCGTTCATCTCATAAGCGACCGGTACCCCCAGCTGCATCAACTGGAGGGCGGTGACCATGTTCATGGTGCTTTGAGAATTCTCACTACGGTAATCCGTACCCATACCGGCAGTCCCCCAGATACCGATACCCCAGTAGAAGTGCTCGCCGACCTTGTTGCCGACAGAAACTTCCGGGATCACGTTCAGATCCGCAGCACTATCTTGAATACCATTGCCGTCATTGGCATTATATTTTACATTCGGCATAAAGAGTGTACCACCGAACGAAATCTCTGTTCCCTTGACGCTGCTCAATAACGCAGGATTGTTAATACCGGACTCTGCACCGAACGGCATCCCGATGCTCACACCACCCATCGAACGTGATTTCGCACCGAGACCGATCAGGTGGTCACCGTTTGTTGCAAAAGCAGATGTTGCTCCCAACGCCATAGCCGCTGCAACAGCCAATTTGATTGTACGTGTCATTTATACTCCTACGAATACAGTTATTCGACAGAAAGCCTACGCTTTCAACTCGGATCATTATAGAGAGGCAAAAATAAATTGAATCTGAATATAAATAATGCATTATCACGGAAACTTATTATTTTTTTTATCGGAATGCAGAAAAATGGGGAAATAAAAGATTTTTATACTTATAACTTATCTTAATAGGGGTTTTAACCCCAGAATAAAGCTGTTTCTGAGTGTTTTTGTTTTTGATACAAAAGAGAGATTTTTTTGAGAATTTTATCATATTGTTTCGTTTCGAAACAGTTTTTTTAATTTTTCTGTTATATATTAATTCATTATTGAACTTTCTTTCCATGCAATAGTTTTTCATGACATGCTCTTGCGGCGATGCAACAGCACTAAATCAATAGCGGGTCGATAAACTGATAGGCATATTTCTCGTGCATATAGCGAGGTCTCAATAGAACATAAACACATTACTGGATAAGACATAACGAAGCAGATAAGGCGATTGTTTGCAAGAGATACAACTAGCGTGGCTGCAATGATATAAAGGAAAATACAGCGCGAATTACTCATAGATTGTTACTGGTCTTTTGGATTACATACCTAAATCCCAGACCAACATAGCTCATAAATGATATGCATTATAGAAGTGGAATATAAACAGACGGGACATAATCTGAACAGAGCGAAGAGCACAGAATAATGACGGTATCAATCAAAGTTGGATTATTTAGTAGTGATGATTTTGATATTGTTGTTGTGATTGATGTAAGGAGTAGAAAATCCGAGAACCAGGCGGCGACCTACGTTCCCAACCCTGAAAGGGTCAGTATTATCAGCGATGAGAGGCTTAGCTTCCGGGTTCGGAATGGGGCCGGGCGTTTCCCTCTCTCTATAGCCACCTGGACAATCGGATCTAAAGGCTCCGGAGAGCGCTTAGATCCGACTGTGTCGGTATTAAGATTGTTAAAGTCAACGGGTGTGCCCGAAGGAAATGCCCTTGGGGTGCAACTACTTTGATTACAGCCTCTCATATTCAGTAAGGCAGTAAGACACTAATTTTAGGGAAAAAAGACGAACGGACTATTAGTACTGGTCAGCTAAACAGATTGCTCTGCGTACACACCCAGCCTATCAAGCATGTAGTCTTCATGCGTCCTTCAGGGAGAGTTCATCTTGGAGTTGGCTTCCCGCTTAGATGCTTTCAGCGGTTATCACATCCGAACGTAGCTACCCGGCGGTGCCCTTGGCAGGACAACCGGTGCACCAGTGGTTCGTCCAACCCGGTCCTCTCGTACTAGGGTCAGCTCTCCTCAACTCTCCTACGCCCACGGAAGATAGGGACCGAACTGTCTCACGACGTTCTGAACCCAGCTCGCGTACCGCTTTAAATGGCGAACAGCCATACCCTTGGGACCTGCTCCAGCCCCAGGATGCGATGAGCCGACATCGAGGTGCCAAACCTCCCCGTCGATGTGAGCTCTTGGGGGAGATCAGCCTGTTATCCCCGGCGTACCTTTTATCCTTTGAGCGATGGCCCTTCCACACAGAACCACCGGATCACTATGACCGTCTTTCGACTCTGCTCGACATGTACGTCTCACAGTCAGGCTGGCTTATGCCATTATACTCTGCGATGGATTTCCAACCCATCTGAGCCAACCTTTGTAAGCCTCCGTTACTTTTTAGGAGGCGACCGCCCCAGTCAAACTACCCACCAGACATTGTCCTGACAGAGGATAACTCTGCGCAGTTAGCTATCAGAATATTCAAGGGTGGTATCTCAAGGGTGCCTCATATACAACTGGCGTCATATAATCAACGGCTCCCACCTATCCTGCACATGAATATCCCAATAGCAGTGTCAAGCTATAGTAAAGGTGCACGGGGTCTTTCCGTCTTTCCGCGGGTAGGAGGAATTTTCACCTCCACTACAATTTCACTGGATCCCTGGTTGAGACAGCTCCCATCTCGTTACGCCATTCATGCAGGTCGGTATTTAACCGACAAGGAATTTCGCTACCTTAGGACCGTTATAGTTACGGCCGCCGTTTACTCGTGCTTCAATTCACCGCTTCGCAAAGCTAACGGATCCTTTTAACATTCGAGCACCGGGCAGGCGTCACACCCTATACATCCACTTACGTGTTGGCAGAGTGCTGTGTTTTTGGTAAACAGTCGGGAGGGACTCTTTGCTGCGACCCGCTTCTGCTCCACCCGCAGGGGTTTCACATACAACGGGCACACCTTATTCCGAAGTTACGGTGCTAGTTTGCAGAGTTCCTTAACCAGGGTTCTTCCACGCGCCTTAGAATACTCATCTCACCCACCTGTGTCGGTTTACGGTACGGGCGACTGTAGATATGCTTAGAAACTTTTCTCGGCACGACGGCATCAACGATTCTGTTTCTGCTCCGAAGAGCGTCGACAGCCTGTCAGATCTCGGTCTAGTGTGAAGCGGATTTGCCTACTTCACAACCTACATCCTTCGAGCCACTATTCCATCAGTGACCTCGTTTAGCCCTATGCGTCCTTCCATCACGCTCTACAGTCGGTATCGGAATATTAACCGATTTGCCATCGTCTACCCCTTTCGGACTCGACTTAGGTCCCGACTAACCCTACGATGACGAGCATCGCGTAGGAAACCTTGGGTTTACGGCGAAGCAGATTCTCACTGCTTTTATCGCTACTCATGCCTGCATGCTCACTTCCATCCGCTCCAGCACTCCTTGCCGGTATACCTTCAACGCTGAATGGAACGCTCTCCTACCACTTAGTAAAACTAAGTCTAGAGCTTCGGTGTACATCTTAGCCCCGTTATATTTTCGGCGCAGAATCGCTAGACCAGTGAGCTGTTACGCTTTCTTTAAAGGATGGCTGCTTCTAAGCCAACCTCCTGGTTGTTTCAGCAACTCCACATCCTTTTCCACTTAGATGTAACTTAGGGACCTTAGCTGCTAGTCTGGGTTGTTCCCCTCTCGACGATTGATTTTATCACCCACCGCCTGACTCCCGAGGTTAGGCATACAGTATTCGGAGTTTGATAGGGTTTGGTACCGCGGTGAGCAGCCCTAGCCCTGTCAGTGCTCTACCCCTGTATGCTAATAACTCGAGGCTATACCTAAATATATTTCGGAGAGAACCAGCTATCACTGAGTTTGATTGGCCTTTCACCCCTATCCACAAGTCATCCGGAGGCTTTTCAACGCCTATCGGTTCGGTCCTCCACCGGCTCTTACACCGGCTTCAACCTGCTCATGGATAGATCACTCAGTTTCGGGTCTGCAGCATCTGACTAATCGCCCTATTAAGACTCGCTTTCGCTACGGCTTCGCGTTCGCTTAACCTTGCCAGATACCACAACTCGCAGGCTCATTATGCAAAAGGCAGTCCGTCACCCCTCATAAAGAATGGGGCTCCGAATGATTGTAAGCTATAGGTTTCAGGTTCTATTTCACTCCGTTCACCACGGTTCTTTTCACCTTTCCCTCACGGTACTGGTTCGCTATCGGTCTGGTAGTAGTATTTAGCCTTGGAGGGTGGTCCCCCCATGTTCAGTCAAGATAACACGTGTCCCGACCTACTCGAATAACATGTAGATAGTTTTCGCTTACAGGGCTATCACCTTCTATGGCTCCTCTTTCCAAAGGATTCTGCTAACACACTACACGCTTTAGGGCTAGTCCCATTTCGCTCGCCGCTACTCTGGGAATCTCGGTTGATTTCTTTTCCTCAAGGTACTGAGATGTTTCACTTCCCTTGGTTCGCCCCCCGAAGGGTGACACGATTCGCACCGTGCCGGGTTGCCCCATTCGGAAATCCCCGGATCAAAGCTTCTTGGCAGCTCCCCGAGGCTTATCGCAGCCTAGTACGTCCTTCATCGCCTCTACCAGCCTAGGCATCCACCTATAGCTCTTAATATCTTTATTCTAATTAGCGCTTACTGCCTTACTCAATATGAATAAGACTGTAATATTTAATTGTAGTTGCAATACTCATGAATTTTACTTCATAAATATTTGTTGACTTTAACAATGATAATTCAATGAACGATTTAGACTCTTAGACACTAAGAAGTCTAATATGAATACTTCATCAAGTACTCGTATTAGGCTTCGTCCGTGGTGGAGAATAGCGGGATCGAACCGCTGACCTCCTGCGTGCAAAGCAGGCGCTCTCCCAGCTGAGCTAATTCCCCACATAGTGATCCTGGTGGGCCTAGGAGGACTTGAACCTCCGACCTCACCCTTATCAGGGGTGCACTCTAACCAGCTGAGCTATAGGCCCCTTCTCGGCATTTCTAATTCAATAGAACACAGATCACTGAAAACTAAGCAAGTAAGCGGACAGACACAATCTGAAATGTGAGATTTTCTCTTCGGGCCCTCAAACGAATGAGGCCCGGTTACTCTAGAAAGGAGGTGATCCAACCGCAGGTTCTCCTACGGTTACCTTGTTACGACTTCACCCCAGTCGCTGATTCCACCGTAAGCGGTAGCCAGTTTGGCATCCCGATTTCGGGTGAAATCAACTCCCATGGTGTGACGGGCGGTGAGTACAAGACCCGGGAACGTATTCACCGTAGCTTAGCTGATCTACGATTACTAGTGATTCCAGCTTCATGCACTCGAGTTGCAGAGTACAATCCGAACTGAGAGACGCTTTATGAGATTGGCTCCACCTCGCGGTATCGCAACTCTCTGTACGTCCCATTGTAGCACGTGTGTAGCCCTGGCCGTAAGGGCCATGATGACTTGACGTCGTCCTCACCTTCCTCCTCCTTGCGAAGGCAGTCTCCTTAGAGTGCCCAGCCGAACTGCTGGCAACTAAGGACGAGGGTTGCGCTCGTTGCGGGACTTAACCCAACATCTCACGACACGAGCTGACGACAGCCGTGCAGCACCTGTTTTCAAGCTCCAGTAAACTGGCACTACCGTATCTCTACAGTATTCTATCAATGTCAAGGCCAGGTAAGGTTCTTCGTGTATCTTCGAATTAAACCACATGCTCCACCACTTGTGCGGGTCCCCGTCTATTCCTTTGAGTTTTAATCTTGCGACCGTACTCCCCAGGCGGAATGCTTAATCTGTTAAGTGCATCACCGAAACTACAAGAGCCCCGACGACTAGCATTCATCGTTTAGGGCGTGGACTACCAGGGTATCTAATCCTGTTTGCTCCCCACGCTTTCACGCCTCAGCGTCAGTTATGTCCCAGCAGATCGCCTTCGCTTTCGGTATTCCTAGTGATATCTACGGATTTTACCCCTACACCACTAATTCCATCTGCCCCTTCCATACTCTAGGTTCCCAGTTTCAAGTGCAGTTCTATGGTTGAGCCATAGGATTTCACACCTGACTTAAAAACCCGCCTACGCGTCCTTTACGCCCAGTGATTCCGAGTAACGCTTGCTCCCTCCGTATTACCGCGGCTGCTGGCACGGAGTTAGCCGGAGCTTATTCATTAGGTACCGTCATTTTCTTCCCTAATAAAAGGAGTTTACACACCGAAATGCGTCATCCTCCACGCGGCGTTGCTGCATCAGGGTTTCCCCCATTGTGCAATATTCCTCACTGCTGCCTCCCGTAGGAGTCTGGTCCGTGTCTCAGTACCAGTGTGGCGGATCATCCTCTCAAACCCGCTATGTGTCATCGCCTTGGTGAGCTCTTACCTCACCAACTAGCTGATACAATATAGGCCGATCCCTCAGCGAAAAACCTTTCCCTGCGAACAGGAGTATCCGGTATTAATCACCGTTTCCAGTGGCTATCCCAGACTGAGGGGCACGTAACCTATACATTACTCACCCGTGCGCCACTCGTCAGCAAAGAAGCAAGCTTCTCCCTGTTACCGTTCGACTTGCATGTGTTAAGCACGCCGCCAGCGTTCACTCTGAGCCAGGATCAAACTCTCCATAATTGAAAAGACGCTCCATAAATGAAGCGATTACTGATCCAGCCCAAGATATAAAATCATTGGCTGTATAGTGTCTATACTTAGTGACCTAAGTAATAGACGGTTATGTATTGTGTCTTATCTAAGTAAGACTTCCAGACCTTGTCTGTCCATCCCACTTGCTTAGTTTTCAATGATCTCAAACTCTCGCGATCTTCAACCCGAAGTACCGCTAGATCGGCTTCTTTCGATGCCTCTCATCGTTTGTGGACGGGAATTATAGGGGATTCCTAAAGCAATGTCAAGAGGTTTTCGAGGGGAATTGCAAAATATGTCAAATTTCTTTTTTTTGGCCCATTTTCACCTCTTTTTTGTTACAAAAATATACATCTGCCGATCGGCTGCTACTATTATCCTGTATCTTCACGCCAAACACCCCGATTTTATTTACTATCTGTTTGACATGAACCATGTATAGTTCAGAAATCAAACTCCAATATAATAGAGGAATAGACTATGGGACTTTATGATAGAGAATATGCACGCGGAAGAGCAGCGGATCACTACGCAGCCAACCGCAGTGAAACACAGGTCGTTTCATTTGTAAAAGAGACTTATAAACTGTTTGCCGCCTCCCTGATGGCTGCGGCGGTCGGTTCGTACGTGGGGATTCCGATCGCCGGGACCCTTCAGGCGATGCACTGGCCGCTCTTTTTCCTGGTCATCGGTCTGCTGATCGGTCTGCACTTTGCCAAACACAAGCAGGGGCTCAACCTGATCCTGCTCTTTGCCTTCACGTTCGCAACCGGGATGATGATCGCTCCACTGCTTTCCGTTGTCCTCGGCATGTCCGGCGGCGCGACGATCGTCGGTAACGCTTTTGCCATGACTTCCGTCATCTTCGGGGCCATGAGCTTTTACGCCATCCGTACGACGAAAGACTTTACCTCTTTCAGCAAACCGCTCTTTATCGCCCTTCTGGTGATCATCGGTTTCTCCATCATCAACATCTTCCTCGGAAGCCCGATGATGGCCGTCATCATCTCCGCCGCTGCGGTTTTCCTGTTCAGCATCTTCGTCGTTTACGACACGCAGGCAATCATGCGCGGGATGTTTGAGACACCGATCGAGGGAGCCGTTGCCCTTTACCTCGACTTCTTCAATATCTTCGTCAACCTGCTCCAGCTCCTGGGCATCTTCGGTGGCAGCGAAGACTGACGCCCTTTCACCCGATCTTTTTCGGGTGATCGACGCCAACCTGAACCGCCTCAAAGAGGGCATCCGCGTTATCGAGGATATCGCCCGCTATCTCCAAAACGACAAAACAACCGCTTCCAGCCTCAAAGCCCTTCGCCACCGCAGCAGCATCGACGATCTGCAAAATCTGCTCTCTTCCCGGGACAGCATCAATGATGTACTGCGTCCGACGGTAGAGAGCGAACTGAACCGCTCCTCGATCGAAAGCATCCTTATCGCCAACTACAAGCGGGCCCAGGAGTCCTCACGGGTACTGGAAGAGATGTATAAGATCGTCGATCCGGCACTCTCCGAAACTTTCAAGCAGATCCGCTACGAACTCTATACATTGGAGAAAGAGCACCTGCTCAGCTCTGAATAAAGAGTACCTCGAACTCCAGCCGATCCAAAGGGTAGTTCTCCATCAGCTGTTTCGTCTCTTTATAGGTCAGCACGTTTCGGTTCCCGCTGACCCCGCTGCGCTTAATATAACGGAACATATCGCGGGTGTTGTCAAAGGCGAGGGAGTAGCGGACCACTTCACATGTTGCGTTGAAAAAACGCTTTGCCAACCGCTCCACCTCGTCGGCACTCCGAAGCAGCGGCGGCAGCCCCGCCGTTTTAAAAAGTGTCCCGAACGTTCCGGCTGTAAAGATTGCAAGGGAGACCGGCGCATTCAGTGAACGGATCAGTGCGAAGGTGTGCGCCAGGTCCGGCGACCACTGCAGGGCGGAGGCGGAAAAGATACGGTCAAAGTGCGTCGCCTTCAGCGAGGCGTAGAGCTTGGGATCGTCGAAGTCCCCCTGCAAACAGGTGATCCGTTCCCCCTGGGGGTGCAGTGCCAGCATCCCCGGCGCGAAATCGATGCCGACAAGCTGCTGATAGGGCCACGCTATCTGCTCTGCGACGGCACCGCGCCCGCAGCCGATATCGAGCAGGTGCTGCGGTGCATCCTTCACCCCCGCGACCAGTCTTTCAGCCACTTTCTTCTGAATAACGTTATAGCTGCCGTAATGGTCGGCATAACGGGAGAACTCGTTCTGAACGTTCATCGGCGGTTGATCACCAGGGAGATAACGAAGATCAACAGGACGCACATGACGATGGTCGCGCCGCTGGGGAGTGCAAACGCGTAGGAGAGCAGCATGCCGGCCGCCACGGAAAAGAGTGCGAACAGCACGGAGAGCCCCACCGTCACGGAAAAGCCCTGGCGGAAACGCAGGGCTGCTACGGTTGGGATAACCATCAGCGCGCCAATCAGCAGGGTACCGACGATGCGGATGGAGAGGGCGATGATGACGGCGACAATACTGACCAGCATAAAGTTGAGCAGCGTCACAGGGATACCGCCCGTCTTGGCAACCTCTTCATCGAAGGCAATAAAGTAGAACTCTTTATAAAAGTAGCCCAGTAGCGCCAGGGCCGGGACACCGACGGCAAAGATCGTCCAGACCTCTTCCGTGGAGACAGAGAGGATCGAGCCGAAGAGGTAGCTGAAAAGCGAACTGTTGAACGCCCCCGCCAGGGAGACGATGATGACGGCCAGGGCGAGAGAACCCGAAAGGAAAATAGCCAGGACCGCATCGGAGTAGAGATGGAAGAAGCTGCGCAGGTACTCGATGGTCCACGCGCTCAGCAGTGCCGCCGCCACCGCCATCCAGACCGGGTTGGTCTCGGTCAGGATCCCGACGGCGACCCCAACCAGGGCCGAGTGCGCCAGGGTCTCTGTCAGCAGCGCGTAGCGGCGCAGGACGACAAAGGCCCCGCTGAAGGAGGCAAGCAGTGCGATCATGATCCCGGCGAGAAACGCATTGACCATAAACTGGTATTGAAACAGCTCCAGCATCCTCTCTCCTCGTCAGTGACGGTGATGCGCGCTGAGCAGGTGCGCATCGATGCCGTAAAGTTCGCTCATCCCCTCGCAGCTGAGCAGCGTTTTCGGGTCGTTGCAGGTCGCGAGCCGCTGGTTGACCGTAAAGACCCGCGCAATGTCATCGGCGATCACGCCCACATCATGGGTCACGAAGAGGATCGTCAGACGCTCTTCGCGATTGAGCTGGCGCAGCAGGGCGTAAAAGCGCTGCTGTGAGGGCTGATCGACCCCCGTATTCGGCTCATCGAGGATCAATACTTTCGGCTCAGAGGCCAGCGCACGGGCGATCATCACCCGCTGGCGCTGGCCGCCGGAGAGCTCGCCGACAAGCTTCTGTCGTAAACCCGTCACCTCCATCCGTTCCATGGCCCGCTCAACGATGCGGTGGTCGTTCTCATGCCACCGCTTGTCCCATCCGAGACCGGAAATGCGCCCCATACGGACAATCTCTTCTACGGTACCGGGGAAAAGGCGGTCCGTCTGTGTCACCTGCTGGGGGACATACCCTACCTGCGCCCACTGTCGGAACTGCTTTTGCGGCTCGCCGAAGAGGCTGATACGGCCCGATGTCGGTTTCTGAAGCCCCAGCAGCAAGCGAACCAGCGTCGTCTTGCCGCCGCCGTTGGGGCCGATCACTGCGCAATACTCCCCCTGGAGCACTTTCAGCGACACGTCCGAGAGGATCGTCTGGCCGCCTGCACTGTAGTCAAGATGTTCGACCTCGAAAACGGCCGGCTCAAAGGTCATTTGCACTCCATTGCGTCATGCAGCTTCAGCAGGTTGGCATTCATCAGGCGGAAATAATCCGCCCCGATCTCGTCGGCGGTGATATTCGCCAGCGGCTGGAGCACATCCACCCGTACGCCCGTCTCCGTTGCCAGCGATGCCACCAGCTTGTCGCTGACAAACGACTCGTAAAAAAGCGTTTTGATACCGTGTTCGCGTACGATGTCGGTCAGAGCTGTCATCGTTCTCGCATCGGGCATCGTATCCGGAGAGAGTCCGGTAACGGCGTCGACATGGAAGCCGTAGCGTTCGGCAAGGTAGCCGAAGGCGTTATGGCTGACGACAATCGTATCGAGCCGACAATCGCTCAGGCGTTTGCGGTAGAGGGCGTCAAGGGTCTCAAGCCGTTTGATATAGGCGGCGGCGCGTTCCCGAAGTTTCGGGACATCCAGCGCGGGGAACGCCGAAGTGAACAGTTGTTCTTCCCCGCGGACAAGCGCGATCATATTGTCGATATCAAGCCAGTAATGCGGATCGGTGCTGTGGCGATCCTCCTCGTGCGTCTCCCCCGCTTCATCGTGGTGCGCATGTCCCCCTTCACGCAGACGGACGTACCGGCTCATGTCCTTGGCGTTGCCGAACGACTCGAAGGGTTCCGTCCATGGTTCAAGGCCGGCGCCGCTGTAAAGGAACAGCCGGCTCTTCTGCACCCGGATCATATCCTGCGGCGTCGGCTCGAAGGTGTGCACTTCCCGTCCGAACGGGATCAGCATCGCCACTTCGGCCTCCTGCCCCAGGAGGTGGCGGGCGATATCGTAAAGCGCGAACGTCGTCACGACGACATCCGCTTTACCGGCCTGCACCTTTTTCTCCGGCACCATGACCACGAGGGCCAGTACCAATAGCGTCAACAATGCCAGTAAAACAATGATCGCTTTTTTCAAAATCTCTCCAGGGCTTTCTTCCCCGAATTATAGCGAAGCTTCTCCTGCCCATTATAGAATGGGGTTTTTTTCGCTATAATTCGCCACTTTAAAGCGAATGATTAAGGATAACAATGACTTCTTTCTTGCTGATCGTCCAGGTCGTGCTGGTGATCCTGCTGACCATCGTCGTCTTGCTGCAGAAAAGCTCCAGCATCGGTCTGGGAGCCTACAGCGGTTCCAACGAGTCCGTCTTCGGCGCCAAAGGGCCCGGAAGCTTCCTGGCAAAAACGACCTTCTTCTTCGGCTTCCTTTTCGTTGCCAACACGATTGCTCTGGGCTATTTCTACTCGCAGGCCGCCAACAAATCCGTCGTTGACGAGATCGTCACACCGGTTACGGCGGCAGCCCCGAGCGCTGCAGAGAGTGCGGTTGCCCCAGCGGCGCCTGCTGTCGAAGCCAACACCTCCAACTAACCCGCCATGCGCAGCCTCCTGCTGACTGCACTGCTGCCGCTGATACTCTTCGCGGACGCGCACATCTTCGTCTTTCACCGTTTCGGCGATGCACAGCATGCCGCCACCAACACCTCCATTCAGACGCTGCGTGCCGAATTCGACTACCTCAAGACGAACGGCTACGAGGTCATCCCCCTCTCCCGTCTGGCCAAGGCTCTGAAAGCGCACGAACCCATTGACGACAAATGGGTCGTGCTCACGATCGATGACAGCTACAAAAGCTTCTATCAGAACGCGCTTCCGGTTTTCCGTGAGTACGGCTACCCCTTTACCCTCTTCGTCTATGTCGCGGCGGCAGACAAGCACTACGGCGACTTCATGACCTGGGAAGAGATCCGCGATACGGCACAATACGGCGAGCTCGGGCTGCACGGCTACGGACACCGCCACGAGTGCCACCTCGTACCCTATATGCTCAAAGATGACACCGACCGGGGGCTGCTCTCCTTTGCCAAGGAGCTCCGCCGTGTGCCGCGTTACTACGCCTACCCCTACGGTGAATACAACCCCGAGGTCAAGGCGGGCATCGCCGGCTACGGCTTTGAACTGATCCTCAACCAGAACAGCGGCGCGGTCAACGCCGACAGCGACCCGCACGATCTCGATCGAACGGCGCTGACCGGCGAAAACCTGATTGCGCAAAAACTGAAAATCGAGCGCCTGGACACCGAGTGGATCGCCCCCCTGCGGTGGCCCGAAGATGGCAGATTAAAAGAAATACACGCTAAAATTGCACCGACATACCGCACAGCCGAGTACTTTATCAGCGGCGGGGAGTGGGTACGCGTTCCCGTCAAAAACGGCGAAATCCGCGTGAAAACCGATGTGAAGCTCGCTTTGCCGCGCAGCCGGGTCTTTATCCGGGTCGGCCGGAAACAAGCGAGTATCATCTTAGTAAAGGAGTAAGAATGCTTGACGAAATTTATCAAGAGTGCGAAATGGACATGGAAGGTGCGATCGAGCACATGCAGAGCCAGTTCAAAACGATCCGGACAGGGAAAGTAACGACACAGGTGCTCGACGGCATCAAGATCGACTACTACGGGGCGGCGACGCCCCTCTCCCAGGTCGCGACGGTCCTGGCCACGGATGCGACGACGATCACCGTCTCCCCATGGGAAAAACCGCTGCTCGGCGACATCGAAACCGCCATCGCCAAAGCCAATATCGGCGTCAATCCGAACAACGACGGCGAGCAGATCAAGCTCTTCTTCCCGCCGATGACCGTCGAACAGCGCCAGGAGAGCGTCAAGAAGCTCAAGAAGATGGGCGAAGATGCCAAAGTCGCCGTCCGCAACGACCGCCGCAAAGCCAACGACGCGGTCAAAAAGCTTGAGAAAGACAAAGAGGTCACCGAGGACGACTCCAAGCGTGCCCAGGACAATATCCAGAAGATCACAGACAAGATGGTGGCAAAGATCGACGAGATCATCAAGCAAAAAGAACAAGCCATCCTGACGGTGTAAACGTATGGATATCAAACAGATCTACCTCGATGCCGACGCGATGCTTGAGGGCCACTTCAAGCTCAGCTCCGGCAACCACTCCCAGTTCTACCTCCAGTCCGCCAAAGTACTCGAGGACCCGAAAACGGCCATGAAGCTGGCCAACGCCCTGGCCGACCAGATCAAAGCCAGCGGCGTAAAGATCGATACCGTATGCTCCCCGGCGATCGGTGGGCTTATTGCCGGTTTCGCACTCGCTCAGGCCCTGGATGCCCGCTACATCTTCACCGAGCGCGTCGGCGGCGAGATGACACTGCGCCGCGGCTTTGACGTCAAAGAGGGTGAAACCATCCTCGTCTGCGAAGACATCATCACGACCGGCGGTTCGGCGATGGAAGCGGCCGCCGCGGTCGAAGGGCTCGGCGCGAAGGTCGTTGCCTTCGCCGCCCTGGCCAACCGCGGTTTCTGCCGCCGCGAGCACAGCAGCATCGAAGCTAAGCCCAGCTGTAAACTCCCCGGCGATCTCCCCTTCTTCGCCCTGGCGGATTTCGATTTCGAGATGTACGCCCCCGAGGAGTGCCCGATGTGCAAGGCGGGCAGCGAAGCGATCAAACCCGGTTCCCGCGGGAACTGATCGCCCCTCTTCTTGCGCGGAAATTTCTTTTTCCACGGCCACAAAAAAAGCTTTATTTAAGCCTTTTTCTGCTCCTATATAGAAAAATATATAATAAATAATTATTATACTTCACACTGTGAATAACCTGTGTATTTTTTCATCGATCTACCGTGGGGTATTTTGAGAACAAGGGCCGACGATGTGTACAAAAAAGCGACTGGAATACACCCTTTAACCGGATGGTTCCGGCACGGAACTGCTTACTTATTATCACCGTATCGTTTCTGTCTTGATTGATGAAGGAGAGTGTTCGCGGAGGAAGAGTTGCGTCACAACGGTTGTGACGAAGTTTTCATCGGCACATCGCGTCATACAAGCGGTGTTGTTGCTGTTGATTAGAAGCCTTCGGCGGTGCTTTGCACAACGCCTGCGGTTTTCCCTGAAGGAATTCCTTTGGTCACGTTCGCGAAACGACAAGCAGTTGGCTCTATCGATTAGAAGCCTCGCTGCTCACTACGTTCGACACGCTCGGTTTCGTTCGGGCAAGCGTGACGTTCAGTCACCCTTGCTTGTCCGAACTCACATCACAAAGATGGTCGGGGTGATAAGGGGGTATTTTTTCATTTTGCGATAGATATGCTTGCGGACGACCTGGCGCAGATCGTTCTCCATCGCTTTGGGGTTTTCGATGATCCCCGGCTTGAGATTGGTCAGGAAGTGTTCCAGGACATCTTCCATCTCCTGGGCAAACGCTTTGTCCTGCTTGTCCGGCACCAGACCGAAACTGCTGACCTTCGGCTTGGAGATCAGGTGCGAATCCGCTTTGCTGACCTGGGCGACGATCATGACCATCCCCTCCGTTGCCATCTTCTGGCGGTCGATGACGATGTCGTCTTCGATCAGGTTGTTGCTCTGGTTGTCGATGTAGGTCTTGCCTGATTTGACGGTTTTGACCTTGCGCATATACTTCGGCGTCACTTCGACACACTCGCCGTCGCTCATCAGATGGATGTTGCGCTCCGGAACCCCGCAGGCGATTCCCGTCTCTCTGTGGCGCATAACGTGGTTGTATTCGCCGTGAATCGGCAGGAAGAATTTCGGCTGCACCAGACGCAGCATCAGCTTCTGCTCTTCCGCCCCGCCGTGACCGGAGACGTGCAGATCGCGATCGCGAGCCACTTTGGCCCCGGCGCGCTCAAGGTGGTTGAGCATCTGCGAAATGGAGCCCTCGTTGCCCGGGATCGCCCGGGAGGAGAGGATGATCAGGTCGCCCGGCTTGATCTTGATGTGGCGGTGCTCGCCGATGGCCGTTCTGAACAGTGCCGAGTTCGGCTCTCCCTGCGAACCCGTGGTGATGATGAGGACGTCCTTGTCGTTCATCCGGCTGACGTCATCCGCATCGACGAAGATGTTTTTGGGCAGCTTGATGTACTCGTACTGCATCGCCACTTCGAGGTTGCGCTCCATGGAACGGCCGATGACGCAGACCTTACGCCCATACTTGATACCCGCCTGGATCGCCTGGAAGACGCGGTGGATGTTCGAGCTGAACGTCGAGAGGATAATGCGCCCTTTCGTTTTCGAGAAGACGCGGTCCAGCGCCGGGGCGACCGTCAGTTCGCTCGGCGTGATCTCTTTGTTGTACGAGTTCGTCGAATCCGACAGGAGTGCCAGGACGCCCTGACTGCCATAGTGCGCCAGACGGTGCAGGTCTGCCGGGAATCCGTCAACAGGCGTATGGTCGATTTTGTAGTCACCCGTATGGATGACCGTTCCCGCCTCTGTCGTCACCGCGATAGAAGAGGAGTCGATGATGGAGTGGGTCATGTGCATCCACTCGACCTGGAAATCGTTCCCGATCTGGTACACGACGCGCTTCTCGATCGGGCGGAAGTAGCGGCGGAACTCTTTGAGATGGTGTTCGTCGAACTTGTTGCCGATCATCGCCAGCGGAAGCGCCGTACCGTACAGCGGGAACTGCATCTCTTTGTAGAGGTAAGGGACCGCACCGATATGGTCTTCGTGGGCGTGGGTAATGATGACGCCGACGATCTTGTCTTTGATCTCGCGTACATAGGTGAAATCCGGGACAAGAATATCGACGCCGTGCATCTCTTCGTCCGGAAAACTCATCCCGACATCGATCAGGATCGCTTCGTTATCCGTCTCCATGACCATCATGTTCCCGCCGATCTCGCCGAGACCGCCCAGCGGGGTGATACGGACCTTCGCCTTCACCTCCGCATCAATCTTCGTATACGGACTGACACGGACGCGCTGCGACGCCTCGTTCTGGCGCGCATTCTCCAGCAGGCTCTGCTCCGTCGGTGCCGGGGCGTTGCGGCGGCGGTTGCGGTTGCCGCCGGAACGTCCGCCGCCACTTTTCGCGCGACTTTCGCCACGGTTTTCCCCGCGGTTTTCACCCCGGTTCTCCCCACGGTTGCCGCCACGGCCGCCGCGGCTGCGGTTCTGGCTCTGGCCTTCGCCCTCTTTTTTCGCTTCACCCTCTTTGGGTTTCTGACGGCTGCGGCTGCGGTTGCGGTTGGATGAACGGCGGCGGCGCGGTTCGCCTTCACGGTTCTGGGCCGGTTTGTTTTCTGTATTTTTCTTCGCTTCTGCGACAGGGGCTTGTGTTTCTTCTGACATCCTAACTCCTTGCAGTACGCCCCTCGGGCGTCACTGTTAATGTAATTGTGTATAGAGTTGGTGATAGTCTGCTGTCGAGATCTGGTGAGGGCGAACGGTAGAGGGGTAGCCGCGAGAGGATAATGCGGCCTGGACCTCTTCTTTACCGTAGCGTGCGGAGAGATTTTTCAGCAACGTTTTGCGCGGCTGGGCAAATGCCGTTTTGAGCATCTGTTCAAACGCATCCGATGCCCGATTCGCCGTTTTTTTCATGAGCAGGACGGCAGAATCGACTTTGGGCGGCGGCGCGAACGCTTCGGGCGGGACATGGACGAGGATACTGACCTCTGCCACGCTCTGGGCTATCACACTGAGTGCACCAAAATTTTTCTCTCCAGGTGAGGCGGAGAACTTCTCCGCGACTTCACGCTGAACCATAACAAGCAGAAATTCGCACTTCGGATCGGCGAGGGCTTTGAGGATAATGTTCGTTGCGATGTAATATGGCAGGTTCGCCACCAACTCGTACGGAACATCAAGCAGCTCACTCTTCCAGTGCTCGAGGACGTCGCCGCAGTGCAGCGTCAATCGACCGGTAGTGATCTCATCCGTGAAAACTTCATTCAGGTGCTTGCATAGATCGGTATCGACCTCAAAAGCATCGACGCTTTTGACATCAACTAAAAACTTAGTTAAATCACCTAAGCCAGGCCCGATCTCCGCAACTCTTCTGTCGCTGTCGGGCATCGCTTCGATGATCTTGCGCAAAACGCTCTGATCTTTCAGAAAATTCTGACCAAACTGTTTTTTGGCCACAATCCGTGTGTTATTCATGGCACATTATACACCAATTTTCATTAACTTTGCATGCCCGAGGGGGCAAAGGCTACATCAGCCCCCTCAGCATAAGGTACCAGTACATCGGTTTGAGCATGTACACGTCAAAATACCACCACATCACGCGCGGTTTTTCCGGTGCCAGGAACGGGATCGTCGGCGCGAATCCCTCGTAGTTGAACTCGGCCATGATGATTTCGCCGTACTCGGTTTTCAGCGGGCAGACCGTATAGCCGTCGAACTTCTCTTTGGGCGTTTTGCCCTGCATGACCGCCAGGAGGTTGTCTTGCAGCACCGGACCGTGGTGTCGCGCCGATCCGCCGGTTTTCCCCATCGGGATACCGCAGACGTCCCCGATGCCGAAGACATTCGGGAAGCGGGGGTGCTGCAGCGTATATTTGTCCACTTCGAGCCACCCGTCGCCGCCGGCCAGCGGAGAGTTGACCACGGCATCCGGCGGGCTCATCGGCGGCACGATATGGATAAAGTCGTAAGGCATCTCGATCCTGTCGGATTTGCTCACCGTTTCATACGTGTCGAAATCCTCGTCGTACACCTCTTCGTCGTACGCATGGATATAGGTGGCGACCTTGCCCTCTACGTCAATCGATTCAAGGTGGTGGCTGAAGTAGTTGGTGATACTGTCGTAGCGTTTCTGCGCCTCGCCCAGCGCGTCGGCGATCGGTTTCAGGAAGAAAAGGTTCGGGAACGACGTCGTAAAGGCGTAATCGGCAGACAGCCCCTCCTTCTTCAGGTAGTCGGCGCTGAGGTAGAGGATCTTCTGCGGGGCGCCGCCGCATTTGATCGGCGTGTTGGGCTGGGTATAGATGACCTTCGGTTTACCGTTCTTCGCGGCTGCTTTGAGATCGTTGAACCACTCCCAGGTGATCTCCCCGCCTTTGGCGGTCCCCGCTTCGGGGTTGTTCAGGTAGACGCTGGAGATGCCGTGCGTACCGATATCGTCCTCGGTGAGCCCTTTGATGGCGTCGTAGTGGCAGACAATGCCCGTCGCAACGACCAGATAGTCGTAGGCGACCTCTTCGCCCCCGCGGGTCGTTACCCGGTTGTTGTCCGGATCGAATGCGGCGACTTCATCCTTGATCCAGGTCACATCATCGGGGATAAAGTCGCTGTTGGGCTTGACAATGTCCTCATGGGTATAGAGCCCCGCGGCCATAAAGATCTGTCCCGGCTGGTAGAGGTGGATCTCGTTGGGTGCGATAATCGTGATATCCGGGTCCGAAATGGCGCGGTGCAGCCGCGCCAAGGCCATGATCGCACCGGATCCGCCGCCGACGATAAGGATCTTCCCCTTCACATCGACGGCTTCCGCTGAAGCTGCCGGCGCGGTCGAGGCCAGCACCGACGCCGCCACCGGGGAGATCCCCATCAGTTTAAGCGCATCGCGTCGACTCAGTCCCGCCGTATCCGGCAGCTCAAGTTCATCCCGCTGTTCAAGCAACTCTTCGCGTTTCATCGTAGCTCCTTCTGTTTGCTCTTATTGTATGATAACTTCCGTCCTTATGACGAAAAAATCACTGTTTTACCAAACTTGTTTCCCATCCGTCGTATTGCCCCTCGAAGGCTTCCGCCCAGGCAATGATCTGAAGCGTTACCGCATCGATATCGTAGTAATACGGTGCGTCCATGCGGTAAAACTGAACCCCGAACGGCGGGCTGACCTCCTCCGGCGGAGCATCAGCCTGCACTTTGAAGCCTTCGGTACTGATACGCTCGACGAAGCGCTCACGCCCCTCATGTTTTGAAAAAAAGGCCCGGTGCTCGATCGCCCGCCGGATGCGGAGATTGTCGCCGGCGGCTTTGAGCCGATCGCAGGTGTGGTGGTTCTGGATGAGCTGCCACTCCCGGTCCGTAGGGAAAAGGAGTTTGCGGTACACCTCCCACTCCGTATCGAGCCGGGAACCGGATTCGTAGGTGTAATCCGTGAAAGCGCCCATCGTGGCGGCAATGACGTCGGGCCATTCAAAATCGAATTTGAGGTAATAGACAAAATGGACCTCGCCCCCCGTCACGATACGCCCGACATATTTGCCGACGCGGTAACGCAGCGCCTCCATCTCCAGCCGGTCCTCGATCTCCTTGACCGTGTCCGCTTCGCTCTCAACGACGAACCCTTCGGGCGTGGCC
This sequence comes from Thiomicrolovo immobilis, assembly GCF_039645955.1. Lineage (GTDB taxonomy): Bacteria > Campylobacterota > Campylobacteria > Campylobacterales > Sulfurimonadaceae > Thiomicrolovo > Thiomicrolovo diazotrophicus. The sequence continues at coordinate 2,468,207 of NZ_CP147916.1, forward strand.
GTGTTCAAACGGAGCTTGAGAAAGCCCACGTATCCCAGCGCATCGTTGGGGAGCGCATCGGCCACCTCGGCATTGAACGCCACGGTCGCAGGGTTTCCATCCACCGGTTTCATATAGTTTTCCCAGATCTCCTGCATGGTCTACTCCATTTCCAAACTCATCAGATACATCTCTTCGCCGTCAACGACGTCGACTTCCAGACTTTCGCATGCAGGGCAGCGGTACCACACCTTCTCCAGCTCGCTCCGGCTTCCGCATTGGCGGCAGGTTAGGGTGACGGGCTGGATATTCATCACGAAGTCCGCCCCGTCGCAGACGGTCCGCTCTTTGAAGGTGTTGAAAGCGATCTCGAGCAGATGCGGCTCTACGCCGCTCATGACACCGATCTTCACGACCACCTTCGTCACCCACTCCGCTTCGTTCTCGGCGGCATGCTTCTCCACCTGTTCCAATAAAGCCTGTACAACGGAATATTCATGCATAGCAATCTCCTAACAGATCCTCGGCAGCAGTTCGCCTTTGGGCAGGTCGAGGAAACGGCGGCTGCCGAATGCGGAGTGCAGCACCACCTTGCCCGGGTACTGCGTCGTCGCCCGGCCGATCACCGCCGCGTCGCGGCAGAACCCGAACCGCTGCAGTGCGCTCACGGCAAAGGCCGCGTGCATCGGCGCGACGGCGGCAACGAAGGTCCCCTCGTTGGCCAGGTCCGTCGCTTCGAACCCGAACATTTCACAGATCCCCTGCACCTCATCGCTGACCTTGATCGCGGCCTCCTCGATCTCCAGGCAGACATCGCTGTTTTCCGCCCATTCGTTCAAGACGGCGGCCAGCCCGCCCCGGGTCGCGTCGCGTAGGGCGCTGACGGAGATGTTTTCCGCCAGCAGTGCCTCGACGGCGGGCCAGAGCGTTTCGCAGTCGCTGCCGAGATCGGCGCTGACCTCCAGCCCCTCGCGGGCCATCAGCACCGTCGCCCCGTGGCGTCCGATATCGCGCGATGCGATGATCACGTCACCCTCTTTGATCGCCTGAGAGGAGATCCCTTCACGCATGACCTCGCCGATACCCGCCGTATTGATAAAGAGTTTGTCGACGCTTCCCCGTGGCACGACCTTGGTATCCCCGCAGACGATCTTCGCCCCGGACTTTTCCAGCTCCTTGGCCATACTTTCAACAATGCGTTCCAGCTCCTCGAATGCGAAGCCCTCTTCGATCATAAAGGCCGAACTGAGGTAGAGCGGCTTCGCGCCCATCATAGAGAGGTCGTTGACGGTGCCGGCGACCGCCAGCTTCCCGATGTCACCCCCCTCGAAAAAGAGCGGGCTGACCGTAAAGCTGTCCGTCGTGAACGCGATCTTCCCCTGCGTCTGCAGCACCGCCGCATCCTCGGCCTTGATGAGGATGTCGTTTTTGAAATGGCGGTAGAACAAGTCGTGGATGAGCTTGTTCGTCTCTTCGCCGCCCCCGCCGTGGCTGAGTTGTACCTGTTTCATCCGAGCACCCCCGCATAGCGGTAGTAGGCGTTGCACGCCCCTTCCGAACTGACCATGCAGCTGCCCAAAGGGCTGTTCGGGGTACAGGCCGTTCCGAAAACCTTGCACTCCATCGGCTTCGCGAGCCCCTTGAGGATCGTGCCGCAGATGCAGAGCTTGTGGTCGTCGATGGGTTCCGTCGGCAGCACCTCTGCGAACACTTTTTCCGCATCGAGATACGCAAATTCGTCCCGAAGCTCCAGAGCGCTGTCGGGAATATCCCCGATCCCGCGCCAGCGGAAATGGCTGCGCGGCTGCAGATACATGTCAATGAGCTGCTGGGCTTTAACGTTGCCTTCCATCGTCACCGAACGGGAGTATTCGATCTCCAGTTCGGCGCGCCCCTCTTTCTGCTGCCGTACAGCCATCAGGATCCCCTGCATCACATCGACGGGTTCGAAACCGCAGACGACGACGGGGGTGCCGTACTTCTGAGGCAGCGGCGCGTAGATCTTCGCCCCGGTGATGACACTGACGTGCGAAGGCCCGATAAAGGCGTTGATCTTCGCCTGGCCGTCGCTCATAATCGCGTCGATCGCCGGCGGCACGAGCACATGGTTGATATGGAAATAGAGGTTGTCGACCTTCTGGGCGACTACCGCGTGCAGCAGCGCTGCCGTCATCGGCGTCGTCGTCTCAAACCCGATCGCAAAAAAGACCACCCGTTTGTCAGGGTTTTCCTTGGCGATCTTGAGCGCGTCCATCGGCGTATAGAGCGGGCGGATGTCCCGCCCGGCAGCCCGTTCAACGGCCAGGGAGCTCTGCGATCCCGGCACGCGGATCATGTCGCCCAGAGTCACCAGGATCGTATCCTCCATCCGTGCCAGCGCGATGGCGTGGTCGATCCGCTCTTTGGGCATGATGCAGACCGGGCAGCCGGGACCGTGAATAAAGTCGATGTTGTCCGGCAGCAGCTGCGGCAGACCGTATTTCATAATCGTATGCGTATGGCCCCCGCACACTTCCATGATCCGCAGCGGTTCGTGCAGCGCTTTCGCCTCTTCCCCAATCTGTGCGGCCAGCATCCGGATCGTGGCGGGATCCCTGAAGCCGTCGTAAAGGTCTTTGAGTTTCAGTTCGCTCATGGTGCACCCCTGTTCTCGCAGTTGTCATCCTCCAGGACGACACGCGAGCGCTCTTCTTCGTCCATCTTCGCCAGGATCTCGTGGTAGACCTTGAGCGATTCGAGCGCGTCCTCCTCATCGATCTTGTTCATCACGAAACCGATATGGATCAGGACATAATCATCTATGTTGACGCTGCCCTCTTCCATCAGGTCCAGCCCCGCTTCGCGCTTGACACCCATCGTATCGACCACGGCGGTATTTTTCTCACGGTCGACGGAAACGACCTTTGAAGGGATAGAGAGACACATCTTAGCTCCTCATCCTGCGTTTGAATTCGATCCACTCGATAACGCGCTGCACGGACGCTTCGTCTTTGATGCTGACCTCCAGGATATCGACGCCCGGTTTGATCTTGCGCGCCTCCGCCTTTTCATGTTCGATGTCGTAGTCGAAATAGGGAAGCAGGTCGGTTTTCGTGATCAGCACCAGGTCCGCCTGCCGGAACATGACAGGATACTTTTCAATCTTGTCGCTCCCTTCGGGCACGGAAACGAGCACGATGTTCAGGTGGGAACCGACGTCATAACTGGCCGGACAGACGAGGTTGCCGACGTTCTCGATAAAACAGACATCCAGGTCATCAAGCGGCATGTCGTGCAGCCCCTCGTGCACCATGAACGCATCAAGGTGGCAGGCGCTGCCCGTCTGGATCTGGTAGGCAGGTACCCCCTTAGCCTTGATGCGCTCGGCATCCCGGCTCGTTTCCAGGTCCCCCTCGATCACACCGAAGCGGAAAGGGGCACGTTCCGCCATCTGCTCCAGCAGGGTCGTCTTCCCGCTGCCCGGACTGCTCATCAGGTTGATGGAGAGCACCCCGTGGTCGTCGAAGTGGGCACGGTTATGGCCCGCTTCGTGATCGTTCTTGTCCAGGATCTTTGTAATCACATCGATCGTCTTCTTGTCATTAAGCTGCGGATTATGGTGCAGCGTCTCGTGCGCCGCCTGATGGGCATGCGAATGCCCGTGGTGGTCATGATCGTGCTCATGATCATGATGGTGTCCGTGTGAATGTTCCGTCACACTGCAGCCGCAATCTTTACACATATTTTCTCCTTCTCAACCCGTCATAACCCGGGCCCTTTCATAGTATTGGTATTCTCTCATAAAGAAACAAACACCGGTGATCATCGAGGATGATACCGACGGAACTGCCAAAAAAGACTGAGGATTTCTGCCCGCGCCGCTCATCCGTATTCCGACGAATCTCCACAGCGGCAGCGCTCCTGGGGGCGCAGGCATCCTACCGATTTCATTGCGTATTTCTTTCTGCAAATGAATAAGTATTCAGTTTTATATTAATTATAGTCTTGTTATGTAAAATTAAACTAAAAAAACGTCACTCTTATATAGCTTTGGAACCGGGAAAGGCGAAGGATGTCAACGCTTCAACACTGTCCCTACTGTCAAGGAAGTATTTACCGTCTGGGAGACGGCCGGTACAAGTGCGGGCGCTGCCGCCGAAAAGTCAGTCCCGCGCGCGTCGCGAAGGTACGAACGCTCATCGCGAGCTTCTCCCGGGACGAAAATGCCAGCGTCTCCGCCGAAGCGCTGGGACTGTCCTACGTCTCGGTCCACCGCTATTTCGGACAGTTCAGGCAGTTGTGCGCCCGCATCTGCGAGGATGAATACGAGACGAGACGGCACCTCTCCTGCGAATACGAGGAGTATTTCTACCTGGAGCGGGCCAAAAAGCGGCGCAAAAACGCCGTGTTCGATGCCCACAACTTTCTCACCTTCGATTACGAGGGGCATCTCTACACCATTGTCATGCCCTCCCTGCAGCAGTTTCGTAACCAGTTCATCGAAGATGACCTCGAATCCGTCTACGCGGAGGAGTTCGCCCGTTTCCGGCGCCAGAGCCGCCTTATCAAGATCTCCTCGCGGCATAACAACATCGTCCGCTTCTGGGAATACTTTGAAGCGAACATCCTCCGTTACCGGGGCGTATGCGACGAAAGCTTTCCCCTCTATCTCAAGGAGATGGAGTTCAAGTTCAACCACCCCGCCTCCGAACGGGAGCGGCTGCTGATCGATTACTACTTCAAGGAGCACGAATGATTCAAGCGACCACCGCCGTCCTGGGGGTCGGCAACATTCTCGAAAATGACGACGGCATCGCCGTCTACGCCGCGGCCTACCTCGATGCCAACTACCGCTTTGAGCCTTCAGTACGCATCATCAACGGCGGGGTCGAGGGGATCAATCTCCTCGACGTCTTTATCGAGCACGAACGGGTGCTGATCCTCGACGCGATCGACATCGACGACGACGCGGGGAGCATCTATCATATCCCGGCGTCCGAGCTCACCGGTTACGGTCTGGGAAACGGGGGCGCGCATGAAGTGGGGGTGATCCAGTGCCTTGACATGCTGGAGCTGATGGGGAGGCCGCAGCCCGAATCGAGTGTACTGGGAATCGTGCCCGAACGCGTGGAAGTGCGCATCGGGCTTTCACCCTCCCTCACCGCCGCGTTCGAACGCTATGTCGAGAGCGCATTGAAAATTTTGCAAACCGCCGGCATTGACGTGCAGCGGCGCGAACCCGGCAGCTCCCTCGCGGAGGTTATCGAAGCCTTCCAGGCCTCCGGCGTCTCCTAGAAGCCCCGCCCCAGGGCGACGCTGGGGGCGGCGAAGGTCTCAAGGATCGTCTCCAGGGTCACGCCGTCGTCCGATCGCTTTGTGCAGACGACGCCGGCGTGGGCCAAACGCGCCGTTATCGTTTCAATGTAGCGCTCCCAGGCGGCGCGCAACGGCGCGGAGAGCCCGACTTCGACGGAGATGATGTCGTCGGGCACGATGCTGATGACAGAGGTTTCGGCCATATTGCCCGTCAGCGAACAGATCTGCAGCATCTCCGCTATTTCCACCTCGTTGGCCGTTTTTTTGATGAGCGATCCCTCCAAAAAGGTATCGCAGTCGCGCACGGTCACCGTGCCGGCGGGCACATCCTCGTCCGAAGCCGTATTGACGATCAGCACCTCGTCATACTCCTGCAGCAGCGGCATCAGCCCAAACCCGAGCGTCCCGCCGTCGACGATATCGACGCCCGGTTCGAAGGTGTAGTTCTCTTTGAGGTATTTGGCCGCGTAAAGCCCGATTCCCTCATCCTTGAAAAACGCGTTTCCCGATCCGATCAGTGCGATACGGTTCATTCCTTCCCTCCTTGTCGGTACAGTGCATGGTAAAGCTGCCCCAGGGCGACGCCGCCGTCGTTGACGGGCGTTTCGCGCTGGACATAATAGCGGATCCCGAGCTCTTCCAAGGCGTCGCAGGCCATGGCCGTCAGTGTCCGGTTTTGAAAAACGCCCCCGCTGAGCATCACCGGCATGCCGGGATGGCGCTGCGCAATCTCAGTGATCACTCCGGTGAGCGCTGCGTGCAGCCCCGCCGCCGCCCGGGCGGGGGCTTCAAGGGTCTGACGCAGCAGCGGCTCCCAGTCGATCACCCCCTCTTCCACGGCGAAGGCAAATTCCCCGGGCAGCACCGTCCCGGCCGCCGCTTCCAGCCGCATCCCGCTTTCGCCCTCGTAGCCGAGGGTCTGCGCGCACCCCGTCAGTGACGCCACGGCATCAAAAAGGCGGCCGACGGAGCTGCTTTCTGGAGCATTCAGGCCGCGCTGCCATATGGTATGAAGCGTCCTGATCTCCTCGGGTGTGAAACTCCCGACGGTCGGATGCGCCATCGCAAGCACGCCCTCAAGGCTATAACACTCAAATAACAGCGATAACGCCACCCGTCTCGGCTCCCGCACGGCCTGTTCCCCGCCGAGCAGCCGGAAGGGGCGGAAGTGGTATGCCCGTTCAAAACGCTGCGGATCGGCCAGAAGCACCTCGCCGCCCCAGAGCGTCCCGTCGCTCCCGTATCCGGTGCCATCGAAACAGAACGCCAGCACCGGCTCATCCAGCCCGTATTCGGCCATGCAGGCCAGCGCGTGGGCATAATGGTGCTGCACCCGCACAAGCGCCGTGCCGGGATGCGCCGCGTGGAACGCTTCCGCCCACTTGGTCGTTTCATACCCCGGGTGCAGGTCGCAGACGACGATGTCGGGTTCGAAGGCGTAAAAACGTTTGAACGTTTCGAGGGTGCGCTCAAAATACTCAAAGGCGTCGACGGAGACGAGGTCCCCGATGTGCGGTGAGAGCACGATGTTTTTATCGAATCCCAGCGCGATCGTGCTCTTCTGATTGGCTCCGACGGCAAGGATCCTGCCCGGTGCTTCAAAAGACAGCGGCAGGCTTCTGGGGGCATACCCCCGCGCCATCCGCAACATCAGCGTGCGGGAGCCGGCCACGGTCACGACGCTGTCGTCGCAGGCGTTGACGATCTCCCGGTCGACGTCCAGCACCGCGTCGACGACACTGCCCAGTTTCTCCCGCACCTGCACCGCGTCGGTGAGAATGGGCTCCTCGCTGATATTGGCGCTTGTGGCGACGACGGGCCGCTGCAAACGGTCCATCAGGAGCAGGTGCAGCGGCGTATAGGGCAGAAAGACGCCGATGCGGTCGATGCCCGGGGCAATCGGCTCCCCGAAAGCAAGCGCCGCTTTTTTCCGCACGACGACAATAGGACGTGTGTTAGAGAGGATGAGCCGCTCCTCCGCGTCGCTCAGCGCCGCGGCCTCCCGGATCATCTCCAGGGAGGGGAACATCACGGCCAGCGGTTTGCTCGGGCGCCTTTTGCGCTCGCGCAGGCGCGCCACGGCGGCGCCGTTCGTCGCATCGCACATCAGGTGAAAGCCCCCCAGCCCTTTGACCGCGACGATCCGGCCGTCGGCAAGCAGCGCCGCTGCCCTGTCGATGCTCTCGTGCTCCGTCCCGATCGCCGCACCCGAGGGATCGGTCAGGGCAAGGTGCGGGCCGCACTCATAACAGCTGATCGGCTGGGCGTGATAACGCCTGTTAGCCGGGTCGTTATACTCGTGCGCGCACTGCGGGCACATGGCAAAAGGGGCCATCGAGGTCTGCGGCCGGTCATAGGGAAGTGCGCGGATGATGCTGTAGCGCGGACCGCAGTCGGTGCAGTTGATCAGCGGGTAGCGGTAACGGCGGTTCGCGGGGTCGAAAAGCTCGGCGGCGCAGGCATCGCACACGGCCATGTCCGGCGAGACCATCGTTTTTGCCGCACTGCTCTCGGAGCCCCGGATGGCAAAGGCCGTTTCGCCGAGAGGAGCCAGGACGTCGCGATGCACCTCATCGATCCGCGCCAGCGGCGGCGGGGATGCCGTCAAAGCCCTCTCGAACGCCTCCAGGGACGCCGGGAGACCTTCCACCTCGATTTCAACGCCGTCGCCGTCGTTGAGCACATGGCCGCCCACCCCTTCTCGGACGGCGAGCTGGTAAACGAAGGGGCGGAAACCGACACCCTGGACGATGCCGCGGATTCGGAACCGGAGGCGTTTAGAGGTAGACGCAGCCGACAACGGCATTCTCCCTGCCAATGGGGTAGTTGACGTTCATCAGCGGGGGCGTGGCCTTCAGGTTACGCTGCATGCGGCTGAAAAGCGACTGCTGTGCGAAATGGGCGCCGCAGAGAATAAAATGCTCCGCTTTTGTTTTGTCTTTGATCTGCTGCATCAGGTCGTTGAAGTAGTCGCCGAAGGATTCGAAGATGGAGTAGGCGATCATCTCCGTCTCCACCCCTGCCAGGCGGTAGCTCACCAGGCTGGCCAGGAAGGCCGCGTGGTCGAAACGGTTGTCCTTGACGTGCGTATCGACCTGTACCCCGCCCTTTCCGTAAAAGCCCAATGCCGCTTTGCTGACCCCGGAGAAGTTCTCCTCCTCCAGTTCCAACACGGCGGCGGCCGCTTCGAAGAGGCTCGTCGCGCTGCGCTCCTGCAGCGCTTCGACGCGTGCATAGGCAGCGGGCAGTCCCTTCTTGAAGTTTTGTACCAGCCTGTCGGAACCTTCGCGCAGGGAGGCGATCTTCTCCAACAGCCCCTCGGGTGCGAAGGCGATAGGCGGGACCAGCCGGATCACCTTTCGCCCGTCATAATAGAGGAAAGAGGGTTCGTCGTCGAAATGGGCGCCGACGCACTTCTGCCCGAAGAGGCCATGTTCCGCGACGACCGACATAAACGACGCCTCGTCCTGGGCGGCGGGGCGCTGATGCGTATGCCACTGCTCCTCCGACTCCCCCTCCAGCACGACGGCATTCTCGACCGTCACGCTGCCGAAATGCTCCGGTCGGTCGAACACGACGCGCTCCCCTTCGGGCACCCCGACCAGGCCGTGCGCCATCCCGAGGGTCTGCGACGCCGGCGCCATGCGCGACGGGAAACTCACCCGCTCGCCGGCGGCGACGAAACGGACATCCTTATTGATAAAGAGGTACTGGTCGCTCTGGGAAGAGAGCTCCAGGTCATACTCCATCCGCAGGTCCGCGTCGCTCCGGGCGTCCGCCTCCTCGTAGTAGACGTAATCCACCCCCAGGCGCTGCAGCTCCGTCGCCAGCAGGATCGTAAAGCCGTCGTCGGGGTATTTCACATCCGCCGTGCGGCCGGCAACCGCCTGAAGCTCCGGGGCTTTGACCGACACATGCAGCACGGGACGTTCGATGCCCAGCAGCGCATGGAACTCTTCGCCGATCAGGGAGAGGTAGTCGGTGATCTTCTCCGCATCGATCATCAGGATCACGGCGTTGCCGAGTCCCTCGGGGCTCAGTTGAAAGCGGCGGTAGCCCATCGTCGTTTTGACCAGCAGCGACTTGGCATCGGCAACGGCCTTGGCCGCCACCTCGAACATCGTTCTGAAGCTTCCGGCATCATTGGCATAGCGCTCGCGCCCCCCGCTTTCCAGGCGCACGGGCACGCCGCAGGCGTGGCAGCTGTTAAGGTGGTCCTTCTCCCGGCGGCCGTGCGTCTCCTGCTCCGATTCGCATGCCGTGCAGGGGCGCAGGTAGGAGAGGGCGCTGTTGGCGCGCTCAAAGGGGTACGCTTCGAAAAAAGCGTACTGCCCCCCGCACTGTGCGCAGTGGGTGAAGGGGTAGTAGTAGCGGCGCGACGAAGGATCGAAAAGCTCCTTTTGGCATGCGGGGCAGAGGCCGAGCCCCAGCGGGGGCGCATCGACCAGTTCCGGCAGCGTATCCGGTTCTCCCGCCGCCTCGTAGTGCCGGCTGCCGCTGAGATGCCAGGAGGCGGGAAGCCGCTCGGCGATGGCGCCGATACACGCCTCCAGTTCCGGGTGCTCCGAGGCAAATGCACAGGAGAGCGTCCCTTTTGACTGGACAATCTTTGCCGGTACGCCGAATTCACGGGCAATGCCGGCGATACAGTTACGCAGGTAAAATTGGGACGAGCTGCTCTGCAGTTCCATCACGAAGGCCATAGGGGGTCCTTTGAACGGTCATCACACCCTCACCGGGGGCTGAAACCTTGTTATCTTAGCATAGTTTGGGAGGTTGAAAACGTCCCGGGTGCCCCGGAACGCGGGGGAAAATCCTGCTGCTTAGGATTCCTGCTCTTTGGCGAACTTGCTGCCGCCGAAGACAATGGCGATATCCCCCTCTTTCCAGAAGATCGTCCGCCATATCTGGTAGTAGATATGGAAAGCGACCCAGGTTAGGATGAGCCACATCGATTCATGGTGCGAAATGCGCACATCCATCAGCGTTCCGCCCGTTACCGGGATGGTCCAGTCGGTGGCAAGGTGCAGCAGCGCCGGCCACCACGCCCCGATCGAACTCTGGCCGGACTCCAGTCCGTGAACATAGAGCTGCAGCCCGGTAAAGAGCATCCAGATCAGGAGCAAGTGGAAAATCGTAAAATAGACCGTGTTGAAACTGTCACTGTGCGTCGAATCAAACTTCTTGCGCCGGTTGAGCGTGACGAGGTTCAAAAGCACCTCGCCAAACTCGGCAATGTTTTTGCCGGTGGGAATAAGCTTCTTGTACGGCATCTCGAAACGGCTGAAAAAATAGAGATAGGCGACGACGATGGAGGTGACGTCAAAGATGATCGCCACGATAAAGTGCCCCCACCGGTTCCACGCCATCACATATTTGTCCACCGCACCGTCGGCGATGAGCGTCTGGTAGTACGGGTGCCCTATGTAGAGCCCGGTGATCACGGCAGCCACCATCGAAATCGCGTTGGCCCAGTGGATGATGCGCATGGCGCCCGTCATCCGCTTAACCTGTTTACGTTCGGATTTCATGGGATCTCCTTAGATACTGCACTGGCTGTCGAGCTTGTAAACACCCAGCGATTTGCCCTTGGTATCGACGACGTGCACGGCACAGGCGATACAGGGGTCAAAACTGTGAATGGTCCGGATGATCTCCAGCGGCTGTTCCGGATCGGCGACCTTGGTCCCGATCAGGCTCGCCTCGTAAGCGCCCATCCGTCCTTTATAGTCCCGCGGACCCGCGTTCCAGGTGGAAGGGACGACGGCCTGATAGTTGGCTACCTTCCCGTCTTCAACGCGGACCCAGTGTCCCAGGGATCCGCGCGGCGCTTCGGCCAGGCCCATCCCCTTGGTTTTCACACTCACCTTGTCGAAGTCGAACTCCGTCCAGGTGCGCAGGTCGCCGGCCGCCGCGTTGGCGGCAAGTTCGTCGACCCACTCTACCAGCGCATCCGCCATCAGTTCGGTCTCAATGGCACGGCCCGCCGTACGGCCGACGGTACTGAACAGTACCGATACCGGCAGGTTGCCGCGCTTGAGGAAGTTCGTCACGTACTTCGTGATACGCTCGTCCTTGCTCGCCACCCCGACGATCATCCGTGCCAGCGGCCCGACCTCGACGCGGGTATCGTTGTACATCGGCGTCTTGATCCAGCTGTACTTTTCCCCTGTCTTCAGGTAGGCGATGCCGTCATCACGCTTATCGAGGCCCGTATATTTCGGGATCGTCTGCCCGTTGTACGGGTGCAACGGTTCGCTCCCCTCGTACCAGGAGTGCGTGACGTCTTCAGCGATCTTCTCATGGTCGACCGGCTCGACCTTGCTCAGGTCGCCCCCGTAGACAATACCGCTCGGGAAGAGGGTTTTCGCATTGTAGAACCCGGTGTCGTCCAGGCGGAAGTCGCCGTAGCTCATGTAGTTGAGCAGACCGCCGCCGGTCCCGCCGACGCCTTTGCCGCCGATGAGTTCCGTAAACGTCGCTTTGGAGTCCGTCGCTTCGTCTGCGTACATCGTCCCCGCCATGTAAACGTCAGGCAGATAGGCCTGCTTGATAAATTTGTTCGTGTCGGTCAGCAGCTGTTTGAACAGCGCAATGCGCGCCGGATTCTCAATATCCTGGACACAGGTGACGCCGCCGACGACGATGGATTGCGGGTGTGGGTTCTTCCCGCCGAAGATCGCCTGCATCTTCGCCATATCACGCTGAATATCCAGGGCCTGGAGGTAGTGCGCTACCCCGATCAGGTTCTGTTCCGGCGTGAGCTTGTAATGTTTGTTCCCCCAGTAGCCGTTGCCGAAGATCCCCAGCCGGCCCTGTTTGACGAACTTCGCGACACGTTCCTGGATCGCTTTGAACTCGCTCGGGCCGTCCGTGTACGGTGAAACGCCTGCGACAGCGGCCCATTTGCGTGCCTCTTCCGCCGTTTTGTCGGGATCGGCCGACAGTGCGGAAACGACGTCGACAAAGTCCAGTGCATGCAGGTGGTAAAAGTGCACAAGGTGGTCATGCACATACAGTGACCCCTGGATCAGGTTACGTACGATCCGTGCATTTTTCGGAATCGTAATATCAAAAGCATCCTCGACGGCCTCGATGGAACGCTGGTAATGCGTCCCGGTACAGACACCGCAGATACGCATGGCCAGCAACCCGCAGTCCCGCGGATCGCGCCCCTGAAGGATCGTTTCGATCCCCCGGAACATTGTCGAGGAGCTGTAGGCATCCACGATGGTGTTGTTTTCATCAATCACCGCCTCGATACGCAGGTGTCCTTCGATCCGCGTAATCGGGTCGACTACAATATGTCTCTTGCTCATTATCCTTCTCCTCCCTCTTCTTTCTTACCGGCAACTGCACTGGCGACGGCATGAATACCGATACCGATACCCGCCGCCGTCAGGAGACCGAGACCGAACTGGTCCACGGTCTTTTCGACACCGCCGGTCGGTGCTTTGATATTCGCATTGGCCATCGGCCGCTCATAGGCGTATTTGTCCCAGAAGTCCGGTTCGGCACAGCCGATACAGCCGCGACCGACGCCGATCGGCCAGTTGACCCCTTCGTTGTAGCGGATAATGGAGCAGTTGTTAAAGGTCATCGGTCCTTTACACCCCATTTTATAGAGACAGAAGTTGTTCTTCGCACCTTCGTCGCCCCACTCCTCGACGTACTCGCCCGCGTCGAAGTGCGCACGGCGTTCGCAGTTGTCGTGGATACGGTATCCGAACGCGAATTTCGGACGCAACAGGGAGTCAAGCTCCGGCACCTGCCCGGTGAGGGCATAATGCAGGACAACGCCGACCATATTCGCCGGGTTCGCCGGGCAGGCCGGGATGTTGATCACCGGTTTGCCCTTGATAACGTCCATTACCCCGACGGCTCCCGTCGGGTTCGGCGCCGCGGCGGGAATACCGCCGAAGGTCGCACAGGCACCGACCGCCACAATGGCGGCGGCGTCTTCGGCGACACGGTTCAGGTGATCCAGAAAGTTCTCGCCGGAGGCACCGATGGTACACCACTCCCTGCCGACACCGACGGGAATGGAGCCCTCGACAAAGAGAAGGTAGTTCCCTTTAAAGTGCTCCATCGCATCTTCAAGCTGTTTCTCCGCCTGGTGTCCCGCCGGTGCCATCAGCGACTCGTGGAACTCCAGCGAAATGATGTCGAGAACGATCTCGTCGATCTTCGGCCCGTCGCTGCGGAGCAGCGCTTCGGAGTTGCCCGCACAGTCCTGAAGCTCGAGCCAGATAACCGGCAGGCGGTTCATCAGTTCGGCGGCTTCCGCGACAAGCGGCGTGAACATCGGCGGAAGCATCAGCATCGCCGTGACCGCACTGACCCATTTCATAAAGTCACGGCGGTCCTGCCCCTCGTCGCTGAGCAGGGATTCGAAGTCGAGCCGGTTGACCGCCGGCTGCTCCCGCAGAGCGTCCAAACGCGTCCGACACGTATCGAACAGTTGTTGATAATATAGGTCACCCCGGTTCGTATCTACCCTGGCGCTTTTCGAGGTGAAGAGTTTCCGCACCCCATCTATTCGTTCAGCCATCGTTTCCTCCTCGATAAATGAATGATCATTCACCATTCTATGTGCTAATAACTTAAACTTATCTAAAGTTGGGGTTTGGCCCCTTTCCCGGTGAAATTCTTATATCTTTTTGGAACCAGCTTTAGAAGAGATTTTTGTGAAGATCCATATCTATGATAACAATATTTCAAGACACAATGTCTGCCCTGTACGGCCTCTCTGCCCGGTCACATCGGACTAGACGGCGTTTGCCGCCGCCCGCTCCGCTCTTTTGCCGCCCTCGAGGTAGCCTGGCAGTATGGCATGCAGCCTGACGACGTCGCCGAAGACGATAATGGCCGGTCCTTCGACTGCCCCGGCGGCGTCGGCAAGCTTGCCAAGCGTCGTAACCCGCGTCTGCTGATTCGGACGCGTTGCATTGGAAACGATCGCCGCCGGCAGTGTCCGGCTGATACCCCGCTCCAGCGCGGCGTCACGGATGGCCCGGGAAAGCGACAGCCCCATCAGCACCACTGTCGTATGATCAGGCTGCCGGAGCAGATCGATCCACGATAGGTTGGTCTTCGCCCCTTTCAAATGGGCCGAAACAACGGAAAAGTTCGCCGCGTACCCCCGGGCGGTCACGGGGATGCCGGCGACTGCCGGCCCCGCGATCGCCGATGAGATGCCGGCGACCACGCTGACGCGGAACCCTTTTTCGGCCAGGTATGCTGCCTCCTCCGCCCCGCGTCCGAAGATATAGGGGTCGCCGCTTTTGAGCCTGGCGACGCTGCACCCCTTCTCCGCATACTGCACGATCATACGGTTGATCTCATCCTGCGTACGGCTGTGGCACCCCTTGCGCTTGCCCACATAGATCTTGATGCTCTTTGTCGGGATCAGCGCCAGGATCTCCTCGCTGATCAGGTGGTCGTACAGGATGACATCGGCCTCTTTTATAATATGGTACGCCTTGAGCGTCAACAGCTCCACATCCCCGGGGCCGCACCCCACCAGGGAGACGCTGGCGAGCAGGCGACCGGCGGCGTTACGCGTCGCCGCGGCATCGATCATCCCCCCGGAACGTTCGCCGGCTTTCTCCCGTGCGAGTGTTTCGAGCTCCGGCGGCAGGGTGCGCCGTATCTTGTCCCGGACGCACTGCGTCAGCGTGGGACTCGCCCCGTCGCTCGAGACGGCGATCTTAAGCGGCCCGTAGTGCAGCAGGGAAGCGAAGTAAAAGTCGCAAAGAGACGGGACGTCGACAACGTTGAGCAAAAAACCCTTTGCGGCCTTCAGACCGAGCAGCATCTCCGTCACGGCGTTGTCGCCGGTAGCGTCAATGACCACCGAAGCCCCCTTCAGATCGCCGGCTGCCACGTTTTTGCGCAACACTCTGTGCAGGGGCACTCCTTCAAAGCCGGCATGGACGGCGGGTGCAATCACCGTTGCCGCAATGCCGTTGGCCGCAAGGACCTCCGCTTTGTGCAGCCCCACTTTTCCCGCACCGACAAGGACGACCCCGCCCTCTTTGGGCTTAAGTAACACCGGAAGCGATGCCGTTTTCATGTTTCTCTCCTAGACTCCGAATCGTATTTCGGATCGATGCAAGGAGGTAGTCGATATCGGCAACCTCCTGCGAATAGTGCACGCTGATGCGCACCCAGCCCGGACGCGTCTGCAGCTCCGCATCGTCGGGCAGCCCGAGCAGATCGTGCCCGTAGGGTCCAGCGCACGAACAGCCCGCCCGGGTCTGGATCCCCCACGCTTCCGAGAGTCCGGCGCACAGTGTGTAGGGATCGATGCCCTCGACATTGAACGAGACGATCCCGAGGTTCTCTCTCTCCAGATCCCCGTACACCGTACAGCCCGGAATGTCCCTCAGTTCGGAAAGCAGATAGTCCGTGAGCTGCTTTTTGCGGTTTTTGATCCAGGCCAGTCCCAGTTCGTTGCGCAGCTGGTAGGCGAGTGCGGCCCGAATGAGCTGCAATATCCCCGGCGTGCCCGCATCCTCCCGGCTCTCCTTCTCGTCGATGAAACGGTGTTCGCTCCGGTTCACGTACGTCACGGTGCCCCCGCCGGCGAACGTCGGCGCGACCGTATCGTTGATCAGCGATTTGCGAATGACCAGCAGCCCGCACGACCCCGGCCCCCCGAGCAGTTTGTGCGGGGAGAGGAACATGGCGTCGTAGAGCTTGCTGGGCACGTTCATATACGGCGACGACGCGGCCGCGTCGAAACAGACCATCGCGCCGTAACGGCGCAGCAGACGCGAGATGCGCTGATAGGGGGTGATGATCCCCGTCACGTTCGAAGCGATGCAGAACGCCCCGATCACCTCCCGGTGGCGGTTCGCCTGCAGCAGCATCTCCATGTACTCCAGGTCGATCTCCCCTTCGGCATCGAACCCGATGCGCACGGTGTCGCAGATCCCTTCGCGGTAGCTGATCTCGTTCGAATGGTGCTCGTAGGGGCCGACGATGACCAGCGGCCGGTTCTTGGGCCGTACCCGTACGATACAGCGTTTCCGCGTCGCCGGGGGGATGTAGACCCCCAGGATCTCCTGCAGGCGCTTGATCGCCGAGGTGGCGCCGCAGCCGCAGGGCAGGATGGCGAAGGCGTCATCCAGCCCCAGCAGCGTTTTGAGCTGCTCCCGGGCCCCGTTGTAGTAGTGTTCCGTCACCGCCGCCATCGACGCCTCTTTCGAATGGGTATTCGCATAGGTCTCGAGGACCTCCCGAATCCGCGATTCGATCGGTTCGAACGCCAGCCCCGACGCGGTATAGTCAAAATAGTGTTTCTTGTGGCGGCCGATCGTCTGCTCAGCGACGAAAGTCTTGCGGTTCCCCCGTTTAAGCAACGGCCGAAATAGCTGTTGTGTCATATGCCTGCTCCCGTAAAAATGCTCCAAATGTTTCATACCCGCTGCTAAGATACTGCAGCAGCAGGCGCTCGATAATGCCGGCGGCCTCTTCGGGCGCCACCTTGATGCCGCTCTTTTCACCGAACGCGCTGCGCTCGCCTTCCAGGTGGCCGCCGAAGATCAGCTCGAAACCGTTGATCCGCCGCTCCCCGCGCTTGAGCACGGCCCCCACGAACCCGATGTCGACGATGTGCGGATGCGCACAGGCGTTCGGACAGCCGTTGACGCTGATCGAGACGGGCTCGGTAAAGTCGGGGAAGCGCTCATTCAGGTAGTCGACGATCTCCCGCGCCAGCTCCTTCGTTTCGCTGATGGCGAACTTGCAGAAGTTCAGCCCCGTACACGCCAGCGTTCGCGCTTTGAAGGGGGTGGGATTGGGCGACAGCCCGGCCTGCTCCAGCTCCCCGGTCATGGCGCTGACCCGACTCTCGGGGACGTCGAGCACGACGACGTTCTGCGTCGTCGTGAACTTGGCCCTGCCGGCACGGTGACGCTGCATCGCCTTGGCCAGTTGCAGCAGCCCGCCCCCGCCGATGCGCCCCGACGTCACGGCACAGCCGATGTAGCTCCTGCCCTCGACGCTGCTCGCATGGGCGCCGAAATGGCCCCGCAGGGCGTAGGGCGTGTAGGCCCGGGTCTGCGGCGGCAGCAGCTCGAATCCCAGCAGCGCCTGCAGCCGGGCGACGAAGGCGTCAACTCCCCAGGCATCGACAAGGTGCCCCAGTCGGGCCTTGGAACGGTTTTCACGGTTCCCCTCGTCGCGGTACAGGGTCGCCACCGCCTCGGCGATGGCAACGACCTGCTCCGCCGCCGCATAACCGATATGTGAAGCGATGCGCCGGTTCTTGGCCAGCCCGCCCCCGACGCTGACGTCGAAGAGCACGCGGCCCGACGGGTGATCGACCGCCGTAAAGCTCAGGTCCTGTATCTCGTGGGAGATACAGTGACTGCGGCAGCCGCTGATGCCGATCTTGAACTTGCGCGGCAGGTTCGAAAAATCCCGGTTGTCCCGGAACAGCGCGTTGACCGCCCTGACTAGCGGGCGCACGTCCGCCACGGCCCCGCGGTCAATGCCGTCCACCGGGCAGCTTACGACGTTGCGCGGACAGTCGCCCGCGGCCATCTTCGTACTGAGCCCGACGCGTTCTAACAGGGCGAATATCACCGGCAGATGCCGCACTTCGATCCAATGGAACTGCAGGTCCTGCCGCGTTGTGATATCGGCGCTGCGCCGGGCGTATGCATTGGAGATGTAACCGAGTGTTTTGAGCTGTTCGGTCGTCACCTCCCCCGCCTCAAGCTTGACCCGCAGCATGAAATAGAGCGTCGGGTCCTCCTCGCCCTGGAGGTTTCTGTTCTGGGTGTAGAGCCCGTACCATTTGAACCGGTCGATATCGTCTGGATGCGGGTCGCTGCCGCTGCGGGCATACTCCTCAATCGCGCCGATAACGTCCAGGCCGTCCTTTTCGCGCTTGATGCGCTCCACGCGCTGCGCTTTCGTTTCGGATGCCATGCATCACCTCCTATGCAATCGCTTTGGCTTCCCAGTGCGGGAAGTGTCTGCGTATCAGGGCGTTGAGTTCCGCCTCGAACGATGCGGCCGCCGTCTCCGGCAGCGTATTCTCTTCCGCCGCCGCAACGATCATGCCGGCCCCCGACGTATTGTTGCTGACGCGGTCGATCAAAATGAAGCTGCCCGTGTAGCGGTTCGCTTCGTACGGGTCGCACGCAATCGGGGCCCCCAGGAGGAGCCGCACCCGCGCGATACCGTTGAGCCCGAGTTCCGCCGCCTCGTGCTGCGTGAGGGTATTGACGTCGTAGCGGTAATCGATCGCCTCCACCTTCGCAGCCACCGTTGTCGCCGCGCGCTTGAGCGTATAGGTTCTGCCGATCTCGAGCGGCGTCTCGTCCATCCAGACCAGCTCCGCAATAAGTTTCCCGGCAAGCGCGATCTCGGCATCGCCGTCGACGAGGATGTCGCCGCGGCTGATGTCGATCTCGTCTTCGAGGGTCAGCGTCACGGCATTGTCCGCCTCCGCAACCGCCAGTTCGCCGTCAAAGGTGACGATCGAACGCACCCGCGACCGTTTCCCCGACGGCACGACCTTCACGGCGTCGCCCTTGCGGATCGCGCCGGAGGCCACGGTCCCGGCAAAGCCGCGGAAGTCGGCGTTTGGCCGGTTGACGTACTGCACGGGGAAACGGAAAGGCGCCCCGTCGACCTGCCTGTCCAGTTCGGCCGTCTCAAGCAGTTCGAGCAGCGTCGCGCCCTCGTACCACGGCAGACGCGCCGAGCGTTCCACGACGTTGTCCCCCTCCAGCGCCGAGAGCGGGATCACCGACACCTCTGCGATATCCAGGCCCGCCGCGAACGCCATGTACTCCTGCCGGATCGCTTCGAAACGCCCCTCGGAGAAATCGACGAGGTCCATCTTGTTCACCGCGACGATCACCCGGGTGATCCCCAGCAGCCGTACAATGAATGAATGGCGCCGCGTCTGCGTCTGGATGCCGTAACGGGCGTCGATCAGGATGATCGCCAGGTCGGCGGTCGACGCGCCCGTCGCCATGTTCCGCGTGTACTGCTCGTGCCCCGGGGTGTCCGCAATGATGAACTTGCGCTTGTCGGTGGCAAAATAGCGGTACGCGACGTCGATGGTAATCCCCTGCTCGCGTTCGCTCTGCAGGCCGTCGACGAGCAGGGCGAGGTCTACCCGCTCACCCGTCGTCCCGGATTTGCGGCTCTCCTTCGTGATCGCCGCCAGCTGGTCTTCGAAGATCATCTTCGTATCGTGCAACAGGCGGCCGATGAGGGTGCTTTTCCCGTCATCGACGCTGCCGCAGGTGATGAACCGGAGCAGCTCCTTGTTTTCGTGTTCATGCAGGTAGCGCTCGATGTCCGAGGCTATCAGTCTCTCTTGTGCTTCCATCAGAAATATCCTTCCATTTTCTTCTTCTCCATGGAACCGGTCTGATCGCTGTCGATCACCCGCCCCTGGCGTTCGCTGGTCTTCGCCAGCAGCATCTCCTGAATGATCTCCGGCAGCGTCGTCGCCGTCGAAGCGACCGCGCCGGTCAGCGGGTAGCAGCCGAGCGTACGGAACCGCACGCTCTCCAGGCGGGGTTCTTCCCCCTCCTGCAGCGGCATCCGGTCGTCGTCGACCATGATTGTCACGCCGTCGCGCTCCACGACGGGGCGCTCCTGCGCAAAATAGAGCGGGACGATCGGGATCTGTTCGAGGTAGATGTACTGCCAGATGTCCAGCTCCGTCCAGTTCGACAGCGGGAAGACCCGAATGCTCTCGCCCCGACGGATGCTACCGTTGTAGACGTTCCACAGCTCGGGGCGCTGGTTTTTCGGGTCCCAGCGGTGGTTCGCGTCACGGAAAGAGTAGATCCGCTCCTTGGCGCGGCTCTTCTCCTCGTCGCGTCGCGCGCCGCCGAAGACGGCATCGAACCCGTACTTCTTAAGCGCCTGCTTCAGCCCTTCGGTCTTCATCACGTCCGTGTGCACCGTGCTCCCGTGGGTAAAAGGGCCGATACCGCGGGCGACGCCCTCTTCGTTAACGTGAACCAGCAGCTCCAGCCCCAGCGCGTCGATCCGGCTGTCGCGGAACGCGATCATCTCCCTGAACTTCCAGGTCGTATCCACATGCAGCAGCGGGAAAGGCAGCTTGGCGGGGTAAAACGCCTTGAGCGCCAGGTGCAGCATCACGGAGGAGTCCTTCCCGATGCTGTAGAGCATGGCCGGGTTATCGAACTCGGCGGCGACTTCGCGCATGATGTGGATCGCCTCCGCCTCCAGTTTCCTCAGATGGGTGCGACGTTGTCTGTCGATCATTGTTTACTCCTTTCGGTGCAGTCCGCACTCTTTGTGTTCGGGCGATTCCCACCACCAGCGCCCCGAGCGGATATCGTCGCCCGGGACGACGGCCCGGGTACACGGCGCACAGCCGATACTCGGGTACCCGTGGTCGTGCAGCCGGTTGTAGGGCACGCCGTTGGCGTGGAGATGCTCCCACACCTCCGCCTCGCTCCACTCGATGAGCGGGTTGAGCTTCAGCAGGCCGTTGGCCTCATCGTGCTCGACCAGGCGCATCGATTCGCGGGTCGGGGACTGCTCCCGCCGGAGCCCCGTGATCCAGACCTCCACGCCCCGAAGCGCGCGCTTCAGCGGTGCAATCTTCCGGGCATGGCAGCAGCGCCTGCGGTTTTCGACGCTGTCGTAAAAGCCGTTGATCCCCTGCGCTTTGTAGAGCGCCTCCACGTCCGAGGGATCGGGGAAATAGACGTCGATGTTCATCCCGTACTTTTGGTTTGTTCTGTCCATCACGTCGTAGGTCTCATAAGGCAGCCTGCCCGTGTCGATCGTAAAAACCCTAACGCGCTCCCGGTGCGGCTGCAGCAGATGCGTCAGCACCTGATCCTCCGCGCCGAAGCTCGAAGCCAGTGCGATCCGTCCGCCGTACTGCTGTGCGAAATACGCCAGCACCTCATTGGCGGTTTTCCCCGCCAGACGGCGGTTTAATGTTTCAATGTTCTCTTTCATCACCTCTCCTAAATCTGATAGTCGTCGCCGGTCGGCCGGTGCAGACCGATGCCGATCCTCGTCCAGGCCCGCTCGTGCAGGTAGTACAGGACCATTTTCGTAAAGACCTCGATTGAACCGATCGAGGCGGCCATCGCCAGGCTACCCGTAATCAGGAACGAGATCACCATCGTGTCCAGGGTGCCGACGGCGCGCCAGGAGAGGGTTTTCACCGCACTCCGATAGGCTTTTTCTTGCATAATGTCACCACACTTTTCATGGAGCCGTGCGACCGGCCCTCTTGTTGTTTTCGCCGCTACTCGGCTGCTTCGATGTCGTACAGCGGCGTCGACAGATACCGCTCGCCGGTATCGCACAGCATCGTCACGATCATCTTCCCCCGGTTCTCCCGCCGGGCCGCCACTCTGCGGGCGGCGAGCACGTTTGCGCCCGAAGAGATGCCGACGAGCAGCCCCTCGTCCCGAGCGAGCTTCCGCGCCGAAGCCATTGCCTCGTCGTTTCCGACGGTCAACACCTCGCCGTAGGCCCAGGGATCGAGTACCTTGGGCACGAAGCCCGCCCCGATTCCCTGGATTTTGTGCGGCCCGGGCTTGCCGCCGGAGAGGACCGCCGAGTCTTCGGGCTCCACCGCAATGATCTCGATGTTCGGGTTGTACGCCTTGAGGATCGACCCCACCCCGGTGATTGTGCCCCCGGTGCCGACAGCGGCGACGAAGATATCGATCTTCCCGGCCGTATCCCGCCAGATCTCCTCCGCCGTCGTCACCATATGCGCGACCGGGTTGGCCGGGTTCTCAAACTGCTGCAGCACCACCCCGTTCTCGATCGTGGCCGCAAGCTCGTTGGCCCGCACCACCGCGCCGGCCATCCCCGCGGCGGGGTCGGTCAGCTCGAGTTCGGCCCCGAGTGCCAAGAGCAGCTTCCGGCGCTCGATGCTCATGGAGCTCGGCATCGTCAGGATCAGCTTCAGTCCCAGCCCCGCCGCGATCGATGCGAGCGCGATCCCCGTATTGCCGCTGGTCGGCT
The DNA here is from genome assembly GCF_039645955.1 of Thiomicrolovo immobilis. Lineage (GTDB taxonomy): Bacteria > Campylobacterota > Campylobacteria > Campylobacterales > Sulfurimonadaceae > Thiomicrolovo > Thiomicrolovo diazotrophicus. The sequence continues at coordinate 2,490,485 of NZ_CP147916.1, forward strand.
CGATGATCACGCTCTGTTTGTTCAAAAGCCCGCTCTCCAGCGCCCGCATGATCATATTCTTCCCGATCCGGTCCTTGACCGATCCGGAGGGGTTCATGAATTCACACTTGCCCAGCAGCGTCGTTTCCGTTTCGTCCGAAGCGTTGTTCAGCTTCACCAGCGGCGTATTGCCGATCAGTTCTGTTACATTGGTTGCGTAATGCATGCCGTCTCCTTGAAATACGGATAAATGCGGTACCTTCGCACCTGTTCGGGCCTACAGCGCCACGACCTCGATCTCATGCCGTTTCAACCAGCGGTAGAGGGCACACCCCATACAGCTGTCATCCACTGCTTCGGCCGCCGTCCAGATCGCAAACGCGCCGGCAAACAGTCCGGCGATGTTCGTGTATCCCGCCAGGTCCGTGCCCAGCGTCCCCAGTGTCACGCCGAACTTGATCTGGTCGGCAAAACGCTTTTCCGCCGCGTCGGCCCTGCGCTCCCCGAACCGTATCATGTACGTTGCGGCGCGCGCGCTCAGCGCCAGCGGGCTGATCCATGGCGTCGCATTGAGCAGCACGAAATAATCCAGTGCCAGCAGCAGAAGCCAGACGGTACTGTCCGTTTGCAGGTACATGGTCGCCGCCAGCGCGACGATAGCTGCCCGCAGCCGGGTCTGGTTGGCATCGCTGCCGTAACCGGGTGGTGTATTGACTTTCATTCCAATCTCCTTTCTGCAGCCGGGAGAGATTCGCCGCCCTGCTGCCTATTGTTTTTCGGCTTGCCGCCGTGAAACGGACGCCGGTAAAGACGTCGGAATCTTGGTAGCCGTTTGGAATGGAAAAACTATAAATGAATATTCATTCAGTGTCAAGAGCTTTTATTTTTTTGGGATTCTGTTCCGGGAGCTAAAACCGCTAAAAGCCCTGCCGGAAGGGATTGAACGGCAATATATTTTTCTTGATTTCATACATTAGTATTCTACTATGGTTACTTATGTATCAGAAGATGAAATATGCGGAAATGGAGATTGTATATTTATTTTTTATAATATAAATATGTATGGATTATTTTATAGTGCCGTCCGGGGGTCAGTGCGTCGTGCACACCGAACAGACGTCAAAACTGCGGAAAATGAACGTCGCCTCGGCGATATCGGCGGCACCGACCATCGCTTTTTGCGCCGGGGCGGGATCGGACATCACGGAACTGCCGAGGTTCCACTGCGTCGGCGTAATAATCCCGTATTCGGCGACGATCCCCCGCTCCAGACGCATGCGATGCATCAGCGGTCCGCGCGGGGCCTCGACGATCCCCTCCCCTTCGGCGCTGATGCGTTCAAGGGGCGCCGGCGGGACATAGGAGGGTTCGGAGAGCTCCAGTTCCGCCAACAGCGTTTTCGCATGCTGCAGCAGCACGGCCGTCTCGTACGCCCTGGCCATCACCCGTGTGTACACGCTGTCCTTGTAGCGTCGGTGCATGTTTTTGATCAGGGCGGTATCGGCCGAGATCGACCGGGCGAGCGGCCCGACTTCATAAAAGTGCTTCCCGTAGCGGACATTGCGGGCATGACTCGTCTCATCCCGGCAGACTGCCGGTTCCGTCGATACCTGGGAGGGATCAGCTTTCATCGGACGGGTATGTTTCAGCCGTGCCCGCACCGTAAAGCCGTGTTCTCCCAGAACGACAAACCGGTCGTATGCCATCCCCTTTTTATGCATCTCCGTCGCGATCAGCCCCTTTTCCAGACGCCCGAGATCGCTCTGCAGCGGGTTGAATTCCCGGCAGGAGGCAAAGGAGAGCAGCGCATCCAGCCCTACGCCCGCCGTCTCCTTTTCGAAAAAACCGATCAGCTCGTCCAGAAGCCCCGCCGCCTGGATCCGCTCCAGGTGTGTCGGGTCGCAGGTGACACCGCCGGGGATCATGTAGGAGCTGTGGGGCCACTGCCCGGCGAAGAGCGCAAGGATCTTCGTCGCCTGCGCTGCGGCGTAGGCGCCCTTGAGCGGGGCCGGAGAGATACCTCCGACACCCAATTTTTCCAGTTCGGGCAGGATGACGAGGTAGAGCCATTTGAAATGGTTCTGGATCATCTCGAGTACCAGCGTCAGCTCCCGGATGCTCCGCGCCTTTCGCGTCAGCTCGACCGGATAGCCCGCCTGCGCGTATGCCGCCTCGATCGCCCGGACGGTCGCCATCAGGTGAGCGTGCCCGCAGATGCCGCAGACCCGCGGCGTGATCACCAGGGCATCGGTCGCCTTGCGCCCCTCGAGCATGCGCTCCATCCCCCTGAAATGCGGGAAGGCGATCTCCGCCCAGGTGATCTTCTCCCCGCGGGTGTCGAAATAGAGCAACGCCTCCCCCTCGATGTGTTCAATCAGTGCCTTAGTCATCATCGGTAAGCCGCTCCTCCAGCCGTTTGATTTTGAAGCTTTTGGCGATGCCGGTCATCGTCAGGTAGGCGCGCTTGGAGACGCCGACCGGCACCTCTTCGGGAATCGACATGTTCGTCTTCGTTTCAAAAAGGTTGCGGCGCGGGAAATCGGGCTCGGTACAGCCGAAACAGGGCGTGCCGACGCGCATTTTCGAACTGACGCCGTTCCAGAGCGTCCGGTTGCACGAGGCATGGGTCAACGGCCCGCGGCAGCCGTGTTCATAGAAGAGGCACCCCTCCTTCCGCCCGAACTGCTCCGCATCCACCTTCCACTCGAAGTATTCGTTACGGAGGCAGCCGTCATGCGCCATGTGGCGGTAGAGCGCCGTCGGCCTTCCCAGGGCGTCGACGGAAATAGGACGCCCCTCCGCGATGTTCATCAGGGCGAATCCGAGCCATTCAGGGTGCACGGGGCAGCCGGAGAGATTGATCACCTTGCCGGCTTTTCCGAGCAGGGGGCCGTCGGGGTGCTCCCCGGCGTAGGCCAGGCCGCTGTTGCGTTCCGGCGCCGCCGCTTTGAAGATACCGCCGAAGCTGGCGCAGCTACCCGCCGCGATGACGTGACCGGCTTCCTCGGCATAATACGCCACCAGCCGCTCCAGCGTCACGCCGGCGCGTTCCATCATCGGATCGAAGGCACCTTCGAAGACAAGGACGTCACATCCGCGTCTGCAGCGCGCAATCTCCTCCAGGCTCTGGGAACAGGGGAGCAGCGGATGGTAGAGGATCTCAAAACGCGCCAGCAGCTGCGGCAGATAGGGAAGGTTTAAAAAGGAGTGGGTGTTGCCGTTGCAGGTGACGCCCTGAAGCCAGATCAGCGTCGGTTTAAACAGTCTTGAGCGCACGGTAGATATTCTCCGCGATGGAGGCCTCGTAGCTGCTCAGCGGTTCGGGCAGTATCTTCTCGCCGAAGAGAAAGACCATCCCCCCGAGGTACCCCATAAAGAGGCCGAAGGCGCTGAAAAAATCCTGGTCGCGGAGTTCGCCCCCGGCAACACCGTCATCAAAGAAGATCATCATCTCCGTAATAAAAGGCGAGACGCAGACCATCCCTTCGCACGACTCTCCGAACACCTCGCGGTTGGAGAGGTAGATCCGGAGGAAATACTCGATCATCTCCGGGCGTTCGGTCGCCATCGTGAAATAGAAGGTAACGATCGCGCTGATCTTATCCTTTGCGCTGCCCGGACCTTCGTTGATCTCGCGGATATGCTTGCCGAGGTATTCGGAAATATAGAGGATGAGTTCTTTGGCGAGAATATCCTTCGAGCTGAAGTAGTTGTAAAAGTTCCCGACGCTCATGCCGACCTTCGCCGCGATATCGGGAATGGTCGTGACATAAAAACCCTTCTCCGCAAACAGCTTCAATGCCGTCGAAATGATGTTCTCTTTACGTTCTTCTTTGCTCACACGCGCCACGTCACCCTCTTTAAATAATATTAATCGTTCCTCTAATGGTAGCACAAATAGCGAATAGCCATTCACATTAAGATGCATTACCTTATAATTTGATACCTTTTATGAAAGCGAACCCATGGATTATTTCGCCAAACGTATCATCCCCTGTCTCGACGTCAAGGACGGCCGCGTCGTCAAAGGGGTCAACTTCGTCGGACTCAAAGATGCGGGCGACCCGGTGGAGATCGCCAAACGCTACAACGAGGAGGGTGCGGACGAACTGACCTTTCTCGACATTACCGCGTCGCACGAAGAACGCGATACGATCGTCCATATCGTCGAACAGGTCGCCAAAGAGGTCTTCATCCCGCTGACCGTCGGCGGGGGGATCCGCAAACTCGACGACATCTACAAACTGCTCAATGTCGGCTGTGACAAGGTGAGCGTCAACTCCGCGGCGGTCAAACGCCCCGACCTCATCAACGAGGGAGCGAAACGGTTCGGGGCGCAGTGCATCGTCGTCGCCATCGACGTGAAAAAGACGGGCGACCGCTATCACGTCTACCTCAACGGCGGGCGGATTGATACGGGTATCGACGCCGTCGAATGGGCCAAAGAGGCCGTCGACCGGGGTGCGGGGGAGATCCTGCTCACCTCCATGGATACCGACGGCACCAAGGCCGGTTTCGACATCCCCATCACCGAGCAGATCAGCTCGCTCGTCAACGTCCCGGTCATCGCCAGCGGCGGGGCGGGCACGATGGGCCACATCAAAGAGGCGTTCGAGCACGGTGCCGACGCGGCACTGGCGGCCAGTATCTTCCACTTCAAAGAGATCGACATCATGGAGCTCAAACACTATCTCCGCGACAACAACATCCCGGTCCGGCTCTGAGATGTCCGATATCGTCGTATTTTCGCCCGAAGAGAAGGCGATCCTGGTCGAAAAGATCAAAACCTATGTTGCCAAAGAGCTCGACCAGGAGATCGGCGGCTTCGACGCGGAATTCCTCTTGGACTTTTTTACCGAAGAGATAGGGGTTTATTTTTATAACAAGGGTTTGAACGACGGTCTGGATGAGATGCGGGTTCGGATCGATACGATCGCCGACGATGTCGGCTACACCCTTGAAAAAAATTCACATTCATAAGGAATGCAATCGCGATGATCATCTGTGCCGGCAATAACGAGACCTTCGACTTCGCGACCCCGATGGGCGTCGGGCTGATCGAGACGACCATGAACATCACCCGCCTCTGCCTCTTCGACAAACCGGAGTTCCTGCTTTTTGTCGGCACGGCCGGCAGCTACGGGGAGAATGCGATCTTCGACATCGTCGAATCGAAAACGGCTGCGAACATCGAGCTCGCCTTTTTGCAGAACAAGGCCTATACCCCCATCGACAATGTCGTCTCGACCAATACGGAGGGGACCAAAGAGATCATCGTCAACTCCAGCAACTACATCACGACGGACGCGGAGCTTGCCAAAGGCTTTCTGCGCTTCGGTGTCGGCATCGAGAACATGGAGTTCTTCGCCGTCCTGCGCGTCGCGCAGGAGTTCGGTATCCCCGCGGGCGGCGTCTTCTGCGTCACCAACTACTGCAACCAAGATGCCCACGCCGATTTTGTCGCCAACCACGACAGAGCCAAGGCGCTGCTGGGCGAGCATGTCAAGCGACGCATCAAGGAGTTGACGGCATGAACACACCCAAACCGACGATCATGGACCTCACCAAAGAGGAGCTTGCCCAGGCCGTCAAGCCCGCGTTCCGCGCCAAGCAGATCTACGGCTGGATCTACCACAGCTTCGTTGACAGTTTCGACGAGATGGCCAACATTCCCAAAAGCCTGCGTGAAGAGCTGAACGAGCGCTACATTCTCAACCCGCTTAAAATCCTGCGCAAGGAGGAGGCGGCCGACGGCACGATCAAGTACCTCTTCGAACTCCCTGACGGCAAAACGGTCGAAACCGTCTGGCTGAAGATGAAAGAGACACAGTACAACGAAGACGGCTCCGTCGCCCAGGAGGCCAAACACACGGTCTGCGTCTCCACCCAGGTAGGCTGCAAAGTCGGCTGCAGTTTCTGCCTGACGGCCAAGGGGGGCTTCACCCGCGACCTCACCCCCGGCGAGATCGTCGCCCAGGTTCTCTCCGTCAAGAAAGACAACGACCATGCGGCGAACCGCCGGGTCAATATCGTCTATATGGGCATGGGGGAACCGCTGGACAACCTCGACAACCTCGCCAAGGCGATCCGCATCCTCAAGGACGAGGACGGTCTCTCCATCTCGGGCAAGCGCCAGACGGTCTCCACGAGCGGCATCAGCACCCGCATCGACAAACTGGGGCAGATGGACCTTGGTGTGCACATCGCCATCAGCCTCCATGCCGTCGACGACGAACTGCGCACAGAGCTTATCCCGATGAACAAGGCGTACAATATCGCCTCCATCATGGATGCCGTGCGCCGATTCCCCATCGACACCCGCAAACGCGTCATGTTCGAATACCTCGTCATCAAAGGGAAAAACGACGACATCGCCTCGGCGAAGAAACTGATCAAACTGCTGCACGGCATCAAGGCGAAGGTCAACCTGATCTACTTCAACCCCTACCCGGGCAGCGACTACCAGCGCCCCGAACGCGAAGACATGGTGAAGTTCCAGCAGTATCTGATCGACCACGGGCAGCTCTGCACCATCCGTGATTCGAAGGGGATCGACATCAGCGCCGCCTGCGGGCAGCTCAAAGAGAAAACAAACGAAGAGAAGGAAAAAGCATGACAGGATTGGATATCGTACAGATCGTTTTTTTGATCGGCGTCGTCCTCGTCGGCCTCGGCGGGATCGTCTGGGTCGTCAAGAACGAAAAAAAGTGACGCGGCTCGCTTAATGGGCGAGTTCGTCGACCGTCCCACCCTCCAGTGAAAAACGGCGCGAGACTTCGCGCTCGCTCCCGTCCTCTTCCGTCAGCGTCACCGTCACCGTCCACACTCCCTGCGCCCGTCCGCGAAGGTATCGGTAGTCATAGACCGAACCGTTTCGGGTCGGCAGCGCCATGGTGTGCTCTCTGTCATCCTGCGGAAACATGTCCGAATGCCAATAGAAAACAACCTCGCGTTCCCAATCTTTGCGGGGTGTTACGAATGTACACTGAATCTTTTCGACACCGTCATCGAGCACACTGCAGTGAACCGTGTCCCCCCGTGCCGAAAGTGTCAAAACCGACCCGACAACCGTCACAAGGCCTATACTGACGATTTTATGCATATTAAACACCCTCATTCTGTTTTTTTTTGCTAAGCAATTATAGCCTATCTCAGAAAAAGAGGGGGTACATCTGACAAAGTGCCTAGCGAAAAAAAATTTAAAAAACCCTAGATTTTTTCCTCCCTTTTTGTTACTATTGCACTTACAATACATGCAGCAGTATAAGAAATCATGAAATTCATCGATTTTCATGTTTCTTGACAGACTGTATGACGACGGTTCCCCCCAACATGTTTTACCGTCTGTGGCTGTATTGTAGAATTCCCGCCGGAAAGTAGTACTATGAAAGCAATTGGATATCTCGTTCTTATCAACAATGCTTACCCAGATACTATTGCATTCAACAAAAGAGTAGCGATGGAAGCTGCCAACCGTTTTAATCCGAATGCGATCAACTATATCGAGCGCACCTATACGGAACGCCGTTCAGCTTCTGAGCTGGCGAAAATGCTCGCCTTCGACAATAATGAGTCTCGCGAAGAGATCCTTGCCCGGGTCCGCCGCGAACTCACCGAGTACTGGGAAGGGAAAAGACTGAGCAGCTAATGCTCGTCTCCCTTGCACATCCCTTTTTTTCTCTTCACATCCCTTTTAAAACGCCCTTTTTTGTTACTTTATTCACCTATTGTTCAAAGCTGTGAATAACTTCAAACAACATCACATTCTTATATTTGATTTTATTATACTTATTTTTTGCACCTCTTTTACATGTAACAGCACTGTAGCGAAAATGTAATGGCCGTGTAATTTCGGCAACCTATACTGCTTTCCATAAAAATCCGGCATCTCCGCTGCAGCGCATCAGTGCAGCGGAGATGCCGCCACGGAGCATACCATGCTGAATATCGAAGGCACACTGCATCAAGAGTACCCGCGTTTCTTCCACTACCCGACAGCAGTCAGGAAGCCGGCCCTCTCATTTTTGAGACTGCTGCTACAAGAAGAGAAGATCAACCACTTTCTCACCGACCACCGCAAAGTGAAAAACCTTGCATTCATCGACACGGCGCTGGAGCATCTGAATATTTCATATAAAACGGACCACCACCAGGTCCAGAACATTCCGGCCATCGGAAAAGTGATCATCGTCGCCAACCACCCCATGGGTGCCATGGATGCCTTTACATTGATCAAAATGGTCAGCAGCATCCGCCACGACAAAAAGGTAAAGATCATCGCCAACAAGGTGCTGGCCGCTTTTGACCAGATCAGCGACCTCCTGATCGCCGTCGACACATTTAACGGCCGCCTGACCAAGGAGAGCATGAAGAAGGTCGACGAGGCGCTGCGCAACGAAGAGGCCGTCATCTTTTTCCCTGCGGGCGAAGTCTCACGCGCCTATCTCAACGGGATCGTCGACAGCAAATGGAAAAGCGGTTTCATGAAGTTCGCCAAACGGACCCAGAGTCCCATCCTACCCATTCATATCAAAGCGCGCAATTCCATGCTTTTCTACGGCGCCTCCTGGCTCTACCGACCGCTGGCAACCATGCTGCTCGCCAAGGAGATGTTCTCCGCCCGAAACAGCGTCGTCGAGTTCACCGTAGGCGAAATGATCGGCATCGATACGATCAACGATATGCCGCTGAGTTACAAACGCCACGCGAAGATGATGCGCAAGCACCTTTACAGAGTCTCCAAGGGGCGTAAACCGCTCTACCCGACCCAACAGTGCATCGCCCACCCCGAACCGCGCCACCTGATCAAAGAGGAGCTCAAGCGGGCCCAGCATATCGGTTCGACCTCGGACAACAAGCAGATCTATCTCGCCGATTTCGAAGAAGCGCCGACCCTCCTCAATGAAGTCGGCCGCCTGCGCGAATACAGTTTCCGTAAAGTCGGCGAAGGGAGTGGCCGAAAGCGCGACCTCGACCGCTACGACGAGTACTACCGCCACCTCGTGCTCTGGGACGACGACGCGCTGGAGGTCGTCGGTGCCTACCGCATTGCTGACTGCGAATGGGTGCTCTCCTGGGGCAGCAAGGACGCCCTCTATCTCAATGAGCTCTGCAGCCTCGGCGAGGGGTTCGAACCCTACCTGGAGAATGCCATCGAACTCGGACGCAGTTTCATCCAGCCCAAATACTGGGGAAGCCGCGCGCTCGATTATCTCTGGCAGGGCATCGGCGCCTACCTGAAGCACCATCCCCATATCAGGTACATGATTGGTCCCGTCAGCATCAGCGGAAGCTACCCCTCTGCCGCCAAAGAGGCGCTGGTCCACTTCTACGGGCACTACTTCGGCAGCCAGGACGACCTGGTGACCGCACGTACCCCCTACCGGCTCTCTGCCCTTGCACTGGAGGATGAAAAGGCGCGCTTCTGCGGCGACGACTATGCCGAGGACTTCCGCCGTCTCAAAGAGTATCTGAGAGCCTTCAACGTCACCGTACCGACGCTCTATAAACAGTATGCGGAGCTATGCGATGAGGGAGGAATCACCTTTATGGATTTCGGGATCGATGCCGAGTTCAACAACTGTATCGACAGCTATATCCTGGTCGACGTCACAAAGATCAAAGAGAGCAAACGCAAGCGCTACATCGATACGGAGTGAATGTTTCACGTGAAACATTCACTCACCCCATCGCCTCAAACGCCTCACTGATAAAGTCCGTCCGGGAAACCAGATCGTAACGCACACCTTCGAAGGTAAACGCCAATCTGTTGGCATGCAGCAACAACCGTTTCGCGCCGCTCTTTGCAATACGCTCCTCGTCACTGATTCCCTTGTCCAGAAAGCGGATAACATCCTCTTCATCCTGTCCATAGATGGGGTCGCCGACGATCGGATGTTTCACGTGAAACAAATGGACGCGTATCTGATGCTGCCTTCCTGTCAGCGGTTTCGCTTCGACAAGGGTCATATCGTGCTCGGGAAAATAGTGCAGAACCTTGATATCCGTCCGCGACGGCTTGCCCTCTACATGAACCTTGACGATCATCCTCACCAGGGCGGAGTCGTCCGGCTGTCGAATCAGCGGAGCGTCTATCGTCACGTCTGCGTCCATCTTGCCATGGACAAAGGCCAGATAGCGTTTGTCCATCTCACGGTTTTCAAACATCAGTTTTAGAGTACGTTCGCTCTCTTTATCCTTCGCGGACAATAACAGTCCGCTCGTCTCCTGATCGATGCGGTGTGTAATGTTTGCATGCGGTCCGAAGCGGTGGCGTATTTCATCCACCATACTGTAGGGAGTATGACGGTTCTGCGGATGCACAAGCACACCGCTCGGTTTGTCAAACAGCGCAAACCATCTCGTTTGAAACACAGGGTCAAGACCGCGCGAGACCGGCTCAAACATAACACACTGAAACAAACCCTCGACGTCGCCGCCGGGATCGCGCATCAACTCACCGTCGATAAAGATACGGCCCTTGGAGATATAGCGTTGTGCATCGCGCTGGGTGAAGCCGAGTTCGCGTATCAAAAAGAGGAAAGCCTTCATGCGTTTTGGGGCAACGAAATCTTTGAGAACGAACGGCAAATTAAACCCTTTATTAGTGACGCTTGGCTATTATCTACTTTATATAAAAGCGGCATTTTAGCATAGGAACGATGTGTCTTTTCCGTCGAATCCCGCTAATAAAAACCGCAGCAACGAGGAGCGAGAATGGTAGAACGCTATGCCAGAGAAGAGATGGCATCCAAATGGACGATGCAGGCAAAATATCAGGCCTGGCTCGATGTCGAAAAAGCGGTTGTCAAAGCCTGGAACAGACTGGGGCTCATCCCCGATGATGATGCGAAAAAAATTGTAGAGAACGCCGGCTTCGACGTCGAGCGTATCGATGAGATCGAGAAGGTGACGCGCCACGACCTGATCGCCTTCACGACCTCCGTTTCGGAGACACTCGGCGACGAGAGCCGCTGGTTCCACTACGGCATGACCTCCTCCGATACGATCGACACGGCCGTTGCCCTGCAGATGAAAGACTCCCTTGCCCTGATCATCGAAGATGTCAAAATGCTTATGGAATCCATCAAGAAACGCGCGGAAGAGCACAAGATGACCCTGATGGTCGGACGCTCCCACGGCATCCACGGCGAACCGATCACCTTCGGTCTCGTACTGGCCGTCTGGTACGACGAGATGCACCGCCATCTCAAGAACCTGGAGGAGACCATGGAGGTCATCTCCGTCGGTCAGGTCTCCGGCGCGATGGGCAACTTCGCCCACGCCCCGCTGGAGCTTGAAGAGTACACCTGCGAAGAGCTCGGCCTTCAACCGGCCCCCGCGTCCAACCAGGTCATCCAGCGCGACCGCTATGCACGCCTGGCGACCTCCCTCGCCCTGATGGCGAGCAGCATCGAGAAGTTCGCCGTCCAGGTACGCCACTGGCAGCGCACGGAAGTCTACGAAGTCGAAGAGTTCTTCGCCAAAGGGCAGAAAGGCTCCTCTGCCATGCCACACAAGCGCAACCCTATTCTCACGGAGAACATCACCGGTCTGGCACGCATGATCCGCGCCTACTCCATCCCGGCGATGGAGAACGTCTCGCTGTGGCACGAACGCGACATCTCCCACAGCTCCACCGAGCGCTTCTGGCTGCCGGACGCCTTCATCACCTCGGACTTCATGCTCCACCGCATGAATAACGTCATCGCTAACATGGTCGTTTATCCGGAGAACATGATGAAGAACCTCAACCTCACGGGCGGCCTCGTCTTCTCCCAGCGCGTTCTGCTCGAGCTTCCCAAACAGGGCGTGAGCCGCGAAGATGCCTACCGCATCGTCCAGCGCAACGCCATGAAGGTGTGGGAAGGACTTCAGCAGGGCAGACCGGCGCTGAACGAAAAGGGCGAGAGCCTCTATCTGCAGTACCTGCTCGGCGACGAAGAGCTCAGAGCGAGTCTGGACGAGGGACAAATTCGCGAATGTTTTAACTACGATTACTATACGAAAAACGTGGATAAAATTTTTGCAAGGGTCTTTAGCAAATAACAATCTAATTCGAATATAATTTCCTTATCTTCCTGCCTCTTTTTCAAAGGGAGTCGATAAGGAAAACAACTAAAACAGTGTAGGAAGAGCCTTCACCTCTTTTCTATTTTGCATTCATACTACGAACTTTCTGTAAAGGCAAATAATGGTCACGATCATCAAACGAAACGGACGCAGAGAACCGCTCGATATTACAAAAATCCAGAAGTATACTTCCGCAGCTGTCACCGGGCTCACCAACGTGAGCCAGAGCGAACTCGAAGTCGATGCGCAGATCCAGTTCCGTGACGGTACCACGTCCCGGGAGATTCAGGAGACCCTGATCAAAACCGCTGTCGACAAGATCGATATCGACGCACCAAACTGGACGTTTGTCGCCGCACGCCTGTTTCTGTTCGACCTTTACCACCGTGTGAACGGTTTTACCGGTTACTGCAAACTGGAAAAGTATTTTGAAAAAGGGGAAAAAGAGGGTCGCATCCTGTTAGGCCTGCGTAACAAGTACGACCTCGACGACCTCGATGCCTATATCGACCCCGACCGCGACCTGCAGTTCACCTACCTCGGTATCCGCACCCTCTACGACCGCTACCTGATCAAAGACCGCAGCGGCGACCCGATCGAGCTGCCGCAGCATATGTTCATGGCTGTCTCGATGTTCCTCGCACAGAACGAGGAGAACCCGCAGGAGTGGGCGAAAAAGTTCTATGACATGATCTCCAAGTTCGAAGTCATGATGGCGACGCCTACCCTCTCTAACGCGCGGACGACTCGCCACCAGCTCAGCTCCTGTTATATCGGTTCGACACCGGATAACATTGAAGGGATCTTCGACAGTTACAAAGAGATGGCCCTGCTCTCCAAATTCGGCGGCGGGATCGGCTGGGACTGGACCCAGGTCCGCTCTATGGGTTCGTATATCGACGGCCACAAGAATGCCGCCGGCGGTACCGTACCGTTTTTGAAGATCACCAACGACATCGCCATCGCCGTCGACCAGCTCGGCACCCGCAAAGGGGCCATTGCCGTCTACCTGGAACCATGGCACATGGATATTATCGATTTCCTCGATCTGAAGAAAAACTCCGGCGAGGAGCGCCGCCGCGCCCACGACCTCTTCCCCGCGCTCTGGATCAACGACCTCTTTATGAAGCGTGTCCAGGAGGACGGCATCTGGACGACCTTTGATCCCCTTGAATGCAAAGAGCTCTCCGAAGTCCACGGCGAAGCGTTTGAAAAGCGTTATCTTGAGCTCGAACAGAATGAGAGTGTCCTCAAAGAGCGCCACAAGGCAAAGGACCTCTGGAAACGGATCCTCACAAGTTACTTCGAAACCGGTAGCCCCTTCCTCTGCTTCAAGGACAACGCTAACAAAGCTAACCCGAACGATCACTACGGCATCATCCGCAGCTCGAACCTCTGTACGGAGATCTTCCAGAACACCCAGCCGAACCACTACCTGATCAAACTCAAGTTTGAAAACGGTGAGTGCCTCACCTACGAAGAGGAGGAGCTTGTCAAAGTCGACAGCGGGATCGAGAAACCGGCCAAGAAGGTCACCGCCCTCGACAGCATCGGCGGACAGCAGATCTATATTGTCGAAAAAGAGAAGGTCGACGGCGCGACGGCGGTGTGTAACCTTGCCTCCGTCAACCTCTCCCGCGTCAACACCAAAGAGGACATCGACCGCATCGTCCCGATCGCCGTACGCGCACTCGATAACGTTATCGACCTCAACTTCTACCCGCTGGAGAAGGTCAAACGCACTAACGCACGCAGCCGTTCCATCGGCCTGGGCGTTATGGGCGAAGCGCAAATGCTCGCCGAAGCGGGAGTGAGCTGGGGCAGCCAGGAGCACTTCGACAAGATCGACGAGGTGATGGAAGCTGTCAGCTATAACGCCATCAAGGCGTCATCTAACCTCTCTGTCGAAAAGGGAAGCTACCCCGAGTTCGAAGGTTCCAAATGGAGCCGCGGCATCCTGCCGATGGACCACGCCAACGCCGAAGTCCTCAACCTCGTCGACCGCGGCGGGCTCTTTGCCTCCGCCTACGACTGGGAGAGCCTGCGCGAAACGGTCAAAACACAGGGGATGCGCAACGGTTACCTGATGGCGATCGCTCCCACTTCCTCCATCTCCATCCTCACAGGTACGACGCAGACGATCGAGCCGGTCTACAAACGCAAATGGTACGAAGAGAACCTCTCCGGCCTCATCCCGGTCTGCGCCCCGAATCTGAGTCCGGATACCTGGTCCTTCTACACGCCGGCGTATGACCTCGACCAGACGATCCTCGTCAAAGCGGCCTCTATTCGCCAGAAGTGGATCGACCAGGGGCAGAGCCTCAACATCTTCATTACCCTCGACAAAGCCAGCGGGAAGTACCTCAACGAGATCTACATGCTCGCCTGGCGCCTGGGGATCAAGTCGACCTACTATCTGCGTTCACAGTCGCCGGAAGCGACGAACGACGTCGAAGACCGCTCCATGGAATGCGTGGGCTGTCAGTGAAACCACTCTCGACAGCTTCAGCCGCCTCGCAACTGCTGGAGCGCATCGTGAACGGCGAAGGGGCGATGCTGCGCTCCCTCGCCTTGAACGGCCCTACAACCGCCACCCTCACCCTCTCCGTTCAGGACAAACACCGCGGTTATGACTGGATCGATATCAGCTTTGAAATGAGCGGTATGAACGACGCTAGGCTCGTCGACGACAAACAGCTGGACTTTATCGATACGGATGAAGGTATCACAGTAGTGTTTGAAGATGGGCAGTGGGGATTGGCCGTGGGCCGTTATGCGGGTCTGGAAGCGCTCAAAAGCGCTCCCCTGTATGTTATCGGCGCCTCTTTGAAATACGCAGAGGCGCCCTTCAGCGGGTGATCAGGAGATCACCTTCTCATTATGACGGCGCCCTTCCCGGCTCCGTTTGACTTCGCAGCCCTTGAGTCTGCTGGTCATTTCCTTGGCCTCGCGCTCGGTGATCTCACGGGCTTTGAGTGCATCCTTGATGACGTTGGCGTTCAGATAGACATGCGTCATTTTCGTCTCTCCTCTCTTTGCAGTACGTGACATGTCAATGAGGGTTATCGAGTGTCCCTGTCAGGTTCACAACACGGCACATCTCCGGCGGTAAACAGCTTCATACCATTTGAGACGTCAAAACAGTGTCGAATTGTGGGAGCATTTTTTTCAGCCGAATCTTAATGGTATAACGGATAAGGTAATAAAAAGATAATGTGTAACAATTAGTTACTGTTCGGTTTCACTCTAATCCTGTTGCAAGACGGGTCATAAGGGTCGTGCAGCAGGTTTCGATCATCGTAAAGACTTTTTCGAACCCTTCGAAGCCGGGAAAGAAATAGGGGTCCGGCACGTCTTCACCGCCGTAACCGAAATCGCCCAGTTTGTAAACGTTAGCCATCCCCATGCGTTTGAGATCGGCGACGTTCTTCGCATCCAGAGCGACGATAACGTCAAAAGCGTCCGCATCGCCCGGACACACCTGGCGAGCGCGAAAAGCACCGATATCCAAGCCATGCGCTTTCGCCACCCGGACCGAGTGGTCGCAGGGGGGTTCGCCGATATGCCAGGAACCCGTGCCCGCGGAATCGATCCGCAGTGCCATGCCCTTTGCTTCCGCCTGCGAGCGCAGGATCGCCTCGGCCAGCGGAGAGCGGCAGATGTTACCGAGACAGACAAACAGGATCGAACGCACCGTTAGCCGTTCGTATAGAGGTAACGTTTGATCTTTTTCGTCGGCGTTTTGACGAAGGGTTCGCGCTGCTCGATCACCCGCGCGATACGGGAAAACCTGGAGACGCTTTCGTTTGTCTCTGTTTTGATGCGCTCGAGCAGTTTTTCAATCTCAATGTGCTGCTCCGTCTCGGAGAGCTTCGTGATGTCCATGTGTTCGTCGAGCATTTCGTAATTGAGGTGAATCCGCGCCACGAGCTGCTTTTCGACCTCGTAGACAAGCGCATCCTCGACAAGCTCGTCCTCCATGATCTTCGCCTCGAGCTGCTCGGGATAGATATTTTCGCCGCTGGGACCGAGTATGACGTTTTTGGAACGTCCGCTGAGGAAAAGGTAGCCCTCCGCATCGATATAGCCGAGGTCCTCTGTATTGAACCAGCCGTCTTCGTGCAGCACCTCTGCGCTCTTCTCCGGATCCTTGTAATAGCCGAGCATGACGTTCGGCCCCTTGGCCCAGACCGTCCCGACCCCCTTTTCGTCCGGGTCGGCGATGCGCAGCTCGACCGAGGAGATCGCCGGGCCGATCGCCCCTACTTTCGTCTTAAAAGGAGCGCCGGCCGCGAGCAGGGGCGCCGTCTCCGTCAGGCCGTAACCGATGGCATACGGGAAGCCCGCGTCATCCAGGAAGTGTTCCACCATCGGCGAAAGCGGTGCCCCGCCTATTCCGAAGATGCGCAGCTCGCCGCCGAAAGTCTGCAGGAGCTTTTTCCCGGCGATCTTATGCAGCGCCTTCCGGATGAACGGTACGGCATAGAGGGTCCGCATAAGCGCGTTCTTGTGAAAGTTCGACAGAATGCGGTTCTTGAAGATCTTCTCGATCACCAGCGGAACGGAGAGGATGACCGTCGGTTTGACCTTGGCCATCGCGTCGATGAGGATTTTCGGCGTCGGGACCTTGGAAAGGTAGTAGACGCTGGCACCGTTGACAATGGGGAGCAGGAAGCCGACGGAACACTCATAGGTATGCGCCAGCGGAAGGATGGAGAGGAAACGGTCCTCCGCCACCACCTCGACCACGCATTGCGCAACGAGCGCCTCGAACGTCAGGGCGCGGTGCGTCAGCATCACCCCTTTACTGCTACCTGTCGTGCCGGAAGTATAGATAATCGCCGCCATATCGTCCTCAGAGGGCCTGTAAAGCACGTCAGCGTGTTTAGAGCCCTTTACCCCCTCCTTGACCTTCTGAAGGATCGTAGGACTCCGTTTGGCGAAGGTGGGATCATCACTGAGATCCTCGGTCAGCACCAGCAGAACCAGCGAGGAGAGTATCCCCTCGTCGAGCGCCTCGCGCTTCTTGGCCGATGCGAAGACCGCCTTACTCTGCGAATGGGTGATAATGTGGCGCACTTCATTGTCATGGAAGTCGGGGAGGATCGGGACGATGACAGCCCCCATCGTCGTCACGGCGAAATAGACGACCCCCCAGTTTGGCATGTTTTCACTGCAAAGCGCGACGCGGTCTCCGATACCGATGCCTGCATCGGCCAGGCGCGTCTTCAGCGCGGCGACCGCTTCCCCGAATTCGGTGTAGCTCAGCGCCACGCTCTCATCGACGTTGCGCAGGACGGGCCGCTGGCCGTATTCCGAGACCGAACGCTCCAGCAGTGCGCCGAGCGTCAGTTCCGGCAGCGTGATCTTGAAACGCGGGTCGCTGTTGTGGCGGAAACGCACGCGGATGACGTCCGCAAGTCCCTGGTGCCCCTTCCCTTCGTCCAGCTCGATACTGCACGCTTCAAGCTCCTCGCAGTCGAACCAGGGGCGTTTGAGCTTATCGAAGCTCTTGAGATCATACAGCAGCTCGGGCGCCTTCGGACCGCCGGAGTCGCGTTCGATCTGCGTCGTCGCGAAGAACTCGCCGGCGAACAGGCCGTCATCTTTGACGGCGGAGAGCGCCTTGACAAAGACCGCCGTGCGCAGCGGCTCCTCGAGGTGAAGGTACGAACAGAGCACCGCGTCGTAGCGCTCCTCCGGCTCCCAGTGTGCCAGATCCATGTGCGAGACCTCGACGCGCACCCCCCTGCTCTTTGCCATCTCCTGCAGCTTTTGCAGCCCGACTTCGGACGCATCTATGGCATGGGCTTCAAAGCCCTGCTCCGCCGCGTAACAGGCGTTTCTGCCCTCCCCTTCGCCGAGGAAAAGGATCCGCGCACCCTGAGGGAGTGCATCCATCACCTCTTTGAGGTAGCTGTTGGGCTGGGTACCGTACAGATACCCCTCCCGTGAAAATTTCTCATTCCATACTTTACCGATCTTCATTTCTGAACCCCGTCAAGCACCGGTACAAACGAACACACTTCAAGCTCCTCTTCAATAAGCTGATCGCCTATTTTAACATAGCGCACAATGACCTGGCCCCCATCACGCGTCATCGGAGCGACCAGCACGCCGCGGGGAGCCAACTGATCGATGATCGCCTGGGGAATGTGGTCTGCGGAAGCGGAAAAGAGAATGCGGTCAAAGGGGGCGTAGGCGCTCCAGCCCAGCTGACCGTCGTCTGTGCGGGTGTGGATGTTCGTGATCCCCTCCTCCCGGAAACGTTTTTTCGCCTCGCGCATCAGGGGCTCGATCCGTTCGATCGTAAAGACCCCCCGGAAAAGGTGCGACAGGACCGCCGCCTGGTACCCGCTGCCGCAACCTATTTCCAAGACCCTGTCGGCATCGCTGCACTGCAGGTACTCGGTCATCTTCGCCACCGTCAGCGGGGAACTGATCCACTGTGCCGCCCCGATGGGCAGCGCATCGAGCTTGAAAGCGTGCTGTTTGAAGCCGTTGGGCACATAAACTTCGCGATTCGTCGACGCAATGGCGTCAAAAACGGTGTCGCTGATCTCGAAGCGCTCACGTATCGCCTCGGCCAGTTTTTTGTTTCGCATCGCTGCAATGGCATTCATTATCGTATTCCCGTATCAAGATAGCGGCGCATCTTTTTCACTTCGTCCAGCTCAAACGGCTGTACCAGCAGGGCGTCTGCGCCGTTTCGCACACATTCACCGAAGGGGGTGATGATGCCGCTCTGGCCCGTCGTATCGCTGTTGGCGGTGTCGCTTTGCAGCACGTAGCACTCGTTGGCAACGGCCAGCGCCTGTCCGAGGATGTCGTAGTGTGCGGCACGCAGCCGGCCCCACTGCGCCGGAATGCAGATGATTTCCGCACCGCGCAGCTGCTCCCAGAGCGCTGTAAAACGCAGCTCAAAGCAGACCAGGATGCCGATGCGGATACCCTCCACATCGAAGGGGACGATCGCTTCGGTGCCGCCGGCCGCAAACCACTGCTCCTCCTCCCCGATGCTAAAGAGCTTTGCCTTCGCCTGTTCGTGCAGCAGCGCGCCGTCGTGGTAGACCCGGGCGACGTTGAAGACCCCCTCCTCTTTCCGGACGATCATCGTCAGAATGAGCGTCCGTCCCCGGCTCGCCTTTTCCAGCTCCGGCCCGGCGATCGCTGCAAAGTCCGCTGCCGCGTCAAAGCTGTCGTAGTCGAAATTGGTCAGACAGACCTCCGGTGCCAGGACGATGGCGTTTTCGGGCGTTTCGGCGATCAGGGAGAGTAGAACGGCAAGGTTTTCATCGTAGGTGCGTCCCTGCGTCCCGAAAGTCAGGGAGCAGAGCGGACGCGTCTTAGAAGTCGTCAAAGCTGAGGCTGCCTTTGGAGTAGTTCGTAACGTTGCCTTCGAAGAAGTTCGTTTTCTGGTCGTTGAACTTGGAGAAGTCATCCACCCATTTGATGGGGTGCGAAACGTTGTAAAGCTTCTCGAACCCGACCTTGCTGAGGCGCTCGTCGGCGAGGTACTGGATATACTGCTCGACAATGCCGTCGGTGAGGCCGAGGATCTGCCCCTGGGTGATGTATTTGCCCCACGCCGTCTCCAACTCGACGGCCTGCTTGAACATCTCGTACACTTCAGCTTTAAGGTCCGCAGTAAAGAGGTCCGGACGTTCGCGCTGGAGGGTGTTGATCAGGTTCTGGAACAGCACCAGGTGCGTCACTTCATCGCGCTGGATAAAGCGGATCATCTGCGCCGACCCCAGCATTTTGCCCGAACGCGCCAGTGTGTAGATGTAGGTGAAGCCGCTGTAGAAATAGATCCCCTCGAGAATCTGGTTCGCAAAACAGGCGAGGACGAAGTTGCGCTCTGTCGGCTCCTTCGCCAGACGCTGATAAATGGCGGCGATCGCATCATTTTTCGACTTGAGCATCATATCGCGGCGCCACAGTTCGTAGATCTCCGCGCTGTTTTTGGAGATAGAATCGACCATAACGGCGTAACTCTGCGAATGCAGCGCCTCTTCGAAGGACTGACGCACGAGGATCAGGTTCACTTCCGGGGCGGTGACGTAGGGGTTGACGTTGTCGATCAGATTGTTCGTCTGCAGGGAGTCCATGAAGATCAGCTGCGAAAGCGCCTTGTCGTAAGCCGTCTTCTCCGCATCGGTCAGATTCTTGTAATCGATGGCGTCACGCGTCATATCGACCTCTTTGGGGAACCATGTATTGTTGAGCATCATCTCCCAAAGGTTGTACGCCCACTGGTATTTGATATTGTTGAGCTCGAAAATACCCGTGGGATTGCCCCCGAAAATACGGCGGTCATTGACGTGTTCGTGTGAATCCGGATTGTAGATCTGTTTGCGCTGCATGCTGCTGATTCCTCGTCGTTGTTAAGTAAACGATTATGGCGAAAGTGAGGTTTGAAATGCTTTAAAACGCAGGATATTTATCGGGAAAAAATCGGGGGTGCCCGGAAGCGTGACGCCCGGGCGGATCTGTTGGAAAAAACGGTTATTTTTTGCTGCGGTCGTTACGCTTGCGCTCGTTTTCCGTCAGGTAGCGCTTGCGGATACGGACATTCTCCGGTGTGACCTCGAGCAGTTCGTCGTCCTCGATCCACTCCAACGCTTTTTCGAGGTTCATATCGCGCGGCGGTACCAGTTTGATCGCCTCATCGGCACCGGAAGAACGGACGTTGGACTGCGCCTTGCCCTTGATCGGGTTGACGGTGAGGTCGTTGGAACGGGCGTGCTCGCCGATGATCATCCCTTCGTAGACCTTGTCCTGCGGTTCAATGAACAGGACGCCACGGTCTTGGAGGTTAAAGAGCGAGTAGGCCATTGCAACACCGCCCTCCATGGAGATCAGCGCACCGTACTGGCGGCTTTCGACCGTACCGGAGTACGGGCGGAACTCGAGGAAAGAGTGGTTCATAACCCCCTCCCCTTTCGTATCGGTGAGGAACATACCGCGGAAACCGATCAGGCCGCGTGCAGGGATCTCGAACTCGATACGCGTATACCCCTCGCCCATCGGCACCATCGACTTCATCTCCGCCTTACGTTTACCGAGGCGCTCGATGATCGTACCGGAGAAGTCGTCCGGGGTATCGATGACGAGGTGCTCGAACGGTTCGCACTTGACCCCTTCGATCTCTTTGACGATGACTTCCGGACGGCCGATACCGAACTCATACCCTTCGCGGCGCATGTTCTCCGCCAGGACGGTGATCTGCAGTTCGCCGCGGCCGGAAACCTTGAACTTCCCTTCGCCGATCGTCTCAAGGCGCATCGCGACGTTCGTGGTCATCTCCGCCTCGAGGCGGTCTTTGATCTTGTTGGACGTGACGTGTTTACCCTCGGTACCCGCCAGCGGCGAGTCGTTGACGGAGAAGACGACGGAGAGGGTCGGCTCTTCGATGTGCATCGGGTCCAGCGGCATCGGGTTCGCCGGGTCGACGACGGAGTCACCGACGTCGACGGTCTCGAAACCGGCAAAGGCGATAATGTCGCCCGCTTCCGCCTGATCGATCTCCATGCGGTTAAGACCGTGGAAACCGATCAGCTTGCTCAGACGTCCTTTGACCATCTCGCCGTCGGCTTTGGCCAGCATGACGCTGTCGCCCTTCTTGATGGTGCCGTTGAAGATACGTGCGATCCCGATCTTGCCGACGTAGTTATCGTAGTCCAGGGTAAAGACCTGCGCCTGCGCCGGGTTGCCCGCGTCGCCTTCCGGCTCGGGGATCTCGTTCACGATCGCTTCGAAGAGACACTCGAAGTTGCCGTCCTCGTCGCCCATGTCCATCTTCGCGATGCCGTCGCGCGCTGCGGCGTAAACGATCGGGAACTCCAGCTGCTCTTCGCTGGCTTCCATCGCGACGAAGAGGTCGAATACCTCGTCGACGACGCGATCAGGCTCTGCCGCCGGCTTGTCGATCTTGTTGATGACGACGATGGGCTTCTTGCCCAGGGCGATCATCTTCTTGACGACGAATTTCGTCTGCGGCATGACACCTTCGTAGGCGTCGACGAGCAGCAGAACGCCGTCGACCATTTTCAGGACACGCTCAACCTCGCCGCCGAAGTCGGCGTGGCCCGGGGTGTCGATGATGTTGATCTTGTGCTCTTTGTAGCGGATCGCCGTGTTTTTGGAAAGGATGGTGATCCCGCGCTCTTTTTCGAGGGCATTGGAGTCCATCGCACGTTCATCGACATGCTCGTGGGACGTAAAAGTGCCCGACTGGCCCAAAAGCCCGTCGACCAGCGTCGTTTTACCGTGGTCGACGTGCGCGATTACGGCAATGTTTCTGATTTTTTGCAAGGGGGGTTCCTTCATGAGGCGACTGCGCCCATTAAAATTTTTCGCGATTATACCGAAAAAGGAGTTAGAAAGGGGTGTGGCCGTTCAGATACGGCCGTAGAGTTCGTTGTAAAGCTTCATCGCGAAACGGTCGCTCATCGAGGCAATATAGTCGGCAACGACCCTGTGGTGGGCCCGGGAGTCGGTCTGCGCGAAAAAATACTCCGGCATCATCTTCGGCTCCGCCGTCAACGCCGCGTAGAGCCCCCGGATCGCCTGTTTGCCCGCGAACATGTGGCGCAGGATTTTTTTGTGCTGGTAAAGATCGCGGTAGAGCAGCTTTTTAAGCTTCTTGATCTCCGTCTCCAGCGCCGGTTCAAACCCGATCGGCAGCGGTTCGGAAGAGGGGAGGCGTTCCGGTGCCGCTGCCGCGACCCGCGGCTGCGAATACGCGAGCATCGAATAGACGAGATGATTGATGAAGTGGGAGCTGAAGCGGTAGCGGAACATCTCGTCGTCACGCTCGTCGATCCCCTCGTCATAGACCTTCTGCAGGATTTCGGCGATCAGAGGATTCCCGCGGAGGCTGTCAAAGGATATCAGCCCCGAGTGGACCCCGTCGTCGATGTCATGGCTCATATAGGCGATTTCATCGGCCCGGTCGACGATCATTGCCTCGACGGAGGGGTGCATCGTGAGATCAAACGCCGTGTCGATCCATTTGGGCAGAAAAGCTTTCTTGTAGGGGTAGGAGTGCTTGAGAATCCCTTCGAGGGTCGCGAAGGTGAGGTTGAGGCCGTCGAAGGTCCTGTAGCGCTTCTCCAGCGCCGTCACGACCCGGAAGCTCTGGAAATTGTGCTCGAACCCGTTCGCATGGCCGTCTTGCTTGAGGCACTCGTCAAGGGTATCGCCGCCGACATGGCCGAAGGGGGTATGGCCCAGGTCGTGGGCGAGGGCGATCGCTTCGGCGAGCGGTTCGCGCAGGCTGAGCTCCGCCGCGATCGAACGGGCGATCTGGCTCACTTCGAGCGAATGGGTAAGGCGGGTACGGAAAAAATCCCCCTCCTGGTTCAGGAAAACCTGGGTCTTGTACTCCAGCTTGCGGAAACTGCCCGAATGGATAATGCGGTCACGGTCACGGGCATAGGGAGCACGGAAGTCGTCCTGAATGCCGTGAAATCGCGCGTCGGGTCTCATTCGCTAATCTTGTAACCCTTCTCTTCGAGGCACTTGATGCATTCAGGCTCGACGTCTCTCGGGAAAGCCGCCTTGGCTGCCGCTTCATCCTCGGCCGGACCGTAGAAACGGCACTCCTGCATATCCTGATGAATCTGCTCCTGCGAGTACCCCTCCGGACACATCATTCCGCCGACGCGAATACTCTTGGTCGAACAGCCCGCCAGGCCGATCAGCAGCGCCAGCGCCGCAATGGCAATACGCATCATATCTCCCTCTTGTAATCTTCAAATTCCAGTTTCCAGACCTTGATCCCACAGAAGTGGTCCCCTTCCGGGCAGGTCGGCCGTATTTTCATCGCGAAACGTGTCGCGCAGGGCGGCAGCAGCTCCTCGGCTCCCGGCACGCCCATGGCGCGCAGCTGTTTCACCTGGCCGTAGACGATATCGAATATCTCCTCCTGGGCATTGTAGCAGAGCCGCATCTGCGCCTTGTGATGGAAGGAGGTGAATTCGTCCCGCTCCACCAGTTCGATCTCGTGGGCGTTACTGAGCGCGTAGGCCGCCTCGCCGAACCCGAGCAGCTCCCGCTGCACTTCGAAAAAGTCGTAGCTCCGCGCGATCGCCCGCTCGTAAATGGAGAGCGCTTCGGGATTTTTCGCGATGATCGGCGGGGTATAGGCGTTCCGGGCGTAGATCGATTCCAGGGCAGGGCGCACGGCCGGGGAGCGGCGGTGGCGCTGGTTCTGCGCATCGGCCGAGAGCGAGAGGCGGGTATAGGTGGAAAACCCGCCGAGCACGCCGCTGTCGGGCAGCATCTGCGAGAAGCGCAAGACGTCCGCATAGTTCTCGTTGACGTCGAAGGCCGCGTCGCCGACGATGTCGTACACCTTGACGGCTTCATTCGTTACGCCGATTTTCGCTTTGTGCGCCGCCATATCGAAGTCCGGGAAGACCGGGGCGGCTTCCCTGGCATGTTCCACCAGCGGCGCCAGCGACGCATCCATCTTCACGAGCGCCTCCGCGATGATCGCGGCGAACTCCTCCGCCTCGGCGCGGCACTCGGGCATCGCTTTGGCCACGGCGATGTAGCGCAGAAGGGTGATGATGTTGACGGTATGGTAAAGGTAGGCACTCATTCCCCCGGGCAGGACGTACCGGGCCATCTCCTGCGCCTTTTTGCGGCTGTCTTTCCTTCTGAACTTCGGCACGACCGCCTCGACGTCCGGCAGCAGCACTTCGATGAGCTGTTCGTAATCGTCAAAACAGTGCTGGTAGTACGCTTCCCAATCGCTGCGTTCTCCCGCCGCGGGATAGACGAAGTTCTCGATCTTCATCTTCGCGTAACGCTGGGAGACCTGTTCGGAATTGTAGAAGGGGTGCGCGTGCAGCAGCCGCCAGATCAGGTGACGGCTCATCCCCGAAATAAGCATCGTGACATGCGTATGCATCAGCGTCGTGTGATGCCCGCCCTTGAAGATCCCCTGGAGCAGGTCATCTTTTCTACTCCAGGAGGCGCTGGCGTCGGGGGTGACGATGCCGTTGGGGAAATAACAGGTCCGCGCGGCGGAAACCGCTACGTTCGAGGGGGTATCGACTTCGAGGAATTCAACCTGCATCCTGACGCTCCGCAAATGACAAATTGGGGTATTGTACCATCGGTACTTGAAAGCAACGGCGGCGGCGAAAAAATGCCGCTTCCCTTTCAGCTCGGCCGCTTATCTGCCGCGTTCCCCGAAAAAACTGACGGCAACGTAGATAATGCCGAAAATCACCGGCGCGACGATCAGCCAGGTCATGGGATCCTCGTACAAAACGGCATAATCCTTGATCCACTCCATCATCTTGTCTCCTTTTTCGCGAGTCTGACCCGCTGGGCATGGGTAATGGCCACCGCGATGGCATCCGTGATGTCGAGCGGTTTGATCTCCCGGGTGATGCCCAGCAGCCGTTTCACCATGAAAGCGACCTGCTCCTTGGCCGCTTTGGCTTTGCCCGTCAGCGCTTTTTTCACCTGCAGGGGAGTATATTCGTCAAACTGTCCGAACTCCTGTAACAATTTTAACGTAATCGCACCGCGGAACTGTGCCAATTTTATCACCGTTTTTGGATTGTGCGCATAAAAGATATCTTCCATCGCCACTTCGTCGATCTGGTGCGCCCTGAAAAGCTGCTCGAGCGCCTCCACCATCTGGGGAATCTGCAGCTGCAGCGCTTCGGGTTTCATTTTGATCAGGCCCGCCTCGATCAGCCGCATCTTTGCGCCGTCGAGTTCGAGCAATGCGTATCCGCAGTTGCGCGTCCCAGGGTCGATTCCGAGAATTACCACCTATTTTTCCCCCTGTGAAAAAAGTTATTCACCTGTGAATCCTTTTTGTAAAGCCCCATGTTTACGCTGCTTGAA